>NZ_LRHX01000014.1:0-239594 GCF_001758645.1 Janthinobacterium sp. MP5059B | reverse complement strand
ATGCGCGCGTCGTAGGCTGGAACGATGGGCACGCCGCGTCGTATGGCAGCCAGTGCAATATGCATGCGCAAGGGGCCATCGTCCACCGCCGCCAGTTCGCGCTGCGGCAGCGATACGTCATCGGCCAGCCAGCGGTTGCGCGCGAACAAACGCGCCACCCTGGCGGCCAGCTCCCTGGGTAAATTATTCTGCGCAGCCACCTGCAGCGACGTGACAACAAAATCGCGCTCGGCCGCTGGCAAGGCGTCGATATCCGGGTGCTCGGCCAGGCTGAAGTATTCACCCGGGCACAGGTCGCGCACGCTGCCTTCGGCGTGAAAGCAATGGCTCTCGTAATCGTGCTGCTGCATGGCCAGCATGCCCAGCTGGCACAATGCTTCATGATCGTTGCCCGCGCGCGGCGGCAGCACGCGGTAATCATCGAGGGTGGCGGCAATAGCATTGCCATGCATGCACTGTTGCCCCCGCCCCAAGGCATCGGCAGTCATGAACGGCCGCGCGCGCGGGTGCTCTTCATTCCAGCTATGGCGCGTCACCTTGCCCGCCTGCAGCTTGCGCACTTCGCTCCACGACGTCAGGGTATCGCGCTGCTCCGTGGCGCGGTCAGCGTGATAGCGCACGGTGTCCGCCATGTTTTTCCGCAAGCCGTCGGCATGGTTGAACATCACCAGGGTATGCGCCGGCTCGGCATGCGCGTCCGTACTTCCCTCAGCACGAAAAAACCAGGCAACGCCGCTGCGCTTGAGCAATCGCCGCACGAAGGCAGCATCGGATTCATTGTGCTGCATGACAAACTCTCGTTGCGGATACGTTTGCGACTCGAAGAAATCGGCAAACGCATACTGAAAGGCGTGCGCCAGCACAGTATTGCTGCGTATCCATTCGTCGAGCAGGGTCTTGACGATCTCGATATCCGTCAGGCGCCGGAATACGCGCGTATTGCAGCGCTTTTCCATGATGGCGAAGGCGTCCGTCAGCACCAGTTGGTAGCTGGCCAGCGCGCCATCGCTGTCACCGGCACTCGCTTGCGTGACGATGCCGCAAATACTGCGTAGCTGCCCCTGGTCGGTGACGATATCGATAGCAGCGGGCAAGGCAATCAAACTACTCAGCGGCAAGTCGGCATGCGTCGAGACGCACAGCACGCGGTAATCGATGCCGCCACAGATGGCCTCGCCACCGGTGATACGCTGCGGTATGAGCACATCGACGGGTACCTTGGGCGATCCCCCCAGGCGCAGCCGGAGCGGACGCTGGGCACCCGATATCGACTCGTCACCATCCATGGCGTTCTCCTTGCATCCAATCAAGCTGGAGAACCGACAATGCCATGAGATGGCAGGGAAATACTTGATATTTAGTAAGAACCCGACAAGGTTTCCACCACTTCCATCAACCTTTGCCGCTTGGCCGCCAGCGCGGCATCCGCCAGGCTCCACTGCTCCAGCCGCGGCGCATACGCCGGCGTCATCATCCAGCCGAACACTTCCGCCTTGTCTTCCTCGGGGCCGTAGGCCGCGTACAGGCTGACGAGGCCTGGCTGCGGGTGGCCCAGGTTCTGGAAGCCCTTGCCGTAGGCCGTGGCGCCGCCCTGGCCGTAGGCCGTGCCGGGCGGGTTCAAGGCCAGCCAGGCGGGATCGCGGTAATAGAAATCGTTGAACAGACGGTATTCGATGAAGTGGTAATACTCGTGGTGCACGCGCAGCTCCATGCCCGATGGACACAGGGCGGCCAGCAGGTTGTCGGCGTAGACGACGCTGTCGATTTCCGGCGCCGGCATGGCCAGGCGGCGCTGGCCGTCCACGCTCAAGTCCTTCACCAGCACGACGTGGCGCAAGCCCGTGCGCGCGAAGACGCCGGCCGGGTAGCGTTCCATGGCCGGCAAGACTATGCTGAGCAGCAATTGCAACCCGGCGCGGTCTTGCTCCGAATCGCTAAAGGCGTGCGCCTCGCTGCCGGGCATGGACAAGGTCCAGGCGGGCGCCAGCTGCAGGGCCGCCAGGCTCGCCGTGGCGATGGCCTGCAATTGCGCCACGCTGGCGTCCTTTGCTGCGACGGGCGCATAGCGCACGCTCCAGTCGCATTCGCTGCGCATGCTGTCTTGCTGGGCGGCACGCTCGAACGCTTGCACATAGGCGGCCGATGGCGCGGGCGGGCCGAAGCTGGCGCAAGCGGACAGCAACGCAAGGGCAAGACAGGACAGGAGGCGGCAAGCAGGCATGGCATCTTTCACAGGCATAAAAAATGGGGCGCAATCGCTGCGCCCCATTGTACAAGCTGCAAGTTTCTCAACCCATCAGCGCTGGTAATTCTTGAAGAAATTCCAGCTGATCACGGTGGCGTCCGGACCCAGCTCATCGCTGAACGGCCAGCCGGGAGGACCGCCGCTCCATGCGTGGTTCATGCCTTCCACCGTATACTTTTGCGCGATGACGGCGCCGTTGTGCAGATACGTGTCGATGGAATAGCTGCGGCCGTACGGCACCGTCTGGCGCACGATGCTGTCGGCACGGTAGCGCACGCTGTCATTGTCGAGGCCATCGTCGCCATAATCGCTGGTCTGCAGGAATTGTTCGATGGTTTGCTCGCCATTGACGGGATTAACGACGATGTCCGAGGTGCCATGGAACACCATTGTCGGCATCAGGCGGCGCGGCGAACCGGAGCAGCGCCAGGCATCCTTGCCCCGTACTTTCGGGTCGAACGAACTGCCGTTGAACAGCGAATCGGCGGCCGTGAGCATGCCGATGGCGCCCTTGTACATGCCGCCAGAATGCACCATCACGGCGGCGAACACATCGGAATAACAGGCGGCCATAATGGAGGCCATGGCGCCGCCGGCCGAGATACCCGTCACATACACGCGGCTATCCTGCACCGCATATTTATTCTTGACCTTGTTCAAGATGCCCATCAGCACGGCCGGTTCACCCGTACCCCGCTCCTGGTTCAGCGGCAGCATGAAATTCCAGCAGCGCATGGGGTTGGCCGTGGCGTTCTGGCGCGGATAGACAACGATGAAGTTTTCGCTGTCGGCCAGCTGGTTGTAGCGGCTGACGGCGGCCATGCTGTTGGGCTCGGAACCGCAGCCGTGCAGCATCAACACGACGGGCAGCGGCGTGTTCGGATTGTAATTGCTCGGTAGCCAGACCTGGTATTCACGTGTACCCCACAGGCTCGCGTACAGGCCGAAATCCCACTGCCCGGCAGCAGCCGGCAGCGCGGCCAGCAAGCCGCAGGCGGCGATCAGTGCAGATAATAAATGACGCAGTTGTTGATTCAGATGTGCCATGCCAGTCTCCTGATTATTATTCACGACGAAAACAGCGACAACCAACCGGCTTGACGCCCGTCAAGCCGGCACTTCTACAACTTCTTAAAATTTGTAGCCAGCCTTGGCGATGATCTGGCGTGGCGGACCATAGAAACCGTCGAGGATGAACACGGCGGGAATGTTGTAGCCATCCGTGCGGTAGCGTTTATTGCCCAGGTTGCTGCCATGCAGGCTGAAGGTCCAGTTCTTCGGCGCTTCCCAGACGACGCCAGCCGTCCAGATGCTGTAGCCGCCCTGCGCCAGGGTTTCGCTCAAGTCCGTGGTCGGATACACCTTGCTGCGGTAGCCGTAACCGACCATGCTGCGCAAGGCGCCGCCAAACACGTCGCGGTCCGTGCGCGTCAGGTTCAAGCCCACTTGCCGGGCAGGCGTATTGCTGAACTTTTGCGTATCCGCGATGTTCTTGCCGCCGCTCATGAACTCGTCATAGCTGGCATTAAGCAAGGCGAGGAAGCCGTTGACTTCCCACTGGCGGTTCGGCCGCCATGAGAATTCAAACTCCGCGCCTTTGACTGTCGCCTTGCCCGCATTCGTGAAGTCGCCATAGAAACCGGGCAAGCCGCCCGGCTGCACATAGCTGGTGAAGACGGACAACTGGATATCCTTGTAGCGGTTGTAAAACAGGGCCACGTTGGCATCGAACGTATCGTCCGGCGCCGCGTACTTCATGCCCACTTCCAGCGCGTCGAGTTTTTCATCCTTGTACGGGCGCGCGGAATCGGGCACGACCAGGTTGTTGGCGCGCACGTTGTAGCCGCCCGACTTGAAGCCGCGCGACAGGTTGCTGTAGAAATTCGTCGTCTTCGACGCTTCGTAGCGCACGGACAGTTTCGGCGAGGTATTGCTGACCGACAAGGACTTGTCGAAGTCGGCCGCCGTCTGGATAGGCCGCGTAAAGCCCGCGTCGGCGAAAGCACGGTTGAGCACGATGGCGCGCTTTTCCTCGCGCGTGTGGCGCAAGCCCGCATTGATGCTCCACACCTTGCCCAGCGGCCAGGTCCAGTCCGTGTACAGCGCCGTGCTGTCTGTTTCCACCGTGCTGACGGCGGCCTGGAACTGGCGCCCCAGGAAGTTGTTGTAGATGCCGCCGCCGGCCGTGCCTTCGAAGCGGTACAGGCCGATCACGCCGGCGCCGTAGTCGCCGCTGTAGGAAGCCTGCAATTCCAGGCTCTTCTGCTCGTCGCGCGAATCGCCGAACACGTCGGCAATGGGCTGCGGCAAGCCGTCGAAGTCGATGGTTTGCTCGGACGTGCTGCGCCGCTTGGCGCCGATCACTTTCACGGACCAGTCGTTCGACAAGGTGTAGTTGGCCACCAGCGAGCCGCCCCGGTTGTGCGTGAAGTTGTTGCCCGGCATGCCGCTCTGGATGTCATAGGCATCCGTGCTGGCCGGCCGCTTGAGCGGATCGAAGGCGCTCACGCCCATGCGCTGGAAACCGCGCACGCCCGATTTGTCGTCCGTGGCGTCCAGGCTCAGTACGACGGTGAGCGGGATGTCCTGCGGAAAATAGCCGACGGACAGGCGCGCGGCCGTGCTGTCCTGGTCGCTGACCTGTTCGCCATTGAAGGTGTTGCGGCCGAAACCGTCGCGGTCCAGCTTGGCGGCCGCCAGGCGCGCGCGCCAGGTGCCGTTCTCGTTGGCCACGTTGAAGGCGGCCTTGAAGTTGCGCTGGTTGTAATTGCCGATGCCTACTTCCGCCGAGGCGCCGTTTTCCTTCGCCAATGGGCGCGAGATGTACTTGATGGCGCCGCCGATGGTGTTCTTGCCGTACAAGGTGCCTTGCGGGCCGCGCAGCACTTCGATGCGCTGCACGTCGAACACGTCGAGCAGGGCGCCTTGCGGCCGGGCCATGTAGACATCGTCGAAATAAATGCCCACGCCCGGGTCCACGCCCCAGACGGGGTCGGCCTGGCCCACGCCGCGAATGAAAGCCGTCAGGGTGGTATTCGTGCCGCGCGAGGCGTACACGGTCAGGTTCGGCACGCGCTCCTGCAGGTCGGCCAGGTTCTGGATATTCGCCCGTTCCAGGGCCTTGGCGGAAAACGCCGTGACGGCCAGCGGTACGTCCTGCAGCCGCTCTTCGCGGCGGCGGGCAGAGACCGTCACGGTTTCCATGCGTTCTTTCGCATCGCTGGCCTCGCTGGCGCTTTGGGCGCTGGCGGCGCCAGACGTGGCGGCCTCCTGTGCCAGGGCCTGGGTGGAAAAGCTGAAGGCACCGGCAACGGCAAGGGCGGCGGGCATCAATTTCAAAGCAAGTTTCATAGCGTCTCCAATGTCAGGCTTGCTTACCGCCAGGGAAGACGGCCGGATTCCAGCATCGCAAGACGTAACGGTACCCGCGCGCGCAATGCGAGCACCTGCCCTGCGATGACTGTGTTCCGGCCCTCGGCCCGTGCGGCGAGTGGCCTGTTTATTTTGAATGTAGAGTAAGGAAGGACTGCAACAAGGTATTCACACGCTGCGCCTGGTCCAGAGGCGTGGCGTGGCGCGAGTTCGCGATGATCTCGATCTCGCACTGCTGAAACTGTGCGGCAAAGGCCCGCTTGCTGGCGACGGGCGTGTAATCCTGGTCCGCCGCCATGATGAAGACGGGCATGGCCAGGGCCTGGAAATGAATGTCGATATCCCAGTGGAAAATGGCGTCCAGCGCCGCCAGGTAGGCGCGCTTGTCCATGCCGGCCATCTGCGTGGCAAAGCGCTCGACGAGGGCTTGCTGAGCCGGATCGGGAAACAGTTTCTTGCCGATGATCTTGCCCATGGCTTTCAGGCCGAAGGTGGCGATCACCGTGCGGCGCAGCCAGTAGGCAAACAGCAGTGAAGCCGGCTTGCTGCCCTGGAATGGCTGGGAATTGATCAGGCACAAGCTGGCCACGCGGCCGGGGGCGCGGTTGGCCATTTCCAGGCCCACCATGCCGCCCAGGGAAAAGCCGACGATGTGCGCGCGCGGCACGTCTAGCTGGTCCATCAGATTGAAGAGGTCGTTGGCGAAGTCGCCGATCTGCCAGTCGCCGTTTGGCGCGGGACTGGCGCCATGGCCGCGCAGGTCGGGCACGATGAGGCGATGCGAAAGACTGAGGGCGTCGATTTGCGGGCGCCAGTCTTCAGCGCAGGAACCGAGGCCGTGCAACAAAAACACGGGATCGCCCTTCCCTGTCTCTGTGCCCAGATCGAGGTCGAGGTAATGCAATGGAACATCGGATGTCGTGTGACGCCGCATTCTGTCTCCTTGCTGTTGAACATGCTTTGTGTTCAGGTGCAGGAATATATTTTCCTGCTGTTGGAAAACATAATACGGAATCCGAATTCCGATTTCAAGTTAAATCGCTAAATATCTCAAGTCAGGTAATTTAAAGCAACACGCACCAGCTCATCCTCCAGCGCCGCGGCCGATAAAAAGGAGAGCGAGCCCGACAACACGTGCTGGTTCAGGATGCCCAGCAGCACGGGCGGCACCACCATCATCGCCTGCGTGGGATTCGGATGGCGGATGCTGGCCGACTTGCTGGCCAGCACGGCCACCGTGCGCTGCGAAATCAGATGGTTGATCTGGTGCACCTTGTCGCGGAATTGCGCATCCTGCGAGCAACGGGTGATCAAGGCGCGCAGCACGCCGCGCCGGCCCATGTTGACGGCCACGAACATGGCCACCATGGCGCGGATGAACTCTTCCAGGCTGCGCCCTTCCCACTGGCGCAGCTCCGTCAGAGTCTCGACCTTTTCCACCATGTCGGAAAAAAAACGCTGCAGCAGCAAGCGGCTCAGGGTGTCCTTGTCGCCCAATAAACGGTAAAACGTGCCCACCGAGGTTTCCGCCAGCTTGGCCAGGTCAGCCACGCCGATTTCATCGAAACGGTTTTCCGCCAGCAACTGTTCCCCTACCAGCAGCAGGCGCTCGAAGGCCAGCTTGCTGCGCGCCTGGGTGGGCTCGGGTGGAACGATCAACTGCGGGAAGGGCATCGGGAAGGAAGGCATGCGGCGTCGGCGTCTCGAAATAGTGGAACCTAGGTTCCGTTATGGGTGCGCGTATTGTAACGCGGGAGACGCCCGATGGGGAGCGTCGCGTGGCGCCCTGGCGTGTGCTACCTACCCTGCCACTCCATGTAGACGTCGGCGCGCTGGTAATGGGCGTCGCCGGCGGGCCGCGCCACGTGGGTAAAACCGCTGCTTTCATACAGGTGGATGGCGGGCGCCAGCTTGCTGTTCGACTCCAGGAACAGTCGTTGCGCACCGCTGGCCTCGAAGGCGTCGAAAGCCCGCTCGATCAGCCGGCGCGCGATGCCCAGGCCCTGGCATTCGGGCGTGACGGCCATCTTCGACAGCTCGATACTGCCATCGCCGGCGCGGATGAGAGCGCAAGTGCCGACGATCTTGCCGTCCAAACGCGCGAGAAAAATCTGTCCGCCGTCGTCGAGGATCGAGCGTTGCGGATCGGACAGCACCTTGTCGTCCAGCGCCTCGACATAGAAATAGCGTTCCAGCCATTCGATATTCAGGCGCTTGAAATCTGCTCCGTACTGCGCGACATAATCGATGATCTCCACGGCAGCCCGCTCGCGCTGGCGCCGGCAGGCGGCGATCGTCTCGCCGAATCCCTGCGATTGCAGGCGCGCCTCGGCCCGGTCCAGGCTGGCCATCAGCTGCGGCGCGCCCTGCTCGAACACCACATCGACGGCAGCGCGCACATCGTCCCACAGGGGCACCATGTTGCGCAGCAAGGCTTGCCCGGCGTCGGACAGCGCCAGCAGGCGGCGCCGTTCATCCTTGGCGTCCGGCATCTCCGCCACCACGCCCGCATCGAGCAGCTTGCGCCCCAGCTGCACCACCACAGGGTGCGTCTGTCCGATCTGCGCGGCCAGGGCCGTGATCGCCGTCGGGCCATTGTCGCGCAGCAGCAATAACAAAGGGAAACAGCGCGACGTCAGCTCGACACCGGCCGCAAGATAGCTGGTATCGACGCCGGCATACAGTTGATCGGAAAGACGGCGCAGGCGGCTGGCCAGCATCAGGGAGCCGTAGGTTTGCAGGGTGGAAGACATGTTGGGCAGGATATATGTAAGTAGTTACGTATACCCTAACGTAAACCAGTTTCCGTGGTCAAGAAGAAGTATTCGCCGCACAACAGGCACGCCGAAGTCAAAACACGCCAGCCTTGCCCGCCTCAAAGGCGTCCCTCCACAGATGGTAGCCCTCCAGTTCGCTTTCATGAACAGCTTCATGGCCTATCAATGAATGCCCCTCCGCCGCGCCCGGACTGCGATTCGGAGCGTGGCCTATCCTGACCGTCCAGTTCCCATCCAGCGCAGCGGCCTGCGCCTCTTCGGCCGAGTCGAACTCGTATTCGCCGTATGCACAGCCGATGATCAGCAGGGAATCGTCCTCCGTTGCCACGATGTCCTTGCCGCCCATGTAAATCGCCTCGCCGCGGCTGACCTCGACTGTATCTATCTTCAACACCTTGGAAACAGAAAACTTGCCGCCCTCGTCTTGGGAAAGCAGCAGGTCTCCTTGCTCGAAAGGAAAAGTTTTATAGTCGGGAGGGAAGAAATTTCCTGCAATCATGAGTACACCTTTCAGTTTATATTTACATCAATCTTCATCGGCCAGGGCCGCTTGCAGCCTGGCTCGGAACACTGCCCCGGCCATCTCGCCCAAGGTCGGCCACACCTGCGTCAGCCAGCGCTTGCCCTCCTCGCTCACCGCCACATACGGCGCGTCGCGCGTGGCGCAGGCCTGGCCAATCGCAATGACTTGCCCCGCATCTTCCAGGCCGCCCGCGATCATGGCGTCGATGGGCAAGGCGATCAGCTCGGCGGTCAAATGCGGACGCAGCAGGCAGGCGGGCGCGATGATGGCGAACGATGCTTCCGCATAATTCCAGCAATTGGTGGGCCAGTGGGCGTTTTTCACATTTTCCAGGAAGACAGCATCACTGAGCATTTCCGGATGGGCTTGCGCCTGCGCATAAAAGGCGGCAAGGGCGACGAGTTGTGGCGGGGAAGTCCAGGTGGGCATCGGTCATTGATCCAGGCAAAGCTGCGCCAGGCTGGCGGCAGTGGCGGACTGTAACATGTTCAATTAACACGCTGAAACACCAATGAGCGAGGCATAATCATGGCCGCCGCCACTCTCGCCAGTCACAGCCATGCCAAACGCCTTTGAACTCTGGAAAGCCGAACTTTTAATTGTGGGTAACATCGTCCAGGATGACGATACCGCCACGCCGCCCGATGAGGCCCATCGGCGCTTCCAGCGCTACTGCGCCATGCTCGATGCGCTGACGGGCGCGGAAGGCGCGCAATACGCACTGGCCATTTTTCAATCCGTGCAGGCCAAGCACGACTACGGCGCCTATCAGACGGCCAACCGCGCCGCCTGGCGCTTCGGTGAAACAGTGTATTGCACGGCACTACTACAGGAACTGCCGCGCCTGATCGCCAGCCTGCCCGACTGGGCTGGAGAATTTCTCGTCGGTATCGCCAACGGCGCCGGCACGCCCAGCGCCTCGACCATCACCTGCTTCAACACCGTGCTGGCCACCACGCCACCAGCGCATCAGGCGCTGATCGCCGCCTTTATTGCACAGGAAGAAGACGACGGCTGGTTCGACCATTGCCCTGGCGTACTGGGGCATCCGTCAAGGCCGGGCGCCTTTCCACTCCCTGTCAACATCACTACTTGAGGAATATGCATGTCGGTCTACGCCATTACCATCCCCTGCTTTGCACAGATGCTGCGCTCCCTGACGACGCTGTTAAATAAAGGCGAGGAACGCGCCCAGACGCTGGGTTTCGACCCCCAAAATCTGCTCGACGCGCGGCTGGCGCCCGATATGCATACCCTGGCGCGCCAGGTGGAATTCACGTGTGCCCAGGCGCAGGAAGCCGTGTGTCGGCTGACACAGCAAGCGCTGCCCCTGCTCGCCACGCCCGCCAACATGTCGCAAGCCAAGGCGCTGATCGAGGACACCCTGGCCATGCTCGCTTCGGCGGACCGCGCAGCCATCGACGCTGGCGCGCAGCAGCCAGTGTCGATCACCCTGACCGGTGGCCTGACCTTCGACATGACGGGCCAGGAATACGCGCTCAACTGGGCCACGCCGCAGTTCTATTTTCACCTGGTGACGGCGTATAACATCCTGCGCCACAACGGCGTGCCGCTTGGCAAGGCCGAGTATGTGCAACATATGTTTGCGTATGCGCGCCAGCCATAACCACCAGGACGCCATTGACGGCGAGCGCTACGCGGGCATCATGCCTGGCCACGCTGGCGGCGCCGGCTACCGGCTGTTCCTGCTGCCCGGCGAAGCCGATGCCCTGCCCTGGCAAGCCGCGCTCGACTGGGCCGCGGCACGCGATGCCTGCCTGCCGACGCGCAGCGAATTGGCCCTGTTGCACGCCAACTTGCGCCACGTCTTCCCGGACGCCTGGTATTGGTCGTCGGAAGCGGACGCCATCCTGCCCCGCATGGCCTGGAGCCACGATTTCGATAACGGCACCCAGTACAACTTTCGCAAGACCTACTCGGGCCGCGCCTGCGCCGTGCGCCGGGTGGCGCTGCCGCCATCGGCCGCCGCGCCCGTCCGTTTGCGGCAGGGTGAACGCTATGCCGGGCTGATCCTCGGCAAGGATGGCGCGCCCGATTACCATCTGCTGTTGCAGCCGGAAAAGTGCGAGCTGGAGTACCAGCCATGGCAAGCCGCATCAGACTGGGCTGCCAGCCTGGGTCACAGCTTGCCGGATCGACGCGAGCAGACCTTGCTGTATGCGACGCTGAAAGATGTATTCCGGCCAAACTGGCACTGGTCGAGCGAATTGGGCGACATCGAGGACGAAGCGTGGTGCAAGGATTTTGACACGGGCGTCGCCTATCAGAACGCGCGCGAGTTTGACGGCTATGCGCGCTGCGTGCGCCGGGTGCTTGTATAGTGCGCGTTTGCTCAGCCGAGCTGTCCCATCAAGGAAAACCATGCTGTTATCACTCGACGATCCCCTCTGGCCCACCCTGGAAGGCGGCTACCGCGTACCTTACGACGTGGCCGAGGCGCTCAAGGCCATGCAGGCGGGCGAAGACGTCTGGCATGAGCTATGGGAAGAGTTGCACCACCAGGGCGACGTGGGCGTCGCCTCGTATGCGGCCGTGCCCCAGCTCGTGCACATGTTGGGCGGCGCCGAGTCGCGCGAGGAAGATTTCTATGCGCTCATCGCCCTGATTGAAATCGAGCGCCACCGCCAGCACAATCCGCCTCTGCCGGACTGGCTGGCCGACAGCTACCGCGATGCCTGGGCGCAACTGCCCGCCATCGCCGCGCGCGACTTGCAGGGCCAGCTCGATCCCGTCATGCTGGAATCCGTGTTCGCCGTGCTGGCCCTGGCCAAGGGCAAGCTGCGGCTGGGCGCCGCCCTGATGCACATGGATAGCTCGGAAGTGGACGAATGGCTGGAAGAGCATCTCGGCTGGTCCGAGGTCTACGGCAAGGACGCTTAAGAGTCAGAAACGCTCGTCGCGCAGCGCCGGCATCACCAGTTCGCGCACGAACGAGGCATTCGACAAGCTCAGCAGCATACGCACGACGGCGACGACATCATGCACGGGTATCAGCTCGCCTTCGCCCCGCGCGGCGGCGTCCGCCAGCGGCACGGACAAGCCGTCGTAGGTATTCAAGTAGCCCAGCTGCAGCGCCGTCACGGCCAGCCCCTGTTCGCGGAAACCTTCACGCAAGGCATCGGCGATGCCGTTCAGGGCGAATTTCGACGCGCTGAACGTCACTTCCGGGCGGCCGCTCTGGCGCAGACCGGACGTCGAGCCCGTGAGTATCAGTTGCGGCTTGCTGCTGGCCAGCAATCTCGGCACCAGGCGCTTGAGCAGTAATATCGTCGCCGTAATGTTGGTATTGACCATGTCGACGATGGCATCGTCCGCATCGTCGAGAAAAGCATACTCGTCGCTGAACGCTTTTTCTTCCCACACGCCCAGGTTATAGATCACGGCGTCCAGCGCGGCGGGCGCTGCACGCGCGATGCGTTCGACGGCCTCCGACGGCGCCGCCAGGTCCGCCGCGATCCATTGCAGTTGCGTCCCCTGGCCTGCAGGCAAGTCGGCAGGTTGCTGGCGCGATACGCCGATGACGGCATGTCCGTCAGCCAGCAAACCGTCCACCAGCGCGCGTCCCAGGCCCCGGCTGGCGCCCACGATCATGATATGCATACTGTGTCCTTTCCAATGAAGTCAACGCCGATGATAGCGGCGTTGTATTAAGCACAGCTGAGGCGGCTCCCCCTACGCGCGCGCCTGCCACAGCATTTACTCACGCGGCGGAAATGCGTATGCTAGATCCGGCAATCTCCGATAACACACAAGAACGAGACACATGCCTACTTCCGACACCGCCGCAAGCAACGCCGCAACGCGTCCCCTCACCCAACAAGACTATAAAACCCTGTCGCTGGCCGCCCTCGGTGGCGCGCTGGAATTCTACGATTTCATCATCTTCGTCTTCTTTGCCAACGCCATCGGCCAGTTGTTCTTCCCGCCGGAAATGCCGGAATGGCTGCGCTTGCTGCAAACCTTCGGCATTTTCGCCGCCGGCTACGTCGTGCGTCCCCTGGGCGGCATCGTCATGGCCCACTTCGGCGACTTGCTGGGCCGCAAGCGCATGTTCACCCTGTCCATCCTGATGATGGCCGTGCCGACACTGCTGATCGGTCTGCTGCCCACCTACGCCACCATCGGCCTGGCCGCCCCGCTGCTGCTGCTCCTGATGCGCATCTTCCAGGGTGCGGCCGTGGGCGGCGAAGTGCCGGGCGCCTGGGTGTTTGTCTCCGAACACGTGCCCAGCCGTTTCACGGGTTTTGCCTGCGGCGTGCTGACGGCGGGCCTGACGGTGGGCATTCTGCTCGGCTCGCTCGTGGCGACGGGCTTGAATACCGTCTACACGCCGCAAGAAATCGCCGATGGCGCCTGGCGCTATCCGTTCCTGCTGGGCGGCATCTTCGGCTTTGGCGCCATGTATCTGCGCCGCTGGCTGCATGAAACGCCCGTGTTTGCGGAAATGCAGCAGCGCAAGGCGCTGGCGACGGAAATGCCCTTGAAATCCGTGCTGCGCACCCACCGCGGCGCCGTCGTCGTATCGATGCTGCTGACCTGGATGCTGTCAGCCGGCATCGTCGTCGTCATTTTGATGACGCCTGCCCTGCTGCAAAAGATCCACCACATCGCGCCGCGCACCACCCTGGTCGCCAATACCGTGGCCACCCTGTGCCTGGCTTTCGGCTGCATCATCGCCGGCATGCTGGCCGACCGCCTGGGCGGCAAGCGCGTGATCTTCGTCGGTTCCGTGCTGCTGGCCATCAGTACCTACATTTTCTACACCACCGTCGGCAGCCGCCCCGACCTGCTGCTGCCCCTGTACGCCATGACGGGCCTGTTCGTCGGCGTCGTCGGCGCCGTGCCCTACGTGCTCGTGCAAGCGTTTCCGGCCCAGGTGCGCTTTTCGGGACTGTCGTTTTCCTACAACTTGTCGTACGCCATTTTCGGCGGCCTGACACCCGTGGTCGTGACCCTCATGCTGAAGAACAACGTGCTGGGCCCCGCCTATTACGTGATCGGCGTGTGCGTGGTGGGCATGCTGACGGCGCTGTTCATCAAGGACCAGCGGCAGACGGTGGGACGTTAAATCAGCCGGCAACGAGCCAAGCCACCTTCGGGTGGCTTTTTTTTGCCCCGATTTGTCGCGCTGCACCAAAATCTGAAAAGGCGTTTCACATCGCGGGATTTCAAACGGCAGACTCATCCATTAATGCTCTCACTTTTTGAAAATTCATTTCACATCCTGAAAAATTATAATTAAGTCTTTGAAAAAGAACGATTAAATTTAAGTTATATGTCTTATATAAGACTTGAAGATCGGCTCGAATCGGCCTACTATTTAGTCATGCAGTTTGCTTCGACAAGACGTTGTGGCGCACTCGGCGATTTTCTCAAACATAGCTTTTCTTTTTAGGAGATTCACATGTCCCAATATCAAGACGACATCAAGGCTGTTGCTGGTTTGAAAGACCAACAAGGTAGCGCCTGGAACGCCATCAATCCCGAGTCCGCCGCCCGCATGCGCGCGCAGAACAAGTTCAAGACCGGCCTGGATATCGCCAAGTACACGGCAAAGATCATGCGCAACGACATGGCCGCCTACGATGCGGACCCATCCAAGTACACTCAGTCGCTCGGTTGCTGGCATGGTTTCATCGGTCAACAGAAGATGATCTCGATCAAGAAGCACTTCAACAGCACCGACCGCCGCTACCTCTACCTGTCCGGCTGGATGGTTGCCGCCCTGCGCTCCGAGTTCGGCCCGCTGCCGGACCAGTCGATGCACGAGAAAACCGCCGTTTCCGCCTTGATCAAGGAGCTGTACACCTTCCTGCGCCAGGCCGATGCCCGCGAACTGGGCGGCCTGTTCCGCCAGCTGGACGCGGCCCAAGGTGATGCCAAGCAAGCCATCCAAGCCAAGATCGACGGCCACGTGACCCACGTCGTGCCCATCATCGCCGACATCGATGCCGGTTTCGGCAATGCCGAAGCCACCTATTTGCTGGCGAAACAGTTCATCGAAGCGGGCGCCTGCTGCATCCAGATCGAAAACCAGGTGTCCGACGAGAAACAATGCGGCCACCAGGACGGTAAAGTCACGGTACCGCACGAAGACTTCCTGGCCAAGATCCGCGCCATCCGCTACGCCTTCCTGGAATTGGGCGTGGACGACGGCATCATCGTCGCCCGTACGGACTCGCTGGGCGCCGGCCTGACCAAGCAGATCGCCGTCACCAACGAGCCAGGCGACCTGGGCGACCAATACAACTCCTTCCTCGACTGCGAAGAAGTGTCGGCCGATGCGCTGGGCAATGGCGACGTCATCATCAAGCGCGAAGGCAAGCTGCTGCGTCCGAAACGCCTGCCGAGCAACCTGTTCCAGTTCCGCGCCGGTTCCGGCGAAGAGCGTTGCGTGCTCGACTGCATCACCTCCTTGCAAAACGGCGCGGACCTGCTGTGGATCGAAACGGAAAAACCGCATATCGCGCAAATCGGCGGCATGGTCAGCGAAATCCGCAAGGTCATCCCGAACGCCAAGCTGGTGTACAACAACAGCCCATCGTTCAACTGGACCCTGAACTTCCGCCAGCAAATCTTCGACGGCATGAAAGCGGCAGGCAAGGACGTGTCCGCCTACGACCGCGCCCAGCTGATGAGCGTGGAATACGACCAGACGGAACTGGCGATCGCCGCCGACGAGAAAATCCGCACCTTCCAGGCCGACTCGGCCCGCGAAGCCGGCATCTTCCACCACCTGATCACCCTGCCGACCTACCACACGGCAGCCTTGTCGACCGACAACCTGGCCAAGGAATACTTCGGCGACCAGGGCATGCTGGGCTACGTGGCCGGCGTGCAGCGCAAGGAAATCCGCCAGGGCATCGCCTGCGTGAAACATCAAAACATGTCCGGCTCGGACATCGGCGACGACCACAAGGATTACTTCAGCGGCGAAGCGGCGCTCAAAGCAGCTGGTAAAGACAACACGATGAACCAGTTCTGAGCTTTTGGTTTGACTGTAGAGTAAGAAAGCCCGCTTCGGCGGGCTTTCTCGTTAACCGAACGACAATCCCGCTTGCTTAAGGATGTTCATGCTTCATAGGCATACCGCGAAGCGATAGCGCCAATGTCAACGGCAATCGATATCGTTCTGCCCGGCCGTGTTACTTCACCGCTGCATTGCAGCCACTTCCTGCATTTCCTCTATCTGCCGATGGCAGAGCCTTAGAAAATTCTTGATCATTTATTTCTCCGCAAAGTCTGGCCTGGCGCAGTCGAAGATACGGTGGAGGGCGGGAATTGCCTACAGGCCTGGAATGAATCTATTGGGCGTCTATGGCCGGCTGGGAGCCGGCTTCCGTTACCCAGTGCCCGCCTTTCTGCCGCCGGGTTTATGCAAATGGCTGGCTGAAAATTGGCCGCACCGGAAAATATCCAGGATTTTTCCCGAAACCTCACCTGCAATATCGGCTTGACCGCCCTTGATTGGATTTCATCCTTCAAGATATGATGACAAAAAAATTAATTTTAGGAAACTTACACGATACATCGACATTCCGCTCCCGCACGTCAAAAGCTGAAGCGACATATTTTGCAACCGAGCGAGATACGCTCAATCAAAAACACTCACTACAAAGGATTTTCAAGCATGGCAAATGATTTGGACGAAGTAACTGGCCCGATAAATGAACAGGGGCGCGACATCAACGTCATCAGCAAGCAGATTTCCGTCCAAGTCGGCACCGGGTCGCTCATATTTGAAATCGCCCTGTGGGCGGTCCTTCCACTGATCGGCGGCTTGGCGCTGCTGACCGGTGCGCTGCCGCAAACGTACGGCTTGGCACTCCTGGTACTGGGGGCACTGCCGGGCCTGGTCTTCCTGTTCATGAAGATCTCCGCCCTGGCGTATCTGCGCAAGCTGCAGCAGAAAATCCAGGCCGATGCTTCACAGATCGACAATTACCTGGAACAGCGCGTCGTCGTCCTGAACAACGTGGTTGGCCTGGTCGCAAAAGCGATCGACCTCGACAAGGACGTGATGAAGTCGGTAGCGGCTTACCGGAGCGGACACAACGCCGATGCCGAACGCAATCAGGCATCCCAGAAAATCGACGGGATTTTTTCCCGCATCAGCCTGGCGTGCGAAGCCTACCCGGATCTGAAGGCACAAGCCGTCATCGCCGATGCCATGCGCCAGAACAGTTATCTGCAAAAGGAAGTGACCGCCGCGCGCACGCTGTATAACGATACCGTCGGCATGTGGAACCAGGACGTCTTTGCCTGGCCGACCAAGCAGATCGTTGCGGCGCGCCAAGGTTATACCACGCGCATTCCTTTCACTGCCTCCGCCGAAACCAAGGCTGCCGCCCGGAGCGTCTTCTTTTGATCAACGACGTCCATGAACCATTGGAGCAGTATTCTCTCCATTTCAAAAATGCTCACGCCAGCAATACGTCGGACTTTTTCGAAGACCTCGTGCGCCAGTCCGGCGTGGACGAGAACGCCAACATCGCGACGGTGCAGGAACTACGCGTGCTCGAAAAGCAGGCCGCGGGCGCCGGGTCCAGCAACAAATGGTGGCGTATCCTGCGCGGCGCCAGCATCGTGGCCGCGCTGCTGGCGGCAATCTATATTTACGCCTATTACGCATGGCCATGGCTCGTGGTCCCGGCGATTGCGCTTGCCGTTGCGATTCATACGCTCAACCGCATCATCAACGATTCCGACGCGCAGTTAAAGCGGCTGCAGAAAGCCTGCGACGAAAAGCGTGCCGTGGCCTGGGGCCAGATGGTGCCGCTGAACAGCCTGTACGACTGGGATATCGTGGCGAAGCTGATGCAACAAACAGTGCCTCGCATCGCATTCGATCCGTATTTCAGCAACGGCCGCATGGAAGAGCTGCGCAACAGCTTTGGCTGGTATGGCAATCTTGGTGACAACCACTCGATCCAGTTCTCGCACAGCGGCGTACTGAACGGCAACCCGTTCATTCTTGCACGCACCTTGTCACACTCGATAGGCAGCAAGACATACCATGGCTCGCTGGCCATCAGCTGGACGGAACAGTACCGCAATTCGCAAGGCAAATCGGAAACCAGAACCCGCCACGAAACTCTGCGGGCATCGATCGAGCGTCCGCTGCCCGAGTACGAAAACCAGACGTTTATCGTCTACGGCAACGAAGCGGCGCCGGATCTCGTGTTCAGCCGTCACCCGTCAAAACTTTCCCGCCTGGAGGACGGCTTCTTCGACAAATGGCGGAAGAATCGCGCCATCAAGAAGCTGGAGGAAAAGTCCCGCGATGTCGACGAGGGGCATAATTTTACGGTGATGGCCAACCGCGAATTCGACGCCTTGTTCGATGCGACGGACCGCAACCATGAAGTACAGTTCCGGCTGTTGTTCACGCCGTTGGCGCAACAGGAAATGCTCAAGCTGCTCAAGGATAGTCAAACAGGTTTTGGCGACACATTCGTATTCGAAAAAACCCGCATGATCAACGTGCTGGAATCGGGACATATGCGCGCTACCGATATCAGCGGCGCCCCGGAGAAATTTTTCGCCTACGAACTGGCCCAGGCGCGCATGTTTTTCAACGCCTATCACAACGATTTCTTCAAGTCGTTCTACTTTGGGATCGCCCCGCTGCTTGCCATCCCATTGTACCAACAGCATCGGCCGCACTCGGACATCTATCAAGACACGTATTCGCACAAACCCTGCTTCTGGGAGCATGAAGCGATTGCCAATTACCACGGTGAGGCGATGTTCAAGCATCCCGAGTGCGTCACGCGAAGTATCCTGAAGACATCCATGCAACAGGAGGCCGACGGATCGCAAAAAGTGCATGTAACGGCCAGCGGCTTCCGCAGCGTCGCGCGCACCCACTACGTCTCGGTCAGAGGCGGAGATGGCCGCTCCCATCAGGTTCCAGTGCATTGGGACGAGTACTTCGAGGTCGAGAATAGCGCCAGCATGCTGGTAAAGGAAACGGCTTCGCCAGGCAACACTGCAACGGATGATGTCGCGTTGCCGCCGGCGTTTTCACAGCGTGGTATCGATGCCGAAAGGACTGTGCTTCGCCGGTCGATTCTTTCGGCGGTTTTGGCTGGTTAGGGCACCTTCGCGGATTACAGTGGCAGAAGTTGGCCGCTTTAGTATGAAATCACAAAGGAGCTCGTGGATTCACGGGCTTTTTTGCTTTGCGGGTGCCAGGGTCAGGTCCGCTATTTGGACACGGACTGATGCATGATGCGTTGGATGCTGTAGAAGATTGCTCAGTCGAAGACTTGATTAGAACCACGAACGCGCGCCGAGGACGTGCGTTCGTTGTTCTAACTGAGCCAGCTTCTGCAGTGCTCAATGTATCAGCCCGTGTCCAAATGGCGGATCTGACCCTGGCTCTCCTGCACCACTGCCTCGCCTGCTTCCTGGCCAACGTGGCAGGCACGCCCGCGTAGTGGCGGACCAGCGCAACGCATTGATGGTTGCCGACCATGGTGGTTTTTTCCAGTTCGTCGACTTTGGCGTAGGCGTAGGATATGGGGGTTCTCCATGGCTTTGTGGGAGAGGCTTACGATACATGTGGGAAACTATGCGAGGTTTGAGGAGCGGCAAGATTTGAGGGGATGAGTTGGTTATTTCGTGTGATGGGTCAATAAGCTTTAAGACAGGCTCGTCATTCAAAGTGACACAAATTTATGCAGAAACGGTATCTGAGTAACGCGGCAGGAAACAAGATTAAGCATATATTGTTAGGTAATGCGTTAGATAAACAGTTGAGGTTGTATCCGAATGGTAGATGTGACTTCGCGTCTGCTTTCAACTCAGCGAACATCCATACATACCGTCAAATATGACGTCAAATTTTCACTCCCGTAGCACAGGGCACTCCCTTACGACAATATTTTTCAAACAATTTGATACGGAAATTCAAATAACCATAGTTGCCATCTTGCAACGGTGAGAAGCTGGGCATATAGTGGTGCTCGGAGACTATCCTACCAAGACAGAGAATTTCCTTGTAATCAATAGAAATTTTTCAATTTAACAGTCCGAGAGCATAATGCAAAATAACTTAAATATCAGAGGCGAACCAGTTCAGTCGGTTTACAGTGGATTTCGTCAAGGAAAATTCATTGTTAACCGTAGGTATCAACGAAAACTAGTCTGGACACTAAAAGAAAAACAACGCTTTATTGACTCGTTAATGAACGAATATCCGGTGCCTTTATTTCTTGGAGTGGGTTTCAATCATCCTACGCGAGGCGACTGCTTTGAAATTTTGGATGGAATGCAGCGACTTGAAGCAATAACGTCCTTTATTGATGGCGAATTTCCAGTAAATGGGGAATACTTCGATTTATCCATTGTTGCCGAAACCAATAAACTTCTGCAAGAAGGTGAAATAAAACAAAAAGAACCTCGCCTGGCATTTGAATCGTGTAAAAAAATTCTAAATTACCCGTTACCAATATCAACCTCAGCATATACCTCAGTAAAAAATGTTGATGAGACATTTCGTCGCATCAATACAGGAGGCGTGCGTCTATCGCGCCACGAGGTAAGACAAGCTGGATCTATACATGAATTTGCCCAACTAGTTAGAAAATGCTCTATTTACATTCGTGGAGATGTTTCTCATACCGACATTGTTGACTTAGATGCAATGCGAAGAATCAGCTTAACAAAGGAAGACTTAGATTACGGAATTAAGATAAAAGAAACTTTTTGGAATAAATGCCACATATTAACAGAGGAAAATATTCTTGCATCTAGGGATGAAGAAGTGGTTGCGCATATCCTTCTTCACCTTTTGCTAAAAGATGAAACTCAAACATCATCTAAATTTCTAGACGATGTTTATACTGATGGTTCGGAACCATCTTCAAAAGCAAATGATGCAGTTTTAAAGCATGGGTCCGACATTCTTTATAAGCAATTCTGTTTTGTTTTTGACGAACTTAGGCTAACCATTGCAGAATTCGGTGACAATCTCACCACACATCTCTATACAGACGAAGCGAAGAAAATTCAAGGTGCGTATCAAGTTTTATACCTTAGCTTTTTCGATCTATTAATGAATAAGAATAACAAAATTCAAAATTATCGAACACTAGCACAAAGTCTCCGAGGCGTTGCCACGAATTTTATGGGAATACTAAGCGGCGACAGCAAGTGGCTTCACCGTCACCGCGTGCAAATGGTGAAAGCGGTTAGCGGCGTAATATCCCCGAATTTCATTCCACGTGAAGGCATGGATCCAACCGCCATGTCGTGGGTGGATAACCTTCAAAACATTCTTAACCAATCCCGCACCGAAAATGTTTGCTATGATTTTAAAATAGGCCTACATCATTTAAAAAACAATGGCGATCTCAATCAAGAGCTTTTCTCAAAAATAATAAAAACTCTAACTGCGATGTGCAATTCACACACTGGTGACAATTATATTATTATAGGCGTAGCTGATGATGGACAGGCTGCCAATATGCATAATCAGCGATATAACTCAAAAGCAAGAAAATACGAATCCTTTTACGTTACCGGAATTGGCGAAGAGGCGATTAAATACCATGGATCTTTAGACACTTATCAACGTAAGATTCAGCAAATGATTGAAAAAGAGCCAATCAATGAAGAAACTAAGCGGATAATCCAGCGTCATGTAGTTTTCATAAAATACTACGAAAAAGATGTTGTATTAATTAAAATGTCCCGCGGAAAATCTCCCACAAGATATAACAATCAAATTTTTGTGCGAAAACTTGCGAGCAACGAACCAAACCCTATCCTGCAAGATGACGAGTTTGCATTTTTTGAAGAATTCAGGGAACAATCCAGCAGATATCCCTATAATAATTGAATCCAAGGGAATGAGGGGAACGAAGAGTATGTCTACCATTTGGAATTGAACTGATGCATTGAGCGCCGTAAAGCTTGCTCGGTCGAAACCTAATTAGAACCATAAACGCGCGCCGCAGGCGCGCGGGGCTGCCGCGCAGCGGCAGCAGTCAGTAGATTCGGAGAGGGCCGGGCCGGTAGGCCCGACCCTTCGAATCCCCCGCGCAGGGCGCGCAGGCGCCCTGCTTCTCTCCGCGTACAGACGAAAAAAAAGCTACCCGAGGGTAGCTTTTTCTTTTTCGTCCGTGGCGAGAGGGGGATTCGAATCTTGCTCCGGCAGTGGCATGGGTGCTTGATTTCAGTCGCACTAAAATCCGTGTATCCCCCCATTCATCCCCCTTATCGCAACTTAAAGACTATCGGAAAAAAAATTTAGCCATTGCGATTTGCTACCCCCCTGTGCAGATCGTCAAAGATCCAACTCCGCACCACGCACTCTGAGCCAGTCCTTACGTTCACGATAGTCGGGTAGCACTTTGTCTACTTCGTTCCAAAAGGCATCCGAATGATCGCGGTGACGCAGGTGGCACAATTCGTGAACGATGATGTAGTCGATGATGGTGAGAGGTGCCATTAAGCACTTCCAGTGAAAATGCAGGTCACCATTTTTCAGACACGCCCCCCACCGATACCCCAGTTCCTTGATCTGCACCGAACTCATTGCAACGCCGACCTTTGCCGCGAAGTATGCGGCCCGCTTCTTGATACGAGGCTGCCCCTTCTCCTTGTAGAAGTCCTCAAAGGCCTGATGGGCGGCTTCGCAGCCGCCGGACTCGACAATAGATCTCAATAAACAGAATCGACCATCTTTCAATTTGAGCGGTTCATCCTGTTCTACAACAAGCTGCAGGCGATAGTGGCTGCCAAGGTAGAGGAAGGACTCGCCGCTGACCCATTCACGGGTAACACGCGTGGCATTGAGGTCACGCCATTCCGCCAGGTTGCGATAAATCCACATTCGCTTACTGAGTACCGTTTCATCGACCTGCTCCGGAGTCATTTTTTTGGGCGGGCGCACAGTAATCATGCCATTGCGTTCAATGACGATGTCGGTGGTCTGCCGGTCAGCCCCTGGCAAAAGCTGGTATTCGATGTCACGCACCTGTCGTAATTGCATCATGCACCTCCCATCCGGGCTACCTTGATGAGCTTGTCGTGCCGGTTTTTGGCAAGTTTCATGATCTCGACGGCGACACGCTCGCGGTTCTGTTTCAGTTCTTCGATACCAGCTTTGGCTATCTCGGTTTTGAGCAGGCCACGTACCCGCTTTTGTTTATCGGGATTGTGCCAGAAATCGATGCTGGCGACGGCTTCTTGAAGAATCTCCACCGTGGTTTCCATCAACGCTTTGAAAGCGGGCTTGTTCGCTTCACTGACGGAACCGCTGGCAAAACCAACCTGAACAAGATGATCGAAGAACGTCGTCGCCTCACGGCTCATGCCATCTTCGCCCTGCTGACGACCAACGATAGCGTCCTGACGCAATGCAGCGAGCTTTTCCGCGAGTAAATCCCACTCGTCATGATGCTTCTCGATCAGTGCATCGACCTTCTCCGACAGGCTCTTGTAGAACGCCGGATCTTCATCGTGGTGCACGGTGCAGTGTTTGCGGATGGCGTGTTCCATCTCGCTGGCCTTGGCCTCGCTATTCTGGCCAGCGTGGCGATTAAGCTTATCCAGAAAATCCTCGGCCAACAATTCAACAGGCGGTACCTTGGGGTTGATGCCCAGGCTGATCAGATGCTCGTTGATCAGCGCCTTCACCTTTTCCCCAGCGTTGCCTAAATCCAGACTGCAGTCCTTATAGCGTTCCTTGCACACCTGGAGGATGTAGCCAAAGCGCTTGGCCGGCACCCGATACGACTGGGCCGAACTGTGTGGCAGAATGATGTCCAGGCTCATCAGGAATTTCTTGAAATATACCTCGAAGTCGGCCCGCTTCTTGTCGTCCTTCAGGGCCTTGACCGCCGCGTGCACCACGGCCGCATCAGCGTCCAGATTGGGCAATTCTCCATTCACGAAGGCTTTGATGTTCTTGACACTCAGAGCCGTGAAATGCTGCAGCAGACGTTGATAGCGTTCCTCCAACACCGGCAGTTCGGAACTAATGTTCTGCATCCCGTCGTGCAGTTCTTGCAACTCGTCGCTGGCCGCATACAAGGTGAGCGCGTCCGTCAGGTGGTTGGCCAGGCCGATGTAATCGACGATGTAGCCGCGCTGCTTCCCCTTCTTGACCCGGTTGGTACGGGCTATCGCCTGCAGCAAAGTGTGTTCGCGCAGCTTCTTGTCAATGTACATCACCTGCTCGATGGGCGCATCGAAGCCGGTCAGCAGCATGTCGCACACGATCAGGAAGGCGATACCGGTGTACGCCTTGTCGGGGTCATCCGGATCGAAGCCGCGACAGAAATTCTCCACCGCATTCATCCGCTGCGCCTGCTTGCGGGCGTGGGTGATGTAGGCGGCCTCGTTGGTGCCATCGCTGGACATCACGACGGCGGTTTTCAGGAAGCGCAGGCGTTTGATCAGCACCGCATCGGGTACAGCCTGCGCTTCTTCCCTGGCGATGCGCTCGCTCAGCGCGGCGTCGATGCCAACCTGGTAGCGTACACAGGCCAGCTTGGAATGGCACACCACCTGCGCCTTGAAGCCATTGGGCAAGATGTTGTCGACATAGTGCGCGACCAGATCGCGGGCAATCGCGTTGATGCGGTTTTCGGCTTCCAGGATGTCGCCGGTGGCGCCATATTTCTTCTTAATCGCCAGCAACTCCTCATCGCTGCGGTCCTTGAACAGGTCTTCAAACGCCGTGTCGAAGGCATGCTTTTCATTCAGTGCGCTATCGGCCGTCTTGCCTTCGTAGAGGATTTGCAGCGTGGCGCCATCGTTTACCGCATCCATCAAACGGTAGGTGTCGATGCACTCGCCAAAACGCTTGTGCGTTTTCTTCTCGCCGTGACGCTCGGTGATCAGAGGTGTGCCGGTGAAAGCAATGCGCGCGGCGTTGGGAAAGGCTTCGAACAGGTTATCGCCCAGATCCGAACTCTGCGTGCGGTGTGCCTCGTCGATCATCAGAATGATGCGCTCCGAGGTGTTGACCACACCGAATATCTTGCCCGCCGGCATCGCCAGATACGTGCCCAGCGCCTCGGCCACGGCATTGCTCAGCGTCTGCTTATGCTCCTGAAACTTGTGCACCATCACCATGCTGACGTCGGAACTGTCGGTGGCCAGATGCTGCCGCAACCCCACACGACTTTCGATCACATTCACCCGTCCGCCGATCAGCGTGGCCGTGGCGGCCAGTTGTTCCTCCAGGTCCTGCCGGTCATTGACCAACACGATCTTGTAGTCGGCAAGGTCACGGCTGGCGCGCAGCATGCGCGCCAGGAACACCATCGTCAGCGATTTTCCCGAGCCCTGCGTGTGCCATACCACGCCGCTGCGTTCCATGGCTGTGCCGCCGTCGCGCAGGCGCTGTGCGATCTTGCCGGCGGCGCGGAACTGCTGGTAACGGCAGACTACCTTGACGCGTGGTCCGCCATCGGTGTCCATGAACACCGCGCTGGTGCGCAAGATCTGCAACAAATTGGATTTGGTCAGCATCCCCGCGATCAGTTGCTGCTGAGCGCACAAGCCTTCCCGACCGGCATCATCCTGCGGATACAGCGTCTTCCAGGCGTAAAAATGCTCAGCGCCCGAAGTAATCGTGCCATAGTCGGCCTCGATGCCGCTGCTGCGGATCAGCAGCAGGTTGCTGTGGAACAGGCGCGGTTCGCCTTCCTTCAGGCCGGCGTGTTCAGTTTCCTGGCGCCGTCGCATATAGCGCTGCAACTGCACAAAGGCTTCCTGCATCGGGTTGGCACAAGTCTCGGAGCCTTTTTTGCACTCCACCACGGCCAGCGGAATGCCGTTCACGAACAGCACAATGTCCGGAATGATGAACGCCTTCACACAGCCCGGCGTGTCGATGCGGAACTGATTGATGGCGTGGAACCGATTGTTCTCAGGGTTGTGAAAATCAATCAGGCGCACCACCGGGTCGGCCTCTCCGGTCAGCTCATTGGCATCGACCTGGGCTTTGAACAGCAGCGTCTGGATAGCTTCATTTGCCTCCAGCAGGGTGCGGTTGGGCTGGCGCAACAGTTGCCCGCGCAGGTCTTCGAGCTGCCGATTCGTCAGCCACGTACGCCCCTCATCGTCGAGGTTGATGGCGCACACGGCCGCATCGAACACCTCCGGCAGCAGCCACTGGCGAAAATTGGCGCGCAGGCTGGGCGCGGCCTCCTGCGGGATGCCGGCGCCCTGATCGATGACCGTCCAGCCCAGCCCGGCCAGTTGTTCCAAGAAGGGGCGCTCGACTTCCGTGTATTCACTCATTGCTGCCCCTCTTCGCCACCATCCGCCAGCTCCTGCTCAATTTGCTCGATGCTGGGCAAGCTGGTTTGCAGCGTGGTGGGCAGCGATTCGATCAACTGGTACTCGGCGATTCCCATGGGACGGCTACTGTCGCGCAAGGCGTATTCGGCCACCACCTTGTTTTTGGTTTTGCACAGCAGCAAGCCGATCGTGGCGCCGTCGTGTTCCGTCTTGATTTGGGCATCCACGGCGGTCAAATAAAAGCCCAACTGCCCCAGGTGTTCCGGCTTGAATTTGCCGGCTTTGATCTCGACGACCACATAGCAGCGCAGCTTGAGGTGGTAGAACAGCAGGTCGATGAAAAAATCGTCGCCGCCGACTTCCACATGCACCTGTCGCCCCACGTAGGCAAACCCCGCGCCCAGTTCCAGCAGAAATTGGGTGATGTGTTGAACCAGGGCCGATTCGATGTCGCGCTCTTCGGCTTCTTTGCCCAGCCCCAGAAAGTCCAGCCGATACGGGTCTTTGAGCGATTCCCTGGCCAGATCGGACTGCGGCTTGGGCAAACGTGCATCGAAGTTGGTCAGCGCCGTACCGTTGCGGTCTTTCAATCGGGTTTCAATCTGGATCGCCAGCACATTGCGCGACCAGTTGTGTTCCACAGCTTGCGCCAGATACCAGTCGCGCTCGGCGCGAGTTTTCAGCTTGTCGAGCAGGGTGCACAGGTGGAACCACGGTAATTGTGCAGCAGCCTGCTGCACAAATTCGGGCTCAGGCCATGCCTGGGCAAAGGCGCGCATGTATTTCAGGTTGCGGGGCGAAAAGCCTTTCATTTCCGGAAAGGCGCTGCGCAGATCCTGCGCCAGCCGGTCGATCACCCTGGCGCCCCAGCCTTGGCTGACCTGCCGCGCCAGAATCTCGCTGCCGATATGCCAATACAACCCCACCAATTCGCGGTTGACGGCCAGCGCGGCGCGCTGCTGCGCTGTATGGATGCGGCCTTTGAGATCGACCAGCCATTCGGCATAGCCGCTGGGCTGCTGCGTCAGGGACACAGGATGCTCGGAACTCATGCGACTATCTCCATATGCGGGACGTGCGGATTGCAGACCATCTTGTGCTCGCCCGTCATTGTGCGCTGGCGCAGCACGTCGGCGAGCTTGATCAGCATTTTGTCAGGCATCGCAGGCCTCCGGTTCATCGACCTGCACGGATACTTTTCCGGTGAGCAGGTCTTGCATCAGGCCGAATTTTTGGAGGTGAAGTTTCGCCGCTTTTTCTTGCGCTGAAATTAAGTTGCGGCTTGCACGGTTAGAAAGCGCAATGATCTGGTCTTGCTCACTTATATCAGGCCAAACAAAACGAAGTTGGCTCAATACCTCACTATTTGCCACATCGCGTCCACTACTGTTTACGCGAGCACGAATCTGTGACTTGATTCGTGCATCGCCAGCCAATGCCATCTGGAGAAAATCGGGCCGCGCGCGTCCCTCGTCAACTGCGATACGCATCAGGTTCGACGACATGATCCAACCAGCTTGTTCATCGCGAACAACAACGGATCTGCCAACATCAGCGACACGAGAGAAAACTACATCATCAGCCTTCAATTGAAAGTCGAGCAACCGCGCGGCATCCCTCTTACTCACGAATAGCAATTCCTCGTGGGTAAATACGCCTTCACCTAACGCGCCAATAGTGATGACGGGATGCCCGTGGAGGCGCCAATGTTCTCCTTTTAATGCAGACCCGAATGGACCTGTTCGTATCCAGTTCGTGCCAGAACGGCCTTTAGAAGCCAAGCCGGAAACCTCCCATCCTCTCGGAATCCATCCAATCGCCGTTTCCTGATACAGCTCCGGCGCTTCGCTGCGCGGTGGGCGTAGTTGGCCATTGGGCAGTACGCCACGGGTGAACAGGTCGTGCATCAGGCCAGCCTTGATCTGCTGGTATTTGGCGGCCAGGGCTTCGGTTTTTTCGATAGCGGTATCGATAGCGATCAGGATGACGGCGATTTTTTGCTGAATACGTGAACATACCGGATGAGGAATCGAAACCCGTGCCGTGTCTTTCTTATTAATTTCAGGGAAAGTGCTACCTGCCGCAAAGCGTTCAAACTCCCCTCTTAATCGCTGGACCTGATAGAGTAAAAAAGTGCCATCAACCTCTTTTGATGGAATGAGACTCTTAAAACCTTGGTTCGTACAAACGGGGACGACAGCAATCTTTGATAGGCCAACAGTCGCACGGGAGGTAAAAAGAATTGAACCCGAAGGAAGTACCTTGGCTGATGAATTGAGAAGCCCTTTTTTTGTAATTCGGTCAGCAGTCGCGGACAGGTAATTTGTTGAGCACGATGTAATGTCTGTTGGAGTTACCCATGGGATATCTCCTCCCCAATATTCCCCAATTTCTCGCGATGGTGTGCCACCGCTGACAATTTCGGTTAGGGAGCCGAGTGGGCGTTCAATCCACTTACTCATATCCCAACTCCACCAAAAATGCCTGCAATGCCTGCGCGGCATCGTCACGCTCGGCTTCAATCTGCTGGGCCGTCACCGCGTATTTGCTCCACAGGTTTTCAATAGCGACAATGCAGGCGCGCTGGTCGGCGCGCAGGTACTGGCGGTAGCTGTCGAACAGTACCTGACCCAACCGCTCGACGATGACGACGCGGGCCTCGTCCTTGCTGATCTTGAGGCGCGCCTGCTCAACCAGTTCATCCTTTTTGGCCTCGGTGGACTTGATCGCCGCTTTCAGCATCTTGGCTTCATCTTCCAGTGCCTTGTGGGTAGTCAGCTTCGCCTCGATACGCTCTGCCGTGTTCTTGGCCTGTTGGCCTGCCGCCATTGCCTGCTCGATTGCTGTCGTGAAGACGGACGTGTGGCCCACCGAAGCCGCGAGGTCCAGCACGCGCTGACCGTTACCAAACTGTGCTTCCTTGGCGGTGAGGCCATCGCTGCAGTAATAGCCCTTGTCGGTGCCCTTGGGCAGCTTGCCGGCCGCCTTGATCTCGGTAAACAGATCACCCATGGCACCCTTGAGGACTTTGATCTGGTCTTTCCGCTGGGATATGGCTTCCTTCAACTCGTCCTTGAGGGCTTTGACCTCATCGGCGGGCAACACCCCGGTGTCGTCGGCATCCTCAAAATCCTCCTCGCCAGCGGCGGCAAACAGCGCTTGCAGTTCGGCCAGGCGGGCGTGCTGGGCTTCGAGTTCGGCCAGCACTTGCGGAAACTGGCTTTGCAGGATGTCCTCATCAGGTATCAGCTCCGGCCCCCAGCCGCTGGCGGCGATGGATTTGAAGTCGGAGGCAAGTTGCTTGTAGTAATTGGCGAAGGCGCCGCGAACCTGATAGCGATTCAACAGATGCTGACCGACAAAGGTGCGCTCGATGCTGTCGAGCAGCGTGGCGCGAACAGCATAGACGTTGCGGCTGGTCGCATGCTGATTGTCGGAATCTGGCGCCAGCGCCTCGACGATGGGCAAGTGTTGTTGCCACCAGCTTTGCAGCTCGGCCAGGAATTGCGTTTGCCGCTGGGTCACACCGGAATGGGTGTTGACATGCTCGGCAATGGCGCGCCTGTCTTGCAGCGCAGGAGTGAAGTCGGCGTAGGTCACGCCGCGCACCGGCATGGCGCGGGGCGTGAAGCAGCTGTCGCGCAGGCCCGCATAGTTCCGCCAAAAGTGCGCGAGGCCGTCGATCTCATTCACTGGCACGCCGCCGTGCAGGTGGGCGCGCACGTCGTGCGGCTCCGGCGGTGGGGCATTGTCCACATAGCGGCGGATGTTGCAGTTGTAGTCCTCGGCCCGGATGTCGGCCACCGGCACGCGCCGGGCGTAGGCGGTAATGTTGTCCCCGGCGCGGTAGGCATGCACGATCTTGTCGATGTCCTCCGGGCGCAAGTGATTTTGCGCCTTGCCTTCGCGGTATTCGCGGTCGGCGTTGATGAATAGCACATGGTCGCGTTGCGCGGCGCCAGCCTTGTTGAGCACCAAGATGCAGGCCGGAATGCCGGTGCCATAAAACAGGTTGCCGGGCAGGCCGATGACGGCTTCCAGATAGCCTTTGTCGATGAAATATTGCCGGGCTTCGCGCTCCTCACCGCCACGGAACAGCACGCCGTGCGGCATGACCGTGGCCATGCGGCCGTCGCTCTTGAGCACGGCCAGCATGTGCTGCACGAACATCAGGTCGGCCTTTTTACCTTTTTCCGGCATCCAGACATGGAAGCGGCCGGGGTAGGCAATGGTGACTTTTTTCTTGGCGCCGCTGCCATCGTCCTTGGACTGCGCTCGGGCGTAGTTCTGACTGAACGGCGGATTGGCCAGCACTCGGTCGAATCGCTTGAGCTCGTTGTTCTCGTCCTTGTGCTGTGGGTCGGCCAGAGTGTCGGCGTTGCGGATATCGGCGTGGGAGATGCCATGCAGCAGCATGTTCATCTTGCAGATGGACCAGGTGGTGCCCATCATTTCCTGCCCGTTGAGCGACAGTTCCAGCGCATCGGCACCGCATTCGCGCAGGTAGTCGCGCGCCTGGATCAGCATGCCGCCAGAGCCCACGGTAGGATCGTACACGCTCATGCCTTCCTTGGGATCGCAGATCTCGACGCAGACGCGCACTACTTCGGCCGGGGTGTAGAACTCGCCCGCACTCTTGCCAGCCGAGTCGGCAAAGTGCTTAATCAGCCATTCATAGGCGGCGCCGAGCAGATCTGGAAATTCGAAATCGTCGTCGTGCAACGGGATTTTTTCGAAGTTCTGGATGAAGTCGACCAGCGTGTCATCGTCCAGTGTGTTCTTGCCGATCTTGCGATTGAAGTTGATGGTACCCTTGAGCACATCCTGCAAGGCGTCAGCGTTGTCTTCTTCCAGTGCTTCCAGCGCCTTGTTAAGCATGGAGCCGACGTTTTCCTTGATGTGTTTGAGCGCCGGCTGTTGATTGCCCGCGTCATCCACCCACGGCGCATTCCAGCGCGCGCGCGGTGGCACAAAGAAGTATTTGCCGGAGTATTGGTCCGGGTCTTCCAGGTTGAGCGCGATGTCGGCATCCGACAGTCCGGCCGCTTCGCCTTCTCGCCGAATCTCTTCACGACGCTGATCGAACAGATCACTGGCGCGCTTGAGGAACAGCATGCCGAAAATGTATTCCTTGTATTCGCTGGCATCCATGTTGCCGCGCAGGTCATCGCAGGCAGTGAGCAGCAAGCTTTCAAGGCGGGAAAGTGTCAGTTTGGCAGTAGGCATCGTTTAGTCTATTTCTCTGTTCTTGGTTGCGGGATGGATCAGTCCACCACCACCAGAAATTTGGTCGCGAGCGCGATGGGCTGCACGTCGCGGGCGTTCTTTTTGAGTTCCACCAGCCCATAGCCAGCCATCGTGCGCAGCGTGCGCGACAAGTTGGGTACCTTGCGCCCGGTCCATGCCGCCAACTCAGTGAGCGACTTCGGTTGCCGTTCATGGATGAGGCGCAGCAGGGCGCGGTTGTCGTCCGACAGCACGGCGGCAAGCGACGCCATTGAGGTGAACCAGACCGTGGGCACTTCACCCCCTGATCGGACAGGTTCAGACGCGTCGGACACGCGGATACCGATCACACAATGCTTCATTGATAAGCGGGTCTTGGACGCAAAAATTGAATTGTATCAGCGGGTGATAAATTCAGGAAGTGTCATTACGTAGCAGGAGGAACTACGGTCAGCGGTCTCCAGCGCCAAGGCTTCGTGCCCGGTGGCTCGGCGCTCGCACCAGTAACACAGATACTATGCCCTACGCCGCGCAGCCTGGACCTTGCTTTTTAGCTAAAGTACCGACGCTGACCAAGCAGAGGAACAATGGCACGGCGCCGGATGCAGACGATGCAAACAGTTCTACAAACTTGGCCACTATCGCGGGCGCGGCGCCACGTTGCAGGCGTCGCGCCAGCCGCGCGCAGTGGCCGCAACACCGGCGCAGTGTGCGGCCAGGAAAAATCATGCAGGCTTGTCGGAAGAATATCCGGGAAAAGGATTACCGGCCCAAGTAAATCGAGGTTACTTGCTCCCGAAAATGCCCCACGCGGCCGCCAGGGTCAGGTCCTCCATTCGGACACAGACTGATGCATTGGACGCCGTAAAAGCATACTCAGTAGATACCTAATTAGAACCACGAACGCGCGGGCTGCCGCGCAGCGGCAGCAGTTGGACGATTCAGAGAGGGCCGGTAGGCCCGCCCCGTGACATCTTACGAGGTGGGGCGCTCCTATCCAGCCACTATTAACTCCCACTCAAGCGACTCCACGCCTAGCGTCAATACAGCGCTGCTGCCATTGGGCGATTTCTTCAGCGTCCCACGCGATAGACTTGGGACCGATAGGTATTGGCGCCGGCAAGACGCCTGCCTTCACCTTGCGCCAGATTGTGGCGCGGGACCAGCCGGTGGCCTCGATGACCGCAGGCAAGCGGAGGAATTTTTTAGTCGTGGTCATAAGATTCTCCTTCGATTGATGAACAGCAAACAATAGAGAGTCATGCTGGCTCTCCGCGATCATTCCGGCAGCGCCAAGGCTGCACCTCTTTGCATCTCTTCTGTTCCATGCGCTGCGGCCCTGATACAAGTGGGCGGTCATCTGCCCAGATAGATGGAAGTGACCTGCTCACGTCCATGCCCCATCTCCACTGAAATCTTCATCCGCGCAGCTTGATCTGCGAGTTTTTGTGAAGCATCCAGCTGCCTCGAAGTCAGGCCCCCACTGGCTGGACAAGGTCGGCCAGTCAACTCGGCATAGCGCCGCTGTGCGTACTCATGGCGCAGCCCATGCACGCCATGGATGCCAGCCTTGTCGCACTGCGCACGAAAGCGGTTCAACTGGTCCCGATAGCGCAACTGCGCCGGAATCAAGCTGCCTTTTCCGGCCAGCGCCTTGGCTGCATCCAGCACGGCGCGCTGCTGCATGGCGGCAATCGGCACCTCCCGGTATTTACCACCCTTGGTCCAGCTATCCTGCAGCCGCAGGATGTTCCCGCCGTCAGCCCATCCTGGCTTGATCTTGATGCTTTCCTCGCGTCGCAATCCAAACGCCGCCTGCAGCTGCAGGGACATGCGCGTATATGGATCATTCACGCGGGCCAGCGTGTCGGCGTCGAGCACCTTCGCCTTCGAGACGTTGGTGACAAACACCCGCTCCGCGATGCCATATTCGCCGTTGGTGCGCGCAATAATGTTTTCCTTGCCGATTTTCTCAGCCCACCAGCGCAAGGCGCTCATGCGATTCTTGATCGTTCCGGTACTGACGCCATCCTGCTTCCACTTGTCGAGCAGCGCCGCTACGTGCTTCGGTTTCAGACTGTCCACGCTCATATGCTGGAAGCCTCGTTCCGCCAGGTCGTTGGCGCACAGGTTTAATAAGCGCTCACGGTCGGCCTGCGTCGCGAAGCTGCCATCCCGGTTGCGGTGACACAGCTGCTTGAGCTGGTAGTTCAAGTCGCGCATGGCAAAGTCATCCTTTCGATCATTGGTTTTCACATCGATGCCGCGTGGTGTAATCCTGTCTGGTAAGTGTTTCTGGCCACCCTCACTGCCTCGGCAGAAAAGGTTGAATCAAGGGCCTCGGGACACCACTCCCGTGTATGCGGTTGCTGTTACTGCCTGCCCGCGCCGCATGCGCGTGTGGCACCGCTGCGCGCTCCCGGAGGAAGCCGCCGCAGCGGGGACCAATCACCCAGGGTCCATGGAGTGCACATCGTGCACGGATCAACTTCTACTAATCAGCCCGTAGCGGGCAAAGGACATCGCGGGGCTTGCCTGCGATGCGGGGCGCCTGGCCCCATCACTGAACAGCATCACGCGGTGGAATTCCGCTTGCCGCCTGGGCCTATGCCGTCGGCGGCGCGTCGTCACTGGCAGCACGCCGCCAGTAACGACGCGCGCACGTAGCCATGGCATGTGACGGCATACATGCCAGCATCGCACTCGCGGTGACGATACTGGCGGCTCTGAAGCACATGCGCTGGCGGCAGCCGCGATGGCATCGCATCGCCGGCATTTCTGCTGACGGTGCGGCTTGCGGCAAAGCCATGCTGTGCTTCATAGGGTGCGCTACCTCGCGGGGTATGCGAACCAATCGGGGCAGGAGTCTTGCTCCTGTTTGAAGAAGCGCCCACCGGGCGCAATCATCCAGGCAATCCGTCTTGCGGATTGTGGGATATGTAGGCGCTGAAGGCAGCGCTTTATCGTGCCGAGACGTGCATGCTTCTGCATGGCCCGGCGATATATCTAGCAGAAACTGCTATGTATCATGGTGGCGGGTAACGACCGCAACGCCTATGCCGCTAAGCATAGGGACATGCTCGATGCATGCCCTCGTGGGAGCGATTCCCACATAAGAGAGCTTCATTCTATGCCGGTTAACGACGTTTGCAAGTGGTTCGTTTCGTCAAGTGCGCTTTTCGTAGTACGCAGAATTGGGACCCGGTCAAAGACTCCGATAGCTACTGCATGTTGTCGCCCTGGCGACGTACCCGCCTCCTTGACTCCTTCATCGCACTAACCAATTGGTCCATGCTCATACCGTTACGTAAATAACTGGCAGCGAGCGCCGTCGCGACACCCTCCAGCTGACGGGAGACGACCTGCAAACCAGCCTGTTCAATTTGCCGAATGGCTGCTTGCTGGATACTGTGCTGTGCTTCACTGATGGAAATGCGCTGTAATGCCGGAAATAAGGCGGTTTCGAGGTGACGGATAGCGAGCAGGGTCGCCCGCCGAATACTGGTCTGCACATGGCCCCACTCCGGCTCATCGAATATTTCGTCGATTGGAATAGGCTTTGGCAGTGGATGCAATTTTTCTCGATTGAATTCTGTGCGCGGGTCCTGCTGCAGCTCCAGCAGCTGATGCGCTGCAAGCCTGTGTTCGCGGGCTTTGACGATAGAGACTTCGGGATACCTGCCAAAAGTCAGAACGCTTTCGCCACCGCTTTGCTGGCGATACTTCATGCGCCAGACCTTGCTGCCGCTGGGCTGCACTGCGATGTACAGACCAGCCCCATCGGATAGTTTGTATATTTTGTCCTTCGGAGCAGCTTGATTGATAAGCTCATCCGTGAGGCGCAATACATACTTAGACATGGTGCCCTCCTGTTCCGCCATCCCGGCTGAATTCGCCACTGACCAGCGTTAATCTTGGCGTCTGCGGCGGCGCTCCCTTGCCGCTGACGGCATCGATATAGTCGGCCCAATCCTGCATCATCTTGCGCCGCTCCGCCAGGAACTGGGCGCGGTCATAGGCGCTGGCCACCTTATCCTTCGGTGCATGTGCCAGCTGCCGGTCCACGACTTCATGCCGGTAGCCCAGGCGCTCCTTGATGGTGCTCATGGCCAGCGCCCGGAAGCCATGGCCGGTCATCTTGCCCTTGTATCCCATGCGTCCAAGCGCCACCAGTATCGTGTTATTGCTGATCGGCTTTTCGTGGTCGCGCTGATTCGGGAACAGGTACTTGCTGCGGCCCGTGATCGCGTGCAGTTCGCGCAGCAGCTCCAGCGCCTGGCGCGACAGGCATACGTGATGGTTGGTCATATCCGGATTGACGGTCAGCTTGCCGCGCTTCATGCGCTGCCATGGAATGATCCACTCGCCGCGCTCCAGGTCAATTTCACTCCAGGGCGTTTCAATCAACTCGCTGGTACGCACAAAGCACAGCAGCATCAGCCGCAGCGCAATGCGGGTCGGCGCGAACATACGTGCTTCGTTGCGGTCCAGAATGGCCAGGAACTGCGGTAGCTCGTCGGCGTTGATGGCGGCGAAGTGTCCGGCGCGGACGGTCTTCAGCACATCCTTCATATCGGTGACCAGATTGCGCTCTGTGAATCCGCACTGAATCGCGTAGCTGAAAATTGAAGCACATACCGCTCTCTGGCGATGGGCGACCTCGCTTGCGCCGCGCTCCTCGATCTTGCGCAGTGCGGCGATCACATCGAGGTGCTTGAGTTCATCGATGGGCTTGCGGCCAATGGCAGGAAAGATATCTGCCTCCAGCCGTTGCAGGACGTTCTTGGCGGTGCGCTCGCTCCAGGTCGGAACCCTGTTGGCATGCCACTCGCGGGCGATTTTTTCAAAAGTATTGGCGGCGCGCTCTTTCAACAGTCGTTTGGCGTCGTCGCGATGCTTGGCCGGGTCGATCCCTTGCAGCATCAGGCGCCGCGCTGCCAAGCGCTTTTCACGCGCATCCTGCAACGTAATTTCCGGATAAGGACCAAACGTCAGTGCGTTCTCCTTACCGTTGGCCTGGCGAAACTTCCAGCGCCAGATGCGAGACCCGCTCGGCATGACTTCTACGAACAGGCCGCCGCCGTCGGATAACTTGTATGGTTTATCCTTTGGTTTGGTGTTTTTGACCTGAAGTTCGGACAGCGGTACGATGAGCTTTGCCATGGTGGCCTCCTTCGCAAATGCGTCTGAAACCACTATAGGACAGTTATGCGGGAATGGTAGTCAAGGATGGGGGAATCCGGCCCGGCGCTTTCCCTCAAAAAAGTTAGACGTACTGAAACGTCTTGGCACATTTCGAGACGCCGAAAAACGAAAAAACCGCTTAGAATCAAGGATCTAAGCGGTTTTTGAGGGACTTCCTGAGACGTCCTGATCTTACTTAATTACTATCCGTGGCGGAGAGAGGGGGATTCGAACCCCCGATAGAGTATTACCCTATACACGCTTTCCAGGCGTGCGCCTTCAGCCGCTCAGCCATCTCTCCTGAAGGCAATGCGCGCGTCTTGCTTGCTCACATTGTGTACTGCATATCGCTTGTCGCGAAGCCGCAGATTATAGCAAAGATTCTACGGACTGCCAAAGTTATTTACCCAGGGGTAAAACCATTGGCTGGCCAGAATTGGTTTCGGATGTTCTCAAGCTTCCACCCCCAGTAAAGGCTGGGGTCAGACCCAGCGGGTCTGACCCCGGATGTTGCTTTGGACTATTACGACGTTTCCTTCAGCTGCTCCAGGATGGACGGGTTTTCCAGGGTCGAGACGTCTTGCGTGATCGTCTCGCCCTTGGCCAGCACGCGCAGCAGGCGGCGCATGATTTTGCCGGAGCGGGTTTTCGGCAGGTTGTCGCCAAAACGGATTTCCTTCGGTTTCGCGATCGGGCCGATTTCCTTGCCGACCCAGTTGCGCAGCTCCAGGGCCAGCTTCTTGGCTTCCTCGCCGGTCGGACGCGCCTGCTTGAGCACCACGAAGGCGCAGATCGATTCGCCTGTCGTGTCGTCCGGACGGCCCACCACGGCTGCCTCGGCCACCAGCGGATTGGCCACCAGGGCCGATTCGATTTCCATCGTGCCCATGCGGTGGCCCGACACGTTCAGCACGTCATCGATGCGGCCCGTGATGGTGAAGTAGCCGGTGTCCTTGTTGCGGATGGCGCCGTCGCCGGCCAGGTACATCTTGCCACCCAGTTCTTCCGGGAAGTAGCTGGACTTGAAACGCTCGGGGTTGTTCCAGATCGTGCGGATCATCGATGGCCATGGGCGTTTTACGACCAAAATACCGCCCTGGCCGTTCGGCACGTCCTGGCCCGCTTCGTCGACGATGGCGGCCATGATGCCCGGCAATGGCAGGGTGCAGGAGCCGGGCACCATCGGTGTCGCGCCAGGCAGCGGGGTGATCATGTGGCCACCCGTTTCCGTTTGCCAGAAGGTATCGACGATCGGGCATTTCTCACCGCCGATATGCTTGTAGTACCACATCCACGCTTCCGGATTGATCGGCTCGCCGACCGTGCCCAGCAGGCGCAGGCTGCTCAGGTCGTAGTTGCCTGGATGGACTTTCGGGTCCACGTCGGCTGCCTTGATCAGCGAACGGATGGCCGTTGGCGCCGTGTAGAAGATGCTGACGTTGTGCTTCTTGATGGTTTCCCAGAACCGGCCCGCGTTCGGGTAGGTCGGGATGCCTTCGAACACCACTTGCGTGGCGCCCACGGCCATCGGGCCATACGCGATGTAGCTGTGGCCCGTCACCCAGCCGATGTCGGCCGTGCACCAGAACACGTCGTCCGGCTTGATGTCGAAACTCCACTTCATCGTCAGCGCGGCCCACAGCAGGTAGCCGCCGCTCGAGTGCTGCACGCCCTTCGGCGTGCCCGTCGAACCGGAGGTGTACAAGATAAACAGTGGATGCTCGGCATCGACCCATTCCGGCTCGCATTGCGCCGACTGGCCTTCGACCAGGTCGTGCAGCCACGTGTCGCGGCCGGCCACCATCGGCAAGTCGCTGCCCGTACGTTTATACACGATGACGTTTTTCACGGAGTCGCAGCCGCCCAGCGCCAGCGCTTCGTCGACGATGGATTTCAATGGCAGCTTCTTGCCACCGCGCAATTGCTCGTCGCCCGTGATGACGGCCACGGCGCCCGCGTCGATGATGCGTTCCTGCAGGGATTTCGCCGAGAAGCCGCCGAACACGACAGAGTGGGTGGCGCCGATGCGCGCGCAGGCTTGCATTGCAGCAACGCCTTCGACGGACATCGACATATAGATGATCACGCGGTCGCCCTTGGCGATGCCCTTGGCTTTCAGGCCGTTGGCGAACTTGCAGACTTTTTCGTGCAGCTCTTTATATGTTGCCTTGGTGACGGTGCCATCGTCCGCTTCGAAGATGATGGCCGTCTTGTCGCCCAGGCCATTTTCGATATTGCGGTCCAGGCAGTTGTACGATACGTTCAACTGGCCGTCTTCGAACCATTTGTAGAACGGGGCGTTGTCTTCGTTCAGGGTGCGGGTGAACGGTTTCTTCCAGCTCAGGTTCTCGCGCGCCAGCTTGGCCCAGAAGCCTTCATAGTCGGTTTCCGCCTCTTTCACCATGGCGCGGTATGCGTCCATGCCGGAAATGGTGGCCTGTGCGGCAAATGCCGCCGACGGGTCAAATACGCGCGACTCTTCCGGTCCCTGCTGTTCCGTGCCCTGCCCTTGGTTTTCTGTAGCACTCATGCTTGTCTCCAGTGTAGTAATTGTTTGCTAACACGATAGACCCCGTGTCTTACGGACGCCTTACATGTCGCGTTTATGCAGCGTTTTACCCCTATCAAGGCTAACCATAAGCGCCTTCGGCAATGGGAGTCAAGGGGACGCCGTACAGTATTTTCACTGGGAAAATGCATGCGGCACCGAAGGTTCAATACCACTTCGTGTTTCATCAAACCTAATAATCAGGAGCAAGGCCATGCGCAGTAATCAGCAGCAAGTGTAAAATGTCGGGCATACCAAAAATTGGTATTTACTCCCCCAGGAAACCCCACATGATCGACCACCTACCACCGTCATCCAAACATACCAAGCTGCACCCGCTGTCCTCCTTCATCTTCATGTCGCGCTGGCTGCAGTTGCCGCTGTACCTGGGCCTGATCCTCGCACAATGCGTGTATGTCTTCCATTTCTGGGTGGAATTGTCCGACCTGATCGGCGCCGTGTTCGGCAATGATGCAGCCCTGCAGCACGTGCTGACGGCCGTTGCCGTGCCGGGCAGCGCCCTGCCGACCAAGCTCAATGAAGCGACCATCATGCTGGTGGTATTAGGCCTGATCGACGTGGTCATGATTTCGAACCTGCTGATCATGGTCATTATTGGCGGCTACGAAACCTTCGTTTCGCGCATGCACCTCGATGACCACCCAGACCAGCCAGAATGGTTGTCACATGTCAATGCTTCCGTGCTGAAGACAAAATTGGCGATGGCCATCATCGGCATCTCGTCCATCCACCTGCTGAAGACATTTATCAATGCCAATTCCTACAAGATGGAAGTGATCATTGCGCAAACGGTGATCCACATGGTCTTCATCATTTCGGCCATGGCCATTGCGTACACCGACCGCATCATGACGGTGACCCAGAACCAGGCACGACCGCATTAAACCCGAAGCCCATGGCTGCCAGCGGCGGCCATGGGCTTTGTCATTTCCGATGCCGCAACCAGTAACCATTAATTAGTAAAAGTCTTACCCTTCTTATCCACCGCGAGAACACCATGACTGTCATAAAGCAAGAAGACCTGATCGAATCCGTCGCCGCAGCGTTGCAGTACATTAGCTACTACCACCCTGCTGATTACATCGAGCACCTGGCGCGCGCCTACGCGGCCGAGCAAAGCCCGGCGGCAAAAGATGCGATCGCGCAAATCCTGACCAACTCGCGCATGTGCGCGGAAGGCAAGCGTCCTATCTGCCAGGACACGGGTATCGTCAACGTCTTCCTGAAAATCGGCATGGGCGTGCGCTTCGAAGGTTTCAGCGGCACGGTTACCGACGCCGTCAACGAAGGCGTGCGCCGCGCGTACAACTTCGACGACAACAAGCTGCGCGCCTCCATCGTGGCCGACCCGCACTTCGACCGCAAGAACACCAAGGACAACACGCCAGCCGTCGTGCACATGGAACTGGTCGAAGGCAATACCGTCGACGTGAAAGTCGCTGCCAAGGGCGGCGGCTCGGAAAACAAATCCAAGATGATCATGATGAACCCGTCCGATTCGCTGGTGGACTGGGTCATGAAGACCGTGCCGACCATGGGCGCCGGCTGGTGCCCGCCAGGCATGCTGGGCATCGGCATCGGCGGCACGGCCGAAAAAGCCATGCTGATGGCAAAAGAGGTGTTGATGGAAGACATCGACATGTTTGAGCTGAAACAACGCGGCCCGCAGAACAAGCTGGAAGAACTGCGTATCGAGCTGTGCGACAAGATCAACTCGCTGGGCATCGGCGCGCAAGGCCTGGGCGGCCTGACGACCGTGCTCGACGTGAAAATCATGATGCACCCGACGCACGCCGCGTCGAAGCCTGTCGCCATGATCCCGAACTGCGCCGCCACGCGCCACGGCCACTTCGTGCTGGACGGCTCGGGCCCGGCCTACATGGAACCACCATCGCTGTCGTCGTGGCCGGAAGTGCACTGGACGCCGGATACGGAAAAATCCAAGCGCGTCGACCTGAACACCCTGACGAAGGAAGAAGTCGCTTCGTGGACGCCAGGCCAGACCTTGCTGTTGAACGGCAAGATGCTGACGGGCCGCGACGCCGCACACAAGCGCATCCAGGACATGCTGGCCAAAGGCGAAGAATTGCCGGTCGATTTCAAGAACCGCGTCATTTACTACGTCGGCCCCGTCGACCCGGTGCGCGACGAAGCCGTCGGACCAGCCGGCCCGACGACCGCCACGCGCATGGACAAGTTCACCGACATGATGCTGGAAAAAACGGGCTTGATCGCCATGATCGGCAAGGCCGAACGGGGACCAGTGGCCATCGAATCGATCCAGAAACACCAGTCGGCCTATTTGATGGCTGTGGGCGGTGCCGCCTACCTGGTGTCGAAAGCCATCAAGCACGCCAAGGTGCTGGGCTTTGCCGACATGGGCATGGAAGCGATCTACGAATTCGACGTGGTCGACATGCCAGTGACCGTGGCCGTGGATGCGAAAGGCACCTCGGTGCACAACACGGGCCCGAAAGAGTGGCAGGCAAAGATCGAGCAACTCAATAGCGTCAGCAAGATTCCCGTGACGGTCGCTTAAACAAGCACTACCATAGACGCCGCGCGGCAACATCAGCGCGGCGTTTTTTTATCTTCCCCGGTTCCCTATGACTTCTAATGCAAGCACTGCCCGCCCAGACGCGCCCATCGGTATTTTTGACTCCGGCGTGGGCGGCCTGTCGGTGCTGCGCCATATCCGCGCGCAGCTGCCGCAGGAAGACCTGATTTACTTTGCCGATTCCGGCTATGCGCCGTATGGCGACAAGACGGAACAGCAAGTGGTCGACCGTTCACTGGCGATCACCGCCTTTTTATTGCAGCAAGGCGCGAAAGCGCTGGTGGTGGCATGCAACACGGCCACCATCGCCGCCATCAAGGCGCTGCGCGCGCGCTATCCCGACCTGCCCATCGTCGGCGTCGAACCGGGATTGAAACCGGCGGCCGCCATCAGCCGCAATGGCAAGATCGCCGTGCTGGCGACGGAACGCGCCTTGCGCGGCGACAAGCTGCTGGCCCTGCGCGAACAGGTGAGCGCCGCCACGGGCGCCACGTTCATCTTGCAGCCCTGCATCGGCCTGGCCGACCGCATCGAACAGTGCGAACTGGGCACCGATCCGCAGGACGCCACCAGCGCCATGCTGGAACGCTACATCGCCCCCATGCTGGAACAAGGCGTCGACACGCTGGTACTGGGCTGCACGCACTACCTGTTCGTACAGGACGCCATCGAACGCACGGTGCGCGCCCACACGCAGGAACAGATCACCCTGGTGGACACGGGCGACGCCGTGGCGCGCCAGCTGGCCCGTCTGCTCGATGCGGCAAGCTTGCGCCGCATTAACAATGACGCACCACGACTGCAAGGCTACACGACGGCCAAGGTCGAATCCCTGGCGAAAGCCTTCGCCGGTTTGCTGGACTTGCAGCCGCCCGTCGAACACCTATCCGTGTGAGCGGTGGGAGCAAAAGCGACCGTTTTCATGCAATCTTTCGATTCTTTAAAAAAGACTGCATTTAGATTTGCCACTTTGCCGAGTTCTTTGTATAATTCGGCACCTGTTCAGCAAAACAGCTAAACAGGTAAGTAAGACAGTGGTGGCTGTAGCTCAGTTGGTAGAGTCCAGGATTGTGATTCCTGTTGTCGTGGGTTCGAGCCCCATCAGCCACCCCACAGAATAAAGAAGAGCCCAGTTTTCGAACCGGGCTTTTTCTATTCCGGCGCCGCTTTTCTATCTTCACCGATACCGGCCCCGATATCGCTTCCTGCAAAAAATTCATTAGTGCAAATTTGACCATCGCCCTACTCTGGGGTGCGGCCTGGACCGCCCCATAAAAACAGTACGGAGACAACGATGAAGCAAATCCTGGCAGCACTGTGCCTGATGTTCTGCGCCCATGCGCACGCGATCAACCTGACTGGGGTGCCGAACGCGCACGACCCCGGCACCCTCACGCGCGACGGCGATACGTATTTCAATTTCACGACGGGCGATGGCATCTGGTATTCCACCTCGACGGACCTGCTGAAATGGTCGGCAGGCCCCGCGCCCGTGTTCAGCACGCCGCCGGCCTGGATCGCCAATAAAATCCCCAACTTCAGCGGCTCGTACTGGGCACCGGACGTGATCCACATGAACGGCTACTATTACCTGTATTACTCGGTCTCCACCTTCGGCACCTCCGTGTCGGCCATCGGCGTGGCCCGCTCCGCCTCGCTGAAAAATCCCAGCTGGACGAACCTGGGCATCGTCGTGCAATCGTATGGGGGCGGTGCGGAAATCAATGCCATCGACCCGGCCCTGTTCCGCGATCATGACGGCAAGGTCTACATGTCGTACGGCTCGTTCTTTGGCGGCATCGGCGTGACGGAAATCAACCAGGCCACGGGCAAGACAAGCGGCAACGTCACCACCATCCTCGGTGGCGGCGGCAAGGATATCGAAGCGCCCTACATCACGCACGACGGCGAGTATTACTATCTGTTCGTCAACCGCGGCAAATGCTGCCAGGGCGCGGCCAGCACGTATTACGTGGAAGTGCAGCGCGCCAGCAGCGTGACGGGGCCGTACAGCGGCACGCGCACGCTGCTGCCTAACCTCGATGGCAAATACAAGGGACCAGGCCATATCGGCGTGCTCAAGCAGGATGGCTGCAACTACACCTCGATCCACTATTACGACGTCAACGACAATGGCGCGGCCAAGCTCGACATTTTGAAGATGACGTATGACAGCGGCTGGCCCAGCCTGACGCGCAATTTCTCTGTCGCCAGCTGCGGCGGCATCTCAGACGGCCCCACGGTGCTACGCTCGCGCCTGAGCGGCAAGGCGATGGCCGTGGCGGGCGCCGGCACGGCGAATGGCGCACTGGTGCAGCAGCAAACCTATACGGGAGCAAAACACCAGCAATGGTATGTGGTGGGACACGGCGATGGATACTATAGCCTGATCAATTCGAACAGCCTGCTGGGCCTGGACGACTACAACAATTCGACCACGGCAGGCACGAATATCGCGCAATGGAGCTACTGGGGCGGACTGGGCCAGCAATGGCGCTTCGCCAGCCCCGCGTCCGGCTACCAGACAATTACCAACCGCTACAGCAACCTGACCTTGGACGTGCTCAACCTGAGCACGGCGGAAAACGCGCAGATCATCCAGTGGAACGTGACCAACGCGAACAACCAGCAATGGTCACTGAGCCGGCCATAGGATCGGGAACTAGCCCGCCAGCACCGACTGCACCGTCGTCGCCAGGTCGTCCAGACGCACGGGTTTGACGAGGAAGTGGCGGAAGCCCACGGCCAGCGCATCGTCCATGTACATGGGCAGGCTGTGGCCCGTGACCGCGATCAGCACGGCGTTGGCCGTCTCGGGATTGTGGTGCAGGCGGCGGCCGATTTCGATGCCGCTGATGCCGGGCATTTCGATGTCGAGGTAGACGGCATCGGGCACGCACAGCTTGACTTGCTCGACGGCCATCTGCCAGTTGCGCACCACCACCGCGTGGTGGCCCAGCGCTTCGAGCAGCATGGCCAGCGATTCGCCCACTTCCTGGTTGTCGTCGACCACCAGCAGATTCAATTTGCGCGCAGCACTTGCCGGCTGGTCGCCCTGACGGCGTTCCACGGGGGGATTGCCTGGTGTCGTTTCAGTTGTCTGGCTCATTGTACGTTTACGTCTGACGGCTGCAAAAGCGGGAGTATACAAGAAGCGCGCACAATGCCGCCGCACCCGAGCAATGGTGCCAGGCGGCAATCCAAGCCGCCCGCTGTACCGGGCCAGCAACACTTCCCCGCCCGCAGGCAGCCATATGGCCACTACGCAATATTCGCAATTGACGGATAAAATGAGAATCATTATCATTATCATCCCCTTGCGCCGGATATCCACGCCACGATGTTGTCGCGCCGCCCGATTGCCCGCGCAAACATTGTCATTACGGAGATCCATGCATGGCTGCCACACCTTTCACACTGCCCTTTTCGCTGCGCCCGTGCGCGCTGGCCATCGCCCTCGCCTGCCTGGGCGTTTCTTTTTCCGCGCAGGCACAGGAGGCCAATGCGGCCAATACCGCCGATAACGCCGGTCCCATCCTGGAATCCATCCAGGTCAGCAGCAATCTGCTGGGCACCAGCATGGCCGCCAGCACGAAGAATTTCGCGGGCGCCCGCACGGTGGTGCAAAAGGATGACATCGAGAACTCGGGCGCGACCAGCCTCAGCGACGTGATGCGCCGCATTCCCGGCGTGCAGATCAGCGACAACTCGGGCAGCGCCGGCAGCGCCATTTCACTGAACATCGGCGTGCGCGGCCTGGCCGGACGCTATTCGCCGCGCAGCACGGTCTTGCTGGACGGCATTCCCATGTCGGTGGCGCCGTATGGCCAGCCACAACTGTCATTCGCGCCCGTCAGCCTGGCCAATGTCGAGACGGTCGACGTCGTGCGCGGCGGCGGCGCCGTGCGCTTCGGCCCGCAAAACGTGGGCGGCATCATCAACTTCAAGACACGCCGCGTGCCCACCACTCCAGGCATCACAGGCGACGCCACCGTACGCTACAACTCGTACAGCGAAGTGGGCCACAATACGCAGGCCAGCGTCTTTGCCGGCACCCAGCTCGACAGCGGCCTGGGCCTGGCCGTGCTGTATTCCGGCATCCGCGGCAGCGACTGGCGCGTGGGCAGCGATGAGAAGGTCAACGACTTCGCCCTCAAATTCCGCTACGACCTGAGCCCGACGGCCGAGGTGTACGCCAAGCTGTCCTACTACGACGTGACGTCGCGCACGCCGGGCGGCCTGACCGCCGCCCAATACAAGGCCGCCCCGTTCCAGAACACGCGCCCGACCGATTACTGGAGCGGCGAGCGCAAGGCCTTCGACATCGGCTACCTGAACGCCATTTCCAGCACGCAGGAATTCGAAGTGCGCGCCTATTACAACAAGAGCTCGCGCGAAAGCACCCTGATCAACGCTGGCCGCACGGGCCTGGGCCGCCAGCCGCGCAACTATGAAACGACGGCCATCGAGCCGCGCTACACGCAGCGCTTCACGACCGGCAAGGTATCGCAAGACATCACCGTCGGCTATCGCTACCTGGCCGAACGGGCCGACGAGACCATCTACAACATCGTCATCGCCAGCGGTGTAAAGCAAAAGCCGACGCGCTTCGCCGACAATTCCACCGATGCGCAAGCCGTGTATATCGACGACAAGATCGCCATCGATGCCTGGCGCATCACGCCCGGCGTGCGGTACGAACACATCAAGACGGAACGCTTCAACCACTTGCCGACCGACCAGAAGATCGAGTTGCTCAACAATAAGGCCCTGCCTTCGTTGAACGTGGCCTACTTGCTCAACAACAACGTGACCCTGTTCAGCAACTACAACAGCTCGTTTGGCGCCGTGCAAAACACGCAGCTGAACTCGCAATCGGACAAGAATCCACTGCAGCCGGAACTGGCCAAGACGGCCGAACTGGGCGCGCGCTGGAAGAGCGGCCAGCTGTCGGCCGAAGCGACCTTGTTCAACATCAAGTTCGACAACCAGATCCAGTCCGTCGGCAGCGGCGAAAGCGCCGTCTTCTACAACGTGGGCGCCACGCATCACCGGGGCCTGGAAACGGCCATCGACTACCATTTCGACAAGTCCGGCCCACTGGCCGGCTTGAATGCCTACGCCACCTACACCTATACGAAGGCGACCTTGCAGGATGGCGTGAACGCGGGCAATGACGTGCCCTTCTATTCGCGCAACACGGATACCGTCGGCGCCCACTACCAGCTGGGCGCCTGGGGCTTCGACCTGTCGAGCAACCACCAGAGCCGCCAGTTCGCCGACGAAGCCAACACCGTGGCGGAAAACGCGGCCGGCAACCTGGGCGTCATTCCCGGCTTCCGCACCTGGAACACGCAAGTGAAATGGAAAGTGCCGGGCCAGGCGGGCCTGGAGCTGGTCGCCGGCGTCAACAACCTGAGCGACAAACGCTACTTCACGCGCACATCGGACGGCAACCTGGGCAAGATGGTGGGTGCGCCGCGCATGGTCTACCTGCAGGGCCGCCTGGCGTTCTGAGCTGATCCGCCGCCTCCGCCTATCGAATCAATAGGCTGGGGCGCACGCTTGCTGCACGCAAAAACCTGCACCATTGTTGTAATGGTGCAGGTTTTTTTACGCCCCCGATGTCACAAAGATTCTTTGCTGCAAGCACGCTGCAGGCCGCGTTCCCTGTGGAGCAAAATTGCAATTAGTTCACCATAGAAATTACTTGCAGTGCAGATACAAATGATTTCACAATTGCAAATATTTTCAGCGAGCGGGCGTTCTTTATGTGATTTTTGGTGATATTCTTTAAATGTCATTTAGGAAATTGAATGATCTTTTAATCAACTAAAACGAGAGCTCACATGAACACGCCTGCCACCTTGCTGAAGATCGCCGCACTGGCCACCCTGGTCACCGCCGGCACCGCCAACGCCGCGACCGAATTGGTGGTCAACGGCAGTTTTGAAAGCAATGCCATCTCCTCGCCTTATGCCCAATTGAGCGCCGTTACAGGCTGGACTTCGTCTGTCGGCGGCAACACGGCCTTTGAAATCCAGAAAGGCGCCACGCAAGGCGGCCTGAGCGGCTTCAATCCCGTCGCGGCAGACGGCACGCAATACCTGGAACTGAACACGGAAAGTATGTCGTCCACCTACCAGACGATCGCCACCACGGCCGGCGGCATCTACGCGCTGTCATTCGCCTACTCGGGCCGTCCCGATACCCCGGGCGGCGCCAACAGCCTGATGAATGTCTACTGGGGTTCGACCCTCCTGACGCCAACGGCGCTGGTCGGCACCACGAGCGGCGTGTGGCAAACCTACAGCCAGAACGTCACGGCGCTCGGCTCGTCGAGCCTGCTGCGCTTTGAATCGATCGGCCCTGTCTCCGCGCCAACCTACGGCTCCTACCTGGACAACGTCTCGGTGACGGCTGCCGTGCCGGAACCGGAAGCCTACGCCATGATGCTGCTGGGTCTGGGCTTGCTGGGTTTCATGGCGCGCCGCAAGGCAGCCGCCTGAATCTGAAAAGCCGTCGCGCAACAGCCGCTCCGCCGCCTGGCCGGGCGGCTTTTTTCATGGGAAAACGGGAGCATCACATCAGTAAATGTTGCCAAGAAGAATTAAATTGACGCTACAATAGCGGGGTATCAAGCAATGCCAAGCATCGCTCCGCCAGGGCCCCTACCCCGCCCTGATCATCAGCACGCATTTTTTGAACAGGATGACTGGCGCTGCCGGGCCCGATCGCGCTCCCGGCACGGCCACCACACACGCACCATGTCCGCAGAAAAAACCATTACCGAAACGAGTTCCTACGGCAAGGAAACGCCCGTAGGGCGTCCTGACATCGATGGCCGCGCCGGCATTTTCGTGCCCACGGCGGAATTTGACATCAACAACACCACCACCATCCGCAAGGGCGCGGGCATTGTCGGCTTCGGCAACCTCGATGGCACCCTGACCGTATATTTCGAAGCGAACCGCTTCGACGAAAGCAATCTGCACAAGTGGGAACACAAGGCGCGCAAGGCGTATGACCGCATGGTCATGGGTGCGCCCACGGTGTCGAAAGCGAAAATCGATGCGCGCATGCTGGAACAGGTCGGCATCATCGATGGCATGGGCATCAATCTCAAGCACCCGGAACGCCTGACGCACTGGCTGGCGATCTCGAACGTGCCGGACACGGCGCCTGAAGAGCCGGTGGTGCGCTGGAAAAACCGCTAAACAATCGGAGAGCGAGGCGGGCCGCCAGGCACGAGGTGTTGTCCTACATGGCGGCGGACATTCATCCGATGCCCAAAGGCATCAACTCATCCTATGATGAAAGCCTGACCACACCTCACACCACTCAGGAGTACGACATGTCCCGCCTCATCCCGATCAGCTTTGGCGCCTTGCAAATAGGTCTGGCAGCGGCGGCGATGTACATCCTGTGTTCGGCGGACGTATTGCACCAGGGTTCGGTTTATTTCCACTAATAAAATGACAAAGCCGGGCAAGCAACGCTTGTCCGGCTTTGTCCTGCATGCAAGCGCAATAATCTAGCGGCGGCCGTGGTAGCGTCCATGCCCGCCCCAGCCGCCGCGGTGTCCACCGTAGCGCCCAAAGCCGAACATGAAGTCCAGCCCGATCGTCACGGGCGGATTGTAATAATACGGTTGCGGCGCGTACACGGGCGCCGGCACATATACGGGTTGCTGCACGTACACCGGCTGCTGCTGCACGTACACAGGCTCATTCGTGTATTCCACGCGCGGTGTGCTCATCACGCGGCCCGACTGCACCGGCTCGGACGAGACTGTATGCCATTCATAGGGATTGTAGGCCCCCTGTGGCGCGCGCGAACCGTAATATGCGGGACCGGGGGGTGCCACGGCGCAGCCACCCAGGGCGGCCAGCGAAATTACTGCCAACAGGGTTTTCATTGCAATTCTCCTCGAGTACCAATTCCATGTACTACCTTAATTAAGTACTATAAGAAATTACGTCGAGCTTTGCTGCGCTTTTACCGATTGTTACACGCCGACGCACGCCGCAACATGAAATGTGGCAAAGCCGCCACAAGCCACTCGTGCGGCATGTTTCCTCAAATAAACGGAATCGCGCACGTATCGATGGCCTTGCCGGCCGCGTCGTAGCGCTGCACGCACACCTGGTAGCGCACGCCGTAATCGAGCTCGACCTGCTCGACCTTGCCATACTTCAATTTCCAGCTGGGCTGCACCTGTTGCCGGCCAGCCAGCGCGGCCACATCCTGCGGAATCGCCATCGCCGTTTGCGTCTCGCCCTGGCGCGCATCCTGGCGCCGCGCCACGTCGGTCGATACGCTCACGGCCAGGTCCACGCCGCCGTCCACATAACTCAGCGTGGGCGCGCTGCGCTGCGCCCGCATCACGCCCCAGGCGCAAGGCTTGCCACCGGCCTCGCATTGCTTCAATTGCGCCAGTGGAAAATATTCAGGGGCAATCTTGCCATCCTTGATGGGCCAGCTGGTGCGCACGCCGTCGCGCTTGCCCGTCAGGGGATTATCCCAGCTCAGGCTATTGACGACGGCCACGGTCTGCCCCGCCTGCAAGCCCACGGGCGTGCCCAGCGAGGCGCAGGCGGAAAGCAGCAAGCCGCTGGCGGCCAGGGAAAAAAGTGTCAGGATGCGCTGCATGGTAGGCCTCTTGTAATGGGAGATCCCGAAGGTATGTTTCGAGGGTAACAGAATCGGCGGCGACAGTGCCGTTGGCTGGCGCACATAACAGTACGGGCGGCACCCTTGCAGGCGCCGCCCGTAGCGGATATGGCCATGCCGGGAGCCTCGCTCCCGGCAATACGTGGATCAGTCCAGCTTCCAGGCGTAGTCAACCTTGGTCCAGGTTTGCGCTGCGGCGCCATCCTTGGTGCCCGGCTTGAACTTGCACGCGGACAGGGCCTTGATGGCAGCCTTGTCCAGGTTCTTGAAGCCGCTGCTCTTGTCGACTTTCGAATCGGCAACAGTACCATCGGCATTGACCAGGAAAGACATCGACACGGTGCCCTGCTCTTCGTTCATCAGCGAGGCTTTCGGATAGTCGGCCTTGCAGTTCTTGGCATCGAACGACGCCGGCACCTCGGCAGCAAAGGCCGCGGAAGAAACGGACACCAGCAAGGCTGCTGCAACACTCATAAAACGCTTATTCTCAAACATGTGCTTCCCCATGATTATCAGATACGGTAATTACAATTTCCGGTGCGCTGTTGACCGCGCTTAAAACTCTTCCCACTCGTCATTGCTGCCGGCGCCTGCCGCCTTGCGTGGCGCCGCAGCGGCCACGGGAGCGGCCGCTTCCGCCTTGCGGGTCAGCGACTTCACCGGGCGCAATGCCGCTGCCGGCTTGCGCACGGCCACTGGTGCGGCGGCCACGGGAGCCGGTACATACGCTGCCGGCTTCTCTTCGCCTTCGACCAGTTTGAAGATGCTGACCACGTGGGCCAGTTCGGCCGCCTGGTCTTGCAAACTTTGCGCTGCGGCGGCTGCCTGCTCCACCAGGGCGGCATTTTGCTGCGTCATGCCATCCATCTCGATGATCGACAGGTTGACCTGTTCGATGCCGGCGCTTTGTTCCTGGCTGGCACTGGCGATCTCGCTCATGATGTCGGTCACGCGGCGCACGCTGTCGACCACTTCGCCCATCGTCACGCCAGCCTGGCCGACCAGGCGCGTGCCCCGTTCCGTTTTCTCGGCCGAATCGTCGATGAGGATCTTGATTTCTTTCGCCGCGCCAGCGGAGCGCTGGGCCAGGTTGCGCACTTCCGACGCCACCACGGCAAAGCCGCGGCCTTGCTCGCCGGCACGTGCCGCTTCCACGGCCGCGTTCAGCGCCAGGATGTTGGTCTGGAAGGCGATGCCATCGATCACGCCGATAATGTCGACAATCTTCTTCGCCGACTCATTGATCGAGCTCATGGTGTCAACCACTTGCGACACCACGGAGCCGCCCTTGATGGCGACATCCGAAGCGGTGGCGGCCAGCTTGTTGGCTTCCCGCGCATTGTCCGCATTCTGTTTCACGGTCGAGGTCAGCTCTTCCATCGCCGACGCCGTTTTTTCCAGCGCGCTGGCCTGCATTTCCGTACGCGACGACAGGTCGATATTGCCGTCGGCAATTTCACGCGAGGCCGTGCCGATGGTTTCCGTACCGACGCGCACCTGGCCGACGATGCCCACCAGGCTGTTGCGCATTTCCTTCATTTCCGCCAGCAGGCTGGAGGTATCGGAAGGCTGCGTGTGGATGCCGATCGACAGGTCGCCATTGGCGATGCTGCCGGCGATCGATGCCGTGTAGTCCGGTTCGCCGCCCAGCTGTTTCAGCAGGCCGCGGGTAATCACCAGTGCCGCTGCCACGCCCATCGCCACGGCCAGTACGCCGAGGATGATCATGAACAGGCGCGCGCTGTCGAAGGCCTTGCGGGCGTCCGATTGCATCTGCTCATTGAGCTTGTCTTCCAGCACGGCCAGCTGCTCCAGCGCTTCCATCCATTTTTTCTGTACCGGACGGATTTCCTTGATCATCACGCGCGTGGCGCCTTCCGCATCGTTGGCCATCCACAGCGCGGATGCCTTGGCGATGGCCGGCATGGCGGCGGCTTCATATTCCTTGATCGAGGCCAGCAGGGCTTTTTCTTCAGGAGTCGACTCGACGGCAAATTTCTCTTCGAGCTTCTTCTGCGTTTCCTGATAGGTGCTGGTCTGCGTCTTGATACGCGCCATTTCAGGTTCCATATCGCCCGCGTCGGTCATCAGGGTCAGGATGCGCAGCGAAGTGATGCGGTCGCTGACGTTGCCACGCATGTCGATCACGAGGCGGGTGACGACGTTGTTGACATTGATCACGTGATCGAGACGTTCCTGGATTTGCGCCATGCGCGCGATGCCGAGGACGGTCACGGCCACCAGCAGAACCAGTACCAGGGCGAAACCCAGGCCCAGGCGGGTACCAACCTTCATTTTTGCTAAATTCATTTCGGCTCTTCGTAAATGAAACTATTGATAAGAATTTTGCCCGGCACGACAAGACGAAGGCTGCGTAACACCGGTATCCGCCCTTACCCATTGGTATGCTGGCGGTCTCCGGCCGCACGCAGCCTGGGGTACTTCCTGGTCTACAACAGCCCTGAAAACGCCAGTGACTGCGAATGCAAATTTGTTCCACACACTGAATTTTTGACACCGTTGATGTGAGATCAACATCAAACATTCATATGAGAAATATTTGTCTATAATCAATTATAGGTGTAAATTTTGCCTCAAAGCAAGCAATAAGTACCTGAATAAATAGCTGATTAACTTTCTTCGGGGAAATGGCAACAATGCCGTTTCTTGCCCCTTAGAAATGCCCCACGACAGTGCGGGCGTGCGCCGAAACAGCGCATTTACAACACATGGCATAGCCATATGACATCGTTTTGGGAAAGGTACTCAGAGGAAGGGGTGGTGCGGACAATACCACTGCGCGGGGGCAGCGGTATAGACAACTTGGATCAGCGGTCCCAGCTGCAATACATCATATAGGCGTGGCCGTCCGTGCCGAAGACAAAGATGCTCCAGATGGCACCCAATCGACCAGCCACGATGCCCTGGCCCGATGATACCAATTGATACCAGTACGGCTCGCTGCCCAGCAGTTCGGCCAGTTCGCCCTCGAAACCATCATATAAACGGGCGTCGAGCGGCTCGCGGTCGGCCTCGCTCGTCGGGAGCAAGCGCTCGAGCAGCCACTGGCGCGGCGTGCACAGGGCACCGCTGCATACCATGCTTTCGATCGGCTGCAGGCGCATGCCGTCCGGCGGCAGCTTCAGCGTGCGGCACAGCGCGTCAAGCGACGCCTGCGGCGCGATGGGCCCCAGATACTCGCAAAGAAACAGACTGCCATCATCCTTCAGCGCGGTGACGGCTTGCAGGTAGCCATGCAACTGCTGTGCATGGGCGTGGCAGTCGCCGCGCATCAGGCAGGCAAGGACAAGCGCGCCGCCGCTTCCAGCAGCAAACGCGGGTCGCCCGAGGCCAGCTTCTTCGAATCCGACAAGGTCTGACGGAAGCCGCGCGCGCCGGGCAGGTTCTGCATCAGGCCCAGCATGTGGCGCGTGACGCTGTTCAGTTTCAAGCGCCCCGCTTCTTTTTCCAGCTGCGCGCTGATGTAGGGAATCATCGCTTCGAGCACCTGCTCGCGCGTTTTGACGGGAGCGTCGTCGCCGTAGTAGCGCTGGTCGAACTGCGCCATCACATACGGGTTGTGGTACGCCTCGCGGCCCAGCATGACGCCGTCCAGGTGCTGCAGGTGCAGGTCGATCTCGTCCAGGGTCTTGATGCCGCCATTGATGATGAACTCGAACTGGGAAAAATCACGCTTCAAGCGGTAGGCATAGTCATACTTGAGGGGCGGCACTTCGCGGTTCTCCTTCGGGCTCAGGCCTTTCAGGATGGCGTTGCGCGCATGCACGATAAACGTCTTGCAGCCGGCGGCGGCCACGGTGCCGACGAAGTCGCGCACGAAGTCGTACGATTCGCTGTCATCGATGCCGATGCGGTGTTTCACCGTGACGTCGATATCGACCACATCGCGCATGGCTTTCACGCAGTCGGCCACCAGTTGCGGCTCTGCCATCAGGCAGGCGCCAAACGCGCCCTTTTGCACGCGCTCGGACGGGCAGCCGCAGTTCAGATTGACCTCGTCGTAGCCCCACTGCTGGCCCAGCTTGGCGCTGGTGGCCAGGTCCTTCGGATCGCTGCCGCCCAGCTGCAGCGCCACCGGATGCTCTTCCTCGTTGAAGCGCAAATGGCGCTCCACGTCGCCGTATACCAGCGCGCCCGTAGTCACCATCTCGGTGTAGAGCCAGGTGTGGCGCGTGATTTCGCGGTGGAACTTGCGGCAATGGCGGTCGGTCCAGTCCATCATCGGGGCGACGGACAGGCGGCGGGAAGGCAAAGAAGAGGAAGTCATGGTGTCTACAAAAAACAGGAGCTGCAAATGACAAACCCGCTGCGCGCCTCACCAGTGATGGTGACGCGGCGCAGCGGGCCGGGAGCGGCATGGCCCGCAGGCCATGCTCTACAACAGATTACGAATCACGCGACGCTTTTTTACGCTCGTGCTCTTTCAGGAAGCGCTTGCGCAGACGGATCGATTTAGGCGTGATTTCCACCAGTTCGTCGTCCTCGATGAATTCGACTGCGTATTCCAGCGACATCTGAATTGGCGGTACCAGGCGCACCGCTTCGTCGGTACCCGACGAACGCACGTTGGTCAGCTGCTTGCCCTTGATCGGGTTGACGACCAGGTCGTTGTCGCGCGAGTGGATACCGATGACCATGCCTTCGTAGACTGGGTCATTGTGCGACACGAACATGCGGCCGCGGTCTTGCAGTTTCCAGATAGCGTAGGCAACAGCAGCGCCGTCATCTTGCGAGATCAGCACGCCGTTACGACGGCCAGCCATTTCGCCACGGGTGTTGTCGACTGGCGCGTATTCATGGAATACGTGGCTCATCAGGCCGGTGCCGCGGGTCAGGGTCATGAATTCGCCCTGGAAGCCGATCAGGCCACGCGCAGGGATCAGGTACTCGAGACGTACGCGGCCCTTGCCATCCGATTCCATGTTTTGCAGGTCGCCACGACGACGGCCCAGTTCTTCCATGACGCCGCCCTGGTTGACTTCTTCCACGTCAACCGACAGGTTTTCAAACGGCTCGTGGCGCACGCCATCGACCATTTTGAAGACCACGCGTGGACGCGAAACGGCCAGCTCGAAGCCTTCGCGACGCATGTTTTCGATCAGAATCGTCAGGTGCAGCTCGCCGCGGCCCGATACTTCAAAGATCGTGTCGTCGTCGGTTGGTGCCACGCGCAGAGCAACGTTGGCTTTCAATTCTTTTTCCAGACGGTCACGCAGTTGACGCGAGGTAACAAACTTGCCTTCGCGGCCAGCCAGTGGCGAGTTGTTGACCATGAAGTTCATGGTCAGGGTCGGCTCGTCGACGGTCAGCATAGGCAGCGCTTCTGGAGTGTCCACTGCGCACAGGGTCGAACCGATGCCGATTTCGTCGATACCGTTGATCAGGCAGATGTCGCCGGCGACGGCTTCGTCCACCAGCACGCGCTCCAGGCCCTTGAAGTTCAGCACCTGGTTGATGCGGCCTTTGATTGGCGTGGCGCCTGGGCCATTGATGACCAGCACGTCCTGGCCGACCTTGACGGTACCGCGGTTGACGCGGCCAATGCCGATCTTGCCAACGTACGACGAGTAGTCCAGCGAGGTGATCTGCATTTGCAGCGGGCCTTCAGGATTGTCGTCGCGTACTGGAACGTGTTCCAGGATGGCGTCGAACATCGGCTTCATGTCGCCGCCGCGCACGTCTTCGGTCAGGCCGGCATAGCCGTTCAGGCCCGAAGCGTAAATGATAGGGAAGTCCAGTTGTTCGTCGGTAGCGCCCAGCTTGTCGAACAGTTCGAACGTCTGGTTGATGGCCCAGTCCGGACGTGCGCCTGGACGGTCGATCTTGTTGACGATAACGATAGGCTTCAGACCCAGTGCCAGCGCCTTGCGCGTGACGAAACGGGTTTGCGGCATCGGGCCTTCTTGTGCATCGATCAGCAGCAGAACCGAGTCCACCATCGACAGAACACGTTCCACTTCGCCGCCGAAGTCGGCGTGGCCTGGGGTGTCGACGATGTTGATGTGGGTGCCTTCGTACTCAACGGCGCAGTTCTTCGACAGAATCGTAATGCCGCGCTCCTTTTCCAGGTCGTTCGAGTCCATGACTCGGGTGTCGACCGCTTGGTTTTCACGGAAGGTGCCGGACTGGCGCAGCAGCTGATCCACCAGCGTGGTTTTGCCGTGGTCAACGTGGGCGATAATGGCGATATTACGAATTGCGCGTTTTGTATTTGACATGGTCGTAGTAGTTACTGAAAAACTGCGGAGTGCGTACAAGGTGTACGAGATACCCGAATGCTAATCTATTTCCGGAACCGCGTAGTATAGCATGTTGCGTTGCAACGCTATCTAAAAATGCTGGCGGCTCCCGCAGTCGGGGACGATTTGTTTAAAAATGCGACACCGGGTTAGCAGTGTCGCTGATCAATATGACTTGACCATGACTTACCTATAACTTAACGACACCTGACAAAACCGTAGCGAGCGGAAGTGAGTTGTGGCTAAGAAGCGCAGCTGTGCGCATGCACAGTGAGCATCGCAGGCCGCAAATCACGACGCGCAGTAGGTTTGGTCAGGTGTTCACTGATGCGCGGTGGCGATCAGACGCTCCGGGGCCAGGATGCTGTACTCCTGCAACTGGCCCGTGCCCAGCAATTTGCTGTCGTGATACACGCGCACTCGGCCCGGTTCGGCCGGCACGGCGACGTCTTCCTTGCCCAGCGCGATGCGCTGGCCATGCAGGAAACGCTTGGCCAATTCTTCCGTCAGCTGGACGGCCGGGAAACTCGACAATAATGCATCGACGGGCGCCAGCAGGCTCAACGGTTCGGCATGCGCCGTCAACTCGTCGAGCGTGACGACGCCGTCCAACGTCAGGCTGCCAACCTGCGTGCGGCGCAAGGCGTTCAGATGGCCGCCGCAACCGAGGGCATGGCCGATGTCTTCGCCCAGCACGCGGATATACGTGCCTTTGCTGCACATCACGGACAATTTCAGGAACGGGGCGTCATAGCCGAGGAACTCGAGCTTGTGGATGGTCACCGGGCGCGCTTCGCGCTCCAGGGTGATGCCTGCCCTTGCATACTCATATAAGGGCTTGCCGTCCCTTTTCAAGGCCGAGTACATGGGCGGCGTCTGCAGGATAGGCCCGCGGAACTGCGCCAGCACGGCTTCGATCTGCTCGTCGGTGACGTTGACGTCGCGCGTTTCCAGCACTTCGCCTTCCGTGTCGCCCGTATCCGTCGTCTGCCCCAGGTGCACCAGGGTTTCGTAGGTTTTATCGGCTTCCAGCAAGTCCTGCGAGAACTTGGTCGCTTCGCCAAAGCACAGCGGCAGCAAACCCGTGGCGAACGGATCCAGCGTGCCCGTATGGCCCGCCTTCTTCGCGTTCAAGACGCGCTTGGCCTTGATCAGGGCGTCGTTGCTGGACCAGCCGACAGGCTTATCCAGGAGCAAGACACCATCGACCAGGTCGCGCACCCGCTTGATGCCGGGCGGTTTCTTCGGACCCGCCACGCTTATTGCTCGTCCGCTTTGTCTGCAGGCTTTTCGTCCGGCTCGGCGTCGGCCGCGCGCGTGGCGTTGGCCTTGTCGATCAGCAAGGACATTTCCATGCCGCGCGAGGTCGAGCTGTCATGCACGAAATGCAGCATCGGCAGGGTGTGGATGTGCAGGCGCTTGCCCAGCAAGCCACGGATGAAGCCAGACGCGGCCATCAGGCCTTCGGTGGTGTTCTTGATGGCTTCCTTGCTGTCTTTCAACATCGTGAAAAACACCTTGGCGTGCGCGTAATCGGGGGTGATCTGCACTTCGGTGATGGTGATCATCGTGCCGACGCGTGGGTCCTTCAATTCGTAGGCGACGATTTCAGCCAGATCGCGCTGGATCTGGTCGGCCACGCGCAAGCCGCGCGCTGGCATGGTTTTGCTATGTTTAGCCATGATTATTATGCTGTCCTAAGTGCCGCAGGGCGCATGGGTCAAACGGTTGCCCGTTGACCAATGCGCCCCACGTGTTTGCGCGGACAACGATATGTCCGCGCCATTACTGCTGTGATTACAGGGTACGAGCGATTTCCTGGACTTCGAACACTTCCAGCGTGTCGCCAACCTGAATGTCGTTGTAGTTCTTCAGCGACAGGCCGCACTCGAGACCGGCGCGAACTTCTTTCGCATCGTCCTTGAAGCGTTTCAGGGAGTCGATCTCGCCGCTCCACACCACGATGTTGTTGCGCAACAGGCGGACGGAAGAAGCACGCTTGACCACGCCATCGGTGACCAGGCAACCGGCAATCGCGCCCACTTTCGAGACCAGGATAACCTGGCGGATCTCGACCTGGCCGATGACGGTTTCGCGTTTCTCTGGTGCCAACATGCCCGACAACGCCGATTTGATCTCGTCGATCGCATCGTAAATGATGTTGTAGTAGCGAATGTCCACGCCATTCGACTCGGCCAGCTTGCGTGCCTGGGCATCAGCACGGGCGTTAAAGCCGATGATGACCGCTTTCGAGGCGACTGCCAGGTTGACGTCCGATTCCGTGATGCCGCCGACGGCTGCGTGAACGACTTGTACGCGCACTTCGGAGGTCGACAGTTTCTGCAGCGAACCAACCAACGCTTCTTGCGAACCTTGCACGTCGGTTTTGATGATCAACGGCAAGTTTTTCACTTCGCCTTCGGCCATCTGGTCGAACATGTTTTCCAGTTTCGCAGCTTGCTGCTTGGCCAGTTTCACGTCGCGGAACTTACCTTGACGGAACAGACCGATTTCACGCGCCTTGCGCTCGTCAGCCATGACGACGACTTCTTCACCGGCAACCGGCACTTCCGTCAAACCCTGGATTTCGACCGGAATCGAAGGACCCGCTTCAGCGATGGACTTGCCGTTCTCGTCCAGCATGGCGCGAACACGGCCATACGAAGAGCCCGCCAGAATCACGTCGCCGCGCTTCAGGGTACCGGACTGCACCAGGATCGTCGCGACAGGACCACGGCCCTTGTCCAGACGTGCCTCGACTACCAGGCCGCGTGCAGGCGCATCGACCGGTGCCGTCAGTTCCAGCACTTCGGCTTGCAACAGCACTTGTTCCAGCAGGTCGTCAATACCTTGACCCGTTTTGGCCGAGACCGGCACGAATGGCGACTCGCCACCGTATTCTTCCGGTACCACTTGTTCTGCGACCAGTTCCTGCGTCACGCGATCCACGTTGCCACCCGGTTTGTCGACCTTGTTGATCGCCACGACCAGCGGTACGCCGGCTGCTTTCGCATGGGCAATCGCCTCTTTCGTTTGCGGCATCACGCCATCGTCGGCGGCAACCACCAGAATCACGATGTCGGTTGCCTTGGCGCCACGGGCACGCATGGCGGTAAACGCTTCGTGGCCCGGGGTGTCGAGGAAGGTGATCATGCCGCGTGGCGTATCGACGTGGTAAGCGCCGATATGCTGCGTAATCCCGCCCGCTTCGCCGGAGGCAACCTTGGCGCGACGAATATAGTCCAGCAGCGAGGTCTTACCATGGTCGACGTGACCCATGACGGTGACCACCGGTGCGCGTGGCTTGGTTTCGAAGTGCGCGTGTTCGCCCACATCGGCCAGCAGCGCTTCCGGATCGTCCAGTTCGGCGGCGAACGCCTTGTGGCCCATTTCTTCCACCAGAATCATGGCGGTTTCCTGGTCCAGCACCTGGTTGATCGTGCACATCTGGCCCAATTTCATCAAATGCTTGATGACTTCGGATGCCTTGACGGACATTTTGTGCGCCAGTTCGGCCACGGTGATCGTTTCCGGTACGTGCACGTCCTTGACGACGGCTTCCGTAGGAGCCTGGAAGTTCGATTCACGGTCGTCATGGTGCGTCGGGCGACGGCCCTTCGCGCCACCGCGCCAGCTGTCACGGCCGCCTGGGCCGCTATTGCCGCGTGGCTTAGGACCACCGGTGGTGCCGCGTTTTTTCGCGTCATCGGACCAGGTGGACGACACATTGGCCGACTTGATGGATTTCTTGTCTGCAACTGCAGGCTTCTTGTCGCCCGGCTTGTCGCCAGGTTTCTTGTCAGCAGGCTTGTGCAGGGTGCCTTCCGGCGCCTTCGGCTTGACCGGAACCGGTACGGGTTCAGGTGCCTTGATGGCGCGGCGTGGCGCGTTCATCATGGCCTTGATCTGGGCAACTTCGTCGGCAACGGCCTTGCGTGCACGCTCGGTGGCTTCCGCTTTGTCAGCGGCTTCCTTGGCGGCAACAGCAGCGGCAGCCGCTTTCTTCTTCGCTTCTTCAGCGGCAGCAGCTTTTTTCGCTTCGGCGGCGGCGTCGTCAACGACAGGCGCAGCAGCGCTGGCGGCAGGCGCGGCGGCAGCCTTGGCAGCGGCTTTCTTCGCTTCCGCTTCCGCTTCTTTCTTCGCAGCCAGTTCAGCCTGTTGCGTGGCTTTCGCCTGGGCTTCTTTTTCCGCGTCGAGCTTGGCCAGACGTTCTTGTTTTTCGCGCAGATCGGCTTCCTGGCGGGCGATCAGTTCAGCCTGTTTACGGGCTTCTTCTTCACGCCGCGCCACGTCGGCTGGATCGATCACCGGTGCGGCAGGCGCGACCGGTTCTGCTGCGACCGGCGCAGCTTCGTCACGCTGGACGAAAGTGCGTTTCTTGCGCACTTCCACCTGGATGGTGCGCGATTTGCCGGTTGCGTCAGCTTGCTTGATTTCAGTCGTTTCCTTGCGGGTCACGGTGATTTTTTTCTTTTCTGTGTCAGCCGCTGCGCCGTGTGTGCGGCGCAGATGATCCAAAAGCTTGTCCTTATCATCTTTCGACAATGGATCTGACGTCGAACTTTTCTCGACGCCGGCAGAACGCAGCTGCGTCAGCAGCAAATCTGCAGGCATCTTCAGTTCGGTGGCAAATTGGGCTACGTTGTTACTCGCCATTCAGTCCTCTTTTCTATGTGTCGCGGAGATGATAAAGATACTCAAATTAAGCCTTTGCGGATTCGGCCAGACTCCATGCCTTGGCTTGCAACGCCTTGGCACGATCGTCGTATTTCGAGTCAACCAACTTCATCTCATCGTCGGTCACATCTTTAAATTCACTTGTAATCAGTTCACGCGCACGGTCCGCAGACAAGGCCAGGATTGCGCCAAATTCGTCGTATGCCAGTGCTGCAAATGCTTCAACGGTCTTGATACCAGCCAGACCCAGCTTGCCGGCGGTAATACGGTCCATGCCTTCCAGACCCACCAACGCCTCGTCCATGCCTTCCAGACCCTCTTCCGAAGCAATCGCTTCGGTAACCAGCGCATCACGCGCACGGGTACGGAGTTCATTGACGGTATCTTCGTCAAACGATTCGATTTCCAGCATTTCGGAAATTGGCACGTAAGCGATTTCTTCCAGACTGGCGAAACCTTCTTCCACCAGAATATCGGCCACTTCCTGGTCGACATCGAGCTTTTCCATGAACAGGATGCGCACGGCAGCCGTTTCCTGGGCAGCTTTGTCAGCCGATTCTTCGGCCGTCATGATGTTGATCTTCCAGCCGGTCAGGTCCGAGGCCAGGCGCACGTTCTGGCCGGAGCGGCCGATCGCGATTGCCAGGTTTTCTTCGTCCACGACGACATCCATCGCGTGTTTTTCTTCATCGACCATGATCGACGACACGTTCGCCGGCGCCAGGGCGCCGATGACGAACTGCGCCGGATCTTCCGACCACAGCACGATGTCGACGCGTTCGCCACCGAGTTCGCCAGTCACGGCCTGCACGCGCGAACCGCGCATGCCGACGCAAGTACCGATCGGGTCGATGCGCTTGTCGGCCGTGTAGACGGCGATCTTGGCGCGCACGCCGGCATCGCGGGCTGCGGATTTGATCTCCAGCATGCCTTGCTCGATTTCCGGCACTTCCAGTTCGAACAGCTTCATGATGAATTCCGGCGCGGTGCGCGACAGAATCACTTGCGGGCCGCGCATGTTGCGGTCGATGCGCAAGATGAAAGCACGCACACGGTCGCCGATACGCAGATTCTCTTTCGGGATCATCTGGTCGCGTGGCAGACGCGCTTCGATCTTGCCCGATTCGACGATGGCGTCGCCGCGTTCCATGCGCTTGATGGTGCCGGTGACGAGCGAATCGCCGCGTTCCAGGAAGTCGACCAGGATCTGTTCGCGTTCGGCGTCACGTACGCGCTGCAGGACGACCTGTTTGGTATCCTGGGCGAAACGGCGGCCGAATTCAACGGATTCGATCGGTTCTTCGATATGGTCATCGACTTCGATATCGGAAATCTGTTCTTTTGCCTCGAAATGCAGGATCTCCTGATCCGGCAATTGCAGGCCCGCTTCATCGGGCACCACGTGCCAGCGGCGGAACGATTCGAATTCGCCCGTTTCGCGGTCGATCGAAACGCGGATGTCTACCTCACCCTCATACCGTTTCTTCGTGGCTTGCGCCAACGCGAATTCGAGGGCGCCGAAGACGACATCTTTATCGACGTTTTTTTCGCGCGCCAGCGCGTCAACCAATAATAAAACTTCGCGGCTCATGCTTTGCGTCCCTTAAAAACCACCTGCGGCACCAAGCGTGCCTTATCCACATCCGCGAGCGTAAACTCCAACATCGCCGGACCATCCTTACCTTCAAATTCCAACGACAATTTATCGCCCACGGGTTCTTGCAAGATCCCCTGGAACGATTTCCGGTTGTTCGTACCCGGCATCGCCACCATCAGCTTGACGATGATTTCCTGGCCTGCGAAACGGACAAAGTCTTCCAGCTTGCGCACCGGACGATCCAGACCCGGGGAAGAAATTTCGAGACGCTCGTAAGGAACGTTCTCTACCGTCAACACATGCGATAACTGGTGACTCACCGTGGCACAGTCTTCGACCGTGATCGGACCTTTTTCAGCGGCATCGGCGGCGCTGAAATCAATAAAGACGCGCAGCAGTCCGCGCTCGGCACGTTCGACATCAACGAGCTCATAGCCCAGACCAATAACTGTCTTTTCAATTAATCCCAACTGCTGCAAGAAATTCTCCAGAAATAAGGCCCGTTTTCAGCATGAGAGCGCCGCATTGAGCGCCGACAACATGCAAAAACACGCATTCAAGTCATATATGGCCCCTTGCGGAGCCATTACAAACGGTTCAACAAAAAAAAAATGGGCATCTGCCCATCTTCTTGTATTTTCCCAACCAGATGAAAGCACTCCCCACCAAACAACCCTGCGGAGAACTTTTATTAGGCTGCAGATTATAACCTCTTATTAACTTCGCCGCAATGCCGCACGCAAGGAGCGACCCGGCTTACAACAGTTACAAGAGCGCGCACCCGCGGCAGATCAGCGGGCGCGCAAGAAGAAACTCTTCCCGATTAACCTTTGCTGCGGCGGCGCGGCATGCCATCCATGCCGCCACGGTCCATGCCGCCACGCGGCTGACCACCGGAACGCGCTTGCCCACCGGCACCACCGCCCGTATTGCGGCGCGGACCCGTGTTGGCGAAGCCGAATGCCGTCTGCAGCGGATCGGGCTGGCGCGGACCGCGCTGCGGCGCGCGGCCTTCGCCACCACCGGCCGGACGACCCTGGCCCGCCGCACGCGGCGGACGACCCTGGCCTTGCGGCGAACCTTCGAACGATGCCGACGAGCGGGGCTGGCCGCCCTGGAACGGACCTTGCGGCTGGCCGCGGCCAGGACCACGCGCTTCGCCTGGTCGGCCGGCGCCGCCTGGGCGACCCTGGCCTTGCGGACGGGCAAACTGGCCTTGCGGCTGGCCACGGCGCGGCGCGACCGGGAAAGGATCGGCGTTGCGGTTGCTCACATCGATGCGGTTGCCATTCGGCTCGTCATCACGGCTGGCCTTGCGCGCTTCGCGGCCCTTGGCGGCGCCAGCGGCACGAGGGTCGCCCGATGCCGGCATTTTCTTTTCGATGCCGTAGGCGGTCAGCAGGTCGCGCACGGTGTTTTCATCCATCTCTTCCCAACGGCCGCGTTTCAGGCCGCTCGGCAGGGTCATGGCGCCGTAGCGGGTACGGATCAGGCGCGAAACGGTCAGACCGATCGCTTCGAACATGCGGCGCACTTCGCGGTTACGGCCTTCGCCGATCACCACGCGGTACCACTTGTTGATGCCCTCGCCGCCGCCATCGGCGATCTTCGAGAACTGCGCCAGGCCGTCTTCCAGCTCGACGCCGGCCAGCAGTTTCTGGCGCATGCCCTCTTCCAGCTCGCCCAGGGTACGCACGGCGTACTCGCGGTCGATGCCGTAGCGCGGGTGCATCAGGCGGTTGGCCAGATCACCGGAGGTGGTAAACAGCAGCAAGCCTTCCGTGTTGAAGTCGAGGCGGCCAACGGCCAGCCACTTGCCCGCTTTCATGGTCGGCAGGCGGTCGAACACGGATGGACGGCCGTCCGGGTCGTTGTGGCTGACGATTTCGCCGGCCGGCTTGTGGTAGACCAATACGCGTGGCGGCTTCTTGCTGACGCGGCGCTGGATCAACTTGCCGTTGATGCGCACGTGGTCGCTCGGCAGGATGCGCTGGCCGATGTGGGCCGGCTCGCCATTCACGGACACGCGGCCCGAAATGATCAGATCTTCCATGTCGCGGCGCGAACCGAGACCGGCTTCGGCCAGCACCTTGTGCAGCTTCGGCGCGTCGTCGTCGGACGTCAGGTCGCGGCGCACGGCCGCTTTCTGCACGCGGCCCGTGCCGCCTTCTTCGCTGTCGAAAGCGTCGGAGGTGACAAACGAGAACACGGCGTCAGCGTCGTTGAGCTTGCCTGGCGCAGCCTGGCGGCCCTTGCCCTTCTTGCGGCTCTTGCCGGCATTCTTGCCAGCGCCCGGCACGTCGTTGCGCGGACCGCGCGGCAGGCGCGGGCCGGACACGAGATTGCCTTCGGCATCGAACACGTCGGCGACAGGCGCGGCAGCTTGCTCCGCGGCAGGCGCTGCGGCAACGGCTTCGGCTGCCTGCGGCGCTTCCGCGCGCGGCGGCTGGCGCAGCGCGCGTTCCGCCTGCACGCCACGCATCTGGCGCGGACCGCGGGTCGGGCGTGCTTCGGCCGGCTTGTCGGCGACGGCTTCCGGCGCCGTTTCAGCGACGGCGGCAGCGGCCTTGGCGGCGGCGCGGGCGCGCGGTGGACGCGGCGCAGGTGCGGCGACGGCTTCGGCAGCCGCTTCGGCGGCGTCGGCCACGGCCTTCAAGGCTGGCTTGGCGCGGGTTTTCTTGACGGCAGGTGCAGCTTCTTCTACCGCAGCAGCGGCAACGGGCGCGTCGGCAGCCACGTCGGCTTTCGTGCGGCGCTTCGGCTTGGCAGCGGCGGTATCGCCGGCAACTGCAGCAGCAGCCGTATCGGCTTCGATCTGGGCCTTGGTGCGGCGCTTGGGCTTGGCAACGATGGCTTCGTCGCTGGCGGTTACTGTCTCGGGTGTGTTCGGATTATTCATTCTTCGTTTCTTGGCTGTGCTGACCTGGCGCAGCGTCAACCGTTAGTTCTGGCGCAGGGTCGTGAGTGTAGGCTTCGTCCGTGGGCGAAGCATCGGGGCCGGCATCAAGGCTTGCTGTCACATCTACATCTGTCACAGCCGTATTGCTACCTGCACCAAGCTGGGGGACAAGCTCATTGCTTGCCTTGTCAAAATTTTCTTGCAGGGCCGCTTCCAGGGCTTCGAGCCCATTGCCCTGCATTTCACTGATTTGCTGCAAAGGCGGCAGCTGGGACAGCGAATGCAAACCCAGGTCATCCAAAAACTGCTTGGTGGTGGCCAGCAAGGCCGGCCGCCCCACCACGTCGCGGTAGCCGATGGCATCGACCCAGCCACGGTCTTCCAGCATCTTGATCGTCTGCGAATTGACGGCAACGCCGCGAATCTCCTCGATATCGCCACGCGTCACCGGCTGGCGGTAGGCGATGATGGCCAGGGTTTCCAGGGTCGCCCGCGAATACTTGGGCGGCCGCTCGGGCGTCAGGCGATCGAGATACATCTTCATTTCCGGGCGGCTTTGAAAGCGCCAGCCCGACGCGAGACTGACGATCTCGATGCCGCGCCCTTCCCACTCCTGCCGCAACTCTTCCAGCAATTGCTTGATCGTGTCGGCACCAACGCCGACACCACGCACGCGACCATTCTCGTCCGCATCGACGAACAGCTTCTTCAAGCTGTGGATCGTCAGCGATTCACGAGCGCACAGCAACGCGGTTTCGAGGACTTTTTTAGCCTCAATTGTATTCATAGCAATTCTGTGCGGATGTGTGTTGCAATTCGTATGCAGAGAAAGAAATCAAAAACGTTCATTTCAACGTAACAGATGGCAGACATCATGATGACGCCGTGCTGGGTTACTAGTTGAGGCTGTTTTTCCGACGCCTTGGCCGATGCGCGCAAGCGGGACTAAAGCGGATGCAGTGAAAGTCCTGCCATCCATGGTGCTGGCCTTAAATAACCAGCAATGAAACGAACTCCGGAGCAGCTGCTTTTCCCGTGGCGGCGAACCAGCCAGACGGGAGAGCGACAGTCGTCGTTTCATCCAACGATGCCAATTGTACCTGATAAAAGTCGGAAAAGCGCAAAACCGGGTAAAACACGCGTTTTACCCGGCCCTGGCGCGACACATCGCCCGCACCCTGCATATCACAGGGAGGCGAGTTTCTCCGAGAGAATGGCCGATGCGCCCAGGAAAGCTGGGTACTGCGCCGTGATGACGAAGGTCGGCACTTGCGACACATAATTGGCGAAACGGCCCTTGCGCTCGAAGCGGGCGCGGAAGCCGGAGCGGTCGAAACGCGCCCCCAGGCGTGGCACGATGCCGCCGCCGATATAGATGCCGCCCAGCGCGCCCAGGGTGACGGCGACGTTGCCCGCCACCGTGCCCAGCATGCAGCAGAATGCTTCGATGACGTCGTCGCACAGCTGGGACTCGCCAGCCAGCGCGCGGCGCGTGATTTCCGCCGCCGGCAAGTCTTCCGCCGGCACGCCGGCGCGGTCGGCCAGGGCGCGGTAGATCAGTTCCAGGCCATCGCCGGAAATCAGGCGTTCGGCCGAGACGTGCTCGTATTCGCGCCAGGCAAATTGCAGAATGCTCACTTCCACTTCATTGAACGGCGCGAAGCTGACGTGGCCGCCCTCGCTTTGCAGGGCGATCCAGCCGCCGTGCGACGGGATCAGGCCCGACACGCCCAGGCCCGTGCCGGCGCCGATCAGGCCGATGGCCGTGTTCGGACGGGCCGTGCCGGCGCCCACCTGGTGCTTTTGCTCGTTCGACAGCTGCGGCAAGGCGCGCGCCAGGGCCGTGAAATCGTTGACCACGTCCAGGGTCGTGAAACCGCACTCGTCGCGCATCGCGCGGATCGAGAACGACCAGTGATGGTTCGTCATGCTGAGGAAATCGCCGTCGACCGGATTGGCGATGGCGATCACGGCATGGCGCACGGCTTGCCCGCCGGCGGCAGCGATGTGCGGCAGGGCCAGGTAGGCTTGCAGGGCGGCGGACAGGCTCGGGTAATCGGCACAGGGCAACACTTCCACCAGGGTGATGTGGCCAGCGGCCACTTCCAGGGCGAAACGGGCATTGGTGCCGCCCACGTCGGCCAGCAGGCGCGGTCCATCGGCGAAGGCGGAAGTCGGCAGTACGGGAGAAGACGAAGCGCTCATGATTTTAAATGATGAAGTGGGACGCATGGGACGCCAAGCTTAAAGGATGAATGCGCCCGGAGGCAAGCAAAGTTTGTAGTTTAAGTACATCAAAACAAGCCTTTATTGGTAGTTCCACTCCAAATGCAACAGGCAGCGCAAAAATTGCTTAGAAACAATGATTTATAGTAAGTGCTTGCACTCCTCAGGTACGCGAAAAGCATGCTGCACAGCAGCAGGAGTGGCCCTGAAAGCAGAGTATGCCGGAGTTTGCGCAAAGGCGCTTTGTACGCGGCGGCGGCGGTGCGGCGCTCCCGTCCTGGCGGCGCCGCCAAGGTGTTTTCGTATTATTACTACCGTTTTTTATTGCGGGTCTTGCTGCCAGCCTGGCGTGCTGGCGGCAGCCCGGATCAGGACGGCAAGCCTTCGCCCACCAGGCTGGCGGGCGCCGGCTGGTCCGAGCGGTAGGCGGCATTCCACGCATCGAGGCCGCCATGCAGGGGCTTGGCGCGGTGAAAGCCGTGCTGGTGCAGCAGCTTGGCCACCTGCGCGGCCGTCACGTCGTTGGGACAGCTGCAATACACGATGATGTGGCGGTCCTTGTCCATGGCGATCATGGCTGGCACGGGTTCCTTGCCATTGAAAAACAAGGCGCCCGGCACGGCCGGTTCCAGCGCCTGCGCCGTGGCGCTGCGCGCGTCGACCATCAGCGGCTCTTCGCCCTGCTCTATGAGTTCGAGCAACTCATCGATGCCGATGCGCTCGATCTGCAAGGCCTGGCGGAAACGCCGGCGTTCGAGGAATTTGTACAGCAGGAACAAGCCCAGCAAGGTGGCCAGCATCAGCAAGGCCGTGCTGCCCATGGTGCTGAGCAAGTCGAGCACCTGCTGCACGCTGGCATGGAAAATCACGCCGACGACGATGCCCGTGCCGGTCCACAGCAGGGCGCCCAGGCCCGCGTACAGGAAGAACAGGCCCGGCGGCGTGCCCAGCGCGCCCGACATCGGTGCGGCCACGGTATTGAAACCCGGCACAAATTTGGAAACGATCAGGGCTTTCGGGCCCCAGCGCTTGAATTTGTCTTCCGTCTGGCTGACGCAGTAATCGGGCGACAGCGAGATGCGGCACAGCAGCCGCAGGATGCGCTTGCCGAAATGGCGGCCCGCGCGGAACCACGTGAAGTCGCTGATCAGGCAAGCGCTGAGCGCGGCGGCCAGCACCAGACCCCCATTCATGTCGCCATCGACGGCCAGCGCGCCCGCCACCACAAGGATGGGAAAGGCGGGAATCGGCAGGCCGAGCTGCTCCACCAGCACGATGCCAAAGACAATCAGGACACCGTAATGTTCGAGCAGGTAAATGAGGTTGGGCATGGCCGCTATCTTACCGTAAAAAGCCCCTTACAACTGCACGCCCTTCGGTATGGCGCTGAGCAAAGTGCGCGTGTACGGATGCACGGGATTGCGGTACAGCTCATCCGAATCGGCCAGTTCCACCACTTGCCCCTTGTGCATCACCATCACCTGGTCGGCGATATATTTCACCACGGACAAATCGTGCGAAATGAAGATGTAGGACAGGCCGAATTCATCCTGCAAGTCCTGCAGCAGATTGAGCACCTGCGCCTGCACCGACACGTCCAGCGCCGACACGGATTCGTCGCAGACGAGAATTTCCGGCTGCATGGTCAGGCAGCGGGCAATGGCGATGCGCTGGCGTTGTCCACCGGAAAACTCGTGCGGATAGCGGTGGAAGGCCTGTTCCGGCAAACCAACCTTGTCGAGCAGCCAGTAGGCCTTGGCGATGCGTTCCTGGTCGTTCGCGCCGATCTTGTGGATGCGCATGGGTTCCAGGAGGATCTGTCCCACCGTAAAGCGCGGGTTCAGCGACGCATACGGATTCTGGAAGATGATCTGGATGCGGCGCTTGTACGGCAAATATTCCCTGTTCGGCATGGCAATCAGATCCTTGCCGTGGAACATGGCCGTGCCGCCCGTTGCCTGGTGCAGGCGCAGCAGGGTCAAGCCCACCGTCGTCTTGCCGGAGCCGGACTCGCCCACCACGCCCAGCGTCTTGCCGCGCGGCAAAGTGAACGACACATCCTTGACGGCCTGGAATTCGCGCTTGCCGAACAGTCCCTCGCGCGTGTAAAAACTTTTACTCAAGTTATTCACCACCAGCACGGGTTCGTCACCGGGCGTGTAGCCGCGCGTGCGCTGTTTCACCTCGATGCCGGGGCCCGCCTTGCCGTCCATATAGTCGGCGATGACGGGCAGGCGCCATGGGCGCTCGTCCAGCGATGGGCGGCAATGCAGCAGCGCCTTGGTATAGCTGTCTTGCGGCGCTTCAAACACTTGCCGCACTTCCCCCGTCTCGCGCACTTCGCCGTGGCGCATGACGATCACCTGGTCAGCGATCTCGCCCACCAGGCCCAGGTCGTGGGTAATGAACAGCACGGACATCTGATGCTTCTTTTGCAGCGCCGCGATCAAGTCCATGATCTGCTTCTGGATCGTCACGTCCAGCGCCGTTGTCGGCTCGTCCGCGATCAAGAGCTTCGGTTCGCAGGCGATCGCCATGGCGATCATCACGCGCTGCTGCTGGCCGCCCGACATCTGGCTCGGGTAGGCGTCGATCTTGGTGGCCGGATCGGGTATGCCCACTTCCTCGAGCAGCGCCAGGGTGCGCGCGCGCGCCTGCTTGCGGTTCATGCCCATATGCTGGCGCAACACTTCGGCGATCTGGAAACCGACCGTAAACACGGGGTTCAGCGACGACATCGGCTCCTGGAAGATCATCGAGATATCCTTGCCGCACATGGTGCGCCGCTCGGCGATCGACAATTTGAGCAGATCGCGCCCGCCGAAATGAATGCTCGAGGCGGTATCGATGATGGTGTTATCCGGCGGCAACAAGCCCATCACGGCCAGCGAACTGACGGACTTGCCGCTGCCCGATTCGCCCACCAGCGCGACGGTGCTGTTGCGCGGCACGTTGAACGAGATGCCCTTGACGGCTTCGAACGTGGTCTTCTTGTCCAGGCGGAAGGTGACGCGCAGGTCGCGCACTTCCAACAGGTTATTCTGGTCCATGAGCAACTCCTATTTCACTTTGGGGTCGAGCGCATCGCGCAAGGCATCGGTAAACAGCGAGAACGCCGTCACCAGCACGGCCATCGCCGTGGCGGCCGCTGTCAGCTGCCACCATTTGCCCAGGATCAGTTCATTTTGTGCCTCGTTGAGCATGCTGCCCCACGAGACGGTACCCACCGGCACGCCAAAGCCGAGGAAGCTCAAGATCACTTCCGCCTTGATGAAGCCCACGACCAGAATCGACATTTGCACCAAGGCAACGTGACTGACGTTCGGGAAGATGTGGGAAAACATCTTGCGCCAGTGCGAGGCGCCGATGGCGTCGGCCGCCATCACGTATTCGCGCGCCTTGTGCTTGATATATTCGGCGCGGATCAAGCGGTACGGCCCCGTCCAGCCCGTCAACCCCAGGATCAGCACGATGGTCAGCACGCCCTTCTGCTGCAGTACGGCCGCCACCGTCAAGATCATCAGGATGGACGGAATCGACGTGAAGATGCTGTAGAACCAGTTGAAGAAGTCATCGACGACGCCGCCAAAGTAGCCGGACACGGCGCCAAAAATCGTGCCCAGCACAACGGCCAGCAAGGCCGCCACCAGGCCCACGACGATCGACGTTTCGCCGCCCTTGATGGTTTTCTGCAGGATATCGTGACCCCACTTGTCGGCGCCGAACGGCAGGGTGGCCGCCTTGTGCGTGACGAGCTTCTTGGCCTTGCCCATGCCGGCGCGCAAGGCCGTCAAGTCGTCGGCCAGCGGGTCCGTGACGCCGTACATCTCGACGCCAGCCGATGGGTTACTGCCCATCTGGGCGCGCAGTTCGGCGATATCGTCGGCCAGCGGATCGAGCACGTTGACGGGTGTCGGTGCGCTGCGCTCGTCCGTCACGGGCATCGCGCCATCAACGGCGACATCCCTGTCGGCACCCACAAACGTGGGCGGCGCATAGCTGACGGCCACTTCGTCTTCCCAGTTCGAGGCGACCAGGCCGCTGGCGGACGCCAGCACCAGCAGGAAAAAGGCGCCGACCACGGCCAGCGATACCATTGCAATCTTGTCGCCGCGCAAACGGCGCCACGCCAGGGCCCACAGGCCGGGCGATGTATGAGGTTTCGACATCGTCTCTTTCTACTTCAGTTGTACGCGAGGATCGACCGCCTGGTACAGCAGGTCGGTGAGCAGGTTGAAGAGCATGGTGGCGGCGGCGACATACACGGTGATCGCCTTGATCACCGGAAAGTCGCTGCGCTCGACGGCCAGGATCACTTCACGCCCGATGCCGGGGATGCCGAAAAAGCGTTCCAACAGGAAGGCGCCGATCAGCAGGGCCGGCAAGTTCGACATCACATAGGTAATGATGGGAATGCCGGCGTTGCGCAGCACGTGCACCCACATGATGCGGCCTTCCTTGAGGCCCTTGGCGCGCGCCGTGCGCACGTAATCCTGGTTGGCCTCGTCCAGCACGAAGGTGCGGAACAGGCGCAGGGTCGGCGCAATCGACACGGCCAGGCCGATCAGGATAGGCAAGGTGGAATAGCGCAGCAGGTTTTCCCAGAAACTGTCGCCCCAGCCCTGCACGGGGAACAGGCCCAGTTTATAGGCGAAGCCGTACTGGAAGACGATGATGTAGACGAGGATGGAAATCGACATGCCCACCGTGCAGGCGATCATGACGGCGCGGTCCGTCAGCGAGCCGCGCACGAAAGCGATGGCCAGCGCCAGCGCCACGCCAAAAAACGTTTCCAGCACGGTCAGCGGGATCAAGACCATCATCGACGGCCCCAGGCGCGAGGTGATGATGTGCGACACGGATTCCCCCGTGGCCCAGCTCTGGCCGAAGTCAAACGTGACGATCTGCTTGATGAAGATCCACAGCTGCACATAATAGGGCTGGTCGACACCGAGCTGCCGGCGGATGTTGGCGATGCTTTCCGCACTAGACATCTTGCCGGCCAGGATGTAGGCGGGATCGCCGCCCACCCAGTTGAACAGGATAAACACCAGCAGGACCACGCCCAGCATGGTGGGCAGCATCTGCCACAGGCGGCGCAGGATATAAGCAAACATAATGATTCCTTGTTGTTATAAGCCGCGCTTATTTGCTGGCGGGAGCCGGAGTAACAACCGGCGTACCCGTGCTGTCGATATCCATGTACGCCCATTCCTGGAACAGGATCGGGTGCTTCTTGTAGCCCTGCACCGACTTTTGCGCCAGCATGTTGCGGTAGCGCGCATAGCCGATCAGGGCGCCCGCATTGACTTCCAGGCGGCGCGCCATCTTGTGGAACAGCTCGTCGCGCTCGGGGCTGGCAGGCATGGCCTGGCTGGCCGCATACCACTTGTCGTATTCCGGATCCTGGTAGCAGCCATTGTTGTTCTGGTGCGTGTTCGGGCCATAGAACAGCTGCATGAAATTGTCGCCGTCCGGATAGTCGGCCAGCCATGGCGCCGTGCGCGTCTGCATCTTGCACTGCTTTTCCGTTTTTAAAATGTCGGAAAAGATCATGCGGTCGTTTTCCATGCGGATGCCCAGCGAGTTGTACGTCTTGCGCCACATTTCCGCCTGCAGCACGCCATTGGCTTCGTTGCGCGAAGCGTAGCGGATCAGCAGCGGCTTGCCGTCAGGCAAAGTACGCCAGCCATCGGCGCCCTTCTTGTAGCCGAATTTATCCAGCAATTTGTTCGCCAGCACGGGATCGTATTGCAGCAGGGATTTGTAGTGCGGATCGTAGCCGACGACGCCGGGCGGAATCGGATAGTCGAGGCGCTTGGCCTGGCCATTCCAGATGATGCGGATTTCTTCATCAATATTGTGCGCCATGGCAATGGCGCGGCGCAGGGCGATCTTTTCCTTGCTGAAGCCACCGAGGGTCGGGTCTTCCATATTCCAGTAGTAATAGCTGATCTCCGGGTCAAGCAGGCGCGACAGTTGCACGCCCTTCTCCGCCAGCTCGGGACGCAGCTTGCCGTTCAGCAATGCTTTCGGCGCCAGCGGGCCGTCGAGCCAGAACACGTCCGTGCCGCCGCTCTGGAAGGACAGCCAGCGCGACTGGTCTTCGATCATCACGGAAATTTCGATGCGGTCGATGGCGGGAATGCGTTTACCTTGCATCTGGCGCACGATGCGCTGGTCGTCCGGGTCGTCGCCGGCCATGAAATTCCACGTTTCCGGCAAATGCTGCGGATTGCGGTTCAGGACGATGCGGTTGCCGCGCGTCCATTCACCGAGCGTGTAGTAGCCGGTGCCGACGGGATTCGAGCCTACTTCGCCCTTCACGTCGCCGTATTTGTCCACCACTTCGCGCGCCACGGCGGCTGTCGGCACGTAGGCGAGGATCATGGGGAAATTGAAATCCGTCTTGGTCAGCGTGATGCGCAAGGTGTACGGGTCGAGGATTTCCAGGCCGGCCACCTTCTTGTTGAAGTCCAGCTTGTTCGCCTTGGCCGCTTCCTTGGCCAGGTCGTCCAGCCCCACCACCTTGCCTTCAAACAGCCAGCTGTGCGGCGAAGCGAGGCGCGGATCGAACAGTCGCTTCCACGAATACACGTAATCGGCCATCGTCAGTTCGCGGCGCTTGCCGCCAAACGCGGCGTCGGGCGTGAACAGGATGCCTTTTTTCAGGCGGATGGTGTAGGTCTTGCCGTCGGCGGATACTTCCGGCATGGCGGCGGCCGCGCCGGGCACCACTTTCACGGGGCGCGCCAGGTAATCGTAGGTGTACAGGGTGTCGAAGACGGCCTGCGTGATGTGGTTCGAATACAGGTCGCGCGCGGTGGCGGGATCGAAGCCCGTCTCGGCGGCCGGCAGGATATAGCGCAAGGTTTTGACCGGCGCGGCCGCGGCGCTTGGGGCATCGGCGGCAACGGCCGCCAGCGGCAGGGTGGCCAGGCAGGCGAGCAGCGCCACGCGCCGCATCCATGGTGACTTCATGTAATACCCTTCATCTCGATTATCTGTCGCACCGTATTGGTGCGCTTGTACTGGCTTCCCCCTGGGATACAGGATTCCACCACCAAAACCAGTCCATCCTCGCAAGATCTATGCCTTGTTCATCGTCCGTCCCGTCCGCAAGCAGGCGAGCTGGAAAAAGGCGTAACGATAACGCATATTTTGTTCGCCGGGCGAAAAGCCGCAGCAATGGCGTGGCACGCAGCCACGCCCGCCTGCCCCGTGGAGGAAATCTTCCGCAGTGCAACAAAGGCAGCTCACCACCATGAAAAACCGACTTGGTAGAAACCCTTACGGCCCAGAATGACAACGGTTTTTATGGCAGTACGGAAAATATGCGGCGCAGTGCAACATTAAAATAATTGCACATATTGAAACACATCAACATTATAAAAAACACTGTTGTTTCCATGCTGAAAGAGCATGTGTGCGCGTTGACAAGGTTTCTCGGCAAGTGGTCTTATCGATGACGGCACTTATAAAAATGCCGCCTTATCCACAGCGATTGCCGACGCAGCAATCTTTATCACCCTGGCAAAGCTGTGCCGCACGAAGGCCAGCCGAGCTTACTTTCGGAGTTCAGAGAATGATGATGGAAACAGTGATATCCCGCTCCGTACGCCTGATTTTTTCGGGTAGCGTAGCAGCGCTCGGCCTTGGCATGATGGCTGCGCCGGCAATGGCGCAAGACGCCAATGTGCAACGTGTGGAAATTACCGGCTCGAGCATCAAACGAGCCACGGCCGAGACCGCATCACCGGTACAGCTGATCACCCGCGACGACTTGATGAAATCGGGCAAGGCCACCGTCGCCGAATACCTGCAAACCCTCACCGCCGATGGCGCCGGCTCCCTGCCGACGGGCTTCGGCAACGGTTTTGCCGCCGGTTCCACGGCCATCTCGCTGCGCGGCCTGGGTGCCACCTCGACCCTGGTCTTGCTCAATGGCCGCCGCATGGCCCCGTTCGCGCGCGCCGACGATGGCCAGAAGAGCTTTACCGACCTGTCCACCGTGCCGATGCAGATCGTCGAACGTATCGAAATCCTCAAGGATGGCGCTTCGTCCACCTACGGCGCGGACGCCATCGCCGGCGTCGTCAACATCATCCTGCGCAAGGACTTCGAAGGCCTGACCCTGAAGGGCGACACGGGCATCTCCGGCGACAGCGACGCCAAACAGCACCGCGCCTCGCTAACCTTCGGCAAAGGCAACCTGGATACGGATAAATTCAACTTCGTCGTCAATGCCGAATACAGCAAATCGGACATGCTGATGAACAGCGACCGCGCCGGTCGCAAATGGATAGGCAAGGGCGACCTGCGCCCGTATGGCTATGCGATCAACACCCAGTTCGCCGGCGGCTACATCAATAGCAACAACGATGCGAATGCCGCGCCGACTGGCCTGATTCGCGACCCCGTCACCAACAACTATGTCTCCCTGCCCGGTTGCTCCACCTTGTCCGTGTCTTCGCCGCAAGATCCGAAAGGCGGCTGCGTGTGGCACCACGACCAGTTCCGTTCGATGCAGCCGAAAATCGAATCGGTCAACCTGTACACGCGCGGTACCTGGCAAGTCAATGCCGACACCCAGGTATATGCGGAAGCAGGCTACTCGAAACGCGATACGGCGTTCACCATGATCCCGCCATCGGTCACGCCCACCGTCGCCTTCCCGCCGAATGCCGGCAACAAGGCGGGCGTCATCAACTACGCTAGCGGCAGCGGCACCAGCATCGTGCTGGCGGCCAACCACCCGCAAAATCCGTACGGCGTGCCGGTGCGCGTGCGCTACCAGGCTTTCGACGTCGGCCCCAGCACGCGCAAGGCCAACAACGAGTTCAACCGCATCGTGCTCGGCGTCAAGGGCAACGCCATGGGTTGGGACTACGATGCCGGCTATACGCATTCGGAATCGAAGCTGCACCTCGATTACAGCAACATGCTGAACATGGCCGTTGTCAGGGATGCCCTGGGCGATTCCAGTCCAAAAAACCCGTATTTCCCATACTACATCGGTGCGCAGGCAAACAAGAATCCCGCCTCGCTGTACGCGGCCATGGTAACGAACGCCACTTCCAATTCCACGACCAAGCTCGACATCATCGACGTCAAGGCCACGCGCGAACTGATGCAGTTGCCGGGCGGCGCCCTAGGCCTGGCCGTGGGCGCGGAACACCGTCGCGACAAGCTCGACAATCCCTCCCTGACGGGCACGGAAGACGGCTCCATCAACGCCAGTTATGTGGCGGCCAAGGGCGACAGCAAGGTCTCGGCCGTGTTCCTCGAAGTGCTGGCACCCGTGATCAAGACGGTGGAACTGTCGGGGGCCTTGCGTTACGACAAATACGACCGTTTCTCGTCGACCACGCCGAAACTGGGCGCCAAGTGGACGCCGCTGAAAACCTTCGCCGTGCGCGGCACGTATTCGGAAGGCTTCCGCGCCCCAGGCCCCGCCGAAAGCAATGCCGATTCGCAATCCACGGGTACCTCGACCGTGACCGACCCCGTGCGCTGCCCTGGCGGCAACCGCCTGCCGGGTGCCAATGCCAGCGACTGCGAACTGCAAGTGGCGGCCGTCAAGGTCGGCGACCCCAGCCTCAAACCGGAAAAATCCAAGGGCTACACCCTGGGCCTGGTGTGGGATCCGTTCAACGATACCAGCCTGTCACTCGATGCCTGGAAAATCAAGCGTGAAAACGAGATCAATCCGCTGCCGTACAACGAAGCGGCCGCCCTGCCAACCGCCATCCGTTCCGACAACAACCTGACCATCAATGGCGTCGTCACGCCGAACACGGGTACTTTGCTGATCACCAAGGCACCGTACCGCAACTCCAGCTTTACGGAGATCAAGGGTATCGATCTGGACGTCAAGCAGCGCGTGCGCCTGGGCGACTACGGCCGCGCCACGTTCGGCCTGACCTGGACCCACATCGCCTCATGGGTGCGGGCCGAGTCGTCCACTGTGCGCTACCAGTTCGCCGGCACGCACGGCAATTGCGATACCTCCAACTGCGCCGGCACGCCGAAGGACAAGATCAATCTCACCGGTTCGTGGGACCTGGGCAACTGGAACGTCAGCGGCGTGCTGAACTACCGTTCGGACATGAAAAATATCAAGTTTGAAGGCGACCCTTGCGCTTCCAAACTGGCGAACGGCACACCGGCGCCGAACGGTTGCAAGCTCGCCTCGTTCACCACGCTCGACCTGTCCTCCCGTTGGAACGTCAACAAACAGTTGCAACTGTTTGCCTCGATCAACAACGTGACCGACAAGATCGCGCCGCTCGACCCGCTGACCTACGGCGGCATGAGCTACAACCCGATGGATGCCAGCGGCGCCATCGGCCGTTACTTCAAACTGGGCGCCAGCTACAAGTTCTTCTAAGCTGGCACAGGCATCCTGACGCGGGCGGTGAGCAATCACCGCCTTTTTTTCGTCGGCGACTGTGGCGCCAGTTCACTCATCCACACGCCTATTGCGCCAGCGCAAACCTTATCTCCTGCGCGCCTGTAAAACTCCCTTGCAAGCCACTTGGCCCATGACCATGCCACAGGAGTGTCAGATGACGCAAACCCGCAGTCCCTCCCCTACCTTGCGCCTGCTGTGCGCAGCCTTGCTCGGCGCGTTTGGCCATGCGGCCATGGCGCAGGAAACCGACGCAGCCGGCACGCCCGCCATGCAAAGAGTCGAAGTCACCGGTTCCTCCATCAAGCGCCTCGTCTCGGAAACGGCGACGCCCCTGTCCATCTTCAAGGCCGAGGATTTCGCCAAGCAGGGCTTGACGACGGCCCAGGAAGTGCTGGGCAGGATCCCCTCGAATGCGTCGAGCATGGGCAGCGGCAATGCCGTCGGCGGCAATACCAGCGGCTTGCCCACGGGCGGCCAGGCCAGCGCCGACTTGCGCGGCCTGGGCGGCGACAAGACGCTGGTGCTGCTCAATGGCCGGCGCATCGCCAACCATCCGTATGACGGCGCCAGTGTCGACCTGAACATCATTCCCATCGCCGCCCTGGAACGGGTCGAAGTGCTGCGCGATGGCGCCTCGGCCATCTACGGCACGGACGCCATCGGCGGGGTCATCAACTTCATCACGAAGCGCTCCGTCAACGTCACGAATATCACCGCCGAGGTCGTTGCCCCACAGCACAAGGGCGGCGGCGAGCACCGCATCAACCTGTCGACGGGCTATGGCGAGCTCGACACCGATGGCTACAATATTTTTGGCGTGCTCGACTATCACAAGCAAAAAGTGCTGACCTCGCAAGACCGCGCCTTCTCGGCCACCGGCATCGTTCCCTCGCGCGGCCTGTCCATCACCAGCGGCACGACTTTCCCCGGCAATTACTTCGACGCGACGGCCAACGGCGGCGACGGCCTGGCTGGCAACCCCTACGCGGCCAGCGGCTGCCTGCCGCCGCTGTCGGTGCCGGCCGTGCCGGTGAATGGCACTTGCCGCCAGGATTACACGCGCCAGATCGACGACTTGCCGGCCCAGCAACAACTGGCTTTCTTCGGCAAGGGCGCCTTCAAGCTCGCTGGCGGCCACCTGGCCACGCTGGAATATCTGCATTCGGAAAACAAGGTCAAGGCGCGCACGGCACCGCCGCCGCAAACGGGCTTGATCCTGCCCAGCACCAGCCCCTACTATCCGGGCAATGCGGCTGGCGTGCCAGCCCAGCCAGGCTTGTCGGGCCAGCCCCTGAGCGTCAACTGGCGTCCCGTCGAGGCAGGCCAGCGGCAAATCGATTCCACCGGCAAGGCCGACCGCCTGGTGCTGGCGCTGGAAGGCGAACTGGCGGGCTGGGATTACAAGACGGGGCTCAGCCATGCGATCAGCAAGTCGTCGGAAAAGTTCACGAACGGCTATGTGCAGGATGCGGGCTTTGCCGCTGGCGTGCTGAACGGCATCCTGAACCCGTTTGGCGTGCAGGATGCTGCCGGCAAGGCTTACCTGGCCAGCACGGCCCTGCGCGGCGAAGTGCAGAACGCCAAGGTCACCACCACGGGTGTCGACCTCAAGGGCAGCCGCGACCTGATGCAGCTGGCCGGCGGCCCGCTGGCCCTCGCGCTCGGCGGCGAAGTGCGGCGCGAAAAGGCCGACTTCAACGTGAACCGCGATATCGCCGGCCAGGCCGCCAGTTCCGGTTTGTCCGGCTCGCTGTCGAAGAGCGGTGCGCGCACGATCCAGGCCGTCTTCGGCGAAATCAACTTGCCGCTGATCAAGGACCTGGAAGTGCAGCTGGCCGCCCGTTTCGACCATTACAGCGACGTGGGCAGCACCACCAATCCCAAGCTGGCCCTGCGCTACCAGGCCAGCAGCGCGCTGGTGCTGCGCGGCTCGGCCAGCACGGGTTTCCGCGCGCCCACCCTGTTTGAAAAGAATGCGCCGCCGTCGAAGAACGATACCAACGATAGCTATGACGACCCGATCCTGTGCCCCGGTGGCGTGCCGCAGCCCGGTGCCAATCCCTTGCGCGATTGCGACTTGCAGCAGTTCAAGCTACAAGGCGGCAATGAAAACCTGAAACCGGAAAAATCCACCACCTTCGCCTTCGGCCTGGTGCTCGAACCGGTGAAGGAAGTGACGGTGGCCATCGATTACTGGAACATCCATCTGAAGGACAAGATTGCATCCTTGCCCGAGCAATCGATCTTCGGCAACTATGAGAAATACAAGGCCTTGTTCCTGCGCAATCCCGACGGTTCGCCCTACGCCATTCTCGACCTGAACGACAACCTCGGTGAAGTGAAAACGGACGGCATCGATGTCAGCCTGAATGCGCGGCTGGGACGCGGCGCGTATGGCGATGTCAGCGTATCGGTCGATGGCACGTGGACCCGCAAGTACGACTACCAGAACGAGCGCGGCGGCGCCTTCATCGCCAACGTGGGCCGCTATGCGGACAACAATCCCGTGTTTCGCTGGAAGCATACGGCGGCGCTGAACTGGCGCAAGGGTAACTGGGGCGCCACCTTGTCGCAATCGTTCAAGTCCGGCTACACGGACCAGAATCTGGTCGCGCCGCCATACCGGCACGATGTGCCCTCGTACAGCCTGCTTGGGCTGTCGGGCAGCTATGCGTGGAAAGGCTTGCTGCTGACGGCCGGCGTGAAGAACCTGCTGGACAAGGAGCCGCCGTTTTCGAACCAGGGCACCTTGTTCCAGAAAGGCTATGACCCGCGCTATACGGACCCGATCGGGCGCGCCTGGTACCTGCGCGGCAGCTATACGTTTTAAGGGGAGAAACTCAGATCGGCAAATAAAACAGGCAGCGCTGGCAACAGCGTACCAGCAACAGAAAAGCGGCGCCATCAGCGATGATGTGCGCCGTTTTATTTTACGCATCTGAGCCAGTCTGACAAGGGTTCGCGATACTTTATTACTGAAGGATTATGAAAAAAACAGGGAAATGTTGCATTTCGTCCAAAAAGTTCGCGCGAAATTGACAATCTGAATCGTGAATGTTTTGATGAGGGCCCTGAAAATTTACAGAATTTTCATTGGTGGATTTTCAAAAAGGCAAATAAATTGTTGGTTAGCAACAAGTTATTTCAAAATAATTGCCGCCTTTATCACAATAACAAGGAATTTCAGATGATGATAGAAAATGTAATATCGCGGTCGCTGCGCCTGATGTTTGCAGGCGGCATGGCCCTGAGCATGCACGCCGCGTATGCACAAGAAACAACAGATAGCCCCATGCAACGTGTGGAAGTCACGGGTTCGAGCATCAAGCGTCTGGCATCGGAGACAGCGCTGCCGATCACCTCGATCAAGGCCGACGATTTCGCCAAGCAAGGCTTGACGACGGCGCAAGAAGTCCTGTCCACCATTTCCATGAACCAGAGCTCGCAAAGCAGCTCGCAATCCGTTGGTTCCGGTACTGGCGGCCAGTCCGTCGCCGACCTGCGCGGCATCGGCGGCGACAAGACCCTGGTCCTGCTGAACGGCCGCCGTATCGCCAGCCACCCGTTCAACGGTTCGTCTGTCGACCTGAACATCATCCCGATTTCCGCCCTGGAGCGCGTCGAAGTGCTGCGTGACGGCGCTTCCGCCATCTACGGCACCGACGCCATCGGCGGCGTGATCAACTTCATCACCAAGCGTTCCGTCAAAGGCGGCTCCGTCACGGTCGAACATTACGAGCCACAGAAATCGGGCGGCGGCGACGAGTCGCGCCTGAACCTGTCCGGCGGCTATGGCGACCTGAACAAAGATGGCTTCAACGTCTTCGGTGTTGTCGACGTACATCGCCAGTCGGCGCTGAGCACGGCCGACCGTTCCTTCTCGAAGAGCGGCTACATCCCGAGCAAGGGCGTGGATAACCTGAGCGGCACCACCTTCCCTGCCAACTTCTACGATACGGGCAATGGCCTGATCGGCAACCCAGCCTTTGCCGGCGGTTGCGTGGGTGAAAACCTGTACAAGAATACCTCGGGCAAGAGCACGTGCGCCATGGATGTCACGCCATTCATCCAGGCCATTCCGAAAACCCAGCAGGAATCCTTCCTGGGCAAGGCCAGCTTCAAGCTGAACCAGGATCACCTGGCCACCATCGAATACCTGCACTCGCGCAGCACCAACGAAGCGCGCATCTCGCCGCCGCCGATGTCGAACATCGGCATCCTCATGTCGTCGAGCTCGCCGTACTACCCGGGCGGCAGCGGCGGTGTGCCAGCCATGGCAGGCCTGTCGGGCGAGCCGCTGGACATCAGCTGGCGTCCAGTGGCGTCGGGCCAGCGCAGCGGCTTCGACACCAGCACCTCGGATCGCCTGGTACTGGCTTCCGAAGGCGTCCTAGGCGCATGGGACTACAACGTCGGCCTGAGCTACTCCGTCAGCAAGGCCACCAGCGCCTTCACGGGCGGCTACCTGAATGACCAGCGCATCATCGACGGCATCGGCAATGGTATCCTGAACCCGTTCGGCGAGCAAAGCGCCGCCGGCCAGGCCTACCTGAATGACTCCGTCCTGAAAGGCGAGTACCTGAGCGCCAAGATGACCAGCACTGCGGTCGACGCCAAAGTCAGCCGTGAGCTGTTCACCCTGCCGGCAGGCGCCGTCGGTTTCGCCGTCGGTACGGAATTCCGCAACGACAAGGCGGAATACAATGTGAACCGCGACCTGGCTGGCCAGGCGTCGAGCTCCGGCTACGCCGAAGCGCAGAACCAGTCGGGCAGCCGCAACATCGCCGCCATCTTCTCGGAACTGAGCATTCCTGTCGTGAAAGACCTGGAACTGTCTCTGGCAGCCCGTTATGACCACTACAACGACGTCGGCGGCAGCTTCAACCCGAAAGTCGGCGTGCGCTGGCAGCCAACGAGCCAGGTGCTGCTGCGCGGCTCCTACAACACAGGTTTCCGCGCGCCAACGCTGTATGACCTGCATGGTCCGCAAACCAAGACCTTCACGGCCAACAAGTATGACGATCCACGCCTGTGCCCAGGCGGCGTACCGATCCCTGGCGCCAACAGCAACGTCGCCTGCGGCGCGCAGCAATACATCCGTTCGGGCGGCAATCCGGACGTCGGCCCGGAAAAATCGAAAACCTTCAGCGCCGGTATCGTCATCGAACCGACGAAATCGCTGACCGTCTCGCTCGATTACTTCAAAATCAAGCTGCGCGACAAGATCGGCACCGTGGCCGAACAGACCCTGTTCGACAACTACGATAAATATCAAAGCAACTTCATTTACACGGCTGACGGCAAGCTCGATTACGTGCTGGCCACCCTGGGCAACCTTGGCGAAATGCACACTTCGGGCATCGACCTGGGCCTGAACTGGAAATTGCCACGCAGCCAGTACGGCAACTTCACCTTCAACTTCGATGGCACCTGGGTACAGAAGTATGAGTACCAGAATGAGCGCGGCGGCGAATTCGTGCAAAACGTGGGCGTGTATGGCGACAATGCACCGGTATTCCGCTGGAGACACAATGCCTCCCTGCAATGGAATATGGACAAGTGGAATGCCACGCTGTCGAACAAGTACATGAGCGGCTACCGCGACCAGAATTATGTCGATCCGCAATTCGAGCAAAGCGTCAAGGCTTACTCGGTATGGTCGCTGTCGGGCGCGTACTCGGGCTTCAAGAACACCGAAGTCACCGTGGGCGTGAAAAACCTGCTGAACGAAGATCCACCGTTCAGTAACCAGATCGGCACATTCCAGTCCGGCTACGATCCGCGTTACGCTGATCCGCTGGGCCGTACTTTCTACGTGCGCGCTACCTACAAGTTCTAAGTACACCTGACATAAGCTACTGCGCGTCGCGATTTGCGGCCTGCGATGCTCACTGTGCTCAAGCACAGTTCCGCGTCTCGGCCGCAACTTGCTGCCGCTCGCTACGCTTCTGTCAGGCGTCTTGAATGCATTAAAAAAGCCCGGAAAGCTTAGCTTTCCGGGCTTTTTTTCATGCTGCGCGCCACGTTATTCCGCGTCGCCCTGCAAGCGGCGCTGCTTGACGGCCGCCGCCAGGTTTTCCAGCACGGCCACGCTGGCGCTCCAGTCGATGCAGCCATCCGTGACAGACTGGCCATAGATCAATTCCTTGCCCGGGATCAAATCCTGGCGTCCCGCCACCAGGTGCGATTCCACCATCACGCCAACGATGCGGTCATCGCCCGCCGCCACCTGGCTGGCGATGTCGGCGCACACGGGGATCTGGTTTTCCGGTTTTTTCGAGCTGTTCGCATGCGAGGCGTCGATCATCAGGCGCGCCGCCAGGCCTTGTGCCGCGATCGCCTTGCACGCCTCGTCCACGCTGGCTGCGTCATAGTTCGGGGTTTTCCCGCCGCGCAAGATGATGTGGCAATCCTCGTTGCCGTTGGTCGAGACGATGGCCGAGTGGCCGCCCTTCGTGACGGAAAGAAAATGGTGCGGCTGCGAGGCAGCCTTGATGGCTTCCACGGCGATCTTCACATTGCCGTCCGTGCCATTCTTGAAGCCGACCGGACAGGACAGCCCCGACGCCAGCTCGCGGTGCACCTGCGATTCCGTCGTGCGCGCGCCGATGGCTCCCCAGCTGATCAGGTCGGCGATGTATTGCGGGCTGATCACGTCGAGGAACTCGGTGCCAGCCGGCAAACCCAGCTCATTGATATCGCGCAACAGTTCGCGCGCCATGCGCAAGCCGTCGTTGATGCGGAAGCTGTTGTCCATGTACGGATCGTTGATCAGGCCCTTCCATCCCACCGTGGTGCGCGGCTTCTCGAAGTAGACGCGCATGACGATTTCCAGTTCGCCCGCGAAACGCGCGCGCTCCTTGACCAGCAGACGCGCATATTCCATGGCCGCCTTGGTATCGTGGATGGAGCAAGGCCCGATCACCACCATCAGGCGGTCGTCCTGGCCATGCAGGATACGGTGCAGGGCAATGCGGGCGCTGGCAGCGGTCTGTTCGGCTTGCTCCGAGCAGGCAAATTCGCGGATCAGGTGGGACGGCGGGGTCAATTCCTTCATTTCGCGAATACGCAAATCATCGGTGCGGGGCATCATTTTCTCCAAAATTTAAGGATGGGTAAAACATCTGGGTAAAAAAAAACCGCCATGAGTGGCGGTTTTTTAGAATTTGCTGGGATCTCGTTTTGCTGCTACGTGAACCGACCGCTACTCCACCGCCTTTGGGTTGGAATTGCTAAAGTAAAAATAAGCGGTAAAAAAGTGGCGAGCGAACATGCGAGTCATCCGTAAGTGATGAACGACTATAAACCTAAATTGCAAGGGTTGGCAAGCATATTTGTCGGCAAAGCCGCATGTCACCGCCGTTTTACACTGCCCAATACGCAAAAAAGCATAAAAAGTTGCGCGCCATGACTCTCGCTGTGCATCTGCGCTGCGACTCTGCATACCGGACGCCACCGCTGTGTCCGTCGTGGCAACCACGCCACGCCAGCCATTCTATCGACGACAAGCGGGGCACTATTTGATCTAGATCAATTCCAGCGTCGCGGGACGGAGAAAACTCAAGGACGTATCGATGACCTTTGACTGCCTGACCTTTCCGGAGAACCGCATGATCCCGACACCATCCTTACAGTCCACCACCTTTTCACCACCCAGACTGGGCCTGGCACTGGCCAGTGCGCTGCTGAGTCTACCCGTCCTGGCGCAGGATGCCGCGCCGATTGCCCGCGTGGAAATCACCGGCTCGAACATCCGCCGCGCGCAGGCGGAAACAGCGTCGGCCGTACAAACCCTGAACGCGGCCGACATTGAAAAATCGGGCAAGTCCAGCGTGGCCGAACTGCTGCAGACCCTGGCCGTCGACAACCAGGGTTCCGTGCCCACGTCCTTCGGCAACGGCTTTGCCGCCGGCGCTTCCGGCGTGTCGCTGCGGGGCCTCGGCACGGCCTCGACCCTGGTCTTGCTGAATGGCCGCAGGGTGGCGCCGTACGGCCTGGCCGACGATGGCCAGAAAGTGTTTGCCGACCTGAACATCATTCCCCTGGAAGCGGTGGAACGGGTGGAAATCCTCAAGGATGGCGCCTCGGCCATCTACGGTTCGGACGCCATCGCCGGCGTGGTCAACGTGATCCTGCGGCGCGACTACCAGGGCACGGCCATCAAGGGCAATTACGGCAAGACCAAGGAATGGGACGGGCGCGACGCGCGCGCCGCCATCACGCACGGCTTCGGCGACATCGACAGCGACCGCTACAACGTGCTGCTGAATCTCGAATACAGCGAAAAGGCCGCCATCTGGAACCGCGACCGGGCCGGGCGGGGGGCCGTCGGCCGCAGCGACTTGCGCGACCTGGGCTTCAGCGCGCAGGAGTCGCTCAGCGGCGCGGGCGCCATCACCACCAACAATGCGGCCGGCAGCGCCGTCAACGGCAATGTGCGCAATCCCGACACGCTCGACTACTACAACCGCGGCAATCTTGCCGGCGCGGGTTTTACGCGCGCCTTCCCCGGCGCCGCCTGCGGCAACTTCACCACGCATCCGCAAGGCGACCCGGGCGGCGGCTGCCTGACCGATGCTGCGCAACAATACGGCCAGATCCAGCCGAAACAGAAGAACATCAATTTCTTTGGCCGCGCCGCCTGGCAACTGACGCCAGCGTTGCAGACGTATGCCGAATTGAACGTATATCACAGCGAATCGCACTCGGCCACCACGCCATCGACGGTCAGCGGCTCGGTCGGCTACCCGGGCGGCCCTGTCAGCAATGCGGGAGTGTCGCTGGGCGCCGCGCACCCGGACAATCCGTATTTCGGCACGGCGGCGCGGCTGCGCTACCTGGCGGCCGACGTGGGGCCGCGCCTGTCGGAAGTCAATTCCACCTTCACGCGCTTTGTCGCCGGCATCAAGGGCGCGGTGGCGGGCTGGGATATCGACAGCGCCTTGCTGTACTCGCAGAACAAGGTGTCGAACGACTTGAACGGCTACCTGCAGCGCGACGTCGCCTTCGCCCTGCTCAACCCGACTGCCGCGAATGTGGCGGCGGCCAGCCTGAACCCCGCGTATGCAGCCCTGCCGGCCGGCAGCCTGTGGCGCATCGCGGAAAACGCGGGCCTCAACTCAGCCGAGCTGTACGCGGCCCTGTCGCCGCGCATTTCCAACGATGCCAAGACGCATATCGCGCAGATCGACTTCAAGGCCAGCCGCGAGGTGGCCAAGCTGGACGGCGGCGGCCTGGGCGTGGCCGTGGGCGCCGAATTCCGCCACGAATCGACGGAACTGAAACCCACCACGGGCACGGAACGGGGCAATATCATTGGCCTCGGCTATTCCGCCTACAAGGGCAGCCGCAATGCCTCGGCCATCTATGCCGAGGTGCTGGCGCCCGTGCTGAAAACCGTGGAACTGTCGGGCGCCCTGCGCGCCGACCATTTCACCGACGTGGGCAATTCCTATACCCCGAAAGCGGGCGTGAAATGGACGCCCCTGCGCGAACTGGCCCTGCGCGGCACCTTCGCCAAGGGCTTTCGCGCACCCAGCGCGGCGGAAAACGGCGTCGGCGGCCTGGCAGCGTTCTCCACCGCCAGCGATCCGCTGCGCTGCGGGCTCGGCGTGGAAGCGGCTTGCGATCCCGCCTCCATCGCCGTCATCACGTCGCCCAATCCCAAGCTGTCACCCGAACGTTCGCGCAGCTATTCCATGGGCGCCGTGTGGGACCCGCTGCCGCGCACCAGTATTTCCGTGGATCTGTGGCAAATCCGCCGCAAGAATGAAATCAACCAGGAGCAAACGGACACCGCCATCGCCGAAGGCCATGTGGCGCGCGACCCATCGACGGCCACGGCCATCGCCGGCGATCCGGGTGCCATCACGGCCGTGCTGGCCAATTATGTGAATTCGGCGCAAACGACGGTGCGCGGCATCGATATCGACGCGCGCCAGCGCTTCAGCCTGGGCAGCGACTATGGCAGCCTGGTGTTCGACCTGAAATGGACGCATCTGTACAAATGGCTGCGCACGGAGCAGGATGGCACGCAACGCGATTTTGCTGGCACGCATGGCAATTGCGATGTGTCCAACTGCATGGGCACGCCGGACGACCGCATCAACCTGGGTGCCACCTGGGAGCGCCAGGACTGGCGGGTCACGGCCAACGTCAACTACCGCGCGCCGCTCGACAACGTGCTGTTCAAGAATGACCCGGACGGCTGCGCCACGCATTTCGCCGACGGCACGGATGCCCCTCGCGGCTGCCGCATCGCCTCGTTCACCACGGTGGACCTGACGGCCCGCTGGCTGGCCACACCCAAGCTGGAAGTGTTTGCAACGGTGCAAAACCTGTTCGACAAGATCGCCCCGCTCGATCCGCTCACATATGGCGCCACGGGCTACAACCCGCTCGACTACGCGGGCGCGGCGGGACGCTTCATCAGCGCGGGGGTGAAGTACAAGTTCTGAATTTCGTCATATTTTCAACGTATCAGGCGTTTCAGGAACCGTAGCGAGCAAGCCCAATATTGGGTTGAGTAGCGCAGCTGTACTTCAGGTACAGCGAGCAACGCAAACTCAAGAGTGGGCTGCGCAGTAGGTTCCTGAAATGGCGATCTAAGCCGTCCCGCCGACCGTGATGCCATCCAGGCGCAAGGTCGGCTGTCCCACGCCCACGGGCACGCTTTGCCCCTCCTTGCCGCACACGCCCACACCCGAATCGAGGCGCATGTCGTTGCCGATCATGGAAACGCGGTTGAGCACGTCCGGGCCGTTGCCGATCAGGGTGGCGCCCTTCACCGGGTAGCTGAGCTTGCCGTTTTCAATCATGTACGCTTCGCTGGCCGAGAAGACGAACTTGCCGTTCGTGATGTCGACCTGGCCACCGCCGAAGTTGACGGCGTACAAACCGTTCTTGACGGACGCGAGGATCTCGCCCGGGTCCTTGTCGCCGCCCAGCATATATGTATTCGTCATGCGCGGCATGGGCAGGTGGGCGAACGATTCGCGGCGCGCATTGCCCGTCACGGGCATCTTCATCAGGCGCGCATTCATGGTGTCCTGGATGTAACCGTTCAGGATGCCGTCCTCGATCAGGGTCGTGCACTGCGTCGGGTTGCCCTCGTCATCGATATTCAGCGAGCCGCGCCGGCCCGCCAGGGTGCCGTCATCGACCACGGTGACGCCCTTGGCGGCCACGCGTTCACCGATGCGGCCCGAAAACGCGGACGAACCCTTGCGGTTGAAATCGCCCTCCAGGCCGTGGCCGATCGCTTCGTGCAGCAGGATGCCGGGCCAGCCCGGTCCCAGCACGATGGTCATGGGGCCGGCGGGCGCCGGGCGCGCTTCCAGGTTCACCAGGGCCGAATTGACGGCGTCCGTTGCGTATTGTTCCAGCACGGCATCGCTGAAATAGTCATAGCTGAAACGCCCGCCGCCGCCGGCTGAGCCCGTTTCGCGGCGGCCATTCTGTTCCGCAATCACCGTCAGCGAGACGCGCACCAGCGGGCGGATGTCGGCCGCCAGCACGCCATCGCTGCGCAGCACCAGCACCACGTCGTATTCGCCGGCCAGGCCCGCCATCACTTGCACCACTCTGGGATCTTTCGCCCGCGCCATCTTTTCCACTCTTTCCAGCAATTGCACCTTGGCCGTGGCATCCAGCGAGGCGAGCGGATCGTTGGGCAGGTACAAGGAACGGCCGCCCTGCGCAAGCATCTGGCCCGCGATCCTGATTTTGCCGCTACCTGCGCGCGCGATGGTACGCGTGGCCGCCGCCGCTTCCAGCAGGGCCCGCTCGGAAATATCGTCGGAATACGCAAAGGCCGTCTTGTCGCCAGACACGGCACGCACGCCCACACCCTGGTCGATGGAAAAACTGCCCGTCTTGACGATGCCCTCTTCCAGGCTCCAGCCTTCGCTCTTGGTCGACTGGAAGTACAGGTCGGCATAGTCGACCTTGTGCGTAAACATCGTGCCCAAGGCTTTCAACAGCTTGTCTTCATCCAGACCGAAAGGCGTGAGCAGGATATCGCGCGCCACGGCCAGGCTGGACAGATTGGGTTCAAATGGGATCATGGTTCTTTCTCACAATTCAATTCACATGGTGCGGTGCGCCAGGGCGGGCAGCGACTCGCGCACGCCGGCCAGGAACACCAGGTCGATCTCGCCGCTGACCACGCCCTCGCCTTCGGGCAGCACGGCTTTCACTTCGCCCCACGGGTCGATCAGCATGCTGTGGCCCCAAGTGCGGCGGCCGTTCGGATGCAAGCCGCCTTGCGCCGAGGCCAGCACATAGCACTGGTTTTCGATGGCGCGCGCGCGCAGCAGCACTTCCCAGTGGGCGCTGCCCGTCGTATGGGTAAACGCGGCCGGCACGACGATCAGCGCGCAATCGCCCATGGCGCGGTACAGCTCGGGAAAGCGCAGGTCATAGCAGATGGACAGGCCGACCCGGCCGAACGGCGTCTCGATCGAGCGCACCTGCGCACCGGGCACGATGGTGCGCGATTCATTGTACGACTCGGTGCCGCGCGTAAAGCCGAACAGGTGGATCTTGTCGTAGCGCCCGGCCGGCGCGCCTTGCGGGTCGTACACCAGCGTCGTATTGAGTACCTTGCCCTCCTCACCGGAAATCAGGGGCAAGGTGCCGCCGATCAGCCAGATGCCGTGCTGGCGCGCCATCTGCGCCATGCCATCCTGGATCGGCCCGCTGCCGGGCTGTTCCGCATGGGCCAGCTTGTCCGTTTCCTGCTTGCCCATGATGGCCCAGTATTCGGGCAGCACCACCAGCTGCGCGCCACCGGCGGCGGCCTGCGCCACCAGCCGGCGCGCCGTGGCCAGGTTGTCTTCCACGGAGGGCGAGGAAATCATTTGTACTGCTGCGACTGTATGCATCATTGCCACCTCTTATCCATTCGAACGCCTCGCCTATTTCGCCACGGCCTCCACGGCTGCAGCGGCAGGCACGGCGACAGGTTCCAATTTACCACCATCGAGCTTGGTCACGACGGGCGATTTCCACGGGCCGGCGATCTGCATGTGGTAAGTGAGCGCCTTCATCACGGGAGCGCGCAGGAACAATTGCGCCAGGAAACTGCCCAGGCCGATGACGGGGTTGACGGCCAGCGCGTACACGAGCGGCCCCGTGCCCAGGTTAAATTCGGGGATCACCACCACGTGCAAATTCGTCGTTTCATTGGCGATATCGGCCGTGCCATCCATCAGCACGGTGGCCGCCACGCCATGCATCTTGAGGTTGTCCGTGGTCACGACGCCGCGCTTGATGCTGGCGTTGGCCGTGATGCCGTCAAAGGCCAGGCCTTCGGAAAACACGTCGTGGAAATCGAGTTTCAGCAAACGGGGCAAGGCTTGCAGGCTGAGCACGCCCAACAGCTTGGCCGCGCCCGGATCCTGCTTGAGGAACTGGCCCGATTCCACGTTCATCTCGATCTGCCCCGACAAGGTGGGAATGTCGAGCGAATACGGCAAGCCATTCCAGGCGATGTCACCGCTCAGGCGGCCCTTGCCGCGACGCACCGTATCGGCAAAGCCGAAGCGGTCGAGCAACTTGCCCGCATCGACGATATCGAGGCCAAAACGCAGGCTGGTCGTGCTTTGCCCATCCTTGATGACCCATTTGCCATTGCCGCTCAACGCGCCATCGGGGTTCGACAGCTGCAGCTTGCCCACGCGCCATTCTCTCCCGCCCGCCGCCATGGTGTTATAGGCCTGCAATTCCAGCCGGCCGATCTTCTTGTTGAACAGTTCAAATTGCTCGGCGACGATATCGAGCGAGGGGATCGACTGGGCGCCACTTTTTCCTTCCAACAGATTCTTCACGTCGTTGGCGGCCGACTCGGGAATGATCAGCGACGACAGGCGCGCCGTCATCTTGCCCAGGCCGGACGGCGTTTCCAGCCACGTTACATAGCCGGACACTTGTTTCGCGTCAATATTGGCTTGCCACACATCCTTTTGATGCGTGGCGCCCACGACCACGTTTTCCAGCTTGCGCTCGCCCAGCATCAGTTCGCTGGCACGGGCCGCCATCATGTCCGGCACCACGTATTGCGCAATATCGGGCGCATCGTCGGCGGCACCGCTGTCGGCGGGGGCCGTGCCGCTGCCGGCGATTTCACTGCCGGCGGCAATCCAGCTGTCCACGTCCAGGGTTTTCATGTTGACGTTGAACATCATGCCGCTGTCTGGTTCCGGCGCCGGCACATTCACGCCGATGCCGCCGCGCACCAGGCGCCAGGCATCCTTGCCCTGCTTCTGGCGCTGGTAGCGGGCAGCGATGCCGGAACCCAGCGCGATGCGGATATCGTCCGTGCGCAAGCCCGCGCCGTTGGTCGCATTGCCCGTCAGGGTGAATTTCACGGGCAGGCTGTCGCCGGCCGGCTTTTTCAGGGGGGCGGGGAAATCCAGACCCAGGCCCGTCAGCGGCGACTCGACATTGACGACCACCTGGTGGTCGCGCGCCGTGATCAGGCCGCTGTAACGGGCGCCGCCATTCAAATGTTTCGCCAGGCGCTGCAGCACGGGCGCCGGATAGGTCTTGCGCAAGCCGTCGATCGTCATGTTGCCGGCCAATTTCACCTGGATGGAACTGTCCGGCTGCGTACCGCCCGAAATGGCCAGCGGCCCGCCCAGCAGGCTGCCATTCAAGCCATTCAGATTGACGCCTTTTTCGTTGAATTCGATCTTGCCCTGCGTGCCGAGCACGGGCGGCATGTCGTGGAACAGCACCACGTCGTTGCCCGCCAGCTGCAAGCTGCCCTGCACGGTCGACTCGAGCATGCGCTCTGTCGGCAAGTGCAATTTGAGGGCCAGCTTGGCATTGCCCGTTGCCGTCGTTTCATCCGTGAAATGCTCGATCCAGCCGAGCACGGGGCTGGCCGTCACGTACTTGAGGAATTCCTGCATCGGGCCGGCCGCATTGCCCTCGATATCGAGCAAGGTGTCGAAGACAGTCAGGTCGGGGATCACGGCTTTGACATTCGTCAAGGCCACACCGCCCGTGGTGGCCGTGTCGCCGCGGATTTCCATGCGCGCCCGCTCGAACACGAAACTGCCCTTGATCTTTTCCGCCTGCGGCCACAGCGGTGCCTTGCCGGCCAGGGGGCCGCTTTCCGCAAATTCGCCGGGCGCGTAGTTCAGCGTGCCATTCTCGATCTTGCCGGCCACGCGGAAGTCACCGCGGTTGCGCTGGGCCGGGGTGTCGGCCTTGAAAGGGAAATGTTCGAGTTCGCCGCGCAGGCGCAGGCTGACATCGCGCGCCACGCCGCCCTCCAATGCGCCCGTCAGCCAGTGGCGCAGGTGCTCGGGCGTTTGCAGCGGCAGATAGCGGCCGATGGTGTTGATCTGGAAGTTGTCGATCGTACCCGTCACATCCACCTGACCCAATTTGCTGCCGTCGAGCGGCAAACGCTGCGAACCATGCAAGGCGACCCGCATGCCTTGTTGATTAAAATCAAGCCTGTCCAGGTCAACTTGCAGCATATTGTCTGCTTGGAAAGCCCAGCGCGCCTCCATTTCGAATTGTTCGAACGGCAAGGCCGGCTCACTCAAGTAGGAGGCCAGTTGCAATACCAATCCCTGTGCATCGATATCGATCTGGCCGCCCTTGTCGCTGGCGTCGATACTGCCCGTCAAATGATCGAAACCGGGGATAGCCGGTGCGGCCGCCTGCGCAGGGCTGGTCGCCGTCTTCGCCACGGCCAGGCGCGCCGGCTGCGCATTCAGGCCCAGATCGATGAGCTTGCCGCGCAAACGGTAGCTGGCCGGCGTCGCCATCTCGCCTTCCCATTGCGCAGAAAAGTCCTGCAAACGCCCGCGCGGCGCCAGGGCGTCGAGGCGCTGGCGCTGCTGTTCTCCCAGCGGCAGCTTGTCGGCCAATGCGGCCAGGGTCTGCAAATCGAGCGACTTGGCCGTGATTTCCGTACGCGCCGGCTTGCGCTTCGTGGCGGCAACAAAGCGTTCGGACAGGGTCGTGGGCGGCAGGCTGAGGCCATCGCGGGTTTCCACCGCAAAATTCGTCAACTCGACCTGGTGCCCATTCGCGCCAAAGGTGGGCTTGCCGTCCGGCACCTGCGCCGACAGCTCTTCTTTTGCCGAAATGCGCCCGCTGACCGACAGCAAGTCGAGCGGCGCGATATGTTCGCCCAGCTGCGCCTGCACATCCGTCAAGCCCACGTCGGCCGTGAAGCCGGCCAGGCGCGCGTGATCCAGGCTCAACCAGGCGCGCAGGGCGCCCTTGCCCTGGCTCAGTTCAAACGGATAGTCGAGATAGCGGCGCCAGGCGGCCAGGTCGGCATTTTTCAGGTCGGCGTACAGTTCCCCCTTCCACATCGACACATCCGAGATGCGCGTGCTGAAAGGCGGATGCGTGAAGTGGGCGCGCACATCGATGGGCGCGGCCAGGCTAGGCGGCGGCGTGGCCTGCAAGCCCAGCCGGTGGCTGCGCCAGCGGTTGCGCAACAGCACATTGACCTGCGATAAAGCCAGCTCGGGTGTGCCGCGCGCTTCGTCCGTCCAGCGCACCTTGCCGTCGCGAATGATGATGTCATGCTGCGACAGCAGCCAGTCGGCGCCCTTGCCATCGCTGCCTTGCGTGCTGTCGATCAATACCCCGGCTACGTACAGCTTGCCATCCTTGCTGCGCCGCACGTCCAGGTCGGGCCGCGTGATTTCCAGGGTAGTAAAGCGCACGGAGCCCAGCACGCTCCACCACGACACCGTGGCCGATATGCTCGGCAGGCTCAACGCCTGGCGGCCCGCCTGGTCGCGCAGGGTCACGTCCCCAAGGAAGAGATTCGGGCGTACGCCATGCCAGGAGGCATAAATCCGCGCAATGCTGACAGGGTTGCCCAGCGCGCGGCTGGCCGCCCGCTCGATATCGCCTTTGTAGTAATCGATATTCGGCAAGATCGCGTAGCGCAGGAATAAAAACAGCACGGCGAAGGCGAAGTACGCCAGCAATACCAGTTTGATGGTAAAACCCAACACATGGTGGGTGGCCAGGTTGGCCATGCGATAGGCAGCACGCAGCCGCTGCCAGCGCAGGGCCAATGGCACATGTTCTGTCACGCTTGCTTCTGGCGGTTTTTGCATCAATAAGCTAATAAACTGGCCCGGCGTCAAATAATGGCAAAAATCGTCTGCATTCGTGGTGCGCGCCTGCATCCTTGCGCTTGCGTCTGAGCAAAGCCTCCCTTACCATCGTCCGGAAGAGCACGCACTGCCGGCGGTATTGGGCCGGCGGCACAATTTTACCGCATCCCCCGCCGTTCGCAGCCAAGTTAAGCAAGAACATGCACGCAGCATCCACGAGACACTTACCGATACCATGAGCACACAGCCTTTGATCTCCGCCTCCCGTTTCTACCAGCGCTGGCTGGACGCCGCCCCCGAGCGCGCCGCGCAGGTGGCGCAACTGGTGCGCGCGCCGCTGGACGGGCTCGACTTTGCCGCCGAGTTGGCCGCCCAGGCGAATGCCGCCACGCCGCCGCTGCCGCCCGAGCGGGCCATGCGCCGCCTGCGCAACCTGCTCGTCTGCGGCCTGATCGCGCGCGATCTTGGCGGCCAGGCCGACTTGAACGAAGTCGTCACGGCCATGACGGGCTTTGCCGATTTCGCCATCCGTACGCATGTGGACGCCATCATGGCTGAAATGGTGGCCCTGCACGGCATGCCTGTCGGCGAGGAGTCGGGCGAGGAGCAGGCCTTGATGGTATTGGCGATGGGCAAGCAAGGCGGCGGCGAACTGAATGTCTCGTCGGATATCGACCTGATCTTTGTCTACCCGGAAGATGGCGACACGCAAGTCACCGTGGCGGGCCAGCGCAGCCTGTCCAACCACGAGTTTTTCATTCGCATGGGCAAGAAACTGATCGCCGCCCTGGCCGAGATCACGCAAGATGGTTTTACTTTCCGCGTGGATATGGCCTTGCGTCCGAACGGCAACTCGGGGCCGCTGGCCGCCAGCCTCAGCATGGTGGAACAGTACCTGATCGTGCAAGGGCGCGAATGGGAGCGCTACGCCTGGGTCAAGGCGCGCGCCGTAACGGGCAAGGCCGAGGATATCGCCTCGCTCGACGCCATCGTGCGCCCGTTTGTCTTCCGCCGCTACCTCGATTTCGGCGTCATCGATGCCATCCGCACCATGCACGGCCAGATCCGCGCCGAGGTCAACCGCCAGGAACGTCTGCACCCGGACCGCAGCAACAACGTCAAGCTGGGCCGTGGCGGCATCCGCGAAATCGAATTCCTCGCGCAAGTATTTCAATTGATACGGGGCGGGCGCGACGCCGAGCTGCGCGAACGTTCCACGCGCGCCACCCTGCGCACGGTGGCAGACAAGGGCTTGCTGGAGCCGGCCATCGTGGAACAGTTGCTGGGTTCCTACACCTTCCTGCGCAACCTCGAACACCGGCTGCAATACCTGGACGATGCGCAAACCCACACCCTGCCAGCGAATGACGCCGACCGCCTGACCGTGGCGCAGATGATGGGCTTGCCCGACACGCCCACCCTGCTGGCCCAGCTGGAAGCACACCGCGTATTTGTCGCCGGCCAGTTTGACGAGATGTTCAGCGACAAGAGCAGCGGCACGCCGCCGGCCGACACGGGCATCGACCCGCAAACGTCGAACGACTGCGCCGCGTCCGACCAGCAGGAAGCCATCGAAGCGCGCTTTGCCGCCCTGGGTTTCCATGAGCCCGCCGCCTGCGCGCGCCGCCTGCTGGCCACGTGGCAGGCGCCCCGTTTGCAATCCTTGCCCGAGGCGAGCCGCACGCGCCTCGTCGCCCTCGTCAATTCCGCCCTGCCCCTGATCACAGATTGCTCCGTATCCAACGGCAATGCCAGCCAGCTGGCCACCCTGGGCCGGCTGCTCGATTTCCTGGAAGCGATTGCGCGCCGCTCGGCCTATCTGTCGCTGCTGACGGAATACCCGCATACGCTCGAGCGCGTCGTGCGCATGGTGTGCGCCAGCGGCTGGGCCGCCACCTTCCTCACGCAGCACCCGATCCTGCTCGACGAGTTGCTCGATGAGCGCATCCGCAACACGGTGCCGGACCCGGCCGCCCTGGCGCTCGACCTGCAGCGCCAGCTCGACGACGCGCCCGGCGACACGGAGCGGCAGATGGATATCCTGCGCGAAATGCACCACGCGCAGCTGTTCCAGTGCCTGGCGCAAGACCTGGCGGGCGACCTGAGCGTGGAAAAACTGGCCGACTACCTGTCGCAGCTGGCCGACATCATCGTCGCCGCCACCGTGCAAGCCGTCTGGCAAACCTTGCCGACGCGCCACCGCGACGTGCCGAAATTCGCCGTCATCGCGTACGGCAAGCTGGGCGGCAAGGAACTGGGCTATGTGTCCGACCTGGACGTCATTTTCCTCTTCGACGACGACGACCAGGAAGCGCCCGGCCTGTACGCCAAGCTGGCGCAACGTTTCATTACCTGGATGACCTCGCACACGTCGGCCGGCATTCTGTTCGATATCGACATCGCCCTGCGTCCCGACGGCGCCTCGGGCATGCTGGTTTCCAGCGTGCAGGCATTCGAGCGCTACCAGAGCAGCGCGGCCTGGGTGTGGGAACACCAGGCGCTCACGCGCGCGCGCTTTTGTGCCGGAGATACCACCATCGGCAAGCATTTTGAGCGCATCCGCGACACGATCTTGCGCAAGGAGCGCCCGGAAAACGGCCCGCTCAAGGGCGAAGTGGTGGCCATGCGCAAGAAGATGCTGGATGCGCATCCACCCCGCCCGGGCAGCTTTGACTTGAAGCAGGATCCGGGCGGCATGATCGACATCGAGTTCATGGTGCAATACCTGGTGCTCCAGCATGCGGCGCAGTATCCGCAACTGACGGCCAACTCGGGCAATATCGCCCTGCTGCGCCTGTGCGGCGAACTGGGACTGATCGACGCCCAGCTGGCCGCCCTGGTCGCCGACGCCTACCGCACGCTGCGCAAGCTGCAGCACCAGTTGCGCCTGCAGGGGCAGGACCTGGCCCGCGTGGAACCGGAACGCGTGCGCGTGCATGCGGATAACGTCGTGCGCCTGTGGCAAGCCATCTTCGGCGCCGCAGCCTGAGGCCGGCCCGGGCATGCCGCTCCATTACCTGTCGCGCCTGAGCGGATCGGCGCGCGATACGCAAGCCAACCTGCAGCTGGGCTGCGTGCTGGCGCTGGTGGCGGGCGCCGTGAATGCGGGCGGTTTTCTCGCCATCGGCGGCTATACCTCGCACATGACGGGCATCGTCTCGGGCATGGCCGATGACCTGGCGCTGGGCAATATCACCGTGGCCCTGGCAGCGCTGGGAGCATGGCTGGCCTTTGTCAGCGGTGCGGCCGTCACGGCCATCATGGTGAACTGGGGCAAGCGGCGCCGGCTGCACAGCCAGTTTGCCGCCAGCCTGCTGCTGGAAGCAGCCTTGCTGTTGCTGTTCGGCTTGACGGGCAATTATCTGGCCGCCATGCCCGACGTGCTGGGCCCCGTCACCATCTTGCTGCTGTGCTTTGTGATGGGATTGCAAAACGCCATCATCACCAAGATTTCGGGCGCCGTCATCCGCACCACGCACGTGACGGGCCTGTCCACCGATATCGGCATCGAACTGGGCAAGATGGCGTATTACAACCGGCGCCACCTGCCGGACCGGATGGTGAAGGTCAACCGCGGCAAGCTGAGAACGCACAGCCTGCTGATCGCCTGCTTCTTCATCGGCGGCGTCAGCGGCGCCCTGGCCTTCAAGCACATCGGTTTTCCCGCCGCCACCATCCTGCTCGCCGGCGTGCTGACCCTGCTGTCCGGCGTGCCCGTGCTGCGCGACCTGCGCCTGCTATGGCGCTTTTACCGGCGCCGCCTGCACGCCTGGCGTTAGCAGGAATATTTTTCTTTATAGCAATAAATTACTGATTTTAATGCTAATATTTTTCTGCGTCTGGCCGGTTCACCATGCCTGCCGTGACGGCCTTTTGATTTGACACCCTACCGTTGTCCAATTGTGAAAGCGAGAAAAATGATTTCCATTAAAAAAGCCCTGTTTATCTTTGCCATCGCCGTCGGCGCCGCAGCTTCGTTCTCCAGCACGGCCGCCGTGCGCGCGTGGATTCCGTCGGAAAACTGCGACTACATCCTCAACATGTGCTACCAGGGCGTCGAGGCGTCGTGCGAGCAGTGGCGCAACCAGTGCGAACCCAAGGAATAAGCTGGCAACAGACGAAAAAAACGCCCCGAAGGGCGTTTTTTGTATGCTAGCCAGGAATTACTTGGCCGACATCAGTGCGACGGTGGTGTCGAGCATGCGGTTCGAGAAACCCCACTCGTTGTCGTACCACGACGATACTTTCACCAGACGGCCCGACACTTTGGTCAGGGTCGAATCGAAGTTCGACGAAGCCGGGTTGTGGTTGAAGTCGATCGAGACCAGCGGTTCGGTCTGGTACGTCAGGATGCCTTCCAGGGCGCCTTCCGAAGCGGCTTTCATCAACGCGTTGACTTCTTCCACGGTGGTATCGCGCTTGGCGATGAAGGACAGGTCGACCAGCGACACGTTGATGGTCGGCACGCGGATGGCGAAGCCGTCCAGCTTGCCATTCAGCTCAGGCAATACCAGGCCCACGGCGGCAGCGGCGCCCGTCTTGGTCGGGATCATGCTCATGGTGGCCGAACGGGCGCGGCGCAGGTCTTCATGCATCACGTCGGACAGCACCTGGTCGTTGGTGTAGGCGTGCACGGTGGTCATCAGGCCCGTTTCGATACCGATGGCGTCGTTGAGCGGCTTGACCAGCGGTGCCAGGCAGTTGGTGGTGCACGAAGCGTTCGAGATGACGGTGTCGGTCGATTTCAGTACCGAGTGGTTGACGCCGAACACGACGGTTGCGTCGACATCCTTGCCGCCTGGTGCCGAAATGATGACTTTTTTCGCGCCGCCCTTCAAGTGAGCCGAAGCTTTCTCTTTGGTGGTGAAGAAGCCCGTGCATTCCAGCACGACGTCCACGCCCAGCTCGCCCCATGGGATTTCAGCCGGATTGCGCTGTGCGAATACGCGGATCGGATCGCCATTGACGATCATGTTGTCGCCTTCGACGGTGACCGTGCCCGGGAACTTGCCGTGCGCGGTGTCATAGCGGGTCAGGTGGGCGTTCGATTTGGCATCGCCCAGGTCGTTGATGGCAACGATCTGGATATCCTGTTTCTTGCCGCCTTCGTAGAAAGCGCGCAACACATTACGGCCAATGCGGCCGTAGCCATTGATTGCAACTTTGATCGTCATACTCTGCTCCTGATTAAAAAAGAAGGTACATGCACGCCCTGGCAAGTGCATCGCCAGGGCCGTTAGAAATCAATATTAGCCAGCGATAACGGCTTTGACCTTGGCCACGACGTTCTCGACCGTGAAGCCGAAGTGCTTGAACAGCACGCCAGCCGGAGCCGATTCGCCAAACGTGTCGATACCGACCACGGCGCCTTCCAGGCCCACGTATTTGTACCAGAAGCTGGTCACGCCCGCTTCGATGGCCACGCGCGGCACGCCTTTCGTCAGCACGCTGGCCTTGTAGGCGGCGTCCTGACGATCATACACGTCGGTCGACGGCATCGACACCACGCGCACGTTGATGCCTTCGGCTGCCAGCGCGCTGGCGGCGGCGACAGCCAGTTCCACTTCGGAACCGGTGGCGATCAGGATCGCCTTGGCATCCGCCACGTCGTTCAGCACATAGCCGCCGCGGTAGATGTTGTCGATCTGTTCGGCGCTACGCTCCTGGTACGGCAGGTTCTGGCGCGAGAAGATCAGGGTCGACGGGCCATCCTTGCGGCGCACGGCGGCGCCCCAGGCAGCGGCCGACTCGACGGTGTCGCACGGACGCCAGTTGTCCAGGTTCGGGATCAAACGCATCGACGAGACGTGCTCGACCGATTGGTGCGTCGGGCCGTCTTCGCCCAGGCCGATCGAATCGTGGGTGAACACGAAGATCGAACGCAGCTTCATCAGGGCAGCCATGCGCAGGGCATTGCGGCTGTAGTCGGAGAACGTCAGGAACGTGGCGCCGAACGGAATGTAGCCACCGTGCAAGGTGATGCCGTTCATGATGGCGCTCATGCCGAATTCGCGCACGCCGTAGTTGATGTGGTTGCCCGGCTGGCCCGAACGCACGGCCACGCACTCTTTCCAGTTGGTCAGGTTCGAACCGGTCAGGTCGGCCGAACCGCCGAGGAATTCCGGCAGGGACGAAGCCAGGGCCTGGATGGCGTTCTGGCTGGCCTTGCGGGTGGCGATGTTTTCTTTCTTTTCGACGCAGGAAGCGATGGCGGCCGACAGCGCCGTTTCAAACGCGGCTGGCAACTCGCCCTGCATGCGGCGCGACAATTCTGCGGCTTGCTGCGGGAATTCACGGCTGTAGGCGGCAAAGCGCTCGTTCCAGTCCGCTTCCAGCAAGGCGCCTTGTTTCTTGGCATCCCAGGCCGCGTACACGTCGGCCGGCATCTCAAATGGCGCGGCATCCCAGCCGATGTATTCGCGCACGGCAGCGATTTCCTTGTCGCCCAGCGCGGCGCCGTGGACCTTGTCGCCGCCTTGCAGGTTCGGCGAACCCTTGCCGATGATGGTCTTGCAGCAGATCAGGGTTGGCTTCGATGCGGTCTTGGCGGCGGCGATGGCGGCAGCCACGGCGGCAACATCGTGGCCATCGACGGCGCGGATGACGTTCCAGCCGTACGCTTCGAAGCGGGCCGGGGTGTCGTCCGTGAACCAGCCTTCGACTTTGCCGTCGATGGAAATGCCGTTGTCATCGTACAAGGCGATCAGCTTGTTCAAGCCCAGGGTGCCGGCCAGCGCGCACACTTCGTGCGAAATACCTTCCATCAGGCAACCGTCGCCAACGAAAGCATAAGTGTAGTGGTTGACGATGTCGTAGCCAGGCTTGTTGAATTCAGCAGCCAGCAATTGCTCCGACAGGGCCATGCCGACGGCGTTGGCGATGCCCTGGCCCAGCGGGCCGGTAGTCGTCTCGATGCCTGGCGTGATATCGACTTCCGGGTGGCCCGGGGTTTTCGAATGCATCTGGCGGAAAGCCTTGATGTCATCCATCGACAGGTCGTAACCGGTCAGGTGCAGCAGCGCGTAATGCAGCATCGAGCCGTGGCCGTTCGACAACAGGAAACGGTCGCGGTTCTGCCATTTTGGATTCGCGGGATTGTGACGATAGTGACCACTCCACAGAGCAACTGCGATCTCGGCCATGCCCATCGGCATGCCTGGATGGCCGGAGTTGGCCTTTTGTACAGCGTCCATTGCCAGTGCGCGGATCGCATTGGCCATTTTGGTAGTCGGGAGCGTAGTTGTCATGATGGTGTGGGTCAGTCGCGAGTTTGGGATTCGTTTGCAACAGCACGGACAGGGAAGCCGGCTGCTTTCTGTGGTCAAGTATTTTACCAGACTGGGGGGCCGCAAATTAGAATTGCGGCGTACTGGCCAGCCAAATGGCTATACTTTGACGTCTTTCCACCCCACATATACCACCGTTGAGGATTTGCATGCCGCGTTTTTTCTGCCCCCAGCCGCTCGTTGCCGGCACCACCATCGCCCTGCCGGAGGCTGTCGCCCACCATATCCAGGTCGTGCGCCTGGCGCCGGGCGATGTCATCACCCTGTTCAATGGCGAAGGCGGAGAAGTGCAAGCGAGCCTGGTAACGGTTGCCAAGCGCAGCGTGACGGCTGAAATCCAGACGCACATAGCGCGCGAAGCGGAGCTGCCGTATGCCGTGACCCTGGCGCAGGCGCTGCCGGAAGCATCCAAAATGGACTGGATCATCGAAAAAGCCATCGAACTGGGCGCGGCGGGCATCGTGCCGCTGTCGGCGCAGCGCTGCGTCGTGCGCTTGTCAAGCGAACGAGCCGAAAAAAAACTCGCGCATTGGCAAGGCATTATCGTTTCCGCTTCGGAACAATGCGGGCGCAACCGCCTGGCGCAACTGGCACCGCTGCAGGATTTCAATAGCTGGAGCAGCCAGCAAGATTTACATAAACGCATCATTTTGACGCCGCGCGCGGAGCAGTCCCTGGCCGACTGGGCCCGCCACCAGCCGCCGCAAGCCATCACCGTGATGGTAGGACCGGAAGGCGGGTTTTCGGAGGCGGAAGAAAAGGCGGCCCTCGCCGCCGGCGCCATCGGCCTGGCTATGGGCCCGCGCATCCTGCGCACGGAAACGGCGGGCCTGACGGCATTGGCCACGCTGGCGGCGTTGTGGGGCGGGATGTAGAACATAACAATCACGTCAGACAATAAAAAAACCGCCGGCTTGCACCGGCGGTTTTTTTATGATCGCCTTGCCCATTCGCATGGGCAAGGCCTATCCAAGTCGATTAGAACTTGTAGTTGTACTCTGCGGTCAGTTTCACAGCGCGTGGCGCGGTGTAGCTGATGACGCGGCCGTACGTTTGGCTGACGTTGAAGTTACCACGAGCAACGTTGTAGGTTTCGTCGATGGTTTGTGCCGTTTGTTTGTTAAACACGTTAAACACATCCACTTTCAAAGCCAGGCCGCTGATTTGCTCTGGACGGTAGGTCACGTTGGCATCGAAACGCACATCCCATGGCAGTTTGCCGAAGGTGCCGCGTGGTGCTTCCTTGCCATCGCAGTAGAAGTAGACCGAACCGTAGTTCGCTACGTCGGCTGGCAGGTCAGGACGGTTACCGAAGCAGCTGCGTGGACGACCCGAAGCGATCAGGGCATTGCCGCCGACGCTGATCTGATTCGTCAGCTCATAGAAGCCGAACGCTTTGATCTGGTGGGTACGGTTGTTTGGCAGCAAGCCATCCGCGCCCATCATCAGCTCTTTGTTGTCCCAGCTCGAAGTTGCAGCCACGTCGGTTTGTGCATTGTCCGAACGGGTTTGACCTTCGGTGTTACCCGTGCTGCGCGACCACGTGTAGTTGATACGGCCATACCAGCCATTGCGCATCGGATGTTCCGCAAACAGATCGATTGCGGTGTACGTACGCTTGGCTTTTTCGAAACCGATATCGGCAGCCTTCAGATCGACGCGGGTGTAGTTCGATTGCGTACCAGCGAAATCGACCCAGAAGCTGTTGTCTTCGCCTGGATTGAACGAAGCGCAGTTAAAGCCGCCGTAGTTCGACGTATCGATGCCTTTGGCGGCAGCGAAAGCATAGATCTGACGGTCGTCGCAGAAGTCATCGATCGTTTGACGCAGTTTGCGATAGGTGACCTTGGCGCCGAAATTCAAGCTAGGCGAGTAGGCTTGCTCGAAACCGACCGTCAATTCATCCTGGTACGTCGGCTTGATATCGATCGCGCTCAGGGTCTTGACATCTTTCGCTTGGCCCAGTTCGTTGTTTGTCGAGAACTCAGGCGTCAAAGCCTTCAGACCCGTCGGACGACCGTACTGATCGGTACCGGTATAGGTGTAGTACTGGTTGGTGAACAGCGAGCGGCTTGCGCCACGCACGGCCAGGTGGGTCGGGATTTGCACGGCATAACGACCAGCGCTACCGTACACTTTCAACGATGCATCACCATGCACGTCCCAGGCAGCAGCCAGACGTGGCGACAGCTGGTTCTTGATTTCCAGGAAGGTTTCGCCGTCACCGTTTTTGTTTTTAAACGATTCGCTGCGCAGACCAACGGTCACCAGCACGTCTTTCGTTGCCTGGTAACGGTCTTCGAGGTACTGAGCCGACTGGTCCGAGAACGCATTGGTCAGCGTGTTGTACAGCGTGCTGCCAACATAGTAACCCTGGGTACCCAGGCCGCCGCCGCTGGCCACCGGCACGCGATAGCCGCCGCCGAAGTTGGTCGCTGCCAGTGGATTGGCAACTTTGCCGTACGTCCACAGACCGCCACCAGCTTGCACATCACCCGCATTCACGGACGACAGCTTGTTGTTGTCCAGGCCGCCACGAATCGTGTGCTTGCCCAGTTTGTATTCCAAGTCGATACGCGACGACTTGATCTTGCTTTGCGCATCATCACCTGGGATCACGCCACTCAGCACTTGCGGGCTGGAATAGTTCAGGCCAGGTGCACGGGCATTCGAAGGCGCGGTGATCGAGAAGATATCCGCAGGAGCGCTGCCTACTGCATCAAAGCGGTTCTTGTTCTTGGTTTTGCTTTCGCCGTACACGGCGGTGACAGTCAGGTCATCGGTCAGATTACCCGTGTAGCGCAGAATTTGCGATTCGGCGCCGACGTTAGGCGAGAACGTTGCATCATTTGTATAGTGCTGCGATGCCGTTTGCGCGCCGCGCAGAGCGGTTACGTAGTCATACGCATACAGTTGACGGTCCGACTTGCCTTCATCGCCGAGGAAGGTGGCTTCCAGGCGATGATTGTCCGTGATGTTCCAGTCGAACTTGGCGATGTAGCGATCGATCGTATCCTGGTTCGATGCAAAGCCGGTGGCTGCATTCGACGCCGAGGTACGGGTGCCGTTGATGCGTTCCCAATCGGTTTTCTTGGTTTCTACCGCAGCGAACATGAACAGCTTGTCCTTGATGATCGGACCACCGACGTAAGCGCCGTAGGTCTTTTCAGTCTTGCTGTTTTCCGAGTTGCGGCGGAACAGGGTGCCGTCGGTCGTTGCATTTTCCGGACGACCCGTTACTGGGTAGTAGCTGTCGCGGTATTTCGCGCGCAGATTGTCCGGCTCGATGCTGACGCTGGCGCCAAATTCCCAGTTATTCGTACCGCTCTTGGTGGTGATATTGACCACGCCGCCAACCGAACGGCCGAACTCGGCGCCGAAGCCGCCGGTCAGGATCTGTGCCTGGGCGATCGCGCCGAAAGGCAGTTCCGATGCGCCCAGCTGTGTCAGCGGGTTGGTAACAGGGAAACCATTGATATAGTACGCGTTTTCAGACGCGCCGCCACCACCGAAGGATGCACCGGCCGCGTAGCGCGAGTCGGCACGGGTGGTGTTTGGTGCCAGCTGAATAATCGCTGCAACGTTTTGCGCGATAGGCAGACGGGCCAATTCTTTGGCGGTAAAGGTCGCGCCATTGTTGGAGCTGGAGACGTCGATACGGTTACGGCGGCCAGTAACCTGAACCGCTTGCACGCCGGGAGCTGCCGTTGCTGTGACAAACGAGGCATCCACGCCCTGGCCCACCAGGACATCGACTTCGACCGTTTTGCTGACTTGGCCATCACGTACCAGTTCCACTTTGTAGTGGCCTGGTGGCAAGGCGGTGGCGAAATAGCGGCCCGATGCGTCAGGCACCACGATACGCTTGGCGCCCGTGTCCGTATTCAGCAGAACAACCGTGCTGCCAGCAGCGGCTTCGACGTTACCGTAGATATTACCGGCAGCGTTCGATTGAGCCATGGCTGCAGGAACCACGGCAGCGGTCAGGGTTGCCGCACCAAACGCGATGGACAACGCGCGTACTAAAACAGTTTTTCTAAACATGTGTTTTCCTAATTATTATATTAAGTGTTATGGGGTACCTCTGATAGAGAGACCCGGCAAAGTTAAGCACTAAATCATGTTCAATACGTTTTTTATTTCCGGTTTTAGTTTTCAATTAATTTCACTCTCAACCCACACTGATAGCGCAGATCCCCAAACGAATAGTTTTAGAAAAAATTATTCGCTTAAGCAATACATAAAACCATATTGCCTGCATTAGTGTCAATACAATAGCTTGTGACTTGTGCGTAAAAGCAACAACTCGCAGAGGGGCAGTTTTGACAGGAACAGGTGTCTGAAATGGAGCATGCGCGCACCACTTTGGTGCAATGCAAAATAAAGAATATGTATATACGAAAAACCAACTTCAGCTCGCGCTCGATCATGGGGTTTGAGACGTTTTTGCCTTGCGCAAATGCACCGAAGTGGCAGCGCAACATAGGTGCAGGCAGGTTGCAGATGGGCGCGACAGCGCCGGGGGAAAGGAAAGGGGAAGAACAGAAGCGGAGACCTTGACGTTGCAACAATACAACATTCCCTTGGATCTCCACTTCTGCGTTTCATTGCAGGAGCGTACGGATTCTTATTTCTTATTTCTTATATGAAGTCGTGAACATGGAATGTTCCATATTTCTTCTGGTAGTTTCCAATACCCGTATTTCATTATCCGATGTTATTTTATCCTGGACCAGTTTCTTGTCATATTCGGCCGCATATAATTCAGTCGATTTTTTCCAGGCACTGCTTTCATTGGAAATGTTTTGTTCTATCGCTGCCGCTTCCGCCAAGATATTGCCGTAGACTTTATTAATCAACGCAGCGGAACGGTTAAATTCTTCATTATTCATCAGCTTGAGAATTTCCGGCTTGATGGTTTTATCCGCAGGAGCGACGCTGCGCAAATTGACGATAAAGCGCCCATAACACTCGGTCCAGGTATTGATCTTGGCATTCACTTTACGAATGTCTTCATTGCTCGTCGATTTCGCGGGAATTTGAGGGCGCTCGCAACCGTAGCGGGAGTACGCAGCGCTACCGCCGTCAAAGCTCGTCGTGTAGTAGGCGATATCGGCGTGATGGGCTTTGCGCTCTTGCACCAGCGCGAGCGAAGCGGCAGCTTCCGGATGCCCTTTGGCGGCAGCCTGCTTCAGCCAATAAGCGGCCTTTTCCGTATCTTCAGCCGTCCCTTCGCCAAAGCCGTACATTTCACCGAGCTGAAGTTGGGCATTCACATTCCCCGCCTCGGCTAATTTATTAAATATCTGAAAGGATTTGTAAAAATCCTTGTTTTCCCATAATTTCTGAGCATCGCTCAATTCATCTGCATGCACAGCCCCGAACCCTGCCAGCAGCAACATGACCAAAGTTAATTTTTTCATCTTCACGCCCGTTAAGAAAATTAGAGATTCAAACCCTGGCTGATCACTTGAAGACACCTACCGCCAGATCAGTACGGGCCCGCACATCAGCAGTTAATCCTAAGTCACAATTTATTATTTTGCAATTTTAAATTGATTGAAAATCACACAAAAATACAGACTCAGGCATGCCTACAGAGTGCCACACAGCAATAAAGAGAGGCTGAAAAATTTACGCACGAGCGAATTTTGTTGCAAATAAATTACATCCATTCCACGCCACATTGTCATTTCCACCAAAAAATCGTTGACAATCCATGCTTTGCCATCACAGCTCACTGCCGATAGTCCGGGGAGTGCGGGTAAAATAGCGCCTTGCCGTACAACACGCATTCACCATGGGGCCTAGACAGCCCCCAACCTTGGACTCATCATTATGTTGCGACTCAACGAAGTAAAACTCCCCCTTGAACACGACGAAGCGGCCCTGCCCGCCGCCATCCTGGCGCGCCTGGGCATAGCCGCCGCCGATTTGCTCGGCTTTACCGTCTTCAAACGCAGCTATGACGCGCGCAAGCGCAGCGCCGTGGTGCTGATTTACTCGCTGCACGTTGAGGTCAGGAACGAGGCCGCCGTGCTGGCGCGCCTTCAGCACGACATGCACCTGATGCCCGCGCCCGACACCGACTACAAATTCGTCGCCGGCGGCGAACAGCTGGCCGGCCACACCAATGAACCGCGCCCCATCGTCATCGGCACGGGCCCCTGCGGCTTGTTCGTGGCGCTGATCCTGGCGCAGATGGGCTTGCGTCCCCTCATCCTGGAGCGGGGCAAGCAGGTGCGCGAACGCACGGTCGACACCTTCGGTTTCTGGCGCAAGCGCGAACTGAACCCGGAATCGAACGTGCAGTTCGGCGAAGGCGGCGCCGGCACCTTTTCCGACGGCAAGCTGTACAGCCAGATCAAGGACCCCAAGCACTACGGCCGCAAGGTCTTGACGGAATTCGTGAAGGCGGGCGCGCCTGAAGAAATCATGTACGTGAGCAAACCGCACATCGGCACCTTCCGCCTGGTCAAGATGGTGGAAGAAATGCGCGCCAATATCGAGCGGCTGGGCGGCGAATACCGCTTCAGCAGCAAAGTGGTCGATCTCGACATCGTGCCGGGTGCCGATGGCGGCCAGGTGCGTGGCGTGGTGCTGGACAATGGCGAAACCATCGCCAGCAACCACGTCGTGCTGGCCATCGGCCACAGCGCGCGCGACACCTTCGAGATGCTGCACCGCCGCGGCGTGTACATCGAAGCGAAACCGTTTTCGATCGGCTTCCGCGTGGAACACCCGCAATCCCTGATCGACAGTTGCCGCTTCGGCCCCAGCGCGGGCCACCCGATCCTGGGCGCGGCCGACTACAAGCTGGTGCACCACGCCAGCAATGGCCGCTCCGTCTACAGCTTCTGCATGTGCCCGGGCGGCACGGTGGTGGCGGCCGCGTCGGAACCGGGTCGCCTGGTGACGAACGGCATGAGCCAGTATTCGCGCAACGAGCGCAACGCCAACAGCGCCATCGTGGTCGGCATCACGCCGGCCGACTATCCGGGCGACCCGCTGGCCGGCATCGCCCTGCAACGCGAACTGGAAGAGCGCGCGTTTGCCCTGGGAGGCGGCAACTACGATGCGCCAGGGCAATTGGTCGGCGACTTCGTCGCAGGCCGCGCCTCGACCGAATTTGGCAGCGTGGTGCCATCGTACAAGCCGGCCGTACACTTGACGGACCTGGCCCCATCGCTGCCCGAATACGCGATCACGGCCCTGCGCGAAGCGTTTCCGGCGTTCAACAAGCAGATCAAGGGCTATTACAAGGCCGACGCCGTGCTGACGGGCGTGGAAACGCGCACCTCTTCGCCGATCCGCATCAAGCGCCGCGACGACGACCTGCAAAGCCTGAATACACGGGGACTGTTCCCCGCGGGTGAAGGCGCCGGCTATGCGGGCGGCATCCTGTCGGCGGCCGTCGACGGCATCAAGGTGGCTGAAGCGGTGGCCCTGTCGATGGCGGCGCGCGGCTAAGCACGCTGTCCCCGCCCTGCAGTGGGACGAAAAAAAACCGGCACCATGTGCCGGTTTTTTTACGCCTGCGCGCTGCTTAAAACTTGTACGAGGCATTCAGGTAGCCAGTGCGGCCGCGCGGATCGTAGTAGCGGTCGTCATAGCCGAATTGCTGGCCGCGGTTCGCGCCGGACGTCGATGGCACGAATGGCGGGCTCTTGTCGGTCAAGTTCAGCACGCCTGCGGTGAGGACCCAGCTCTTGCTGGGCGTCCATACCGTTTGCCAGTCGAGCGTCGAATAGAAGCCCACTTTCATGCGGATCTTTTCCTGGCCCGTCACTGCGCCCGAAGCGTCTAGCACATCGACCGACGTTTCCTGGTCCTTGTAGCCGGACAGGAAGTTGACCGTCAGCGAATTGGCCCAGTTGCCCGTTTTCAGGGTATTCGTCCACTGGCCGCGCGTGCGGAAAGTCACCGTGCCCAGATCGGCGAAGTTGCCCAGCGCCGAATAATATTGGCCATCGCGTTCCAGCTGCACATCCTCGCGCAGCATCTGCGTCGCGTTCAGCTGCGACGTGAACAGGCCGATGCCGGAGCGGTAACGGGCGCTGACGTCGATATCGACACCGGTGGCAAACGATTTACCGAGGTTCTGGTTATCCGCCAGGAAGGCCAGGTAGGTCGTCCCCGTGCCCACGTCCTTGTTGACGCCCCAGGATTTCGGGAAGTTGGCCGGATTGGCGAATACCAGCTGTTCCGTCAGCTGGCCGAAGGAATCGCGGATCTGCACATGCCACAGGTCGGCGCCCAGGGTGATGGCGCTGATGGGCTCGTAGCGGAAACCGATGGTCGCCTGTTTCGATTTCTCGGGCTGCAAGTCGCGGTTGCCACCGGCCAGCTGATCGTACTGGCGATTGCCTGGCTGGCATTGTGCATTCAGACGCGTGGCGATGGCTTGCAAGGCTGGCGAGCACGTGTACTTGTCGCTGGTGACACCATAGCCGCGCTGCAAGGCATTCACTTGCGGCACGGTCGGCGCATGGAAGCCATTACCGACCGAACCGCGGATCAGCAAGGTGGGCGCCGGCGTCCACTTGAAGCTGGCCTTGGCCGTGGTAGCGCCGCCGAAGTCCGAGAAGTCATCGAAACGCAAGGCCGCGCCCAGTTCCAGTTCTTTCAGCACAGGTGCGATAACTTCGCCAAAGATGCCCTTCGAGGTGCGGCTGGCGCTGTATGGCTGGCTGCTGGCCGCGTCGCCGAAACGCTGGTCGCATTCCAGGCCCGTCGTACCGCCGCACAAGGTGCCTTTTACGGGATCGGCCAGGATGCCTTGCGCAAACGGGCTCGGCTTGGCCGAGAATTCCTCGCGGTTGATGTTGGCGCCCACGCCCAACATCATGGCGCCGCCAGCCAGACGCCGCACTTCCGTCGACCCATTCAAATTGATGGTTTGCAGGCGCGAGGTGCCGCCATCCCAGTAACCGGAGAAAGTGGCGCTTTTGATGGCTTCCTGCGCCGCAGTGGACTGCTTGCCCGGGCCGACGAAGGGATCGAGCAAGCCGCTTGACGTGAGATTATTGACGGCGATGGCGCCAGGATAGCCGGAAATACTGCCTTTTACGCGGCTTTCCGAGAAGTTGTACGAGGCGTTGTAATCCCAGCCGGCAGCGACGCCGCGCGTACCGACCACCACGCTGGCGAAGTCAGCCGTATCCTTCGAGGTACGCTGGCCCATGTCGAACAGCCGGTAAAAAGCCGTGCTGTCGCCAGTAATACCGATTGGCAATAAATACTTGTCATGCAGGGGCGTGCCGGCATCCACGGCAATGGCGCCAGGGACGGGCGCGATACGCGAGGTTTGCTTGGTGCGCGACAGCAGCACGTCCGCAAACACTTCGTGGCCGGCAATCTTGAACGTGCCCGAGGCCATGAAGTTGTCACGCTTGCGCTCCGGATAAATTTCCAGATCCTTGGTGAAATCGTAGCCGCAGTAGTCATCGACCAGGCCGCTGCCATCGTTATACGGTTCGATCACGCGGAACGTCTTCTCGGGACAGGATCCGTTGCTCTTCTGGAAAGGACTGATCAACTGGCCATTGTCATCGGTGGCATTGGCCGGAATCGGGCTGGCGGAGAATTGCTGCTTCTGATAGCGCTTGCCGTTGGCCGAGAATTGCACCTTGCCCGTGCTGGCGAACTTGCGGTCGACGGAAGCGAGCTTGTCGCGCTCGTCGTGGCCAAAGGTCAGCACCACGTTGTAGCCATCGTCTTCCAGGTTGCCAAAGCCCTTGGTGGCGCTGATGCGTTTCTCGCGCGCACCGTTTTTTGGTGCGGAGTAGCCGATGGACACATCGCCTTCTGTCGTGTCGTGCTTGGTAATGAAGTTGACCACGCCGGCAATGGCGTCGGCGCCATACAGCGCGGAGGCGCCGTCAGTCAGCAGTTCGACGCGCTGAATGGCTGAAATGGGAATCGAATTCAAATCGAAACCGGCGGCAAAACCGGTCAACGTCTGGCCGCCGAACTGGGCCAGGCGTTTACCGTTCAGCAAGACGAGCGTACGCGTCTCACCCACGTTATGCACGGAAATGCCGGAAAAACCAAAGGTGCTGCCGCCCACCGAGGAACTTTCGCTGGTGGCGCCCTGGGCGGAAGAGAGTTTCTTGACCAGATCGGTGACCGAAGTGGCGCCCGAGGTGCGGATGGCTTCAGCGGTCAGGACGGTGACTGGCAAGGCGCCTTCGGCGGCGATGCGCTTGATCGACGAGCCCGTGACTTCCACGCGCTGGATCTGCGTATCGGCAGCCTGTGCATCTTGTGCAATCGCGGACTGCGAAACAACGGACATGGCGGCAGCTACACCGCCGGCGCAGACGATGCGAACGGCACGAGAGATGACGGTTTCTTTAAGCATGGTGAACCCTTTTTCATTTGTACGGTTATATATGACTCCGGATTTTCGACCCGGATTGCACTCGTTCATCTAAAGGAAACGCCTCGCACGGCACTGCGATCGAGTGCCGCGAATTTCGCTGGGACAGTTGTACAGAGCGACTCCAGACGACTAAAAGTCAACTAGACAACTACATAGAATCACAGCAACAATATGAGTGTCAACAGAACTCAGCATGCGTATGGCGTACATACAACATGTGAAAAGCAGGGATGAAAAGGGACAGGGCGGCCTTTCCCGGGGGCCCGAGAAGCCGCGCGGCGTCAGCCGGCCAGCGGCAGCCTGATCTGTATATGACAGCCGGGCGTGCTGTCGATGGCGCACACCTGGCCGCCCAGCTGCTGCACGATCGTGTAGACGATGTGCATGCCCAGGCCGGAGCCGCCCTGGCCCCGCTTGGTGGTGAAAAACGGTTCAAACATATGCTCGCGCACGGCCGGCGCGAGGCCGATGCCGTCGTCGGAAAAATCCAGCAGCAGCCAGCGCGCAGGCGCGTCATCGCCGTCCGCCTCGATGCGCGCGCGTATCGTGATGCGCCCTGGCCCACCTTGCGGATAGCCATGGCGGGCGCTGTTCATCAGCAGGTTCGAGAGGATTTGCGACAGCTTGCCGGCCGCCAGGCGCACCTGGCAATCGGGGGCGATATCGAGTTCCACGCCCAGCGCCGCCTTGCGCAATTCCGGACTGTGCGCCGATACCAGGCCGTGCACATAGTCGTGCAGCGCCAGGTCGGCCACGTATTCGCTGACCTGGTCCACCGCCAGCTGCTTGAAATTGCCGATCAGGTCGGCAGCGCGCGCCAGGTTGCGCTCGACCAGGGCGGCCGCGCCTTTCAAGGATTCGGCAATGTCGATCAGTTCGGCGCGGCTGACCTTGGCGCCGCCCAGCAGCTGCACCAGCTGGTCGGCATAGCTGCCCATGCTCGACGCCGCCGTCAGCGCCACGCCGATGGGCGTGTTGACTTCATGCGAGACACCGGCCACCAGCGAACCGAGCGCCGCCATCTGTTCCTGCTCGATCAGGTTCGCTTGCGCCGCCAGCAGCGACTCGGTGCGCACGCGCACGATTTCTTCCAGCTGCTGGGTGCGCTCCTGGTGCTGCAGCTCGGCCGCGCCGCGCGCCGAGAAGATCGACAGCAGCAGCAGCGCCAGCAAGCGCTTGCTTTCATCGATGGGCCGCGTGTCGATGGCCGACAGGATGCCCAGGGTCTTGCCATCGGTATCGATCAGCGGCATGCCGACATAGCTTTCCGCCCGCATGTCGACGAGGAGACTATCGAATGGAAAGCGACGCTGGATGTCGCTGCCATGAAAACACATGCTCTGGCAAGTCACGTCCTGGCAAGGCGTGTGCTGCAGGCTGTATTCGATATTCGGCTGGTAGCCGTCGCCGCCCCACAGGGCGAGGGTGCGGATGCCTTCGCTGCCGTCGTCCAGGCGCACCAGCCGCCCGGCGATCACATAGTGCACGTCGAGCGCTTCGGCCAGGTCCTTGACGAGGATGCGCAGGAAGTCGTCGCCACGGGCATGCGCCGTCGAGGCGGTAATCGAGCGCAGCGCCGCTTCCGCCAGGGTGCGCCGCTGCTCGGCATCGAACAGGGGTTCTTGCGAATTCACATCAAACAACGGAATACTCATGAATGCTCCTGCGCAGCACCGGAAGCGCAGGCACACTTGCCGGCGCGGCGACTCTCAGCCATGGCCCGCCCCAGCGGACCTGCCGCGATTGTACCCCTGGCTATTGTTTAATAATACAGATGCACAGGAATTTTTTATAGCCAGCCGGAACGCTTGAACAAGTAATACATATAACCGCAGACACAGCTCATCACTGCCACGGCGGCCGGGTAGCCATAATGCCAGTCCAGCTCCGGCATGAACTTGAAGTTCATGCCCCAGATGCCGGCAAACGCCGTGAACACGGCGAAAATAGCGGCCCAGGCCGCCAATTGCTTGTTCACTTCGCTCTCGTCGATGGCCACCATCGACAGATTCACCTGGATCGCCGTGCTGATCGTGTCGCGGATCGTGTCGAGCGTGCCGTTGATGCGTGCCAGATGGTCATGCACGTCACGGAAATACTCCTGGGTATCGTGGCACAGCGGCGGCACGCGGCCGCCATGCAGCTTGCCCACCGCTTCCATCAGGGGCGCCACCACGTGGCGCAAGACCATGACCTTGCGCTTCAATTGATACAGGCGTTCGATATTGTCGCGCTCGGTGCCACGGTCGAAGATGCGGTCCTCGATCAGTTCCAGTTCCGATTCCAGCGCGTCGAGCACGGGAAAGTAACGGTCGACGACGGCGTCCATCAGCGCATACAGCACAAAGGCGGAGCCCTGACGCAGCAAGTGCGGTTCACGCTCGGCGCGCGCACGGACGCCAAGGAAACCTTGCGAGCTGTTGCTGCGCGACGAAAGCACGTAATTGGCGCCGACAAAAATGTCGACTTCGCCCAGCACCAGTTCGTTCTCGACCATTTCCACGGTTTTCACGACGGCAAACAGGGAATCGCCATATTCCTCGATCTTCGGGCGCTGGTGACCCCGTTGCGCGTCTTCCACCGCCAGTTCGTGCAGGCAAAACTCGTGCTGCATCTGTTTCAGCTCGTCCGGCGTAGCGTCGAGCAGGGCTACCCAGACGAAGCAATCGGGGCGCTCGACGTAGTCGCTGATGTCGTCGATCGGCAAGTCGGCCAGTTTTTTGCCATCCTGGTAGGCCACGCAGTTTATGAGCATGCTATTCCACAGTTCAAGTTAACACCGGACGAAACAGTCCGGCAGGCGCCAGCTTACCTTATCGCCTGCTGTGGGTGTTGTGGCGTGCAAGGAACACCGCAAGAAAAAGCGGACGGGGGAGCCCCCGTCCGGCAAGACGTCAATCGTCCTTGGCGCCGTCGATACCCAATTCGGATATCTTGCGGGTGATGGTGTTGCGGCCGATGCCCAGGCGCACGGCGGCATCGTTCTTGCGCCCGTGCGTATGCTTGAGCGCCGTCTTGATCAGGGCCGACTCGAACTGGCGTCCCAGCACGGCCATGACTTCCTGCTGCCCCGCGCCCAGCATGCCGGCCGCCTGCAATTCCAGCAAACCGATCCAGCCCGGCGGCGCGCCGTTGGCGGGCGCGGCCGCCTCGAAGACCTGGCCGCCATGCGGATGAGCCACGGCCGCCGGCGCAGCTTCGCCCGCCGCCGCGGTGGCCGCGCCATCGCCCTGCCCCTGCGTCAATTCCAGCGGCAAGTCCTTGATTTCCACCGTCTGGCCCGGCGCCATGACGGTGATCCAGTTGCACAGGTTTTCCAGCTGGCGCACATTGCCGGGCAAATCGAGGCTGCTGAGAAACTGCATCGTCGGGTCGCTCATGCGTTTGGCTTCCACGCCCAGCTGGCGCGCGCTTTGCACCAGGAAGTGGCGCACCAGGATGGGGATATCCTCGCGCCGCTCCCTCAAACTGGGCAGGCGCAGGCGGATCACGTTCAGGCGGTGATACAAGTCTTCGCGGAACAGGCCGTCGCGCACGCGCTGCTCGAGATTCTGGTGCGTGGCCGTAATGACGCGCACGTTCGCCTTCATGGGCTGATGGCCGCCGACGCGGTAGAAATGGCCGTCGGACAGCACGCGCAGCAAGCGCGTCTGCAGGTCGAACGGCATGTCGCCGATTTCGTCGAGGAACAAAGTGCCGTTCTCGGCTTGCTCGAAGCGGCCCCGGCGCGTCGTTTGCGCGCCCGTAAATGCGCCCCGTTCGTGGCCGAACAGTTCGGACTCCAGCAAATCCTTCGGGATCGCTGCCGTGTTCAGGGCAATGAAAGGCTGCGCCGCGCGCGGGCTGTGCTTGTGCAGCGCGCGCGCCACGAGTTCCTTGCCGGAACCGGATTCGCCCGTGATCAGCACGGTCACATTCGATTGCGACAGGCGGCCGATGGCGCGGAAGACTTCCTGCATGGCCGGCGCCTGGCCGAGGATTTCCGGCGTTTCCGACGGGCCCGACTCGACGCTGGTCTCGCGCAGGCTTTCTTCCAGCGCGCGGCGGATCAGCTCGACGGCCTTGTCGATATCGAAGGGTTTCGCCAGGTATTCGAAGGCGCCGCCCTGGAAGGCTGCGACGGCCGAATCGAGGTCGGAAAAGGCCGTGATGATGATGACCGGCAAGCCGGGAAAGCGCGACTTGACCGTCTGCAGCAATTCCAGGCCGGATGCGCCCGGCATGCGGATATCGGACACGAGCACTTGCGGCGTGTCAAATTCCAGTGCGGCGATGGCGTCGCGCGCATTGGCAAAACTCTTGGTGGCGAGATTTTCCCGCGCCAGGGCTTTTTCCAGCACCCAGCGGATTGATTCGTCGTCGTCAACTATCCAGATTGGCTTCATTAGTGTGTGCGTCCCGCAATGGATTTCATGGGTGGGATACCTCCTCGCTTATGGCAAGGGTAGAACGATCCTGAAATCGGTGTATCCAGGCCGGCTTTCGCACTCGATCACGCCCAGGTGCTGTTGCACGAAGGTTTGCGCCAAGGTCAGTCCCAACCCGCTGCCGCCTTCCCTGCCCGACACCAGCGGGTAAAAAATCCGGTCGCGGATCTGGGGTGCGATGCCCGGTCCATTGTCAATGATATGCAAGTCTAATGCCAGGCCGTAACGGACCTTGGCCAGGGTCACCTGGCGCGCCACGCGCGTCTTGAAAATCAGCTCCGCATCGCCCGCCTCGATGCGCTCGGCCAGGGCTTGCGCCGCGTTGTGCGCGATGTTGAGCACGGTTTGTATCAATTGTTCCTTGTCGCCGCGAAACTCGGGGATCGAGGCATCGTAATCGCGCGAAATAGTCAAGCCACTGGGAAATTCGGCCAGGATCAGGCTGCGCACGCGCTCGCACACTTCGTGAATATTCACGTCGCCCACGATATGCGGGCGGCGGTGCGGCGCCAGCAGGCGGTCGACCAGGGTTTGCAGGCGGTCCGCTTCCTTGATGATGACTTGCGTGTATTCGCGCAGCTCGCTCAGGTGCAGGGCCGGCAATTCCAGCTCCAGCAGCTGGGCCGCGCCGCGGATGCCGCCCAGCGGGTTCTTGATTTCATGCGCCAGGTTGCGGATCAGCTCCTTGTTGACCTGGCTCTGGTCGAGGATGCGCTCCTCGCGGTCGAGCTTTAGCTGCTGCACGTTTTCGCGCAGCTCGATCAGCACGCCGTCGCGCGGCGCGTCGAGCGCGCTGATGATGCTGTGCACGCGCAGCGGTTCGCGCCCCAGGCGTTCCAGGCTCAGGTCCTGCCGCAAGTCGGAAAATTTATGTTCCAGCGCCTGCGCGCAAATACCGGACAGCTCGTCGGGATTGAGGAACAGCGCCGTCAGCTTTTGCCGCGACAGGGCTTTCAATGAGCTTTCCAGCAGGTTTTCCGCCGCCGCGTTGGCATAGCTGATGCGGCCGTCGCCGTCGAGCAGGATCACGGCTGAAGCGAGCAAATCAAGGCCGGCCAGGTGGGCGGGACGGCTGGAATGGTTGTCTGGTGTCATGTGCTTTACCGAATATTCGCGATCTCGCGTTTCAGGGCCTCGACGTTCTGCTGTGTTCGGCTAATGTTGTCCTTCAATTGCGCCACCCGTTCCAGGTATTTCGCATAGTTGCGCTCATTGCCCTGGCGCTCGGGCTGGCCGGCGTTGAACTCCAGGCGCTGCGCCGCCAGTTTCAGTTCTTCGCTGCGCAATTCGTCCTGCAGTATCTGGCGCCGGTCCAGGTCGCGCGCGCGCTGCTCGGCGCCATCGACCTTGGGAAACGCGCCGGCGGCAGGCGCCGCCGTGGCCGCCGCCTGCATGGCGGGCCGGGCAGGCGCGCCGGCCAGCGGCGCCGTCTTGCGTGGCGGCTCCGTCATGGCGCCCGGTAAATCGAGCAGCTGGCAATGCGCGCCAGCCCGCTTGTCCGTGTACGTCTTGTGTCCTTGCGCATCGGCGCACACATACAGCTGCCCGTGCGCCTGTGCTGCCGCGCCCAGCAATCCTGCCATCAGCGCCATTCTGTAATGCTTGGTCAATCTTCACTCCTGTCGGCACATGCCGCATCGTTCCTGGGCCGACTATACAACACCGCACGATCACCGCCTTGGCGTACTGCATAAAAAAACGCGGGCAAGACCATCGCCTCACCCGCGTTTTTATTCACTACCGGCACATTGCCGGCATGGCGCCATTACAGCGAGTAGTACATGTCGAACTCGGCAGGATGCGTGGTCATGCGCATGCGCTGTACATCCTGCATTTTCAGTTCCAGGTAAGCGTCGATCATCGAATCGCTGAACACGCCGCCACGGGTCAGGAACTCGCGGTCCTTGTCCAGTGCGTCCAGAGCTTCTTCCAGCGAAGCGCACACGGTCGGGATCAGTGCGTCTTCTTCCGGCGGCAGATGGTACAGATCTTTCGAGGCGGCTTCGCCCGGATGGATCTTGTTGGCAACGCCGTCCAGGCCAGCCATCAGCAGTGCGGCGAAGCACAGGTACGGGTTCGCCAGTGGGTCCGGGAAGCGCGCTTCGACGCGGCGGCCTTTTGGATTGGCCACGTGCGGGATGCGGATCGAGGCGGAACGGTTTTTCGCCGAGTACGCCAGTTTCACTGGGGCTTCGTAGCCTGGTACCAGACGCTTGTACGAGTTGGTGCCCGGGTTGGTGATCGCGTTCAGTGCCTTGGCGTGCTTGATGATGCCGCCGATGTAGTACAGGGCGAAATCGGACAGGCCGGCATAGCCGTCGCCAGCGAACAGGTTTTTGCCATCTTTCCATACGGATTGATGCACGTGCATGCCCGAACCGTTGTCGCCAACGATAGGTTTCGGCATGAAGGTGGCGGTCTTGCCATAGCTGTGCGCCACGTTCCACACCACGTATTTCAGGTTTTGCGTCCAGTCGGCGCGCTCGACCAGGGTCGAGAACTTGGTGCCGATTTCATTCTGGCCGGCGCCGGCCACTTCGTGATGATGTACCTCAACCGGGATGCCCAAGGACTCAAGGATCAGGCACATTTCCGAACGCATGTCCTGGAAGCTGTCCACTGGTGGCACCGGGAAGTAGCCGCCCTTGACGGTAGGACGGTGGCCGCTGTTGCCGCCTTCGATGTCCTTGCCGGTCGACCACGAACCTTCGTCCGAACCGATCTTGACGAAGCAGCCCGACATGTCGATCTTCCAGCGCACGCTGTCGAAGATGAAGAATTCCGGCTCAGGGCCGAAGTAGGCGGTGTCGCCCATGCCCGACGATTTCAGGTAGGCTTCGGCGCGTTTCGCGATCGAGCGCGGGTCGCGGTCATAGCCCTTGCCGTCCGACGGTTCGATCACGTCGCACTGCATGAACAAGGTCGTTTCTTCCATGAACGGATCGATATTGGCCGTGTTTGGATCCGGCAGCAAGATCATGTCGGACGCTTCAATGCCTTTCCAGCCAGCGATCGAAGAACCGTCAAAGGCGTGGCCCGACTCGAATTTGTCCATGTCGAAGTGCGACACGGGAACCGTCACGTGCTGCTCTTTACCACGGGTATCAGCAAAGCGGAAATCAACGAATTTGACTTCGTTTTCTTCTACCATCTTCAAGACTTCTGCGGCTGTCATTGCCATGCGTATCTCCTAAATGAATGTGGGGTGAGCCGACCTTAGTGCGTCTGGGCTGATGAAGCGAAGCAAACATTGCGTGCCACCAAAACTCATAAGGATCATAGCAGATTCCATGCCAGCTCCAGGAGCCTCCCTGGTGCCGGCAACAAAATTACTGCCATCCCAGTGAAAGTTTCATGCCCGCGATTTTCCTGCTGCGTTTGCGCCAAATCAAGAATGCACTATGCAAGTGCAAAAAACGAATAACGCACCATTATCGTGCATTTTGTATGAATTTCTGGAAAATGCCTCGTTGTGGTGCAAAGACTGTGCACCATGGTTTCCCGTTTGCGGGGCGCGGACGGCGCACTATAATCGTACACACCTGCCCACTTTCATCGAGGACGCCATGACTACCGCCGACATCCTGACCACCGCCCGCAGCCGGGCCAATGAAGGCACGCCGTATGCCGGCGCCGTCACGCCGCAGGAAGCGTACGACCTGCTGCAAGGCGATGCTGCCGCCAAGCTCATCGATGTGCGCACGAATGCCGAGCGCGACTGGGTCGGCCGGGTCGACATCGCCGATACCCAGCACGGTGCGGTGCAGTGGGCCACGTATCCGGGCGGCGCGCCGAATCCCGATTTCCTCGCGCAACTGGCCGCCCAGGCCGGAAAGGATGAGGTGCTGCTGTTCCTGTGCCGCTCCGGCGTGCGTTCGCGCCATGCCGCCAAGCTGGCGACCGAGCACGGCTACATGAACTGCTTCGACATCCTCGAAGGTTTTGAGGGCGACAAGGACGCCGACGGCCACCGCAAGCAGATCGGCGGCTGGTGCAAGGCGGGGTTGCCGTGGCTGGGCGCCTGACACCGGGAACAACGGAACCGCTGCCGATGACGGCCACGCGTCGTCCAGAGGCAAGTCCCGCCCTGGCTTGATGCTTCAGGCCGGCTCGCCCGCCTCTGCGGCAGGATGCTCGCCCATCAGGGTCAATATGCGCTTGCGCACGAAATTGATGTGGCTGCGCAAGCCATACAGGCCGTCCGCAAACGACAGCGGAATCGAGATCTGATTGACCATTTCCTCGATCTGGTCCAGCCGTTGCAATTGCGCCGCATAGACTTGCGCGCGCTGCGCTTCCGGCACGTCTTCCAGCGCCTGCTCCACCGTGCGCAGCTGGCCGTACCAGCGGTACACGCGCGAGCGGATGCGCCACACGTACAGGGGCGGCACCACGCGCGACAGGGGCAGGATCAAGGCGCCCAGCGCCACCACCAGCACCCACATGCGGTCAAAGAAATTGGCCAGCCAGAAACTCATGTAGCGCTGCAGCACAGGCGCGCCATCCTTGTAGAATTTCAGCGCTTCCGGTGCCACGGGAATCTCCGTGTAGCGCGCGGATGGGAACTGCCCCTGCTGCTGGAACCAGCCTGTGCCGCCATGGATGCCGGCCGCCGCCTGCACGAACAGGTCGACCAGGGCAGGATGCAAGTCTTCGCGCGCGACCAAAGTGGCGGTCGGCGCGATCAGGTGATAATCCTGCGCGGGAATGTTCTGCCCCAGGTCGACGATGCCACGTGGCAAGACGACGTGCGTGAGGAAAGGCAGGCGCCGCGTGTACGCTTCCGCCTGCGAAAAGTCAAACAGCTTGATGCCCGGCGTTTGCAGCAGCATCTGGATCAGCGGCGCTTCCGGCGCCGAGCTGAACACGAGACCGTCGATGCGCCCTTCCAGCAGCTCCACCGTGGCAGGCGTGTTCTGCAAGTCGCTCACCGTCAAGTCCTTGGCTTCGACGCCATTTACGGACAGCAATTGCCGGAACAGGCCGGGCACGCCCGTGCCTTCCGGCCCCAGGTTGATCTTCATGCCCTTCAGTTGCGTCAGTTCCGTCACGGCCTTGTCTTCGCGCAAGAACAGCCAGACGGGTTCCGTAAACAGGCTGCCCAGGGAAATGAGGCCATGGCGCTCGGCATCGTCGTGTTCCGTCGAGCCGCTTTGCACGAAGGCAATATCGGTCTTGCCCGCGTTCAGGCGCTGCAGGTTTTCCTGCGAACCCAGCGATGGCTGCAAGGTCACCTTGATGCCGTGCTTGGCCAGGGTGGCCGCATATTTCTTGCCGAACTCTTCATACGCGCTATTGTCCTGCCCCGTCGACAGGCTCACCTGGCGTGGCGGCGCGGGGTCGACCAGCCAGTAAGCGAGCGCGCAAAACGCGCCGACCAGCAGCAAGGTGGGACCGGCGGTGGCGAGGAAGTCGCGCACGGAAAAGCGGCTGAACGCGAGGATTTTGGACATGTGGTGGCGCATAGGTTTCATGGGTGGCTACGATGCCAAGAAAACCCCAACTATGCAAGGCACTTTCACATGCGCGGCGCGGCCAATTCGGCTACAGTTCTGGATCGCCCACCTGCCTATGGAGTCCCGCATGCTGAAAATTCTTGGAAAAGCCGCTTCGATCAATGTCCGTAAAGTCCTGTGGACGTGCGAGGAACTCGACCTGCCGTATGAACGCGAAGACTGGGGCAGCGGCTTTCGCAGCACGGACGACCCGGCCTTTCTGGCCTTGAACCCGAACGCCATGGTGCCCGTGCTGCTCGATGGCGACCTGGTGCTGTGGGAATCAAACACGATTTGCCGCTACCTGTGCGCCCAGGCGGGCCGCGACGACTTGCTGCCGAGTAATCCCCGCGCCCGCGCGGAAGTGGAAAAATGGATGGATTGGCAAATGGGCGATTTGAACAACAGCTGGCGCTACGCCTTCATGTCGCTGGTGCGCCACAGCCCGGCCCACCAGGATGCGGCGCAACTGGCGGCCGGCATTGCCGGATGGAACAAGATGATGGGCGTGCTGGAACAGCAGTTGCAGCGCACGGGCGCCTTCGTCTGCGGCGAAGCGTTCACCCTGGCAGATATCGTGCTGGGCCTGTCCGTCAAGCGCTGGCTGATGGCGCCCATGCAGCGCCCCGCGTATCCGGCCATCGCCGCGTATCACGCGCGCCTGGAAGGTAAAACGGCCGTGTTTGCCGGTTAGTCCAGTTCGATTGCCTCGACCGTGCCGCCGATGACGTAGCAATCGCCATCGCGGCGCACTTCGTCCAGTGTAGCGGGATCATCGCGCGCATACGTACCGTCAATATCGACGCACCAGACATCGCCGAAACGCAGCAACTTCACGCCGCAGCAGATGCGGTTGATGAAGTTGCCCGGCGTCCTGACCAGTACCTCCCGCACTTCTCCCACCGTGATGGCGACTTTGCGCCAGACATTGCCTTCCAGCCCATGATTTCTTGCGTACACCACGATGCGCACGGCCTGCACGCCTTGGGGCTGGTACATCTGTTCCATCGACACCAGTGAGCCATCGTCAAAGCGGTGGTATTGCTGAAAAATCTGCTGCGTCTTGTCCAATTCCACTCCCCAAAAAAAACGCCGGCCTTGCGGGCCGGCGTTCACACAAGCCAGATACTTTTAATTAGTGCACTGCTTGGCCACGCCTTCAGCCGGCGCGGGCGCCTCGATCAGCGGCATCAGGCTCGGCGCCAGGGACACCAGCAGCTGCACGGGCAAGGCGCTGGTGAAGTCATAGTTCTTCGATTCCGGTCCGCGCACATACGCCGTCATGCTGCCATAGAAGCGCTCGCCGATATTGAACACAAATGTCGCCGAGCGGTTCACATAGCGCGACTCGATCAGGCGGCCACCGGCGCCATACACGTCGAAGCGCTGGTCGCCCGTACCCGTCTTGCCGCCCATGGGGATCGGCACGCCATCAGCGCCGACAAACGCCGTCTTCGCCCGTTTCGCCGTACCGTCCGACACCACTTCGCGGATGGCCTTGGCCACTGCCTTGGCCACGTCCGGCGACAGCACTTGCTCCGCTTCCACCTTCGTGCCACGCTTGACCATGGTGTCGTACGGCGTCTTGGCGGCGAAATGCATGGAATCGATGCGCACACTCGGTTTACGCACGCCATCGTTGATGATGATGCCCATCAACTCGGCCAGTGCGGCGGGACGGTCGGCCGATGCGCCCAGGGTCGTCGCGTACGACGGCACGAGCGAGTCGAATGGATAGCCCATCTTCTTCCACTGGCGGTGGATTTCCAGGAACCCTTCCACTTCCAGCAAGTTGGCGATGCGGCGGTCCTGCGCATGCTTGCGGTGCGTATTGAACAGCCATTTATAGACTTCCTGGCGTTCCTTCTCGCTGGCCGCCACCATCTGCGACAGGGTGGAACCTTCGTGCTGGCGCAGATACGCCACCATCCACAGTTCCAGCGGATGCACATTGGCCAGGTAGCCACGGTCGGCCAGCGACCAGTTTTCCATTGCGTACTGCTGGTACATCTTGGCAACGCGTTCGGGCGGTACTTCGTTTTGCGACGTCAAGTTGGCGTTGAGGAAGTCGCCGAATTCGGCCACGGTCCCCTTCGGATTCACGGTGCGGAAGATATTCGCCAGGCGCACGGGGGTCGGGCGGATGCTGGCCAATAAAATCTTTTCCTGCTCGTCAACGCTCTTGCCGCGGTATTTCTGATAGAAGCGGTGCAGGAATTCACGCCCTTCCTTGTCGGCAAAACGGCTCAGGTACTGGGCCCGGCGCGGATCATCCGCATCCGCCAGCAGCGAGGCCGAGGAATCGGGACGCGAAAACATGTAATAGCGGGCCACGTCGCGCATCAGGCGCACGAACACCAGGTTGGTCGACTGGCGCAGCGCCTGCTGCAAGGTCATGATGCGGCTGTCGTCGAGCTTGGAGAAGTTGCCGAAATGGTGCAAGCCGCCGCCCGTGAAGAAGCCTTCGCCCGGGTTGCCCGAATATTTGCGTTCCATGGCGGCCGCCAGCATGGCCGGCAGGTTGCGCGCCTCGCCGAGTGCCAACGGTTTCAGATAGGCAATCGCCCACTGCGACAGCATGTCCTTGGGATCGACGGCGATCTTATTCAGCTCGGCGGCGCCCATGCCGCTGTAGCGCTGGTGCAACTGGTCGATGATGTCCAGGTAGGTGACCAGGGTGCGCAGCTTGGCCGTGGAACCGAGGTCCAGCTTGGCGCCTTCGTTGATGTCGAGCGGCTGGTCGTAGTTATCCGTCTGCACGCGCAGCAAGTTGGCTTGATCGCCCTTTTGCAGCAGGGTAAAGCTGTAGACCACGTTGGCCGGGTCGCCATTGCCCAGCATGCCCTTGCCCGTCAGGCCGGCCGCTTTCGCCACTTCCGGATCGCGCAACTCGCGCAAGACCTTGGTAACGGCGTTTTGCGCCTGCGCGTCGAGCGTGCTGACCACTTTCAGGTCGAGGCGGTCGAGGTTGTACAAGCGCGGGTCGCCCAGCATGCTGGCCAGGTGATTGCGCACGGCATTCGAGGCCTTGCGCGTGACAAACGAGGTCGATGCTTCCGATTGCACGCCGGACGCCGTCGATGGGCGCAGCTTCTCGGCGATGGCCGCATTGCGCAGCTGCGGCGAAATCACGCCCGCTTGCGCCAGCAGGCGCAGATGGCTGTTGGTCAATTCTTCCAGGTCGGCGCCGCCGGCCACCAGGTAATGCGATGGACGGCGCTGCGCGATCAAGAGGCTCAGCGCCTGCTTGTAGGCCAGCGCGCTGCCCGGCTGGTCCATATTACCCTTGAGCAAAGTCTTCACTTCGGCAAATGGCCTGCCATACCAGACCCACATGCCGTCGCCAATGCCGTTGACTTCGCCAAAACCGCTCTTTGCCGACAGCGGCACGGTATTGAGGTAATTGACGACGATCTTGCGCCGCGCTTCCATGGTGTTTTCGCCATCCTGGTACGAGCGCAGGCTGGCCGAAATCATCTGCAGCAACTTGTCCTGCATGGAACTGGTGCGGCCGTCTTCCGAATGCCGGTATTTTTCAATTTGGGTAGCCAGAGTGCTGCCGCCGCCACTGCGGTGGCCGCCGAACAGGTTCAGCGCCTTGTCGAGGACAGCCTTGCTCAGGCGGTCCCATTCCACGGCGGGATTGCGCTCGGGCGTGCCCGGGTCGAGCAATTCGCGGTTTTCGATGAACAGCAGGCTTTGCACGAGCGCGGGCGGCGCTTCGGCAAAGCCGTCGAACATGCGCTCGGGATAGCTGGCCGCGAACAGGGGCGCGGCGCGGCAATCGAGGATGGTCAGTCCGGCGCGGTTTTTCTCGTGGTACGTGGCAAAGATGCCCCGGTCGACCAGTTGCACCATTTTCGGCGACATGCGCGCCTGCGCCGTCACTTCATAGTCGCGCGCATTGAGCTTGCTAATAAAATCCGGCAGGCTGGCATAGCCGAGCCGCTCGTCATACGGCCCGTGCTGCGGATAGCGGATGGCGCCCGCCGGTGCCGGGCCAGGCTCGACCTTGAACGCCAGCTGGCGGTCCAGGCGCGTGAAAAACTCCGCCTGCAGGGCCGAGGTACGCACTTCGCGCATGACGAACCACGCCGCGCCGGCGATCAGCGCCAGCACGATGATGGCAAAGATGGGCCAGATGCGCGAACGGCGCTTCTTCGGCGGGCGCGCCGGCGGCGGTGCCTCGGCGCCCGTGTCGGAGAGTGGATCAGAGGGGGGCCGCTCTTGCGCGGCCAGATTGACGCCTGTGTCTTTCATGGGATGCTGGGGTAAGGTTGGGTTTGGACGGCGCGGGAAATGCGGTAGCGATACCGCTCCGCGCGGGATAAGACCAGGGCCGGCCAGGGCCGGTCACGACAAAGCTTGCTTAACATGATGTCCATACCGGTGAATCAAAAAAACACGCTACTGCACAGGCAGGCAACCCCGCGTTTGACACGCCAGGCTCCTGTTCACCATTCCACCACATCGGCATGGGAACGACTGACGAGCGCACACAAAAATCTTGCTTCATTGAAGATTTTCGCAAAAAAACAACGTCTTGGAATGTACGCTTGCGTACATAGATGCAAGGCGGGCTGAACGCCGGCGAAAAAGCCGCCGGCGCCGGGCTGGCTGCATGTCAGATGGTGGTGTATTCCGCTTGCAAGGTATCGAGCGCGGCGCACATCTGCGCGAAGGCGGCCTCTGCCTGCGCGGGCTCGCCCTTGACGCCCAGTTCGATATGCCGGCGCGTCTGCGCATCGCCCACGCTGGGCAGGCTGAACACCTTAATCAGCGGAAAATCTGTTTCCAGGCGCACCATCAGCGGCGTCAGCAGGGATTCAGCCGTTTCATACACGAGCAAGGCGTGTTCCGCGTGCGGCACCTGGTTGAACAGGTGCGCATAATGCGTGTCGAGCACCCATTCGATCATGGGCCAGGACATGACGGGAAAGCCCGGCACGAAATAATGTTCGCGTACGGCAAAACCGGCAATCTTGTTGTACGGATTCGGAATCAGCTCGGCGCCTTCGACAAATTCCGCCATTTTCAGGCGGTGCAGGTTTTCCGGCGAGTTCAAATCGGCCGGCACGCCCGCCTCTAGGCCCATTTCCGTGATGCGCTGCTGGATATTGACCTTGCCCTGCGGATGCAGCACCAGCGGCAAGCCCAGCGCATCTGCCGCTGCCTGGCGCGTATGGTCATCCGGCGTGGCGCCGATGCCGCCAAAGCTGAAGACGATGTCGCCGCTGGCAAAGCTGCGCTTGAGCAAGGCGACCAGGCGGGCCGGCTCATCACCCACGTATTCCGCCCAGCTCAGCTGCAAGCCCCGTGCCTTGAGCATGCTCACTACTTTCGGGAAATGCTGGTCCGTGCGCTTGCCCGACAGGATTTCGTCGCCGATGATGATCAATCCGATAGCCATGAAACTCCCTCGTAGAATTCGATAAAAATACTCAGGCGTCCGCCGGCGCCACATCGGTCATGCCGCGTACGCCCCGCAAACGCGACAGTGCTTCCAGGCAGTAATACTGGAACCACAGGCCCGTGAAGATAAAGATCAGCACATACAGCCAGATGGCGAACGCCGCCAGGAAGGGGAAGAACACCACCGACATCACGCCGCCCATCCACAACAGGCCCGGCACGGCGCCGGCCGCGCCGGACACCATGCCGATGGCCAGCAGGGGCCAGCGCTGCGTGCGCATGATGGCGTGGCGCTCTTCCGCGCTGGCGTAGTCGGCCATGGCGTCATACGCCATCACGCGGTAGGTCAGCCAGCCCCACAGCACGGCTTGTCCCGCCAGCGCGGCCGGCGGAAACGCGTACAGGGGCAGCATGATCACCCAGGCGATGATGAACAGCAAAAAGGTGGCCAGGGACGTCCCCACGCTGCCCAGCAGGCTGCCGCCATGTTTCTTTTCCAGTTCAGGAAAGTGCCGCCCGCCGATATGGCGGCCAATGGCCGGCATGGCGAACAGGCCCATGAAGATCAGCGCCGTCAAGATCATCAGCGGCAGCAGCATGAACATGGCGATCAGCGGCACGATCACGGCCTTCAGCACGCCCAGGCCAAAGGTGGACAGCACCTGCCCGCTGGTGCGGAAGAAATCGTACTGCGTAAACAGCGCATGCAGGCTGTCGATCAGCGGCTGCAAGCCCACATACAGCAGTCCGCCCCACAAGATCAGCGACAGGATGAACGGCGCCACGCTCAGCAGCAATATCCTGCCGTGCAATTGCGACAGGAAAGCACGGCCATACGAATTCAACACATTACGCATCAACGGCGTCCTTTTCGTTTGATTCTTGCAAATTCCACCATGCGGCGCAGGCCCAGCCATTGCTGCTGCCAGAAGCCGTGGCCATAGCTGCGCCCCGGCCGGCCCATACCCTTGCTATCGATACGGGCCAGCTGGTCGCGCACGCCCGTGCGCGCATAGCCGGCCGAGAAGTTCGCGGTGCCCAGCAGCATATCCCAAATCGGCAAGACCACGCCGAAGTTGCAACCGCCCATGCTGCCCTTGCCTTTCGACTCGTGCCCCACGCCGATCGCGTGATGCGTGCGGTGAAAACGGGGCGAGATCAGCAGCCGCTCGCCGATGCGGCCGAAGTGTATCCTCACATTTGCATGCTGCAAGCTTTGCAGAATGTGCGAAATCGACACCAGCAGCACATACTGGCCTGGCGGCACGCCGATACCGAGCGCCACCAGCGCCATCACCACGTCGCGCAGGAAATCATCGAGCAGGTGGTTGCGGTCATCGCTCCACAAGTTCATGTTTTGCTGGCTGTGATGCAGGCTGTGCAAGCCCCACCACCAGCCGAAATGGTGCGAGGCCCGGTGGTAGCAATAGTCGACGAAGTCCAGTATCACAAAATAAATGATAAAACTGAGCAAGGGACTGATGCCGGGCAACAGCGATTCCAGGTTCAGGGGATGAATATTGTCGAAACGCAAGGCGCCCGCCAATGCATCCATCAGCGGATCGAGCGTGAAAAAGACCACGACAGAAAACAGGCCGATGCGGTGCAGCACGGTGTAGATGAAATCATTCCAGCGGGCGCGCGGGTCGGTGATCTTTTGCGCGGGAATCAAGGCTTCAAGCGGGCGCAGCACGAGAAACAGCAGCACCAGTTCGCACAGGCCGATCAGCAGCCACTCCGTGCCCTCGAACGCTTCTTCCGTGAATTCGCCAAAGCCCAGGTGATACACGAGGGGATTCACGATGGTCTGGAACAGCCAGCCTTGCGCCACGCCAAAGGCGTCGACGACGGCGTCGATGACGGGAGTGACGTGGCCGAAGATATCGGCGGCGATCATGGCTGGCCCTTCTTCTGCGCGTAGGCAGGATGCTCGCGCAGGGTGGCAAAGCAGAACCCTTTGTCTTGCAAGCCAGAAATCAAGGCGTCCAGGTTGGCGGGCGCCCACGCATCCTTGCGCGACCAGATACCCATATGCGAAATGAAAATATCGCCGCTGCGCAAGTTCGCCAGCGCTTTTTTCAGCAACATGGCGTTCGGATACTTGTCGCTGGGCAGCTCATCGCCTGAATACCCCGCAGGCGCCCAGCCCGCATGCTGATAGCCGCAGGCGCTGCCGGCCGCCAGGGTGCGCGGCGACGTGTAGCCGCCCGGCGCGCGCCAGAATGGGTCGAGCTTGTGCCCGGTCAGTTCCTGGAAGCGCGTATCGACGCGGCGCAATTCCTCGCAGAACTGTTTATCCGTGAACGACGCCAGCTTGCCGCCATCCTTGCCGAACTGCGGCTTGACCTGGATCAAGCCGTTGGCCAGATCCTTCTTCCAGTACACATGGTCAAACGTATGCGTGCCGAACGCATGGCCTTCAGCGACTCGAGCTTTCCAGTACGGCGCCCACGAGGCATCGAGCGAATAATCGCCGCGCGTGGTCTTTTCATTGGCGAGGAAGAAGGTTGCCTTCACATGGCGTTGATTCAGCACGTCGGCGATCAGTTGCGCTTGCGACTGACTGCCCGTGTCGAAGGTCATGTAGATAGTACCCTTGCAGGCGGCCGGGGCGACAGGTGCGGCGGCCTGCGCGGGCGACAGCATGGCGCTGGCGCACAACAGCATGGCGGGCACGTGGCACGCGGGAATCAGACGTTTCATCAGCACACCCGCCATCACATGCGCGGCGAGTGGGTGGCGAAATACACGCCATGGGGCGAGCGGCCCACCGGTATGGTCTTGATGACCTTGCGCGTCGTCAGGTCGATCACAGCCACTTTCTTGATCCAGCGCAGGGTCACCCACATGGTCTTGCCATCGGGCGTGATTTCCATGCAGTCGGGGCCGCCCGGCACATTGATGGTTCCCACGTTTTCCAGGGTTTTCTGGTCGATGATGTTGATCGTGTTCGACACGCGGTTCGAGACGAACGTCATGCGGTTATCCCCCAGCGCGCGGAAATTATGCGTGCCGGCGCCCGCCTTGATGCGCTTGACGGTCTTTTGCGTGCGCCAGTCGATCACTTCCACGTAATCGCTGCCCATGATGCCGACCAGCAAATGCTTGCCATCGGGCGTCATCGTGATGCCGGCTGGCGCCGGACCGACGGGCATGGTCCACTTGACTGTTTGCGTGGCCAGGTCGATGGCGCTGACCTGGTTGCTGCCCTGCTGCGTGATGAAAGCCATGGTGCTGTCGGCCGTGAACGCCATGTGGCTGGGCAACTTCGGCAGCGGGATGCGCTTGGCCAGGGTCAGGTTCTTGCCGTCGTAGCGGTACAGGTCGATGCGGTCCAGGCGCAGCGAATTCGAAATGAACCACTTCTGGTCCGGCGAAAAGCCGATCTGGTAAGGATCGAGGATATTGCTGATGCGGCGCTGGATCTGGCCCGAGACAGGGTCGAGGAAAATCAGCTCGTTGCCGACGGAACTGGCGACGATCAGCGACTTGCCATCCGGCGTTTCCATCAGATGGTGCGGTTCCTTGCCAACGGCAAAGGTAGACAGGGGAGCATAGGTTTTCTGGTCCAGCAGTTGCACCGTAGCATCACGGGAATTGAGCACCACCACCACTTCGGCTTGCGCCGTCGATATTGCGGAAACCAGGCACAGCGAGGAAAAAACAAGGCGGCATAGACTGCGGAACATGGAAGAAATCACTGTTAAATACAAAACATGCATTTTACGTGGAACACTGTATTTATTGTGTTAAATCCCCCCTTAAATGCGACCGGCAGCCACACATCGTCGTAATTTCTGGTTTTTCCCAGCGCCGGGCCTGGAATGGCGCTTTGCAACTCATTGCTCTACAATCTGAAGCTTTCATCGCCTACACAAGGATTATCATGACCACCACCACTACCGCTTCCGGCCTGCAATACATCGATACCGTCGTTGGCGAAGGCGCTGAAGCGCAATCCGGCAACAATGTTGTCGTGCATTACACGGGCTGGCTGCAAAACGACGACGGCAGCGCCGGCGCGAAATTTGACTCGAGCAAGGACCGCAACGACCCATTCGAATTCCCGCTGGGCGCCGGCCGCGTCATTCAAGGCTGGGACGAAGGCGTGCAAGGCATGAAAGTGGGCGGCAAGCGCCAGCTGATCATCCCTGCAGCACTGGGCTATGGCGCACGCGGCGCCGGCGGCGTGATTCCACCGAACGCCACCCTGATTTTCGACGTCGAACTGCTGGGCGTATAAGAACAGACTCCGCAGCGCGCAAGCGACTGTACCAGGCGCCGCCCCTGTTCACTCAGCGGCGGCGTTTTTGTTTTGAGTGTGTCCTCTAATGCACGGCGCGCTTTTTTCACTATGATGTCAGGCACTGCAGCACGCACGGTGGCCACTCCGCCGGGCCTGCCGCACTTTTCCAGCGATTCCATCAGCACACAGGAGCCATCATGAGTTTACAAGAGCAATTCGAACAAGCGCAGCTCGATTCCAAGACCCTGTCCGAGCGTCCGGACAATATGACCTTGTTGAAAATCTATGCCTTGTTCAAGCAAGCCTCGAGCGGCGACGCCACGGGCGAGCGTCCTGGCATGACCGACTTTGTCAACCGCGCCAAGTTCGACGCCTGGGCGGCCCTGGCCGGCACTTCGAAGGAAGAGGCGCAACAGCAATACATCGACCTGATCGAAGACTTGAAGGACTGATCCCCCCTGCCCCGGCACTTGCCGGGGCAGTATAATTTCTGCATGACACCATCACCGATTTCCCGGGTTTCGCTGGCCCATGCCGCCGACCTGCCCCGTTTGTTCGACGTCTGGCACCTGTCCGTACGCGCCACCCACGATTTTCTCGCCGATAGCGATATCGCCTTCCTGATGCCCTTCGTCCGCGATGAGCTGGCCAGGGTGACGGCCGCACGCCTGCTGCACGTGCTGCGCGCCGATGACGGCGTCGCTCATGCCTTCCTGTGCGTCGAGCACGCCAAGATCGAGATGCTGTTCGTCCATCCGGATCACCGGGGCAGCGGCGCCGGCCGCACCCTGGTCCGTCACGCCATCGCGGCCCTGGGCAGCACGGCCGTCGATGTCAACGAACACAATACGCAGGCATATGGCTTTTACCGGCACCTGGGCTTTATCGAGGAAAACCGCTCGGAATGCGACCCGTTCGGCAAGCCTTTCCCCATTTTGCACCTGAAACTGGCCAAAATGGCCTAAAAACTCACCAAAAACCACCAAAACAGGCCGTTAACGCAAAAGTGGCTACCGAATCGGTAGCCACTTCTTTCAATGCCGGGTAGCGCTGAAACTTACTTCTTTGCCGCCGCCAGCGCCTGCGCGATCCAGCCGTCAAACGTCTGCTGGTGGTACTTGATCCAGCCAGCCGTATGGCGGGCGATATCGGCCTGCGTGTTTTCGCCGCGGCGCATGCGCTCGTTCTGCGCATTGATGTCCGCCACGGGCAATTGCATTACTTCGAACAGCTTGGCCGCGGCCGGATTTTTCTCCGCCCAGGCCTTGTTCGACACGATGCGCGCCGTGTTGACGGCAAAACCGTAGTCGCTGCCATCGTCGAGGCGGGTATTCACCTTGTCCGGATTGGCCGAGAATGGCACTTTCAGCCAGACCACGTCCTTGCCCGGCACCAGCACGCCACTGACCCAGTACGGCGTCCACGTGTAATACAGGATGGACTCGCCACGCTTGTAGCGGCCCAGGGTATCGGCGATCAGGGCCGCATAGCTGCCCTGCACATGCGTCACCGTCTCGCGCAATTTATACGCATCCATGTGATTCTCGATCAGCGCTTCGCAGCCCCAGCCGGGGTTGCAGCCCGTCAAGTCGGCCTTGCCGTCGCCATCGTGGTCGAACAGCTTGGCCAGGGTGGGGTCGCGCAACTGGTCGATATTCGTGATGTTGTACTTCTCGGCCGTCGCCTTGTCGATCAGATAACCTTGCGCGGCAGGACCGGCGTATTGGCCCGTGCGCAACAGCTTGGCGTCGCCGCCCGCATTGTTATAGAAATCCTTGTGCATTGGATCCCAGTGCACGGCCATGAAGGTGGCGTCACCGTTGGCGATGGCGATATGCGCGGTCGGATACTCCACTTCCTTGATCGGCTGCACTTCGTAGCCGAGCTTTTCCAGGGCCTTGTCGACCAGCATGGTCTGGAAGGTTTCTTCCGCGATCGAGCTTTGCAGCGGCTGCACCTTGACGCCCTTGCCGGGCAGCGCATCGGCGGCCACGGCCGGCGTCTGCGCCATGGCCAGGCTGGTGGTCAGGGCCAGGGCGGCGATCGCCAGGGCGGAAAACAGCTGGAACTTGCGTTGCGATTTTTGCGTCTCTTTAAAATGTGCGATTTGATGCATGTAAATCCTTTCTTATTGTGCGTTGGCCAGCGTTGCTTGCTGTTCAACATTATTTTTGTCCGTGTTGCCGCGCACCAGGCGCAGCACGAAACCGGCAGGACCCGTCTGGTACCAATGGCGCACGCCACGGCGTGGCTGGCCCATCGCTTGCGTCAATCGGTCCAGGGTGATGGCCAGCAGCACGATGCCCAGGCCACCCACGGTTGCCAGGCCCATGTCCAGGCGGCCAATGCCGCGCAATACCATCTGGCCCAGGCCACCCACGGCGATCATAGAGGCGATCACGACCATCGACAGCGACAGCATCAGCGACTGGTTGATACCGGCCATGATGGACGGCATGGCCAGCGGAAATTGCACGCGGGTCAGCAGCTGCCACGGCGAGGCGCCATAGGCGCGGGCCGCTTCGATCAGGTCGGGACGCACCTGGCGGATACCGAGGTTGGTCAAACGCACCAGCGGCGGCAGGGCAAAGATGATCGTCACGATCACGCCTGGCGCATTACCGATACCAAACAGCATCACCACGGGCACCAGGTAGACGAAGGCAGGCGTCGTCTGCATGGCGTCCAGCAGGGGACGCAGGATATTCTGCGCGCGGTCGCTGCTGGCAAGGAAAATACCCAGCGGCAAGCCGATGGCCAGACAGAAAGCCAGCGACGTCAATACCAGCGACAGGGTGGTCATGGCTTCCGGCCAGATGCCCAGCATCGACACCACCAGCAGCGCCAGCACGGTACCGATGGCCAGGGTACGGCTGGTAAATTGCCACGCCAGCAAGCCGATGATGGCGATCACCGTCAGCGACGGGGCCGCCAGCAGCACGCCTTCCACGCCGGACAGCACGCTGTCGATCGGCGCACGCACGGCCTGGAAGAAAGGACGGAAATGGGCGACGACCCAGCCCAGGCCCTGGTTGATCCAGCTTTCCAGCGGCAGCGAGCCGTCGAAGATCTGTGTCAGGTGAAAGCCGCTCGCATGTTCCGGCTGCACGGCAGGCGCGGCGGCGTCCAGCCAGGCGGTGCTGGCATCGGTGGGCGGCGTCAGCGCCCAGGGATTGATTTGGGCGGCCTGTTCAACAACAGGTTCTACTGTGGAAACGGTGCTTGGGTTCATGCTTGTCCTTTCTGTTGTTGTGGCTCGGCAATGGCTGGCGTGTCGCGGTCGAGAAACTTCAGCAAGGTCGTCTTGCTGATGGCGCCGCGGAAGCTGCCGTCATTGGCCACCACAGGGACGGCGTAAGGCAGTTGCGCCACCTGGCCGAACAGGCCGGCGACTGGCTCATCTGCATTGATGGTCTGCACGTCGGGCAGATAGGCATGCGCCAGGCCCAGCGGTCCCACATGGCCGTCGAGCGCACTGCGCAGCGAATCGGCCGAGACGACGCCGAGGAACTTGCGCTGCGGATTGACGACATACGCAAAGGCGCGATCCTGCTCTTCCAGCATCGACAGCGCGGCGCGCGAGCCGCGGCTCGGCGACTCGGAGACGACGATCTGGCTCTTGCGGGCAATATCGCTGGCCTTGAAGACGGCCGCCGCATCCACGCCGCGCACGAAATTGCGCACGTAATCGTTGGCAGGCTTGCGCAGGATTTCTTCCGGCGTGCCCACTTGCACCACGTGGCCGTCTTTCATGATGGCGACGCGGTCGCCGATGCGCATGGCTTCGTCGAGGTCATGCGAAATGAAGACGATGGTGCGGCGCTTGATTTGCTGCAAGCGCAGCAGTTCCGATTGCATTTCCGTACGAATAATCGGATCGAGCGCGGAAAATGCTTCATCCATCAGCAAAATCGATGGATCGCAAGCCAGCGCACGGGCCAGGCCCACGCGCTGCTGCATGCCGCCCGACAATTCGTCGGGATAGCTGGCGCCGTAGCCGTCCAGGCCCACTTGCTCCAGCGCTTGCTGGGCCAGCGCATGGCGCTCAGCTTTCGGCATGCCGGCCAGTTCCATGCCGAAGGCAGTGTTGTCGAGCACGGTAATTTGCGGCAGCAGCGCGAACGACTGGAACACCATGCTGATGTCCTTGCGGCGCAGGGCGCGCAGCTGGGCGTCCGGCAAGGTATTGATGTCGTTGCCGTCGATCAGGATGCGGCCGGCGGTCGGCTCGATCAGGCGGTTCAGCATGCGCACCAGGGTCGACTTGCCCGAACCGGACAGGCCCATGATGACGAAGATCTCGCCCGCTTCAATGGTAAAGGTGGCGTCGAAAACGCCGATGGTGCAGTCCGTCTTGGCCAGGATATCCTGCTTGCTGGCGCCTTGATGGACGAGTTCAAGTGCTTCTTCTGGCTTGTCGCCGAACACTTTGAACACATGGTCGATAATGATTTGTTTTGCCACGATGTGGTTCTCCCTCGATTTGACGAATGGAATGAAACCCAGCAAGCTGCTAGCTTGCGGCGGGAATCAGCAAACCCTGTTGCGTCGGCTACGCCACGGCGCAAAAAGCGCACGGGAGCGACAGGAAACAGGGGGTGACACGCGTGTGACCAGCGGATGGCCAAAGCCGGTGCCGGGGTGCCGTGTGCGTGCTAAAAGAGGCTGTGGTTCAGGACTTTTAACAACGCTAGCGCCATGCAAATACATGGCACCAAATGTATTTGACCGAAAAAAATCGACCAAGCTACTTTTAACTGGATGCGGGTGTAAAACCCGAAGAATTATTCACCACTCAGCGAGTGGGGAGTACTGCGAAGCAGAAGGTGAAACGCGGTGTAGCTGTTGTAAATATGACTCAAGTATAACGCAAAAAGCCACCAAAGTCCAATGGCTTTCCAAATAGAAATGTGCTAGCAATGTTCGCCAGCGTACAGTCAGACGTAAAAAAGGCGAAAAGAGACTTGTTTTCATCGTCTTTTCGCCCATCGCTGCGACACGCTCCCTAGCACCAAACCGGGCGCCGGACAAGCGATGCAAAGCCGTCAAGCCGGCTCGGTAAACACCTTGCGCATCTTCTCGGCAATCTTGCCTTCAATCGTGGAGGCGAAGGCGCTCAGCATGAAACCCAGCTTGATTTGCAGTTGCGCCTGCTCTTTTTCCAGGGTCAGCGATCCGTCGACGCCGCTGCGCTCGAAACGCAGCACGTCGCCATCCCAGGCGCACGCCAGGTCATATTCCTGGGCCAGCTTGTCGGCCACTTGCTGCGCCGCTTGGCGCGCCTTTTCTGCTGTCAGCTTATGTTGCTGAACTATATTTATATCCGCCATCAAACGATCCTTTTATTATAAAAACGGGGGCAATACGGCCAGCATCATACCAGCCGCCATGCGGCAGCCGCGGCCATGGGTGGCGCCGGCACGCAGAAAAAACCGCGCTTTCCTGCGCCGCATCAAACCGAAACCACCGAAGCGGGACGACTATCTCAGTTCCAGTTGCGAGTGTCTTGGAGAGCTACCATGGACCAGAAAGTCATCGTGCCGGTCGAAGCCGTGCTGACCAAATGCGTGTCCCTGCCCGTCGGCTATGTCCCCACCCCATCGGCGCCCTACCGCCAGCACCGCAAGAATGCACAGCTGACCTTGCAGCCGGGTCCGCCCCGCGTGCTCGACCCCACCACCCGCAAGCTCGAAGCCGTGCCGGTCGGTTCGCGCGTGCTGATCTGGAAGCAGGACCCGTCCGTGAGCGAACTGGGCACGCGCAAGACCTTCCTCGCGGGCCTGACCCTGCAAGGCCCGCGCGATGCACGCATCACCTTTGGCGAGCCGGGCATCGCCCAGGTCAGCCCGAACGCCTTTGGCGACTTCATCGTCTCGCCCAATACCGACCAGTTCGACGCCGTGCACACGTTTGCCATCGTGCGCATGACGCTCACCATGTACCAGCGTGCGCTGGCCAGCAACGGCACAGCCTCGCCCCTGCCCTGGCAATGGAATAGCGCCAGCAATACGGCCCCCCTGCGCGTGTTTCCGCACGGCTTGCCCAATGTCATGAATGCGTACTACAGCCGCAGCGACAAGGCCCTCAAGTTCGGCGATTTCATTCCCAGCGGCGCCACCGAGCGCGTCTATACCTGCCGTTCGCTCGACATCGTCTCGCATGAAACTGGGCATGCCATCCTCGATGGCCTCAAACCGAATTGGCTGCTCAACAATAACCCGCCGCAGACGGGCGGCTTGCACGAATCGTTCGGCGACCTGACGGCCATCTTCCTGGCCCTGTCGCAGCTGGACCAGGTCGAAGCCGTGATCGCGCAAACCAAGTCCGATCTGCACGACAAAACCTTCCTGGCCGACCTGGCGGAACAGTTCGGTCTGGCGCTGGGCCGGCCTAACGGTTTGCGCAATGCCGACAATGACATCAAATTGTCGGAGGCAGGCACGGAAGTGCACGCCATCTCGCAAGTGTTTACAGGCGCCGTCTACGACATCCTGGCCGACATCTTTGCCCATGAACGCCAGCCCCAGCTGGAAGACGACGCTGCCGTGCTGCACCGCTGCGGCGACTACCTGCGCAGCCTGGTCTTGCGCGCCCTGGTGGCGTCTCCCGACCATGCGGCCACGTATGCCGACGTGGCCGGCCAGATGCTGACCCTGGCGCAGGCCGACGGCTATACCGCCTACCTGGACTTCATCCGCAACAGCTTTACCGTGCGCGAAGTACTCAAGAACAATGCCATGACGGAAGATGGGCAAATGACCTTTGCCGCAGGCATCGTCGATGACGAGGGTGCCGTGCAAGACAGGCGCGCCTGCTGCGGTACCATGAACCATGCGGAATACAGCGAATCGGACCACTTGCTGGAAGCGGAGCGCGAAGCACTGGCGGCCTGGTGCCGCAGCTACGCGCCCCGATAAATGCCATACGCCGCAAGCCAGTAATAGTCGGCAGCAGGCGATGACATGCCGCACCACGTCTCCACCACAGCCCACCAGAAGGAGCAGCATGAAAATTTCAGCCCGCAGCAGCGGCGGCTTTGCCGGCCTGAGCGAACAGTACGACATCGATACGCAAGCCCATCCGGACGGCCCCGGACTGGAAGCGGCATTGGCCAGCAGCGGCTTTTTCACGCACTCGCAGGCGACGGGCCAGCAGGTGGGTGCCGACATCCCCCAATGGCAGATCACCGTCGACGCGCCCACCGCGCGCCGCACCATCACATTTGCCGAGGATGGCAGTGCTGAAAATGCACGTTGGCAACAGTTACTGACGCAAATACGCGCCAGCGCCTGAATGTTCCGGCACTTGGCCTGATTGTTCCGGCGCTTATTTTGTGCCGGTCTTGATTTGAGTAAAACAAAAACACCACACGGCAAGCCAGCACACCGCCCACCCTGCCCCCTGCCGCATCGGGTGACTGTCGCTTTCTTGCCGCGTTCTTTATGGCAACGTCCCGGATAGTCGCTGAATTACCCGCTCTGCGCGGCAACGGCACCGTCAAAAAATGAATTTGCTTATATGTATTGTATATAAGCGGGATTTGTGAGAAATAGCGAATTGCCTTAAAATACAATGCTTTGCTTTAGTATGCGCCGCCGAGTTTCCTGCAGGCGCTACAGCACCTCCCCCAAATTGATAGGACTGTTATGACCCACGTTGTCACCGAATCCTGCATCGCCTGTCGCTATACCGACTGCGTCGATGTCTGCCCGGTAGATTGTTTCCGGGAAGGCCCGAACTTCCTGGCAATCGATCCGGACGAATGTATTGACTGCGCAGTCTGCGTGGCAGAGTGCCCGGTGAACGCGATTTTCGCGGAAGAAGACGTGCCGGGCGACCAGCAAGCCTTCATCAAGATTAACGTCGATCTGGCCCGTAACTGGCCTTCGATCACCAAGACGAAGGCTGCCTTGCCGGAAGCCGAGCAATTCAAGGACGTCAAGGACAAGCTCGACATGCTGGTGCGCTAAGTGCACGGCACTTGCCGCGGCCGTTCTGGCGGAGAGACTCTTCTCCGCAGGGGCGGGGTGGCGAAAAAACAGACGAAAAGCAGCGGAAACGCTGCTTTTTTTGCTTTTAAAGCATCGTTGCAGCTCTATCCACGCAAGTGTGGCGCCCTGTCACACCAAAGCGCAAACTGTGGACCTGTGCGCGGTAAAGCACATTTTGTCCTCAACAAATATCGTAGAATTGGATTATGATATTTGAGCCGATATTGGCGCTTGGAATTAAACAAGGACTCTATATGCTTTACCAACTGCACGAACTGCAACGCTCTTTCCTCACTCCGGTGATGCAATGGGCAGACATGTCCTCCAAGTTATTTACCAACCCGGTTTCTCCACTGGCCCACACCCCGTTTTCGCAACGCATCGCAGCCGGCTACGAGCTGATGTACCGCCTTGGCAAAGACTACGAAAAACCACAATTCGACATCCAATCCGTTCTCGTCCAAGGCGAGAGCGTCGACATCCGCGAACACGTTGTCGTGACAAAACCGTTTTGCCGCCTGATTCACTTCAAAAAAGAAGCCACTGGCTTGCAACAGCCCAAAGTTTTGCTGGTTGCCCCCCTGTCCGGTCACCACTCGACCCTGCTGCGCGATACCGTGCGCGGCTTGCTGGCCGAGCACGATGTCTACATCACCGACTGGACGGACGCGCGCATGGTACCGCTGACGGAAGGCCCGTTCCACTTGGACGACTACATTTATTATGTGCAGGAATTCATCCGCCTGCTGGCGCCTGACTTGCACGTCATTTCCGTCTGCCAACCGACCGTGCCCGTGCTGGCCGCCATCTCGCTGATGGCGACAGCCAAAGATCCGCACATGCCGAAGACCATGACGATGATGGGCGGCCCGATCGACCCGCGCCGCTCGCCCACGCAAGTGAACAACCTGGCGACGGAAAAGAAATTCTCGTGGTTTGAAAACACCGTGATCTACGCGGTTCCGCCGAACTATCCGGGCTTTGGCCGCAAGGTGTATCCGGGCTTCCTGCAGCATGCCGGCTTCATCGCCATGAACCCGGGCCGCCACGCGCAAAGCCACCGCGAGTTCTACATGCACCTGGTGACGGGCGACGACGAGCCGGCGGAAGGCCACCGCCAGTTCTACAACGAGTACAACGCCGTACTGGACATGCCGGCCGAGTACTACCTGGAAACCATTAAAACGGTTTTCCAGGAATTCAGCCTGCCGATGGGCACGTGGAAAGTGGGCGGCCAGCTGGTGCGTCCGCAAGACATCACGAATGTGGCGCTGTTCACCGTGGAAGGCGAACTGGACGACATTTCCGGCGCCGGCCAGACGCAGGCGGCGCATGACTTGTGTTCCGGTATCCCTGCCGAGATGCAACAAGACTTCGTAGCGCCGAAATGCGGCCATTACGGCATCTTCTCGGGCCGCCGCTGGCGCGAGATCATTTGCCCGAAAATCGGCGAATTCATCCAGAAACACGGCTAATACACGGCATATCCATCAAAAAGCCACCCCAGTTCACACTGGTGTGGCTTTTTTTCATGCGCGCTCGATTTTCACCGTCGGACGCGTATTCACAAAGATCTGCTCGACTCTCGGCTCACCCGGTCCCGGCTTCTTCATCGCATAGCCATTCACAGGCTGCGACCGGTTTACCCACAGCGCGTAATACAGGTGATCGGCGCGCGGATCTTCCGTATTCGGGTGGATCAGTATCGTCAGGCCCAGGCTGTTCAGCTGCAGCCACGGCACGATCACGGGCAGCAGATCATTGGTAAAGCCAAAATAAAACGACGGCGTCACGTGCGGGCCGCGCGGCTCCAGGTTCCAGTCGCCCAGCTCGATCTGGAAACGCTCGGCCGCCCACTTGCGTATCAGCGCCGCTTTCTGGTAACTGTCTTCGTCAAAATAGATATGCGCGTGATAGCTCTCGATATCCGTGTAGGCGCGCGGTGTCGATGGCAAGGTTTCCTCGCCGGGCCGCACGCTGACGGGGCGCGGCGTGGGCGCCTTGTCCGTATGCTCGCCCCACGGGCTCTTGCCCGGTGCAGGTTTGGCGCGTTTTACTGCGCCATCCTGCGCCAGGGCGGTGCCCGCCAAGCCGGAAGCGGCCAATGCCGCCACCAAGCCGCCGCCGCGCAAGACCGTGCGACGCTGCGGAGAAAGAAGATTGGCCCATTCCAGGTCGATGGCCGCGTGTTGAGTGTTGTCAGACATGTCAATTCCTGTTCTTGATGATAAGTACGGAGATAGAGAAGGCAGATCAAAAGTGAACAGTGGCGCGGGCGTAGTAGTAACCGCCCAATACGCCCAATGGTCCCGAATTGTCGTAGGCGCCCGTGTACTGCGCCAGATTCGCGGCGCTGCGCGCTGCGCGCGGCACCTGGCTGGGCTTCTGGTCGAAGACATTGTTGGCGCCCACCGTCACGTTGATGCGCTTGCTGATGTCGTAGCCGACGCTGACATCCGTCACGAAGGCGGCCTTCAGCTGGTAGTCGCCGCCCGTGATGGCATTCAGGCGCTTGAGCTTGCCGTAGCGCGTCTCGCGCAGGTTGAATGTCCAGCCGGCTTTTTCATACGCCAGGGTGACGATCTCCTTGTCGCGCGGCGCCCGGTACAGCAAGTCGTACTCGGCCGACTTGCTCAAGGTGCCGATGTTCGGCAAACCTTGCAGCACCGCCGGCAGTGCCGCCTTGCCAACCAGACTCGTGTGATTGATATTCACGGCCGCCGTCCAGCGCAGCTTGCCATCGGCCACGCGCAGAACATCCTCGGCCGTCAAGTCGATGCCGCGCGTGCGCGTGTCGCCCACGTTGGCAAAGTAATGCGCCACCAGGCCATTGCCCACCGTCAGCCCCGCCGAGCGGAGCAGGTTTTCAATGACGCTCGCTTGCGCCCCCGTCAGTGGCCGGCCGCTGCCGTCGAGCGCCACGCCCGAGCTGCGGTCAATGCCGATGTTCGACGACACGCCCAGGCGGTCGCTGACCTTGATTTGATACGCGTCAACGGCCAGGCGCAGGGTGGGCGTGGGATTGAAGGTCAGCCCCGCCGACAGATTCGTCGATTTTTCCGGTTTTAATGCTTGCGCACCCAAGGCCCGTGCGGCAGCGGAATTGGGCTGCGCCAGGGTGTACGGCACGCCCGCATGGTCGGACGTGTTCGAATACGATTGCGTCACCAGGCTAGGCGCATGGAAACCGTTGCTGACAGTACCGCGCACGGCGACCGTGGACGTCACGTCATAACGGGTGGACAAGCGGCCCGTCGTCTTGCTGCCGAAATCGGAATATTTCTCGGCGCGCAGAGCCGTGTCGAGCAGCAATTGCGGCGTCAGTTTCGCGCCCAGGCCGATATACGCCGCATGGCTGTGGCGCGCCGTGTCGGATGCGTCGACGGGCAGGTAGCCGGCCAGCGCCGATGAGCCACTGCCCTGGTAAGAGGCAGGTTCGCCCGGGCTGCGCTGCTGCGTTTCATGCGAATACTCGAGGCCCAGGCTCAGGTCGGCCTGCTCGCTCAAGCCCAGCTGCACGGGGCGGCGCACATCGGCATTCGTGGTCGAGCGGCTGTATCGCTGATTGCCGATAGTAAAATCGGTCTTGCCACCGGGATAGGTCAGCGAGTAATTGGCCGAGTGTTCGACACCCACGTCGATATCGTCGCGGCCATACGTCGTGCTCAGGTCCCAGGACCAGCCCGCCGTCTCGCCCTTGACACCGCCCGTCAGCGAAAAGTCGTTTTCGCTCGTCGTTTCATATGGCGTGAAACCGTCGGGATACACGGCCAGCAAGCCTTTGTTGTTATTAAAAATGGTATTGGGCAGGCGGAAATTCTGCGCCGAGCGGGCATTGCGGTGCGCATAGGTGCCGAAACCATACAGTTGCACCTCGTTCGACACGTCATAGCCGAGGTTGGCGCTGAGCGAAGCGGTCGTGCTTTGCGGCACGCCCGTATTGCGCCATGGATTGCTGTTGCGGTTTGCTTCGGCCGGGTTCGGCGAAGCGCCGGCCGGCAAGCTGTTGTTCGGTCCCAATTTCACCAGTTGGCCATCGCTGTTGCGCACGGCCGGATACGACAGATAAGCGGGATTCAGTCCAAAATTGCGCACGGCGATGCCCTGGCGCTGGACTTCGGCGCCGAAGTGGGCAAAGCCGTGTTCGCCCAGACGCGTGCCGCCATCGATGCGCGCCGCCCCGTTCGTGCCGTCGCCCTCGTAGGTGGAACCGAGTTGCGTGCTGAAACTGCCCTTGTCATCCGACTTCAGGATGATGTTGATGACACCGGCGATGGCGTCCGAACCGTAGATGGCGGAAGCACCGTCACGCAGGATTTCCACGCGGGCAATCGCCCCCGAGGGGATCAGGGCCAGGTCGGTGGCGACGGAACCCGGAAAGCCATCCTCATTGACGATGGCCGTCGTATGCCGGCGCTTGCCGTTGACCAGCACCAGGGTATGCGAGGGATCGAGGTTGCGCAGCTGCCCGGCGCGCACGATGCTGCCAAGGTCAGGCTGCACGCGGGCCGGCAAGTTGAATGACGGCAAGGCCGTATCCAGCGCATCGAGCAAGTTCAATTTGCCCGTGGCCTGCAATTGCTGCGCGCTGATCACGTCGATCGGTGCGGCGCTGTTGGCCACCGTGCGGCCCGTGCCGCGCGCCCCCGTCACGATAACGGCATCGAGCGGGGCTGCAGCCTGCGCACCGTCCCCGGCAGGCACCGCTTGCGCATGCGCCACGCCAGGCGCCCCCAACACGAGCACGGCCACCGAGACGGCGTACGCCAGTTGCCGCAGGCGCGGGATCGGGTCTTGCTTGTGAATCAATTCCAGCATACGGAAACATCCTTTTCAAGTCGTCAACACAGTGGTTGCAGACTAAAGGATGGACAAACAAACAAGAACGAATGGTTTCGTATTTAGATATTTCGTTTTGGCAACGTGCAACAGCGGCGCGCCGTGTCAGGGACTGGGCGGGGCGCTCGCCAGGCTCTGGTCGAGCCGCTTCCAGTAATCGCGTTCCAGCCGGGCCGTATCGATGTCGCGCGCCGCCTCGTTGAAGCGCTTTTGCCGCGCCGCCCCTTCCGCGTCGCGCTGGAAGCACACGTGCACGGGACGCTCCTTGAAGACGGTATCGATGATGGCGATGCGCTCCCGCTCGGCCTTGCTGAAGTTGCGTCCCATCAGCAAGTGCTGCAGGACATGACGCTCGATGACGATCACGCGGTAACGCTTGATGAGCAGTTTCTTCAGATTCGTCGCATCGTTCAAGCCCTCTTCCGTCTTCAACTCGCCGCGCGCCACCATGCCGTCGAACTGCTCGCCATTCGAATAACCGGCCACGGTGCCGATACGCAGCTTGCCCAGGTCGGCCAGGGCGGTACCGGGCACACCATCCTCCTTCAGGTAGGCCAGCACGCCTTGCGTATTGCCAACCGGAACCGAGAAGTGGCAGAGTTTTTCCCGTTCGGGCGTGCGCCAGACAGCCAGAAACCCGGCATAGCGGGAACTGGCCAGGCCAAACTGCATGGCGCGCTTCCACGGGAAATACTCATATTTGACGACATAGCCCATGCGTTCGAAGATGGCACTGACCATCGCCCCGGACATGCCGTCGGCAGGCAGGCTGCGGGAAATAAAGGGCGGCCAGTCTTCCGCGGCGAAGCGGACGATGCGCGAGCTGGCAGCGCCCGGCGCCGCCATGGGGGAGCCAGCCTGCCCGTGTGCAAGGGCAAGTGTAGCGTGCATGAACAAACAGAAGGGCAAACCAACTGTCCGGAGGAAACGCATGTTTGGCTCCTATGGCCTGGCGCACCTTGCAATGCAGGCGCGGCAACAGGACTGGCGGTCGGCTTTTTTTGATTACAGGCTTGATAAAAATCATGCTCCCATAAAAAAAAGAAATTGCAAAGTTGTTTATTTGCACTTTGACATTCCCAGGGGAAATAAAATACGATTGCGGCGTGCCTGCAACAGGCCAGCCATGCGCCAGCTATTCCCTCTCACGAGCCAGGTTTTTACTTGTGCGCGCGCCAGATGGCCGATAATGACGTTTTACCGTATTGAAGATGACCGTGCCGCATCCCGCCTCTCCCTCACTTGCCGACCAGATCGAAGACTTGCTGCCGCAAACGCAATGCACCAAATGCGGCTACAACGGCTGCCGCCCGTATGCGGAGGCGATTGCCGCAGGCAGCGCCGACATCAACCAGTGCCCGCCGGGCGGCGCGCAGGGCATCGTGCGCCTGGCCGGCTTGCTGGGCAAAAAAGTCATTCCGCTCAATCCCGTCAACGGTCTCGAACGTCCACGATCTGTCGCCTATATCGACGAATCGCTGTGTATCGGCTGTACCCTGTGCATCCAGGCCTGTCCCGTCGACGCCATCGTCGGCGCCGCAAAGCAGATGCATACGGTGGTCACCGATCTGTGCACCGGCTGCGACCTGTGCGTGGCACCCTGCCCCGTCGACTGCATCGTCATGTACCCGGTCAGCGGCGACGCCACGGGCTGGGATGCCTGGAGCCAGGCCGAGGCGGACGACGCGCGCGCGCGCCACGATTTCCGCACGCAGCGTTTGCGCCGCGAAACAGAGGAAAATGAAGCACGCCTGGCCGCCAAGGCCGTCGCCAAGATGCATGAAGTGACGCAGGAAGTACCCGTCACGCCAGACGAACAGGCAGAAAAGGAACGCAAGCGCGCCATCATCGCCGCCGCCATGGAGCGCGCGCGCGCCAAGGCCGCTGCCGCCAGCACGGACACCGCCCAGCCAGCCACCATCACCCCGAAAAAAGACGCATGAACGCCGCCAAACGCCTGGAAATCTTTACGCGCTTTCGCGCCGCCAACCCTTCCCCGAAAACGGAACTCGACTACACGACGCCGTTCGAGCTGCTGATCGCCGTGCTGCTGTCGGCGCAGGCGACGGACGTGTCCGTCAACAAGGCGACCCGCTTGCTGTATCCGGTCGCCAATACGCCGGCCACGATACTGGCCCTGGGCGTGGACGAGCTGGCCAGCTACATCCGCACCATCGGCCTGTTCCGCACCAAGGCGAAGAACGTCATCGCCACCTGCCAGATCCTGCTGGAGCAGCACGGCGGCGAAGTGCCGCGCGACCGCGCCTCGCTGGAAGCCTTGCCCGGCGTGGGCCGCAAGACGGCGAATGTGGTCATGAACACGGCGTTTGGCGAACCGACCATGGCCGTGGACACGCATATCTTCCGCGTCTCGAACCGCACCGGCATCGCGCCAGGCAAGAATGTCGATATCGTCGAGCAAAAACTGCTGAAATTCATCCCCAAGGAATTCCTGCACGACGCCCACCACTGGCTGATCTTGCACGGCCGCTACACGTGCACGGCGCGCAAGCCCCAATGCTGGAACTGCATGATTGCCGACCTGTGCGATTACAAGGACAAGTCGCCGATGCCGGCCGTGGTATAGAGCAAAAAAAACGGCCCGCAAGGGCCGTTTTTTGATTCGCAGCAAGCGGGAGCTTACAGCAAGACCATATTATCGCGATGAATCAGCTCATGGCCTTCCATGTAGCCGAGGATGGACTCGATCTCGGTGGAAGGCTTGCGCATGATGCGGCGCGCTTCGCCGCTCGTGTAGTTGGACAGGCCGCGCGCCACGGGCGCGCCATCGGCATCGACGCAGGTGATCACGGCGCCGCGGCCGAATTCGCCATTCACGCCCGTCACGCCGATCGGCAACAGTGACTTGCCTTCCTGGCGCAGCTTTTGCACGGCGCCCGCATCGAGCACGACGGCGCCGGCCGTATGCAGATGATCGGCCATCCACTGCTTGCGCGCCGTCAATTGCCCCGTTTGCGCCCGCAGCTCCGTGCCGATCGCTTCGCCCTGGGCCAGGCGGCTGAGCACGTCGCTGTCGCGGCCCCAGGCGATGATGGTATGGGCGCCGGACTTGGCGGCGCGCTTGGCGGCAAGGATTTTCGTCAGCATGCCACCACGCCCCAGGCTGCTGCCGGCACCGCCGGCCATCGCTTCCAGGGCCGGATCGCCGGCGATGCCTTGCGTGATCAGGTAAGCGTCCGGGTCCTTGCGCGGGTCGGCCGAGAACAGGCCGTGCTGGTCCGTCAGGATGACCAGCGCATCGGCTTCGATCAGGTTGGCCACCAGGGCGCCCAGGGTGTCGTTGTCGCCGAACTTGATTTCATCGGTGACGACGGTGTCGTTTTCATTGATGATCGGCACCACGCCCAGGCGCAGCAGAGTCGTCAGGGTGGAACGGGCATTCAGGTAGCGTTCGCGGTCGGCCAGGTCGGCGTGCGTGAGCAGCACTTGCGCCGTGCCGAGGCTGTGGGCGCGGAAGCTGCTTTCATAGATTTGCGCCAGGCCCATCTGGCCGACGGCGGCGCAAGCCTGCAATTCGTGGATATCGGTGGGGCGCTGCTCGAAACCGAGGCGCAGCATGCCTTCGGCGATGGCGCCGGAGCTCACCAGCACGACTTCCTTGCCCAGGGCGCGCAAGCCGGAAATCTGCGCGGCCCAGCGCGCGATGGCGGCATGATCGAGTCCGCGGCCATCGTTGGTGACCAGCGAAGAGCCGACTTTGATGATGATGCGGGTAGCTTTTTGAATCACGGAATCCATGGGGCGGCGCTCTTCACTTAATAGACGTCAGCGCGCAGGACGCAGCAGCAGCAAGGCCAGCCCCGCCGTCAACTCCATTGCGCACATGAACAACACAAAACCCTGGGGCAAGCCGAAGCTGATGGCCGCGAACAGACGGCCGGCGGGCTGCGCCAGGACCAACATTGCAGTGATATCGCCGAGGACAGGCGGTTCGCCCTGCCGTGCCGCGAACAGCGCCAGGAGCGCGGTAGCGCCCCAGACACCGACATGAGTAGCGTAGAACTGGCTGTAGCCGTTGACGCCATTGAGGAAGATGCCCATGCCGGCCGCCATTTCATCGGCGAACAACAGGCAGGCGACCGCGCTCAGCCCGTAAGCATACGCGATCAGATGCAATACACGGCGCTGCCACGCTTGCTTGCGCGCTGGCGCGACAGCGGCCGTCTGTACCGACATCAGGGTAAAGCCTTAGTCGAGGATCTTGAAACGCGGATCATCCGGGTCGATCGACGAGATACCGCGTGCTTCTTCGGTCATCTGCGTTTCTTCGGCACGGCTTTCGCTGTGTTTCTTCTCTTCCAGATGCTGGTAAATCGCATTCACCAGTTCCGGGCAACCCTGATGGTTCAGCGCGGAGATCTCGAAGACGGGACCTTTCCAGGCGAAACGCTTGAGGAAGTCCTTGACGATCTTCTTGCGCTCTTCTTCCGGCACCATGTCGAGCTTGTTCAACACCAGCCAGCGCGGTTTGTCGACCAGCGACTCGTCGTACTTTTTCAATTCCTTGACCAGCGCCTTGGCTTCCTTGACAGGATCGACGTTGGTTTCAAACGGCGCCAGGTCGACGATGTGCAACAGCAGACCCGTGCGCTGCAAGTGGCGCAGGAATTGATGGCCCAGGCCCGCGCCTTCGGAAGCGCCTTCGATCAAGCCGGGAATGTCGGCGATCACAAAGCTCTTCTCGTGCGACACGCGCACCACGCCCAAGTTCGGGTGCAGGGTGGTAAATGGATAATCGGCAATTTTCGGACGCGCGTTCGAGACGGCCGAAATGAAGGTCGACTTGCCGGCGTTCGGCATGCCCAGCAGGCCCACGTCAGCCAGGACTTTCAATTCCAGGCGCAGTTCGCGGCGCTCGCCTTCCTTGCCCTCGCCTTTTTGGCGCGGTGCGCGGTTGGTCGAGGACTTGAAGTGGATATTGCCCCAGCCGCCTTCGCCGCCCTTGGCCAGCATTTCGGTCTGGCCGTGCTCGGTCAGATCGGCCAGGATTTCGCCGCTCGCGTTGTCGATGATCAAGGTGCCGACCGGCATGCGCAGGTGGATGTCATCAGCGCCCTTGCCATAGCAATCTGCGCCACGGCCAGGCTCGCCATTGCGAGCCTTGTGCATTTTGGAGAAGCGGAAATCGACGAGCGTGTTGATATTGCGGTCGGCGACTGCCCAAATGGTGCCGCCCTTGCCGCCATCGCCGCCATCGGGACCGCCAAAAGGCCGGAATTTTTCACGGCAGAAAGAGGCGCAGCCGTTGCCGCCATCGCCCGCGATGACTTCGATTTTTGCTTCGTCGATAAACTTCATAATTTTGCCGCCATAAAACTAAAAAGGCTCTACCTTGGGCAGAGCCTTTCGATTGAAGGCTTGCGCCTTACATCATGCGATCATTGCGGAGCGAACTGGCGCTCCGCGACGAATTACGCTGGTACTGCTGCGTTAGGTACAACGGTCACGAATTGCTTCGAGCCAGCACCTTTGACAACGAACTTCACTTTGCCCGCGATCAGCGCGAACAACGTGTGGTCCTTGCCCATGCCTACGCCTTCGCCAGCGCGCACTGGGGTGCCGCGTTGACGAATGATGATGCCGCCAGCATTGATAGCTTGGCCGCCGTAGACTTTAACGCCCAGACGTTTTGATTCTGAATCACGGCCGTTTCGCGTTGTGCCGCCGCCTTTTTTATGTGCCATTTAAGACTCCTTGATAGCTGATTAATTCAAACAGCGGCGATTAGCCGTTGATCGAAACGATTTGGATTTCGGTAAAATTCTGGCGATGGCCTTGATGCTTTTGGTAATGCTTACGACGACGCATCTTGAAAATTTTGACCTTATCATGGCGACCATGCGCCACAACCGTAACCAGTACCGTTGCACCTTCGACCAATGGAGCACCAAACTTGATGCTGTCGCCCGCGCCTACTGCGAGAACTTGATCGATGGTGATTTCGGAACCAATGTCTGCCGGTATCTGTTCTACTTTAAGTTTTTCGCCAGCGACAACTTTGTATTGTTTGCCACCGGTTTTTATGACCGCGTACATGATTTGAAACCTCATCAAATGTTGAAAGAATTTGTCCCACTGCCATGAAAAGCAAGCCGTGCACAACAGGGGGAACCAGCGATTATACACGGACTGAGAAATTGCGTCAAAAACTATTCACAAAGCTTGATGATCGTGGTATGTCGACAACCTGACCATCATGTCAGGCTTGCGCCAGGCGGACAGCAAAACGCGCGCCAGTGCCAACAAGGTCAATCAATTGCTCTACAGTCATAGGCAAACGTCACGCACGCGCAAGCCTTGTCGTATAATCGCGGCACCCACAATCTAATGCAGGTTCGCCTTGTCTGACGCTAACAAACACGTTAACCAAAACACCATCGTGCAAACGATTGCCGCCGATATGGACGCAGTCAATACGGTGATCCGCCAAAAGTTGCACTCCGATGTGATTCTGATCAACCAGATCGCTGAATACATCATCAGCGCAGGCGGCAAACGCATCCGTCCCGTGCTGATCTTGCTGGTGGCCAATGCCCACGCCTATCGCGGCACGGCGCACCATGAACTGGCCGCCGTGGTCGAATTCATCCACACCGCCACCCTGCTGCACGACGACGTCGTCGATGAATCGTCGATGCGCCGCGGACGCCAGACGGCCAATGCCCTGTTCGGCAATGCCGCTTCGGTGCTGGTGGGCGACTTCCTGCACTCGCGCTCGTTCCAGCTGATGGTATCGCTGAATAATATGCGCGTCATGCAAATCCTGTCCGACGCCACCAACGTGATCGCCGAAGGCGAAGTGCTGCAGTTGCTGAACATGCACGATCCGGACGTGACGCAAGAGAGCTATCTGAACGTCATCCGCTCGAAGACCGCCAAGCTGTTCGAAGCGTCGGCGCAACTGGGCGCCCTGATCGCCGGCGCCAGCGAAGACGCTATCGAAGCGGCAGCCGAATACGGCCGCTCGCTGGGAACGGCCTTCCAGCTGATCGACGACGTGCTCGACTATGCAGGCGACGCCGCCGAAATCGGCAAGAACGTGGGCGACGACTTGCGCGAAGGCAAACCGACCATGCCGCTGATCTGGCTGATGGAAAACGGTACGCCAGAGCAACGCGAACTGGTGCGCAGCTGCATCGAGCAAGGTGACGAACAGCATTTCGACGCTGTCCTCACGGCCATCACCAGCAGCGGCGCCCTCGACTACACGCGCAAGCAGGCGGAAATCGCCGGCCAGCGCGCCGCCGATGCCATCGCCGGCTGGCCCGACAGCGTCTACAAGCAATCCATGCTGCAACTGTGCTCGTTTGCCGTGGACCGCAATCACTGATCGCGTTTCATCCCATGCAATACAAAACGGCGCCACTGGCGCCGTTTTCTTTATGCGCCGCTTATTTGCTGCGCTCATGCTCCATCGCCGCGCCCGCCAATGCCTGGACGATGGCCGGCGCCGCTTCCAGCCGCTCGCTGTAGCGGCTGCCCAGGTAATCGCGGCGGTCGCGCACCAGCAAGGTGAATTTATACAACTCCTCCATCACGTCGACCAGGCGCTCGTAATACGGCGATGGTTTCATGCGGCCGTCATCGTCGAATTCCTGATACGCCTTGGCAACCGAAGACTGGTTCGGTATCGTCACCATGCGCATCCAGCGTCCCAGCACGCGCAAGCCGTTGACGGCATTGAACGATTGCGAACCGCCCGACACTTGCATCACGGCCAGGGTCCGGCCCTGCGTGGGCCGCACGCTGCCCGTTTCCAGCGGCAGCCAGTCGATCTGCGACTTGAACACGCCCGTGACGGCGCCATGGCGTTCCGGGCTGCACCACACTTGCCCTTCCGACCATAGCGACAGCGCGCGCAATTCCTGCACCTTCGGATGCTCGGGCGACACGCTGTCGACCATGGGCAAGCCATGCGGATCGAACACGCGCGTGTCGGCGCCAAAGTGGCGCAGGATGCGCTCCGCCTCCAGGGTCAGCAGCTTGCTGTACGAGCGCTCGCGCAAGGAACCGTACAGCAGCAGGATGCGCGGCGCATGGGTGGACACGCTGGCCGGCGCCAGCTTGTCCAGGTCCGGCACGTCCAGGTGCGCGGCACTGATATTCGGCAAATCATTCATTCAGGCCACCGGCTTGCCGTCGGCGCCGACCACGGCCTGGCCGTCTTCCTTGACGAAGGCCCCTTGCTGCGGCAGCGGCAGGATGTCCAGCACCTTTTCCGACGGCCGGCACAGGCGCACGCCCAGTTCCGTGACGACGATGGGGCGGTTGATCAAGATAGGATGGGCTTGCATGGCGTCCAGCAGGGCCGCGTCCGGTAAGTCCGGATTGGCCAGGCCCAGCTCGTCATACAGGGCGCCCTTGTCGCGCATGACGGCGCGCACGGTCAGGCCCGCACGGGCGATCAGGTCGAGCAATTCCTCGCGCGAAGGCGGATGCTTGACGTAATCGATGATGACGGGCTCGACACCCGTGTTGCGGATCAGGGCCAGGGTATTGCGCGAGGTGCCGCACGCCGTGTTGTGATAGATCGTGATCGTCATGTCGTGATGTCCTTGAGTAAATGAGATTCAGTGACGCAACAAGGGGCGCCAGCACAGCAGTTCTCGGTCAAGAAGGCCAGCAAGCCATTCATGCCCGCATAGTTGGCGGCGTAGATGATGGAGCGGCCCGCCTTGCTCGCCGTCACCAGGTTGGCGTGCGCCAACTCCTTCAAGTGAAACGACAGCGACGATGGCGCGATCGCCAGCGCTTCGGCGATTTTCGTCGCCGCCATGCCTTGCGGCCCCGCTTGCACCAGCAGGCGGAACACGGCCAGCCGCGATTCCTGTGCCAGCGCAGCCAGGGCAGCGATGGCGGCCGTGCTTGTCAGCGGCGCAGCCTGCGTTGCGATAGTATTGTTGTTTTCCATAATTCAATAATACTCGAATTATGGAATCAATGCCAGTAATCACGATGCGTACGTAACCCAGCGCACCGACTGCCATGATCAATCGGTCTATCTTAATGAAAAAATCACTGCGATTGGCATCCCCATGACACGCTCGACACCCCTGAAAATCCTCGGCTGGAGCCTGGCCACCCTGCTGGCCCTGATCGCCATCGTGGTCATCTTCGTGCTGACCTTCGACTGGAACCGCGCCCGCCCCTACATCAACGAAAAGGTGTCGGAAAGCACGGGCCGCACCTTCGTCATCGGTGGCGATTTGCAGGTGCAATGGAAGCAAGGGGTGAAAACGGAGCCGGGCTGGCGCCGCTACGTGCCGCGTCCCATCATCAGCGCGCGGGACGTGCGCATGAGCAACCCGGACTGGGCGACGGCCGGCCCGCAACTGGCCAGCGCGAAACGCATCGACGTGGCCATCCATCCGCTGCCCCTGCTGCAACACAGGCTGGTGCTGACGGACCTGGCGCTCGACTCTCCCAATATTGCCCTGCAGCGGCGCGCCGATGGCAGCAACAGCTGGACCTTGAAGGATAACGGCCCTTCGGCATGGGACGTGGAAATCCAGCGCATGGCCTTCGGCGACGGCGCCATCCGCTACCTCGACGAGGGCATCGCACTGGACCTGCGCGCCAAGGTCAGCTCGACAGCGCCCGACGCCACGCCGGGCGACGCGCCAGGCAGCGCGCCCGTGCAGAAATACGGCATCGAATTCACCCTGGGCGGCACCTATCGCAAAGCGCCCGTGACGGGCGGCGGCAAGGCCGGTGCCGTGCTGTCCTTGACCGATAACAACACCGTGTATCCCGTGCAGGCGCATGCCGTGCTGGGCAAGAACAAGGCCAGCATCGATGGCACCTTGACGGACCCGCGCTCGCTGTCGGGCATCGATTTGCAGCTGAGCCTGGCCGGCGCCAGCATGGCCGACCTGTATCCGCTGACGGGTGTGCTGCTGCCGGAAACCCCGGACTACGCCACCAAAGGCCGCCTGCTGGGCAAGAAGGACGGCGCCATCTGGAACTGGACCTATCAAAACTTCAAGGGCACGGTGGGCCAGAGCGACCTGGCCGGCACCCTGCAGTATTTGCCGCGCCAGCCGCGTCCCTTGCTGCGCGGCGAAGTGACGTCGCAACAATTGCGCCTGGAAGACCTGGGCCCCACCATCGGCGCCGACAGCAATGCGCAGAAACAGGCGCGCGGCAAGGCGCCTGTGCAGCCCGACAACAAAGCCTTGCCCGTGGAACAGTTCAATACAGCCAAATGGAATGCGCTCGACGCCGACGTGAAATTCACGGGCAAGAAACTGGTGCGCACGCACGATATCCCGCTCAACAATGTCGTCGCCAACATCCACATGAAAGACAAGGTGCTGAGTCTGACGCCGCTCAACTTCGGCATGGCCGGCGGCGACATCACCTCGAACATCACGCTCGATGGCCGTCAAAAGACCATCGCCGCGCAAGCCAAGGTGGCGGCGCGCCACCTCAAAATTCGCGAACTGTTTCCCAAGCTGCAATCGATGCAAGCGAGCTTCGGCGAAGTGTATGGCGATGCGGCGCTGACGGGCCACGGCAATTCCGTCTCGGCCATGCTGGCCAGCGCGAATGGCGAGCTGGCGGCCACCGTCAGCGAAGGCTCCGTCAGCCAGTTCATGCTGGAACTGGCTGGCCTGAACCTGGCCAACGCCGTCTTCGTGAAAATCTTTGGCGACAAGCAAGTCCACCTGAACTGCCTGGCCAGCGACTTCGCCGTCACGAATGGCCAGGCCAACGTGCGCCGCTTCGTGCTCGACACGGACAGCGCCGTCGTAAATGTCACGGGCAACGTCAACCTGGCAAGCGAAACCCTGGACCTCGACGTGCGCCCCCGTACCAAAGGCGCCCGCATCATCACCCTGCGCACGCCGCTGTATGCGAAAGGCACGTTCAAGAACCCGGACGTGGGCCCGCAGAAAGGCCCGCTGGCGTTGAAAGCCGGCGCCGCCGTGGCGCTGGCCACCGTCGTCACGCCGCTGGCCGCCCTGCTGCCGCTGGTCAGCGTCGACAAGGCCCCGGACACGGATTGCGCCGCCGTCATGGCGCAAGCCAACGCCACCCGCAAGGCCCCGACTTCGCCTGCGACGAATGCGCCAGCAAAAAAAGTGAGCGAAGCGGAAATCAGGAAGGCGCAGCAGGAAAAGAAATAAGCGTTGATGCAGTCGCTTGAAACCCGCCCCGCCATCTGCTGTAATACCAGTATGCGGGGTGTGGCTCAGCCTGGTAGAGCGCTGCGTTCGGGACGCAGAGGCCGGAGGTTCGAATCCTCTCACCCCGACCAGCTTTTTCCTCACTAGGCTGACGTGAACTGCTGTCACCTTGACCTGCGCGTTGGCAGGTTGCCGAGAAGTATGATATTAACTGCATTATTAATATCTTGATCACTTCTCGCGCAAGGGCCTGACCGATGTCTTTCCTGATAGTTCTGGCCGCACTGGCCTTCCTGATGCTGGCCGCCTACCGTGGCTACAGCGTGATCCTGTTTGCGCCGGTCGCCGCGCTGGGTGCCGTGCTGCTCACCGATCCGTCCGCCGTGCCGGCTGTCTTCAGCGGTATCTTCATGGAAAAGATGGTGGGCTTTATCAAGCTGTATTTCCCCGTCTTTTTGCTCGGCGCCGTGTTCGGCAAGCTGATCGAGCTGTCCGGCTTTTCACAGTCGATCGTCGTGGCCGCCATCCGCTATATCGGCAGTTCGCGCGCGAATGCCGTCATCGTTGCCGTGTGCGCGGCCCTGACGTACGGCGGCGTGTCGCTGTTCGTGGTGGTGTTTGCCGTGTACCCGTTCGCGGCCGAGCTGTACCGCCAGAGCAATATCCCCAAGCGGCTGATGCCGGGCGCCATCGCCCTGGGCGCATTTTCCTTCACCATGGATACCTTGCCCGGCACGCCGCAAATCCAGAACATCATCCCCACCACCTTTTTCAATACGACCGGCTGGGCCGCGCCATGGCTGGGCACCATCGGCGCCGTGCTGACGGTGATCATGGGACTGGCCTTCCTGGAATGGCGCCGCCGGTCCGTCATGGCGACGGGCGAAGGTTATGGCGTGGAAGCGGAACAGGCAAAGACAGCCGGTGGCGACTTGCCCCATCCGCTGCTGTCGGTGGCGCCTTTGGTGCTGGTGGGCGTGGCCAACTTTGCGCTGACCAAGCTGATTCCCCACTGGTATGGCGACAGTTACGTACTCACCGCCGAGGCCCTGCCCGGCTTGCATGCGCCCGTGTCGACGTCGATAGCGTCCGTGACTGGTATCTGGGCCGTGGAAGGTGCCTTATTGCTGGGCATCTTGCTCGTGTGCGTGACGGCCTTCGGGCGTATCCGCGCCGCCTTTGCCGAAGGCACCAAGGCGGCAGTGGGCGGCGCCCTGCTGGCGGCCATGAATACGGCATCCGAATATGGCTTTGGCGGCGTCATCGCCGCCCTGCCCGGTTTTCTTGCCGTCAGCAACACCTTGCGCAGCGTGCCCGATCCGCTCGTCAACGCAGCGGTCTCCGTGACGACCCTGGCCGGCATTACGGGATCGGCTTCGGGCGGCATGAGCATCGCGCTGGCGGCCATGTCGGACAGTTTTATCCAGGCCGCGCAGCAGGCGCACATTCCGCTCGAAGTCATGCACCGCGTGGTGGCCATGGCCAGCGGCGGCATGGATACCTTGCCGCACAATGGCGCCGTGATCACCCTGCTGGCCGTCACGGGCCTCACGCACCGCCAGTCCTACCGCGACATTTTCGGCATCACCGTCATCAAGACGGTGGCCGTGTTCCTCGTCATTGCCATCTATTACATGACGGGACTGGTGTGAGGCTTGGGTAAGCTACAGCCGCGACGACGATGCCGGCTTCGCCAACGCTTGCGCCGGCTTGAACAGATGGCTGATGCCCATGGTCAGCAGCGGGCCGGCCAGCGCCAGATAGGAACTGTCGACACCGTACGGATTGCCTGCCAGGAACCAGCCGATGGTGGCGATCACGGAAACGATGACGCCAACGAAGGCGCCGCGCGGCGTGCCGAACTTCGGCGCATAGAAGGCCATCAGCACCAGCACGGCCAGGGTGGCGCGCAGGGCCTTGCCCAGGAAGGCGATCATCAGCAGTTTTTCCGCATACAACGCCAGCACCAGCGGCAGCAAGCCGGCCACGACGATGGCGATGCGCAGAAACATCAGCGATTTCGCGTCGTTCTTCGCCTTGTTGTACCAGGGATCATAAAAATCCTTCATGGCCAGAGTGGCCGATGCCAGGGTGGTGGCGGAAATGCCGCCGAACAGGGCGCCGGCCAGGCCGACAATCATGATGCTGGCGGAAAACGCCGGCATGTGGGCGATCAGGGTCGGGAAGGCGTCGATCGACTTCATGCCCGGGTACAGCACGGCACTGCACATGCCGATCAGGGCCGCCATCAGGCCGAACGGGATCATCAGCGACGATACGTAGTAACAGGCGCGCTTGGCCACGGCCGGATTGTCCGTGCTGACCAGGGCCTGGATCACGTATTGCGTGGCGAAGATGGAACCGATGCCGCCGATCATCCAGGCGATGATCTGGCCCCAGCCGATCTCGACCCAGTTGAACATCTTGGCCGGTAGCTGCGCCTGCAGCGCGCCGATGCCGCCTGTGGCTTCCAGCGCATACGCCAGCGCCAGAATCACGCCCAGATACTTGACGATGGAGTGGGCAAAATTGGTGTACACCACCGAGCGCATGCCGCCCAGGCTGACATAGATCACGGTAATGGCGCCCACCAGCAAGATGGCCACGGTCTTGTTGATATGCAGCACGGCTGCCAGCACGGCGCCGCCACTCGCGTACAGGGCCACGGCAACGATGCTCAGCGCAACGATGGTGAGGATGGACGCCGCATAGCGCACGGGTTCGCCGTAGGTTTGCGCCAGGATGCCGGAAATCGTCGACTGCCCGCTTTCCTTGTATTTTTTCACCAGCACGATGGCCAGCAGCAAGAAGCCCAGCGACAGCGCCACCAGATTCCAGGCGGCGGAAATACCCAGTTCATAACCCTTCTGGGCCGTGCCGATGCTGACGGAGCTGCCAATAAATTCCGACAACAAGAGCGCGCCGATCAGATAGGCGGGATAGTTGCGTCCGCCCGCCGTCATGCCCTCGGCGCTGTTGGCATGCTTGCGCACGCTATACGTAATGTACGACATGAGGGCGAAATAGCCCACCGTGACTGCCGCGATAATGATCAATCTGTTTTCCATCCGTCTACTCCAAGTCTGCTTTTCTTATTATTATTTTTCAAGAAAGCTTCCCCTGCCGCATGCCGGACCAGCCGGCGGCGGTACTCAGAGGAAAACCACATTCCTGCCGTACCGATACGGTACAGCAAGCCTCACAACAAAAATGTCTGCAACTGCGCCGTAAACAAGTCCGCCGCCTCGATGTTCGAGATATGCGAAGCGGGCAGGCTTGCCAGGCGGGCGCCCGCGATCTGCTGCTGCAGCCAGCGCCCGTCGTCGACGGTGGTCACGGGATCGTGCTCGCCCGCGATGATCAGGGTCGGCACGGCGATCGTGCCGACGCAGGCGTGCAAGTCCGCCTTGGCCAGCATGTCGCAGCAGGCCGCGTAGCCGCCGGCATCCTGGCTGCGCAAAATGCCGGCCAGGCGCGCCACCGTGTCCGCTTCGCGCGCGATGAACGGCGGCGTGAACCAGCGCGCGGCGGCGCCCTCGGCCACCGCGGCCATGCCGTCGCGGCGCACTTGCTCCGCTCGCAGCTGCCACGGCGCGGCACCGCCGATGCGCGCCGCCGTATTTGCCAGCACGAGCTTCGTCAGGCGCTGCGGCTGGTGAATGCCCAGCCACTGGCCCGTCAAGCCGCCCATGGAAATGCCGCAGAAGGCGGCACGGGCGATATCGAAATGGTCGAGCAGTGCCACCACGTCCAGTCCCAGCCGCTCGATGCCGAACGGCGCACTGCCGCTGGCCGACTGGCCATGGCCGCGCGTGTCGTAGCGCACGACAAAAAAATCGCCGGCCAGCGCGGCCGCTTGCGCATCCCACATGGACAAGTCCGTGCCGAGGGAATTCGACAGGACGAGGCAGGGCTTGCTGCGCTCGCCATCCGTGCGGTAATGCAGGCAGATACCGTCCACCTCGCACATTTTCCCGGCAGTGTCGTTGCCTGTCTCCGTCATCGCATGTCTCCTCAGGAATCGTCGTCGCGCACCGACGAGGGATGGCGGCACAGCGGCATCACGTCGATCTGCATGTAGGGAAACAGCGGCAAGGAGGTGAGCAAGTTGTGCAGCTCCTCCACGCTGTCCACGTCGAAGACGCTGATGTTGGCGTACTGGCCGGCGATACGCCACAGGTGGCGCCACTTGCCCTCGTGCTGCAGGCGCTGCGCCAGTGCCTTTTCCGTCTGCTTGAGCTGCGCCGCCTGCTCGGCGGGCATGCTCAATGGCAGGTTCACGTTCATGCGTACATGGAATAACATGGTTTCTCCTTAAGATTTTTATAGGCACTTACAACGCCTAACAAAACCGTAGCGAGCGGAAGAGAGTTGCGGTCGAGAAGCGCAACTGTACGAAGGTACAGTGAGCATCGCAGACCGTAAATCACGACGCGCAGTAGGTTTTGATAGGCGTCCTCAGGCGCGCTGCATGGAACGCAGCTTGTCCATATCGATCTCGACACCCAGGCCAGGCCCCGTCGGCACTTGCAGCATGAAGTCACGGTACACGAGCGGCTCGCGCAAGACTTCCTGCGTCAGCAGCAGGGGGCCGAACAGTTCCGTGCCCCAGGCAAGTTCCGCGAACGTGGAGCACACGTGGGCCGTGGCGGCGGTGCCGACGCCGCCTTCGAGCATGGTGCCGCCGTACAGTCCCACGCCGGCCAGGCGCGCCACGGTGGCCACTTCCAGCGCGGGCAGCAAGCCGCCCGACTGGGTGATTTTCACCGCATACACGTCGGCCGCATCGGCCTGGGCCAGCGCCAGCGCATCGGCGGGACCGTGCAAGGCTTCGTCGGCCATGATGGCCACGTCGAAGCGCCGCGTCAGGCGCGCCAGCGCGGCGCGGTTGCCGGCTTTCACCGGCTGTTCGATCAGGTCGATGCCGCCCGCTTCCAGTGCGGCGATGCCGCGCACGGCGTCCGTCTCGCTCCAGGCCTGGTTGACATCGACGCGCACGCTGGCCCGTTCGCCCAGCGCCCGCTTGATCTCCAGCACGTGGGCCACGTCATCCATCACGTCGCGCATGCCGATCTTCAGCTTGAAGATGCGGTGCCGGCGCAAGTCCAGCATTTTTTCCCCTTCGGCGATATCGCGCGCGGTGTCGCCGCTGGCCAGCACCCAGGCCACAGGCAGCGCATCGCGCACGCGGCCGCCCAGCAATTCCGACAGCGGCACGTTCAGGCGGCGCGCCTGCGCATCGAGCAGCGCAGTCTCGATCGCGCACTTGGCGAAGCGGTTGCCCTGTATGACCTTGCGCACCCTGGCCATGGCCTTGGCCACTTCGCTCGCTTCCATGCCGACGAGCAGCGGCGCGATATAGGTATCGATATTCGTCTTGATGCTTTCCGGGCTTTCGCCGCCGTAGCTCAAGCCGCCGATGGTGGTCGCTTCGCCCCAGCCCGTGATGCCGTCAGCGCAGCGCAGCCGCACCAGCACCAGGGTTTGCGTATTCATGGTGGCAACGGACATCCGGTGCGGACGAATGGTTGGCACATCGACCAAGTAGGTCTCGATATTTTGAATCATATTTATTCCGTATAATTCTGTGGAGTGGTGACACGATATTCCCCGAATCTCCCCACGTCCAACACCGAGTTGGTATCAAACCTATACCTGAAAGGTATGAAGATGGAATTACGGCACTTGCGCTACTTCGTTGCGGTCGCGGAGGAAAGAAACTTCACGCGGGCCGCCGCGCGCTTGCACATCGCGCAGCCGCCGCTGAGCCGGCAGATGCAGCAGCTGGAAGAAATCCTGGGCGTGGCGCTGATCGAAAAGGGTTCGCGTCCCTTGCGCCTGACGGAAGCGGGCGAGTTTTTCCTCGCCCATGCGCGGCCCCTGCTCGACCAGGTGCGCGACCTGCAGGCGATGACGCAGCGTGTCGGCAAACTGGAACGCACCCTGTCGATCGGCTTTGTCGCCTCTACCCTGTATGGGGAATTGCCAGACATCGTGCACCGCTTTTGCGAGCGCCATCCCGAGGTCGACGTGACCCTGCATGAAATGACGACGGTGCAGCAGCTCAAGGCCCTGAAGGAAGGCCGCATCGACGTGGGTTTCGGGCGTCTGAAAAGCGAAGACCCCAGCATCCGCCGCATCCTGCTGCGCGAGGAGCGGCTGGTGGTGGCCCTGCCGCCCGGCCACCGGCTGGCCAGGGGGGAAGGCGGATTACGCCTCACGGACCTGATCCACGAAACCCTGCTCGTGTATCCGAAAGCGCCCCGCCCCAGCTTTGCCGACCAGGTGCTGGCCATGTTCAGCGAAGGCAATGTCACCCCCGGCCCCGTCACGGAAGTGCGCGAGCTGCAGATTTCCATGGGACTGGTGGCGGCCGGCCAGGGCATTTCCATCGTGCCGGAAAGCGTGCAAGCCATGCATCACCGGAACGTCGTGTACCGCAAGCTGGACGACAAGCATGCGTTCTCGCCGATTTTATTCAGCATGCGGCATATGGACCGCTCGCCTGAACTGGAAAACATCCTCGCCGCCGTGTACTCGATCTACGATGAACACGGCATCGCGCACGTCAAGGAAAGCCTGTAGCAGTGACTACGCCGCGTCGGCCAGCAATTCCGGGCGCAGCGCGCGGATGCGCAGTTCCGTGAAGTAGCCGCCCGCCTCGTTGTAGCGCAGGTAGTAACGGCCGCAGTTCAGGCAGCGGGCCACCTGGCTCAGGTTCGCGGGATAGTAGCGCGGGGCGATGGGCGCATCGATGCTGTCGTAGCGCGTGCCGTGCGGGTGGTATTCGGCAAACGTCGGTTCCTCGTACGGATCTTCGCGCAGGGTGCCGATTTCTTCAAAGCGGTCCAGCTCCAGCGAGGTAGGCAGGCGCTGCCAGGCGTCAAGCGGGACGGCGCAGCAGCTGCATTTTTTGGTAATCGTGGCCGAAGCGGTGGCCAGCGCGGACAAGGCGGGAAAGTCGAGGAATATCATGTTCAGCCATTGCAAAGGTGCGGCCTGTGGCAACGAGCCTGGCCGCGCCCTTTCATTCTAGCGGAATGCATCTTTCAATGCCCCATGAAGTCATTCCACTTCGGCAGCAGCACGATGCTGTTCGGATTGAGCCCCTTGTTTTTCAGGGTATCGACACTCCCCGCCACCACCTCCTTTTTCATATCGATGACGGTGATGCTGCCATCGCTCATGCCCGGCAGGTTGAGCAGCGCGTTCTGCACGAAGGCATAGCGGCCATCCCTGGTGAAAGCCACGTGGTGCGCGCCTTCGGCGGCAGGGATCGATTTCAATAGCCGGGGCTTGCCGATGCCGCCCGTCAGGTCGAAGATATGCAGGTGGCCCGGCTTGGCCGTCGTCAGGTACAGCCGCGTCGCGCCCTTGTTGAAATACAGCTCCAACGGCACGCCCGCCTTTTGTTCGGCAAAGTCATGCACCTGGGCCGTGTCGAAATCCCTGGTTGCCGGATTCCACGTGGCGGTCCACACGGTACCGCCGTACATATTGGCGACGTAGGCGACAGGCGGTTTGCTGCCCGGGACGAACAGCACTTCCACCGGCGCTTCGCCAGACGGCGACGGCTTTTTCGACAGCTTGTGCGTGCCCAGCACCTTGCCCGTGCTCGTTTCCACCACGCTGATCACCTCACCCGCGTCGCCCAGGTCCGTGGGGCGGATGGTGCTCGTCAGCAGGGTGCGGTCGATGCCATCGTGGACGGCCAGGCCATGCGGATATGGCGCCGGCAGCCTGACGGTGCGTCCCGGCTTGTCGTGCACGGCGTCGCCTTCCAGCATGGCCTGCGATCCCATGCAGCTCAGATACCAGCGCTTGTGGTCATCCGAAAAGACGATGTCCTCGCCCACCTGGCAAGTCGGTACCTCGATCACCTTGATGGGAAAGTCCTTGTGGCGCATGTCCATCACGCGCAGCTGCGTCTTGCCCAGCGCCGTGATGTAAGCCTTGCTCATGTCGTGGTTGTAGAAGATATGGTGCGCCACCAGGTCCGGCGGCAGGGCGATGTCGCGCACGATCTTGCCGAAGTTTTTCGACTCGGGATCGACATCGATGATGGCGATGCCCTCCTTGCGCGACGGCGGCGCGACAGGGCTTTTCAGCGATTTCAATGACTCGGGCGCCTTGCTCTCGTAATTGACCATGGCCAGGATTTCGGCCGACGCAGGCAACACCGCCATGCATGTCACGGCCAATGCAAACATCGCTTTTTTCATCATCTCCCCCGCCTTTTCCAAGTGTCGTCGGATCCGCGCCGATCATTCTACGGCCGCACTTTTTCAAACTGGCGTTTTTTTTCAGATGGCCAATGCTGGAAATATTTCCTAAAATTTAAGCATGAAAAAATACTCATTCCACCCTCCGCTTGCCAGCCTGGGCCTGGCCATTTTCCTGCTGTGCATATCGGCGCAAAGCCAGTCGCAGGGCGGCTCTGCGGCAAAACCGCAGCAACAGGAACAGCATGTGGCGCTGGCCATCGCGCAGCGCAAAATCGCCGCGAAGCCACCGACGATACGCGTCCGGCAGGACACCCGGATCACCGTGGATTGGAGTACCGACGAAATAGTCAGTATCCACTTGCATGGCTACGATCAGCTGCTGGAGGTCAAGCCGGGCGAGACAAAAGCCATGCGCATCGACGCCACGGTGCCGGGACGCTTCCCTGTTTCCGCGCACGGCTATGGCGCGCAAACGGAGGGCAAGGGCAAGCAGCACAAGCATCACCGCGAGGCGCCCCTGATGTACCTGGAAGTGCTGCCGCGATGATGCGGCGCGCCATCGCTTTCGTCCTGCTGGCCGCGCCAGGCATCGCCCATGCGCACGGCTTTGGCCAGCGCTACGACCTGCCCTTGCCGCTCTGGCTATATTTGCTGGGCGCGGGACTGACGGTGGCGCTGTCGTTTGCCTTCCTGGCACTGTGGCGCCGGGATGGCACAGCGGCCTGCCAGGGCGACTATGCGCGCCTCGTCCTGCGGCAGGTTCCTGGCGCGCGCGCCATCGCTTTCGCACTGCGCCTGCTGGTGCTGGCGTTGTATATTCTGGTGATCGTGGCGGGACTGGTGGGCGTGCAAAACCCCGTAAAAAATATCGCACCCGCCATGGTGTGGGCCATCTGGTGGGTCGGCATGGCCTACGTGTCGGCGCTGCTGGGCGACTTGTGGGCGCTGGTCAATCCGCTCGACAGCGTGGCGCGCGCGGCACAGCATCTGTTCCCCCGGTGGCGCGCACCGCTGGCGTGGCCGCGCTGGCTCGACAGCTGGCCGGCGGCGGCCCTGTTCTTCGGCTTTATCTGGATGGAGCTGAACTGGGAAGGCAGCGAGCAGCCGGCCAGCCTGGCCTGGACCATGCTGCTGTATTCCGCCTGCACGTGGGCAGGCATGGCGCTGTTCGGCCGCGCCGCCTGGCTGCGCCATGCGGAAGTTTTCAACATCGTCTTCGGTCTGCTGGCCCGCTTCGCGCCCGTGACATTCCGCGACGGCGCCTGCTACGTGCGCCCGTATGCGGCGGGCTTGCTGGCGGTGGAACCCGTGCGCCCTGCCTGCCTGGTGCTGGTGATCCTCATGCTGGCCTCCGTCAGCTTCGACGGCATGATGGAAACGCAAACGTGGTACGACATCGTCGACGCCGTCCTCGCCGTGGCGCCGGGTGCGCTGGCATGGATCACCACGGCCGCCCTGCTGCTGATGCCGGCCCTGTTCCTGCTGGTGTTCCTGCTGTTTTGCGCGCTGATCGCCCGCTGCGGCGCCAGCGATGGCCAGCCGGCCATACCCTTGCTGCGCGTGGCCGGCCACTTCGTGCTGACCCTGGTGCCGATCGCCATCGCCTACCATTTCGCCCACTACCTGTCTTTCCTGGCGATGGCGGGCCAGTACCTGATTCCGCTGGCGTCAGACCCGCTGGGCCTGGACTGGGACCTGTTCGGCACGAAGCTGTACTTCATCCGCCTTGGCATCGTCGACGCCAAGGTGGTGTGGTACGTATCGCTGTTCGCCATCGTCGCAGGCCACGTGGCAGCCGTCTGGCTGGCCCATGTCTGCGCGCTGCGCCTGTACGCCAGTCGCCGCGCGGCCCTGCGCAGCCAGTATCCGATGCTGGCCCTGATGATCGCCTACACTTTGCTCAGTCTCTGGATCATCGCGCAGCCCATCGTCGGCGGCTAGCCCGTGCCAGGAACAGCTCCAGCAGCAACAGCATGCCGCCGGAAACGAGCAGCAGCGGCATCAGCGCGCACATGGCGGCTGCCGCCAGCCAGGCCAGCGCGGAAGGCGACGTCCAGGCGCCCGGCAGCAGCCTGGGTAAACCCAGCGAGCCAGGCAAGCGCCGTTTGAAAAACATCACCCAGCCCGACACCAGCGAGAACAGCACGCTGGCGCCGAACAGCAGCAGCAAGGCCTGGTTCCACCAGCCGAATTCGCCGCGGTGGAACGGAATGCCGATGGCGGTGGCCTTGCCGAACGCCGTCTGCGCTTCCCACCCCGCGTAATACAGGGGCTTGCCGCTGTAGGCATCGAATTGCAGGTCGAAGCGCAAGGTGGGCTGGCTGCGGTCAGCCATGGTGGCGCGCCACACATCGTCCTGGCTGGCCGGCGCCGTCAGCTGCACGGCGATGGCGGGCGCGTGGCTGCGCGCTACCTGCCACGCATCCTGCCAGTCGAGCGGAGCGCCCTCCTCGCGCGAGCGCAAATCACGTGGCACGGGCGGCGGCGCCTGGCCGCTGACGTCGCGCAGCGCGCGGATGCGCCCGCCCGCCTGCTGGCTCCACGTCAGGCCCGTCGTCAGGATCACGACACTGACGATGCCGAGCGTCACGCCCAGGAAAGCATGCCACTGGCGCCAGCCATTGCGGCCCCGCGCGCCCCGCTTCGGCAAGCCCGATTGCGCGCCGCGCGGCCACCACAGCACCACGCCCGTCACCAGCATCACCATCAGCCAGCTGGCCGCCAGCTCGATCATCCAGCGCCAGCCATCGTTTTGCAGCAGGCGCGAATGCAGCTTTTTCGCCCAGTTGCCGAAGCGCTCGCTGCTGGACAGGCTGCCCAGCACGCGCGCGTCATAGGGATTCACATACACGACGATGGCTTGCGCGGGCAGGCCGAACTTCGGCCTGGCGGGCGTGAGCGGCGCGGCATGTCCGCCATGGCCCGCATGTTCATCCTGCGCGCCGCCGGGCGGTGCAAACGCCACCTGCACCGCATCATCCTGTTGAAACGGCGGCACCACGTGCTGCACCGCCCAGCCTCGAGGCGCAGCCCGCTCCGCAGCCGCCACGGCGGCGTCCAGCGGCAGCATGGACGCTTGCGGCGCCACATGGTCCAGGTGCTGGTACAGCCTTGCCTCGATCTGCGGCGTGAACACGTACAAAATGCCCGTCAGGGTAGCTAGCAGGGCAAACGGCGAGGCGATCAGCGCGGCCCAGAAGTGGATGCGCCAGTACAGGCTTTTGCGCCGCGCGATGAGAAAGGTGAAATCGTCCATGGCCATCCTCACAGTGCGTTGAAGGTATAACCCAGGCCCAGCATCACGCTGCGCGGCGCACCGGGCGTGTACTGGTTCTGGCTGTTCGGCGCATAGTTGCCCACTCCCGCATAGCTGCTGCTGGCCGAATCGGCATAGCGTTTATCGGCCAGGTTGCGCACCTGCGCCCACGCTTCCAGCCCGCGCGCGACCTGATAGCTGGCGCGCAGGTTCAGCAAGGCGTGGCCCTTGTACTCCACCGTGTTGGCATTGTTCATCCAGTAGCGCCCCTGGTGCACGGCTTCAAGTGCGATACGCGCGCCGGCCACGGGCTTGTAGCCGATCTCGAACGAGGTGATGTCGCGCGGTGCCTGCGGCATGGCGCGGCCGCTGTAATCGAGAGTACTGGAAAGCTGGTAGCGCAGGTAGCGGTGGCGCGCGATGGCCGTGGCGAAGCGCGCGTCGAACGGGCCGCTGTCGTAATTCAGGCCCAGCTCCAGCCCTTCGCTGCGCGTGCGCCCCGCATTGCGGTTTTCGCTGTTGCCCGGCGAGAGCGTGTAGCTGACGATGGTGTCGCGCCCATCGAGCCGGTACAGGGCCGTATCGAGTTTCAAACGGCCCTGCAAAAAGGCCCAGCGCAAGCCCAGTTCATAGTTGTTGTAGACGGACGGCTGCAAGTTGGCGATGCCCGTCTTGCCATATAACTGGCTCACTTCCGGCGGCGTGAAGCCCTGGCTGACATTCGCATACGCGCTGCCCGCATGGCCGATGGCGTAGGTGGCGCCCAGTTTCGGACTCACATGCGAAAAACTGCGCGACTCGTCGGGCGCGCCGTAATTGACGCTGCCGACGGGCGCCAGCTTGTTATGGTAGTCGTAGCGGATGGCGTCAGAACGGCCGCCCAGCACCACGCGCGTGCCCGCCAGCGGAGAAAATTCCCATTGCGCGAAGACGGCCGTGTTGAGGATATCCGTCTGGTAGTCGCGCACGCCCTGCGGATTGCTGGCATTGGCCAGGGAGTAGCGCAGGTAGCGGCCCGTGGCGGCATCGCGCACGATGGACAGATTGTCGCTGACAAAGGGATTGTCGCTCTTGTCCACGTACACACCGGCGATCAGGCGCGAACGCAGCCACGCGAATTCCTGCTGGTGTTTCACGTCCAGTCCCAGCGAATCGACGTGGTTGTTGTTGATGACGCCCTTGCACAGCATGCCCGCGCAACTGCCTATGGAATACGCGGGAATCTGCCCATGGTCGTTCTTGCGCGTAAACACGGTGACGGTGCTCGTGCCATTGGCTGTCGTCGCGCCTTCCCACGCCAGGTTCATGCGCGTGGTCTTGTCCTTGCGGTAGGTAAACGTATTCAAACTCTTGCCGGGATTGCTGCGGTAATCGTTTTCGAACAGGCTGCCCGTCATGGCCGCATCGAGATCCGTGTGGACGATGGTGGCGCGCAGCTGCGAAGTGGGGCTGAGCGCATAGTCGGCGCGCAGCGAGAACGAATCCTTGTCGCCATAGCTGTACTCCTGCCAGTTGTCGCGCGAACGGCGCGAGCTGTAATGGGAAAAACGCAGTCCCAGCGGACCCCAGGTATCGCTGGCGGAAGTGTCGTAGCGGGTGTAGCCGCCCACGTTATCGCGCCGCACGCCCACGCTTGCCGTGGGTGTCGCGCTGGCGCCGGCCGTGAGGAAATTGACGGCGCCGCCGACGGCATTGCTGCCGTACAGCGACGAGGCGGCGCCCTTCACCACTTCCACGCCGCTGGCGCCCGCCATGTTCATCTCGTTGAGCGAGTTATGGTTGAAGACGCCCAGCGGGCGGATGGGAATGCCGTCTTCGAGGTACTGGTAGACGGCATTCGTGCCGATGGGCTGGCGGATGCTCATGCTGTGCTGCTCGTTGCCCAGGTCATTCCAGTACACGCCGGCGATGCGGTTGAGGATATCGCCCATGGTCTTGGGCTTGTCGCGTTCCAGCATTTTGGCATTGACGGCACCGATGGCCTGCGGCGTCTCGGACAGCCACGATTGCGCGCGCGAACCGGAAACGACGACGGTGTCGATGGCGTGGTCGGTTTGGTCAGTTTGCTGCGCCTGCGCGCAGGGGTAAGCGAGGGTGATGGCGACTGCCAGCACCAATAATTTCTTGTTCATGTGATTCTCGTATAAGTGTGCGGATGCGGCGCGTCACACCGCGAGGTGGGCAGCGCCAGCATTGAAAATGCAAAAACCTAGACGAGAGCGGGCGGCGCGCGCGACTGCGCGGTGGACCAGATGAACAGCGGTGACGGGGACTGGTAGTACAGGGCCGGGAAAATGGCCGTGCCGCTGGCCACAAGCAGCGGCAGCACGGTACTGGCGGGCGGCAGGCCGACGGAACCCGCGTGCGTGGAACAGAAGGCGCAATGCTCCATCTGCATGGCCTTGCCGCCGGATTTTTCATCGGCGGCACCGTCATTGTCGACCTGGACGAAACGGATGCCGGCCACCGAACAGATTTCCGCCCAGCCGGAGCCGGACTCCTGCTTGGCGTTGGCGACAGCCTGGGAAATCGACGGCGCGAGCGCCGCCAGCAGGATCGCGAAACAGGCGATCCAGGCGGCAAAGCGGCGCGTGAACAAGGTCATTCCCATGGCCGCATTTTACCAGCGGCCGCCGGGACTGGGTAGCGGAAAGCGGCTCAGGCGGCCGGGCAGGCGGCGTTGCCGTTGTCAAAAGCGCGCACCACGCTCGCCGTATCGGCGGCGATACGGTTCACGGCGCGGCGGTGACCGAGCACCAGTTCATCGTAGCCGGCGCCCACCTTTTCATTGGCTATCGTGCGGCAAGTGACCACCTTGCTGCTGGCCAGCTGGCGCACGCTCCACACGGCATCGATCAGCGCATACTGGCCCATCACCGACTCGAAACGCTGCACATTGGTGCTGATACGGTACACGGGCAGGTTGTCCGGATGCGGCGTGCGGAACACATCGATGGCGCCCAGGTCGTTCGTCACGGCCGTCGACAGGGCCTGGCCGATCTCGCCGGCCAGCGGCCCGGCCCAGCGCTGCTGCTCCAGCAGTTCGATGCGCCCCGATGGTCCCGTCACGACAAACTGGTTGCGGCTCACCTGCTGCGGCACGCTGACGGCCAGCACCTCGACATAGTATTTGACGGGTTTGGCCGGCTGCGCGTCGGCGCCGCCGCTGAGCGTATAGAAATGCTCGGGCTGGGGCGTGGAACAGGCGCCCAGCAGGCTGGCCGCCAGCAGCGCGGAAAAAATCGGTTTCATCATTTTTTTTCATCTCCTTTTTTACCGCGGATCAGGGACTCGGGATGACGTTCCAGGTAATCCGACAGCGCGTTCAGCGATTGCAGGGTTTGCGTCAGCTGCTGCAAGGCCTGGCGCACGTCCGACTGCAGTGGCGAATCCTTTTGCAGCACCTGTTCGGCCGTGCCGAAGGTCTGTTTCGCCGCCGTCAGGGTATCGCGCATTTCCGGCACCACCTGGCCATCGAGCTGCCTGAACAGGGTATTGGCCTGCTTGATGGTGGCGTTCAGGTTATTGCCGATCTCCGCATAAGGCACCTGATCGAGCTTGCGGGCAATGCTGGCGATCTGCGTCTGCAGTTCATCGAGGGTATTGGGCACGGTCGGCACTTCCAGCGGATACTTGTTCGGATCGAGCGCCACCTTCGGCGCTTTCGGGAAGAAGTCCAGCGCGATGTACAGCTGGCTGGTGAGCAGGTTGCCCGTGCGTAGCTGGGCGCGCAAGCCACGGCTGACCATGCGTTCGAGCAGCTGGTGGCCGGCCGAGCCTTCCTCATCGTCGACGGCGGCCTTGAAGCGCATGCCCAGGCGGGCCGGATACAGATTGACGGTGACCGGCATGCGGAAGTTCTTCTTCACGGGATCGAACTCGATGCCGACCGAACGCACCTCGCCCAGTACGATGCCGCGGAAATCCACCGTGGCGCCAGGCTGCAAGCCGCGCAGCGACTGGTCGAAATAGAACACGGTGGTAATGGCCTGGCCATCGGGCTCGCGCATGGCGCTGGCCTCGTCGGCCGCCAAGCGGAAATTGGTATTGGCCGGCGCCGGCTCCTCGGGCTTGCGGCCATTTTCCGCCTCGAAGGCGATGCCGCCCACCAGCATGGCGGCCAGTGACTGCGTGTTCAACTTGAAGCCGTTGGAATCCAAGCGCACATCGACGCCGCTGGCATGCCACCAGCGCGCATTCTTGCCGACGAACTGGTCGTATGGCGCGTTCACGAAGACCGACATGGTAATGCCGTTGCCATCCTTGTCCAGCGCAAAGCTGACCACCTTGCCCACGCGCAGGCGGTGGAAGAACAGGGGCGAACCCACGTCGACGGAACCGAGACTTTCCGCGTGCAGAGTGTACAGCTTGCCCTTCTGGTCACCGGCCACGGCGGGCGGACTCTCCATGCCGATGAAATTCTCCTTTTTGGCTTCCGACTTGCCCGTGTCGACGCCGATGTAGGCGCCCGACAGCAAGGTACCCAGGCCCGTCACACCGCTGGCGCCGATCTGCGGGCGCACCACCCAGAAGCGCGAATCGGCGGTGGCGAAGCGGCGCGCCTCCTTGCTCATGTCGATCGTCACGAGGACATTGCTCAAGTCGTCGCCCAGGGTGATGGCGCGTACCTGGCCGATATCGACATCCTTGTATTTGACCTTGGTCTTGCCCGGCTCCAGGCCTTCGGCGCTCTTGAAGCTGACCGTCACCGTGGGCCCCTGGTCAAGGATGGACTTGGCGGCCAGGCCGGCGCCAATCAGGGCGGCCAGCAGCGGAATGAGCCATACCAGCGACGGCAGCCAGCGGCTGCCCTGTTCCACATCGGGTTCCGGCAATGGACGGCCACCCGTTTCGGCAAGGCCGCCCGCTTCTTTGTCAGACATGCTGTTCTCCAATCACTGTATTGTTTCCGGTATTTGCCACCACCACGGGTTCTTCCTCGCCAGGCACCTGCCCGTCGACGGGGTCCCAGATCAGGCGCGGGTCGAACTGCATCGCCGCCAGCATGGTCAGCACCACCACGGCGCCAAAGGCCAGCGCGCCGGGTCCCGCCGTGATCACGGCCAGCGACTTGAAGCGCACCAGCGCCACCGTCAGGGTGACGACAAAGATGTCGAGCATGGACCAGCGGCCGATGAATTCAACCATGCGATACAAAATGGTGCGCTGGCGCGGGCGCCAGCGCGAACGCCGCTGCGCGGTGAACGCCAGCAGCGCCAGCACGCCTAGCTTGAGCATGGGCACGACCACGCTGGCGATGAAAATGATGATGGCCAGGCCTTTCGAGCCGCTGGTCCAGAACAGCACCACGCCGCTCATGATGGTATCGTTTTGTGCGCCAAACAGGGAATACGTCACCATCACGGGCAGCAGGTTGGCGGGAATGTAGAGGATCATGGCGGCGATCAGCAAGGCCCAGGTGCGGTTGATGCTGTCCGGTTTGCGCACGTGCAGGGCCGTGCCACAGCGCACGCACGCCAAATGCTTGCCCTTGCCCAGGGGCGGCGCCACCAGGCCGCAGGCATGGCAGGGCACGACCTTCTCGCCGGGCGCGAAAGCCTTGTAGCGGATGCCGGGCAGCGCTTGCCGGGTCAGGTCGTCGCCCAGGTTCCACAGGGCCTTGGGGTCGAACGAGACGACGATGGCCAGCATCAGGGTCAGCGCGCCAAACGCGAACAGCCCCGGTTGCGGCAGCACCGTAGCCAGGCTGGTCATCTTGACGACGGTGATCAGGATGCCGATCATCAGCACTTCCGTCATGCCCCATTCGCGCGCCGTCTGCACGGCGCGCAGCACGCGGTTGAAGCCCGGCACCTTGACGCCGCCGCGCAAGCCCAGCGCCACATACAGCAGCGAACCGAGTTCGATGGCGGGAAAGAGTATGGTAAACAGGAAGACCATCGTCGCCACGATATGCATCTGCTCGGACCACAGCACGCGGATGGAACCGAGCAAGGTGGCGCTGGACGTCAGGCCATTGACGTCGAGTTCGACGATGGGAAAAAACTGGGCGATCAGGAAGACAAAGGCGGCGCCCAGGGTCAGCGCCACCACCTTGCTCAATTCCGCCGATGCCCCCCGCGCGTGAGCGCCCCGGTATAACACCGAGCGGCAACGGATGCAGCGCGCCTTTTCGCGGGGACGCAGCGGACGTTTGCGGTACAGCACGCCGCAGTCATGACAGCTAATCAGGTCGTATCGGTGCACAGTGTGAAGTTTGCCAGCGCCCGAAGCGCGACTATTCCATGTCAATGCCAGCCATCATGACAGAGTTGGCATTTTCCTGCACCTCAGCACTATTTATAGTTGCGCATCCAACAACATCTCGACCGCACGGCCAATTTGCAGCACTCTTTCATCCGCGCCGGCCAGGCCGCAAATGCCCAGCCCCACGGGCAGTTCGCCCTCGGCATGGCACGGCAGCGACAGCGCGCAGCCATCGAGGAAGTTGATCACGCTGGCGTTGCGCAGCACCAGGCCATTCGTGGCAAAGAAGGTGGCGTCATCCGCTTCCAGGGGCGCAAGCTGCGGCGCCAGAATCGCCACGCTGGGCATCAGCCAGGCATCGAACGGCGCCAGGCGCCGCCGGGCGATGGCGATCAGGCGCGCGCGCGCATCGAGCAAATCGATGTAATCGGCCGCGCCCTGCTGCTGGCCGCGTCGGATGCGCGCCGCCACGCGCTGGTCGTATTGCGCGCCTTTTTCCGCGAGCAGCGCGCGGTGCCAATGCCAGGCTTCCGCCGCCACCAGGCCGCCGCCGCCATTGATCTCCGGCAGTTCCAGCAACTCGGGGAAATCGAACTGTTCCACCAGGGCGCCGGCTTGCCGCAGCTTGTCCAGCGCGGCGTCGAAAGCCCGCTGCACCTGCGGCTCCACGTGCGTACCGACATAGTCAAGGGTAAAACCGAAGCGCAAGCCTTTCAGTGCTGGCGCCTGCGCATCGATGTCATGGCCCGACAGCGCCGCGTACAGAATGGCGCAGCAATCGACGCTGTGGGCAATGGGCCCTGCGGAGTCGAGAGAACGCGACAAAGGCACCGTCCCTGCCAGCGACACGGAAGCGGCCGTCGGCTTGAAACCCGTCAAACCGCAAAAGGCGGACGGGATGCGGATCGAGCCGCCCGTGTCCGTGCCCAGCGCGCCGGCCGCCATCGCCAAAGCCACCGTGACAGCGCCGCCCGAAGTGGAGCCGCCCGCCACACGTTCATGGTCCAGCGGATTGCGCGGCGTGCCGTAATGGGGATTCAAGCCCAGGCCGGAAAACGCGAATTCGCTCATGTTGGTGCGGCCCAGCAGGACGGCGCCAGCCGCGCGCAGACGCGCCACGGCGCCCGCATCGGCCACGGCGGGCGGGGCGTCGGCCAGCGCCAGCGAAGCGGCGCTGCTGGCCTGCCCCTCGACGTCGAACAGGTCCTTGATCGAGATGGGCACGCCGGCAAGGGGCGAGGCAACGATACCGGCCGCGCGCGCCGCGTCGCTGGCCCGCGCCTCGGCCAGGGCCTGTTCGCCATCGAGGCTGACATATGCATGGCCGCCCTGCGCCCGGTGCGCCTCGGCGCGCGCCAGCATGCGCTGCGTCAGTTCCACGCTGGTGATGCGTCCGGCGGCCAGGTCGGCCGCCAGTTCGCGGATAGTCTTGGTCAACTGGGTCATTCTCTTATCCTTCCACGGGCAGGGTTTGCACGGCATAGCGGTGCTGCAGGCGGCGCTGCAAGGCTGGATCATACAGCTCCAGTTCGAAGGCGTCGCCGTGGCCCATTTCACCGATGATGGGCTGCGTTCCGCAGAACATGGCGCTGCCCACTGGCAGGGTCGCTTGCCCCGTGTAGCGCAAAATCAAATCTTCCGGCGACAGCATGCGCGTCACGGGACCATCCTGGTACAGGGCCGGCACACCGGCGCGCTCGCGCCAGGAGCGCATCTGCAACTGGTCCCAGTGGCCGGCCACGTCGGCATAGCGCCACAAGGTATCGCCCACGGGCTTGCCGCACATCTGCTTCGACACCGTCACGCCATAGCTTTCCACCTTGCGGTCCGTATGGTCGGAACCGATCCCCACCAGCAGACCGTATTCCGTGGAGAACAGCACGAATTCCGCCTCGCCGGACGAATCGCTGCCCGGCACTTCGATGGCGGCGTCGCTCGAGAGCAGCGCTGCCGAAACCCGGTAAAACGTCGGCACGCTTTTCGGGCGCGCCACGCCGATGGCTTCAAGTTCGGCGATATGGTGTTCCACCATCGCCATGTCGCGGCCCGTCCAGCCGGCGATGATCAACTGATCGATATCGAAGGTGACGGGGCCGTGGCCGGCCAGTTGAAAACTCAATGTCGTCATGATTTTATTCCTCAAGGGGGCCGCGGCCCGTTTCGCGTGCAGCAAAAACGGCGGCGCCGGTGATCAGCAAGGCCGCCGCCACATACAGCGAGACGGCCATGCTGCTGTTGTACGAGCGGTACAGGCTGGCGATGACGAGCGGGGCGAAGCCGCCGCCGATGACGCCGGCCAGGGTGTAGGCCAGCGAGGACCCCGCATAGCGCACCTTGGTCGGGAATTGCTCGATGACGAAGGCGGCCTGCGGGCCGTACATGATGGCGTGGATGACCAGGCCCACGACGACAGCCGTGACGATGGCAGCCGGGCTGGCAGTATCGAGCAAGGTAAAGAAGACAAACGCCCACACAAGACCCAGGCTCGCGCCCAGCGCATACACGGGACGGCGGCCGATCTTGTCCGACAGCGCGCCAAACACGGGCACCGCCAGCGCATTGCAAGCCGTGCCGATCATGATGGCGGTCAGTGCCAGTGTCGACGACAGGTGCAGTACGGTCGTCACATACGTGAGCGTGAACACCACCACCAGCGCATACAGCACGTCCGAACCGATGCGCACGCCGCCGGCGATCAGCAGACGGCGCCAGTAGATGCGCAGCACGTCGCCAATCGGCGCTTCCGCCTTCGCATCCTGCTGGTCAAGTTCCTTGAACAGCGGAGTTTCCTCGATGCCGCTGCGTATCCACATGCCGAAGGCCACCAGCAGCAGGCTGGCGATGAACGGCATGCGCCAGCCCCAGTCCATGAACGCTTCATGCGGCAGCAGGTAGGTGATCAGGCCGATGCAACCGGTCGCCAGCAAGGTGCCGAACGACGGTCCCACCTGCGTCCACGACGCGTTGCGGCCCCGCTTGTCCGCTGCCCCGTGTTCGACGGAGATCAGCACGGCGCCGGCCCATTCGCCGCCCAAAGCGATGCCCTGCACGAAGCGCAGCGCCACCAGCAGGATGGGGCTCCAGATGCCGGCCGTCGCGTAAGTCGGCAAGAGGCCCATCAGGCCCGTCGTCACGCCCATCAGCATCAGGGTCACCACCAGCACCCAGCGGCGTCCGAGCTTGTCGCCCAGGTGGCCGAAGATCACGCCGCCGATGGGACGCGAGATATAGCCGACGGCATACGTGGAAAAGGCCAGGATGGTGCCCGTCAGCGGATCGAACGAGGGAAAGAACAGGTGATTGAAGATCAGCGCGGCCATGGTGTTGTAGACGGTGAAGTCATACCATTCCAGGGTCGTGCCGACCATGCTGGCCGTGGCCAGGCGGCCCGTTTTCGGCTTGTCGCCCGGCGCCTGGGCCGCCGGATGCGCAGCGTTTGCCGTTGTATATGTGGTCATTGCCTACCTCTCTCGTCAGTTTTATTGCAGGCCCGGCGCAGGATGCTTTGCCCTGCGCCGTGGCCCGTGTCTCGTGTTATCAGTGCCGGCAAGATGCGCGCGGCCGTGTCAGGCAGCGTGCAGGTCGGCCTCGCGCAGTTGCCAGGACAGTTGCAGGATGGCTGCCTGCTCAGCGTCCAGGCCCAGTGCCGCGCTGGCGGCATCAGCCGCCGCCGAGGCGGCGCTTTCGGAGGACGCGTCGATAAGGAAGATCGGGTCGAGCACGCGGCCCTCCTTCTGCTCCGCCGGCAGGGGACCGGACAGATTCGCGTCAGGTGTGAGCAAGCGCGTGGCAATGACGCCATCGATCTGCAAAAGCTGCGCGCCCAGCGCTGCCATGCTGGCCACGGCTGCGGCATCCTGGCCGATGGCGGGCGCGCCCAAGCGCAGCACGGCCAGCCAGGCGCCCGTGCCCATGCCCGTTTCCGCCTCGATGGCGCAGACGCGGCGCATCGGATCGACCATGCGCTGCAGATTCGTCACCGACCATGGGGTCTGCTGGCCGAAGGCATTGAAATAGTCGGGGGTCTGGAAGGCGCCCAGCGAATCGGTGCGGTACAGGCCCAGGTATTTGCGCGAACCGCGCACGCTCTGGTAGCGCGTGCCGCTGACGAAGCCGGGAATGCGCACGCGCTCTTCCACGTGCTCGCGGTCGTACCAGCGGTTGAAATCGAGCTCGTGTTCCGGGTCGGCGCTGGTCCAGACAAACAGGATGCCTGGCAAGGTGGGGGACGTCGTCATGATGGTTCCGTTCTGCGTGATGGATGGTGTGCCAACCCAGAATAGGTGGCGCGCCGTCACTTGGCAAACGGGTTATTCTGAACGCGACTGATAAGTTTTTCTTGTGGGTGGAGCCAACAATGCTGTCGGATTACGCGCCTGGGCGCTCATCCGACCTACGCGACTCACCTCGACCACGGCATCGTAGGTCGGCTTAGCGCCAGCGTAAGCCGACATCACCCTGCCCCATATTCCTCACCCAGCGCCAAAGTGAACCTGGCCGCCTCCTCGCACGCCAGCATGGCCACCAGCTGGATCGCTTCCGTCGTGATGTCTTCGCTATAGCTGATGACGATGCGCTGCGGCGCCAGGCTGCTGGTGCAGGGAATCAGGGCGATGTGGCCCTGTTCGATTTCCTCGCGCAGGGGCGCCAGCGGCAGCACGGCGATGCCGAAGCCCGCTTTGACCAGGCGCACGATGGCGGAGATCGAACTGACGCAGTGGACCCTTCCCAGCTGCACGCCCTCGTCCTGGCACAGCGCCTTCAAGGCGGAATGCGGCTGCGAACCGCGGTTCATGGTGATGATGGGGTGCTGCGCCAGTTGCGCCACCGTGAATGGCGCGCCCGTATCGGGCCAGTCGGCGGCCCTGCCGGCCCAGCCCATGGCGATGGCGCCGCTGCCCGTGCTGCGGATATGGTCGCCCGTCAGCATGTCCGTCTGCAGCGCGATATCGAGTTCGCCCTGCTGCAGCTGTTCGTGCAGGCGGCGCGTCGACTCGGACGTCAATTGAATCTCGATGCCCGGATAGCGTTCCTGCACACGCTGCAGGAACGGGATCAGCCACGTATGCACGATGGTTTCGATGACGCCGATGCGCACTTCGCCCGTGATCTGCGCGGGCGAGGAATTGGCCGCATACATGTCGCGGCACAGTTCCAGCATGCGTTCGGCATACACGAGCAAGTTGCGCCCGGCAAAGGTCAGGCGGATTTCACGCGCGTCGCGGTCGAACAGGCGCGTGCCGAAATCCTGCTCCAGCGAAGCGATGCGGTTGGAGATGGCCGCCTGCGTGATGTGCAGCTTGTCGGCGGCCGTGCGAAAGCTGCCCAGCCGCGCAGCCCAGACAAACGCTTCGAGAAAACGGGTATTCAATTTGGCTCTTCAATCAATGGGGGCACTTCTTCACAGAATGTGTGGTCGCCCCATTGTAAGCCAAAGCGCGCTGCCTTATTTCTGGCCCAGGAAGTCCAGCAGGGTCAGGGCGACGATCTTGCTGGCCTTGCGCAAATCATCGAGCGCCAGGCGCTCGTCAGCCTTCTTCGCGTTCGATTCGGGCACCGTGCGCGGCCCGGCGCCATACAGCACGGCTGGGATGCCCCGCTCGCCATACAGGCGCGCGTCCGCATACAGGGGCGTGCCGACGGCGGGAATCGTCTCGCCGAGGATGGCTTGCGCATTCTTTTGCAGGCTGCCGACCAGTTGTTCGGAACCGGGCAAAGGACGCAGCGCGTGCGACAGCAGCAGGCGGCGGATCTCGATGCGGATGCCAGGCTCGCCCCGCACGGCGTCTTCGATCAGCGCGCGCACCTGCGCTTCCACCGCCACAGGATCTTCTTCGGGAATCATGCGGCGGTCCATCTTCATGACGACCTTGCCCGGCACCACATTGGTATTCGTGCCGCCGTCGATGCGCCCCACCAGCATGGTGGGCGAGTCGATGCCGGCCACTTTGGATTTGATCTTTTTCAGCTCCGGCAACTGGCCGTAGATGGCGTTGAGTATCTTGTTGGCCGCCTGCAGCGCGTCATGGCCCGTCTCCGGCATGGAACCATGGCCAGCCTTGCCGTGCACGGTGATTTCCAGCTGCAGGCAGGCGTTGTGCGCCGTGACGATGCCGTAGCTGAAACCGGCGGCGATGACGAAATCGGGCTTCGTCAGTTGCTGTTCTAGCAGCCAGCCGGGCCCCAGCAAGCCACCGAATTCCTCGTCATACGTGAAGTGCAGCTCGAGCTGGCCTTTGAGTGGAATGCCCAGCGCTTCGAGCGCGCGGGCGGCAAATACATAGGTGGCGAAATCTCCTTTCGAGACGGCCGTCGCGCGGCCATACATATAGCCGCCGTCTATCTGGCCGCCATAAGGCGGATACGTCCAGTTGTCGCCGGGCGGCACCACGTCGCCATGCGCATTCAGGGCCACGGTCGGTCCGCCTGCGGCATACGGCCGGCGCACGATCAGGTTGGTGATGCTTTGCATGCCGTACGCTTCCACCTGATCGTTTGGGACGGCGTGCTTTTCCGCCTGCCAGCCATACGCCTGCAGCAGTTGCGCCACCAAATCCGCATGGGGCGCGTTGTTGCCGGGCGGCGTATCCGTCGGCTGCTGCACCACCTTCTGTAAAAATGCGACTTCTTCGTCGAAGTGATCATCGATCCAGGCCGTGATTTTTTCTGCGTGCGTTGTCATTTTGCTCCTTGCATGGTCTGTTGCAGCCAGGCGCCAAGTTCGCTGCGCTCAGCCTCCGTCATATTGGTCAGGTTCCCGATCGGCATGGCCTTCAATTCGATGGCCTGCTTGTAGATTTGCGCCGCGTGCTGGCGGATTTCAGTTTCATTATCCAGCATCATGCCGGCCGGCGCCGTGGCGAAACCCGGTTGCGTGGGCTGGGCCGAATGACAGGTGGCGCAGCGCTGGGCGATGATGGCATGCACGCTCTTGAATTGCGCCGCCGGATCCACCACCGGCACGGCCGCCACGGCCACGGGCGCTTTCGGCGCGATGGCGATAGCTACGGCCAGCAGCAGGGCCACGCCGATGGCCGGATAGCGCCATTCCACTCTTCCCTTGTGGCGCAGGTTGAAAAAGTGGCGGATGAAGACGCCGGCCGCCATGATCAGCGCCAGCACCAGCCACGCGTGGTCGTTCCGGTAGGTCATCGCATAATGGTTGCTGATCATGATGAACAGCACCGGCAAGGTAAAATAATTATTATGCACGCTGCGCTGCTTGGCTTTCAGGCCATGCTTGGGATCGGGCAGCTTGCCGGCGGCCATGGCCTCGACCATCTTGCGCTGGCCGGGAATGATCAGCATCAGCACATTGGCCACCATGATGGTGCCGATCATGGCGCCCACGTGGATGTAGGCGGCGCGTCCGCTGAGCAAATGCGTGAGCACGTAGGCGGCGCCGACGATCAGCGCGAACACGGTCACGCCGAACCACAGTTCATATTGCGCTAATGTTGACCTGCACAGCAAATCGTACACGGTCCAGCCGATGACGAGGGTGGCGATGCCGATACCGACTGCCTGCCCGCTGGAGATGTCCGCCACGGATTTGTCGATCATCATGGCCTGGGCATTGAAATAATACGCGATGGTCAGCAGCGCGAAACCGGACAGCCAGGTCGAATACGCTTCCCATTTGAACCAGTGCAGTTCCTTCGGCAGTTCGGCGGGCGCCACCAGATATTTTTGCGGGTTGTAGAAGCCGCCGCCATGCACGGCCCACAGTTCTCCCGACACGCCCTTCTTCGCCAGTTCGGAGCCGGGCGCGGGCGGGCGGATCGAGTTATCGAGCCAGACGAAATAGAAGGAAGCACCGATCCAGGCGATGCCCGTGATGACGTGCAGCCAGCGGACGATCAGGTTCAGCCACTCAAGGCCGTACGGGATCAGGTAGGCAAATACTTCCATAAATTTCCTCTAGTCAGACCGAACCAATATTCGTGCCAATCTACACAAGATAAACGGATTTACCGCCCACCACATGAAAAATATCGTATATTTGACATATTCAAATCGATATACAACAGAGGCGCCGCCACATGTCCAGCCTGCCGCAACACCTCGACCTGCACCTGATCCGCATCCTCTACCTGCTGCTGGTGGAAAAGAATGTCTCGCGCGTGGCGCTGAAACTCAATCAGCCGCAGCCATCGATTTCCGCCTCCTTGCGCAAGCTGCGCGAATTGACGGGTGACCCGCTGCTCGTGCGCGGCGCGCGCGGCATGGTGCCGACCCAGCATGGCGAAAGCCTGCTCAATCCGGCCAAGCGCATCCTCGACCAGACGGAGAGCCTGTTCGTCAAGAAGACGCCGTTCGTGGCGCAGGAAGAGGCCCGCACCTTCCATATCGCCGCGCCCGATTACCTGGACAGCCAGTTCCTGCCCAACGTGGTGGCCCTGCTGCGCCGCGGCTCGCCGAAAAGCCGCGTCGTGCTGCATAGCCTGGGGCCGGGCATCGACCATATCCGCCAACTCTCCGATGGGGGCCTGGACCTGGTCATCGCCAACTGGGACGAGCCGCCCGCGCATCTGCACATTTCGAAGCTGTTCGAAGACCCCATCATCTGCGCCATGCATGCGGAAAACGCCTATGCGCGGCGCACGGCCAGCGACGCCATGACCCTCGACGACTATTTGAGCCTGCCCCACGTGGCGCCGTCGCAGATGATGCCCGGCTATCACGGCGTGATCGATTCCTTCCTCGAGCGGCAAAACCTGCAGCGCAACGTGGTTGTGGAATCGGCGTATTTCGGCCTGATCCCCTACATGCTGACGCAGACGGACCTGGTACTCACCACGGGCCGGCAATTCATGCGCTTCTATGAAAAGACGCTGCCGCTGAAAACGTATACCGTGCCGCTGAAATTCCCGCCGATGCGCTTTTACCAGCTGTGGCACCAGCGCGTACACCAGGCGCCCGAGCACAAATGGCTGCGCGACCAGGTCAGCGCGGCCGCCAAGGCGCTGGTGCAGCGATAGCCGCTATCAGCACGCGCATATAATGGACGCAGGAACGGGGCGCTATCATCACCGCTTGCATGATCGGAAAACCATGACCACCCTTTCAGACCTGAACGCCGGCAGCCCGGCAGACTTTATCGCACGGCTGCATGGCATCTACGAACACTCGCCCTGGATCGCCCAGCGCGCGGCCCCCGCCCGACCGTTTGCCAGCCTGACGGCACTCAAGACGGAGCTGCAGCGCGTGCTGGCGCATGCCTCGCCCGAAGAGCAACTGGGACTGATACGCGCCCACCCGGAGCTGGCCGGCAAGGCCGCCATCGCCGGGCAGCTGACGGCGGAATCGACACGCGAGCAGGCCAAGTCCGGCCTGAACCTGTGCAGTGCCGAGGAATTCGCCACCCTGCAGCGCCTGAATACCGAGTACAACGCCAAGTTCGGCTTTCCCTTCATCCTGGCCGTCAAGGGCCCGACGGGTGAAGGCTTGACGCGCCAGGACATCATTGCCACGTTTGCGCGGCGCCTGAAGAACCGGCGCGCCGATGAACTGGCCGAGTCGCTGCGGCAGATCAAGCGCATCGCCGAGCTGCGCCTGAACGACCTGTTCGACGTGCGCCTGGACTTCGGCCCGGCCATCATGCAGCAGGCCGAAACGCTGGCGGCCTGGAGCGACAGCGATTACAACCTGACGTGCGCCTACCTGACGCCGGCGCACCAGAAAACCGCCGCGCAGCTGGCCGAATGGATGCGGGATGCGGGCATGCAGGTGCACATCGACGCCATCGGCAATGTCGTCGGGCGCTATCTGTCCGACGCGCCCGACGCAAAAACCCTGATGACGGGATCGCATTACGACACGGTGCGCAACGGCGGCAAGTACGATGGCCGCCTGGGCATCGTGCTGCCCATCGCCGTCGTGCGCCACCTGCATGAGCGGGGCGAAAAACTGCCCTTCCACTTCGAGATCGTCGGCTTCGCCGAAGAAGAAGGCGTGCGCTTCAAGAGCACGTTTTTGGGCAGCACAGCTGTCACGGGCAAGTTCGACGTGTCGCTGCTGGAACAGGTGGATGCGGATGGCATAAGCATGCGCGACGCGCTGGCGGCCGCCGGCCACGAGGCAAGCGCCATCGGCGCCATCGCGCGCGATCCCGCCGACTTGCTCGGTTATGTGGAAGTGCATATCGAGCAGGGTCCCGTACTGCTGGAACGCGACCTGCCGCTGGGGATCGTCACGGCGATTGCCGGCAGCTCGCGCTACCTGGTCAATCTTGGCGGCGTGGCCAGCCACGCGGGAACCACGCCCATGACCATGCGCAAGGATGCCGCCAGCGCGGCAGCCGAAATCATCCTGCTGGTGGAACAGCGCTGCAGCAAGGGCGAGGCGCTGGTGGGCACCGTTGGGCAGCTGCACGTGCCCAACGGCTCCGTCAACGTGATCGCCGGCGCGTGCACCCTGTCGCTCGACATCCGCGCGGCCGTTGACGCGGTACGCCAGGCGGCCGTCGACGATATTCTCGATGGCATCGCCGCCATCTGCGCGCGGCGCCAGATCGACTGCCAGCTGGAACTGCTGCTGTCGGCGCGTGCCGCGCCATGCGCGCCATGGCTGATGGCGCAGCTGGCGCAGGCCGTGGAATCGGTCGGCATCGAACCGTATGCGCTGCTGTCTGGCGCCGGCCACGACGCCATGGCCATGGCCGCCATCACCGACGTGGCCATGCTGTTTACCCGCTGCGGCAATGGCGGCATCAGCCACAACCCGCTGGAAACCATGACGGCGGACGACGCCGACATCGCGGCGCGCGCGCTGCTGGCGTTTTTGCGCGGCTTCCAGAAGAAACACACGTAACAAAACGAGAATGGTGGAACAAGGCCAGGCGCCGCGCCAAGAATGCTGCCTGGAAGGCAGACAAACCGGTACATGCAGGCAGGATCGCGTCCGTTGTGCAGTAACAACGAAATGCTGTGGCGGCTACTTATATCCCTGAAGAGATGTCTTCCTAGCCGGGATGAGACCCCTTGTAAACCGCCACATTATGATACTTTTCACAAGCTGAAACATGCTATGGTTCGCAATGAAAAGACATCCGTATATATGGAACCTGGCCTTCAGAGAGTTGCCCGCTATTTACGGCAGAAGGCGGTTGATGATCACCAACTACATAAGCTTCAGTACAGCCCAACTCAACACTGGTGCTTAATGTGTCGATTAAAAATCCAATTGCATTGCGTGCTACCAATTGTGAATCGCCAATCTTCTCTATATCGTTGAAATATTGGACAGATGCTTCGGGCATGGCTGAAGCAATAGGTTCATGGCTGGACAACGACAGCATGTACAAAAAAGCCATGTCTTGCTGGCGTATCAAATCCACGCCAAAATTGATCATGTCTTCGTCACAAACGCCACGAAATGGCCCCGGACAGGTTCTCAGTTTGCTCAACTCAGGCTGGAAATATGCGTGGTCGATGCCCAAGCTTTTCCAGACGGTATCACGGGCATAAAACATTTTTTGATAACCATGTACACCAAAAACCTCATACCCTTTATTCTTCATGTAGGCAGGAGCACAATCATCAGACATTGCTGAGAAATTAGTACTTGCATCAAACTGAATGTATTCGGAGCATAACTCACGAATTTCGCCCTGCATGGTCGAGCCATGATAATCGGTGAATCCGGTCTTCAGCACTTTCACGCCGCGACTCTTCAGTCTCCTTTCGACGGCCACCAATGACCCATGGCTTTCACCCCATGACTCCACTACCATCAATACCATTTTTGCGGGCATTGAACTTTCACTTTTAACATGATTCAAAAAGGTCGGTTCGCTGGTTTTCCCCAAAGAATTTTCTTTTTTTAAAAAACCATCACTGATCAGCGTTTTAATCGCAAACGGTGACGGTGTGATAATTTTATTGCGAATTTCACTCGCACCGACATCCAGCACCAGCAGTACTCCCTTGAACAATATCAGGGAAACGCCAGCAAAAAATGCAATGCGTCTGAAGCCCAGCGAAGTTTTTCGATAAATATCTGAATAAAGGAAAAAAAACATTACCAGAAAAAACAAAAAACAGATGATCAATATCGGCGCTGGAGAATTCCCCAAAACAGTAAACAAGTAAAACTCATATGAACTGGGTCGAATATTCCAATTTGACAATATTGAAACCAAGAAAATAAAAATCCATACAAACTTGATTAAAAATGAAACCCAGCTTTTGAAACGTTTTTCCAGATAAGGAAAAAACAATGGTTCAACGCAGACATATATACTGCCAAATGCAAAACTCCAGATTAAACTGGGCAATAACATCCATAAAAAACAGCGCACATATGTGAATTTTTCAGAATAATTTGAAAATAGCGGTTTTTCTTGCAGTGTGAAAAATGAAATCATGGGTAAGCAATACTAAAGATGGCATTTTGTCATCGCAGAAAGAAGCAGAAAAGCTATGACATCGGCCAGATGATTTTTAATTATTTTTTTTGGGTAACAATTGTAACACGCTTGTCATAATTCGTTCCTCGCGATACCCGGAACAAAAAAACGCGTATAGGGAAAATTAAAAAACATCGTTTTTTCGAACGGCAATTCCCCATGTTTTTTGATACGCTGAATGCAAGTCGAGTGATGGATGAAAGAAGGATTGATATAGAAAGCCGGTAAGAAAGTCGGCTGATGGACGCACGATAAGCATTCGCGCCACTGGGCATCGAGACGCTATATCGGCTTTCAGGTACAGGAAAATAGTAGGGGGCTGGGACGTATCACGAGGCGAGGCAGCTGGGCGTCTGCCAAAGACCTGGAAGCAAGCCGGCGGCATGCGGGCCGCCTGGCTATTTTTTTGGCTACACGGCCACGGCCCGCTCCAGCATCGCGTGCAGCAGGACGTTACAGCCCGCTTCCAGGTGCTCGGGCTTGGCGTCCTCGATTTCATTGTGGCTGATGCCGTCCTTGCACGGCACGAAGATCATGCCGGCTGGCGCCAGCCGGGCCGCGTAGATGGCGTCGTGGCCGGCGCCGGACACGACGTCCATCACCGAGTAGCCCAGCTTTTCCGTGGCGTTGCGCACGGCACCCACGCAGTCGGGGTGGAACGGGCATGGCGGGTAATAAGAGACTCTTTCCAGTGAAATGCCCAGACCCGTACTGTCGCGCGTGGCATCGATGAAGGCCGTGATCTCGCCATGCATGGTGTTGAGCAGTTCGTCGTTCACATTGCGCAGGTCGATGCTGAACTTGACTTCGCCGGGGATCACGTTACGGCTGTTCGGGAAGACCTGCACCATGCCCACCGTGCCGCGGCCATACGGCGGGTAGCGGTTGGCAATCGCCACCACTTCCTGCATGATCGTCGTGGCCACCTGCAGCGCATCCTTGCGCAATCCCATGGGGGTGGGGCCAGCATGCGCTTCCATGCCCGTTACCACGCAGTCGTACCATGACAGGCCCATCACGGCCGGTACCACGCCAATGACTTTGTCGGCGTCTTCCAGCACGGGTCCCTGCTCGATATGCGTTTCAAAGTAGGCGCCGATGGGATGGTCTCCCGGCACCTGCTCGCCCTTGTAGCCGATGCGCGCCAGTTCCTCGCCCACGGTTTTTCCCTCCGTATCCTTGGCCGCATACGCCGTCTCCAGCGAGAAAGCGCCGCAAAATACGCCGGAACCCATCATCACGGGCACGAAGCGCGAGCCCTCCTCGTTGGTCCAGAAGGCCACCTCGATGGGCGCCTGCGTCTTGATTTTCAAGTCGTTCAGGGTGCGCACCACTTCCAGGCCAGCCAGCACGCCGTAATTGCCATCGAACTTGCCACCCGTGGGTTGCGTGTCGATATGGCTGCCCGTCATCACGGGCGGCAGGCTGTTGTCGGCGCCGTCGCGGCGCATGAAGACATTGCCGATCTGGTCGATCGTGATGCTCATGCCCGCTTCGCGCCCCCATCCCACCACCAGGTCGCGGCCCTGCTTGTCCAGGTCCGTCAGGGCCAGGCGCTTGACGCCGCCCTTCGCTGTCGCGCCGATCTGCGCCAGCTCCATCAGCGCAGCCCACAGGCGCTCGCCATTGATACGCAATGCATCCATCGTCAACTCCTTATGCGGTGGTGGCGGAAAAGGCGGGCCGTTCGACATAGCGCCCAGCCCCTTCGACGGCCGTCAGTTCGCCCTGGTGGAAGACCACCTTGCCGGCGGCAATCGTGGTGCTGGGGATGCCGCGCACGGTGCGCCCTTCGAAGACGTTGAAGCCTCCCCTGGCGAACTGCGTGGCGGCGGAAATGGTGCGCGTGCCTTGCGGATCCCACAGCACGATGTCGGCATCGCTGCCAGCGGCGATGACGCCCTTGCGCGGATACATATTGAAGATCTGCGCCGCATTGGTGGAGCTCACCTTGACGAATTCGGAGGGCGTCAGCATGCCGGAATTGACGCCGGCGTCCCACACGACTGCCATGCGTTCCTCTACGCCGCCGCAACCGTTCGGGATGCGCGTAAAGTCCTGCTTGCCCGCCGCCTTCTGTTCGGCGCAAAAGGTGCAGTGGTCGGTGGCCGTCGTCTGCAGGTTGCCGCTTTGCAGGCCGTGCCACAGCGCCGATTGATGGTGCTTGCCGCGAAACGGCGGGCTCATGACGTGGCCCGCCACGTAGTCGAAATCGCCGCTCTGGTAGACGCTGTCGTCGATCACCAGGTGGCCCGCCAGCGCTTCGCCATACACGCGCTGGCCATTGGCGCGCGCCCGCGTGATGGCGTCGAGCGACTCGGCGCACGAAACGTGCACGATGTACACGGGGGTATTGAGTACGTTGGCGATGGCGATGGCGCGGTTGGCGGCCTCCGCTTCCACGGCCGGCGGGCGCGACCGCGGATGCGCCTGCGGCCCGGTAATCCCCTTCTTGAGCAAAGCTTGCTGCAATTGAAAAACCAGCTCGCCGTTTTCCGCATGCACGGTGGGCAGCGCCCCCAGTTCCAGCGAACGGGTAAAACTTTTCACCAGGGTTTCATCGTCGGCCATGATGGCGTTTTTATACGCCATGAAGTGCTTGAAGCTGTTCACGCCATGCTCGCGCACGAGGGTGCCCATCTCTTCATGTACCTGCTCGCTCCACCATGTGATCGCCACATGGAAGGTGTAGTCGCCAGCCGCCTTGGCCGACCATTCGCGCCACTGGTGATAGGCCTCGATCAAGGACTGCTTGGGTGCCGGGATGACGAAGTCCATGATGGTGGTCGTGCCGCCGGCCAGTCCCGCCGCCGTGCCCGTGAAAAAATCGTCGGACGTCACGGTACCCATGAAGGGCAGGTTCATGTGCGTGTGCGTGTCGATCCCGCCTGGCATCACGTACAGGCCGCCCGCGTCGATCACCGTGGCGCCGGCGGGTGCCAAAAGGTTCTCGCCGACGGCGGCGATGGTGTCGCCCTCGATCAGCACATCGGCGCGGAAGGCGCGGTCGGCGTTGACGACGGTACCGCCACGTATCAGTGTAGCCATCTTGTCTCCTTTGTGATTACGACTGCGGCGCCTGCTGCACGTGCGCCACGGCCTTGCCCTTCATCATGACGCCGTACACGGCGGCGGCGATGGCCACGCCCACGAACCAGGCGTAGGTGTAGATGGTTTTAAAGCCTTCGGCCACGTCGGGAAACGCCGTGGGAAAAGCCGCGTTCAAAAAGCCCGGGATATTCGGCAGCACGGCGATGACAAAGGCGATCAGCGCCGCCATATTCCAGCCATTGCCATACGAGTAGACGCCGTCGTCGCGGTACAGCTGCCTGACGTCGAGCCGCGTCTTGCGCACAAAATAATAGTCTACGATAAGGATGCCGGCGATGGGGCCCAGCAGGGCCGAGTAGCCGATCAGCCATGTGAAGATATAGCCCTGCGTCGATTCGAGCACCTTCCACGGCATCATGACGATGGCGATGAAAGCCGTGATGTAGCCCCCCATCTTGTAGGAAATCTGCTTCGGTGCCAGCGAGGAAAAGTCGTACGCCGGGCCCACCAGGTTGGCGGCCAGGTTGACGCTGACCGTGTCGATCAGGAGGATGATCAAGGCGATCAGCACGGCGGCGCCCGTCATGCGGCTGGCCAGGTCGACCGGGTCCCAGATGGCCTTGCCGTACATGACGACGGAGCCGGCCGTGACGATCACGGCCAGCATGGCCAGCAATCCCATAGGCACCGGCAAGCCGATCGACTGGCCGATCACCTGGTCGCGCTGCGTCTTGGCAAAGCGCGTGAAGTCGGGGATGTTCAAGGCCAGGGTGGCCCAGAAACCCACCATGGCCGTCAGCGACGGCCAGAAGACGCTCCAGAACTGGCCCGCCTTTTTACCGCCGGGGATGAATTGCGATGGCTGGTCCAGCAGGCTGGCCACGCCGCCGGCCTTGCTGTGCACCCAGTACAGCAGTACGAAGCAGATGAGGATTTTCAGCGGCGCAGTGTAGGTTTCGAGTTTGCGGATCGACTCCATGCCATGCAGGATGTAGTAGAACTGGATGGCCCAGAAAGCCAGGAAGCACAATAGCTGGCTGCCGTTGATGCCCAGGCCCGCAATCTTCTCGCCGCCCAGTTCATGGCCTACCAGCACGCCCATCAGGGTATAGATCATCTGCCCGCCGAACCAGGTCTGGATGCCATACCAGCCGCAGGCGACGATGGCGCGCATCAGGGCCGGCAACCGCGCACCCATGGTGCCGAACGAGGCACGCGCCAGCACGGCATACGGGATGCCGTACTTGGTGCCCGCATGGCCGATCAGCAGCATCGGCAGGAGCACGATGGCATTGGCGAGAAATACCGTGAGCACGGCCTGGTAACCGGACATGCCGCTGTCGATCAGGCTGGCCGACAGGGTGTAGGCGGGAATGCACATCACCATGCCGACCCACAGCGCGGCGAAGTGATACCAGCGCCAGGTGCGCTGCGCCGCCGTGGTGGGCGCCAGGTCTTCATTCCAGAGTTGCGTGTTGCCTGAATAGTCGTGGTTCACAGGGTTGCTCCATCGGTTAGACCGCTGGCACGCGAAGGCGCCAGGGATACGGCAATGTGGAAACGGCTCGGCTTTTAAGTAATCTAGCTTACTGCAAAGACGCGCCGCTGTTTATAAAATAAACGCACGCAATAACCGTGCCCTATGCCGTCTCCGCCAACGCGCGGGGATTCCTGGGATCCTGCGTCCAGTTCATGTACGGCTTGCCCGTGGCTTGCGGCACCATCGTGATGCAGCCCTGCACCGGACAGGTGATTTCGCACAGGTTGCAGCCCACGCACTCCTCCTTGATCACCTCATACGTGCGCGTGCCGGCGGCGTCGATCAGTTGCGCAATCGACTGGTGCGAGGTGTCTTCGCAAGCCACGTAGCACTTGCCGCATTTGATGCAGTCGTCCTGGTTGATCTGCGCGATGACCTGGTAATTCATGTCCAGGTATTTCCAGTCCGTCGTGTTGGCCACGGCCTTGCCGGCAAAGTCGCTGATGCGCTCGTAGCCCTTCTCGTCCATCCAGCGCGACAGGCCATCCTTCATCTCTTCGACGATGCGGAAGCCATGCAGCATGGCGGCCGTGCACACCTGCACGCAGCCGGCGCCCAGGGCGAGGAATTCGGCCGCGTCGCGCCAGTTGCCGATGCCCCCGATGCCGGAAATGGGCAAGCCGCGCGTCTGCGGATCGCGGGCGATTTCCGCCACCATGTTCAGGGCGATCGGTTTGACGGCCGCGCCGCAATAGCCGCCATGCGTGCTGGCGCCACCGACAATCGGCAGGGCCACCATGCGGTCCAGGTCCAGCGAGGTGATGGAATTGATGGTGTTGATCAGCGAGACGGCGTCCGCGCCGCCCGCCTTGGCCGCGCGCGCCGGCATGCGCACGTCCGTGATGTTGGGCGTGAGCTTGACGATGACGGGAAGACGGCTGTGCTTCTTGCACCAGGCGGTGACCATCTGCACGTACTCGGGCACCTGGCCCACGGCCGCGCCCATGCCCCGCTCCGGCATGCCGTGCGGGCAGCCGAAATTGAGCTCGATGCCGTCCGCCCCTGTCGCCTCGACCTTGGGCAGGATGTCGGCCCAATAGTGCTCTTCGCAGGGCAGCATCAGGGAGACGATCATGGCGCGGTCGGGCCAATCCTTTTTCACCTGCGTGATTTCGCGCAGGTTGATCTCCAGCGAGCGATCGGTGATCAGTTCAATGTTATTGAAACCGACCACTTCGCGGTTCTTGCCATACAGGGCCGAGTAGCGCGACGAGACGTTGACGGCGGCCGGGTCTTCACCCAGGGTTTTCCACACGACGCCGCCCCAACCCGCTTCGAAGGCGCGCACCACGTTGTAGGCCTTGTCGGTCGGCGGTGCGGACGCCAGCCAGAAGGGATTCGGCGCCTTGATGCCGCAAAATTCGATGCTGAGATCAGCCATTATGCAGCCTCCACTTTATTCAACAAATCGGAATGGATGGCCAGTGCGGCCAGCTTGCCATGCTGGACGGCTTGCACCGTCAGGTCCTGCCCCGGCGCCACGCAGTCGCCGCCCGCGTAGATCCCCGGCAGCACCGTGCGAAAACCCGCATCGACGGCGATCTTGTCGCCTTCGCGCTGCAGCAGCGACGCCATCGGATCATGCAGCACGTCGGTGTCGAGGCTCTGGCCGATGGCCTTGAAGATGGCGTCTGCCGCCACGTCGAACGTTTCACCCGTCCCCGCCAAACGCGTGCCCTGCATGCGCGTCTTCTCGAAACGCATGCCGGCGACCTTGCCGTCAGTATCGAGCAGCACCTGCTGCGGCTGGGCCCACGTCAGCATGCGCACCTGGTTGGCCTTGGCGATTTCCTGTTCATGGTGGGTGGCCGTCATGGCGTCGAAACCGCGCCGGTAGACGAGGGTGACTTCCTCGGCGCCCAGGCGTTGGATCTGCACGGCCATGTCGATGGCCGTATTGCCGGCGCCAATCACAATCGCCCGTTTCGGCACGGGCAGCGCGGCCAGGTCGTCGGCCTGGCGCAGCGCGGCAATGTAATCAACGGCGGCCAGCAAGCCCGGTGCGTCCTCGCCCGTCAGGCCCAGCTTGCGGCTGGCGCCCAGGCCCAGGCCTAGGAACACGGCGTCATACTGCGCGTGCAAGTCGCGCAGCTGCAGGTTCTCGCCCAGCGCCTGGCGACATCGGATCTCGATACCGCCGATATCCTGCAGGAAGTCGATTTCCTTTTGCGCGAAATCGTCCGTCAGCTTGTATTTGGCGATGCCGTACTCATTCAGGCCGCCCGCCTTGCCTTCCTTTTCAAAGATCACCACGTCGTGGCCCAGCATGGCCAGGCGGTGCGCGCACGACAGGCCCGCCGGTCCCGCGCCGACGATGGCTATCGTCCTGCCGGTGCTTGCCGCCCGTTTGAACGGGTGGCTTGCGAAATGCATATGGTCGACGGCGTAGCGCTGCAAGAGGCCGATCTTGACGGGCTGCCCCTCCGCGTCGTGGTTGCGCACGCAGACGTCCTCGCACAGGATTTCCGTGGGACAGACGCGGGCGCAGCTGCCGCCCAGGATGTTCTGTTTCAGGATGCCTGCCGCGGCGCCGTTGATGTTCTTGTCGTGGATATTGCGGATGAAGCTGGCCACGTCGATTTCTGACGGACAGATGCGGCTGCACGGCGCGTCATAACAGTACAGGCAGCGGGCGCTTTCGATGGCCGCCTGGCGCGCGCTCAAGGGAGGCGCCAGGTCGGTGAAATGGCCTGCCAGTTCCTCGTTCGGCAGGGCGGGATGCGGCAAATAGTTCAAAGACTCGATCATCGCGTATTCCTCTTGTTATGTGCGGCCGGCTTGTAGTTTGAAACCTTTACTTCATCTGGGGAAAAGCAAATTCCACACCAGCGCTTGCCGTATTCGGCCAGCGCTGCATCACGGCCTTGTGGCGCGTGTAGAAACGCACGCCTTCGGGGCCATAGGCGTGGTGGTCGCCGAACATGCTGCGCTTCCAGCCGCCAAAGCTGTTGAAGGCCATCGGCACCGGCAAGGGGATGTTGACGCCCACCATGCCGACCTGGATCTGGCGCACGAATTCACGCGCTACGCCGCCGTCGCGCGTGTAGATGGCCACGCCGTTGCCATACTCGTTGGCGTTGATCAGCTCCACCGCATGCACCACGTCAGGACACCGGAGCACGCACAGCACGGGACCGAAAATCTCTTCCTTGTAGATGCTCATGTCGCGCGTCACATGGTCAAATAAAGTACCGCCGACAAAGAAGCCATTCTCGCGTCCCGCCACCACATGGTTGCGGCCATCGACCACCAAAGTTGCGCCCTGCTCCACGCCCGAGGCGATCAGTTTTTCGATGCGCTGCTTGGCGGCCAGCGATACGACCGGCCCCATTTCCGCACCGTCGGCCATGCCGTCGCGCACTTTCAGTGCGGCCGTGCGCGTTGCCAGTGCATCGATCAACTTATCGCCCGCGTCGCCTACGGCCACCACCACCGAGATGGCCATGCAGCGCTCGCCCGCCGAACCGTAGGCCGCGCCAATCAGCGCATCGACCGTCATGTCCATGTCCGCATCGGGCATCACCACCATGTGGTTCTTCGCGCCGCCCAGCGCCTGCACGCGCTTGCCGCTGGCGCTGCCGCGCGCATAGATGTATTCGGCGATCGGCGTGGAGCCGACAAAGCTGATCGCCTGCACGACCGGGTGGTCGAGCAAGGCATCGACCGTGACCTTGTCTCCCTGTACCACGTTGAAGACGCCGTCGGGCAAGCCCGCTTCTTTCAGCAGTTTCGCGTGCAGCAGGGAGGCCGATGGATCCCGCTCGGACGGTTTCAGGACAAAGGTATTGCCGCAGGCGATGGCAACGGGGAACATCCACATCGGCACCATCACGGGGAAATTGAATGGCGTGATGCCGGCCACCACGCCGAGCGCCTGGCGCATGGACCAGGCATCGATGCCGCGCGAAATCTGGTCCGTGAATTCGCCCTTTAACAATTGCGGAATGCCGACGGCAAATTCCACCATCTCGATGCCGCGCGCCACCTCGCCCTGCGCATCGGCAAAGGTCTTGCCATGCTCGCGCGTGAGCATGGCGGCAAAGTCGTCCGTGTGCTGCTGGCACAGTTGCAGGTAGCGGAACAGCACCCGCGCGCGCGTCAAGGGCGGCGTGGCCGACCAGGAAGGAAAGGCGGCGGCGGCGGCCTGCACGGCCGCGTCCACGTCCTCCACGGTGCCCAGCGCGACCCGGGCGACGGGTTCGCCCAGGGCCGGGTTGTACACATCGCCATAGCGGCCGCTCTGCGTGTCGACTTTGGCGCCGTTGATGTAGTGGGTGATGGTGTCGAGAGTGTTCATGGTGTTCCTTTTTCAAACCCAAAAACAAGTGCCGGGGTCGGACCCTCAGGGTCCGACCCCAGGTTTTGCTTGGGGTCGCAATTCAATCAAGATTTTTGAGTACCTTGGCCAGCTTGCCAAACAGCTCGTCGACATGCTGTTTCTCCAGCACCAGCGGCGGCGACAGGGCGATGATGTCGCCGGTCGTGCGTATCAGCACGCCGTCGGCGAACGCCTGCTTGAAGGCGTTGAAGGCGCGCGTGCCGGGTTTGCCGGCGATGGGATCGAGCTCGATGCCGGCGATCAGGCCGATGCTGCGCAAGTCGATCACGTGCGGCAGGCCCTTCAGGGAATGCACGGCGTCGCTCCAATACGCCTGCATCGCTTTAGCGTGGCCCAGGATGTCCTGTTCCTCGAACACTTGCAGGGTCGCCAGCGAGGCGGCGCAAGCCAGCGGGTGGCCGGAATACGTGTAGCCGTGGAACAATTCGATGCCGGCCGGCGTGTCCATGAAGGCGTCGTGGATGTATTGTTTGCTGAACACGGCGCCCATGGGCACCATGCCGTTGGTCAGGCCCTTGGCCGTCGTCATCAGGTCCGGCTCGACATCGAAATAGTCGGCAGCGAACGGCGTCGTCATGCGGCCGAAACCCGTGATCACCTCATCGAAGATCAGCAGGATGCCGTGCTTGGTGCACAGTTCGCGCAAGCGCTTCAGATAGCCTTTCGGCGGGATCAGCACACCCGTGGAACCGGCCACCGGTTCGACGATGACGGCGGCAATCGTCGAGGCGTCGTGCAGGGCGACGATGCGTTCCAGTTCATCGGCCAGGTGGGTGCCGTATTCGGGCTCGCCCACCGTATAGGCGTTCTTGTCCAAGTTATGCGTGTGCGGCAGGTGGTCCACGCCCGGCAGCAGGGGACCGAAGGTCTTGCGGTTGCCGCCGATGCCGCCCACGGAAATGCCGCCAAAGCCCACGCCGTGGTAACCGCGTTCGCGGCCGATCAGACGGGTGCGCGCGCCCTCGCCGCGCGCCCGGTGATAGGCCAGCGCGATCTTCAACGCCGTGTCGACGGCTTCGGAACCGGAGTTCGTATAAAACACGTGGCCGAACTTGTGGCCCGTGTAGTCCATCAGCTTTTCCGCCAGGTCGAAGGCGGCCGGATGGCCCATCTGAAAGGTCGGCGCGAAGTCCAGCTGGCCCACCATGTCGCGGATGGCAGCGACGATTTTCGGCTGCGCATGGCCGCACGGCACGCACCACAGGCCGGCCGTGCCATCGAGGATGGCGTTGCCATCGACGTCCTTGTAGTACATGCCTTCAGCCGACACGAGCAGGCGCGGGTTGGCCTTGAAATCACGGTTGTTCGTAAACGGCATCCAGAATGCCGACATCGATTCCGGCCTTGTTTCGTTCATGACCTTCTCCTTGGGATGGGCTGGCGCGGGGCCAGGATCGTTTTTGACGAAGCGTAAAATAATTTACCAGTTGGCAAAAAGCTGATGTAATAATAGACAGGCCATCCCCAATGGCACAGATACACAAACGGCAAAGTACCCCAACCGTACAGGTCGGAAAACCACTACAGTTTTGTGCAAGGCAGCATAAGGAGCCACCGTGAAGCACAGCGACAGCACAGACGATGCCCCCGAGCAAGCAAGCGGCTGGCCCGTGCTGGACATCGACCGCCAGAAAAAGGGCGGCCTCGTCGAGCAGATCGTCATCGCCATCAGCGTCATGGTGGGCAGCCGCGCCCTGCGCATCGGCACGCGCATGCCATCCGTGCGCCAGTTCGCCCGCTGCAATGGCGTGTCGACGTTTACCGTCGTCGAATCGTACGACCGCCTGGTCAACCTGGGCTTGCTGTCGTCGCGCCGCGGTTCCGGCTATTTCGTCGCGCGCCACGATGTCACCGCCTCGCCGCAGGCGGCCGTACACGCGAGTCCCACCGCCATCGACGCCCTCACGCCGGACCTGTATTCGGGCGTGTCCGATGCCCTGCCCGTGGGCGCGGGCTGGCTGCCGCCCGAGATGTATGGCGAAGCGACCGTGCTCGATGCCGTGCGCCAGGCCATGCGCATTCCCGCCAGCCGGCTGCGCGGCTATGGCCATCCTCTCGGTTTTCCCTCGCTGCGCCAGCACCTGGCCACCAGCCTGTCGGAAGACCTGTTTCAGGTGGAGGCGGACCAGGTCTTGCTGACGCATGGCGCCACGCATGCCTTCGATTTGATCCTGCGCAGCCTGACCAAGCCGGGCGACACGGTGCTGGTGGAAGATCCCGGTTACAGCAATCTGCAGTCGCTGATCCGCCACCACGGCTGCATCCCCGTGGGCATTGCGCGCGGCGAGGCTGGCCTCGACCTCGATGCGCTGGCCAGCGAGGCTGCGCGCACGCAGCCCAAGCTGATGTTCGTCAACACGGTGCTGCAAAATCCCCTGGGCACCTCGCTCAGCCAGGCGCAGACGCACCGCCTGCTGGCACTGGCCGAGCAGTTCGATTTCTGGCTGGTGGAAGACGATATCTACCGCGAACTGGCGGCGCGCGGCGACGCATCGCTGGCGGCCATGGATGGCTTGCGCCGCGTGATCCGCGTGGGCAGCTTTTCCAAGACCTTGTCGCCCGTGCTGCGCGTGGGGTCGATTTGCGCCTCGCCTTCGCTGGTGGCCGAACTGGTACGCGTGAAAATGCTGGCGGGACTGACGACGTCGGAAATCAACGAGCGCGCCGTCTACCACGCCGTCTCCGCGCGGCCCTACAAGCGGATGGTCGAGCGGCTGGTGGCGCAGCTCGATGCGGCACGCGAGCGCAGCATCGACTGCCTGGCGCAGGCGGGCATGGCGCCCGTGGCACGGCCCCGCGGCGGCATGTTCGTCAGCGCCGGCTGGCCCGACGTGCAAACGCCGGAATGGAATGGCAAGATCATCGCCGACATGGCCTTGAAGGCCGGCATCCTGCTCTCGCCGAACGAATTTTTCATGCTGCGCGCGCCCGAGACGGTGTGGTTCCGCTTCAACGTGGCCTACACCGATACCCCCGTGCTGCAAGCGTTCCTGCAATCGATCCGCCCACGCTAAAGAACCTGCCATGGCCAGCGAAAAATCCCCTGTCCTTCCCGTGAAAAATGCCGGCGGCCGGCGCCTGCAAAACCGCGACCGCCTGGAAGCGGACATCCTGGAACAAGCCGTGCGCGCGTTCGCGGAAAGCGGCTATGAGGGCGCGTCGATCGCCACCATCGCCGAACGGGCCGGCCTGTCGAAGCAAAACCTGATGTATTACTTCCCGTCCAAGCAGCTGCTGTACCAGCGCGTGCTCGACGATGTGCTCGACGACTGGCTGGCGCGCATGGAGTCGCTGGCCAATGAACACGACGAACCGCGCGACGTGCTGCGCGCCTACATCGGCGCCAAGCTGCGTTTTTCGCGCGAACAGCCGTGGGCTTCGCGCGTGTATGCGCTGGAAGTGATCAATGGCGCGCCCCTGTACGGCGCGCAGATACGCGACCGGGTCGTGCCCCTGCTGCGCAAGGATATCGCCGTCTTCGAAGCCTGGATCGCGGCCGGCAGGATCGCGCCCGTCAACGCCACGCACCTGATGTTCGCCATCTGGGCCATGACGCAATCGTATGCGGATTTTTCAGCGCAGATGGCCCTGGTGCTGGAGCGCAAGCAGCTCACGCGCAAGGATTACGAGGATGCGGAAATCCTGATCGCGCACATGGTGCTGGCGGCCGTGTCCATGCCGCCGGCAGGCGAAAAAAAACCGCCTTGCAAGGCGGTTTCCTGAACAGCGCAAACGCTTATGCTGCCGTCTTGCCCTTGCGGCGGCGCGCCATGAAGCCAACCAGGCCCAGGCCTGCCAACAACATCGCATAGGTTTCCGGTTCCGGCACGGCCGAAACATAACCGGCCACGTTGGTGGCGTTGAAATAATGGTTGGCGTTGACCTGGATGTTCGAAGCCCAGTTACCCACCACCACGTTGCCGTTGATCTGGCCATTGCCGCCGGCCAGGGTCGCCAGCGGCGCCAGAATGCTGCCATACAGGCCCACACCGTTCAAGGTGATGTTTTGCGCTTCATAGAAGTTGTACAGCACATTGTATTTGCTGAAATCGCCGTAGCCGCCGGACAGGTTCACATTCTTGCCGCTGATATTGAGGATCAGGGTGTCGTTCGTGTGCAGGTTGCTGAACTTGAAGTTGTTCACCGAGCCCAACGCCGCGGAAGTCAGATCGAACACTTGCACGCTGCCCGTGCCGCCCTTCAGGGTCATGCCGCCGTAGGCCACGGAGCTGCTGCCCGTGGACGCCACTTTCGCCAGCGAGGTCGAGGTGTTTTTCAGTTGCGCCGAGGTGGAGGCAAACGATACGGGCGACGCCGTGGTCTTGCTCGCCGTGTTCAGGCCCACGCTGCTCGTCGTCGTGCTGCCACCCACAAAATAGTTGCCGTTCTTGATCGAACCGGAGCTGTAGTTCAGGTTGCCGCCAACGACCAGCGCATAGCCGGTATTACCGTGCGTGACGTAGGCGTCCTTGTTCTTGTCATTGATCGAATAGCTCGATGCGGACAGGTTACCGGCAACCAGCACGCCGCCTTCGACATCGCTGCCGGACGCGCTGAAGTTGCTCAGGGAATACAAATTGGCGCCACCGATACCCAGATCGACAACACCGGCTTGCGCGGCGCCGGCAGCGAACACGGTCGACAGAACGAGAAGGAGTGGCAATTTAGGCATGCTTGACATTTTTATTTCCAAAAAGAAAATTAACTTGACGCCAGAATATCATATCTATTTAATTTGAGATGTCGCAAATCAACAACTTTTGTAACGATTATGCAAACATAATTGCATAATGGAAATTGTTTTGCTGTCGCTGCCCGGAGAACGCCTTAGCCATCCGGATGGCGCTTTGAACAGATGGGAAAACAGCCGTCTGTTCTGCTGTTTCAATATTGCTTAGAAGCGTAGCCAACTTGGTGATACGATCGCGGCAGCGCCAGACCAGGCCAGGCCAGGCCACAGAATACGAAATCATAAGGATGAAGCACGCATGAAACGATTGTCCCTAGGCGCACTGATGCTGGCATATGCCTGCGGCGCACACGCCGATGTTGTGAACATGATCGATAACCAGCCGCTGAGCGAAACCTGGCTCAACGCGGGCTTTTATTCGTACCACTTTCAGCGCGACAAGAACCTGAATGACAGCAATCCGGGCCTGGGCGCCGAATACCGCTTTTCCACGGTCGCGTCGGTCACGGCGGGCCGCTTCTACAATAGCGACCGTGCTTACTCGAACTACCTGGGCGTGTACTACCAGCCGATCAAGGTAGGCCCGCTGCGCGTCGGCGCCGTCGTTGGCGGCTTCAGCGGCTATCCGAAGATGCGCGATGGCGGCTGGTTCCCGGCCCTGGTCCCCACCATCAGCTATGAATACCAGCGCGTGGGCGTGAATATCGCCATCGTGCCTTCCTACAAGGACCGCCTGTATGGCGCCCTCAGTTTCCAGCTGAAACTCAAGGTGTTTGAATAACCGTTTGTCCTGATTTGTCGCCGTTCGGTCCGCCATTCCTGCCATTCGTCGCATACGCGATGCCCGGCAGCAAGGTTCTGCCTATAGTGGCCTCATCGCCAGCATGCATACGGCAGCGGCACCCACACGACAGGAGAACGGCATGAAAGACATCAATTCGGCACCGGGCAGCACTTCCTTCAGCGCTTTCTGGAACGAGCTGTGCGCTTACACGCGCCAGGGCATGGCCGCCTTGCGGGCCATGTCGTGGCCCATGCTGCTGGCGTGCTGCCTGGGCCTGGCGTTCCTGATTACCATCTTGCCGCTGGCCATCATGCTGTTTGCCCTCGTCATGCTGCTGAAATGGGCAAGCAACAGCGATGATGCCGGTGCCGACGAAAAAGCGCCGGGCTCGCAGCAGTCGCCGCAATAAAAATTTGCGTCGTGGCAAGAGTGCAATGATTGTTCTATGGCACTATGGATGGGCACAGCACTGACAGGCATCAAACCCATCCCGATGGACGGTATGGGTACGGAACGCCAGGCAGTATCCATGATCGAAGCTACTCCCCCACAGCCATAGGAGTTTTCTGATGACCACGACAGCAAAAGCTACAGCAGCGACGACCATTCCCTGCCTGCGCTACCGAGACGCGCCCGCCGCCATTGAATGGCTGTGCAAGGCGCTCGGCTTTGAAAAACAATTGATCGTGCCTGACGGCAACGGTGGCGTCGCCCATGCGCAGCTGAGCTTCGGCAATGGCATGGTCATGGTGGCGCCAGCCATCGACAGCGACTATGGCCGCCTGATGAAACTACCCGGCGACGTCGGCGGCGCCAACACGCAAAACTGCTACCTGGTCGTCAGCGATGCCGATGCCGTCTACCGCAGCGCGCGCGAAGCCGGCGCCGAGATCGTGCTCGACATCAAGGATGAAGATTACGGCGGACGGGGCTTTACCTGCCGCGACCCGGAAGGCCATATCTGGAGCCTGGGCACCTACGATCCATGGTAAAACGGAGAACAATGATTATCAGTACCCTCGCCGCCGCCAGCCTTGCGCTGATCGGCGGTTTCCTGTCCGCTCCCGTCCTCGTCGACGAGCATCTCAACCGTGTCCACCCTCCGTCCGGCAAGGTGCCATCGGCAGCCACCGTGGCCCTGCACCAGAGCCTGTGGATCGCCGACCTGCATGCGGACAGCCTGCTGTGGCAACGCAACCTGAACCGCGACAGCCAGCGCGGACATGTCGACTTTCCCCGCCTGCAACGGGCCAACGTGGCGCTGCAAGCCTTTTCTGTCGTGACCAAGACGCCGCGCAGGATGAATATCGAGCGCAACAGTAGTGACACGGACAACATCACGGCCCTGGTGGTGGCACAAGGCTTGCCGCCCGCTACCTGGAACAGCCTGCTGGCGCGCGCCACCTGGCAGGCCGACGAGCTGCGCCAGCAAGCTGCCAAGAGCCATGGCAAGGTCCGGGTGATCGGCAGCCGCGCCCAGCTGCGCAGTTTCATCGCCGCGCGCGAAAAAGACCCCGCCCTGCTGGCCGGCTGGCTGACACTGGAAGGCGCGCATGCGCTCGAAGGCAAGCTGGACAACCTCGATGCCCTGTACCGGGCCGGCTACCGCATGGCCGCGCCCACGCATTTCTTCGACACGGAACTCTCCGGTTCCCAGCACGGCCTGAAAAAAGGCGGCCTGACGCCGCTGGGCCGGCAATGGCTGCGCGCCATGGAGCAGCGCAAGATGATCGTCGACCTGGCGCACGCCTCGCCGGCCACCATCGACGACGTGTTAACGATGGCGAAACGCCCCGTGATGGTGTCCCACACGGGCGTGCGCGGCACTTGCGCCAACGGCCGCAACCTCAGCGACAGCCAGTTGAAACGCATCGCCGCCCAGGGTGGCCTGGTGGGCATCGGCTTCTGGAACACGGCCGTCTGCGGCAAGGACGTGGCGTCCATCGCGCGCGCCATCAAGTACACGGTAAAACTGATCGGCGCCGAACACGTGGCCTATGGCTCGGACTTCGACGGCGCCGTCACCACGGCCATCGATGCGACGGGCTTGCCGCGATTGACGCAGGCGCTGCTCGACGCTGGCCTGTCGGAAGCGCAGATCCGCCGCGTGGCGGGCGAAAACGTACGCGACTTCCTGCTGAAGAACCTGCCGGACGACAACGCCTAACCGAGTGCGCTGATCAACGCATGGTCCGCCACCTGGCTTGGCCGGATGCGTATCAGCTTGCGGTACAACGGCGGCATCGACTCGCACAGCGCCAGCAGCGCGTCTTCATCCATGGCCGGGCGTACATACTGGAATTGCGCGGGATTATTTTCCGGCAGCGCCCCCTCCATGGTGGAGCCGTAGGCGCCCAGGGTCATGAAGCTGGCGGCGCTGTCGTCCGGGCCGATGGCCAGCACGAAGGTGCCGTGCTTGGGATGCCCAAGGTAGCTTTTGATTTCCTCCTGCAGCGCCGGCTCCGCATTCGCCATCAATTCAAAGCGCAGCTGCGCGTACTGGCGCGTGCATTCCATGAATGGCGTGCGGATGACCGACTGCGCCAATTTTCCCGGCATGCACAGCAGCAGGTTGCCAAAGGAATCGAGCAAGGCGGCCGCGTCGCCCTGGCCACCATCGCGCACATCCTGCTCCATGGCCGCCTGCAAAAATGGCGCCAGGCCGGCATCCGGCGCATGCGGCGCGCAGCGGTAAGTGAGGGCATCAGGATAGCGGCGGCGCAGGGCGCGCACCACGGCATGCTCGGACGGCAAGGTGGCGGGATCGCGCAAGTACACGTCGTCACCGGCGTTCAGCAACTGCATCACCTGCGCCGATGTCGACTCGAACACGAGCGAGCACAGTGCCTGCGTCGCCTCGTGGATACTCTTGCCGATGAAAAAAGATTTGGGCGCGGCGCCGGAAGGCAGGCGCGCATACTCGGTGGCGCCACGCACGGCCGGATAGCAAAAGCTGCGGCCAGCCTGCGCCTGCAGCGGCGCCGGCAAGGAGGTAAAACTGGCGCTGCCATCGTAATTGATGCCCGCCTTGACGTCGGGAGCGGCCACCACCACGTTGAAACCGGCCGCCAAAATCGCCCCCGTGCACATGCAGCACGGATCGAGCGAGGTGACGATGGTCAGTTCGCCCGGCGGCGGCAAGGGCGTGCCCTTGGCCCGTTCGGCGAAATACCAATCCACCAGCTGGCGCTCGCCATGCGCGGTGGGGTCGAACACCAGTCCCTGGCGCACGACGTTGTTGTGCATCGATTGCAGCACGTTGCCGGCGCCATCGAGCAGCACGCCGCCCACGCCGAAGGTCCCCTGCGTCTTGGCTGCCATGGCTTCGGCCGCGGCAATCGCCACGGCGGCCTGGATGTCGATCGTCTTGTTCAAGCGGATCCTGTTACTTCATGTCCAGGTCGGAATTGCCGAAGCCGTGCGGCAGCAGCCAGCCCGCCGTCACTTCCATGACATCGTTTTTCAGATTGGTGAGGATCACCGGCAGGTCGGCGCCGCCCATCTCGAAGATCACCTGGCGGCAGGCGCCGCATGGCGAGATCGGTTCCGCCGTATCGCCCGTGACGGCCAGCCTGGCAAAGTCGCCCGGCTTGCAGCCATGCGCGATGGCGCTGAAAAACGCCGTGCGTTCGGCGCAGTTGCACAGGCCATACGCGGCATTTTCCACGTTACAGCCGCGGAAGACGCGGCCATCCTTGCACAGCAGCGCCGCGCCCACCTTGAAACGCGAGTATGGCGCGTAGGCCAGTTCGCGGCCAGCGTTGGCTTCGGCGATCAGTTCTTGGTTGTTCATTTGCTTATCTATCTGTAAAACCCGCGAAAGACCGGGGTCAGACCCTCAGGGTCTGACCCCAGATTTTGCTTCTAGGGCTAAGTTATGGTCGTATGGTACGGTAAATCACCGGATTGGCCGCCAGCGCCACCGCGCTGATGGCATATGCCTCCTGGATTTCCCTGACAGCTTGCTGCGCCGCCGCTTCCGTGCGCGCGTACACCATGGCCAGCGGCTGGCCGACAGCCACCTGCTCGCCCAGGCCCACGAGGTCCGTCAGGCCGACAGCGAAATCGATGCTGTCGGTCGGACGGCGGCGGCCGCCACCCAGGGCCACCACGGCCAGACCAATGGCGCGGCAATCGCGCACGTTGGCAAAACCGGCGGACAGCGCCGGCGCCGGCACGATGAATGGTGCCTGCTCCAGGTGCTTGTCCGGATGTTCGACCAGATCGGCCGGGCCACCCAGGGCAGACACCATGCGCGAAAAGCGCTCGGCCGCTTCACCCGAATCGAGGGCCGCCATCAATTTCACGCGCGCTTCTTCTTCCGTGGCAGCCAGGCCGCCCAGCACCAGCATCTCGGCGCACAGCGCCAGGGTGACTTCATGCAAGCGCGCGGGACGCGAACGGCCCGTCAGGTAATCCATGGCGCCGCGCACTTCCAGCGCATTGCCCGCATACGGCGCCAGCGATTCGTTCATGTCCGTCAGAATGGCCGACGTCTGCATGCCCGCGCCGTTGCCGACGGCGACGATGCTCTCGGCCAGTTCCACCGACTTGTCGTAGGTCGGCATGAAAGCGCCCGTGCCCACTTTCACGTCCATCACCAGCGCATCCAGGCCGGCCGACAGTTTCTTCGACAGGATGGAGCCGGTGATCATGGCCACCGATTCCACCGTGGCGGTGACGTCGCGGATACTGTAGAAACGCTTGTCGGCCGGCGCCAGCTGCGCCGTCTGGCCGATGATGGCCACGCCGATCTCCTGCACCACCTTGCGGAACAATTCATTGTCCGGCACCGTGCAATAGCCGGGAATGGCGTCGAACTTGTCCAGCGTGCCGCCTGTGTGACCCAGGCCGCGGCCCGAGATCATCGGCACGTAGCCGCCGCACGCGGCGACCATGGGGCCCAGCAGCAGGGAGACGACATCGCCCACGCCGCCCGTCGAATGCTTGTCGACGATAGGGCCCGGCAAGTTCAGCGAACGCCAGTCCAGCACCTGGCCGGAATCGCGCATGGCCAGGGTAAACGCCACGCGCTCGTCCATGTTCATGTCATTGAAATAGACGGCCATGCCCAGCGCCGCGATCTGGCCTTCGCTGACGCTGCCGTCAGTGATACCGCGCACGAAAAACTGGATTTCCTCGGCGCTCAGCACGCCCTTGTCGCGTTTCTTGCGAATGATTTCCTGGGTTAACAACATGGAATAACTCCAATCATGAGATCTGGGGTCAGTCCCTGCGGATCTGACCCCAGCTTTGTAACGCTGGTGACTTATCAGACGCCGTAAGGAATCCACACGTTTTTCACTTGCGACGCATGCGCCAGCACGGCACGGCCGCCGCTTTGCGCGGCGCTGTACCAGTCGCGGCCCTTCGCGCCGCCTACCCAGGTGCGCTTCAGGGTGCCGGCTGACAGGCGCTCGACTTCCGCGCAACCTTCAGCGGAACCGTCATGGCGCCAGACGGCGTCGATGTCGGCGTGCGTGGCCAGGGTGCGCGCCAGTTCATCGGCGTTGCCGCTGATGATGTTGACGACGCCGCCCGGCAAGTCGGACGTGTCGAACACTTGGTACAGGTCCAGCGCGGAAAGCGGATGCGCTTCCGACGGCACCACCACCACGCGGTTGCCCAGCGCGATGGCCGGCGCCACCAGCGAAATGAAGCCGAGCAGAGGCGCTTCATTCGGGCAAACGATGCCGATCACGCCGACCGCTTCGTTCAGCGCCACGGTGATGCCTTTCGTTGGCGGCTGGTGCGCCAGGCCGTCGTACTTGTCGGCCCAGGCAGCGTAGTAGAACAGGCGTTCGATCGATGCCTGTACTTCCTTCTCAGGATTTTTACTGCCTGTCATGGCGGCGATGCGGGCGGCAAATTCGTCGGCGCGCGCGGCCAGGTTTTCAGCGATGTAGTACAGCACTTGCGCGCGGTTGTGCGCCGTGGCGCCGGTCCAGCCGGACGCTTTATGCGCCGCTTCGACGGCGTTGCGGATATCCTTGCGGCTGCCCACGCCCACTTCGGCCAGCAGGGTGCCATTCGCGCCGAACACGGGGGTGCTGTAGGCGCTGTCAGGGCGCGCCTGCTTGCCGCCGATGTACATCTTGGCCGTGCGGTCGATGGCGAACGGATCGGCTGCCGCCGGCTTCACATTGCCCTTGGCTTTCGCTTCCACCACCGGCAAGGCCGGACGCGCATCTTCGGCCAGGGCAGTCATGTATTCCAGCATGCCTTCGCGGCCGCCTTCGCGGCCGAAGCCCGATTCGCGGTAGCCGCCGAAGCCGCACGCGGCGTCGAACTGGTTGGCGCTGTTGATCCACACCACGCCGGCCTTGATGGCGGGAGCGATATCGAGCGCCAGGCTGATCGACTCGGTCCACACGCTGGCGGCCAGGCCGTACACCGTGTTGTTCGCCAGTTGCACCGCTTCAGGCGGCGTGCGGAAGCTCATGGCCACCAGCACGGGGCCAAAGATCTCAGCCTGCGCCACGGCGGCCGAGGTCGACGCGCCCGTGATCAGGGTGGGCGGGAACCACGAACCGTCGGCAGGCAACTCGCACGCCGGCTGCCATACATCGCAGCCTTCGGCACGGGCCGAATCGACCAGCGCGGCGATGCGCTGGCGCTGCACGGGGTCGACCAGCGCGCCCACGTCCATCGATTTGTCCAGGGGCGAGCCGAGGCGCAGGTTTTCCATGCGCGCGCGCACCTTGTTCAGGAAGCGCTCCTGGATCGATTCCTGCACCAGCAGGCGCGAACCGGCGCAGCACACTTGCCCCTGGTTGAACCAGATCGAATCGACCAGGCCTTCCACGGCGCCGTCCAGGTCCGCGTCCTCAAAGACGATGAACGGCGACTTGCCGCCCAGCTCCAGCGACAGCTTCTTGCCGCTGCCGGCCGTCGCTTCACGAATGAGGCGGCCCACTTCGGTGGAACCCGTAAACGCGATCTTGTCGACGCCAGGATGGTTGACGATGGCCGAGCCCACGCGGCCGTCGCCGGTGACGATATTGACCACGCCAGCCGGCACGCCCGCCTGCACGCACAGTTCGGCGAACAGCATGGCGGTCAGCGACGTGAATTCGGCCGGCTTGAAGACGACCGTGTTACCGGCCGCCAGGGCCGGGGCGATTTTCCACGACAGCATCAGCAGGGGGAAATTCCACGGCACGATCTGGCCCACCACGCCCACGGCGCGGTAGTCGGCGAATTCTTCCGACTGCAGCTGCGCCCAGCCGGCGTGATGATAGAAATGGCGCGCGGCCAGCGGCAGGTCGATATCGCGCGTTTCGCGGATGGTCTTGCCGTTATCCAGGGTTTCCAGCACGGCGAACAGGCGCGAATGCTTTTGCAGCAGACGGGCCAGCGCGTACATGACTTTCGCGCGGCCGTGGCCACCCATGCCTTGCCATACGGGCAGCGCGCGGCGCGCCGCTTCCACGGCGCGTTCCACGTCTGCATCGCTCGCTTGCGTCAGCTCCGCCAGCTGCGTGCCGTCGGCAGGATTGGTCGAGGCGAACAGTTCCGCAGGCTCGCTCCAGGCATTGTCGATGAACAAACCGAATGTGCGCTGGTGGCCAGCTAGCCACGCCTGCGCTTCTTTTTGACTTTCGGGAGCAGGGCCGTAGTCCATAGTATTGAGAATCTCGTTAATTGTTGGCATGACGATTGTTCTTTAAGGTTGTGCGTGACGATGATTGGCCGAGTAGCTGCCGGTGACGTAGTGCTCGAGCTGGCGCTCGATGTCGGTCAGCAGGCTGGAAGCGCCGATGCGGAACAGGTGCGGCTGCAGCCATTCGTTGCCCAGTTCTTCCTTCATCAGGGTCAGGTATTGCAGCGCGCTCTTGGCCGAGCTGACGCCGCCGGCCGGCTTGAAGCCCACCTGGAAGCCCGTCTGCTCGTGGTATTCGCGGATCGTGCGCACCATCGTCAGGGCCACGGGAATGGTGGCGTTCACGCCCTCCTTGCCGGTGGAAGTCTTGATGAAATCGGCGCCTGCCATCATGCAGACCCACGAAGCCTTGGCCACGTTTTCCATGGTCAGCAAGTCGCCCGTGGCGAGAATCGCCTTCACGTGCGCTTCGCCGCAAGCCTTGCGGTAAGCGAGCATTTCGTCGTACAGCACTTGCCAGTTGCCGTTCAGGACGTGCTGGCGCGTGATGACGATATCGATCTCCGAAGCGCCCGCGGCGACCGACAGTTCGATCTCGCGCAGCTTCGTTTCCATGCTCGTCAGGCCGGCCGGGAAACCCGTCGACACGGCAGCGATGGGCAAACGGCCCTGGATGACCTTCACGGCCGGCTGGATCATCTCGTGGTACACGCACACGGCGCCGGTGCTCAGTTCCGTCAGGCCCAGTGCGTCCATCAGGTCGGCGCGCAGCGGGCGCATGGCCTTCATGCACAGGCGTTCCACGCGGCCCGGCGTATCGTCGCCGCCCAGGGTGGTCAGGTCGATCATCTGGATGGCTTTCACCAGCCAGGCGGCCTGGTATTCCTTTTTCACGGTGCGGCGGTTCGCCAGGCTGGCCGCGCGGCGGTCTGTCGCGGCGCGGTTGACGCGGATCTGGTTGATCCAGCCCAGGTCGAGGCCGACGGCCTCGTTACGCTTGAATTCGGGGTGCATGAGTGTCATAACAAGCTGGTTCCATTAGCAAGTGGTGGTACGCCAAGGTGCTTGGCGAGGGTTTGGCCAATATCGGAGAAGGTCTCGGAAATACCCAGCGCGCGCGGGGCGACGCCGGGGCCGAAGAAGATCATCGGTATATGTTCGCGGGTGTGGTCGGAGCCGTGCCAGGTCGGGTCGCAGCCATGGTCGGCGGTGATCACGACCAGGTCGCCTTCCTTGAGCTTGGCCATGAATTCCGGCAGGCGCGCATCCATTTCGCGCAGCGCGTCGGCATAGCCTTCGACGTTGCGGCGGTGGCCGAAAGCCTGGTCGAAATCGACGAAGTTCACAAAGGTGAGCGACTTGTCCTGCACTTCATCGGCCGTTTTCAACAGCGCTTCGAACAGCGCCATGTTGTCGACGCCCTTGACGACTCTGGAGATGCCCTGGGTAGCGAAAATGTCGCTGATCTTGCCAAGGCCGACGACTTCACCGCCCGCGTTCTTCACATGGTCGAGCAGGGTCGGCGCGGGTGGCGCGACGGCGTAGTCGTGGCGGTTGGACGTGCGCGTGTAGTTGCCATTGCTGCCGGTGAACGGGCGGGCGATGACGCGGCCGATGTTGTACGGCTCGACCAGCTTGAAGGCCATTTCGCATACCTGGTACAGGCGCTCGAGGCCGAACGATTCTTCATGCGCGGCGATCTGCATCACCGAGTCGCCCGACGTATAGATAATCAGCTTGCCGGTGGCGACGTGTTCATCGCCATGCTTGTTGATGATGTCCGTGCCCGAGGCATGGCAGTCACCGAGGAAGCCCGGCACGCCGGACATGGCCTTGAGCTTGCCGGTCAGGTCGGCGGGGAACGATGGCGTGGTACGGGGAAAATATCCCCAGTCGAATTCGACGGGCACACCGGCGATTTCCCAGTGGCCGCTCTGCGTGTCCTTGCCGGTGGAGCGCTCGCGCGCCGCACCGTAGGCGCCGGTAAAACCGTCGCGCTGGTCGAAGCCCATGGCCCATTCGCCGCTGGCCAGTTGCGCCGCGGCGCCCAGGCCCAGGCGTTCCATGTTCGGGAGTTTCAAGGTCTTGCCGCTTTTGGCGACAGTGCTGGCAATGTGGCCAAAGGTATTGGCACCTGCGTCGCCATACTTGGCGGCGTCTGGCGTCGCGCCAAGGCCGAAGGAATCAAGCAGGAGGATAAATGCGCGTGACATGATAAGGCTCGCTTTATGGATTGATGCGGGATGATGCGGACAGTGTAGGCCGGTTTTTCCCGGCCTGCCGCGCGGCAGCGCCGGTGGCCGGCGCGCCGCTACTGCATAAAAAAGTGCTTAGGCTTGCGGTTTTTCAGCGACTTTGGCCAGGAAAGCCAGGATCAGCTTGACCAGGTCTTTCGCGCCGATGGCCGCGTATTTCAGGGTTTGCTCGTGCGACAGGGCGAATGGCGACATGCCTTCGGCCAGGTTGGTGATGACGGACACGCCCACCACTTTCAGGTCGCAATGGCGGGCCGAGACCACTTCCGGCACCACCGACATGCCGACCGTGTCGGCGCCCAGGCGGGCCATCATGCGGATTTCGGCGGCCGTCTCGAAGTTCGGGCCCGGGTAGGCGACGAACACGCCTTCGTGCAGGGTGATGCCGTTCGAGGCAGCCGTGTCCGCGACCAGCTTGCGCAGGTCCGCATCGTAGGCGTTGGCCATGCTGAAGAAGCGCGGACCGAAGCGGTCGTCGTTCGGGCCGACCATCGGCGTGCCTGGCAACAGGTTGATGTGGTCGCTGATGGCCACCAGGCTGCCGGCGTCCACTTCAGGGCGCAGGGAACCTGCGGCGTTGGTGACGAACAGCATTTCGCAGCCCAGCAGTTTCAGGGTGCGGATGGCGCTCGTCATCACGCCCATGCCATAGCCTTCGTAGAAGTGGCCACGGCCCTTCATGCAGACGACGGCGACGCCCGACAGGGTGCCGATCACCAGTTCGCCGGCGTGGCCGTGCACGGTGCTGATCGGGAAGCCTGGCAATTCGTCAAAGCTGATGCTGACGGCGTCCGTCATCTGCTCGGCCAACACGCCCAGGCCGGAGCCGAGGATCATCGCCACGCGCGGCTTGAAATTTTCAGGAGCGCGGGCACGGATGATTTCGGCGGCGTGGAAAGGGGTGTTGTTCGACATGGTTATCCTCTGATTGACTAATGATGATGGGTTGCTGCCTGCACGGCCGTGCCCGGTGAAGGACTGCGGCCCAGGTATCGGGTAAGTATGGTGTTACAGGTATATCGAAATGCGTATTGCCATTGAGGCTATCCCAGTAGATGAATACATCCCCTGCTGGCGCACCTCAGAAGCGGGGATTGCGTTGATCGTCGTCGCGTGGCTCGCCACGCTTCCTCCTCACGCCTTATCCGCGCTCCTGATGCACTGCCAGCAGAAGACGCTCCCTACTGGGATAACCTCCATTTGCCGCCACTATGCATCAAACGGAATATGTATGGCAAATACCATTTTTCTTGCCCATTTATACAATTCAAATATAAATGGCCGATATTATAGTCGAGACAAGCCCAGGTTCGCCATGCCCGGGAAATGCTTGCATACAAGCTCCATACGACCACTTTTGGCGCACGTCCGATACGAACTTCACACACGCTTGACACCGACAAGACAAATGTTTACAGTTTAAGACAAATGTTTAAACCTCAGCGAAAACCTTGTGACCGATACCAATAAAAAAGACCAGTTGTACACGCTGATCCGCAACAACCCCTTCATCTCGCAGCAAGACCTGGCGAGCGAACTGGGCTTATCGCGCTCGGCCGTCGCCGGCCACATCGCCGGCCTCATCCGTGAGCGGCGCCTGCTGGGACGCGCCTACGTGCTGCCCGACAGCCGGCCCGTGCTGTGCATAGGCGCCGCCAACCTCGACCGCAAGATGCGCACCCTGGCGACCTTGCAGATGGGCACCTCGAATCCCGTGCGCTCGGAAGAAGTGTTTGGCGGCGTAGGCCGCAACATCGCGGAAAACCTGGCCCGATTGTCGATCCCCGTGGCCCTGCTGACGGCGCTGGGCGACGATGCGGCCGGCCACGCCCTGCAGACGCACGCGGAAGACGCCGGCATCGACATGCGCGGTAGCTTACATCTGAGCAACACCAGCAGCGGCACCTACACGGCCGTGCTCGACGAACATGGTGAAATGCTGCTGGCGATGGCCAACATGCAACTCTATGAACAGCTGACACCGGCCTTTTTGCATAGCCGCCAGCCGCAGCGCGCCGCCGCCGCCCTCACCGTCTGCGACCTGAACCTGGGCCACGACAGCGTGCAGGCACTGCTGGCCGACGCGCGCCAGGATGCGGCCCACGCGACGCCGCTCGTCATCGTCGCCGTCTCGCAGCCGAAAATGGCGCACCTGCCGCAAGACCTGACGGGCTTGTACCTGCTGATCCTCAACCGGGGCGAACTGGAAACGCGCGTGGCGCGGGCCTTGCCCACGGCAGCGGACCTGCGCGCCGCCTGCCGCGAAGTACAGCGCCAGGGCGCGCGCCAGGTGATCGTCACCTGCGGCGGCGAAGGCGTGTACTTCACGGATGGCGACAGCCCGGACGCGCCTATCGTCCACCTGGCCGCGCGCGAAGTGGACGCCGTCGACGTGACTGGCGCCGGCGACGCGTTTTCCGCCGCCGTCTGCTGGTCGCTCTACCACGACAGCAGCGATTTGAAACTGGCGTGCCGGCGCGGCCTGAAGCTGGCCGCCATGACCCTGGAATCGGCTGCCACCGTCTCCCCCCAGATTTCCGCCGGCGCGCTCGACAGCATTGACGACGCCGACCTGGCGCCGCCTCCCCCTACCCTCTTTCAACAGGATTAAACATGACCCAATTACAGAATTTCCTCTTGTTCTCGCAAGAAGTGCTCGACGCGCGCGCCGCCGGCAAGGCCATCGTGGCGCTGGAATCGACCATTATTTCGCACGGCATGCCGTATCCGCAAAATGTGGAAATGGCGCGCGAAGTGGAGCAGATCATCCGCGACGGCGGCGCCGTGCCGGCCACCATCGCCATCATCGACGGCAAGATCTGCGTGGGCCTGTCGCCCGAACAGCTGGAATTGCTGGGCACCTCGCCCGACGCCATGAAGGTCAGCCGCCGCGACCTGCCGTTCGTCCTGTCGCAGCGCAAACTAGGCGCCACCACCGTGGCCGCCACCATGATCTGCGCGGAACTGGCTGATATTTCCGTGTTCGTCACGGGCGGCATCGGCGGCGTGCACCGCGGCGCGGAAACGAGCTTCGACATTTCCGCCGACCTGCAGGAACTGGCGCAAACCTCGGTGGCCGTCGTCTGCGCGGGCGTGAAATCCATCCTCGACATCGGCCTGACCCTGGAATACCTGGAAACCCACGGCGTGCCCGTCATCAGCGTGGGCCAGGAAGGTTTTCCGGCATTCTTCACGCGCGAAAGCGGCTTCAAGGCCGATTTCCGCCTCGACACGGCCGCCGAACAAGCCGCCTTCATCGGCACCAAGTGGCAGCTGGGCTTGACAGGCGGCGTGGTCGTCAGCAACCCCGTGCCGGCCGCGCAAGCCATGCCCAAGGAAGAAATCGATGCCATCACCACGCAAGCGCTGCAGGAAGCGGACGCGGGCGGCGTGAAGGGCAAGCAAGTCACGCCATTCCTGTTATCGCGCATCAAGCAACTGACGGATGGCCGCAGCCTGGCGACGAATATCGCGCTGGTCAAGCACAATGCCCAGGTCGGCACCGCGCTGGCCATTGCCATGCAGGCGGTCGTGGCACGATAATAGGACTGCTGTAAAGAAAGCGCGCGCGCCTTCACGGGTTCGTGCGCCGTTCCATCGCCTAGCAACACGCAACGCCAAGGAAAGCATGTCCATCGATCTGAAACAGTTAAAGTATTTTCTTGCCGTTGCCGAGGAGAAAAGCTTCAGCCGCGCCGCCGAGCGCCTGCATATCTCGCAGCCGCCCCTGAGCCAGCAGATCATGAAACTGGAAAGCGAACTGGGCGTGCGCCTGTTTGCCCGCACCACGCGCACGTTCGAGCTGACCGTGGCGGGCAAGGCGCTGATGAACGAGGCGGCCGACCTGCTGGCCAAGATGCGCATGACCATCGACACCATCCGCCAGATCGACCGCGGCGAAGTGGGCCGCTTGCGCGTGGGCATCGTCGGCTCGGCCATGTGGGGCCCCATCCCCAGCCTGCTGGAAGAATTCCAGACCAAATTCCCCCGCGTCACCTGGACCATCCATGAATTCGGTCCCACGGTGCAATACGAAGCCTTGCGCGCCAAGCAGATCGACGTGGGCTTCTGGCGCGAACCCAAGCTCAACGACGACGACTTGCGTCACGATAATCTGCGCCAGGAACTGTGCTTCCGCGAAAATGTCTGCGTGGCCGTCAATGAACACCATCCGCTGGCGAAAAACACGGCCATCGAGCTGATCGACATCGCCCACGAGCCGATGCTCACCCTGAACCTCGATAAATCCGCGTTTCCGCGCTACCTGGTGCAATGCTGCATCAATGCCGGTTTCGAACCCGTAATCTTTCAGGAAGCGAGCGAGCCGCAAACCCTGCTGGCCATGGTCGGCGCAGGCCTGGGCGTGACCCTGGTGCCGGAAACGACAAGCCGCATCGGCTGGCCCGGCGTCGTGTTTCTGCCGATCAAGACCAATCCCCCGTCGGCCAACCTGTACATCAGCTACACCACGCTGGACGACGCTCCCGTCGTGCGGGCCTTCCTGAATATCCTCAATCCCCCGGCCGTCTAATCGGCGGCACCACCTATTTATATGCACTGCGTATAAATACATAAACAAAAACGTATTTGTCATACATATCTGGCATGATGCATAGTGATTCGGACGCCCATCGCGGCGCCGGTCCCGTGCTTGCCCTGCCCGTCAACTGACGGCGCGTCCCAGCCCGCTCCGGCAGCCCCATTCGATGTTGTACCTATAAAAGAGACGGGGCGCGACTGTTGCATGAGCATCACACTGACGACATAAAAGCACACGAGGCCAGCAATGATCTTGTGCAATACAGTGCAATGTTGATAAGGAATTATCACCTCGTGCATCAAAAACAGGCTAAATCGGCCCCAAATTATATGTTTCACCTATAAAAAATATACAATATCGATCTTCCAGGAGCCAATTCATGAAACTTACACAATTTAGTTTGACGATCGCAGCCGTATTTCTGACTGCTCAAGCGTCCGCGGCTACCCCAAAACTGGGTGTCGTGTATGACGCGGGCGGCAAGTTCGACAAGTCGTTCAACCAATCCGCTTTCGAAGGCGCATCGCGCTTCAAAAAAGACACGGGCATTTCCTTCATCGAAGTGCAGGCATCGAGCGATACGCAGGCTGAACAAGTCATGCGTGGCCTGGCCCGCAAGAAACTCGACATGATCGCCGCCATCGGCTTTGCGCAAACGCAAGCCGTGCAAAAGGTCGCCAAGGAATTCCCGAACGTAAAATTCGTGCTGATCGACGGCCAGGCCGCCGGCAGCAACGTCAATTCCGTCGTCTTCAAGGAAGAAGAAGGTTCCTACCTGGTGGGCGTGGCAGCGGCCATGGCCAGCAAGAGCAAGAAAGTCGGCTTCATCGGCGGCATCGATATTCCACTGATCCGCAACTTCGCCTGCGGCTACGCGCAAGGCGCGAAGGCCGTCAATCCGAAGATGGAAATCACGCAAAACATGGTCGGCACCACGTCCGGCGCCTGGAATGACCCGGCCAAGGGTGGCGAACTGGCCCGCTCGCAATTCGAGCGCGGCGTCGATGTCGTCTTCGCCGTCGCTGGCGGCAGCGGCATGGGCACCCTGCAAATGGCCAAGGAAAAAGGCAAGTTGGCCATCGGCGTCGATTCGAACCAGAATCATCTGTATCCAGGCAGCATCCTGACCTCGATGGTCAAGCGCGTCGACAACACGGTCTACGACAGCTTCATGCAAGTCAAGGACGGCACCTGGAAGGGCGGCGTCAGCTATAAAGGCTTGAAAGAAGGCGGCGTGGATTGGGCGCTCGACGCGAACAACCGCAAGCTGATCACGCCGGAAATCGAAAAGCGCGTGTTGGGTGCGCGTAAGGACATTATCGATGGCAAGATCAAAGTGATCGATTACCGCGTCGGCAGCAGCTGCCCGGTTTAATTTTTCTCCGTATCTTTTAGCGCGCCGCCGGGGCCAGTCTCCGCGCGGCGCGTTTCCATGAAACTATCCAGTTATGAACCTATGCAGCCAGCAGTAGAATTTCGCAGCATTTCCAAGCAGTTTGGACATGTGAAGGCGAACGCCGACGTCAGCTTCTCCATCGCCAAGGGCAGTATCCATGGCCTGGTGGGGGAAAATGGCGCAGGCAAATCGACCTTGATGAGCATCCTGTACGGGTATTACCGTGCCGACGGCGGAGAAATCCTGCTCGACGGAAAAGTACAGCCTATCCGCAACAGCCAGGAAGCGATCAACCTCGGCATTGGCATGGTGCACCAGCATTTCATGCTCGTCGAGAACTTCACCGTCCTCGACAATATCATGCTGGGCACGGAAGGCGGCTTTCGCCTGGCCAGCCACCGTACGGAAGCGGAAGCCAAGCTGCGCGAGATTTGCGCGCGCTACCGCCTCGACGTCGACCCGCTGGCAAAGATCGAAGACCTGTCAGTCGGCGCGCAGCAGCGCGTGGAAATCCTCAAGCAGATTTACCGCAGCGCCAATATCCTGATCCTCGACGAGCCGACGGCCGTGCTGACGGCCCAGGAAACGGCCTCGCTGTTTGAAATCCTGCGCCTGTTCAAGGAACAGGGCAAGACCATCATCCTGATCACGCACAAGCTGCAAGAGATCCTGGAAATCACCGACAACGTCACCGTCATGCGCGGCGGCACGGTGGTGGGCGCCGTTGCCACGGCAACTACCTCGAAAGAGGAACTGGCCAACATGATGGTCGGCCGCCCCATCCAGAGCCACTTGCCGCGTGCCCCGTACAATCCGGGCGCCACGGTGCTGGAAGTGGACGGTCTGCAACTGGCCGACGAGCAACAGGTCAAGCTGCTGGCCGACATTGGTTTCAACTTGCGCGCCGGCGAAATCGTCGCCATCGCGGGGGTCTCGGGCAATGGCCAGAGCGAGCTGCTGGAAATTCTGTCGGGCATGCGTTTGCCCACCTCGGGCAAGCTGCGTTTTCTCGACAAGGACTTGCCGTTTGCCAAGCGTCACGATGCCGACGGCTTGCCGCTGACCTTCCGCGAGCTGGGCATCGCCCACATTCCCGAAGACCGCTTGCGCGATGGCGTGGTGAAGAATTTCTCCGTCATGCAAAACACCATCCTCGGCTACCAGGATCACCTGAAAAACCGCTGGGGCCTGTTCAACTTCAAGGCCATCGGCGCCCGCTGCGCGGAACTGCTGAAGACTTTCGACGTGCGCCCGGCCAATCCGGACCTGCGCATCGGCCTGCTGTCGGGCGGTAACCAGCAAAAGGTGGTGATCGCGCGCGAAGTGCTGGCCAAGCCGAAACTGATGCTGGTGGGCCAGCCCACGCGCGGCGTCGACATCGGCACCATCGAAAGCATCCATACGCAATTGCTGGCCCTGCGCGACGCGGGCGTGGCGATCCTGCTGGTGTCCGTTGAACTGGAGGAAGTGCGGGCGCTGGCCGACCGCATTCTCGTCATGTGCGGCGGACGCATCACCGGCGAACTGAAAATTGAAGAATTCGATACCACCCGCATCGGTCTGTTGATGGGGGGAATGCATAAATCATGAATAACGACTTGCCACGCTGGGCGACAGCCTTTGTCATGCCCATGTTAAACCTGCTGTCGGCCTTGCTGGTCGCAGCCCTGGTGATTTATATGCTGGGCGAAGATCCCGCCGAATCGCTGGGTATCCTCGTCAACAGCGCCGTCCTCAATCCGGAAGGCTTGAGCTACACCCTGTTCTACGCCAGCACCTTTATTTTCACGGGCCTGTCGGTGTCCGTGGCGATGCAGGCCGGGCTGTTCAATATCGGTTCCGAAGGCCAGATGTATATCGGCGGCCTGGGCTTGACGGTAGCCATGCTGGCCTTCGACCAGACCCTGCCCGCATGGCTCCTGATTCCAGCCGCCATGATCGGCGCGGCCCTGTTTGGCGCGCTGTGGGGCTTCCTGCCCGGCTACCTGCAAGCGAAGCGCGGCAGCCACATCGTCGTCACCACCATCATGTTCAACTTCATCGCTGCCAGCCTGATGAACTTCGTGATCGTGAAATACCTGATCCCGCCTGGCGAGCAGAATACGGCCAGCCGCGTGTTTGCGGAAAGCGGCGAAATGCCGCGCCTCTCCACCTGGTTCCCATCGCTGGGCGACACGCCGCTGAACATCAGTTTTATTCTGGCGATCGCCGCGCTGGTGATCTATGGCGTGATGGTGTGGCGCTCGTCGTGGGGCTTCAAGCTGCGCGCCACGGGCTTGAACAAGCATGCGGCCCACTATGCGGGCGTGTCGATCAGCAAGATGATCATCATCGTCATGCTGATCTCCGGCGCGCTGGCGGGCCTCGGTTCCGTCAATTCCATCATGGGTTCGACGCATTATCTGTCGCTCAACTTCGTCGGCGGCGCCGGTTTCATCGGCATCGCCATCGCCCTGATGGGCCGCCAGCATCCGGTCGGCATCTTTTTGTCGGCCGTGCTGTTCGGTGCGCTGATCCAGGGTGGCTTCGACCTGTCGCTGGAAAAACCGAATATCCCGACGGAAACTTTCATTTTCATCCAGGGCTTGATCATCCTGTTCTGCGGCGCCATGGAAAACTTCTACGCACCGGCCATTTCCGCCCTGCTCAAGCGCACCAAAGGCTAACACCATGACACTCGACGACTTTCAATTCGCCAGCATCCTGGTATCGACCGTGCGCAATGCGCCCGTCCTGATCTTTGCAGCCATGGCCGGCCTGTTTGCCGAACGCAGCGGCATGATCGACATCGGCCTGGAAGGCAAGATCCTGGCCAGCGCCTTCGCTTCCGCCGCCGTGGCCTACACGACGCAAAACCCGTATTACGGCATGGCTGCCGGCATGCTCGTGTGCGTCGCCCTGGCCCTGCTGCAGGCGTATGTCAGCATCACGCAAAAAGGCAACCAGCTGGTGGCCGGCATGGCGATCAATATCGCCATGAGCGGGCTGACGTTCGTGCTGGCGCAGTTCTTCTTCCAGCAAGGCGGCCGCACGCCCGACCTCGGTTCGGCGCGGCTGTTCGACGTGGTCTTGCCGGGCACGCAGTACGTGGAGCACATTCCCTTCATCGGCTGGGTATATGCCCATCTGATCGGCGGCCATTCCATCCTCGTCTATGTGGCGTTCCTGCTGATCCCGCTCGTGCACTGGCTGCTGTACCACACGCGCTTCGGCCTGCGCCTGCGCGCCTGCGGCGAAAACCCGCATGCGGCCGATTCGGCCGGCGTGAGCGTGGAAGCGACGCGCTACCTGGCCATGCTGGTGGCCGGCATCCTGTGCTCGTTCTCGGGCGCCTACCTGGCCATCGTGCAAAGCGGCTTCTTCTTGCGCGACATGTCGGCCGGCGCCGGCTACCTGGCCCTGACGGCCATGGTGTTCGGCAACTGGCGCCCCGTCTACACCTTCCTCGGCTGCCTGATGTTCGGCTTCTTCGCCGCCATCCAGATCCAGATTGAAGGCGTGGACTTGCCGGTCGTGGGCCGCATCCCCGGCTCGCTGATCCAGATGGTGCCATACGTCGTCACCGTGATCGTGCTGGCGGGCTTGATGGCGAAATCCATCGCGCCAAAAGCCATTGGTATCCCGTTCGTCAAATCACGTTAGATTTCAACGAGCGCATGACAAAAGCGAAGCCCGCGGGCTTCGCTTTTTTTACGCCTGCGAAATCTCATCCAGCGAGAAAAACACAGGCAGACCCAGGCTGCGCGCCACCGCCACCATCTGGTCCGCCCCAGCCGATGCGCCACCGAGACGCAGCACGGCATCGCAATGGCTCAATAAACGCGTCGCATGCGCGTGGAACAACTCCTCATACACGGCGTCGCCCACCCGGGTGGAACCGGCCAGCGCCAGAATGGGCAAGGCCAGCCATTCACCGAGCACGGGCATGTGTCCCATGGCGTACAGGGGCAGGCAAACGGTTTGCATGGCGTCCACATTGCGCTGCATCAAGAGCGGATCGTCGCCCGTTCCCGAACGGTAGGGGCCGGCAACCAGTATCTGCATACCCTGATTCACCGGCATCAGTTGCAATTGCGCATGCTGCAGCAGCATGATGGTCTTGCCATCGCAGATGCGCCCATCGGCCACCATCTGCAGCGCCTGCGCCAGGGGCAGTTCCAGCACTTCGATATCCTCGCCCTCGTGCGCCAGGCCACCGCCGTCGCCGATGCGACTGGCCGGATCATATTCGCCGACAAAAAAATGCAGGCGTTCCGTCACGGAACCGGGACTCATGAAGGCCTGGAATATCTTTTGCACCTGCCCCACCCGGTAACCGGTTTCCTCTTCCACCTCGGCGCGGATGCGCTCTTCAGCACTGGCTTCTTCCAGCAAGCCGGCCGCTGATTCGATGAGGAAACCGTCGTGACCTTCGCGGTAGGTGGGAAAACGGAACTGGCGGATCAAAATCACCGTGCGTTTTACCTTGTTGTAAAGCAGGATGGTGGCGCCATCGCCGCGGTCATAGGTTTCCCGCGTCTGCGTCTGCCATTCGCCATCGTGGCGCAGATAGTCGAACGTGGTCTTTTGCAATAGATACCAGTCGTGCGACAGGGTCTGCACCTGCTGGATGCGTACCCTCTCCTGTCCCAAATTGTCTTCGCGCATATCGTCTCCTTGTGCTTGTATTTTCCGACTTTATCATGCAAACTCGTGCAATATCAAGAATTAACAAGAAAAACCATGCTGACACATCAACGCAAACAATATCTGCTGGACTTGCTCCAGCGCGAAGGACAGATCGTCGCCAAGGCCGTCAGCGATAGCCTGGGCTTGTCGGAAGACACGATACGGCGCGACCTGCGCGAGCTGGCAAAAGAAGGACTACTGGAGCGTGTGCACGGCGGCGCCCTGCCCTTGCTGCCGCGCTCGCCCGCGCTGGCGCCGTTCGCCGGGCGCGAACAGATTTCACTGGAAGCCAAGCCCGCCATCGGCCGCGCGGCGGGCGCCATGATACAAACGGGACAAGTGGTATTCCTCGATGGCGGCACGACCGCCGTGCAGCTGGCGCGCCAGCTGCCGCGCGACTTGCGCGCCACCATCGTCACGCACAGCCCGTCGATTGCCGTCGAACTGGTGAATCACCCATCGATCGAAGTGCTGATGCTGGGCGGGCGCCTGTACAAGCACTCGATCGTCGGCGTCGGCGCGGCGACCGTGGAAGCCATCGGCCGCATCCGCGCCGACCTGTATTTCATGGGCGTGGCCAGCCTGCATCCGCAAGCGGGCATCACCACCGGCGATTATGAGGAAGCATGCGTGAAGCGCGCACTGAGCGAGGCGTCAAGCCGCACTGTCGTGCTGGCTTCGCCGGAAAAGTTCAATACGGCCTCGCCGTTCCAGGTCGCCCCCTTGAGCCAGGTCAACGACATCATCGTGCACCGCGACGTGGATGATGCGCTGGTCGCGCCCTACCGCGAGATGGGAATCGCCGTCATCCTGGCATGAAAAAAGCGGCCCGCAGGCCGCTTTCGAATGCCATCTTACTGCGGCCAGATCGCCTGCAGCACGGCCGCCAGGTGATAGCCACCCTCGATCAGCTGCTGCTTCGCCAGCGCCGAGCTGGGCACCGGATAATTATCGGGCACCGTCAAGGTCCAGACGTTGTAGACCTCGCCCTTGCGGCTGGTCTGCTGCGTGGCCGGGCCGGCCACCACGTCCGTGAAGGCAATCTTTGACGCCGCCAGCGACGCATCGGCCCACTGATACGGCCAGGTGGCGGGGTCGCCGCTATTGGCGCTCACCACAGGCGCGCTGGCGATCACCGTGCGGGCGAACTGCTGCGGCGTGCGCGTGCTCAGGCGGCGCATGGCGTAATCGACGACGGTCGTGTCCCAGTACGAATGCAGGGGCTTGGTGGGTGACTTCGGATACGCGCTGGCTGGCTTGGCCGTGCCCTCTTCCGCCGGCAGCGGCGCGGGAATCACGGCATCGGACAGCGCCGTCATCTTCGCATCGTCGAGTAGCAAATCGTTGCCGCCACGTGCATTGAAAATGGCGATGTCGTCGATCTGCGCCTGCGTGGCGGGCACAAAGAACTGGCCATCCTTGCCGAGAAACGCATTGCCAACATGCAGTGGCTGATGGATATCGCCCACCAGGTGCGTGATCAGGATCAGGGCTTCGCGCTGGCTGAAGCCATGCGGATTGCTGGCTGCATCGGCCTTGCCTTGCAACACCAGGATCGCCTGCCTGAGCGTTTGCACGATATCGTCGTCGGCCGTGCCCACGCCATGGTCATGGTAATGCGCGTTCTGGAACGGCACATTCGTGTAATGGTATTCGCCATGCTTGGGGTTGGCCGCCACATAGCTCAGCATTTCCGGCGATTGCGGACCGCAATACGTGCCCTTCACGCAATCGGGCCAGTTGGCGATCTTTTCCAGGCTTTCGCCAGGCAACAGCAACTTGGCCACCTGTACCTGGGCCGCGCTACCCTTGAGCAATTGATCGGCGATGGCGCCCACGGCGCGGTGGCCGTCATTGCCCCACGCCAGCACATTGCCGGAAGCGAAAGCGGCACCCAGCGCCAGCACGCACAGTAATTTTTTCATGTTCACTCCTTGCCTTGCGGCGCGGCCTTGGCCGGTTTCGGATACTGCTTGTTGATGTCGATGGGCTGGGCGTACGCCGAGCTCCACGTCTGCTCATGCAGCGCGGCAATGCGCTGCGCCATCTGTTCGTTGCGCAGCACCACTTCCAGGTTGCGCGACAAGTCGAAATAACCGCCCGCCCAGTTGCTCGTGCCGACCCAGGCCAGCTTGCCGTCGATGCTCATGGTCTTGCTGTGGATCACGCGCGCGAACGGGATAAAACCCGTCGACGCCGTGGGTATCGTCACGATGCGGATTTCCACGTTCGGCACCAGGGCCAGGCTTTTCAGGTAGGCGATGGCCGGCGCTTCCGTGTTCCAGGCGGACACCATGAGCTTGATTTTCACGCCGCGCTGGGCGGCTGCGCGCACGGCGTTGTCGATCACGGCGTAGTACGGACGCGTGCGGTTCGGGCCATAGGACAGCGGCGCATAGTCGAGCAGCTGGATGCGCACTTCGCTTTTTGCTTCCGCCAGCAAGGCGGGCAAGCCTGTTTCCGAGTCGCCCACGCCGGCCGGGTTGTAGGCATTCGGGCTGGCCAGCAGGAAAGCGTTTTGCGCGTAATTGGCCGGCACGACCTTGCTGTTGAGCACCGTGGCGCGGCTGCCTTGCGACGTCAATGCCTGGGCCTGCCAATCCTGCTCGAAGATGGCTTGCACCTGGCTCACCATGGCCGGATCCGTGATCTTCAAGCCCGTCTCATGGATGTGCTCGAACGAGCGCCAGTCGAAATTCTGGCTGCCGATGTACGCCACCTGGCCATCGACGGCCAGGTATTTCGCATGCACGATGCCGTTGCCAGTGATTTTATTGAAGTCGATGAGGCGCAAGTCCAGGTTCGGAATCGCCTTGATCCGGGCGATGGTGGCCGCTTCCGACAGGCCCACACCCTTCTGGTCCAGCAGGAAACGGATCTTCACGCCGCGCTGGCCGGCGGCCGTCAGGCTGGCCAGCACCTTTTCAAAAGCCGTGCCCGGCTTGCTGACGGCGTAGAACTGGGCGATGACGATTTCTTTCTTGGCCGAATCAAACAGCTCGCTCCACACGGCGACGGGTTCGCGCAGGTCGGGATTCGTCAAGCTCGTTTCCACGGGCGAAGTGTGCACCAGCTCAAAGCCGGGAATGGTGAAATCCGCGTGGGCCGTGCCCGCGAACAGGGTAGTGACGAGCAGGGAAACAAATAAACGACGCATGGTTTTTCCTTGTAAAGATTATTGGACGCGCACGATGCGGCCGGCCGCCGTGGCGCTGCCAGCCGGTTTGCCGACGCGCGCACGGTCGATCAGGTAATTGCTGAAGGCGTCGATATCGCGCACGCCCGTGTCGAGCCGGCGCGTACCGGCCGCCAGCACGGTGAAGCGATCGCCGCCACCGGCCAGGAAACTGTTGGCGGCGACACGGTATTGTTGATTGTCATCAATGGCGACGCCATTGAGCATGATGCTGCCCGGCAGCACCCGCTGGCCCTGCGGCCGCGTGCTGTCCCAGCGGTAACTAAAACCTTCGGACACTTGCAACAGGTTGCCCTCGCCTGCCTCTTCGCCCGGCCATTGCTGCTCGAGCAAGATACGGATTTGCGCGCCGGAAAGACTCAAGACGATCAGGGTATTGCCGAATGGTACAACTGCCTGGTTCTGGCCCACGTTCGTCATCAGGTCGGCGCCCGCTTCCAGGTCCTTGCGGATGCCGCCATTGTTCATCAGGCCGATTTGCGCACCGGCAGCGCGCGCGCCGAACAGGGTGCTGTCGGCCACCAGGTCGCCCAGCGGGGAAGCGCCGCCGCCCTTGGTGCTGCGGCCCACGTTCGGCACGGCGATACTGGCCACGGGACGCGACAATTCGGCCGCACTGCGCTGCTTGACCGATTCCAGGTAGGCTGCCACGGCCGGGTCCGGCTCATACATGCCTGGCAGCATGACGACGTTTTGCGCGCTGGCATCGATCACCGCATTCTTGACGGGATCGACCTTGAGCTTGATGCGCGTCAACATGTGTCCGCCCATCTGCGCCTGCGTCACCAGGCGGCCATCGACACGGCACAGATAACCCTGGTGCGAATGGCCGCTGATGATCAGCCCGATGGCCGGGTCGAGGCGTTTCACCACGTCGACCACTTCGCCCTTCAGATGGCTGCAGTCGGGCTGGTCGACGGCTTCCTTGGTCTCGCCGCCCTGGTGCAGCAGCACGACGAACACGCCCACGCCTTGCGCCCGCAGTTGCGGCAAGGTGGCGTTGATGGCGTCCGCTTCATCACCAAACTGCAGGCCGGCAATGCCGGCGGCCGTCACCACGGACGGCGTATCCTTCAGCACGGCGCCGATCAGGCCCACCTTGACGCCATGCGCCTCTTCGATGTGGTAGGCGGGCAGCAGGGGCTTGCCCGTTTGCGTGTCGATGACATTGGCCGCCATATAGGTGTAGCTGGCGCCCTTGAAGTCGGGCGTGAATTTGCACGCCTTGTCGGCGCGCGATGATTCACAGCCGCCGCGCTGCTGGCGCAGCAATTCCGCCTTGCCCTGGTCAAATTCATGGTTGCCGACGGAACTGGCCTTCATGCCCAGCATGTTCATGGCGACGATGCTCGGCTCGTCCGCCCACAGCGCCGACATGGCGGGACTGGCGCCGACCAGGTCGCCATTGCCGACAAAGATCAGCTGCGCATCTTCGCGCCGCCACGCCGTCAATGCGCCGGACAAGGTATCGATGCCGCCGGCCTGCACCGTCTTGCGCTCGGCATCGGCAACGCTCGTGTAGGTAAATTTGCTGCGGTCGAGATTGCCGTGAAAATCGTTCAGGGCAACCAGGTTGATATCGACGGGCGCCACGGGATGGGTGGCGCAACCGGTCATGGCGGCGGCGATGGCCACCGCGATCAGGGATAAGGGCAGTGTTTTCATAGGCTTCGCAGCATAGCGCAACGGCCGGGGTACGGCATTGCGCAAACGGGTTAAACAAGGTCCGGCTGCACAACGCCGCCAGAAAAGAAAAACGGGCCCTGAGGCCCGTTGCAACACATCGCGCGCAGCCTGGCCTGCAGGCTGCGCGTCAGCGTCGATTAGATATCGATCGACAGGGTGACCGATACGAAGCGTGGTGCGCCCAGGTAGTAACGCTGGGTATCAACCGACGTCGTCACGCCAGCGATAGGCTGGGTGTTCTTGACGGTGGTCGAGGACGGATTGCGGTACTGCTTGTCCGTGATGTTGCTCAGGTTAAATGTCAGCTTGGGACGCTTGATGTAACCGAAGTTGGCAAAGGTGTAGCCGCCATCGATACCGAAGGTGGTGTAGCCTGGCGCCGTTTCATCATTGACCATCGATGCTTGCTGCTGGCCGGTGGCGCGCGCTTTCACGCGGGTCCAGAACGAACCATTCTGGTACTCGATCGACAGGCCGGCTTTCTTCTTCGGCGTGTTGATCATTTCCTTGCCAGCAGTCGGCAGGTACACATTCGTCGCGGACAGCATGTCGTCCTTGATTTTGCTGTTATTGAAACCCAGCGAACCGTACATTGCCCAGCCATTGATCGGCGTATTGCCGATTTCAAATTCCAGACCCTTGTTGCTGACGCGGCCCACGTTGGTGTAGCTGCTCGACTGCGTGATTGGATCGAAGGTGGTTGCCTGGCGATCCTTGAAGTCGACGAAGAACGCCGTCACCGAAGCGATGAACTTGTCATCCTGGTGGCGATAGCCGATATCGGTATTCCACGACGATTCTTGTTTCACATCACCAACAAAGTTGGCAACGCCATTGACCACTTTCACGCTGGTGCCGATGTTGCCGAACACGAAGTTAGGTGGTGCTTTGACGTTCTTGGCGACCGAAATGAACAATTGATCGTCGTTGGTGATGCGGTAACGGGCGCCCAGTTGCGGCAGCAGGGTGTTGTATTTCTTGATCAGGTTGTACGGCTTGACGTTGTTGTTTTCGTCGCCGTAGTTGGTGAAGTCACGCTTCACGTTCGGGCTACGTACGCCGATATTGATCTTCAGCTTGTCATCGTTCAGGCTGATCGTGTCTTGCAGGAAGAACTGATAAGCGGTCGAAATCGACATCCAGTTACGGCTTTGCGCTGGCGTGCCATCCGGACGCAGGATCTGGCCGTTTTGCAGCCAAGGATCTTGCGAGATACCATCATTGCTCAATGCCAGCATCGGGCCCGTTTGCTGATGGCGAGCGCGCTCGTACCAGAAGCCACCGAGCACATCATGGTTACCGGACGACCAGTTCAGCGACGCGGTCACGCCTGGACGGAAGGTCTTGGTGACGCTGGCGTTAGCGACCAGGACGGTGTCGAGGGTGTCGCCGTCGCCGTTCAAGTCCACGGTGCCATTACGCATGCCAGTGGCTGCGTCATAGAAAGCTTTTTCCGACTGGGCGCGCTGTTGCACACCACCGTTACCATAGCCGTACCAGATGTATGGCAGTACTTTCAGGTCCAGGTTCTCGTTCAGGCGGAACTTGGCCGTTGCCGAGGCGATGGCATTCTTGAACGGGTTGATGCCCAGCTTGTAGAAGGCTGGCGACTGCGTGGTTTCCACTTGGGCAGTGCCTTTGACCGGCTTCAGATGGCCTTTGAAGGTATCGGCATAGTCGAAGTTATAACCGTTCTTGTTGATTTCAGCCAAGGTCAGGTTATTGATGTTGTTGTTCATCGCCTCGTTGTACAGCAAGGTGGCGTGAATATAGTTGAAACGATCCCAGTCGTAGTTGATGCCGGCATCGATATGGTCGCGCTTGGCGCCGCCCTTGCCTTTCCATTTGTCGGCTTCAGCATGCGAAGCGGACACGAACATCTTGGTGCGTTTGTCCGAGAACAGGCCGGTGTCGACGCGCACGAAGGTTTTCTTCATGTTCAGTTGACCGATGGTCTGCATCATGCGCAGGCGGTGCTTGTCTTCAGGATTGCAGGTGTTGATACCGAAGTTACCGCCGGTAGCGCCCACTTGTGGCGAATCGGCATCGGTCGAACCCTGGGTCACGGTTTGCGAGCAGGTATTTTCCTGGTCAACATATTCTTGTGGGTAGATGGCAAAACTACCGGAGTCATTCACCGGCACGCCGTTGATCGTGGCGCCGATCTGGTCGGAGTTAAAGCCGCGCAGTGTCAGGCCGCCGCCGAACAGGCCAGTTGCATCGTAGTTGTAGCTATTAACAGCTGGCAACATTTCCAGGGCTTCGTACGCATTGCCCGTTGGACGTTGCTTTTCCAGTTCTTCTGCCGTAATCGTGCTGCGTGCCTTTGGGGCATCTTCCGTCACCATCAGGCCCATACCGGTTTTTTTCGCGGTAATGACCACTTTTGCGGCTTCGCCGTCGGTTTGCGCATGCGCAGTGGAGATGCCGAAGCAAGCCAGTTGGCATGCCACTGCGATCATACTTAGTCGCAATTTTGGTTGTTGAATGAACTGCATTTGAACCCCCTAGAGTGTGTTGTAACTTACAAGATTTTGACTTGCTTATATTGTGGTGAAACACGGAAACTATCCAACTAGACACGGCAGTATAAAGATCGAATATTTCAAATCCGTTACACGGATATGACCGCAATGTGACAGGAGCCGCTAGACATCCTGAATTGTCACAAAAGCGATATCAAAAATGACTTATTCAATTCTTCGCCGTCCAACTATGCATTAAGGTCTGTAGGCTGACAAATACGTTTTTTTTTAGTAATTTATATATAAAAAATATAAATCACCGCTGGAAGCCGCATTTTTTGTATCAACCGAGCAAGCTCACCTCATCGGGGCGAAATTATAGATGAGCGGCAAGACTTGGAAATTGTTTCAGAAAATAATTGCAAGAAAGCACTACTAGCGCATCATTTTTTGTCGTAAAGGCACAACAAAAAGGATAAAAGGAGGGTTTTGTAACTATGAAGAACAGGAGGTTACGCGACCGCTAGTCGCGGTCGCGTGGCAAGGCAGAGAGGTGAAATACTTTTACGGTTTTACAACAGTTGCTTTGCGATCACTATTTGCGATCAAGGCTTCGAAACGGGTGAAACGGGCATCGAGCGCTTTCAGCAAACGTTGCTTGTCCGCTTCCGCCAGGAAGGAATAGCGCAGACTGTTGTAGGACAGTTTTTTGATTTCCGCATAATCCGTCTTGTACTGGCTGGCAAACAGCACGTATTCATTCGACAAGGTATTGCGCGATACGCCCGCGTCATCGGTAGAAATCACGAATGGCACGCCATACTTGCGGTACAGGGTGATCGGATGCGCCTGGCCCTTGATACCGAGAATGTAATCGTTGCTGGTCAGGTTCACTTCCACGGGAATGTTACGCTCGCGCATTTTCTGCATGGTTGCCAGCGCATTGTTTTCGTACGCGATATCCATGCCGTGACCGATACGGTCGGCGCCTGCCACATCGACGGCTTCGGCGATATGGAACGTCATGCCTTCCGGCGGCACCATGCCCAGCGCCAGCTCGCCGGCGTGCAGTGCGATCTTGACGTTTGGATACTTAGCCTTGAGGAACTTGAACATTTCCATGTGCAGGCTGTAATCGCGCATCGACACGTTCACGCTTTCCTGGCCCACGATGTTCACGCCCACCAACAGCGGATTCAGGCTCGCTGCCTTGAACGCGGCCACCATGGACGAGAACACTTGCGATGGCGACAGGAAACGCAGCACATACGCCTGGTAGCGCATGGTGAAGTTCGCATCGTCGATGCCGGCGCTGCTGGCGTTGACGTTGTCGTTGTAGGCAGTGATGCTTTTCTGGAAGCTGGCATCCTGCTCCAGGCTGCCTGTCCAGTTGGCCAGCACGGCTTGCAATGCTGCCGGCTGCAAGCCCGGCGCCAGCACCTGCTGGTCGAACTGCGCGTTCTGCACGAATGGCGACAGTTCGAAAATCGTCTCGATGTAGCTGAGGTTTTCCGCGATGGCGCGCTGCTTCAGGGTTTTCAAGCCGTCAGCCGTGTTGCTCGACGCCACGGGACCGAAATAGCCGAAGGTGTCAAAAAAAGTGCGGTCCGGCGGCGTCTGGACGGCGCCGTGATTATAGAAATCCTTGGTCGACCAGCGCTGCAGCAATTCCGCATACAGGCCCGCATCGGCAAACACTTCCGTGGATGACAGGCATCCACGCTGCGCGGCCGGCTTGGCGCGCTCGGCTGCCACGACGTCCTTGTTGCTTTCGATGCGGTACGTCGTCTTGTTGACGCAATAGTTTTCCTTGTCGACCCAGTCGAGGAATTGCTCGGCGTAAATGGCGCCCGAGTAATGGTGATGCAGATCACCGCCCTTGGGCATCATGGAAAAGAACAGGCTCAACTCGGCTGTCTTCGGCTGCGCACCGGCAACCAGGGCGGCAAAGTGGCGCGCGGTGGCCGCTTCGTTGGAAGACGGGGCGGCTACCGCCGGGGCGGCCTGCGCCGTTCCAGTCAATGCCAGCGCGGCGCCAAGCGCCAGGCCAGTGAGTTTCTTGTGCATTCGCGTTCTCGCTCAGGATAATTCGTGTTGAACAACGGGTAGGTCAGCCCTGCCCCCGCACATGCACGCATTGCCCGCCTGAATAGGTGGCGGCCACGGCGCGGTCGTCACCTAGCAGCGCAAAGGCAAACAGCAATTCCTCCAGGCTTTGACAGCCGGCCGTGCGGCGCTCGAGCAACGGCGTCGACTGCTTGTCGAGCACGATGAAGTCCGCTTCCGTGCCTGCCGTAAAATTGCCGAGGGTGCCTTCCAGCTGCATGGCGCGCGCGGCGCCCAAGGTCGCCAGGTAAAACATGCGCAAGGCGGGCAGATAGCTGCCTTTCAAGCGTGCTACTTTATAGGCTTCGTTCATGGTTTGCAACATCGAGAACGAGGTGCCGCCGCCCACATCGGTCGCCAGCGACAGCAGCACTTTCGCCGCATCGGCCCGCTCGAAATCGAACAGGCCGCTACCGAGGAACAGGTTTGACGTAGGACAAATGGCAGCCGCCGAGGACGTTTCCGCCATGCGTGCGCGGTCGTGCTCGTCGAGCCAGATACAGTGCCCAAACATGGCGCGCGGGCGCAGCATGCCGTACTGGTCATACACATCGAGGTAGCTGCGCGCCTGCGGATGGAGTTCGCGCACCCAGCGGCATTCATCCTCGTTTTCCGATACGTGGGTCTGCAAATACGTATCCGGATAGGCGCGCGCCAGCTCGCCCGCCAGGTGCATCTGTTCATTCGTGGATGTCGGCACGAAACGGGGCGTGATCGCATACAGCGAGCGGCCGTGCTTGTGCCAGCGCCGGATCAGCTCTTCACTTTCGCGTGCGCCGGACTCGGCCGTGTCGCGCAGGAACTCGGGGCAATTGCGGTCCATCATGACCTTGCCCGCCACCATGCGCAAGCCGCGCGCCTCGCTGGCGCCAAAGAAAGCATCGACCGATTGCGGATGCACGCTGCCATACACCATGGCTGTGGTGGTGCCGCAGCGCAGCAGTTCATCGAGGAAAAACTCGGCGACATCGCGCGCATGTTGAGGATTCTCAAACGCCCGCTCGGTGGGGAAAGTATACGTTTCCAGCCACGGCAGCAAACCGGGAGCCGGCGAAGCGATCATTTCCGTCTGCGGAAAATGCAGATGCGTGTCGATGAAACCCGGCACGATCAGCTTGCCGCGGTAATCGACGATCTCGGTGCCGGGCGGCAAAGTCGCTTGCAGCGATGCATAATCGCCGGCCGCCACGACCTTGCCGCCGGCCACGATCAGCAAGCCGTCCGCATGCCAGGCGTGCGCCTCCTCGTTGAAAGCGGGATCGGCGTGAAAGTGCAGCAAGCTGGCACGGTAAGCTTGCAATGTGGCAGGAACTATCGGCATGACTTCTTTCTATAACGGGTGAATGGCGGCGCGTTTCTCGCGTCGCGGTGGCGCGCTGGCAGAGGCCAGCCGCAGCGGTGTGGCCAGGGCGGCAGCGGCCGCTTCCTCCCACACCATGAGTAATTGACAGGCAACGGAAGCGGCGATCACGGCCGGCGCCTTGTTGCGGATGCCGGGCATGCCGATCGGACAGACCATGGCGGCAATGCGCTCATCCGGCACGCCGCGCGCCTGCAGGCGGTGCTCGAATTGCTTGCGTTTCGTGTGCGAACCGATCAAGCCGAACCAGCCCGCATCCTTGCGTTCCATGATGGCTTGCGTCAAGCGTTGATCGAGCGCATGGCTGTGCGTCATGACGAGAAAACTGCCGCCCGGCGGCGCCATGGCAACAAATTCCTCGGGCGTGTCGGTGGCGGCGATGCGCACGTTATCCGGCATTTGCAGGGGAAACATGTCTTCGCGTTCATCGACCCAAGTGATATTGCAGGGCAAGTGGGCCAGCGCGCGCACGATGGCGGCGCCCACGTGACCGGCGCCAAACAAGGTCAGGTGCGCGCGCGGCGCCAGGCAGGGGTCGACCAGCCAGCGCCGCCCCTTGCCATCCTGAGCGACATGGGTACTGCGTTCGCGCGCGAACGTATTGGGTGCCTGGCTTGGTGCGCCGGCAATCAGTTTACCGGCGGCATCGAACAGGGCCGACGCGGCATCGCCGTCAAGCGCCGTGACTTTCCAGCTGTCATGCTGGCGCCGTTCGCGCAAGGCGGCCAGCAATTCGTTCAAGCTGGCATCGACATACTCGAACGCCAGGTGGACGACGCCACCGCAGCATTGTCCCAGGCTGGGGCCGAGCGCAAGACGCTCGAGCCGCGCATGGGTCTCTGCCGTGGCCAGCATGGTCTTGGCAATTTCCACGGCACGCAATTCCAGGTGGCCGCCACCGATGGTGTCCACCTGGCCTTCAAGGGTGACGCGCATCTTCGCGCCCGCCTCGCGCGGCCCCGAGCCTTCCACCAGGGCGACCGTCACCAGCACGGATGCCTGCGTGTCATTCTCGATTGCTGTCAGCCAGTCGCTCATTCTCTGCTCCTAGGCGCCGGCATGCGCCGCTTGCACGGCCATGACCGCCTTGAGGATTTCCTCGCTGGTAGCGGGGGCATTCAGCGGTGGCTGCACGGCGTGATGGCCCACGCTGGAAATGGCGTCGCGGATGGCAAAGAAGACGGAGAACGGCAGCAGCAACGGCGGTTCGCCCACGGCTTTGGAACGGTGGATGCTGTCTTCCACGTTGCGATTCTGGAACAGCCTGACGCGAAAATCTTCGGGGCAATCGGAAATGCCGGGAATTTTGTATGTCGATGGCGCGTGCGTCATCAGCTTGCCCGCCGCGTTCCACCACAGCTGCTCCGTCGTCAGCCAACCCATGCCCTGGATAAATGCGCCTTCCACCTGACCCAGATCAATCGCGGGATTCAATGACTGGCCAGCATCGTACAAGGCGTCCGCACGCAGCAGCTTCCATTCCCCCGTCAAGGTATCAACCACCACTTCAGCCACGGCCGCGCCATACGCATAGTAGGAAAACGGATGACCCGTCATCGTCTTCGCATCCCACGACAGGCCAGGCGTGGCATAAAAGCCGTCCGACCACAGTTGCACCCGGGCCAGATAAGCCTTCTGCACCAGCTCGGCAAACGCGACGACATGGCCATGCACGTGGATATGGTTATTGAAGAAGCGCACTGCAGCAACGTCGCCGCCGTACAGTTTGACCGCGTAATCGGCCAGGCGTTCACGGATCTGGCGCGCCGCATCCTGCGCCGCCTTGCCATTCAGGTCGGCGCCAGTGGACGCCGCCGTGGCCGACGTGTTCGCCACCTTGCTGGTATCGGTGGCCGTGGCCCGTACGCGCTCCAGGTCCAGCCCCAGTTCGTGCGCCACCACTTGCATCACCTTGGTATTGATGCCCTGCCCCATTTCCGTGCCGCCATGGTTGACCAGTACGGAGCCATCCACATACACGTGGACCAAGGCACCTGCCTGGTTCAGATGCGTGACGTTGAAGGCGATGCCGAATTTCAGCGGCGTGAACGCCAGGCCCTTCTTCAGGATCGGGCTGGCCTCGTTGAAGGCGTCGATGGCGCGGCGGCGCGCGCGGTAGTCGCTGCTCTCCTCTAGCTCAGCGACGAGCTCGTGGATGACATTATCGACGATGGTCTGCCCATACGGCGTGACATTGCGCCCCTCGGTATCGTTGCGCCCATAGAAATTGAGCAGGCGGATATCGAGCGCATCGCGTTGCAAATGGCGGGCGATTTCATCGATCACGTACTCGATGGCAATGGCGCCCTGCGGCCCGCCAAAGCCCCGGAAAGCCGTGTTCGACTGGGTATTCGTCTTGCCGCAGGCGGCGCGAATATCCACGTCGGACAGGTAATACGTGTTGTCGAAGTGACAGACGGCGCGCGTGGCGACGGGGCCGGACAAGTCCGCAGAGTAGCCGGCGCGCGTGGTCATGTCGACCTTGGCGGCAAGTATCCTGCCCTCATCATCGTAGCCCACTTCGTATTCATAGTAAAAACAGTGGCGCTTGCCCGTCACCAGCATGTCGTCGTCGCGGTCGGCGCGCAGTTTCACGGGGCGCTTCAGTTTGGCCGCCGCAATCGATGCGGCCGCCGCCCACAGGGCCGACTGCGATTCCTTGCCGCCAAAACCGCCGCCCATGCGCCGGCATTCGACGGTGATGTTATGCGAATGCACGCCCAGCGCATGCGCCACCACGTGCTGCATCTCGCTCGGATGCTGGGTCGAACACAGCACCAGCATGCCTTGCGCTTCCTTCGGGATGGCGTAGGAAATCTGTCCTTCCAGATAAAACTGTTCCTGGCCGCCCACATACAGCTGGCCCTTGACCACATGCGGCGCCGTCTCGAACGCCGCCTGATAATCGCCACGCGTCAGCTGCATTGGCGGCAGCACGTACGATTGTGCGGCCTTGGCCGCTTGCGGCGTCATGATCGCGGGCAATTCCTCGTACGACACTTGCGCCAGGCGGGCGGCACGGCGCGCATGGTCATGCGTATCGGCCACCACGATGAAAATGGGCTGGCCCACGTATTGCACCAGATCAAAAGCCAGGATGGGATCGTCATGGATGATCGGGCCGCAGTCATTGATGCCGGGAATGTCCTGCGCCGTGTAGACGGCGGCGACACCGTTCGCAATGCGCACGGCCGACAAATCCATGGCCGTGATGCGTGCATGGGGCTTTTGCGACAGGCCCAGCGCCGCGTGCAAGGTGCCTTGCAACTCGGCGATATCGTCCGTGTATGTGGCTTGCCCCAGCACATGCAATTGTGCCGATTCATGCGGACTGGGCTTGCCCACGGCGGCCCAGGCGGCCGCTTGCAGTTCGGGCGTGGCAGGATGGTTCATGCTGGTCCTTTCAGGCGCGGCAAGCATAGGCGTTGACGGCAGTGCGCAACAGCGGTGCACCGGGGCGTGTTTCCAGCCAGAAGCGGCGCAACAGGTTTTGCGCCGTCGTCATGCGGTAAGTATCCGACGCGCGCATGTCCGACAGGGGCGCGTAATCGTCGGCCAGCAAACGCATGGCGATGAGCAGATTGTCTTCCGTCCATGCTTGTCCGCGCAAAAACGCTTCCGTTTGCGCGGCGCGCTGCGGCGTGGCCGCCATGCCGCCAAAGGCGATGCGCGCATCGATGATGCGCTCGCCATCGAGCTGGAAGGCAAACGCGGCACACACGGCCGAGATATCCTGGTCGAAGCGCTTGGCCAGCTTATACGTGCGGAATTGCACCTCGGCACGCGGCAAGGGCACGCGCACGGCTTCGACGAACTCGCCGGGCTGCAGATCTTTCTTTTGGTAAGCCAGATAGAAGTTTTCCAGCGGCATGATCCGCTGGCCGCCTGGGCCGCGCAGCACGATCTCGCTGCCCAGCGCAATCAGCCACGGCATCGAGTCGCCGATGGGCGAACCATTAGCCACATTGCCGCCCAAAGTGCCTGCGTTGCGGATCGGCAAGGAAGCAAAGCGTTGCCATAGTTCAGACAATTCCTGCGGATAATGCCCGCACAGCGCCGCATAGGCATCGTTGAGGCTGGCGCCGGCGCCGATGTGCAACTTGCCATCGTCCACGACGATGGTTTTCAGCTCAGCGACGTTGCCCAAATAAATGATGTCGCCCAGGTCGCGCAATTGCTTGGTCACCCACAAGCCCACGTCGGTGGAACCGGCCAGCAGGCAGGCTTGCGGCTTTGCCGCGCGCAGTACCACCAGTTCATCGATGCTGCGCGGCGCGTGAAATTGCTGGCCGCCATGCTCATACGTAGTCAGGCTGCTGCGCTGCAACGCCTGCAATTGCTGCGCCACGGCATCGCGGTCGAACGTGACGTGCGGCAATTCGCCCATGCGTCTGGCTGCATCGATGATGGGCCGGTAGCCCGTGCAGCGGCACAGATTGCCCGACAGGGTATCGTCGATTTCGCCGCGCGTGGGTGTCTCGCCGTTTTTTTTCAGATACATGCCCCACAAGGACATGACAAAACCGGGCGTGCAAAAACCGCACTGGGAACCGTGACACTCGACCATCGCCTGCTGCACCGGGTGCAGGGCGCCGTCGGGCTGTTGCAAGTCTTCCACGGAAAACAGGGCCTTGCCATCGAGTGTAGGCGTGAGCTGGATGCAGGCGTTGACGGCTTTCATCTCGATTTGTCCATCCACCAGGCTGCCGATGACGACGGTGCAGGCGCCGCAATCGCCTTCGGCGCAGCCTTCCTTGGTGCCCGTGCAATGCAAATCCTCGCGCAGGTGCTGCAACACAGTCTGCGTAGGGGCGGCGTTGCGTACTTCCTGTACGGCACCACGGTAGTAAAAGCGGATCGGTTCTGACATGCTGGCCTCGGTATAGTCCCAGTATAGGAGATTAACACCGGCATATGGGACAACTATATGCAAAGACTGATTTTACTTATCATCCAATATCAATACCTATCAAACGCTACAGGGATGCGTCGCGTGCCAGTGTTCGGCAATATCGATGCGGCGCGTGATCCACACATGCTCATGGCCTTGCACATAGTCGAGAAAGCGCGCCAGGGCGGCTGCGCGGCCAGGCCGTCCTACCAGGCGGCAATGCAAGCCCACCGACAGCATCTTCGGCTGACTCAAACCGTTCGGATCGCCTTCCGCGTACAGCACATCGAAGGCATCCTTCAAGTAATCAAAAAACTGCGTGCCCGAATTAAAGCCCTGCATGGCGGCAAAGCGCATGTCGTTCGTGTCCAGTGTATAAGGCACGATCAGCTGTGGCTGCACGGCAGGCATGCCGGAGGCATCCGTGTACGCTACCTTGTCCCAGAATGGCAGATCATCGCCGTAATAATCGGCGTCGTAGCGGAAACCGCCATGCTCGACCACCAGTTTGCGCGTATTCGGAGAATCGCGCCCCGTGTACCAGCCTTGCGGGGCGGAACCCGTCAATTCGCGGATGATCTGCACGGCTTCGCGCATGTGTTCGCGCTCCGTCGCTTCATCCATGTTTTGGTAGGAAATCCAGCGCAAGCCATGGCAGGCGATTTCATGCCCCAGTTCCTGGAAAGCCGCCACCGCCTCCGGATTGCGCTTCAAGGCCATCGAGACGCCAAATACGGTCAGCGGCAGGCGCCGCTCCTCGAACATGCGCAGCAGGCGCCACAACCCGGCGCGCGAGCCATATTCATAAATCGACTCCATGCTCAGGTGGCGCGCAGGAAAAGCGGCCGCCCCGATCATTTCCGACAAAAACGTTTCCGAGGCGGGATCGCCATGCAGCACGCTGTTTTCCGCCCCTTCCTCGTAATTGAGGACGAATTGCAGCGCGATGCGGGCCTTGCCCGGCCATTGCGGATGGGGTGGCGTGCGGCCATAGCCTATCAAGTCGCGTGGATAATGTTCGTAATTGTTCATGCGGAGGCGCGCCTATAGGAGGACAATGTTGGCTATATGCCCAATCATATAGCCCGGCGCAGTCACCGGTATATGATTTGCACGATAAGCACATTCACTCACCCTATATACAGGATAGCAAATGGGAAAACTCAGCACGCATGTACTCGATATCGCCCACGGCAGGCCGGGAGCCGGCGTCAAGGTGGCCCTGTTTTCAGTTGCGCCGGAAGGCAAAGTGTTATTGAAGATGGATATGACGAACAGCGACGGCCGTTGCAGTTTACCCTTGCTGGAAGGCGACAGCATGAAGGCGGGCCAGTATGAACTGGTCTTCAATGCAGGAGACTATTTCGCCGCCCAAGGCGTGGAACTGCCCTCCCCCCGCTTCATCGACCTGGTCACCCTGTCCTTCGGCATTGCGCATACAGACGAGAACTACCACGTGCCGCTGGTGGTATCGCCGTGGTCGTATTCGACTTATCGCGGGAGTTAAGCGATATTAAGTAAAAAAGGCAGCGCGCAGCGCTGCTTTTTTTTCGCCTGCTGAACCGAGCCACCAGGGTCAGACCCTCCACACCGCTAACGCCAGATTCGACGCCAACGCGCGAGGGGGTCTGAGCCCAGCCTTCGTTTGGGGTTCGCCATCACAAACCGCCAGACGAAAAAAAACCCGACCATTTCTGATCGGGTTTTTCTCTTACTGCGAATAACAAGCCTGACGATAACCTACTTTCACACTGGTTGCAGCACTATCATCGGCGCAAAGTTGTTTCACGGTCCTGTTCGGGATGGGAAGGGGTGGGACCAACTTGCTATGGTCATCAGGCATAACTTGTACTGGCGCTTGTCTCCTGTGGGACGACAAGGCCATGAATCTGGAAGAAGCAAAGATTGGGGTAATGACTGGTAGTATCAACACACACGCAACGTTGTACCGTCTCATCCTCTGTACCTGCTAAGGTTATAGGGACAAGCCGTACGGGCAATTAGTACTGGTTAGCTTAATGCATTACTGCACTTCCACACCCAGCCTATCAACGTCCTGGTCTCGAACGACCCTTCAAAGAGCTCAAGGCTCTGGGAAATCTCATCTCAA
>NZ_LRHX01000013.1:0-22800 GCF_001758645.1 Janthinobacterium sp. MP5059B | reverse complement strand
ACGTCGTGAGACAGTTTGGTCCCTATCTGCCGTGGGCGTTGGAAATTTGAAGGGGGCTGCTCCTAGTACGAGAGGACCGGAGTGGACGAACCTCTGGTGTACCGGTTGTCACGCCAGTGGCATTGCCGGGTAGCTAAGTTCGGAAGAGATAACCGCTGAAAGCATCTAAGCGGGAAACTTGCCTTGAGATGAGATTTCCCAGAGCCTTGAGCTCTTTGAAGGGTCGTTCGAGACCAGGACGTTGATAGGCTGGGTGTGGAAGTGCAGTAATGCATTAAGCTAACCAGTACTAATTGCCCGTACGGCTTGTCCCTATAACCTTAGCAGGTGCAGAGGATAAGACGGTACAACGTTGCGTGTGTGTTGATACTACCAGTCATTACCCCAATCTTTGCTTCTTCCAGATTCATGGCCTTGTCGTCCCACAGGAGACAAACGCCAGTACAAGTTATGCCTGATGACCATAGCAAGTTGGTCCCACCCCTTCCCATCCCGAACAGGACCGTGAAACAACTTTGCGCCGATGATAGTGCTGCAACCAGTGTGAAAGTAGGTTATCGTCAGGCTTGTTATTTGAAGCAACAGCCCCGGCTGTTGTTTCTTGAGAAAAACCCGATCAGCAATGGTCGGGTTTTTTTTCGTCTGGCGGTTTGTGATGGCGAATCCCAAACGAAGGCTGGGGGCAGACCCCCTCGCGCGTTGGCGTCGAATCTGGCGTTGGCGGTGTGGAGGGGCTGACCCCGGGTGTTCGGGTGCGGCGTTTTATCGACTCACTTCTTCCCAGCTCAAGCCAAACTTCGTCAGATACTTTTTCAACCTGTCAGCGTCATTTGGCTTGGCCTTCGCATCACGCGATACGGCATACAGCTTGCGACCCGCATCGGACAAGCTGTTCGATTGCTGGCATACCTGAATTACCGACCTCAGTTGCAGGACATCAAACAGGTCGAGCTGCGCGGCTGCCTCGCTTCCCATAATATCGGCCAGGTCGATTTCCGTGCTGGCGGCGGGCTTGTCATGCTGCTGCCACATGCGCTTCAAGCGCCGGATTTCCTCGTCGACGACGCCATCCGTGATGCGACCGGCTTCCGACAGGGTGGCCAGGCGCGTGACAGCGGCGGACAGGTCGCGGAAATTACCCTTCCATGCCGAGGTGGGAAGGGTGGCGAAACGCATGAAACGCTCGTGTGCCTCCTTGTTGAAGCGCACTCGTTCGCCCGTCTCCGCGCTGTACTGCGTCAGCAGGTATTCCAGGTTCGGCTCGATATCTTCCGGGCGCTGCGCCAGGCCCGGCAATTCGTATGTCCACAAATTAATGCGCGCATACAAGTCTTCGCGGAAGCGGCCGGCCGCCACCTCCTTGCCCAGATCGCGGTTGGTGCCGGCGATCAGCTGGAAATCGCTCTGCACCTCCGTATCGGCACCGACGGGGAAAAAGCGCTTTTCTTCGATGGCTTTCAGCAGCATCGCCTGTTCGTCGAGCCCCAGTTCACCAATTTCATCGAGAAACAGCAAGCCCTTGTGCGCGCTGCGCAGCAAGCCGGGTCGATCCGAGCCCGCCCCCGTGAAGGAGCCCTTGATATGGCCAAACAGGGTGGAGGCTGCGCCATCGCCATGCAAGGTGGCGCAATTGAGGTCGATGAACTTGCCATCGATCTGGTGGCGCGATTTTTTCAGTTCATACACGCGGCGCGCGAGGAAGGATTTGCCGGCACCGGTCGGCCCCATCAACAGCATGGGGGCTTTTGACTTGATGGCGACGCGCTCGATTTCATCGATCATGCCGTTGAACTTGGCATTGCGCGTGGCGATGCCGGACTTCAGAAAGGCCACGCCTGCGGCCTGTTCGCGCGTAAAACGCTGGGCGATCTGGTCGTAGCGCGACAGATCGAGGTCGATCAGCGCGTAGCTGCCGGGATTGCCGGCGCCCTGGCGCTTTGGCGGCGACGTTTGCACGAGGCGGCCGGGGAAATAGCGCGCTTCCGTCATCAGGAACATGCAGATCTGCACCACGTGGCTGCCGGTGGTGATGTGGATCCAATAGTCTTCCTTGTCCGGATCGAAGGGGTAGCTGTTGGCAAAATCATAGAGCGCGCCATACACATTCTCGAAGTCCCAGGCATCGCTGATAGGCAGTTCATGGGAGATCAGTCTGGTTTCAGGCGAGACGCTGGCGATATCCTGCGACACCTGGCGCACCAGGTTGTCGAACTGGCTGCCCGCGTACAGCAACTCGAAGCGGTCGATGATCTTGTCCTCGTGCTGGGTCAGGGCGATGCTGGGACGCCATTTTTCCCAGCGTGCCGCTCCCCTGCCGTTGTCGAGCTGCGTGCCGAGAAAACCGATAACGACGGTGCGTTTTGCTTGCATATGTGAGATAAAAATTTATCTTAAAAGATAATTGTATTCCAAATCGCCATGACAGGGATATTTTCAGTGCACAGCTTGCGTGGAAATATTACTTAATGAAATCAATTGGTTATGAAAATTTTTGAGGAATTATTGAAAGCTGGCACAGCGCTTGCAATAGAGGAGATACCAACGAGATAAACGTAGAGAGCAGAGAGGGACGAAAAATGGCCAACGCACAGTTATTCCAGAGCGCGCAACAGACAGGAACCTTGCCAGCTGCCCTGGCACGCAATGCCGAAGGCGCGCCAGCCTATGCGCTGACGCCCCGGCATCAGCTGGCGCAATACGCGGCCACCGGCTGCCTGAACACGACGTTTTATGCCAGCGCCGAAGCGCAGCTGGCAACAGTACTCGAGCTGTGCCAGGCGGTCGACCCCGCCTTCATTGCGCAGACGGCCGTGTACTGCCGCGAACGGGGCTACATGAAAGACATGCCGGCCTTGCTGGTGGCCGTGCTGGCGGGGCAGGGCGCTGCGCAATTCGCACCGGCATTCCGGCGTGTCATCAACAACGGCAAGATGCTGCGCAACTTTGTGCAGATCATGCGGTCCGGCGCCGTGGGACGCAAGTCGCTGGGATCGCGTCCGAAAAAGCTCGTGCAGGCATGGCTGAACACCGCTTCGGAACAGGCCTTGCTGGCCGCCGCCGTGGGCAATGCGCCTTCGCTGGCCGACGTGGTGAAGATGGTGCATCCGAAACCGCAGGAAGCGTGGCGGGAGGCATTCTTTGCCTGGCTGATCGGCAAGCCCTACGATGCCAAGGCGCTGCCGCCGGCGCTGGCCGCGTTCGAGGCCTACAAGGCGGATCCTTCGCAAGCGATACCGGACGTACCGTTCCAGATGCTGACGGCGCTGTCCTTGAGCGCGCAGGATTGGGCGCAGATTGCCCGCCAGGGCAGCTGGCAAATGGTGCGCATGAATCTGAACACCTTTGGGCGTCACGGCGTGTATGCGATAGCCGGCATGCCGGAATTGATCGCGGCCAAGCTGCGCGATCCCGAGGCGATTGGCCGGGCAAGGGTGTTTCCGTACCAGCTGCTGTCGGCGTACCTGGCGGCCGACGAGAGCGTGCCGGCCATCGTGCGCGATGCGCTGGAAGCGGCGCTGGAAATAGCGTTGGCGAATGTGCCGCGGATCGCTGGCAGGGTGGTGGTGTGCCCCGACGTCTCTGGCTCGATGTCGTCGCCCGTCAGCGGTTTTCGCGGCAGCGCCACCTCGAGCGTGCGCTGCATCGATGTGGCGGCGCTGGTGGCGGCGGCCATGCTGCGCAAGAATCCGAATGCGATGCTGCTGCCGTTCGAGCACAGCGTCGTCCAGTGCGGGCTGGCTGCGGATGACAGCGTGATGAGCAACGCGGCCAGGCTGGCGGCCATCGGTGGCGGCGGCACCAATTGCAGCGCACCGCTGGTGCGCATGAACAGCAAGAAGGAGCTGGCCGACCTGGTGATTTATGTGTCCGATAACGAATCGTGGATCGACGCCAGACGCAGCGGCGCCACAGCGACGATGGGACAATGGAAGGTGTTCAAGCAGCGCAATCCGCAGGCGAAACTGGTGTGCATCGATATTGCGCCGCATGCCACGACGCAGGCGATGGAATGCGAGGATATCCTGAATATCGGCGGTTTTTCCGATGACGTCTTCAAGATCATCGCCGCCTTTGCCGCCGGCCAGCTGGACCCCGCCCACTGGGTGGGAGAAATCGCCGCCATCGATATCGCGGCAACCGGTTGTTGAAGTAAAGCGCATGAATGCGGACAAGACTACATAAGAGACGTCCTGTCCAGACTTGTCATGCGCCGCAGTGCCCCGAATGCAGACAGGATTACATCGATCAGCCGCGTCAAACCGGCCTGGCGTGCGCAGTACGCCGCCAGAAAATCCTGTCCCTCCTTGTCGGGTTGTCGTACTGATTACAATAGAAAATGAGAGAAGCGATGAAAAAAGAAGAATACGAAGTCCTGCATACCGAAGGCAGCCGTCCCGTCAAAATGTGGACACGTGGCGTGCCCGTCGAAGAAGCGGCCAAAAAGCAATTACGCAACACGGCGACCCTGCCGTTTATTTACAAGCACATCGCCGTCATGCCGGACGTGCACCTGGGTAAAGGGTCGACCATCGGCAGCGTGATTCCTACTCTGGGCGCCGTGATCCCGGCCGCGGTAGGCGTGGATATCGGTTGCGGCATGATGGCGGCGAAAACCACTCTGACGGCGAATGATTTGCCCGATAATCTGGGGCCGCTGCGCAGCGCCATTGAACGCGCCATTCCGCACGGGATGTCGCCAAAGACGCGCGGACACCGCGGCCGCGACGAGGGTTCCTGGCATACGCCGCCCTCGGTGGTCGATGCCGCGTGGCTGCAGCTGAAAGACGAATTCGATGCGATCTGCCTGAAAACGCCGAAGCTGAAAAATACGAACAATTATCGCCACCTGGGGACTTTGGGCAGCGGTAACCACTTCGTCGAAGTCTGTCTCGACGAGCAGGGTTCCGTATGGTTCATGCTGCATTCCGGTTCGCGCGGCGTGGGCAATGCCATCGGCAGCCATTTCATCGAACTGGCCAAGCAGGATATGCGCACCCACTTCATCAACCTGCCCGACCAGGATTTGGCTTACCTGGCCGAAGGAACGCAGCATTACGACGATTACGTGGAGGCGGTGGGCTGGGCGCAACGCTTTGCGCGCAACAACCGCGAAGTGATGATGCAGAATCTGATCGCCGCCGTGCGCACGGTCATCCATAAACCGTTCCAGACGCACGTGGAAGCCGTCAACTGCCACCATAACTATGTACAGAAGGAGCACCACTTCGGCAAGGATGTGCTGATCACGCGCAAGGGCGCCGTGTCGGCCCGTGCTGGCGAGCTGGGGATCATTCCCGGTTCCATGGGCGCGAAGAGTTTTATCGTGCGCGGCAAGGGCAATGCGGAGAGTTTCCATAGCTGCAGCCACGGCGCGGGACGTACGATGAGCCGCACGGAAGCGAAGCGGCGCTTCAACCTGGATGACCAGATCCGCGCCACGCAAGGCGTGGAATGCCGCAAGGATGAAAACGTGATAGATGAAATCCCGATGGCCTACAAGGATATCGATGCGGTGATGCTGGCGCAGCGCGAGCTGGTTGATGTCGTGCATATCCTGAAGCAGGTCGTCTGCGTCAAAGGATAAGAGAGATGATAGAAATAGATGGAGCGCAAGGCGAAGGCGGCGGACAGATTTTACGTTCGGCGCTGAGCCTGTCGATGATCACGGGGCAACCGTTTCGGCTGATTAACATTCGCGCGGGGCGGGAAAAGCCCGGCTTGCTGCGCCAGCATCTGCTGGCCGTGCAGGCGGCAACTGCCATTTGCGGGGCGCGCACGACGCCGGTGGCGCTGCGCGCGTCGAGCCTGGAATTCGTGCCCGGCCCCCTGCGCGGCGGCGATTACCGCTTTGCCATCGGCAGCGCGGGCAGCTGTACCCTGGTGCTGCAAACCTTGCTGCCGGCCCTGCTGCATGCGGATGGGCCATCCACCGTGCGCATCACTGGCGGCACGCACAATGCCATGGCACCGCCCGTGCATTTTTTGCAGCGCGCGTATGGCCGCATCCTGCAGCAGATGGGGGCCGAAGTGGAGATCGCGCTGCAACGCTACGGCTTTCATCCCGCAGGCGGCGGCGAGGTGACGGCCACCGTGCAACCGTGCCGGCGCTTGCGCCCCATCGCATTGCTGCAGCGCGGCGAACGGAAGGCGGGGTATGCGGAAAGCGTGGTGGCGGGCGTGCATGTCCAGGTGGCGCAGCGCGAACTCGAGCGCGTCGCCGGGGGCATGGGCTGGAGCGGCAAGCAGTTGCGCCTCGTCGGCTTGCCGGCGGAGCAGGGACCGGGCAATGTCCTGTTGCTGACGCTCGAGCATGAGCATGTCACGGAAGTGTTTACTTCGTTCGGTGAAAAGTCCTTGCTGGCCGAATCCGTGGCCAAGCGCCTGTTGAACGAGGTGCGCGCCTATCTCAAGACGGACGCGGCCGTCGGCGAGCACCTGGCCGACCAGCTCTTGCTGCCCATGGCGCTGGCCGGCGGCGGTAGCTTCAGTTGCAACAAGGTCTCGCAACATGCGCTGACGAATGCGGAGGTGATTGCCCGGTTTTTGCCCGTGCGTATTACTTTCGAGCAGCAGGAGCGGAGCAGCATCTGCACGGTGGCCGCCGCCTGACGCGCGCGCTGACACAACTGGCTGTTGCAGCTGTTCCAAATTGATACATGGTCGGCCGGATGTGGGGCATAGACGCATGGCATGGCATTTGCTCTTCTTTGGTATTGACTAAAAAACCAAGGAGACCAGCATGACCTATTCCATTCGTACCCTGCTCGGCGTGGCGGCGGCCGGCGCCGTTGCCCTCACTTCCCTGCTGACATTGCCGCATGCCTATGCGCACGGCAATGTCACGCCGCAAGGCGTCGATACCACGGGCTTGCCCAAGGTAGGCGACAAGTGGCTTGAGCAAAACCCGTATCGGGGCAACAAGCTGGCCTTGACGGTGGGCACGTCGGCCTACAACCAGAATTGCGCCCGCTGCCACGGCATCGAAGCCATCTCGGGCGGCATCGCGCCGGATTTGCGCCAGCTGGACCGCGATTGCTTCGGTATCAAGAATGAGACAAAGAAACAGGCTTGCTACAAGGAGACGGATAATTACTACCTGGCCACCATACGCCACGGTAAAGTGCGTAATGGCGCTGTGTACATGCCGCCGTTCGAAGGCGTGTTCAACCAGGAAGCCATGTGGGCCATCAAGACCTATCTGGAAACCCGCCGCGAATCGAATTAAATCGAACTGATCACAAAGGAGTCCCATGCGTTCATTTCAATTCCGGGGCGCGCGCGCGATGATCTCGCTCGCCTGCCTGGCGCTGTGCGCAGCCGCGCCGGCGCGCGCCGACTGGCAAAAAGTGCAGCAGTCGGGCAGCCTGAAAGTGGCTGTGTATAACGAGTTCGCGCCGTTTTCCGACAAGGGCGCGGGCATCGATATCGACATCGCCGAAGCGCTGGCGAAAAAGCTGGGTTTGAAACTGAGCTTGCTGCCATTTCCCGCCGGCGAAAACTTGAACGATGATTTGCGCAATATGGTGTGGAAGGGGCATTACCTTGGTTATGGTCCCGCCGATGTGATGCTGCATGTGCCGGTCGACAAGAAGTTGATGGCGGATAACGACAAGGTCGAGATCTTCGCGCCGTATTACGTGGAAACCGTGCGCCTGGCGCGCAGCGCGCAAGCCGTGCCGCAATTCGATGGCGTCGCTTCGCTGGCCGGCAAGCGCATCGGCGTGGAAAAGGTCTCGATCGCGGCCATGCTGATGCTGGGTGAAGACAATGGCAAGTACCGCGACGACGTGCGCATCTTCGACACGGCCGCCGAAGCCTTGCAGCAATTGCAGGCAGGACAGCTCGATGCCGTGCTGGCCAACCGTTCGGAGATCGAATCGGTGCTGAAAAGCGATCCCGCTTTCCCCTTGAGCGAAGTGGCGTTCGCCCGCTTGCCGCGTGCCGGCTGGGCCGTGGGCCTGGCCGTCAGCCGCCAGCAGCTCGACGTGGGCAAGTTGCTGCTGGCGGCCATGAACGAGATGGCGGCCAGCGGTGAATTGAAAGCCATCTTTGAAAAATATGGCGTGAAGGAAGCGCGGCCCTGACGTAGCGTGCTTGAGTTGAAAAGCCCGCGCATCGATCGATGCGCGGGCTTTTTAGTTTTAGAAACTATATTGGGCGCTGACGCCCAGCAACCAGTTGCGTCCCGGCGCCGCTTCATAGTAGCGCTTGTTGCTGTCGCCGACGATGACGGAGCCCACGTAGGTCTTGTCGAAAAGATTGTTCAGGCGGGCAAATTCCTTGAAGCGCCAATTCCCCACGTTTTGTTTGGCGTTGACGCGCGCATTGAACACCGTATAGCCGGGCGCCGGCTTTTCGCTGTTGCTGTCTTCCGCGTAGACCTGGTTGCTGGCCACGCTTTCCAGCGCCGCGCCAAAACGGTCCAGCGTGTCTTTCCAGGCCAGTTCCGCGAACAGGTTGGCGCTGGGCACGCCCGGCAAGCGGCTGCCTTCGCGCACGCCGCCAAACGCCTGGTCATACACGGCGTGCAGGCTGGTCAGTGCCACTTTGGTCGTGAAGCCATACGGCAGGTTCGAGTCCAGCGACACTTCCATACCCTGGCGCAAGGTCTTGCCCGCATTGCGGTAGCTGGTGCGTCCGCCGCTGGACTTGTCGACCACCAGTTCGTCGTTGGTCTTGATCTGGAACACGGCCGCGTTGACGTGCGTATTGTTGTTGATCCTGGCCTTGACGCCTGCTTCCAGGTTGGTGCTGGTCGCTGGTTTCAAGTTGAAATTGAAGCCGCCGCCCGTGCCCGAGTAAAACAGTTCATTCAAGGTAGGCGCTTCGAAACCGCGCGCGGCACTGGCGTAGACGTTGACGTTCGGCGTCAGCTTGTACAGCAGGCCCAGCACCGGTGTCGTGTGGCTGAACTCCAGGCTGCCGCTATCGTTGCCGTTGCTGAGGAAATGGTCATCGACCGCCACTTTCATCTTGCTGTAGCGCACACCTGCGCTGAGCAGCCACGAGCCGCTTTGCCATTCTGCCTGGATATACGGATCGAGGCTGGACACGACATTTTGCTCGTCGCGGCGCAGCTTGCCCTTTACGCCAAAGCTATTGCCGATGAAGTTTTCGTAGCCGGTACGGTCATCGCTGGAGCGGCCGTAATCGATGCCGATGGTGGTGCTCAGCTTGCCGCCGGCCAACTGGTTCACGTGCAGCCAGTTGGTATCGATGCCATAGAACTGGCGCTGGAAATCGACCACGCCGCCCGAATGGCTGGCCGGCGCCTGGAAGCCCTTGGTAAATGCCTGGTACTGGATCACGTCGCGGTTGCCGCCATACACCATTACATGCAGGCGGTCATCGCCGAACGACTGTTCATAGGTGGCGCCGATTTGCTGGTGGTCGATGCTCTTGCGGGTGTTGTAGCGTTCGGCCAGGGTGCGTTTCGGGTTTTGCGTATCCGTCGCGTCGACCTCACCGGCGCGCGGGTCGGCGGCAAACGTGGCCCAGGTGGCGCCCAGCGGATCTTGCGTATTGCCTTGATGCAGGCTGTTGGCGACGATGGTCAGCTTGCTGTCCTTCGTCGGCTTGACGGTGATCTTGCCGAACGCCTGTTCGCGCGTGGCGGCGCTATGGTCGCGGAAACCGTCCGTGCGGAAGCGCGAGCCGTCGAGCACGTAGCCGATGCCGCCTGCCTGGCCTTGCGCCGAGAGATCGACCTTGCTGGTGCCGTAGCTGCCGCCCGTCACATTCAGTTCGATGGACGGGGGATTTTGTCCATCCCTGGAAAACAGCTGGATCACGCCGCCCGAATGGTTGCCGTAGATGGCAGAAAACGGTCCGCGCAGCACTTCGATGCGCTCGGCCGTATCGAGGTTGAAGGTGGCGGCCTGGCCCTGGCCGTCGGGCATGCTGGCGGGAATGCCATCGCTGATCAGCTTGACGCCGCGCACGCCGAAGGCCGAGCGTGCGCCGAAGCCGCGCGACGAGATCTGCAAGTCTTGCGCATAGTTCTGGCGGTTTTGCACCACCAGGCCCGGCACGGCGGCCAGCGCTTCCGACGCGTTGACGCGGATTTGGCCATCCTGGATGCGGGCGCTGTCGACCATGTCGATCGAGGCCGGCACTTCCTGGCTGGGGTGGGCGATGCGGCTGCCGCTGATGACCACCGTATCCATCAGTTGTCCGGCGGCCAGGCTAGCTGCTTCGGCGGCAAAGACGTGGGGGGCGAGGGTGGCGCTGCCGGCGACAAACAGGCTGGCGATGGTGTTCAGGCGGAAACGATGCTGCATGCGGATTCTCCAATGTGAATAAAAGCCTGCTTGATCGCGTGCGCGGTACAGGTCTGCATAGTCTTATCAAGCAATATGCCTGCCATGTCTCCATTGGTGGGCTGAAATTATACGCGTGTCAGTGGCACGGCGTTTGCATACAGCAATGGGCAGATGCGCCGCTACCGCGCGCTTTTCCTGTGTTTTGCCATTGAAAAGGTGATTATGCCCAACTTCTTCTCGTGCTTGCGCCAGGTTTGCTGGCTATTGCCGGCGCTCGCCAGCACCGCCCTCCAGGCAGCTCCCTTTGCCTATGTCCCCAATGAAAAATCGGGCACCTTGAGCGTGATCGACACGGCTACTGACCAGGTCGTGCGTCAAATCGCGGCAGGCAAGCGGCCGCGCGGCATCGCCGCCGACCCCACCGGACGGCAATTGTTTGTCACGGATGCCGCCAGCAGCGCCTTGTTGCTGATCGACAACGCTGGCGGCACGCCCGTGCGCACGGTGGCGCTGGGCAAGTCGCCCGAAGGCGTCAGCGCCTCGCAAGACGGTAGTCACGTGGCCGTTGCCGTCGAGGAAAACAATAGCGTGGCCTTGCTCGATGGCCAGACAGGCACCTTGCTCGCCGATATCAAGGTGCAGGGACGCAACCCGGAACATGCCGTCTTCAGCCCGGATGGACGCTGGCTGCTAGTCAGCGCGGAAGAGGCCGAGCAAGTCGATGTCATTGATGTGGCGCGACGCCGCCAAGTCGCGTCCATCGCCGTGGGACTGCGTCCGCGCGGCATCGGTTTCAGCCCGGACTCGGGCCGCGCCTATGTGGCGTGCGAACTGGTCAATGCCGTCTACGTGATCGACATGGCCGCGCGCAAGGCGATTGCCACGATTCCAGCGGGCAAGAATGCGAATGGCATCGTGGTCCATCCCAACGGCAAGCAAGTGTATGTCTCGAATGGCACGGACGGTACGGTGATGGTGATCGACACGGCCAGCAATCAAGTGACGGCCACGATTGACGTCGGCAAGCGCCCGTGGAATATGGCCATCACGCCCGACGGCGCCAAGCTGTACGTGGCCAATGGCCGCTCGAACAGTGTATCCGTCATCGACACGGCCAGCGCGCAGAAGGTAGCCGATATTGCCGTGGGTGAATTGCCTTGGGGCGTGGTGATTCGTTGATTCCTTGGTGGCACAGGCGCAGGTGTTCCAGTCTGGTACACCTGTTCCATTGTGCAGCGGCGCAGGGGAGATGCCGCAGGGCTGGCCCGGATTGGAACAGGACGTCTTTACCTTGTTCAAAATGCAAACAGGCCCACGTCCCCACCCAAGCAGGTGGCTTGCGCTGAAAAACGTGCCGGGTTTGATGCCGCGCCCTTGTAACAGGGATAAAACCGGCTAAGTTTGTAGTGGGATGGCGAGCTGGCACGGCATTTGCGGAAGACTCCGTGTACTCACCCCATCTGTACCAGGACGTTTGATTTTAATTAAGTAATTCCATTCTAATTAACCCGATAGAGGACGACATGAATCTCGCAGACATCAGCAAACTGGGCGTAGCCAATCCCTTCAAACAACGCTATGACAATTACATCGGCGGCAAATTCGTTGCACCAGTAAAAGGTGAATACTTTCCTAACATCACGCCGATCACGGGCTTGCCGTTTTGCGAAATCGCCCGTTCCACGACGGAAGACGTCGAGCTGGCGCTGGACGCCGCGCACGCCGCCAAGGATGCCTGGGGCAAGACGTCGCCGGCCGAGCGCGCAAATATTTTGAACCGCATCGCCGACCGCATCGAACAGAACCTGAGCCTGATCGCCACGGCGGAAACCATCGACAACGGCAAGCCGATCCGCGAAACGATGAATGCCGACATTCCGCTGGCCATCGACCATTTCCGTTACTTCGCCGGTTGCATCCGCGCCCAGGAAGGTTCCGTCGCACAAATCGATGCGGAAACCTATGCCTATCACTACCATGAGCCGCTGGGCGTCGTGGGCCAGATCATCCCGTGGAATTTCCCGATCCTGATGGCCGTGTGGAAACTGGCGCCAGCCTTGGCCGCCGGCAATTGCGTCGTCTTGAAACCGGCCGAGCAGACCCCGGCTTCCATCATGGTGTTGATCGAGCTGATCGGCGACTTGCTGCCGCCTGGTGTGCTGAACATCATCAATGGTTTCGGCCTGGAAGCGGGTAAACCGCTGGCGTCGAGCAAGCGCATCGCCAAGATCGCCTTTACGGGCGAAACGGGCACGGGCCGTCTGATCATGGGCTATGCGGCGCAAAACCTGATTCCCGTCACCCTGGAGCTGGGCGGCAAGTCGCCGAACATCTTCTTTGAAGACGTGATGGATGCCGACGATGACTATTTCGACAAGTGCCTGGAGGGTTTTGCCATGTTCGCGCTGAACCAGGGCGAAGTGTGCACCTGCCCATCGCGCGTGCTGATCCAGGAATCGATCTACGAGAAATTCATCGAACGGGCCTTGAAGCGCGTGGCCGCCATCAAGCAGGGCAACCCGCTCGACTCTGCCACCATGATCGGCGCGCAGGCGTCGCAGGAACAGCTGGAAAAAATCCTGTCCTACCTCGACATCGGCCGCCAGGAAGGCGCGGAAGTGCTGGCTGGCGGCGAGCGCAATACCCAGGCGGGCGACTTGGAAGGCGGCTACTACGTGCGTCCGACCGTGTTCAAGGGCAATAACAAGATGCGCATCTTCCAGGAAGAGATCTTCGGACCCGTCGTGTCCGTGACCACCTTCAAGGATGAGGCCGACGCGCTGGCGATCGCCAACGATACCTTGTACGGCCTGGGGGCCGGCCTGTGGACGCGTGACGGTTCGCGCGCCTTCCGCATGGGCCGCGCCATTCAGGCGGGCCGCGTGTGGACCAATTGCTACCACCTGTATCCTGCCCACGCCGCGTTCGGCGGCTACAAGCAATCGGGTATCGGCCGCGAAAACCACAAGATGATGCTCGACCACTACCAGCAAACGAAGAACTTGCTGGTGAGCTATAGCCCGAAAGCGCTGGGCTTCTTCTAAACCGGCAACAGGCGCCGCACCTGTAGTCCAGGCGCGGCGCGCAGAAAGGGATGCCATGAGTGCAGCAATTGCCCGGGTGGTCGCCACCGATGCGGCGCTGGAAATGATGGACAAGTTGCGCCAGCGTCACGGCCCGCTGATGTTTTTCCAGTCGGGCGGATGCTGCGACGGCAGCGCGCCCATGTGCTATGCGCTGGGCGAGTTCGATGTCAGCGACACCGATATCTATCTCGGCAATTTGAATGGCACACCGTTCTACATGGGGCTCGAGCAATTCGAGTACTGGGAGCATACCCAGTTGATTATCGATGTGGTCGATGGCAATGGCGGCATGTTTTCACTCGACAACGGCACGGGCAAGCGCTTTTTGACGCGCTCGCGCCTGTTCACCGATGAAGAGTGCGCGCTGTTGCATGCCCAGCCGCATGAGCACCGCAAGACTTGATACACACATACTAATAAAACAGAGGGAGATGATTGTGCAGAAAAAAATCATGGGGATACTCATCGGTTTGGGTTTGGCATCGCTGGCCCAGGCGGCCGACGTGGGCAATGTCACCAATGCCATGCTCGACAGCACGGCGAAGAATCCGGCCAGCGTCCTGTCGTTTGGCATGGGTACGCAGGGCCAGCGCTATTCGCCGTTGACGCAGATCAATGACAAGACCGTGGCCAAGCTGGTGCCAGCCTGGTCGTTCTCGTTCGGCGGCGAAAAACAGCGGGGCCAGGAATCGCAGCCGTTGATTCACAACGGCAAGATGTTCGTCACGGCATCGTATTCGCGCATCTTTGCCGTCGATTTGAAAACGGGCGCCAAGCTGTGGAAGTATGAGCATCGCTTGCCAGACGGCATCATGCCATGCTGCGACGTGGTCAACCGCGGTGCTGCCCTGTACGGCAACCTGGTGATTTTCGGCACGCTCGACGCCTACCTGGTGGCGCTGGACCAGAATACGGGCAAGATCGTCTGGAAGGAGAAAGTGGATGACTACGCGGCCGGTTACTCGATGACGGCCGCGCCGCTGATCGCCGAAGGCTTGCTGCTGACGGGTGTGTCGGGCGGGGAATTTGGCATCGTGGGCCGGGTGGAAGCGCGCAACCCGATGACGGGCGACCTCGTGTGGAGCCGTCCGACAGTAGAGGGCCATATGGGCCACCGCTACGACAAGGATGGCAAGGCCATCGACAACGGCGTGTCCGGCACGGCGAATAAGACGTGGCCGGGCGACCTGTGGAAAACGGGCGGCGCCTCGACGTGGATGGGCGGCACCTACGATCCGCAAACCAAGCTCGCCTACTTTGGCACGGGTAATCCGGCGCCGTGGAACAGCCACTTGCGTCCCGGCGACAATCTGTACTCGTCGTCCACCGTGGCACTCGATGTGAAAACGGGGCAGATCAAGTGGGCGTATCAGAATACCCCGAACGATGCGTGGGACTTCGACGGCGCCAACGAATTCGTCACCTTCGACATGGATGGCAAGCGCTACGGCGGCAAGGCCGACCGCAACGGTTTCTTCTATGTCATCGATGCGGCCAATGGCAAGCTGCAGAACGCCTTTCCGTTTGTGAAGAAAATCACCTGGGCCAGCAGCATCGACCTGAAGACGGGCCGGCCGAACTATATCGCCGCCGGCCGCCCTGGCGACCCCACCAAGGGAGAGGAAGGCAAGAAGGGCACGACCGTGTTTGCCGCGCCCGCTTTCCTCGGCGCCAAAAACCAGATGCCGATGGCGTACTCGCCGCAAACCAAGCTGTTCTACGTTCCCGCGAACGAATGGGGCATGGACATCTGGAACGAGCCGATCAGCTACAAGAAGGGCGGCGCCTTCCTCGGCGCGGGTTTCACCATCAAGCCATTGTTTGACGACTACATCGGCGCCATGCGCGCCATCGATCCGAAGACGGGCAAGATCGTCTGGGAAATCAAGAACAACGCGCCGCTGTGGGGCGGCGTGATGAGTACGGCCGGCAACCTGGTGTTCTACGGCACGCCGGAAGGCTTTCTGAAAGCCGTCGATGCGAAGACGGGCAAGGAGCTGTGGAAATTCCAGACGGGCTCCGGCGTCGTGGCGCCGCCCGTCACCTGGCAGGATGGCGACACGCAATACGTGGCTGTCGTTTCCGGCTGGGGTGGCGCGGTGCCGCTGTGGGGCGGCGAAGTGGCGAAGAAGGTCAACTTCCTGGAACAGGGCGGTTCCGTGTGGGTCTTCAAGCTGGCGTCGAAGTAACGGGGTGAAACATCCGGGCCACACGGATGGGTGTCTCCCTGTCCGCCGGGTGTTTTCTTTTTGCTGACGGCCCAGGCCGTCAGTTTTTTGTTTACCTGGATGCCCGATATGCCTGCTTGCGGTCAAAAAATGAACACTGTCAGTGGCGATTGATCCGCTGCTGCACACGTTAACTACGCCTTTTCTCTTTCTCCCTCTGAGCCGTTCTGGGCACGCTTATTGCCAAAGCTTGAGGTACATCAATCACTGGTGTGCACACTAAAAACAGAGAAGAAAGAGGAGAACAAATGAACACATTGAGCAAGCTGGGGAGCCTGGGTGTCATGACAATCGCAGCGGTGGGGCAGGCACAAGCCGTCGATATCAAGGCTGGCGACTGGACCGTGTCGGTGGGCGGCATCGTCAACGCCTATTACACGCAAGTGTCGTGTTCGGGCGATGCGGTGGGCGGGCTGGCGCTGGGCGGGCGGGCGCTCGGTTGCGGCGGAGAAAAGGACCGCACCACCATCGGCAACGGCTTGCTGCCGAATGGCTTGATCACCTCGGCAAGCTCGCGCCTGGGCGAGTACGACGTGAAAGCCCTGATCGGCATCTACAACTCGACGGCCACGGACAGCGCCATCAGCCAGAACAGCGTGGTCGATGTGCGCCAGGCCTTCTTTACGTTTGGCAACGAACACATGGGTACCTTCAAGCTGGGCCGCGACTATGGCATCTTCGGCGCGAATGCGATTTTGTCGGACATGACCTTGTTGGGTTCGGGCGCACCCGTGCAGGCGACGCAGCGGGGCAGAGTGACCTTGGGCCATATCGGCGCCGGCTATACCTATCTGGGCAACTATGGCCAGATCATGTACAGCTCGCCGAAGTTGGGCGGCGTTGGCATCGATGTGGCGCTGGTCAGCCCCGTCTCCGATACGCCCATCGTGGCAGGCTCGACCTATTCTTCGAAGTCGAGTCCGCAAGTGCAGGCGCAACTGACGTATGCGCAGGAAGGCTTGAAAGCCTGGCTCGGCGTGAAGTCGCAAAAGTTCACCTCGAAAACCGCAGGTGTCGATGACCTGACCATGCGCGGCGTGGAAGTGGGCGGCTCATACCAGATGGGTCCGGCCGGCGTGCTGGTCAACTTCCAGGGCGGCAAGGGGCTGGGCATCTTGTCCGATGCGGACCAGGGCGATACCAAGTCGAAGAACTGGCTGTTGCAAGGCACGTATAAGACGACGGACAAGCTGAAGCTGGGCTTGTCCTACGGCATCAGCAAGAACGACGACCACACGGCCGGCACGGGCGGCTTGAAGTCGAATGCCAACCTGACCCTGGGCGCGTACTACTCGCTCAACAGCGCTATCACCCTGGTGGGCGAGCTGGGCCAGACGCGCTCGAAAGGCTTTACGGGCGGCGAAGCGAAGATGAATGGCGTATCCCTGGGCGGCATTATTTTCTTTTAACTCATCAACGCGGCGCCTTGCGACAAGGCGCCGCACGGAGCATAGTGCATGAGGACAATGCGGTTGTTCATAGCATGCTGGTTATTCCTGTTTATCCTGGGACAGGCGTGGGCGGGCGTGCTCACCAAGGCCGAGCTGGCAAGGCGCTTTCCTGCTCCCATCGTCGTGGGCGACAAGGAGACCGACTTGCCCGTCTGGCCCCTGTTCAAGCAAAACGCCACGGCCACGCAGCTGATCGGCTACGTGTTTGAATCCGTGGACCTGGCGCCCATTCCCGGCTTTTCCGGCGTGCCCGTCAATCTGCTGATCGCCATTGATCCGCAAGGCAGCTTTCTCGATGTTGCGGTGCTGTCGCAGCATGAACCCGTGTTTCTCGATGGCCTGGGAGAGGCGCCGCTGTTTCAGTTCGTCAAGCAGTACCAGGGCTTGTCGCTGAAACAGAATATTGCCATCGATGCCAGAAAGAAACGCGCGCCAGATGCCACGCACGCCGATATCGATGGCGTGTCGAAGGCCACGGCTTCCGTGCGCATCATCAACCAAAGCGTGCTGGCCTCGGCCTTGAAAGTGTCGCGCAAAAAACTTGGCTTCGCACAAGGGCGCGACCCGGACCAGATCGCCCGCATCCGCATGGACGTGTTCGAAAAACTTGATGTCGCGCAAATGTTAAAGCGGGGCTTGATCCAGCACGTACGCTTGAGCAATAAGGATGTGGAAACCTTGTTTGCCGGCAGTCCCGGCGCGGGACTCGATGCGGAAGCGACGCGTGCGCCCGATGGCGTGTTCATCGACCTGTACCTGGCGTACGTGTCCGTACCCACGGTGGGGCGCAACCTGTTGACGGAACGCAGCTGGAACAAGCTGCGCAACCGGCTGGACGAAGGCGACCACGCCATCCTCGTTATGTCGCGCGGGCGCTACAGCGTGCTGGGCGACGATTTCGTGCGCGGCACGGTCCCGGACCGGCTGTTGCTGAAGCAGGATGGCTTGCCCATCGACATGCGCGATCTGGACCTGGAATTGAGCCTGTCCGATACGGCCTCGCTGCCGACGGAGAATATCGCCGTCTTGCGCGTCATCAGCCAGGCGGGACTCGATGCGGCCAGCCCGCTGGCTTTTACCATGCCGATCACGCGCAACAAGGGCATCGTGTATCCCGAACGCATCGCCCGCAACGTGGATGTCAGCTACCGCTTGCCGGCCGACTTTTATACGGCGCCGCAAGGCGACGATGTCACGTGGCGCGGCACGTGGAAGGGGCGCAAGGCTGAGTTGCTGCTGTTGCTCGCCGGGCTGGCGCTGCTGGCTGGCGCATTGGCCTGGCAGAAACGCCTGGTGCGCGAGGGCCGGCAATTTGTGTGGTTTCGCCGCCTGTTCCTGGTGTTTACCATTGGTTTCATCGGCTATTACGCACAGGGGCAGTTATCGATCGTCAATATCACGGGCGCCATCCAGGCGCTGCTGGCGGGGCGCAGCCTGGGTTTCTTCCTGTTCGATCCGATGACGGTGATCCTGTGGGCGTTCGTGCTGCTCAGCCTGCTGATCTGGGGGCGCGGCACGTTTTGCGGCTGGCTGTGTCCGTTTGGCGCCCTGCAGGAATTCACGGGCAAGCTGGGCCAGTGGCTGCGCTTGCCCCAATGGAAGATCAAGCCGCGCCTGGACGGGCGCTTGAAATGGATCAAGTATGGCTTGCTGGCGGCCATTCTCGGTAGCAGCATGTTTTCCAGCCAGATCACGGACAAGCTGGTCGAGCTGGAACCATTTAAAACGGCCATCACCCTGAACTTCGTGCGGGCCTGGCCCTTTGTCGCGTATGCCCTGGGTTTGCTGTTGCTTGGTAGTGTTTCTTATAAATTCTTTTGCCGCTACTTGTGTCCGTTTGGGGCGGCACTGGCGCTGCTGGGACGGTTTCGCCTGTTCAACTGGATTCCCCGTCGCAAGGAGTGCGGCACACCGTGCCAGACTTGCCGCCACCGTTGCGAGCATCACGCCATCGCGGCTAGCGGGAAAGTTGATTACGGCGAGTGTTTCCAGTGCATGGATTGCGTCGTGATTTATGCCAGCGATGAAAAATGCGCGCCCTTGATGCTGGAAATCAAGCGTGCCCGCACCATCCCCATAGTCCGGGTCACGGCAGAGGAGAGCAGCAATGCAGCGTAGAACGTTTATTTCCGCAGCGATAGGCAGCGTGGCCGGCATGGCGCGCGGCACGGCCACGGCGTCCGGCGTGCGGCCTTATCAAGGCGCCGCACTGGCGTTTGGCACGACGATCGCCGTCACCGTGTTGCACCACGATCAGCGCCAGGCCGAACTGGCCATCGAGGACGCCTTGCATGCAGCGAGGAATATCGACCGCCTGATGAGCATTTACAGCCCGGCCAGTCAAGTCTTCCAGCTGAACCGTGACGGCCGCCTGGCCCGGCCGGATGCCCATTTGCTGGCCGTGCTGGCGCAGGCGCAAGCCTTGTCGCAATGGAGCGATGGGGCCTTTGATATCACCGTGCAACCCTTATGGCAGCTGTTTCGCGCGGCAGCAGACGAGGCCGGCTTGCCGACGGACACCTTGCGGCGCGCAGCGCAGGCGCGGATAGGCTGGCGGCAACTGGCGTGGAATAGTCGGGAAGTGCGTTTTCTCCGGCCTGGCATGGCGCTGACCTTGAATGGCCTGGCGCAAGGCTACGCGGCGGACATGGCGCTGGCGGCCGTGCAGGCGCGCGGCATACGGCACGCGCTGCTCGATACGGGCGAATTCGTTGCGCGGGGGCAGCGTTCCGTGCGCCGCCCGTGGACCTTGGGCATCCAGGATCCGCGCGATGCAGAAATCCTCGCGGCCACCTTGAAAGTGGAGGGGCGCAGCGTGGCGACGTCGGGCGATTACGAATGCACGTTCACGCCCGACTTCATGCATCACCACATCTTCGACCCGTCGAACGGCGATTCGCCGGGTGAACTGGCCAGCGTGACGGTGCTGGCGCCCACGGGCTTGCTGGCCGATGGTTTGTCGACAACGTTCATGGTGACGGGCGCGGCGCGCGCGCATGCGATGGCTGCGCAAATGGAAGGCGTCGACCTGATGACCATCGACAAGCGGGGCCGGCGCGCGATGTCGCCCGGCTTTTCCCGTCTACTCTAGCTTATTTCAGATGCGGCACCTTGCGATAGATCGTGTTGCGCGATATGCCCAGGGCCCGCGCCGTGGCCGAGACGTTGCCGCCGTGGGCATCGAGCGATTTGAGAATGACGCTTTGCTCCATTTCTTCCAGGTTGGCGCCCGCCGCGATCATGCGGTCCGTGCTGGCACTGGCGGCAGTCGCTTGCGTCATCTCAATATCGTCGAGGAAATCATCGGGCATGTGGCGCAAACAGATTTCATGTTCGTCGCCTGCCATGACGATGGCCGTGCGCAAGAGATTGGTCAGCTGTCGGAAATTGCCCGGCCATTTATGCTGGTGGAACATGCGCAGGATGTCCGGCGCCACCGTGTAGCGCGTGTCGGGCGCTTCCGTTGCGAGGATTTTTTTCACGACCGTGTCCAGGTCCGTGCGTTCGCGCAGTGGCGGCAGTTTGACCACCAGGCCATTCAGGCGGTAATACAAGTCTTCGCGAAACAGACCCTTGGCCATGCGTTCGCGCAAGTTATGATTCGTGGCGCAAATGAGTTCCACATTGACGGTGATCGATTTGCTGCTGCCCAGGGGCGTGACCATGCGTTCCTGCAACACGCGCAACAGTCGCGCCTGCAAGCCAAACGGCATGTCGCCGATTTCATCGAGGAACAGGGTACCGCCATTGGCTTGCAATATCTTGCCAATGGCCCCCTTCTTGCGCGCGCCCGTAAATGCCCCGTCTTCATAGCCGAACAGTTCGGACTCGATCAGGGTTTCCGGAATCGATGCGCAATTGACGGCGATAAACGGTCCCATGGCCCGTGGCGAATCGTTGTGGATGGCTTGCGCCAGCAATTCCTTGCCGGTGCCCGTTTCGCCCATGACGAGGATGGGGATGTCGCGCCCCAGCACCTTGTTGACCTTTTCGATGACCAGTTCCAGTTGCGGATCGCCCGTGCGCAGGTAGCGCAAGCCGGACAGGCGCCGTGCCGCGTTGGCCGCATGGCTGGCGGACGCGGGAACCTGTGCCGGCACGGCGTTGATATCGCTATGGTCGGTGCTGGCAGTAAAGCCGTGCTGGAAGACGCTATTGGACAGGCGCAACTGCGCGCGACCATACACGCGCACACCGCTGTGCATGCACAGGTTCAGCAAACCGGGGGCGGCCGTGCGGTAATGGTCGTACAGGGCGGAAACGGGCAAGCCGAACAGGGAGCTGAACGTGTGTGATTGCAGCGCGGCAAATGAGAGGCCCAGTTGGAACAAGCCATTCTTGTTGGCCGATAAAAATCGTCCACCGGGTGTGAACGAGGCAATGCCTTCCATCAAGGTGCCGATGAATTCGGGGCGCGCGTGGAAATGCACGGTGATAGCATCTTCGAAGGTGGCGGAAAACAGTTGATTTTCGATCATCAGCGCCGACATGCGCACGAGGGCCATCGTATGCTTGTGAAAACTGCGCTGGTCGCTCGAGACGTCCAGCACGCCGATGACGTTGCCCCGGTGATCGGTGATCGGTGCCGCGGAGCAAGTGAGAAAATGATTGGCCGCCAAATAATGCTGGTCCGCATGGACCAAGGTCGGTACTTTTTCCGTGATGGCCGTGCCGATGGCATTCGTACCGCGGCTTTGTTCCGACCATGCCACGCCCGGCTGCAGGGCGACGCGGTTGGCTTTCTCCAGGAAATCATCGTCGCCCAGCGAATGCACGATGACGCCGTTTGCATCCGTCAAGATCACCATATTGTGGGTATTGACGATTTGCTGGTACAGGGTTTCCATGGCGGGCAGCGCGTGCGTGTGCAGCAGGCGGTTTTGCTCGATCAGCAAGGACAGGTCGGATTTGCCCGCCGGCGTAAAGTCGGGCGTGGCCGTGGGCGACAGGCCAAAGGCGACTGAACGCTGATGGGAAGTTTCGATGATGACGGGGACGTTGTCCTGTCCTGCCGGCAAAATGTTCGCGTCCGCAATGGACGAAAACGGTGCGCTACGGTAAGTAGCTGACGGTTGATACATGATCTCGTTGCCTCCGTTGGGCCCTGTACTGCGGCGCTCTTTTGAATATCGAGAGTGTTCCATAATGTAGCACCTGTCACAGATGGGAGCAAAGCAAAGCGAACCGGGCTATCCCCGTGTTGCTGCCAGGCCCAGAGTTGCTCCCCTCGGTGGTCGGTGCATGTGTTCATATAAGCAATTGCGGTGCCAGGCTTATTGCCTTTGAGCTGGCGCAAAAATAGCGCTTGCGGGGCGTGCGGGGCAAGGCTATAATTCGCCCCCTCGCTGAACGACGCATGCAAATGCAGCGTAAAGTGAGAAAAAAGAAGGAGTTGACGGACGTAGCAAAATGCTTCATACTCTTCCTTCTTCGCAGCTGACAAACACAACGCTTTGTCGATAGCGCGAAAGCAGTACCGAATACAGTTCTTTAACAATTAACAGTCGATAAGTGTGGGCATTTGATGTAAGTGCAGCAGTGATCTTCGGATCGCTGTCAAACTTAAAATATCAAATGTTCACAAGAAATAATGAAATAGGCGCTACGAAAGTAGTGGCCTGTCAGTTTTTTGAGTGAGCAAACACCTCGCAATGCGAGGGGTTTGAACTAGTTAAATAGTTCGACCATGCCTGTAAAAGGGCAAAGTAACAGAGATTAAACTGAAGAGTTTGATCCTGGCTCAGATTGAACGCTGGCGGCATGCCTTACACAT
>NZ_LRHX01000012.1:0-234809 GCF_001758645.1 Janthinobacterium sp. MP5059B | reverse complement strand
ATGGTGTTCGACCGCATCCGCCAGCGTTTCAATCACGCCATCGAGCGCCAGCAGGAAGAACAGCACGCGGCGCGCCATCTCGAACGAGGCCGGATACTCGGCCAGGTTGATGCTCTGGCGCGTGCGCGCCGCGTGCTGTTCTTCCTGCTGGCGCTCGATGGCGTGATTGAAACGCTGGCGGATGCGGTCGAACACCATACCGGCCGGCTCCGACGTCTGCATGTCGGCCAGGGTATGCAGGAAAACCATCGGGTCCGTGTCGACGTCTTCGCTCAGGCCCGCGATATCGGCGACGAAATCGATCACATGCTGGCGCAGTTCCTCGAAGACGGCCGCGCTTGCCCGTTCACGCACCAGTGCCAGCTTGGTTTCGCGGTCCATCTTGCGCCACTTGGCCGGCCGCGCCAGCACGCCCTGGCTTGGTACCAGCGCATACGGCACCACCAGATGGCCCGCCTTGACGACGCCGGAAAAGCGCACGAAGACGCGGCCTTCCATCTTCACGAGGCGGATATGCTCGGCCAGTTCCCCCAGTTCCGCGACCAGGGTGGCATCGTTATTGTCTTCGCTGCTGTCGGAAATGTCGGTGGAAGTATCGGGAGGAAGTGCGGAGGAAGTCATGTCGTGCCTGGGTGTTGAAGTAAGCGAGGCCGATTATACCGTGTGCAGGACAAAGACTTTGCCCCGTGCGCGGTGCGGCTGTTGCGGGTGGCGTTGATCTTGAAAGCGATGATTCCCTGGGCCGGATGAGCAACTGGCAGGCATTGAGAGCCGCGCTTCCATTCTGGCGAATCACTTTGCTAGAGCGTGGAATGGGAATGCGTTATCTGGTGCTTTTCGCTTATCATATTTTTCCCTGTTCTATTTTATTTATCTGGAAATTTTAAGAATATATTTTTATTAAGTTTTTTTATTTGTTGAAATTGATTGTGAAAATTTGATTACCGCAGCATCGATAATAACAAAGAGTAAGTTTCTATTGGTATCCACGATGATGATATTCGCATCATGTGCAGATTGTTTTTCTGGATGCGAGGTCGCACGTATTTTCTTGCGCGCATCCGGCAACGGGTAATTATCGCCACGCTCCCATGGCGCCGGCAGCATCCGGCACGACCGAATGCGCCTTCCCACGCTGTGGAGTTGAAATTAAGCACGGCGGGACCGTTTCCGTATTGCGCCTGTATTTTTCATTGCACGAGAAATTATCCGCTGGTGCGGAATGAATTGAATTACCTTGACAATTAATAATGGTGAGCTGATCATGGCCTCAGATCTCGCGAGAGGATTTTTGGCATGTTTTCACAATAGCTGAAATTGGCGGCGAGGTACGGCATTATTCTGGCTGCCGGCCTGGCTATCGCCTGGAGCGCGTCGCGTTTATATGAACGGCTATGATTTGACGGCACTCCAGGATCCGCTGGTGGCCGCAGGACTTTTTAATTCGCGCTGGCGCATAGCCAGCTTGCGATGACACCCGACATACCTGTGTATGTGGCCCTGCGCCGGTGGATGGCGCGCGCAGGGATTCATCAGCCATCCGACTTAAGGAGAGCACTATGAATAAAAAGCTTGCTGCATTTCTTTTCGCGACAGGTCTCGGTTTGGCTGTGACTGCGACGCCAGCCTTCGCAAGCTGCTATCACTACTGCGCTGTCGAATGGAAGGCTTGCATTGCTGGCGGTACCGCTCAAGCCGAGTGCAACGCCGAGCGGTCCGCTTGCCAGCAAGCCTGCAATTGACCGGAGAAGCACCGCGCGCTGCGGCAGCCACTATCGTAGCCTGTTGCCGCTGACGCTGGCAAGCCACGGCATCGATGGCAGTTCAGGCTGCCCGTGCGCGCACGGCGCGCAGCCCCCAGCCGGTGGCGATCAATCCGTCATCGGCTTGCAGCGGCGCTGCGGCATCCAGGAACACCTCGCGCAGGCGCTGCCTGGCGTCATCGTCCAGGCGGTCGATATCGTAGGTGTCCAGCAGGGCCGTCCACAGTTCGCCCGGCGTGGGGGACCATGGGACGTCGATGTCGTCGACTTCAACGTCTGCGAAACCGGCATCGAGCAGTTCCCGCCAGCCCGCTTCGGAGCCCGTGCGGCGATCGCCGAAGCGCAGCGGCGGCAGCTCGGTGCTGGCGACCGGCTTGAACACGCGCATGAAAACGTCGTTCACTTCGCCCAGCAAGAACGTCCGGCCGACGATGGCCGCGAACTGGCCGCCGTGGCGCAACACGCGGCGGATTTCACGCATGACTTGTTCGATGTCGTCCATCAGCATCAGCGCCATGTGCGAGACGAGATAATCGACGCTGGCCGATGGCAGGTCGAGAGCCTGGCCCCGGCCTTGCAGCAGATGCACGGACGGGGGCAGGGCGGCACGCGCGGCGGCCAGTTCAGTCTGGCTCATGTCGACGCCGAGCAGTTGCAGCCGGCGCTGCCGTCTGGCTGCCAGCAAGCCCAGCAGATGGCCGTCGCCGCAGGCCAGGTCGAGCACGCTCAATGGCGTGTCCACGGCCGGTACCAGGCTGGTCAGCACGTCGTAGGACGAGGCCCAGTTGCCGGCCGGGGAACTGGCCGGCAGATGGCCAAACGCGGTGCTGGTCACGCCGACTTGCCTTTGATGAAAGTCCTGTAAATAGGTTTCTGCCGCTGTCAGTAGGGTCATGCAAGATCCGCAAAGTCGTGGCGCCTTTGCGCCGGATGGCCATCTTAGCATGCGGAAAGTTTCGCCAGCGGTGGTGCCGGATGGCGTGACTGAACGTTCTTATTCAGGGCACCATTGCGCCAGATCAGACGGTAAAGAGTAGAAAGGGGGCACAGTTGCTGAGCCCTTTTCGCAGCGAGCTCCCATGCGCACCCTGATACTCGGCTTTGCCGCTGGCGCCGCCTGGTTGCAGACGCAGGCAAGCTTGCCGCCGTACGGGGGCGTGCTGCTGTGGGTGACCGCTGGCGTGTCGCTGCTGGCGGCACTGCTGCTGTGCCGCCATGCGCGCTGGCGTTCCTGCTTGCATTCCACTGTTGCGCTTGCTGCTGGCGTGGGACTGGGCTTTTACTGGGCCGCCTGGCTGGCCCAGGCCGCCATGGCGCCGCAACTGGCGCTGGCTGATGAAGGCCAGGACATTGTTGTCACGGGTACGGTTGCCAGCCTGCCGTACCGCTTCGAGCAGGGCGTGCGCTTCAATTTTGCCGTGGAGAAGGCTGTCGGGGCGAAGGTGCCGCCCCTGATCGCCCTGTCCTGGTACGCAGGTTTTCGTGATGAAGTGACGAACGAGGTGGGCGACGTGCAGCCGGGCGAACGCTGGCGCCTGACGGTGCGCTTGCAGCGTCCGCACGGCAATGCGAACCCGATGGGTTTTGACTACGAGGCGTGGCTGCTGGAGCAGGGCGTGCGCGCCACGGGCTATGTGCGGCCGCAGCCGCGCGCCGATACGCCGAACGTGCGCCTGGCTGCCTTCGTGCCCTGTTTCGGCAACGTGGTGGAGGCCAGCCGGGCGGCATTGCGCGCGCGCATCGTGCGCAGCCTGGAAGGCAAGCAGTATGCGGGCGTGATCGTGGCGCTGGTGGTGGGCGACCAGCGCGCGATTCCCCAGTCGGACTGGCAAGTGTTCAACCGCACTGGCGTGAGCCATCTGATTTCGATATCCGGTCTGCACATTACCATGATCGCGGGACTCTTTGCGCTTGGTGCCGGCACGCTGTGGCGGCGCTCGTTTTTTACCGGCTGGCAGTTGCCACTGCGGCTGCCGGCGCAAAAGGTGGCGGCGCTGGCCGGCGCGCTGGCGGCATTTTTGTATGTGCTGCTGGCCGGCTTTGGCGTGCCCGCGCAGCGCACCTTGTATATGTTGCTGGTGGTGGCGCTGGCCCTGTGGCTGGGACGCATCACCAGCATCGTCCATATCCTGTGCCTGGCGCTGGGCTTGGTCGTGCTGCTCGATCCGTGGGCCGTGCTGTGGCCCGGCTTCTGGCTGTCGTTCGGCGCCGTCGCCACCATGCTGTACGCAACGGCAGGGCGCACCACGGCTTCCATGCCGCCGCATGCCGGACGCTGGCGCCGTTTGCGTGCTGCCGTGGCGCTGGGCACCCACACGCAGTATGTGGTGACGGTGGGGCTGGTGCCGTTGACGATGCTGCTGTTCTCGCAAGTGTCTCTCGTGTCGCCTGTCGCCAATGCGCTGGCCATTCCCGTCATCAGCCTGGTGGTAACTCCCTTGGCGCTGGCTGGCAGCCTGCTGCCGGCGCCCCTGTCTGACGGATTGCTGCTGCTGGCGCACGCCATCGTGCAGATGCTGGCGCAGGTGCTCGAATGGCTGGGCGCGCGCCGCTTTGCCGTGTGGACGGCGCCCGCGCCGCCAATGTGGAGTTTTTGCTGGGCATTGTTTGGCACGGCTTGGCTGCTGGCGCCACGGGGATGGCCGCACCGCTGGGCGGGCATGCTGGGCTGGCTGCCGCTGCTGACGGCCTTGCCGTCCAGTCCGCCACCGGGTGGCATGTGGGTGACGGCCTTTGACGTGGGGCAGGGCATGCCGTGCTGGTGGAAACGCACGGCCACCGCCTGCTGTATGACACGGGCCCTGCCTACAGTCTCGATTCCGATGGCGCCAGCCGGGTCATCGTGCCTTATCTGCGCGCACGCGGCATAGCCAAGCTGGACGGCGTGATCATTTCCCACAGCGACCTCGATCACGCAGGCGGCGCCATGTCTCTGTTGGAGAACGTGCAAGTGGGCTGGCTGGCCTCGTCGCTGTTCGATGGCCATCCCGCCATCGAGGCGCGACGGGCGTTGCACAAACCCTATCTGCACTGCATGGCGGGCCAGAGCTGGACGTGGGAAGGCGTGCACTTCGCCATGCTGCACCCCTTGCCGGCCAGCCACACGGACATCAGCTTGACGCCGAATGCCCGCAGTTGTACCGTGAAAATCACGGCAGGCAAGCATGCAATCTTGCTGGCTGGCGACATCGAAGCGGCGCAAGAGGCGCAATTGCTGGCGCGCTCGGCGGAGGGCGACCTGGCCGCCGACGTATTGCTGGCGCCCCATCACGGCAGCGGCACCTCGTCGACACAGGCGTTCTTGAACGCCGTCCATCCCGATCTGGCGATTTTCCAAGTGGGACACAGGAACCGTTATAAACATCCGAAGGCGCAGGTGTATGCGCGCTATGGCGACATGGGCATTACCCGCTTGCGCACGGATGTGGAGGGGACGGTGGTGCTGGCGTTTGGCGATGGTATCGGCGTGACCTTGTATCGGGCAAGCCGGCCGCGTTACTGGCATGGGCGCTAGCGCTTTCATGCTACGCTCCCGCAACATCGTCCCAGGAGTCCAGATTGCGCCATTCCAGCCATCCTTATCTTGTCAGCACGGCCCAGGCCGCCGACATCGACTCCATCACAGCCTTGCTGCAAGCCAATTCCCCCTCGCAGGGCGGCAGTCTGACGGGGGAGTTTTCACGCGACAAGGTGGCCAGCATGGCGGATGGCGCGTCGCCCGTCATCGTGGCGCGGCGCGCAGCGGACGGACCTGTCGTTGGCGTGTTGTTCAGCGCGGCGCCAGCCGCTGCGCAGGCGCCCGTGGTATTGGCCATGCTGGCCGCTTATGCGAACAGTGGCAACGCCTATGTGTACGGCCCCGTCTGCATTGCGGATTCCGAGCGGGGGCAGGGTTTGCTGGCGCTGCTGTACTCTGCCATGCGCGAGCAGCATGCGGGCAAGGAAGCAGTGCTGTTCATCCGGCGCGACAATCTCGGCTCGCTGCGCGCGCATGAACGGCTGGGCATGTATGAGGTGGCCGCTTTTGACTTCGATGGCGCGCAGTTCGCCGTGTATAGCGATGTTATCGTCGGGAAATAGTCCTTAAATTACACGTTCATCCGGTATTTCCAGCCCCCGCTGCCGCACATACTCCAGAAACAGCCGCGCCCCCTTGGCCATGCGCGAGGTGCCATACACGGCGTGGATGCTGGGGTCCAGCTCCTTCGACGACGTGAGACGGTATGCCGTGCAGACCCGCCGCAAGGTGCCCGCTGCCACGGCCGGTTCCGCCAGCCAGCTGGCCAGACGCACGATGCCGGCGCCTTCCAGGGCCGCCTGGAAGGTGGCGATGCCGGAGGTGAAGCGGAAACGCGGTTGCACCTGGTAGCGCACGTTGCGCTCGCTGGAAACGAAATGCCAGTCGCGCAGGATGCGGGGGGCCGAGTGCATGATGATGTCGTGGCCGGCCAGCTCTTCCGGTTCCCCGGGCGCGCCCATGCGGTCGATATAACCGGGCGAGGCATACATGTAGCGGCGGTAATTCCACAGGGGATAGCCGATCAGCTCGCTCGACTGAGGGAAGGCGCCGCGGATGGCGAAGTCCAGCTTTTCCTGGATGGGGTCGATCGATTTGTCCGAGAAGTGGATGTCCACCGACACGTTCGGGTAGTCGCGCGAAAATTGCGCCACCACTTTCGGCAAGAACCCCAGCGACAGGATTTCCGGTGCCGAGAGGCGCACCCAGCCTTGCGGCGAGTTGCTCAATTCTGCCAACTGGTCTTCCGCCTCGGCCTGCGTTTCCAGCAAGTGCTTGGCCGACGCGTAATACGTTTCGCCGGCCGTCGTCAGGGTGAACTGCTTTTGCGTGCGCAGGATCAGCTCGGCACCGATGGCGTCCTCGAGGAACTGGATGGCGCGCGTGACGGCCGACGGCGAGCGTCCCAGCATGCGCGCCGCGTGGATGAAGCTGCGCTTTTCGACCACGGTGCAAAAGGCGCGGATCTCCCACATCAGTTTCATCGACATCGTGCGGCTCCCGGCAAAAGAGGCCAGTAGACCGCATGGGGCGCATTCCGTCAAGCGTTACGCCTGATTGCGTTTTCCGCAATATGAAGTTGCATCCGGAAAAATCCACGGCGCCTATACTGCCGCTGTCGCCCATTCCTTACTGCCTATCATGCTGACCATCTCGCTGCTGTGTTTATTTGCCTTCTTTGCCGGCCTGATCGATGCCGCCGTGGGCGGGGGCGGGCTGATACAGCTGCCGGCCCTGTTCAACCTGATGCCGAACATGGCCTCGACCTCCTTGCTGGGCACGAATAAACTGGCGTCCGCCTGCGGCACCACGTTTGCCGCCCGCTCGTTTGTCGGCAAGGTGCACATCCCGTGGCTGCTGGTGCTGCCGGCCGTGGCCAGCGCCTTCGTCATGTCCTTCATCGGCGCGGCCGCCGTGTCCTACGTGCCGCAACAGGTGGTGCGCCCCATGGTGCTGGTATTGATCATCATCATGGCCATCTACACCTTCATCAAGAAGGATTTCGGCACGACGCGCGAAGCGCGCCCCATCGGATCGCGCGAACGTATTCTCGCCATCGTCATCGGCGGCGCCATCGGCTTTTATGACGGCCTGTTCGGGCCGGGCACGGGCAGCTTCCTGATTTTCCTGTTCATCCGCGTCTTCGGCTTCGATTTCATCCTCGCCTCGGCCTGCTCGAAACTGGTGAATATCGCCACCAACGTGGCCGCGCTGGCCTTCTTCATCCCTGCCGGACACGTGGTGTACGCCGTGGCCGCACCGATGGCTGTGTGCAATATCCTGGGCGCGCTGACGGGCACCTGGATCGCCGTGCGCCGCGGCGCCGCCTTCGTGCGCATCCTCTTCCTCGTGCTGCTGGTGCTGCTGATCGTCAAGTTGTCTTACGACATTTTCTTCAAGTAAGTTTTTGAACGACAACAAGCCATGAAAACCATCCAGGGCGTGCTGTGGGACAACGATGGCGTGCTGGTCAACACCGAGCAGCTGTTTTACGAAAGCAACCGCGACTTGCTCTTGCCCTACGGCATAGACCTGACGCCGAAGCAATTCTTTGACTGGTTCCTGGACAATAACTACGGCGCCTGGCATGTGCTGCTTGGGCAGGGCCATGAGATCGAGCTGGTCGAGCGCCTGCGGGCCGAGCGCACCGTGCTGTTTGCGCAACGCCTGCGCCAGGCGCGCCAACTGGCCATGCCCGGTATCGGGCCAGTGCTGGCGGCGCTGCGCCCGCATGTGGCCATGGGCGTCGTCACCAGCGCGTATGCGCAGCACTTTGACATCAGCCATGCTGCCACGGGCTTGCTCGGCCACTTCGACTTCGTGCTGACGCGGGAAATGTATGGCGAAAGCAAGCCGGCGCCCGACGGCTACCAGCTGGGCTTGCAGCGCCTGGGGCTGGCCGCCGCCGACTGCGTGGCCGTGGAAGATTCGCCGCGCGGCTTGCGCGCCGCCAATGCGGCCGGACTGGAATGCATCGTTGTGCGCAATCACATGAACCGTCACCACGCGTTTGACGACGCTTTTTGTGTGGTGGATTCAAATGCCGAGCTGGGTGAAGTGCTGGCGGCGTTCGTGCCCGGCATGGCCCATGCGCCCCGGCAATTAGAGTCCTTCCTCTGATACGCCTTGCCGGCATGCCATTACAATTGTCTATCGCATTCACCGGCACCGTCCCACGATGACCCTCCCGCAACTGCACTTTGCCCACGCTAATAGTTATCCTGCCGGCACCTACCGCAAGCTGTTCGGCTTGCTGGGCCAGCACTACACCGTGCAGGCGCTCGACATGCATGCGCACGACCCCGCTTACCCCGTCAGCACGGGCTGGCCCGAGCTGGTGCGCGAGTATATCGATGAGCTGGAGCGGCGCTACAGCACGCCCGTGATTCTCGTCGGCCATTCGCTGGGCGGCATGCTCAGCGTGATGGTGGCCAAGCAGCGGCCCGACCTGGTGCGCTGCGTGGTCTTGCTCGATTCGCCTGTGGTGGCGGGCTGGCGCGCCTTGCTGGTGCGGCTGGCGCGCAACACGGCGCTGGGCGAGCGGTTCTCGCCGTCACGTTTTTCCGCCCGGCGGCGCAAGCTGTGGCCGGACGCGCAAGCCGCGTATGAACACTTCGCGGCCAAGGACATGTTCGCCATCTGGGCGCCGCACGTGTTGCGCGACTACATCGACAGCGGCCTGGCTCCCCATCCGGAAGGGGTGCAGCTGCGCTTTACGCGCGAAGTGGAAACGCAGGTCTACCGCAGCCTGCCGCACCACATCGGCGGCCTCGTCAAGGACGGTTTTCCTGTTCCCATCGGTTTTATCGGCGGCACGGAATCGGTGGAATGCCGGCAAGCGGGCTTGAAGGCCACGCGCAAGCTGGTCGGCAAGTTTTTCCGCCAGGTGCCGGGCGGGCATCTGTTTCCCATGGAGAACCCGGAACTGACGGCGCAAGTGGTGCGCGAGATGATCACGGCATTGCTGGCGAAGCAATAGAATATCGCCAAGGATTTTCAGGGGATGGGGGCCAACAACGGCGGATTTTCGCGTAAAATCCTGCCATCCGGGCCGCGCCTGCAGCAAGCGTGCGGCCCCAGCCATTCCGATATTCTAGAAAGATACCCCTGCGATGACGATTAAAAGCGATAAATGGATACGCCGCATGGCGGAAACAACGGGCATGATCGAGCCGTTTGAACCGGGCCAGGTCAAGGAACGCGACGGCAACCGTATCGTTTCTTACGGCACGTCCAGCTATGGCTATGACATCCGCTGCGCCGACGAGTTCAAGTTATTTACCAACATCAACACGACCATCGTCGACCCGAAGGATTTTGACGCGAACAACTTCGTCGACGTGTCGGGCAAGGGCTATTGCATCATTCCGCCGAATTCGTTCGCGCTGGCCCGTACCGTGGAATATTTCCGCATTCCCCGCAATGTGCTGACGATTTGCCTGGGCAAGAGCACCTATGCGCGCTGCGGCATCATCGTCAACGTCACCCCGTTCGAACCGGAATGGGAAGGCTATGTGACGCTGGAGTTTTCCAACACGACACCATTGCCGGCGAAAATCTACGCCAACGAAGGCGTGGCGCAAGTGCTGTTCTTCGAGTCCGATGAAGTGTGCGAAACGTCGTACAAGGACCGCGGCGGCAAGTACCAGGGCCAGGTTGGCGTGACATTGCCGAAGACCTGATCGCCGTGCAGGGAGGGGCGCCAGCCGTCTTTACCTGCCTTTACACCTGCCGCCCTACATCCGCCCTCCATGCTTGCCGTTAACCTTGGTATTGAAACACTGAGGAGGCAGTATGGTAGCGGCAATCGGTTCAGGCGGCGCGGTCAGCGCAGCCAGTAGCGCCAGTGCGGGCAGCAGTTCGCAGATCGCGGCGCTGCAAAAGCAGATCACGGCGGCGCAAAAGCAGTTGACGGAGTCGCAGAAGGGCGAGCAGACGGAGGCGTCGCAAAAGCTGCAGCAGCAGCTGGCGCAGCAAATCCAGGCCTTGCAGGCGCAAATTGCCCAGTTACAGGCGGCCGCCGCACAGAAGGCGGCGCAGCAGGATGCTCAGCCGGCCAGCAGCGCCGATACGGCGACGAGCCCGGCCAAATCGACCTCGTCCACCTTGGGCAGCATCATCGATACGCAGGCGTAACAGCATTCTCCGCGCATAAAAGACGCCAGGCTCGCCGACAGGTCAGCCTGGCGTTTTGACGGGCAGCAGCATTTCCACGCACAGGCCGCCACCGCTGCGCAAGCTGGCCCCGATGCTGCCGCCATGGGCGTTGATGACGTGCCGGGCGATGGCCAGGCCCAGGCCGTGGCCATCCGTGCTGTGCTGGGTATTGCTGGCGCGGAAGAACGGTTCAAAAATGCGGGCCAGGTCGGCGCTGGCCACGCCGGGGCCACGATCCAGCACGGCGATGCGCAGCCAATCCTGCTTGCCATCATGCAGGCGCGACAGCTCCACGTCCACCGTACCGCCATCGGGGCTATGCTTGACGGCATTGCGCACCACGTTTTCCACGGCGCGCGCCAGCAGTTCGGGCTGGCCCGTGACGCTGGCGTCGGCCATGGCCGCATCGACCGCCAGGTCGATGCCCATCAGGCGCGCCCTGGCTTCATAGCGGGCGTCGTCCACGATGTCGTGCACGAGGTCGGCGATGCCGACGTCTTCGCTGTGCGCGTGCCCGGCGCCCGCTTGCACGGCGCCCGCTTCCAGCCGTGACAGGGTCAGCAGTTCACCGATCAGTTTATCCATGCGTTCGCTTTCGCGTTCGATGCGCTGCATCGAGGCGGCCATCTTTTCCGGCTGCTGGTGCGCCAGGCCGATGGCGGCCTGCAGGCGCGCCAGCGGCGAGCGCAACTCGTGCGAGACGTCATGCAGCAAACGCGTCTGGCTATCCATGAGGCTGCGCAAACGGCCCGTCATGCGGTCGAAATCGCGTCCCAGGTCCGTCAATTCATCGCCGCGCTTGCCGCTGGCGTGAAAGCGCGGCGCCAGGTTGCCGTGCGAAGCGGCCTCGAACGCTTGCCGCAAGTCGCGGATGGGGCGCGCAAAATACCAGGCCAGCAAAAAGGCGAACAGCAGGCTGGCGGCGATGGCGGCGGCCAGGGGAATGAAGGTGCGGTAGGGGCTGTCCATGCGCGGCGGCATGCCGCGGCCGAATTCGCCGCGTGGCGGCGGGGCACCCGCTTCGTTGGGCCGCGGGCCCGGTCCCATGGCGCGCGGGCCGCTCATGGCGACGGCGATGAGCGTGTCGCGCGCGGCGCCCGCCTCGGCATTGCGGAAGCGTTCGGACGAGGGCAGGAACAGCAGGTAGCGCTGGCCATCGCTGCCGGCCGCTTCGCGCACGACGGGATGGGCCTGGCCCTGTTTCAGCATGGCGCGCGCCTTGTCCAGCATGGCGGGATGCACGGCGCGGCCCATCAATTCTTGCCCTTTGGCATCGACGGCAAACACGCGCATGCGTTCGAGCTTGCCCAGGAATTGCCGCAATGCCTGGCTGCCGCCCGCTTCCAGGGTGGCGCTGGCGGCCTCGATGATCATTTGCGCGGGCGGGCTGGTATCGATGTCGAGGGCCCGTTCCTGCTGCGCGGCCCGGTTTTTCAGCCAGAAGGTGCCGCCGATGCCGATGGTGGCCGTCACTTGCGCCAGCATGATGCACAAAAAAAACTTCCAGAACAGGCGGCCCACGCTTACTCCTTGATCAGCTGATAGCCGAGACGGTACACGGTTTGCAGGCAGGAGCGGCCGTCGGCCAGGCTGCCGAGTTTGCGGCGCAGGCTGCTCAGGTGCACGTCGATATTGCGGTCGAAGCGGGCCATGGGCCGGCCCAGGCCCAGTTCCGACAACTGATTCTTGCTGACGGGCTTGCCCGCATGGCGCACCAGCACTTCCAGCAGGTTGAATTCCGTGCTCGTCAGCTCCAGGTGCATGCCGGCCCAGGCGGCGCGGCGCTGTTCGGGCCACATCGTCAACTGGCCCACGGTCAGCGGCGCCAGGCCCGACGTATCGGGCGGCGCCGCTTGCGCACGGCGCAGGATGGCGCGGATGCGCGCCGTCAGCTCGCGCGGCGTGCACGGTTTGGTCACATAATCGTCGGCGCCCAGCTCCAGCCCCACGATGCGGTCCGTATCGTCGCCGCGCGCCGTCAGCATCAAGATGGGCAGGTTGCTGCCGGCGCGGATGCGGCGCAGGGTTTCCAGGCCATTCATGCGCGGCATCATGACGTCGAGGATGGCGATGGCGTACAGGCCCGTCAGTGCTTCGGCCGCGCCGCTTTCGCCGTCATGCACGGCGCGGACGTCCAAAACCTTCCTGCGTCAGGTATTCCTGGAACATGCCGACCAGTTCCACGTCGTCATCGATTAACAAAACCTTGCTCATGCCTGTGCTTTTTCGGGTGAATATCGCCCGATGATAGCAGTCAAAGGGGGCTGTTCACGGTGGTTTTACCCGCTTTTACATACGTCTGCTTACATTTCGCCCCTTTCCTTTACACGCTTTTACGCGACCCTAACGTTGCTTTACACGCCAGGCGCCGACAATCAGGGCTGACCGTCACGAAAGGAAAGCCCGATGAAATACCTGAGTATTGCCGTATCCCTGTTGCTGCTGTCCGCCTGCAGCATGCCGCTGCTGGCGCTGGCCCAGCAAGAAGCTGCACCGGACGGCCCGCCAGCGCGCACCGTGGAAGGACCGCCGCCCGGCTTTGGCCATGGCCCGGGCGCGCCAGGCTTGCCGCCGTTCCTGCACGGCATCGATTTGAGCGAAGCGCAGCAGGACAAGGTCTTCGCCGCCACCTATGCCCAGGCGCCCTTGCTGCGGGAACAGGAAAAGATCGCCTTCAAGGCCCATGCGCAGCTGCGCGCGCTGGCCGGATCCAGCGCCTACGACGATGCCAAGGCCAGTGCGCTGGCGAATACGGCAGCGCAAGCCATGGCAAAGATCAGCTTGCAGCAGGCGCGGCTGGAGCAGCAATTGCTGGCCGTGCTGACGCCGGAACAGCGCCAGCAGGCTCAGCAGTGGCACGACAGCCGCCAAGTTCCGCGCGGCCCCCGGCGCCTCCCGTAAAACACACGCGCGATCACAGGGAGAGTCAGCATGCGCATCCATGCCTTGCGTCCGGGCAGCAGCTTGCAGGCGCTCTCGCGACATGCGACACAGGCGCTGTTCCTGTGCGCCAGCCCGAGCCCCGCCTTGGCGGGCTTGCCTCACTTAGAGCCTATCCCAGTAGGGAGCGTCTTCTGCTGGCAGCGTATCAGGAGCGCGGACAAGGCGTGAGGAGGACGCGTGGCGAGCCACGCAACGACGAACAACGCAGTCCCCGCTTCTGAGGGGCGCCAGCAGTGGATGTATTCATCTACTGGGATAGGCTCTTAATGGAGTATGTATGGAATTACATGATCACGGCCTGGCATCCGACCTCGAAATGATGCGGCAGCAGGCGGCTGAGCGGCGGCAAGTGTTGCGCTGGCTGCTGGCCGGCGCCGCCACCTTGCCTTTGATGAGTTGCGGCGGCGGGTCGGACGCCAGCAGCACGGGAAGCAGCAGCGCTGCCACTGGCAGCGCCGGCACCGTCACGATACCGACCACGGGCGCCTGTACGGTGATTCCCGAAGAAACGGGCGGGCCGTATCCGGCCGACGGCACGAACACGAATGGCGGCAGCATCATCAACGTGCTGAACCAGTCGGGCGTCGTGCGCAGCGATATCCGCGCCAGTTTCAATGGCGCCACGGGCATGGCGGCGGGCGTGCCATTGACGATCAATTTGCAGTTGCTTAACGCCAGCGGCAATTGCGCCAGCCTGGCCGGCTACGCCGTCTATCTGTGGCATTGCGACCGCGAAGGCTTGTATTCGCTGTATTCGAGCGGCGTGACGGCGCAGAATTACTTGCGCGGCGTGCAGGAAACGGACAGCGCCGGCAACCTCAGCTTCACGACCATCTTTCCCGGCTGCTACGCGGGACGCATGCCGCACGTGCATTTCGAGGTCTATCCCAGCCTGGTCAAGGCGGCCTCTGCCGCGAACCGCATCAAGACATCGCAATTCACTTTCCCGATGGCAACGTTGAGCGAGGCCTACACGGCCAGCGGCTACACAGCCAGCGTGCGCAACCTGTCGCAGATCAGCTATGCCGCCGACAATGTCTTCAGCGACGGCACCAGCTTGCAGATGGCCACGGTGACGGGCAATGCCACGCAGGGCTATGTCGTCACCCTGATTGTCGCCGTGAACGGTTAAATTGCTGTCATGAAACCCAGGTCGCGCCGGCTGAAGTTGCCGATGTTCGGGAAGACCCCGGCCAGCTGGCTGTCGGCCACGCCGAACCACTTGGCCAGGGTGGCGCCGTACTGGTCGACGGAGGTGGTCGGCAGCAGGGCGCCGGAACCGACGTCCAGCTCATGGCCCAGGCCCGTGACGGGGAAGGCGCCGTAGATGTCGCGGCCCTTCACGGCGCCGCCCACGACAAAGTGGTGCGCGCCCCAGCCGTGATCCGTGCCGTCGCCGTTGCTGCTGAAGGTGCGGCCGAAGTCCGACGCAGTAAACGTCGTCACCTGGCGCCGCAGGTCCGCGCCCTGCAGGGCCGCCAGGGTCGTGTCGAAGTACGCCAGCGCATGGGCCAGGCGCGCCATCAGGTCGCCATGCAGCTCCTTCTGCCGGTCATGCGTGTCGAAGCTGCCCAGGGTTACATAAAACACTTGCCGTTTCGCTCCCAGGGCGCCGCGTCCGCCGATGATGCGCGCCACCGTCTGCAATTGCACGGCCAGCGGATTGACGCTGGAAGCGCCTGTGTTCGGATTGATGTAGGGCGGGGGATTGGGCACGCCGCCCGCGCCGGCTGCCAGCATGGCGCCGCTGAGGATGCTCTGGCTGGAAATGGCGCGCTGCACGACGGCCACGTGTTCCTGTTCGATCAGGTCGCTGCCCGCATCGTTGATGATGGCTTGCAGCGCGCCCGCACCGCCCGTGCTGCCAAACGGGTTACCGCTCAAGCCGCGGATGGGCACGGCGCCCGCCTGGCCCACTTGGAACTGGCGCACCTGGCGTCCACTGAGAAAAACGGTGTTGCCGGCCGCCGAGATGGCCGTGAAGGTGGCGTTGCTGTTGCCCGCGCCCGCCACGTCGCCGATGCGTCCGCCCCAGCCCGTGCTGGCCCCTTCCGGCGCCCCGGATTGCCATGTCGACTGCTGGTCGCTGTGCGAAAACAGCTTGGCTGGCAAGGCGACGCTGCCTGCCTTGTACTGCGCCAGGGTGGTGGGCTGGATCAGCGTGCCCACATTGGCCACGATGGCGGCGCGGCCATTGTCGAACAAATTCTTCAATGGCCCCAGTTGGGGGTGCAGGGCGAAGGCGCGGCCCGTTTGCGCGGTGGCGGGTACGACAGGCAGCACGCCGCCCGTCTCGCCCACGCCGGGCAGATGGATGGAATCGCCGCCGCCGGTGTTGCGCAGGCGCAGGTATTCATTCCATGAGGTGTTGTCCGTGGCCAGCACCGTATTGAAGGTGTCGTTGCCGCCTGCCATGAACAGGCACACCATGGCTTTGTAGTCGCCGGCCGATTGCGCGGCGGCATTGCCCATGGCGGCCAGGTTCAGGGCGAACGGCGCGGCGGTGGTGCCGGCCAGGCTCAGCATGGAACCGAGGAAACGGCGGCGGGAAAATGGGAGATTTTGCATGTGATCGATCTTATTTTTGCACCAGATAGGCAGGCGAGGCCATGGTCAGGAAAATGGCCAGTTTGACGCGGTTGGCCTGGGCGGCGGCAACTTGCGTGGCATTGCTGGCCGTGGCCGTGGGGATGGTGATGGTGTTGAGTGCCGAGATAATCTGGCCCCGCAGCTTGGCGGGCATGCTGCCATGCATCAAGAGCAAGTCTATGCGGTCGAGCAGGGCGGCTGTGTCGGCGCCGAGCGCCAGTTCGCGCGGGTAGCTGGCCTGGACGTCGCGGCCTTCGCCGACACCGGCAATAATGGCGTCCTGAATATAGTTCAGGTAACCCGTCACCGACGGTTCGGACGTGATCTGCAGCTCTGGGGCCACAAGCCCTGCGCTTGCGAGGGCGGAATTGGGGGGCACATACCCTGGCCGGAAGAAGCTGAAGACGGAGGCGGGGTTGAGGGGATTCTGGCCCAAGCCGCTCAGTGGATCGTCCAGATAATAGATGCGGTAGCGCCCGCTGGCTGCTTTTGCGTCGAAAGCACGCATCCAGCCGGCCAGGCGCAGCAATGGTTCGCGCAACTTGCCAGTGCGCATGGCCGTGGTGGCCGGCGCCAACGCTTCCGGATCGAGCAGCACGGCGCGGATGACGGCCTGCATGTCGCCACGCACGCCGCTGCCATTGTTGGCAAAGGCGGCAGCGACCCTGCCCACATAGGCGGCGCTGGGATTGCTGCTGACGAGGCGTTGGATCAGCTGGCGGCCAAAGAAGGGGCCTGCATTGGGGTGGTTGAACAGGGTATCGAGCGCGACTTTCAAGTCCGCTTCGCCGCTGGTGGCGCCGGATATGGTTTGGCCAAGGAAGCGCTTTTCACCGCTGGAATGGAAGAGCGGATAGTTTTGCATGGGTTTCCAGTCCCGGTCGGGATCCGGTGTGCCGCTGTGGAATCGTGTAGTGCTCAGGTCGGGGCCCGCCCAGCTCCAGCCCGTAAACACTTTCGCCAGGCCCGCCACATCGTCGTGCGTGTAAGTCTCGATGGGTTTGCCTCCGGCCAGTTTCAGGCTGCCATCGGGATTCAGCTGGTACAGACCGATGGTGAAAAGTTGCATCAATTCGCGGGCGAAATTCTCATCGGGTGTGCGCGTGGCCGTTTCTTTCTGGTTACGCATGTGGGACAGGTACAGCCCCATCATCGGATGCAGGGCCACGCCCTCCAGCAGGTCGCGGAAATTGCCAAAGGCCCGCTGGCCCAGCATGTCGTAGTAACTGGCTACGCCGCGTGCTTGCGCATGCACGGATTCGTTTTGCATGGAAATGACGAAAATCTCTGACAGGGCAAAGGCCATCCGTTGGCGCAATTGATCTTCGCCCTGGATAGCCTGCTTCCAGAATGTCTCGTATACGGTGACGAAGTTAACCCGGTCTCCGCCGGCAGCCTGCGCCGCCAGCATGCTGTCGATATATTTGCGGTGCAAGGTTTGCGGCTTGGAGAACTGCGCGCGGAACCACGCATCGCTGTCGCTGGCCGCCAGCGCATCGATGGCGGCCATGTTGGGGCCGAACGTGGCGCGGCCCAGGAAGCGCGACGCTTCCTGGCGCGTGAAGGTGGTGGCCGCCTGGCCGGCCGGAGGCGTGGTCAGTGGCGGCGGAGGAATGGTATCGCCTGGCGTGGTGCCGGGGGCTGCCGGATCGCCGGGCGCGGTGGTCCCTGGAGGAACCACCGAGATGTCCGGATTCTGGATGGCGCCGGTGTTGCTGTCGCCGCCACCGCCGCAGGCGGCAAGCAGGCTGAGCAATGTGATGGCCAGCAAACGGCGCAAAGTTGGGTCAGTCATTTAGTTTCTCTCGGGCAATCAAATTTTAGCCCATTAATTGTAGGCCCTAGCTACCACAATCCTGTTTTCAATTAACTATTTACGTGTTGGCCACGTTTTCATTTGCCTGACGTTGGCGTGGTGTTGATGCTGTTTTCGGCGCTGTAGGGCGAACTTTATTCTTTGAAAATGAAAAATATTTTTTGCCGATTACGCGTACTGTGGCGGATAGGCGACGTAATCATTCCCGCCAATTAAGCTTGTTTGAAAGCTCATCTTGGCAACGAAACTCGCTTCGCCGGAAACCATGGTTTTTACGTCATCGGCGAAATGCCGTTCGCCACCCGCTCCGTTTTTTCCCCGCGTCCTTTCCCTGCGCATGGCTGGCATGGCCCTTGCGTCAGGGAGGCATGGGCCACCCGCCCGCCTTTCACCGGAGCCTGCCATGACCAGCCGTCTGCTCGCCTATCGTCCCGAAATGGAATTGCCTGAAGCGCCGGGCTTGCTGCCCCTGCAGCAGGAAGACGAGCTGGCACTGGCGGCGCAGTTGCTGGAACTGCAGACGCCGGCCCAGTTCGACGCTTTCCTGGCGCGCCAATTGGGCGCCACTGCGGCGGGCCGGCAAGTGCGCGGTACGCCGCTGGAAGGACCGCTGCACCAGCTGCTGGACAAGGTGGTGGCGCCCCTGTTGCCGTTGCACGGTGGTTCGCCGCAGGCGCTCAAGCGGCGCGCTGCCGGCATCTTCGGCATGGAACTGGAAGGTTTGAGCCCGGAAGACAAGGAATTCGAACTGGCGCGCCAGGTCGTGCATCTGATCGATGCCGTCAATACGGAGCTGGCGCAGGACGGCGCCACTGGCGCGCGCGCTCCCAAGGCGCGGGTGGAAACGGCCCTGCTGCAAGTGGCACGCAGCGTGGCGCCAGGTTTGCTCAGGCAGGCGGCGCAAACGCCAGGACGGGACGCTGGCCGTTGGCGCCGCGAGGGTGGGCACATCGTCGTGCTCGATTGTTAGCCGGACGGCCAGTCTGTCCGGCAAGGTAGTCCCAACCGAGGTTATAACTTTGAGGAGCTCATCATGCATGACTTGGATCGTACGACCCTGGAATACGGACAGGAGATGTCCGGTTTTGAAGCGGAGCAGTTCGAGTTTGGCCAGGGCGAGTGGAGCGGCGAGGGCGGCGCGAACGCCATGTTTTCCGAGACCGAGGAGATGGAACTGGCGAATGAATTGTTGTCGGTCAGCAATGAAGCCGAACTCGAGCAGTTTCTCGGCAATTTCCTGCGCAAGGCTGCTTCCGTCGCGGGCGGCATCATCAAGTCGCCCGTGGGGCAAGCCATCGGCGGCGTGCTCAAGGGCGTGGCGAAGAAGGCCATTCCCCTGGCCGGCGGCGCCATCGGCGGCTATTTCGGTGGCCCGCTGGGGGCCAAGATAGGCAGCGGCCTGGCCTCGGCCGCTGGCGGCGCACTGGGGCTGGAAGCGGAAGCGTCGTCGAACGAGGACCGCGAATTCGAGGGCGCCAAGCAGTTCGTGCGCCTGGCCGCCGATACCGTCAACCGCGCCGCGCAAGCGCGCGGTGCGGGCGATCCGCGCGCCATCGCCCAGTCGGCGGTCAGCGCGGCGGCGCGCCAGTTCGCGCCAGGCTTGCTGGGCCGCCCCGGCAGCCAGGTCTCCACGCAGAACGGCAGCGGCGCTGGTGCGGGTGGCAGCATGGCGCAGGGCGGTGCGCGCAGCGGCGTCGGCATGCGTCCGTCCAGCGGTCGCTGGGCGCGCCAGGGTCACAAAATCGTCCTGTACGGGGTCTGACATCATGGCCATCGGCGCTTATGCTGCCTGGATGCTGGAGCAGGAGGCGCGCTCGCTGCTGACGCGGCTGGCGCGGCTGGAGCCGTTCGCGCTGATCGAGCCGACGGTGCTGGCGGCGGCCCTGATGCCCAGCGCCCAGTCTGCCATCGAAAGCCAGCTGGTACAGGGCCGGCGCGCATTGCGGCGCATGGTGGCCCAGTTCCAGTGGTGGCTGCGGCGCGAGCACGCCGATGGCGCCAGCATGGCCACGGCCGCCGAGGCGCAGCGCCGTTTTACCTTCCTGCGCCTGAAGTTCAATGCCGCGCTGACCCAGTTCGACCTGTTCAACGAAGTCATCACCCAGCGCAGCGAGTACAAGACGGGCGTGTGGCTGGCCGGCCTGGACATCGTTGCCGCCGACGCGCTGGCGCTGCCCGGCAATGTGTACCAGGCGCCGCCCGTGATCTGCTACCTGGACCGGGGGCCGGGCGCGGCCATCCGCCGTGCGCGCACGCGCCTGCCCGGCGGCGGCGACAATCCCGTCGCCATCATCCGCCTGCCGCGCGAACGCATGATCGGCAGCAGCATCGCCTCGTCGCTGGTGCACGAAATAGGCCACCAGGGGGCTGCGCTACTGGACCTGGTGGCGTCCTTGCGGCCCGTGCTGCAAGCGATGCAGCATGGCGGCAGCGGCTTTGTTCACGTGTGGCAATTGTGGGAGCGGTGGATTTCCGAGATCGTGGCCGATTTCTGGTCGCTGGCGCGGGTCGGCGTGGCCGCCACCCTGGGTCTGATCGGCGTGGTCAGCCTGCCGCGCGTGTTTGTCTTCCGCCTCAATATCGACGATCCCCATCCAGTGCCATGGCTGCGGGTGCGCCTGAGCTGCGCCATGGGACGGGCCTTGTATCCGCATCCGCAGTGGGACCGGCTGGAGCAGCTGTGGCTGTCGTACTACCCGCTGGCCGGCCTGCCGCCGGCCCGGCAGCGGCTGCTGGAACAGTTGCAGGCCAGCATGGCTGCCCTGGTGGGCTTGCTGGTGCAGCACCGGCCGCCGGCCTTGCGCGGCGGCTCGCTGGCCGAAGCCATGGCCGTGCACACGCGCCAGCCGGCCATGCTGGCGCAGCTGTTTCGCAGCTGGAGCCTGGCGCCGGGGCAGATGTACCGGGCGACGCCGACCCTGGTGTTCGCCGTGCTGGGCCAGGCGCGCGCCAGCGGTGCCTTGAGCCCGGAAGACGAAAGCGAGCTGCTGGGGCGTTTGCTGACCCACTGGGCCCTGCGCAGCACCCTGGACACGTCGGAGCTGTGCGCGGATGTCGTGCGGCATGGCCGCCAGCCGGGCAGGCCGCTGCCGCCCCTGGCATCGCGTTTGATTATCCATTGAGGAGAATGACATGAGCAGCAAGATGAGCAGCAATATGGGTGGCAAGATGAGCAGCAGGAGCGGGGCGGCGGGCCAGGCGGGGCCGAAGCACCACGGCGGCAGCATCGCTGTCACCGTGCACGAGCAGGACAGCGGGGCCATGGTCGTCAATGCCGCCATCAGCCTGTACCGGGGAGCCGAGGCGGATTGCCATGATTTCAATGCCGCCACCTGGGTAGCCGATCCCGCCATGCTGGTGGGCGTGCGCTGGACGGATGGTCATGGCAGTACCGTGTTTGCCGACCTGGCCACGGGCAGCTACGTGGGGGTGTATGGCAATTTCCCCGCCACGGCGCCGCAGTGCGTGACGGTGCAGTCCGGCTGCAGCGCCGTGCTGTGTTTCAAGCCGCAGCTCAATCCGCAGGTGGGGCTGGTTTTTGAAACGGCGGACTGCCATCCCAGCGACTGCAATTTTGGCAGGGTGGGTGACCGTGCCGTGGCCACCGTCTCGTTTGACGGCGATCAAAGCGCAGACGGGCGCGACCAGGTGCAGGTGCTGGCCGCCGCCCCGTGGGTACCCATGCGTGGTGCGCCGAATGCCTTTTCCACCCCCGTGCGGCGCGCCGGCATGCACCGTTTCACGGGGCAGATGATGCTGTCGCAGCGTCCAGAACTGCGCAATGCCTTGCCCGTGCCGGAAGGGCTGAGCCCGAACGCCATGCTGGCCGTGGACGCGGAATACGAGGCGGAGGAGCGCCAGCCGCAGCCCATCTCGGGCAATGTGGGCGTGTCGCTGACGCGCACGGAAACGGAGCCGACGGAAGACTTGCCGCTGTGGACCCTGATACGCAACAGCACTGAAGCGATGTCGTTTACGAATTACCTGCATTTCATGGACAGCCTGTTTTGCGGCGACCTGGCCAATGTGCGCGGCTTCGAGCAGGAGCGCTTCGTCAAAAAGGCCGACGTGTTCCAGCAGCTCAAGCAGCGCCGCGCACTGCCGTTCTCGGATGCCGATTCCTACCGCGTGCTGAAAGTGGCGACGGAGGCGTTCGTGATGGTCAATTGCGGCGTGCTGAACCAGCCGCTGGCCTTCAATCCCGCGGAAGACAACGCCTACCTGGACCGGCGCGACATCCCCCAGGGGCGCGACCTGGAAACCGTGCTGCGCAACGATTACCTGGAAAACATCGATGGTTTCCAGACCTTGCCCTACCTGGCCGTGATCCGCCGCAAGCTGCCCGACATCCCCATCAGCATCCCGCGCGGCCAGGAAGGCGAAGTGGACCTGTGCTTTGGCATCATCCAGGAAAAGCTGGCCAATCCCTGCCTGCTGGAACTGATCTGGTCGTACTGGCACGAAGAGGGCATGCTGGTACAAACCATGAATGCCATCGCGCAACGCTTCCAGAATCTGCGCGCGCCGGGCAAGCAACTCGATCCCCTGTCGAACACGGAAATCGACATGTTGCGTCCGTTGAATAATTTACTCTGGGGATACACGCAGGATGAGCAGCATCGGCTGACCGTGATGCGCCGGAACTATGAATATGACCATCACTACGGTGTGCGCCTGGACGGCAAGGCAGTGCAGCACTTCCGGCCAGCCGATAGCCGCTCCAAATTCCTGGAAGCGTTCCACCACTTGCTGCGCCTGCTCACTTCGTTCTACAAGCAGGATGATGACACCACCGTGAAGGCGGACGCCTTCCCCGTGCTCAACGCGCTCAAGGAAATTCATTTGATCCTGTCGCAGGGCGCGCACAACCAGTTCGGCGATTTGCCGTCGACGGCGCGCATCGAAATGCTGATGCAGCAATGGATGCTGGCGCGCCCCGAATTCCGTGAATTTTTGCCTACGCGCGTGATGGTGGCGTATCCGGAACCGTGGATGGACAGGGTCGATGCCATGAAGAAATTGCAGGGCTGGACGGATACGAGCGTGATGCACTTCCGTAACCTAGCCATCTTCGGCGAGCAATTGCTGCTGTCCGTGCGCTATGGCAACTGGAGCGACATCTATGAACCGACGCAGGCATTCAACTGGGCGCGCTTCTGGCGCCCGCAAGTGCAAGGCTACATCCACGGCTACCGCGCCGCCACCGGGGTCGACCTGTCCGTCGACAGCAGCGACCCGGCGATCGAGTCGACGATGCCCTCGGTGTTGCTGCGCCAGCGCCTGAGCCAGCAGCTGCGCAGTGTCTAGTACGGGGGCGGGGCGGGTGCATGCTCGACTTTACCAGCGCCCTCTACCTGGGCATGCGCCATCCGGCGGCCGCGCTGGCGCCGTGGAGCAGCTTGAGCCTGGGCCAGCCGGCCGCGCTGCAGGAGCCGCCCGGCGCGCAGGCCCTGGCAGCAAGCCTGGCTGCGCTGCAAGGCTGCGAGGCGGCCTGCGTGCTGCCGTCGACCTTGCACCTGTTCTGGGACCTGTTCGGCATGCTGGCTGCCGAGCGCCTGGTGATCCTCGTCGATGGCGGCAGCTACGCCATAGCGCGCTGGGGCGCCGAGCGGGCGCAGGCGCTGGGTTTGCCCTTGCGCTTGTTTCCCAGCGGCGAGATGGCGGCGTTGCGGCAACTGGCGGCGGCCTGGGGCAGGCAAGGGCGGCGCCCCCTGATCCTGGCCGATGGTTATGTGCCGGGCAGCGAACAGGTCTTGCCGCTGGCCGGCTATGCGGCCCTCGCATGCCAGGGAGGCGGTTACCTGCTGCTCGATGACACGCAGGTGCTGGGCGTGGCGGGCACGGCCGGTGGCGGCTCGGTGCGGCTGCATGGCTTGCCGGGCGGCTACGACAAGGGCGGCGGCCACGTGATCGTCGGCGCCTCGCTGGCCAAGGGATTTGGCGTGCCGCTGGCCGTGCTGGCCGGCAGCCGCAAGCTGCTGCGGCGCTTCGCGGCGCACAGCCAGACGCGCGTGCATGCCAGTCCGCCTTCGGCAGCCGTGCTGGCGGCGGCGCGGCGCGCCATGGCGCTCAATGCCCGCCATGGCGACGCCCTGCGCGCCAGGCTGGCGGACAGGGTGGCGCAATGGCGGACAGGGATGGCGGCGGCCGGCATTGCCTGCTGCGGTGGCAGCTTTCCCGTGCAGCGTTTGCCCGGCCGCGCCCATTTGCGGCAAGCCTTGCGCGCGGCGGGCGTGCTGGCGCTGGCGCAAGCGGGAGACGGTCCCGGCGCGCTGACTTTTTTGCTGCGGGCCGACCAGACGCCGCGGCAACTGGAGCAGGCGATGGGCTTGCTTGAACATCACATCAGGAGGCGATATGAACGAAGCGTTTGAAATACTGCCTTTTGCGGGGCAGCCAGGGGCGGCCGGCGAACAGGAATGGTCGCAAGAGTGGTCGCAGGAGTGGCAAGGGGAGGAAGAGGGAGAATGGGAGGAAGAGCGCATGCGTCCTGGCGGCGGGCGAGGCGGCCTGCGTGCAAGGCCGCCGCTGCGAGGCGCGCGCCGTCCCGCGCCACCGCGCTACGAGGGGCAGGGCCGCCGTCTGCCCCGCTTTGCTCCCCAGCCCATGCCCTACCTGCCGCCGCGCTACCGGGGCTGGGGCGGCTATGCGCCCATCTATCCGACCATTTATCCTGCGGCTTATCCTGTGGCGGAACCGGCCTTTGGCGACCAGCAGGGGCCGGACCAGGGAGTGGATACGGACCAGGGCCAGGATCAGGGGCAGGACGATGACCAGCAGCAGGGCGAAGTCCCGCCAACCCTGGCCGGCACCATGGGCCGGGTGCCGGAAGCGGCCGCCCTGCGCTACCAGGCGCTGGGGACGCTCGCCGACGCCTTGCGCGACGCGAATGGCCGGGGGCCGGGCCTGTACGTCATCGAGTTCGATGCGGGTGGAAGGCGCCGTGCCTACAGCGGCCAGACGGACGATCTGCACCGGCGTTTGCTGCAGCACCGGCTGTGCGGCCAGATGTTGGCCGTCGACGTGAGCGCGCACCAGGTGTATGTGGCGCCCCTGTCCTCGGCGGCGCAGCGGCGCCGGATCGAACAGCGCATCCACGACGACATGTTCGCCAACCAGCGCGGCGTGCTGACGAACCAGCGGCGCGAACTGGAACTGGCCGTGCTGGGTGAAATGTGGGGCTGACGACAGCGCTTTGACGACTGCGAAGGAGAACATCATGCACCAACTCGAATGCGAATGCGCGCAATGCCGGCAGCGGGCCGGCGCTGCGTTTGAAGTGCTGGAGTTCGGCCAGGACTGGTCCGGCAAGGGCCGCGCGCCGGCCGTCTTCAGCGAAGAGGAAGAACTGCAGCTGGCCATGGAATTGCTGCAAGTGTCCAGCGAAGCGGAGCTGGAACAGTTTCTCGGCACTGTCTTCAAGAGCGTGTGGAAGGGTGTCAAGAAGGTGGGCTCGACCATTGCCAAGGTGGCCAAGCCCTTGGGTGGCGCCTTGAAGGCCGTGGCCAAGACGGCCTTGCCCTTTGTCGGCGGCGCCCTGGGCTCGATGATCCCGATACCGGGCGTGGGCACGGCGCTCGGCTCGGCCCTGGGACGCGCCGCCAGCAATGCGCTGGAACTGGAAATGGAAGCCGAGGCGCCGGCCGACCGCGAACTGGAGCTGGCGCGCCGCTTCGTGCGCATCGCGGGGCAGGCGGCACGCCTGGCTGCCGACGGCGACGGCAGCGCGCGTGCCGTGGAAAGCGCGCTGACGCGGGCCCTGCATCAGCAACTGCCGCATTTTCGTTCGGCCGCGCCGCAGAGCGAGGAGGAGAGCGGGCGCTGGCGCCGGCGCGGCAACCGCATCGTCGTCATGGGCGACTGGCAATAGCGCGACAAGATGATCATCGATTGCCACTGTCATGCGGGACCGGGCGACGGCTTGAGCGGGCCGTGGGACAGCGATGCGCCGCTGCAAGCCTACCTGCGCCGCGCGCAGGCGGCCGGCATCGCCCGCAGCGTGCTGTTCGCCACCTTTCACTCCGATTACGCCATCGCCAACCATGGCGTGGCGCGCCTGGTGTCGTCCGATCCGCAGCGTTTCTACGGCTTTGCCTTCGTGCATGCGCGGCGCGACCGGGGCCGCATCATGGACCTGGTGCGCACGGCCGTCGAGCGGTACGGCTTTGTCGGCGTCAAGGCGCACCGGTTGGACGCGCGCATCAGCGGCGAAGTGTGCGAGGCGGCCCGTTTCTTCGGCTTGCCCGTGCTGTACGACCCGGCCGGCGAGGTGGCCGTGGCCGAGCTGCTGGCGCAGCAGTATCCCGACGTCGATTTCATCCTGCCGCACCTGGGCAGCTTTGGCGACGACTGGGCCGCGCAGCTGGCGCTGATCGACCATCTGGTGCGCCACCGCAACATCCATACGGATAGCTCGGGCGTGCGGCGTTTTGACTTGCTGCAGCAGGCCGTGCGCCGCGCGGGACCGCACAAGGTCTTGTTCGGTTCGGATGGTCCCTGGCTACATCCGGGGCTGGAATTGCACAAGATTCAGTTGCTGGGCTTGCCGCCGCAGGATATGGCGCTGATCACGGGCGGCAATTTCTTGCGGCTGGCGCGGCTGGCGTGACGCGGCTTACCGCGCGGCTGGCGTGACCGGCGCTGCCGCGACAGTGGTGGTGGCCGCTTGTGCAGCGCAAGCGGCCGCCTTGCGGCGTAACTGCAGGGCGCGGTCGGTCACCCCAAGGCGGGCGGCGGCGCGCTGGTTGTTGCCGTGCTCATCGGCCAGCACGAGGCGGATGGCCGTGTCGGTGGCGCAGCGCGTGATGTGCGACAGCGTGCAGCCCTGGGCCAGGGCCCGCCGCACGGCCGCTTCAAAGTGCTGGTCGGGCCAGTGCGGCGCCAGCAGCCGTTCTTCCTGGGGCAGGGCGCCGATGGTGATGGGGCCGGGGCCGCAATGGCGGTGCCAGATGTGTGTGACGGTCTGGCGCAGTTCGCGCACATTGCCCGGATAGTCGCGCAGCAGCAGGTATTCGCGCACGGCGGCGTCCAGCGGGGGCGGCGGCTGCTGGGCCAGTTCAGCGAGGAAATGGCGGGCCAGCGGCAGGATGTCGTCCTGACGTTCGCGCAAGGGCGGTATCTGGCAGCGCCAGCCGGCGATGCGGTAATACAGGTCGGCACGGAAGGCGCCGCGCGCCACCTCGCCTTCCAGTGCGCGGTTGGTGGCGCAGACGAGCCTGAATTGCGTCGGCTGCCAGGTATTGCCGCCCACGCGCTTGTATTTGCGCTCCTGGATGGCGCGCAGCAGCTGCGCCTGCAGAAGCAGCGGCAGTTCGCCCACCTCATCGAGGAAGAGCACGCCGCCGTCGGCCATGGCAAAAGCGCCGTCGCGCGCAGCTGCCGCGCCCGTAAAAGCGCCCCGTTCATGGCCGAACAGTTCGCTGCCGGCCAGTTCCGGCGACAGGGTGGTGCAGTCGAGGATGGTGAAGTCGCCTCTGCAGTTGCCGAGGCGGTAGACCAGTTGCGCCAGTAAATCCTTGCCCGTGCCCGTCTCGCCCGTGATCAGCATCGACGCCTGGCTGAAGGCGGCCATTTCCACTACCTGGTGCAGCAAGGCGGTCCAGGCCGCGCTGTCGCCCACCAGATGCTGGCGCACGGCGCTGGACGCCAGCATCTGCGCCACGGCCTGCCAGCGCTGCAGGCGCGCCAGCACCTGGCCCGCATCGACGGTGCCGCCAGGCCACAGCAGCACATCGAGCGCGCCTGCCGCCATCAGGGCCCGCTGTTGCGCGCAGCTGGGGGGGCGGCCACAGGCGGCAATGGCCAGCACGCGGGCATGGCCGCACAGCGCCGGCAGCGCTTGCAGCAGCGCCTTGTCGGTCTCGGCAAACAGCACGATGCCCGCGCCGTCTTCCTCGCCATCGTGCCGCCGGGCTACAGTTACCTGAGCCTGCTTCAAGGCCGTCATCAGCAAGGCGCCACTGCCAGCCGCCGCCTGCTGCATGATTTCCAGCCACACCTTGAGCGTCATATGCCAGCCATCACGAGGGCACGAGTCGCCCATCTTAGGAGCCCGATACCCGAGCCGTTTGATCTGGCGCAAGCGTGCGCGCTGGCCCACAATGAAAAACGCCGCCTGATCTGCATCAGGCGGCGCTATTTAATGAAGTTCAACGAACGTCACGAGAATGGCTAAAAACGTTCAGGGCAATGCAACGCCGCCATGGACGATTTTTAGGCGTTCTCATCCAATTTCACGCAATCTACAAAATAGCCGCGTTTGCCATCGACTTCGCGTTTCACGAGGCCATGCACATCCGTCTCGAAGCCGGGGAAGCGCTCGTTGAAGTCGCGTGCGAAGCGCAGGTAGTCGACGATGGTCTTGTTGAAGCGTTCGCCCGGGATCAAGAGCGGAATACCCGGCGGGTACGGCGTCAGCAGGATGGACGTGATGCGGCCTTCCAGTTCGTCGATGGCCACGCGCTCGATTTCGCGGTGCGCCATCTTGGCGAAGGCATCCGACGGCTTCATGGCCGGGATCATGTCCGACAGATACATTTCCGTCGTCAAACGGGCCACGTCGTAGGCCTTGTAGAAATCATGGATTTGCTGGCACAGGTCGCGCAAGCCCATTTTTTCGTAGCGTGGGTTGGCCGCCGCAAATTCCGGCAGGATGCGCCACATCGGCTGGTTCTTGTCGTAGTCGTCCTTGAACTGTTGCAAGGCGGTCAGCAGGGTATTCCAGCGGCCCTTGGTGATACCGATGGTAAACATGATGAAGAACGAGTACAGGCCGCATTTTTCAATGATCACGCCGTGCTCGGCCAGGTATTTCGTGACGATGGACGCGGGGATGCCCGTGTCGCCGAACTGGCCATCCAGCGACAGGCCCGGGTTGACGATGGTCGCCTTGATCGGGTCGAGCATATTGAAGCCGGGAGCCAGGTCGCCGAAGCCGTGCCAGTCATCCTCGGCGCGTATCATCCAGTCTTCCTGCTGGCCCATGCCTTCGTCGTTGAAGGTGGCCGGACCCCACACCTGGAACCACCAGTCCTGGCCCCATTCCTGGTCGATCTTCTTCATGGCGCGGCGGAAATCGAGCGCTTCCATGATCGACTCTTCCACCAGGGCCGTGCCGCCCGGCGCTTCCATCATGGCCGCGGCCACGTCGCACGAAGCGATGATGGAATACTGCGGCGACGTCGAGGTGTGCATCAGGTAAGCCTCGTTGAAGGCGTCCTGGTCCAGCTTGACCGTGTCCGATTCGCGCACGAGGATTTGCGAGGCCTGCGACAGGCCGGCCAGCAATTTGTGCGTGGACTGGGTCGAGAAGATCATCGATTCCTTGGCGCGCGGACGGTCCTTGCCGATGGCGTGCATATTCTTGTAGAAATCGTGGAAGGTGGCGTGCGGCAGCCACGCTTCATCGAAGTGCAGGGTGTCGATCTTGCCGTCCAGCATTTCGCGCAGGGTTTCCACGTTGTAGATCACGCCATCGTAAGTCGATTGCGTGATGGTCAGGATGCGCGGCTTCTTGTTCTTCGCTTCGCGCGCGAACGGATTCGCCTCGATCTTGCGGGCAATGCTTTCCGGCGTGAATTCATGCAGCGGGATAGGGCCGATGATGCCCAGGTGGTTGCGCGTCGGCATCAGGAATACGGGAATCGCGCCGCACATGATGATCGAGTGCAAGATCGACTTGTGGCAGTTGCGGTCGACGACGACGATGTCGCCCGGCGCCACGGTCGAGTGCCACACCATCTTGTTCGAGGTAGACGTACCGTTGGTGACGAAATAGCAATGGTCGGCATTGAAGATGCGCGCGGCATTGCGTTCCGACGCGGCGACAGGGCCCGTATGGTCGAGCAGCTGGCCCAGTTCCTCGACGGCGTTGCAGACGTCGGCGCGCAGCATGTTTTCACCGAAGAACTGGTGGAACATCTGGCCGATCGGCGACTTCAGGAACGCCACGCCGCCCGAGTGGCCGGGGCAGTGCCATGAGTAGGAACCGTCGTTGGCGTAGTGCACCAGTGCGCGGAAGAATGGCGGCGACAGGCCGTCCAGGTAGGATTTCGCTTCGCGGATGATGTGGCGCGCGACGAATTCCGGCGTATCTTCGAACATGTGGATGAAACCATGCAGTTCGCGCAGGATATCGTTGGGGATATGGCGCGAGGTGCGCGTTTCGCCGTACAGATAAATAGGGATATCGGCGTTCTTGTAGCGGATTTCCTCGACGAAGGCGCGCAGCGATTTCAAGGCGTGATCGGTTTCCTCGATGGAACCGGCGCCGAATTCTTCATCGTCGATCGACAGCACGAAGGCTGACGCGCGCGATTGCTGCTGGGCAAATTGCGACAAATCGCCGTAGCTGGTCACGCCCAGCACTTCCATGCCTTCTTTTTCCATTGCGGCGGCAAGGGCGCGAATGCCCAGGCCGGACGTATTTTCAGAACGGAAATCCTCGTCAATGATGACGATAGGGAAACGAAATTTCATGCATGTCTCCAAAAAAGCAAGCCGCCCCTGACAGATGTGAAGGGGCGGACTAGGGCGCGACGGTCAGGCGGTAGTGCAACCCGGCAGCCGCAGAAAAAAAATAAGAACGGGATTCTCGCAGAAATGCGGCGTCTGCGGGAAAAAAATATCGTAGCAAAGCGTCACAAGCGTGCGCTAGCGTGACGCATGGGTGTGACAGGGGTATTACAGCAACATTCTGCTAGTCAATATAACCTTATCAGGCTTTGCGTTGCAGCGTGACAAAGGCGTAAGGCAGGCCGGATTTCTCCGAAACATGCGCTTCGCGCGCGGTTTCTTGCCACACGGCATGATCAACGGCGGGGAAAAAGGCATCGCAGTCAAACGTCTGGCCGATTTCCGTGATGATCAAACGCTGCGCCAGTGCCAGCGACTGCTGGTAGATTTCCGCGCCGCCGATGACATAGCCTTCGGCGCCGTCCAGCAGCGCGATGGCCGCTTCCAGCGACGACACCGCTTCCACGCCCTCATGGCGCCAGTCCGGATTGCGCGTGATGACGATGTTGCGGCGGTTCGGCAGCGGACGGCCGATGGAATCGAAGGTCTTGCGGCCCATGAGGATGGGATGGCCCGTCGTCAGACGCTTGAAATGCGCGAGGTCTTCCGGCAGTTTCCACGGCAGGGTGTTGTCGATGCCGATGCCGCCTTGCTGGTCGGTGGCGACGATGATGGTCAGTAAGCTCATTGGTTCCGTGAAAAAGGTGGGGGCGATGCCCGATGCCCGCCATTATCGTTGAAATTGCCGGCGGTCTCCAGATGCGCACGCATGGCGTCGGCCAGCGCGCCTGGTGCTTCCAGCGGAATCATGTGACCGGTGTTGTCTTTCAGCAGGTGCAGGGTGGCTTGCGGCAAGCGGGCCGCCATGGCGCGCAGATCGTCGGGATCGACGAGCTTGTCCTCTTCGGCACCCACGATCAGCACGGGAAAACCGAGTTCCGGCAAGCGCGCCATCAGGTCGGGGCGGGCGATGGTGGTGATGAATTGCGCCAGCAGCACGTCCTTGCCCAAGTCGATCCCCATCTGCCGGATCAGGCCCGTGATGCCGGTGTCTTCCAAGTGCGACGGGTGCAGCAGTTCGCGCAGGCGCTGGCGCGTGATGCCCGCATAGGCATTGCGCTCGAGCATGGCGACGATGCGCTGGCGCGCTTCAATTTCCGCCGGCAGCAAACCTTTGGCCGAATTGGCGATCAAAGTGAGGGACTGGACGCGCTGCGGGTGTGCCAGCGCATGTTCGAGCGCCAGGTAGGCGCCCAGCGAAAAGCCCACCAGATGGGCTTGAGGAGCGCTGTGGCTGGCGATCATCTGCTGCATCTGCGGGCGCGTGCGCGCCTGGTGCAGGGGCATGTGCTGCAGATCAAAGGCGTCGCCCAGGGCAGGCGCCAGGCGCGACCACAGGCGCTCGTCGCACAGGGTGCCGGGAATGCAGTCGAGTCGTATCTTGGTATTGTTCAAGGACAAGCCTGGGGTCAGGATGGTAAAAATTTTTGTCGAGCGGCATTATCCGTCATTTTGCGCATTGGGGCAGCGGCACGGTCTTTTCCGCATGGCATTATTTTCAATAGTGCGCGGCTGGCAAGCAGTAACTTTATGGTAGGCTCATGGCTCATCAAGCCGGTACGCTGGCGACGTGACCTGAAACACCGAATGCAACCCCCACATTAAAGAGGAATTACCATGGCGATCAGTTTGCAAAAAGGCGGCAATGTCAACCTGAGCAAGGAAGCTCCTGGCTTGAAGAAAATCGTGATTGGCCTGGGCTGGGACCCGCGCGCCACCGATGGCGCCGCATTTGACCTGGACGGCAGCGCCTTCCTGCTGAAAACGGATGGCAAGGCCCGCTCCGATGCCGATTTCATTTTTTACAACAACCTGAAGTCGGCTGACGGCTCCATCGTCCACGCGGGCGACAACACCACGGGCGGCGGCGATGGCGATGACGAGAAGGTTGCCGTCGACCTGGCCAACGTGCCTGCCGATATCGACAAGATCGCCGTGGCCGTCACCATCCACGACGCGGAAAACCGCAAGCAGAACTTCGGCATGGTCGGCAAGGCCTACATCCGCTGCCTGAATGGCGACAACGGCGCGGAAATCGCCCGCTACGACCTGTCGGAAGACGGCTCGACGGAAGCGGCCATGATCTTCGGCGAAATCTACCGCGCCGGCAGCGAATGGAAATTCAAGGCCATCGGCCAAGGCTTCAAGGGCGGCCTGGGCCCACTTGCACGTTCCTTTGGTATCAACGCTTAAGAGCTCCGGAAAACGGCCCATGGCCGCGTTGCGTCACCTCGCCGTACTATTCGTACTGTCTTCGGTGACGCGCCTTGCCCTGAACCGTTGTCCGAAGCTCTTTTAGCTTTGCATAGAACCCAGAACGTCAGTCCATGGCGGCGTTGCTCCGCCATGGACTGACTGTACATTCGTACTGTCTTCGGACGACGGGCCTTGCCTTGAGCCCTTGTCCGAAGCTCCCACACCTGAATAAATAATCGCATGGAAAACCTGATCAAGGGGCAGCGCCTGGCGCTGTCCGGCCTCGTCACGGGCAATGTCGTGCAACTGGGCCTCGCCAGCGCTGGCGTGGCGTTGGACTTTGCCTGTTTCGGCCTCGATGCCAACGGCAAGCTGTCCGACGACCGCTACATGACTTTCTTCAACCAGCCGCGCACGCCGTGTGGCGGCGTGGAAACCGTGGCGCCGTCCGGCGATGCGGCCGGTTTCAGCTACCAGCTGGAGCGTTTGCCATCCTCCATCGAGCGCCTGGTCGTCACGGCCGCCATCGATGGCGCTGCCACCATGGCGCAGCTGGGCAGCAGTTACCTGCGCCTGCTCGACGGCGGGCGCGAACTGGCCCGCTACACCTATGCGGGCGCTGATTTTGCGCAAGAAAAAGCCGTCATGCTGGGCGAGTTCTACCGCAGGGACGGCGGCTGGCGTTTCATGGCCGTGGGCCAGGGTTTTAACGGCGGGCTGGACGCGCTGGTCGCCCATTTTGGCGGTGAAGTGGCGCAGGCGGCAGCGGAAACGGCGCCATCACCCAAGATTTCCCTGTCGAAAATCTCGCTGACCAAGGCAGGCCAGACGCACAAGGTGTCGCTGGAAAAGGGCGCCGGCGCGCCGGGCAAACTCACCGTCAAGGCTACCTGGGTCGATAACGGCGATGGCGACGACGACAACGACGACCTTGATTTGCGGGTCGGCATCCTCTTGCCGAATGGCCAGATGCGCTTCATCCAGGCGCCCGATACGCCCGGCAACTTTGGCGCCATGCCCTTCGTGCGCCACCTGGGCGACGTGGCGGGCGCATCGGGCAAGGAGCCCGCCACGGAAACCGTGGAAGTCAATCCCGCTCTGGCGCAGCATTACGGCGGCACCGTGGGGCTTGTCTTCAGCGTGTATTCGGCGCTGGCCAATGGCGCCGTCTCCGTCGCTTCCATGCGGCCGAAGATGGTCATGCAATATGGCGAGCAGATCGTCGAGTGCGCGTTCGATTTCCGCCTGTCCAAGGCGGCCGACGACGATTCCGTCTATACCTATGTGATCGGCATGGCGCGCATCACGCCCGACAGCATCATTCTGGAGCCGTCGGGCAAGACGTCGGAACCGGGCAGCGAAGCGACGCCGTGGCTGAGCTGGCAGGGCGAGAACCTGCAGCTGGCCTTCAATGGTCCCGTCGTCTTCAAGGGCGAGGACAAGGAAGACGAAGATGATTTCAATGCGGACAATCCGCGCCGCTACATCGCCTAGGAGACACTGATGGAAACCTTGTCCAAAGGACAGCGCTTGCCGCTGGCCAATCTCGTTCCCGACGGCGTGCTGCAGGTCGGCGTGGCCGCACAGGGGCTGGCGCTCGACGTGGCCTGTTTCGGCCTCGATGCCAACGGCAAACTGTCCGACGAGCGCTACATGACCTTTTTCAACCAGCCGCGCACGCCATGCGGCGGCGTGGAAGCGCGTTCGGGCAGCGCTGGCGACATGACCGAATTTGCCATGCAACTGGCGCGCTTGCCGGCCAGCATAGACCGTCTCGTCGTGACGGCATCCATCGATGGCGGCGGCGTGATGTCGCAGCTGCAATCTGGCCACGTGCGCCTGCAGGCGGGAGGACGCGAACTGGCCCGCTTCGCCTTCGCGGGTAGTGATTTCGCGCAAGAAAAAGCCGTTATGCTGGCCGAACTGTACCGCAAGGATGGCGGCTGGCGCTGCATGGCCGTGGGGCAAGGTTTCAATGGGGGGGCTCGACTCCCTGGTGCGCCACTTCGGCGGCGAAGTCGACCAGGCTGCGCCTGCCGCTCTTGCTAGCCCTGCGGCGGCGTCTGCCGTCATGCAGGCGAAGATCAACCTGGAAAAGCGCGTCGAACGCGAAGCGCCGCAGCTGGTCAGCCTGGTCAAGCAGGCGGGCGTGTCGCTGCAAAAAGTGGGCTTGCTTGACCACCGCGCCAAGGTCTGCCTGTGCCTGGATATTTCCGGTTCCATGGGGCGGCTGTATATAGAGGGGCTGGTGCAGCGCTTTGCCGAACGCATCCTGGCCCTGGGCTGCAAGTTCGACGACGATGGCGAGATCGATGTTTTCCTGTTCGGCAAGAACGTCCATCATCCGGCACCCATGGACTTGAGCAACTGCAACACTTATGTGGGACGGGCGATCATCCGCCACCCGCTGGAAGGCGACACGCGCTATGGCGCCGCCATGCAGGCGATCCGCGCGTTTTACTTCCCTGACGCGGCCGGCGGCGAGCGCACGCGCCCCGTCGCGGCCGAATTGCCCGTGTACGTCATGTTCGTTACCGATGGCGGCACCAGCGACCAGGCGACGACGGAGAAACAATTGCGCTGGGCCAGCAATGAACCGATCTTCTGGCAATTCATGGGCATCGGCAAAGGGCGCAAATCGAAAAGCAAGTTCCTCGCCGCCTTTGCCGATTCCGACTTCCCCTTCCTGGAAAAGCTCGACGAATTGCAGGGACGCCTGGTCGATAATGCCAATTACTTTTCCGTCAGCTCGCCCGACGAGCACAGCGATGAGGAACTGTATGACTTGCTGATGACGGAGTATCCGGGCTGGCTGAAACTGGCACGTAGCAATGGCTTGCTGACCTAGCTGCTCCCCAAGGTGTGAGGCTGTAATGCCACAAGCGCAAGAGATTTGTAAATTGAAGTAAATTGCAATTGTTTGCCTATGCGTTGGCCCCTAGAATCATGGCATTCGATTCCCGGTTGCCACGCGTTTGCGTTGCGCCTCACAGTTCCTGGGCTATTTATTTCATGCATAAAATTGTTCTCTGCTGCCTGGCTGGCGGCAGCCTGCTGTCTGCCAATGTTTCCGCTCAGGCACAGGCCGCGGCCACCGGCGACGCCGTCGTCAAGCCGGCGCCGGCCAAGGCGCCCGCCATTGATGCACCGCCTTCCGTCAGCGTGACGGCCGAGCGTCCCACGGGCCGCATCGACCGGCAAGTCTACGACGTCAAGTCCGACGTGGGCAGCAGCAACGGCACGGCGGCCGATGCCTTGAACAATGTGCCGTCGGTGGCCGTCGACCCCGATGGCAGCGTTTCCCTGCGCGGCAGCAGCAATGTGCAGATATTGATTGATGGCAAGCCGTCAGCCATGTTGCAGGGCGATTCGCGCGGCGCCACCCTGAACGCCATGGCGGCCGACGATATCGAGTCCGTGGAAGTGATCAACAATCCCGGTGCCCAGTTCGGCAACGAAGCCGGTGGCGGCCCCATCCTGAACCTGGTGATGCGGCGCAACCGCAAGCCGGGCGGCTTTGCCACCGTCAATGCGAATGCGGGCATCGCGGGGCGCTACAACAGTGCCGTGTCCGGCACCTACAACGAAGGGCCGTGGGGCTACCAGGGCGGCATCAATGTACGCCACGACGGCCGCAATTCCGTGGGCGAGGTCAGCCGCGAGCGCCTGGAACGCGGCACGGGGGCATTTGCCCCCAGCAGCCAGCAGTCCAGCAACAATGGCTTGAACGATTCGCTGGGCTTGCACGGCACCGTGAATTACAACCTGAACGCCAACGATACCCTGGCCGCCAGCGTGTCGTATAACGGGCGCAGCAACGACCAGCGCTCGCTCGACCGCTACATCAATGGCGACAGCACGGGCAGCACCATCGGCGACTATGTGCGCAGCACCGTGCGCAACGGCGACAGCCGCAACTACAGCTGGGGCGCGCGCTACGACCACAAGGGAGAGTTGCCGGGAGAATCGCTGAAGATCGACTTGCGCGTTTCGTCGTCGACCAACGAGAGCGACAGCGATTACGCCAATACCTACGCGGTGACGCCCGTGAATGCCTTCGACAGCCGCGCGCGCCAGCACAGCGAGACGGGCAACCGCATCGTCGACTTCAGCGGCGACTACGAGCGTCCGCTGGCGGGCGGCACGGCCAAGCTGGGCTACAAGCTAGCCGACAACAAGAGCAGTTTCGATACCTTATATACGGACATCAATCCGGGCAGCCTGCTGGAGACCGTCAATCCAATGCGCAGCAACCGTTTCGAGCTAGACGAGCGCACCATCGCGCTGTACGGTTCCTACCAGATGCGCCTGACCGAGCGCTGGGGCGCGCTGGCCGGCTTGCGCGCCGAATACACGGACTTGAACGTGCGCCAGATCACCAGCGGCGTCGAGGCCAGCAACAACTACGTCAACTATATTCCCAGCCTGTTCGCTACTTATAAGGTTAGCGACGAGAGCAACCTGCGCTTCAGCTATGCGCACCGCATCCGCCGTCCGAATGCGGGCGACCTGAATCCTTACGTGGTCTACCGCGACGAGTTCAATGTGTCGGCCGGCAATCCCAAGCTGAAACCCACGCAGACGGACTCGTTCGAGATCGGTTATGAAACGAAGATCGCGGGCCTGGAAAGCAGCTTGCGCGCCTACCACCGGCGCGACACGGACGCCATCGTCGATTACCGCTACTTTATCAGCGACAATGTGCTCTTGACCACGCGCGAAAACGGTGAAGGCAGCCATTCGAGCGGCCTGGAATTCAGCGTCAGCGGCAAGCTGACGCCATCGCTGACCCTGAACACGAGCGGCAACCTGGCGCGCAGCCAGCAGACGAGTTCGGACGACCTGGGCAACCGCAGCACGCGCACGGCGAATGCCCTGAGCGGCCGCGCGCGCCTCAATTACCAGGTCAATCCCGCCAACCAGCTGCAGCTGGCCCTGCAAATGCAAGGCAAGATGCTGTCGGGACAGGGCTACCGCTCGCCGAACAACACCTTGAATGTGAGCTGGCGCCATACGGTGACGCCGCAGTTGAGCCTGGTCATGAATGTGACCGATGTGTTCAGTAGCAACAAGATGGAAACCGTCATCAACAGTGCTTCCCTGCGCGAGACGAGCACGCGGCGCTTCGATGGACGCATGATTTATGTGGGGCTGTCGTACCGCCTGGGCGGCGCCACGTCGGCGGCGAAAGAGGGCGAGCGCGAACCGCGTTTCGGCCCGCCGGGCGGACGCGGCTCAGGCGGCCCCGGCCCTGGCCCGGGCGGTCCGGGAGGCGAAGCAGGCTAGGTCGCTGTCGCGATCTCGTTCAGGAAGTCGATGAAACTGTCCGCATGGCGCTCGAAGCGCCATGTACCCATGCCATGTTCGGCACGATACACGGGGGCATCGCCATCGGCGACGGCGCCAAGGTCCAGACAATATGGATCGGCGCCCGCATCGGCGATCACCAGATACTGCTCCGGCCAGCCGGCGATGGCTTCACCGCTGACGGGATTCCAGGCGTAACCGTGCTGGGCCTTGATGAGCCCGGCCGCGCCATACAGGCTCAAACCCTGGAAATACTGCCGGCTGTCGATAAACACGCGCAGCGGCGAATGGCAAGCCAGGAAGCGCCGGTAGTGCTCCGGCAAGGCCCAGCGCTGCGCGATGCCGGCCATGTCGGCGGCGCTGGCGATGGTCAGCCAGTTCGATGGCTGCGCCAGGTCCTGCTCCTTCTTGCGACTGGCGGCCAGCTTTTTCTCCAGCCTGGCCGCGGCTTTTTCCAGCGGTGTGCGGGGATCCTCGAGCGACGCGTGGGTGGCGGGCACGGCATGGCCTGCGCCATCCGGATAAGCGTCGTGCTGCCAGGCCAGCACGTCGGCCAGCCGTAGCTGTTCTGCCTTCCAGTGGCCGGGATCGTAAGGCAACCCCGCATCGAAAGGCTGGCGGCTGAACACGGCCAGGCTTTTGACGGCCTTGGCGCGCACGCTCAGCTTGGCATTTTCCGCAGTGGCCAGGGCCACGAGCGGAGCATACGCCGCCTTGCCCATGCTTTTGAGCATGCCATCTACGCCCCAGTAGGCGAGGCCGTCCATATCGAGGCTCCAGCTGAAAAAATCGCCGTATTCGCCCGGCTCGGCCAGGGCGACGATATCCGTCATCAGGAAGGCGCGCCAGTGCAGCAGCTGGCCGTCCCTGGCGTAGGCGCTCAGGATGGCGAGCACGGCTTGCCGTTCGTCGGCAGCATGCTTTTTCAGCAGCCTGTCCTTCAGGCGGGCAAACTTGTTTCCGTCGGTTTCATCAAACAGCTTGCGGTGCAGGGCTGCCAGCGGTGCGACCGCCATCAGACGGCCATCGCGGCCTTGATGGGCGCGTGATGTTCATAGCCTTCCAGCGAGAAATCCGATGGCTCGATTTTTTCCAGCCATTCCGGCTCGTACTTGCCGGTATTGGCAAAGTCGGGCACGCGGTCGGAAATGACGAAACGCGGCGCCGGGAACGGTGTGCGCTTGAGCTGTTCTTCCACCATGTCGAGGTGGTTTTCATAAATGTGCGCGTCGCCGATGAAATACGTGAACCAGCGCGGCGTGTAACCCGTCAGGCGCGCCACCAGGTGCAGCAGGGCCGCGCCTTCGGCGATGTTGAACGGCGTGCCCAAGCCGATGTCGTTGCTGCGCACATATAAGCACAGCGAGATTTCGCGCGTGCTGGCGTTCGGGATGAACTGGTACAGCAAATGGCAGGCGGGCAGGGCGACGGCGTCCAGCACGGCCGGGTTCCAGCCGTGGAACAGGATGCGGCGGCTGCCGGGGTTGTGCATGATGGTGTCCAGGCATTCGCGCAACTGGTCGACGGCCTTGTACAGCAGCACTTTCTGCACGCCGTTTTCGGCGATCGGGGCGATCAGGGTGAAACCGTTAGCCTGTGCATCGGCGATCTGTGCCGGCTGGTCGGCGTCCAGCAGTTTATACGCGGGCCATTGGCGCCATTGCACGCCGTACACGGGGCCCAGGTCATCCTCGCCTTCGCGGTAGGGGTTGGCCAGCCATTGCGCATTTTCATTGGCGTTCTGGTCCCAGACTTTACAGCCCAGTGCGCGGAACTCGGCCGCGTTGCGCGAGGCGCGCAGGAAGGCGCACAATTCGCCGATCACGGATTTGAAAGCCAGTTTCTTGGTCGTCACGGCAGGGAAATTGCCGTTGGCCAAGTCGAAACGCATCATGGCGCCCGGCACGCTCAGGGTGCGGATGCCTGTGCGGTTGTCTTGCCAGCTGCCCGTTTCGAGCACGGTCTTGATCAAATCTTGATATTGCTGCATGTATTTCTCCAACGGTAAGGATGGTGATTGTAACGCAGGCGCGACAGGCGGGCTGCGGCCCGCACACATAATTACGCTGCTGTCTTACCTGCAAACATGACTCTGTGGTAATTTGTGTGTCCTTGAAGAAATACATAGAAACGGCAGATGCTGCACCATGTTCTTGCGACAATTTGTAAATAATAATAACGCCGCCGTGGTGGAGATGAGCAGGGCCGATTTTCTCAAGGCCAACCTGCGCCTGATCCTGGCCTGGCCCTTGCTGGGGTTGATCCTGTGCGCCGTACTGTGGACGGCCACCTTGCTGCAGCTGGAGGCGGAAAAGAAGGTGGCGCAGCAGCAGGCGCTCGACAGCGTGTCTTCCTTGTCGAAAGCGTATGGCCAGTATCTGCTGCGCACCCTGGAGCAGATGGACCAGCTGACCTTGCAGCTCAAATACGAGTGGGAGAATTCGCGCGGCCAGCTGCGTCTCGACCAATTGAAGACGCAGGGCATGTATGCCTTGCCGCAATTTGCCATCGTCGCCATCCTCGACCGCAAGGGCCACGCCGTGACGGCCACGGCGCCGCTGCAGCGCCTGCGGGTCAACGAGCGCAGCGATTTTCTGTTGCGCCACTGGCGCAGCAATTCCAGTGCGCTGCGCATCGCGCTGGGGAGGGCCAATGCTGCCAGCGAGGCGGCGGTGCCGGGCGCCGATGAAAGCCTCGTGCATTTCACGCGCCGGCTGGAAGACGAGGATGGCAATTTTGACGGCGTGCTGCTGATCTCCATCCATTCCAGCTATTTTTCCGAATTCTACAACAGCGTCAGTTTTGGCAAGTTCGGCATGTCGGCCATGGTGGGCGAGGAGGGTGAGCTGTTCAGCACGCGCCTTGGCTCGCGCGTGTTGCCGACCCCGAGCGGCGAGGACACGCCGTTTCTCGACACCAGCTTCCTAGAAACGGAGAGCGGTGCCCTGCATTCGGGCGGCAGGATCGCTTTTTCCGACCAGCAAAGCCGCTACGTGGGCTGGCAGGCGCTGAAAGCCTATCCGTTTACGGCCGTGGTCGGATTGTCGGACGGCGAAATGCTGCATCCCTACGAGGAAACGCGCACGATATATATCGGCATCGCCTTTGCCGTCACCTTGCTGCTGCTGGCCTTTGCCGCCGTCGCCACCGTGCTGTCGCTGCGCCTGGCGTGGCGCCACCACCAGTCCGAGGGCGTGCGCAATGCCTACCGCATGGCCACCGAAGGCACGAGCGACGGCTTCTACATCATTGCCGCCCTGCGCGGCACGGATGGCAGCATCCTCGATTTCGAGATCGTCGACTGCAACGAGCCGGGCGCCGGCTACTTTGGCGTGCGCCGCGAACAGTTGCTGGGCATGCGCCTGCAATCGCGCGCCCACGAGCCGTATTTCCGCGACCTGATCCATAATTACCGGGCCGCCATGGTCTCCGGCTTTTCCGAGGAAGAGATCGAGCTGCCGGAAGGCAACCCCTTCAAGCTGCGCTGGATACGCCGGCGCCTGGTGCGCAGCGGCGACCGCCTGGCCGTCACGCTGCAAGACATCAGCACGGCCAAGGAGCACGAGCGCGACCTGCGCCGCCTGGCCAATGAAGATGGCTTGACGGGCTTGCCCAACCGCTACTGGCTGCAGCAATTCCTGCCCGGCGCCCTGGGCCGTGCCGCCATCGCGCGGCACATGCTGGCGCTGCTGTTCATCGACCTGGACGGCTTCAAGGATATCAACGACACGCAGGGGCACGCCGAGGGCGACAAGGTGCTGCGTGCCGCCTCGCTGCGCCTGAAAGCGGTGCTGCGGCCCGGCGATCACGTGGTGCGCCTGGGCGGCGACGAATTCGTCGTCGTGCTCGACCCGGTGGAGGACGACAGCCGCGCCGAGCAGGTGGCGCAGCGCATCGCCATCGCCTTCGATGAACCGTTTTACCTGGGCAGCGAGCGCCACAAGATGGGTGCGTCGATCGGCATCAGCCTGTATCCGCGCGATGGCGCCGAGACGGAAGTGCTGCTGAAGAACGCCGATATCGCCATGTATGCCGTCAAGGTGGCGGGCAAGGGCCATCACCGTTTCTTCCAGCCGGAACTGTTTGAAACCATCCGCAACCGCCGCGAACTGGAGCAAAGCCTGGTGGCGGCGCTGGAGCAGGACCAGTTCCTCGTCGTCTACCAGCCGCGGGTCGATGCCATGAGCGGGCAGCTGTGCAGCATGGAGGCGCTGGTGCGCTGGCACCATCCGCAGCATGGCATGGTGCCGCCGCTGGAATTCATCCCCGTGGCCGAGAGCAGCGGCCTCATTTCGCAGCTGGGCGAAGTCGTCATCGAAAAGGTGTGCCTGCAGATGGCGCGCTGGCAAGCCAGCGGGCTGGAACTGGTGCCCGTGTCCATCAACGTCTCGGCGCGCCAGTTCGGCCGTGGCGACGTGCACCAGGTGCTGGCCTCGGCCCTGACGCGCCACCGCATCGATGCGCGGCTGATCGAGGTGGAAATCACGGAATCGGCCATGATGGATGAACAGAACCGCGCCGTGGAGCAGCTGTCCGCCATCCGCGCGCTAGGCGTGCGCCTGCTGGTCGACGATTTCGGCACGGGATATTCCTCGCTGTCGCAGCTGCAGAAGTTCGCCATGGATGGCTTGAAGATCGACCGCGCCTTCACCATGGAGCTGGGCCGCTCGGAGCAGGGCGAAGTGTTCGTGCGCGCCATCCTGTCGATGGCGCATGCGCTGGGCATGAGCGTGGTGGCCGAAGGGGTGGAGACGCGCGAGCAGCTCGACATCCTGCGCGCCCTGCAATGCAACGAGGTGCAGGGCTATTTCATCTCGCGCCCCGTGCCCGCCGAACAGATGCTGTCGCTGATGCATCAGCGCTTTCTGATACCGCTTCCAGCCCCTGCGCTGGCACTGTAGAAGGTCGTATGCGCAAGAAAAACAACGCCGTTTCATAAAAAGAGCGAACGTTCGCTTTTTTCTAAAAAATATTATATGCTTCGCTCATGCCGTCAGTGAATTGGAGTTCACGGCGGCAAGAAAAGTGCAAGACGGGGCAGCTGGATATGCCCGCGATAGTGTGCCGAAGACAATTTCATATAATAAAGAGAGACTAACTTGAAACATAAATATCTGCCCCTCCTGATCGTTGCCGCATTCGCCGGCATTTCCTCCACCGCACAAGCATCGGGCTACCGTTTCGGTTCGCAAAGCGTTTCCGCCCAGGGCACGGCCGATGCCAGCGGCGCCGAAGCGGCCGATGCATCGACCATTTTCTACAATCCGGCCGGTCTGTCGCGCCTGGAAGGCACGCAGTTCATGGGCGGCGGCACCCTGGTGGTACCGCATTCGACCTATGAAGACACGGGTTCGAGGACGTTCACCGGCCGCACGCCGGGCGGCACGACCAAGGACTATGCGCCGGACGCCGTCTTTGCGCCAGCCCTGTATGCCAGCAAGAAGGTCAATGATCAATGGACGGTCGGCATGGGCCTGTTCGTGCCATACGGCGCCAAGCTCGACTACGGCAATGACTGGAGCGGCCGCTATGCGATCACCAACATCAAGCTCGAAGCCATCGCCCTGAATCCTTCCGTTTCCTTCAAGGTCAATGAACACCACTCCTTCGGCTTCGGCGTCACCGCTGAACACATGAAGGCGGAACTGGGCCAGGCAGTCGACGTGCCGGGTTCCGTGGCCTTCCTGGCCCAGCACGCGCCAGCCGCGTCGCAAGCCTTCCTGGCCAATATCGCCAAGACGCAGGGCCTGGCCGCCGCGCAGGCAGCCGGCGCCGCACTGAAGGGCGCCAAGGATGGCCATGCCTCGATGGATGGCGATGACTGGGGCTTCGGCTTCAACCTGGGCTACCTGTACCAGATGAATGAAGGCACGCGTTTCGGCATTTCCTACCGTTCGTCGATTTCGCACAAGCTGAAAGGCGACACGATCTGGGACTTCTCGCAAGTGTCGGACAACGCCGCCGTGAATGCCTTCATCGCCAAGGCATCGAACAAGGTCAATTCCAAGGCGCTGGTCGAAGTGCGCACGCCGGAAACCCTGTCGGTCAACGCCTTCCATCAGATGGATGATCGTTGGGCCTTGATGGGCGACGTTACCTGGACGCGCACTTCGCGCCTGCAGAACCTGGACATCCAGTTCCCGCCGACGGCCGAAGGCCCGGAGCGCATCCGCCAGCAGTGGAAGAACACCTACCGCGTGTCGCTGGGCACCAACTACAAGTACAGCGAAAACCTGCTGCTGCGCGCCGGTATCGCGCATGACCAGGCGCCAGTGCGCAGCGCCGAGCTGCGTCATCCAGCGCTGCCGGACAGCGACCGCATGCAGTACTCGATCGGCGCGAACTGGAAGCTGAACGCCAACTCCTCGCTCGACCTGGCTTACAGCTTCATCGACTTCAAGGATGCCACTGTCAACTACAAGAATGACTGCTCGCCGGTGACCCCTGGCTGCACCGGCAACGGTGAAACCACCAAGGGCCTGTTCAAGACCCGCATGCAGTTGATCGGTCTCGCTTACAACTACAAGTTCTAAGCAGGTAGTGGCGGCCAACCCGGCCGCCATGAAATGAAAAAAGCGCCTTCGGGCGCTTTTTTTTGGGGTGTCGCGACTGTGGCGCTGCCGGCTTGCGCCGATTATGCCGTGCCGCGCATCGCCTGATCCAGCAAGGTCAATGCCAGCCGCACGGTGTCGTCCGGCAGTTCCAGCAACTGGTCTCCCACATACCATTCCACCACGCTGTGCCCGGGAAGCGCTGCGTGGCTGGCGCGGCCGAACAGCCAGATGCCGTGGTCTTCGGCCAGCTGATTGCGGATGGCGACGGCCCGCTCGCGCGAGACGGGCAGGTGCAGGTGCAGCATGTTGGCTTGCGGCTGGGCGGGATTGACGGCAATCGACGGGAAGTCGCGCAGCAGCGCGTACAGCCACTGTGTGCGTGCAAAATACTGCGGCATGGCGGCCAGGCGCGCGTCGAACTGCATGGCGGCGGCCACCACGTACGGCGTGCGGTGCACGATATTGCCGCCCTGGCGGCGGAACCACTCGCGCGCCCGCTCGACGAACGGGCGGCTGCCGGCCAGCATGGCGCCACCGAGGCCGCCGATGCCCTTGTACAGCGACACGTACACGGAATCAAAGCCATCGCAGATGGCGGGCAGGGATTGGCCGAAACCGGCTTGTGCTTCCCACAGGCGCGCGCCATCCATGTGCAAATGGATGTTGTGCTCGCGGCAGTGCCGCTTGATGTCATTCAATTCATCCCACGATGGACACTGGCCGCCGATTTCCCGCATCGGCAGCTCGACCTGCGCGGCGCCCAGCGCATCGGGCACGGCGCGCAAGTCGTCCACCGTCCACGGGCGGTGCGGGTCGCCGAGCATCAAGCCCTTGAAGTGCTCGAGCAGTTCATGGTTGCCCCGTTCGTGGCGCAGGATGTGTGAGGTCGGGTGCAGCGCCACCAGGGGCGAACCCCGGTCCTGGCAGGCCAGGCGCAGGGCCGTCACTTGCGTCATGGTGCCCGTGATGCAGAACACGGCCGCCTCGAAGCCGAGCAGGCTGGCGATCTTGTTCTCGAACTGTTCGATCAGCGCGCCTTCGCCATAGGTGTCGTGCGCAACGTGGTTGGCGTCGCACCAGGCGGCCATGGCGGCGAAGGTGGCCGCTGGCGTGGGCTGGCGGTGGCCAGGCAGGACGGTATGGCAGCGCTGGCGCAGCTCAAGTTCGTTCACGGGAATTCCTTACAGTGTGGCAGTGGCGAGCTTCGCGCCAAAGCCGATGAACATGGCGCCCACGCCGCCGCCCATGCCGGCCGAGAGGCGGCGACGGCGGCGGAAGGTCTCGGCCAGGCGCGCGCCGACAAAGATGATGGCCGTCAAGTAGGTAAAGCTGATCACCTGGCAGATCAGGCCCAGGCCGATGAAGGACAGTACTGGGTTCGGGAAGGCAGGGTCGACGAACTGTATGAAAAACGAGATGAAGAACAGGATCGCCTTCGGGTTCATCAGGCTGATGATCAGCGCCTTGCGGAATGGATCGCTTTCCTTGACGGGGCTTGGCGCCGCTGCCGCTTCACCGTCGACGGAGCTTGGCGCGCGCAGCTTGCGCCAGCAGCCGATCAGCATTTGCAGGCCGATCCAGCCCAGGTAGGCGGCGCCGATGTATTTCACCACGTAGAACAGGGCCGGGCTGGCTTTCAGCAGCGAGGCCACGCCGCAGGCCGACAGCACCATCAATATCAGATCGCCGGCGAAGATGCCGAAGGCGCCCTGATAGGCCGGCCGCACGCCGCGCTGGGCGGCGACCGACAGCACATACATGGAATTGGGACCGGGCAGGATGACGATGAAGATCGTCCCCAATAAAAAGGTCCAGAAATCGGTGATGCCCAGGTTGGCGTGGAAAAGTGCGTTCATGATGGTTCTGTTTAATTGATTTGTGCGTGATGAAATTGCAGTGCCGCGAGGTTGGCATAGATGCCTTTCATGGCCACCAGCGAGGCGTGCGTGCCCGTCTCGACGATCTTGCCGTCTTCCATGACGATGATGCGGTCAGCCCGCTGCACGGTCGCCAGGCGGTGCGCGATGATGACCGTGGTGCGGCCCACCATGGCCGCTTCCAGCGCCTTTTGCACCAGGCGTTCCGATTCCGCGTCCAGCGCGCTGGTCGCTTCGTCGAGCAGCAGCAGCGGCGGGTTTTTCAGCAGGGCGCGGGCGATGGCGATGCGCTGGCGCTGGCCGCCGGACAGGCGCACGCCCCGTTCGCCGAGGAAGGATTTGTAGCCGTTCGGCAGGCGTTCGATGAATTCGTGGGCGGCCGCCATCTTCGCGGCGGCGATGACTTCCTCGTCGCTGGCGCCGGCGCGGCCATAGCGGATGTTTTCCATGGCGTCGGCCGAGAAGATCACCGTATCTTGCGGCACGATGCCGATGGCGTCGCGCAAGGTGTGCAGGTCGAGCTGTTTGATGTCCACGCCATCGAGGCGGATGCTGCCGCTTTGCGGGTCATAAAAACGCAGGAACAGCTGGAACAGGGTGGTCTTGCCGGCGCCCGACGGACCCACGACGGCCACGGTTTCGCCGGCGCGGATGTCGAGGCTGACGTGGTCCAGCGCGTGGGTGTCCGGACGCGACGGATACGAGAACATGACATCGTCCAGCGACAGGGCGGCGCCAGTCGCGGCGCGCGCGGGCAGCGGCAGCGACGTGGCCGGCGATGCGATTTCCGATTTCACGGCCATCAGTTCCAGCAGGCGCTCGGTGGCGCCGGCGGCGCGCTGCGCTTCGCCCATCACCTCGGACAGGGCGCCGATGGCGCCGGCCACGATGGACGCGTACAGGATGAACTGGCCCAGGTCTCCGCCCGTCATCGAGCCTTCCAGCACGGCGCGCGCGCCCAGCCACAAGACAAACACGATGGTGCCGAAGACCAGCAGGATGGCGATCATGGTCAGCAAGGCACGGGCGCGGATGCGGCGCATGGCCGTCATGAAGGCGCCTTCGACGGAGTCGCCGAAGCGTTTCGATTCGATCTTCTCGTGCGTAAACGCCTGCACGGTGGGCATGGCGTTGAGGATTTCGCCGGCCATGGCCGACGCGTCGGCGATGCGGTCCTGCGAATCACGCGACAGCTTGCGCACCTTGCGGCCAAACACGATGATGGGCACGACGACAAGGATCAAGAGGCCGATGATGATGCCGGCCAGCTTGGCGCTGGTGACGAACAGCATCACCAGGCCGCCCAGGAACAGCAGCACATTGCGCAGCGCCATGGAAATGCTGGTGCCGACCACGGCCTGGATCAGGGTCGTGTCGGTGGTGATGCGCGACAGGACTTCGCCCGTCTGCGTGGTTTCAAAGAATGCGGGGCTTTGCGTGACGACGTGGCGGTACACGGCGCTGCGGATGTCGGCCGTGACGCGCTCGCCCAGCCATGACACCGTATAGAAGCGCGCCGCCGTGGCCAGCGCCAGGATGGACGCCACGCCAAACAGGGCGAGGAACACCAGGTCGACGTGCTGGATGCTTTTTGATCCGGCCGCGCCGCCGAAGCCGAGGTCGATCATCTGCTTGAATGCGGCGGGAATGGCGAGGGTCGAGGCGGCGGCCACCACCAGCGCGATACCGGCCAGGAAGAACTGCTTGCGGTACGGCGTCAGAAAGGGCATCAAGCCCTTGAAGGCGGCCAGGCTGCCTTTTTTCAGTTCGCGGCTGGTGCCGGTGTCGGGAGTCGGTGCGGTGCTTGCGGCGGTTGCTGTACTCGTACTGCCTGTTTCTGTGCTGGTTGTCATTGTTTTTCGCTTAGTATTTACTGTATTTTGTACTGCTTATAACTTCATCGGCTGCACGTAGCCCGTCATTTCCAGGTAGGCGCGGCCCACCGGCTGGCCGCCGCGCTCCACCGTCACGGCGCCTTCCCAGTACACGGCCCCCGTCGAGCGGCGCGAATCGAGTTCCTGGTCTGCCTGCAGCGGCTTGATCTGCCAGCGCGTGGCACCCGTGCGGATCTCGGTGGCGACCGGGTATTCGGCTTGCGTGCGCGGCGACCGCCACAGCTGCGTGGGCGTAAAATCGACGTCGCCGGGCGCGAACTGCGTCATCTTACCGGACGCGTCGCGCCATGTCGCGTGTGCCCATAGTTTAGCACCTGTCTTGCTGCGGATCTGGAAGGCCATCAGGGCGCCGCCATCATCGAGGTTGGCGCCTATCCAGTTCCAGCCGCTGGCATCCGCGTCAAGCACCTGGCTGGACCACTCGTGATCGAGCCAGGTAGTGCCCGTCACGGCTTCCGGCTTGCCGCCGGCGCGCGCAATCGTGCCACGGGTAGCCAGCTGCGGTTCGCTGTAGTAGTAGCTCGATTGCGCGGGCCGGGCGCCCTTGCGCGAGTAGCCGCCTTCTCCCTGCAGCAGCACGGGCTGGGTGGGGGCCAGGGTCAGCTGCAAGTTGAATTCGCGCGCCGCCAGGCTGACCCGGTAGCTGCCGTCCGCTTGCCGCTGCATGCGCCAGTCGTCGAGTTTGACGTCCGTGTCGCCCACCTTGGCGTAGGCCAGGCCGAAACCTTCGCGCGCGCTTTTCTCGTCGTGCAGCAGCTTGCCTACTTTCGGGTCAGACAGGGCCGCGTGGCCGATGATCAGCTGTTTCGGCGCAAATGCGCTGGGGTTGTCCGCATCGGTGGCCGTGGCGCTGCGAAAGAAGGTCACCTGGTAGCCCAGCTGCTCGCCAGCGGCGGTCTTGACCCAGCCCGTGGCGTACCACCATTCCGTCTTGTACGCGGGATGGGCGCCGAAGTCGTGCGGCATGCGCAGGGTCTGGCCGGCCGGCAGCGGCGTGACGGGGGCGAAGGCGGGCGGCGCGGCGGTGGCGGCGACGCTGCAGAACGCGAGTAAAAGAGTCAAACGGCGCATTACCAGTCCTCCCTGACGGCGCGTATGGGGCCAGCGGACATGGCTTGTCTGCCCGCGATCAGCGCCGTCGCGGCGGCTGCCGTCAGCAGGGCGCCGGCCACGGTGGCGATCAAGGGCCACGGCAGGTGCAGCTGCATGGTCCAGTGGAACGATTGCGGATTGACGATGAAGACCAGCACAAAGCTGATCAACAGGCCGAGGATGAAACCGGTGGCGATGCCCAGTGCCGTCAGCGCGCCGCCTTCCAGCGCCAGGATGGACAAGATTTGCCCGCGCGTCACGCCCACGTGGCGCAGCATGCCGAATTCGCGCGCGCGCGCCAGGGTCTGGGCCGAGAACGTGGCGGCCACGCCAAACAGGCCGATGACGATGGCGATGGCTTCCAGCAGATAGGTGACGGCGAAGCTGCGGTCGAAGATCTGCAGGCTCAGGGCGCGGATGGCCGACGGATTCGACACTTCCAGGTTGGCGCCGAACGGCAGCGCTTTCAGGCGCTGTTGCAGCGCGTCGCCCGTGGCGTCCTTGGCCAGCCACAGGGCCGCATCGCTGACATCGAGGTCGCCCGTCAGCGCGCGGTAGTCGTCCAGCGGCATCTGGATGGCGCCGGAAGAGCGCGCATAGTCGCGCCAGATGCCGGCAACAAAGAAGGTGTGCAAGCCGCCCGCCAGCGGCAGGGCTATGGACTGGCCAGGTTTGACGTTATACAGGTCGGCCGCCGCTTCGGACAGCCACACGGGCCGGCTGCCTGCCGGCACGGGCAGTGTATCGCCCACCAGCACCATGCTCTTGCCCGGATCGGCCAGATTGACGGGACGCGCCAGCAGCGCCACATTCGGGCGGTCGGGCGCCAGCGACAGCGAGCGCAGGCGCTGGAAGTCCACCCTGGCCACCTCGGGCAGGGCGGTGATGCTCGCCTGTTCGCGCGGATTCAGGCCGGCCGTCCCGCCGCTGGCGGACGTGCGCGCATACACGTCGGCCGGCAAGATCTGCAGCAGCCAGTCGTCGACGGAAACGCGGAAACTCGACACCATGATGGCCATCGCCACCATCAGGCTAAAACTCGACAGCACGCCGCCGAGGGCGATGCCAGCCTGGCCCGAGGCGTTCGCCAGGCGGGCCAGGGTCAGGCTGCGCACGGGCGCATGCAGGCTGGTCTCCGTGCGCAGCCAGGCGCGCTGCAGGAAGCGGAAGACGACGGCCGCCAGCTGCGGCATCAGGGCGATGGCGCCGATCAGCAGCAGCGCGATGGACAGATAGCCGAACAGGGGCAGCTCGAACACGGGCGGCAAGAACGTCAAGGCGCCGGCCAGCAGCAGGCAAGCCAGTGCGGGCCATGTTTTCGCCAGGCGCGTCGTCACGACTTCCTCGCTGCCCGATTTCAGGGCGATGGCGGGGGCGGCGCGCGCCGCTTCCAGTGCGGGCGCGGCGCAGCCCAGCAAGGCGACACCGAGACCCAGGGCGAAGTAGACGAAGGCGGCGACGGGCGTGAACTGCACCTGCGGCTGCACGCCCGCGAAATAGCCGGCGCCCAGGTCGCCGCCGAAGAAGCGCAGGGCCACCGCCGCCATGGCATAGCCGCCGGCGATGCCCAGCGCAGCACCGACGATACCGAGGCTGGCGCCCTCCAGCAGCACCTGGCGCAGCAGCTGGCCCCGTTCCATGCCCAGCACGCGTAGCAGCGCGAACTGGCCGCGGCGGCGGATGACGGACAGGGCCTGCGTGGAAAACACGAGAAACGCGCCCGTAAACAGGGCGACGAGGGCCAGCACCGTCAGATTGACCCGGTAGGCGCGGCTGAGGTTATTGTTGCGGCTATTCTGGTTTTCGTCATTGGGCTGGCCTACCTGGAAACGCCCCGGGTATTGCGCTTCCAGCGCGCGGGAAAGAGCCGCCTGGAAGGCGTCGCGGTTCACGCCCTGGCGCAGTTTCAAATCGATGCGCGACAGCTTGCCAGTTTTTTCGAAGCGCCACTGCGCCGCGCCGATATCCATCACGGCGATGCGCTGGCCGGCGCGCGCCCGCTGCAGCGAACCGGCCACGCGCAGGGATACCGTGCCCGTGCCCGATTGCAGGGCGACCTGGCCGCCTTCGGCCACATTGAGCCAGCGCAGGGCGGCCGGCGATAAGAACAGGGCGTCGTCGGCCAGGGTGTCGAAAGGCTGGCCTTCGGCCGGCGCGCCGATCAGGTCGGGCGAGATGAAGCCGGCGCGGAAGACGTCGAGCGCGAGGACATGCAGCGGGCCGCCGTCCTTCTTGCCGGCCACCGTAGCCTGCAGCTCCAGCACGGGCGAAGCCACGGCCACGCCGTCGCGCTGCGCCAGCCATGGGTAGATGGATTCGTCGAACAGCGCTTCGCGCCCGGCTACCTGCACATCGGCCTGGCCGGACAGGCTTTTGACGGCCGTGGAAAATTCATTGAAGGCGGCCGCGTTGATCAGATGGATGGCAAAGCCCAGCGACACGCCGATGGCGATGGCGAGGATGGCGACGAGGGCGCGCACGGGATGCGCGCGCCATTCGCCCAGCAGCAGCCAGCGCGACAGCAGGCGCGTCGTCGCCGGGCTGGCCAGCGGCGCAATCAATTCAGGCATTCGACGGCCAGGCGTTCGCCGGCGCGCCGCGCTTTCAGTTGCGCCGCATCGCGGTTCTTGTCGCCGGCGCCGACGGCGTCCTGCGCCGCCCATTTCTGCTCCAGCCGCAGCTGGGCGCAATGCTTCTCGTGCATGTCCTTTTGTTTGGCGGCCCGTTCACGGGCCTGGTCTTCGAGCTTCTCGCGCTGCTTGCGCGCCGCTTCCATCTGGCTGGCTACCCGTTCCTGGCGCGTGGTCGCGCCCTTGTCGACGGCGGGCGGCGGCGCGGGGATTTCCAGGATTTGCAGCTGGCCGGCCGTGCAGGGCGTGGCGCTGTAGCTGCTCTGGCCATCCTTCACGCACTTGTAGACGTCCTGCGCACTGGCGGAACCGGCCAGCAAGGCCATGGCGCATAGCAGGAGGGACGACGGCTTCACAATATCTTCCCGGGGTTCATGATGTTCTGCGGGTCCAGCGCCTGCTTCACGGCGCGCATCAGCTGCAGTTCCAGCGGCGACTTGTAGCGGGCCAGGTCGTCCTTTTTCAGGGCGCCGATGCCGTGTTCGGCCGAAATCGAGCCGCCAAAGCCGTGCACCTGGTCGTGCACGATGCGGTTGATGGCATCCTGGTTGGACAGGAAATCCTGGTCCGTCATGCCGGCTGGCGGCGCCACGTTGTAATGCAGGTTGCCGTCGCCCAGGTGGCCGAAGCACACGAGCTGGCAGCCGGGGAAGGCCGATTCAAGGGCCGCATCCGTGACGGCGATGAAATCGGCGATGCGGGAAATGGGCAGCGAGATATCGTGCTTGATGTTCTTGCCCGCCTGCGCCTGCGCCAGCGGGATGTGTTCGCGCAGCTGCCACAGTCCCCCGGACTGCGCCACGGAACTGGCGACGACGGCGTCTTCGATCAACTCGTCTTCCAGGGCCGCGCCGATGCTCGCTTCCAGCAATTCCACGGCGTGCGCCTCGGACTGGCTGCTGGACAGTTCGAGCAGCACATACTGGCCGTGCGCTTCGGCGAATGGGCGCGGCAGCTGCGGGAACTGCTCCGCCACCAGCTGCAAACAGTACTGCGACATCAGTTCAAAACCCGTCAGGCTGGCGCCGCAATGGTCCTGCATCAGCGAGAGCAGGCGCAGCGCATGGGCGGGCGAGGGCATGGCGGCCAGCGCCGTGATGCAGGCTTTCGGCTGCGGATACAGTTTCATCACCGCGCCGGTGATCACGCCCAAAGTACCCTCGGCGCCGATGTACAGGTCGCGCAAATCGTAGCCGGTATTGTCCTTGCGCAAACCGCGCAAGCCGCTCCAGACTTCGCCCTGCGGCGTGACCACTTCCAGGCCCAGGCACAGCTCGCGCGTATTGCCATAGCGCAGTACGGCCGTGCCGCCCGCATTCGTCGCCAGGTTGCCGCCGATGGTGCAACTGCCCTCGGCCGCCAGCGACAGGGGGAACAGGCAGCCGGCGGCGCTGGCCGCTTCCTGGATGGTTTGCAGGATGCAGCCCGCGTCCACCGTGATGGTGCGGTTGACGGGATCGAGCGCGCGGATGCTGTTCAGGCGCGCCAGCGACAGCACGACGGCCGTGCCGGCCGCATCGGGTATGCTGCCCAGTACCAGGCCCGTGTTGCCGCCTTGCGGCACGACGGGAACCTGCCATTGCGCGCAGGCGCGCAGCACGCCGGCCACTTGCTCCACCGTGGCGGGGCGCAGCACGGCCAGGGCCTTGCCGGTAAACCTGTCGCGCCAGTCGGTGAGGAAGGGTGCCGTGTCGGCGTCCTGGGTGAGGACGTAGGTGTCGCCCAGCAGGTCGCGGCAGGCGGCGAGGAAGTCGGCTTGGTCAGTCATAGGCTTGTCGCTCATTTCTTGATGCTCACTTTATTCACTTTTTCCAGCAGTTCCCTGGCCATGCGCTTGGCCGCCTTTTTATACGGGCGCAGATACAGCACGGCGCAGACAAAATAGATGCAGACGATGGCCGCCTCGCCCCAGGCCATCCGGGCCGAGGTGGCGTTCGTGTCGCTGTAGCCGCGTACCACGCCTTCCGTGAAGTACAGCAGGATCACCATCGACGACCATTGCAGGGTGTAGACGTCGCGCTTGATGACGCCGTACAGGGGGATGAGCAGGGGCGCGGCCTTCAGGACGACCCAGGAGCCGCCCGGCTGCAGCGGCGCGATCACGGTTTCCCACAGCACGCACCAGACGATCAGGCTGACGAGGCTGGCGATGGCGCCCCAGTGGAAATACTTGTGCAGTACGCCGTGCATCATGCGCCTGCCAGTTTCGCGGCATTTTCCGCCAGGCGCCGGCCCAGGGCGATGGCTAGGCGTTTTTCATCTTCGCTCAAGGCCTTGTCGCCGTCTATGCCCGACCAGTGCGTGGCGCCGTAGGGCGAGCCGCCGGTGGACGTCGTCATCAGTTCAGGATGCGTGTAGGGCAGGCCCATGACCAGCATGCCATGGTGGAAGAGGGGGATCATCATCGACAGCAGGGTCGATTCCTGGCCGCCGTGCAGGCTGCCCGTGGACGTGAACACGCAGGCGGGCTTGCCGGACAGGCTGCCGGCCAGCCAGTCGCTGGCCGTGCCATCCCAGAAATACTTCATGGCGGCGGCCATGTTGCCGAAGCGCGTGGGCGACCCCAGGGCCAGGCCCGCGCATTCCTGCAAGTCTTCCAGTTCCACGTAGGGCGCGCCGTCCAGCGGCACTTCCGGCGCCGTCGCTTCGGCCACCGTCGAGACGGCGGGCACGGTGCGCAGGCGCGCATCGCAGCCAGGCACGCTTTCCACTCCCTGGGCTATCAACTCGGCCAGCTGGCGCGTGGCGCCATGGCGTGAATAAAACAATACGAGAATAATCAGATTGGTTGGCTTCATCATTGGTATTATAGGGCGCTTTACAGCCTGATACGACTGCTGTCATGGCGCCGTTCTGATTTAGCACATGTTTTCAAAATATATATTCCCCATCTTCCAATACCTGTGGCGCACCTTGAGCATGGGGCTCGCCGTCGTGCGCGGCCTGACGTGGTCCGAAACGCGCGACCTGCTGCAGTTCGCGCGCCGCCGCGTGCGCGAAGAAAGCCTGCCGCAAGTGGCCGGCAGCCTGACGTTTGCCACCGTGTTCGCGCTGGTGCCGCTGCTCACCCTGGCCCTGGCGATCTTCACCACTTTCCCCCTGTTCAATACCTTCCGCCACGCGCTGGAAGATTATTTCGTGCAAAGCGTGATGCCCAAGGGCATATCGAACACCATCCTCGGCTACCTGACGACGTTCGCCTCGAAGGCCACGCGCCTGTCGGCCATCGGCGCCGGTGCCCTGATCGTCACCTCGGTGGGCATGATGGGCTTGATCGAGCGCGTCTTCAACCGCATCTGGCGCGTGCGCCAGGAGCGCCGCTGGACCAAGCGCCTGCTGGTCTACTGGGCCATCGTCACCCTGGGGCCTTTGCTGGTCGGCGTGTCGCTGACGGTGACCTCGCGCGTCTTCATCGCCACCAGCGGCGTGGTGGGCGCCGTGCCGTTCCTCGGCACCGTGTTCTATACCCTGGTGTCGATTGGCCTGACCATGCTGGCGTTTACCCTGCTCTACATCGCCGTGCCGAACCGCGACGTGGATTGGCGCGACGCAGCCTGGGGCGGCCTGCTGGCGGCGCTGGCGTTCGAGGTGGCCAAGCGGGGCTTCGGCGAATTCATCCAGGAATTCCCCACCTATTCGCGCATCTACGGCGCACTGGCCGCCTTGCCGCTGTTCCTCGTGTGGATTTACCTGAGCTGGATGATCACCTTGGTGGGTGCCTTGCTGGTGGCTGCCTTGCCCGTCGTGAAATATGAACGCTGGTGGTACGAAGCGGTGCCTGGCAGCGAATTCGTCGATGCTGTCGCCATTTTGAAAGTGCTGCACCAGGCTTGCCACTGCGCCGATTCGGCCCTGGTGGGCGCGGCCGAGATCCGCCGCAGCACGCGCCTGGGTTTCGAAGAGATGGAAACCCTGCTCGACAAGATGGTGCAGCAGGGCTGGGTAGGAAGAGTCAACGTGGAGGGCGCCGTGCGGGTACAGTGGGGCAAGCGCGTGGCCGACAGTTCCGACCACTGGGTCCTGCTGGGCAACGTCAACCGCATCAGCCTGGCCGACGTCTACCGGCTGTTCGTCTTTGGCGGCATGCGCGTGAACTCCGGCTATCCGGCCGGCTCCACCAATGAACGCGATATCCAGGCGGCCATCGATGCAGCCGCTCTGGCGGCGCAGGTGGAAAACGCCGTGGAGCAGGGGCTGGGCCTGACCCTGGCGCAGCATTTCGGCGCCGTCAAATGCAACTGAGCGGTCTTAACTGAGCGGTCTTAGTACACCACGGGCCGCAAGGCCGCCTGCAGCGCCACCTTGCTGAACGCGGCCGCATCCTGCTCCCGCACCACGCCCAGGTAATACGTGTCCTCGCCGCCTTGCACGTTCACCAGGCGCAGCTGGTGCGGCGCCAGGTGGGCGGCGATGGCGGCCAGGCCTTCGGCCATCGCATCGTCATCTTCGCGCTCCGTCCAGCGGAAGTCCCGCAGCGCGGGCAGGCCGATATGCTGGCCGATGCGCGGCACTTCATCGACGGCTTTCCAGTCCAGGGTGGTGCCGTGGCCCAGCACATCGGCGGCCGTGGACCAGAGCAGGAAGAAGCACGCCGCTTCGGGCGTGTCGCCTTCGTATTCTTCTTCGGGGTCGTCCTCCGCCAGCTCTTCCAAAGTGATGTCCACGCAGCGTGCGGCCAGTTCCGCATCGCCCAGCAAGAGCAGGGCGGCCATGGCGCGCAACTGCTCGCGGTCGGCCTTTGCCAGGATTTGCGGCGGCGTAAAGCTGCGGCGCCTGACGGGCTTTTTCTTGCTCAGGCCCAGGGCCGCGCTCAGCTGGGCCGTGACGGCCGCCTTGAAGTTTTCCACGGTGTCGAACTGTTCCAGCAGCTGGCCCGTGAAATCCATGCTCCAGGCCATGCCATCCTTGACGACATATAAAAAATCGCTTTGCACGGCCACGCCGCGCAGATGGTGGGCCGGTGGATACAGGGGCGTGAAGGCCTGTTTTCCATCCAGTGTCAGCATGCAGGCCAGCCCCTGTGCATCGATGGCGAAGATCAGGTTCTTGCGCAGCTTGGGCGGCGACGAGGTTGTGGCGCAGTCGATGGCTTCGTACTGGCAGGGCGCCAGCAGCTCGCCCTGGCTATTGACCAGGCCAAACAGGAAGCGCCCGGCGATGCGCTGGCTGACGACGGCGATTTTTTTCTTCGTGCCGAAATCCTGCACGGAGCTGTAGGCTGGCGGCACCACGACCTTGCCTGTCTTGTCGAGCACGCCACAGACATTGCGCTCGTCGTCATTGCCTGTCTGGCGCTCGATGTCGATATAGCCGTCTTCGCGCTCGCACATGTTATCCACCCTGTCGATGAGCAGCGCGCCATCGGGCAGGCGCAGCAGGCGGCTGGCGCCGTCCGCATCGATCTGCTGCAACAGATGAGGACTGATCACATACAGGGCGCCGGGGGCGGGCGGCAGCACCACCGTACCGTTGAGGTCCAGCACGCCGTGCGCATCGGGGGCATCCGCCGTGGCAAAGGTGATCCAGCCATCGTCCGCGTAGTAAACGCCCAGGTCGACATAGCGCTGCGACAGCGGCACGATCCAGCGGCCATAGGGCGTGACCAGGCCGGTAACATCCGGTTCGCCGGCGGCGCTCACTTCATGGCATAACACGTCTTCCTCCCATCCCACCACTTCCAGGCCTTGCAGGAAAGGCAGTTCGTCCGCGGCGAGTTCCTCGACATCGGCCAGTTGCGCGACGGCCGTGGCCGACCAGTAGCCGGTGGCGGGCGATGCGGCGCTGGCGGCCAGCAGGGGCGCCAGCGCTTCCCGCTCGCCACGCTGCAGGGCAAGGTGCAGGGCTTGCGCCTCGGCGCGCAGGCCCTCGAGCCTGGCCGCGTACTCCGGCGTGTCGATATCGTGCGGGATCAGCTGCACGCAATCGAGGATCAGCCACGGCTGGCCGCCCGCCAGCAGGGTGCTGATGGCGCTGCGCGCAACGATGGCGGCCGCGTCGCGCGGCTTGTCCATCAGGGAGGACAAGGCTTGCCAGCTGGCTTGCGCCTGGATCATTGGCGCGGCCAGCACGCAGGAGCAGTCCTCGCCATCGCCGTAGATGGGCCAGGCGGTGGCTTGAGCACCGGCGCCGACGAGCAGCTTGAACAGCATCGGTATGTCCAGCCGCCATTCGGCCAGGCCCGTGATGGCGTCGGCGTCGAAACCGGCTTGGCCGGGCAAAAAGGCGGTGCTGAACAGGGCTGCGGTATTGATCATGTCTCTTCGTTCAAAATGTTGGATGGTCAGGGCGCCGGCGGCATGACCCAGTGCGCCAGCGCTCCGCGATCGAGTCCCAGCTGCTTTGCCGCGGCGGCGGCCTCGAAGGCCCACAGGCCGTAATAGCCGCCCAGGCCCTGCGCGCGCAAATGACCGTTGAACCAGTCTTCGCGCACCAGCGCGCCATGCCAGGTAGCCAGGTAATGCCGCAGGTGCTCGCGCTGCTGCGCGGGATCGTCCGCGTCCAGGCACTCGTACAGGGCCGAATAGGGCTCGGCGAAATACCATTCGTCGACGGCGGGACGCTGCGGATCGATGGCGGACAACAGCGCTTCGTACACGCCATCTTCGCCATCGAAGGCCGTCTGCAGGGCGGTCAGGCGCGCGGCTAGGTCGTGGCGGCCGAACAGCAGGGTCGCGCCCAGCAGCTGCAGCGTGCGCGCATAATCCGTCAATTGTTCGAAATCAAAGGCGGGCAAGGCGTCGTCATCGTAGGCATCGGCCAGGGCCGTGCGCGCCGTTTCGCAGGCGGCAACGGCCGCTTCCAGCGCCGTTTCCACGTCAGGCAAGGGCAAGCCTGCCGTGTAGCGCAGCGAGAAGACCTGGTAAGCCGTGCTGGCGGCCACGCACGCCCAGTAGGCCGCGTCGCCACCATCGTTTTCCGCCTGCGCCTGCGCGCGGACATAGGCGACCAGCAGGGCGTCGAGGTAAGCCAGGTTGCGGCTAAAGTCGAACGGAGAGGGCGGCACCTGGCGCGGCGTGTGGGGCCAGGGCGTGGACGACGCCGGGCAGGTGGCGGCGCAATCGCGCTGGATGGCCCAGTCGGCGAAGATTTGCTGCATATGCTGCGCCGTTTCGTCGTCGTGGATGATGGCGCCGACGCCCACCATCGTCGTGCCCAGCAGGGTGTAGCCAGGGAAGCGGCTGCTCTCGTAGGCGATGGTCGTCACGCTCTGGATGGTCCTGCCGTCGCTCAGGTCGCGCACGCGGAAGTACACGTCGTCCCAGCCGGCCAGCTGTGGCGTTGGCGGTTCATCCGGCAGGGTGCTCCAGCTGCCGTCCGCCTGCTCTTCATAGGCGTCGAGCAGCTCGTCGAGTCCGCCGGGGCGGTCGATGCGGTTGTTGGCGTCGTATTGCAGGCCCAGTTCGGCCGCGAAGGCTGCCGCGTGGCGGCCCTCGAAGACCAGGTACTGGGAGCTCGTGGTGCCGACCAGCAGATCCGTGTGCTGGCCCGCCACGACGAGCGCCTGCGGCAGCCGGCACCATTGGTAATACGGAATGCCGGCCATGGGACCGCCTTCGTCCGCCAGCGGGTTGGTGAAGCGCAGCTGTTCCAGCCATTTATAGCGTTCGTAGCGTTCATCTTCCGTGCCGCTGCCCGCGGCCAAAGTACAAAATTCGTCAAAACAGGGTATTCAGCAACATCGTCCATCTATCCTAAAAAAACATGTGCTCACGCTGCCTGCGCAAACGCAAACAGCGCGTCGAGCACGGCGTCGGGCTGCTCGGCCATCAATTCGTGCCCGCTGTCGACCTGCACCACCGTGCTATGCGCGATTGCCGCTGTCAGCAGCCGGGTCGATTTGGGCGGCGTCATCATGTCGCGCGCGCCGAAAATGAATAAAGTCGGGCAGTGTACCGAAGCGGCGGCGATTTCGCCGTTCGCGTAGGCATTGCAGGCAAAAAAATCCGTGTGAAACACGTGATCGGGATTGAGGGCGGCGATGCGCTGTTTCAAGCGCCGCGCGCCGCCCATGGCGTAAAAGCCGGGGCCGGGAAACGACGGCTTTTGCGCGATCGACGAATGCGACCAGATATTGACCATGTCGATGGCCGCCTGTTCATCGCTCAATGACGTTTCCAGCAGCGCCGGCGAGACCTTCATCGGGTAGGTGGAACCCAGCATGGCCAGGTGGCTGACCCGCTCCGGCGCCAGGTGCGCCGCTTCCAGCGCGATCAATGAACCCATGCTGTGTCCGATCAGCATGGCCTTGGCCGCGCCGGCAGCATCCAGCACGGCCAGTACCCAGCGCGCCAGGTCTGCGACATTATCCTTTGCCGTACCCAGGCTGCGCCCGTGGCCGGGCAAGTCGACGGCCAGCACGTTCCAGCCGTGGTGGGCAAAATAGCGCGTTTGCAGGGCCCACACGGAATGGTCGTTCTGCGCGCCGTGGATGAAGACGGCCGTCGGCTGGCCCGGGTTGTATGGTTTGCCGCCCGTGTAGCAGTAGGCGACGGTATTGTCGATGGTGAACAGCATCTCAGGCGCCTTTCTGCGACAGTTTCAGGCCACGGGCCAGGTCTTCGATCAAATCATCGGCGTCTTCCAGGCCCACCGATAAACGCATGGTGCCCTGCGTGATGCCGGCCTGTTCCAGCTGATCGTCGGGCACGCGGAAATGCGTGGTGGAGGCGGGGTGGATGACGAGCGACTTGGCGTCGCCCACATTGGCCAGGTGCGAGAAGATCTTCAGGCTGTCGACAAAGCGCTGGCCCGCCGCGCGGTCGCCGCGCAGGCGGAAAGTGAACACGCCGCCCGCGCCTTTCGGCAGCAGGGTTTTCGCCAGTTCGTAGTCGGGATGCGACGGCAGTTCGGGATAGGACACGGATTCCACGGCCGGATTGGCCAGCAGGAATTCAATCACCTTGCGCGTGTTGGCCACGTGGCGGTCCATGCGCAAGCCCAGGGTTTCGATGCCCTGCAGGATGGCGAAGGCGTTGTGCGGGCTCATGACGGCGCCGAAATCGCGCAAGCCTTCGCGCCGCGCGCGCAGGGCAAACGGCGCCACCGTCGATTCCTCGGCAAAGACCATGCCGTGGAAGCCTTCATACGGTTCGCACAGTTCGGCGAAACGGCCCGTCCTGTCGTACGCCGCCTGCCAGTCGAAGGTGCCGCCATCGACGAGCAGGCCGCCGATGGCCGTGCCGTGGCCGCATAAAAACTTGGTGGCCGAGTGGAACACCAGGTCGGCGCCATGCTCGAAGGGGCGCAGCAAATACGGCGTGGTAAACGTCGAATCGAGCATCAGCGGCAACTGGTGTTCGTGCGCCAGGGCGGCGATGCTCGGGATGTCCAGCACGTCGAGGCCGGGATTGCCCAGGGTTTCCGCAAACAGCACTTTTGTATCTGGGCGGATGGCGGCGCGCCAGGCGTCCACGTCGCGCGGATCGACAAAGGTGGTGGCTATGCCGAAGCGTTTCAGGGTATAGGCCAGCAGGTTGTGCGAGCCGCCGTACAGGGCGCGCGAAGCGACGATGTGCGATCCCGCGCCCGCGATCGTGGACAGCCCCAGATGCATGGCGGCTTGGCCGCTGGCCGTGGCGATGCCGGCCACGCCCCCTTCAAGGGCGGCGATGCGCTCTTCCAGTACGGCGTTGGTGGGATTCGAGATGCGCGAATACACGTGGCCGGCCCGCTCCATATTGAACAGCGAGGCCGCATGCTCCGAGCTCTTGAAGGCAAACGAGGACGTGAAATGGATGGGCGTGGCGCGCGCGCCCGTGGCCGGGTCGGGCGCGGCGCCCGCGTGCAGGGATAAAGTATCGAAACCGGGGTATTTCGGGCCGCTCATGGTGTCTCCGCCAAGTTTTATAGTGGCAAGATCGTAACCTGATTTGCAGCCGAGCAAAAGAGCTCCTGTGCAGGGCGCATGGCGCCGTGCTGGCGGGCTGCGCGTGTAACCTGAAGTGTAAAAAAAGTGACCGGCGCGGCACGGCGGTGGTAGGATACCGGATCAGCGATATTCGGGCTGTTTTACCTGCGCGCGTGCGCCGCGCCGCAGGAGAGGCTGCTGCGTGCAAGCGAAATCCTGGGCTTCAGGCGAACTCTCATCGCATGTCCACCAGGAAAGATTTTATGCCCGCAATATCGTTCGACGGCGCCCTTGCCGTTCCCGGACCATCTATCGTCGACGGCCTGTGCCACGCAGGCTGGCTCATGCAAGAGCATTTCATCTCCCCCGAACTGAGCCGCCAGCTGGCCGCCGAATGCGTGCAATCCATGCTCAGCGGCAAGATGAAGGGCGCAGGCGTAGGCAGCGGCCATGCGCCGCTGCTGCAGCCGGACATCCGCGGCGACCATATCGAGTGGCTGGAAACGGGCCGCTCAGCCGCTTGCGACCGCTACCTGGAACAGATGGAAGCGCTGCGTTGCATGCTCAACCGTGAGCTGTTCCTGGGACTGGAAGAGTACGAAAGCCATTTTGCCCTGTACGCGCCGGGCGCCTTTTACCGGGCCCATCTGGACCGTTTCCGCGACGACGACAAGCGTACCGTGTCCGTCGTGCTGTACCTGAACGACGACTGGCTGCCCGAGCACGGCGGCGCGCTGCGCCTGCACCCGCAGGGCGGGCCCGTGGTGGACGTCTTGCCGCAAGCGGGCCGCATGGCGATGTTCATGTCGGGCGAGATGCTGCACGAAGTATTGCCGACGGCGCGCGAGCGCCTGTCCATCGCCGGCTGGTTCCGCCGCAGAACGTGATGCAAAGTGGCGCGCAATCCCCCTCGATTTGATTGCGCGCAAGGCTGGATTTTTCCGCAGGCATAGGCTACAGTCGCAGTAAGGGCTAGAATAACTAAAATACCAATCACGCGGACAGGACGGCCAATATGAAAGTATCTGAAATTCTCCAAGTCAAGGGCAATATCCTCTACACGGTCACGCCTGACCAGCCCCTGCTTGACGCGGCCAATACCATGGCTGAAAAAGACATCGGTTCGCTGGTGGTCATGGAATTTGGCGACCTGGTCGGCATGCTGACCTTCCGCGAAGTGTTGAACGCGCTGCATGAAAACGCGGGCCAGATCGGCGGCGGCACCGTGCGCAAGCACATGGATGACCACCCGATCACCGTGACTCCGGACACGGAAGTCAATGAAGTGCGCCGCATCATGCTGGAAAAACACGCGCGCTACCTGCCCGTCATGAATGCCAAGACCTTGCTGGGCGTCATTTCTTTCTACGATGTGGCGCGCGCCGTGCTGGAAGCGCAAAGCTTTGAAAACCAGATGCTCAAGGCCTACATCCGCGACTGGCCGGCTGAAACCACCGACTAAGTTTCGCCCATGCAGTAAAAATAACGCCGGCAACCGCCGGCGTTTTGCATTGGCTAGCCAAGGTGGCGCCTATGCGGCGCCCTGCAGCGCTTCGTTGTTCAGCCAAGTTCCCAGCGCCGTGGCCGTCATCGGGCGGGCGAACAAAAAGCCTTGCGCCATGGGGCAGCCCAGCGCCTGCAGGATTTGTGCTTGCCGCTCGTCTTCCACGCCTTCGGCGATCACGGCCAGGCCCAGGTTGCGGCCCAGCTGGATGACCATTTCGGCGATGCTGCTGCCGCGCGCCGAGCCCGTGATCTCGGTGACGAAGGCGCGGTCGATTTTGAGGCGGTCGACTTGCAGGCGCTGCAGGTAGGACAGGGACGAGAAGCCCGTGCCGAAGTCGTCGATGGCGATGCTCACGCCCGTCTGCTTGATCTGCCACAGCATCTTGATCAGCAGGTCCGGCTCTTCCATGGCCATCGATTCCGTGATTTCCAGCTCGATGAATTCGGGCGGCGCCTGCGTCTCTTCCAGCGCCGCGCGCAGCATTTCCAGGAACAGCGGGTGGCGGAACTGCACTTGCGACACGTTGACGGACATGACGAAATTGCGGTGGCCCTGCTCGCGCAGCAGCACCAGTTCGCGGCAAGCCGTGCGCAGCACCCATTCGCCGAGGTCGATGATGATGCCCGAATACTCGGCAATCGGGATGAAACGGTCGGGCGAGATGAACTTGCCGTCCGGCGTCTGCCAGCGCAGCAGCGCTTCGGCGCCCACGGGACGGCGCGTGGTCAGGTCGATCTGCGGTTGATACACGACAAACAGCTGGTCCTGGCTGAAGGCCGTGCGTAGCGCATGCATCATGCGCACCCGTTCGCGGATTTCGATGCCCATGCTGCGCGAGAAATAGAAGTGCCCGGCGCGTTGCTGGCTTTTCGCCCGTTTCAGGGCGATATCGGCATCCTTCAGCGCGTCGGCGCCCGTGCCCGCATGCTCGCCCAGCCGCACCAGGCCCAGCGTGGCGGACAGTTGCACGTCCTGGCCATCGATGCAGAACGGCGCCTGGAACAGGGCCAGGATCTTGCTTGGGTTGACTTGCGAAGAGTCGCCCAGCACGCAAAAGATGTCGCCGCCCAGGCGCGCCACCGTCAGGTGGGGCCCCAGCTGGGTTTGCAGGCGTCCGGCCACGGCCACCAGCAGCATGTCGCCGAACTGGTGTCCCAGCGCGTCGTTGGTCTCGGCAAAATGGTCGAGGTCGACCAGCGACAGGGTGGCGTCGTCGCGCGCGGGGCCGGCCAGGGTGGCGTCGAGGATCTCCACCAGGCGCGTGCGGTTGGGCAGCTTCGACAATTGATCGTAGAAGGCGGCATTGTGCAGGTGCGACACCAGCTCGACGTTGTCGAGGCCCACGGCGACGTTGCTGCAGAAGACTTCCAGCAGGCTTTCATCGATGGCCGAGAGGGGGCGCGGCAGCACCAGGTAGGCGGCCGCGTCGCGGCTGGCCTTGCCCGCGAAGTACAGGGTGGCGTAGTCATGCGCGTACACATTGCGCCGCTGCGCCAGCGTGTGTTCGATGGCGGCCATCACGCGGGGGTTTTGCAGGCCGCACAGGGCGCTGTGCGGCAAGCTGGAAAAGCTGCCTGTGCAGGCCGAGACGAGCAGCTCCCTGGCGCCGCTGTCCTGCAAGTCCTGCACGCACAGCACGCCGTCGGCGCGGATGCCCAGCAGGTCGGCGATCTGCGCCAGCACGCCGGCCGAGAAATTCTGCACGCCATGCAGCGCCATCAGCTGCGTGCTGGCGTGGACGATACGGTCCAGGCCGCGCCGGCTGCTGCTGATCGAACGGATCTGCTCGTACGAGCGGATGGCGGCCGTCACCGTGGTAAACAGCTTGATGCGCGTCAATTCGGACTTGGTCTTGTAGTCGTTGATGTCGAAATCGCGGATGGCGTCGATTTCCGGCGCGTAGCCGGGCTGGCCCGTGCGCAGGATGATGCGCACGTCCGTCATCTTGAGGGTTTCGCGGATGTAGCGCACCAGGTGCAGGCCCGCGTCATCCTGTTCCATCACCACGTCGAGCAGGATGACGGCGATGTCGTCTTCATGCTTGAGCAGTTCGCGCGCCTGGCCGGCCGAATACGCATGCACGAATTCCAGCGGGCGGTGCTGCATTTCCAGGTTGCCCAGGGCGAAAGTGGTGGTGGAGTGGACGTCTTCATCGTCGTCGATGATCATCACCCGCCAGACGCTGCGCGGTGCGACGGCCAGCGACGGCGCTGGTTGCTCATCGAGGAATACCAGGTCGTCGTGATCGTCCTTGTTGGCGTCAAGGGGGATGATCGGTGCGGGCATGTATAGCTTCTCCAGGATGACTCAGTACGGGATGTGAGCACATCAGAAATGTCCATGGCGTTGTTGCACCGCCTCGCCGTACTCGCGACTGTCTTCGGCGGCGCGCCTGGCCCTGGCCATTTCTGATGCACTCAGGGCACATCGAAAAAGCAGCACTCAAGTGTTGCCGAGACTCGCCCATTTTCTGATCGCCCATCATCCAAGTATATAGCTATTTAATAAGCAAAATGTTTTTTTAAGTATCCTGTGGAGTGCAATATTTCTTGTATTGCATGATTGCAACTCTTATTTGGTATTTTTTATATGAAAAAATACGCGGGATTTTAAAATGGCGAGATCGGTGGGGAATATCCGGCCTTGCTGCGGCATTAGCGGCATGGCATGTCCCGCAGGCTGGTAGAATTGAGTTTTCCAGTCCTTACACTTCCTACTATGTCCGGCAATTCTTTTGGCAAGCTGTTTACTGTTACCACTTTCGGCGAATCGCATGGTCCGGCCATCGGCTGCGTGATCGATGGCTGTCCTCCAGGATTGATCCTGTCGGAAGCCGATATCCAGCCTGAACTGGACCGCCGCAAGCCCGGCACCTCGCGCCACGTGACGCAGCGCCAGGAATCCGATACGGTGGAAATCCTCTCCGGCGTGTACCAGGGCGTGACGACGGGCACGCCGATTGCCCTGCTGATCCGCAATGAAGACCAGCGCAGCAAGGATTACGGCAATATCGCGGAAAGCTTCCGCCCCGGCCACGCCGACTACACCTACTGGCATAAATACGGCGTGCGCGATCCGCGCGGCGGCGGGCGCTCCTCGGCGCGCCTGACGGCACCCGTGGTGGGTGCGGCGGCGATCGCCAAGAAATGGCTGCTGCAGCAATACGGCACCACCTTCAAGGGCTGCATGAGTCAGCTGGGCGACATTCCCGTGCCGTTCCAGTCCTGGGAGCACGTGCATGCGAATCCATTCTTTGCCGCCAGCGGCGACGCGGACCTGATCGCGCGCATGGAAGCGGCGATGGACCAGTTGCGCCGCGATGGTGATTCCATCGGCGCGCGCATCGACGTGATTGCGCAAAACGTGCCTGTCGGCCTGGGTCAGCCCATCTATGACAAGCTCGATGCCGACATCGCCTACGCCATGATGGGCATCAATGCCGTCAAGGGCGTGGAAATCGGCGCCGGTTTCGATTCGGTGGCGCAAAAGGGTTCCGAGCACGGCGACGAACTGACGCCGGAAGGTTTTATCGGCAATAACGCCGGCGGCGTACTGGGCGGTATTTCGACGGGGCAGGATATCAGCGTCTCGATCGCCATCAAGCCGACTTCGTCGATCCGCACGCCGCGCCGCTCGATCGATAAAGAAGGCAATCCCGTGATGGTGGAAACGTTCGGCCGCCACGACCCGTGCGTGGGCATCCGCGCCACGCCGATCGCCGAAGCCATGCTGGCGCTGGTCCTGATCGACCACGCCCTGATGCACCGCGCGCAATGCGGCGATGTGTCGGTATCGACGCCGAAGTTGAAATAAGCTGAATGTTGTCGGATTACGGGCCTGCGGCCCTAATCCGACCTACGCCCCATGCCATGTAGGTCGGATTAGCGCTTGCGCGTAATCCGACACCATAGTCGGCGCTTCCTGTCACGCCACCTTATTTGCCACCAGCTCCAGCTGGTGCCGCATCTCCACCGACTGCACCAATAACGCCCGGATATCGTTGATCAGGTTGAACTCCGTCTGGTTCAGCTGGATCGGCGGGAAGCTGTCGTCCCAGTCGCCGTACAGGAATCCCGTGGGGTGGCCGTTGGCCGACAGGGGCAGCACGACAAAGCTGCGTGCTTCCGACAGCGTGGCTTTCCACCATTGCGGCAGCTTGGCGGCAAATTTCGGGTCGCGCGCATTGTCGATGAAGATCACGCGGTCGCTGTTGAGGGCCGCGTGGAAGACGTTCGGTTCATACGCGTCGCCAAACACCATCAGGTCCTGCAGGTCGGCCATGCCTTCGCCCATGCTGATGCGCGCCGAATACAGATGATCCCTGTGGTTGCGCACGAACGCCACCGAGCGTGAAAAATCAAAGCCCTGGTGCAGCGTTTCGAGCGCCATCGAGACCATCTGTCCCGGACTGGCGCTGCCGATGGCGCCGCGCAGGTCGGCCAGGCCGCCTATTAATACGCGGTTGCCTTCGGCGCGCATGCGCGTCGATGCCAGCTGGCGCGCGCGCCGCTCGGCCGGTTTCGACAGGGGCGCAATCGACAGGTCGGCCGCCGCCATCGCCTTGGCCTTGTCCACGGCGATCACCAGATCGGTCGATGTGATGCCCAGGGTACCCGCATAATCGTCGATCAGTGCGTGCACCTGCGCCGCGCCGGCCGCATCGTCATGCCACAGCGAGTCGGCGCAGCGCGCCGCCATCGTCGACAGTCCTGCCATCCAGTCGGCGCCGCTGACGGGGGAGTTGTCCGGCGACGGATCCATCGGACGCATCCCGTTGATCAGGTGCTGCGGCAAGCCCCAGTGGGCGGCCGTGGCATAGCCCACTTCCGGCAACGACAGGCCGAGGATTTCGCGCGCGGCGGCCGCCTCGTTGCCGGGACCCGCATGCGCCTGCATGCGCGCCCAGAAGTCCGTCATGTAGAACGTCACCATCATGCGGCCCAGGGTGTGCAGCATCGAGCAGACGACAGCCTGTTCCGCCTGCAGGCTGCCGGCACTGGTGGCCACCTGCTGCGCCACCATCCCGGCCAGCACGGCCTTTTCCATTTCCACGTGGGCGCTGACGGAATCGGGCGACGCCTGCGACAGCTCCTCGATCAGTTTCAGGCCCAGCGCCAGGTGGCCGATGGCGTCGATGCCCAGCACCAGCACGGCCTTCGAGACCGTATTGACGCGCTGGCCGAAGGCCGAATACATGCCGCTGTTGGCCAGACGCAGCACCTTGTGCGTGAGGACAGGGTCGGACAGCACCGTTTGCGTGATGTCGAATTCGTGGTCATCCTCGCCGCGCATGGCGCCCAGGATGGCGCTGATGGCTTTCGCGAAGCCGGGCATGTCGCCCTGCTGGCGCGTGCGCGCCCACAGCAGGTCCAGGGTGTTTTTGCCGAGCTGTGTCGGCGCCGTGAAATGACCTGGATTCATTGCACCCCTCCGCGCGGTTCATTGGCAGACGGCGCAGGCACCAGCGCCGCATAGGTTTTGTCGCTCAAGGCCGATAGCGCCGCGTGGGCCGGCATCGGTTTGCCCGTCAGGTAGCCTTGCACATACTGGCAGCCGCGCGACTCCATGAAATGCATCTGTTCCTCGGTTTCCACGCCCTCGGCCACCACGGACAGGTTCAAATGCTTGGCCAGGTCGAGAATGGTGTTGCAGATGGCCGCATCCTTGCTCGATTCGGGCAAGTCCTTGATGAAGGTGCGGTCGATCTTCAGCACGGAAATGGGGAAGCGCTTCAGATACGCGAGCGAGGAATAGCCGGTGCCGAAATCGTCGATGGCGATGCGCGCGCGGCGCTCCGTCATCTTGACGAGGATGGTTTCCGCATGCACGGGGTCGATCATCAGGGTGCCTTCCGTAATTTCCAGCACCAGGTGTTCGCCCGAGAGCCCAGAAAACGCGATGGCGTCATCGAGCACGTCGAGGAATTTGTCGTTGCGGAACTGGCGCGGGCTGATGTTGACGGAGATGTACAGCGGCCGCCTGGCCACTTCCTGGAACTGCTTGAGCTGCACGCAGGCCGCTTTCAGCGCCCAGGCGCCCAGCAGGTTGATCAGGCCATTGGCTTCGGCAATCGGGATGAAGCGCACGGGCGGCACCAGGCCCAGGGTCGGGTGCTTCCAGCGCATCAGGGTTTCGAAACCCTGGATTTGCCGCGTGTGCGCGTCGACGATGGGTTGGTAAAAGAGCAGGAATTCGCCTTCGCGCACGGCGTGGAACATCGCCGCTTCCAGCGAAATATCGTGTTCCGACGGGCCATTCAGGCGCGGGCTGTAGACCAGGCAGCGGGCCTTGCCCGTTTCCTTGGCGCGCGACATGGCCGCATCGGCCAGCGCCACCAGGCGCACTTCATCTTCCGCGTGCAGCGGATAGATCGAGACGCCGACGGAGGCGCCCACGTAGATCGTGTGGCCGTCCACTTCGAACGGCGCCTGCAGGGTGGCCAGCAGACGGCCCGTCACCAGCTTGATCTGCGCGTCCGTGGCGCTGCCGGGCAGCACGGCGACGAATTCATCGCCGCCCACGCGCGCCAGGGTGTCGCTGTCGCGCAGGGTCTTGCGCAATCGCGCGGCGGCCAGGCGCAGCACGGCGTCGCCGACGGGGTGGCCCAGGCCATCGTTGACCTTTTTAAAGCCATCGAGGCCGATGGTGGCGACGGAAAAGCCCTGGCCCGAACGGGCGGCCTGGGCGATCACCATGCGGATGCGGTCCGACAGCAGCAAACGGTTCGGCAAGCCCGTGAGCGCATCGTGCGTGGCCATGTGGCGCAGCCGTTCTTCCGTATTGTGCTGGGCCGACGTGTCGCGCCCGACCACCAGCAATTCGGCCACGCCGGCCGCATTCATATAAGAAGACAAGCGCAGCTCGAACCAGATTTCCTGGTCCGGCGTTTGCAGGCGCACTTCCAGGCGGCCCGGTTCGGCCAGGGCGTCTTCCAGCGCCGCTTGCAGCGCAGCGCGGGACGCTTCGGCGGCCAGCGGCAGCAGCAAGTGGCCGGACAGGCCCGATGGCGCGCCAAACAGGGTGGCCGCACGCTTGCTGGCAAACAGGATCAGGCCGTCCGTATCGAGCCGGAACACGACGTCGCCTGCCTCTTCCATGAGGTTGTCCAACTCGTGGCGAGCCTCGCGGTGGGCGGCGGATGGGGTACTGGAAAACATCGTGCTGGCTTTTACCTTTTTATTATCAGTGCCGGCGCTCGCTGCAGGGCAGGGCGCCAACGGAAAGAGTGCATCGTGCGTGAGGCGTGCCATAGGGGCCGAAAGGGCGGCTATCGGAACGCGATCCACACGAAATGTATCATTGAAAAGCACCCGATTACATGAAATAGAGCAACATTGCTTCAGGTTTTGTAAATATTCCTGCCTTCCATGAAAAAAATCATGCCGCGCGACATCCACAGGCATTTTCATTCCACATAGAAACATTTATCTGCGCCTGCCTTCACTGGCGCGCTTGCCCCGCCATGCGCTTTGCGCTAGTCTGGCTGGCAGACGGTGTTGACGGTGCGCCAGCGACGGCAAGGGCGCCATGATAACAAATCGCGGGAGACTCCCATGAATGCCTTTGACACGCATGAAGTTTTCAACCAGGCTACGCCTTTTGAAAATGTCAATCTGTTCGCCTGCGATCCGGCGCTGATCGAAGCGCTGCTGCGCGAGGGCGGCGGCGCGGCGTTGCAGGAGATCGATGCGCTGGGCGAAAAGCTGGGCCGCGCCGAGACCTATGCGCTGGCGCGCCTGGCGAATATCCACACGCCCGAGTTGCAGCAGTTCGACCGCGCCGGGCGCCGCATCGACGAGGTGCTGTTCCATCCGGCCTGGCATGAACTGATGGCCATCCTCGTGGGCGCGGGCGCGCATGCTTCGCCGTGGGCCTCGCCCGGTCCCGGCGCCCAGGTGGCGCGCGCAGCGGCCTATCTATTAGTGGGGCAGGTGGAAAACGGCACGCAATGTCCCGTGACGATGACGTATGCCTCGGTGCCTGCCTTGCGCCAGGCGCTGGACCTGCCGCACATCGCGCAGCGCTGGCTGCCGAAAATCCTCTCGCGCGAATACGATCCCCGCTCCCTGCCCGTGGAGCAGAAACGCGGCGCCCTGGTGGGCATGGGCATGACGGAAAAGCAGGGCGGCTCCGATGTGCGCAGCAACACCACGCGCGCCGTGCCCGTGCCGCCGGCCGAGGCGCAAGCCCTGTTTGGCAGCGAGGCCGGCGGCGCCTGGCGCATCGTCGGCCACAAGTGGTTTTTCTCGGCGCCGCAATGCGACGCGCATCTGATCCTGGCGCAAGCGGAAGAGGGCGGATTGTCCTGTTTCTTTTTGCCTCGCTACCTGCCCGACGGCAGCCGCAACGCCATCCGCGTGCAGCGCCTGAAGGATAAGCTGGGCAACCGCTCGAACGCTTCTTCCGAAGTGGAGTTTGCCAATGCCTATGGCTGGCTGGTGGGGCAGCCGGGGCGGGGCATACCCACCATCCTGGAAATGGCCAGCCACACGCGCCTCGATTGCGTGCTGGGCAGCACCGGCATCATGCGCGCCGCCTTGAGCCAGGCGCTGCACCATGCGCGCCAGCGGGCCGTGTTCGGCAAGCCGCTGGCCGAGCAGCCCCTGATGCAGAACGTGCTGGCCGACCTGGCGCTGGAATCGGAAGCCGCCACGGCCTTTGCGCTGCGCCTGGCCCGCTGTTTCGATGAAAAGGATGATCCGCAGCAAGCGATGCTGGCGCGCGTGCTCACGCCGGCGGGCAAGTACTGGATCTGCAGGCGCGGTCCCGGTTTCGGCTTTGAGGCGATGGAAGTGCTGGGCGGCACTGGCTATGTGGAAGATGCGCCGCTGGCGCGCCTGTACCGCGAACTGCCCGTCAATTCGATCTGGGAAGGTTCGGGCAACGTCATGTGCCTCGACGTTTTGCGCGCCTTCGGCAAGTCGCCGGCCGCGCGCGACGCCCTGGCGGCAGAGCTGGCGCTGGCCGGCGATGACGATGCCATTTTGGTCGACTACCGCGCGCGCCTGCTGGCCGACCTCGACGGGCCGCAGACGGACGAATTTGGCGCGAGGCAATTATCCGAGCGCATCGTGCTGGCAGTGCAGGGGGCCTTGCTGCTGCGCCATGCGCCACCGTTCGTGGCGCAAGCGTTCCTGCAATCGCGGCTGGCGCAGGCGCCGGGCGGAGCGTATGGACGCTTGTCGGCCGGTACCGATTGTGCGGCGATCCTGGCGCGCGCGCTGCGCGAGTACTGAGTTTGCCTCGGCCCGGGTACGCAATTATTTCGAAAATTCCGGCCACAGGCGGGCTGGGGGCTGGGATAATGCTGCAATCCATCATTTTATCGATACACAGCGCGCCTGCGGCCCAGGCTTGCCGCCGCGCCAGATAGCAGAGAAAGAAAAATAACATGAAACAAGATCCACGCTTCCCGAATTTGTTCATTACCGATCACCCTTTGATCCAGCACAAGCTGAGCCACATGCGCGAGCACGATACGTCGACGCGCACCTTCCGCGAATTGCTCAAGGAAATCACCTTGCTGATGGGCTATGAAATCACGCGCGACCTGCCGCTGACCACGCGCGAAATCAAGACCCCGCTGGTCACCATCGACGCGCCCGTCATCGCTGGCAAGAAACTGGCCATCGTGCCGATCCTGCGCGCCGGCATCGGCATGAGCGATGGCTTGCTGAACCTGGTGCCATCGGCGCGCGTCGGCCACATCGGCGTGTACCGCGATCCTGCTACCCACATGCCGGTGGAATACCTGGTGCGCCTGCCTGACCTGAACGAGCGCACCTTTATCTTGTGCGACCCGATGGTCGCGACCGGCAATTCGGCCGTGTATGCCGTCGACGTGCTGAAGAAGCGCGGCGTCACGGACGAACAGATCATTTTCCTGGCCCTGGTGGCCGCACCGGAAGGCGTGACCGTGTTCCAGAACGCGCATCCGAACGTCAAGATGTTCTGCGCCTCGCTCGATTCGCACCTGGATGACCACGCCTATATCGTGCCGGGCCTGGGCGATGCCGGCGACCGTATCTTCGGCACCAAGTAAGCCAACTCAGGCGAGTATTGCGATGGCAACCTTGATCGATCCGGATTTCCGCGCGCGTTTGCGTGCCTTGAATGAAAAATATGCGGCTGGCGTGCCGGCCCTGTTGCAGGCGATCACGCAGGCAAGCGGCCGTTGCGACAGCGAAGGCCCCCGCCTGGAACCCTTGACGGAGCTGCACCGCGCGCTGCACGCGGTGGCCGGCTCTGCCGCTACCTTTGGCTTTGCCGCGCTGGGCCAGGAATGCCGGCGCATCGAACAGCTGGTGCGTGCCATGCTCAATGCCCCTGCGCAAGCGGTGGCGGAATGGCCCGCCGTGCGGGCGCAAGTGGTGGCGCTATTGGACTGGGCAGGGCGCGATGCGGCTGCCACTCACTTCACCGCGTGAGTGACCGCGTCATAGTAATGTGGTTGCAATGATTCATTTGATGCAACGCAAAGCACCCGCGTCGCAGATTAGGATATAGTGTGTCCATGCCGCTGGTACAGGGCGCCGCAAGACGGGGATTTGGCTATTAAAGTAGTGTTCGCAAGTTTATTTTGCGAAAGAATGGTTTTTCTCAGTTTTGTTGGTATAATTGGGCATCGTTGGATTCGAGGTAGTAGTGCAGTTTGTCTGTCATTTCTTTCTTGCTTCAAACGATATAACGGGCGCAAGCCCAACTTAACTGAAATAGGAAATTGTAATGGCAACTGGCATCGTAAAATGGTTCAATGATTCGAAGGGTTTCGGCTTTATTACCCCTGACGAAGGCGGCGAAGATCTGTTCGCTCACTTCTCGGCTATCCAGTCGAACGGCTTCAAGTCCCTGCAAGAGAACCAACGCGTTTCTTTTGAAGTGACCGCTGGCCCTAAAGGCAAGCAAGCTTCGAACATTCAGCCAATCTAATACGCTGGATCAAACGAAATAAAGAAATCCTCGGTCTCCGAGGATTTTTTTTCGCCTGAATTTCCGTGAGGCACCGGTTTTGCGTGGGCTGCGCGTTCTTTTTGGCATGTTTGCATCGCCACGTAGGTCGGCTTAGCGCTTGCGCGTAAGCCGACAATGGGGATGTGTCGGCTTACGCTACGCTAAGCCGACCTACGCCAACCTACGCCAACCTACGCCAACCTACGCCAACTAATGCTGATCCGGCTGCCAAGGTTGTTTCCTCATACGTCACGACGCCGGACAAAACCGTCGCGAGCGGGTAAAGTACGGGGGGCGAGCCAGTGAGCATCACAGGCCGCCTATGCCGACGCGCAGCAGGTTTGGTCCCGCGTCTTCAAATAGCCCGTTCGCGCCAGTAATCTGGCTGGGCATATGAATGCCTTAAAAAATCCACGAATGCCCGTATGCGCAGCGGCAAGTGGCGGCGCTGGGCGAACACGGCGTAGATGTCGTTGCCCGGCGCGGCGAACTGATCGAGCACCGTCACCAGTTGCCCCGAGGCGATCTCCGCACCCACTTCCCACATCGAGCGCCAGGCCAGGCCCTTGCCGGCCAGTGCCCAGTCGTGCAGCACTTCGCCATCGTTGCAGACCATATTGCCCGCCACCTTCAGAATCACGTTCTTGCCGTTTTCGCGGAAGGTCCAGCCCCGCTGGCTGCCTTCGCTGCTGATCGCCAGGCAATTGTGTTTCGCCAGGTCGGCCGGGATGCGCGGCGTGCCCGCCCGTTTCAGGTAGGCGGGAGAGCCGACCAGCACGCGCTGGTTGTCGGCCAGCTTGGTGCTCACGAGCGAAGAATCGGACAGGCTGGCGATGCGGATGGCCACGTCGATGCCTTCGCCGATCAGGTCGACGAGCCGGTCGTTCAGGTTCAGCGACACCGTCACGTCGCGGTGCTCGGCGACAAACGAGGGAATCAGGGGCGCCACGTGCTGGCGGCCGAAGCCGGCCGGTGCCGAAATGAGCAAATGGCCGCTGGCCTTCACGCTGCGCTCGGCCACGGCCGCTTCCGCCTCTTCCAGTTCGCCAAGGATGCGCTGGCAATCTTCCAGGAAGGCGGCGCCTTCATTCGTCAAGGCCAGCTTGCGCGTCGTACGCTGCAGCAATTTGACTCCCAGGCGCTGCTCCAGCGCATCGAGGCGCCGGCCTATCATGGCCGGGGCGATCCCTTCCGCACGGGCGGCAGCCGACAAGCTGCCTTTGGCGACCACTTCCACGAACGTTGATATTTGTCTGAACTGGCCCATTTTGTGCTCCTGCAATGCCATCACTTGTGATAAAAACGCATAGATGAAGTGATTTTTAATCTCGTTTCCATGCCTTATAGTGCAATACTATAGAACAAACGCGCCGCCCGGCAGAGTGTTTTTGCGGCTCTGTCCAGCTTGTCCGCGCAGTCGTTCAGCATATACTTGGATCACCAGATTACCTTTGCCTATATTTATTAAAAACCGGAGAACTTCATGACCCAAAATACGATCGCACTTCCAGAAGGCATGCAAATCACAGGGGAAATCGCCCCCGGCTATGAACAGATTTTGACGCCGGCGGCGCTGGCGCTGGTGGCCAAGCTGACGCGCGAATTCGAACCGCGCCGCCAGGAATTGCTGGCCGTGCGCGTGGAACGGGCCAAGCGCCTCGATGCGGGCGAGCGTCCTGATTTCTTGCCAGAAACCGCGCACATCCGCGACGGCGACTGGAAGATCGCGCCGATCCCGAAGGCGCTGGAATGCCGCCGCGTGGAAATCACTGGCCCCGTCGAACGCAAGATGGTCATCAACGCCTTCAATTCCGGCGCTGACAGCTACATGACGGACTTCGAGGATTCGAACACGCCGAACTGGGATAACCAGCTGACGGGCCAGATCAATATGTTCGATGCCGTGCGCAAGACGATTTCGCTGGAGCAAAATGGCAAGTCCTACAAGTTGAACGACAAGATCGCGACCCTCGTCGTGCGTCCGCGCGGCTGGCACCTCGATGAAAAGCATGTGCTGGTCGATGGCAAGCGCATTTCCGGCGGCATTTTCGATTTCGCCCTGTTCATGTTCCATAACGCCAAGGAACAACTGGCGCGCGGCGCTGGTCCGTATTTCTACCTGCCGAAGATGGAATCGCACCTGGAAGCGCGCCTGTGGAACGATATCTTCGTCATGACGCAAAATGAACTGGGCTTGCCGCAGGGTACGATCAAGGCGACCGTGCTGATCGAAACCATTTTGGCGGCGTTCGAGATGGATGAGATCCTGTATGAGCTGAAAGAACACAGTTCGGGCCTGAACGCGGGCCGTTGGGATTACATCTTCTCGTGCATCAAGAAATTCAAGCTGGACAAGGATTTCTGCCTGGCCGACCGCGCGAAAGTCACCATGACGGCGCCGTTCATGCGCGCCTACGCCTTGCTGCTGCTGAAAACTTGCCACAAACGGGGCGCGCCAGCGATTGGCGGCATGGCAGCCCTGATCCCGATCAAGAACGATCCGGAAAAGAACGATATCGCCATGGGTGGCGTGCGCAACGACAAGGCGCGCGATGCCACCGACGGCTACGACGGCGGCTGGGTTGCCCATCCGGGCCTGGTGGAACTGGCCATGGGCGAGTTCACCAAAGTGCTGGGCGACAAGCCGAACCAGATCGAGAAACAGCGTCCCGACATCGATGTGAAAGCGTCTGATCTGCTGAACTTCCAGCCGGAAGCGCCGATCACGGAAGCGGGCTTGCGCTACAACATCAACGTTGGCATCCATTACCTGGGTAGCTGGCTGGCCGGCAATGGTTGCGTGCCTATCCACAACCTGATGGAAGACGCGGCCACGGCCGAGATCAGCCGCTCGCAAGTGTGGCAGTGGATCCGTTCCAGCAAAGGCGTGCTGGAAGATGGCCGCAAGGTCACGGCCGAGATGGTGCGCGCCATGATTCCGGAAGAGCTGGCCAAGGTGCAGCGCGATGCGCCGGGCGGCAACGGTCCGACCTATGTGCGCGCCGGCCAGATTTTCGAGGAAATGTCGACGTCGGAATCGTTCGCCGAATTCCTGACCTTGCCGCTGTACGAGGAAATCTGATCCTGATCAAATAGATCTATAAAAAAATCCCGGCGATGCCATAAAGCATCTGCCGGGATTTTTTATTGCAGAGGGATCCGCTTAAAAATTATTCTTCCACATCCGCAAGGCCGCGAATGCTTCCACGGGAGAAGCGTCGGTGGCCAGCTTGCCTTCCACCTTCAGGCTGGTCAAGATCGCCGGTTCACGGTAGCGCAGGAAGGGATTCGTGGCCTTCTCCAAGGCGATGGTCGATGGCACGGTCGATAAACCTTGCTGGCGCTTTTCCGTGTCGATGGCGATGCGTTCCTGCAAGGCCACATTGCCCGGCTCGACGGCGTTGGCGAAGCGCAGATTGGACAAGGTGTACTCATGCGCGCAAAATACCTCGGTATCGTCGGGCAGGGCGGCCAGCTTGCCCAGCGAATCGGCCATCTGGCCCGGCGTGCCTTCGAACAGGCGGCCGCAGCCGCCGGCAAACAGGGTGTCGCCGGAAAACAGCCACGGCGCGCCACTGCGCTCGTCGCGCTGCCGCACGTAGGCGATATGCCCCTTGGTGTGGCCGGGCACGTCGATGACGGTCATCTGCAAACCCAGCTCGGGCACATAGGCGACATCGCCTTCGGCAAGCGGTTCCGTGATGGCTGTGATAGCCTCATTGCGCGGGCCGAAGACGGGGACGGCGAAATGCTGCAACAATTCAGGCACGCCACCCGTGTGGTCGGCGTGGTGATGCGTGAGTAAAATGGCGGTCAAGGTCAACTGATGGGCTTGCAGCGCATCGAGAATGGCCATCGCGTCGCCAGGGTCGACGACTGCGGCATGGCGGCCGTCATGGATCAGCCACAGGTAATTGTCGGCAAAGGCGGGCACGGCAAGTACCGATAAAGCGTGTTCAGGGGAATTGGTCATGAGCAAAAGAGAAAACTGAATGGACAGTGTGGCATCCGAAAAATCCATTATAGCGCTTGACGGCTGGCTGCAGACGCCGGCCGGTCTGTACGTGCGCGCCTGGGAGCAGCAATGTCTCGACAGCCTGACTGTCGATATCTTCGGTTTTAATGCCGTGCAGATCGGTTTGCCCCAGCTCGACGCGCTGGCGGCCAACCGCATGCCCAACAAATGGCTGCTCGATGCGCGCCTGCCTTCGCTTCCGCCGCAGGAGCGCCGCCTGACGCTGGTGTCGGCATTCGATGAGCTGCCGTTCGATTCGCAAAGCCTGGACCTGGTGGTCTTGCCGCACGTACTCGAATTTGCTGCCGAGCCGCACCAGGTCTTGCGCGAAGTCGAACGCGTGCTGATACCGGAGGGGAGGGTGATCGTCTGCGGCTTCAACCCGGCCAGCCTGTGGGGCGCGCGCCAGGGGCTGGGGCGGGTCACGGGACGCCATTACCTGCCGCAGGCGGGCGAGCTGATCTCTATGCCGCGCATGAAAGACTGGTTAAAATTGCTGAACATGGGCGTCAGCCAAAGCCACTTCGGCTGCTACGCACCTGCTTGCAGGACAGAAAAATGGCTGCGCCGCAACGCCTTCATGGACAAGGCCGGTGCGCGCTGGTGGCCATATCTGGGCGCAGTGTATATAGTGCAGGCGATCAAGCGCGTCAAAGGGATGCGTTTGATCGGTCCGGCGTGGACCAAGAAACCGGCGACGGCGCCCGCAGGCGCACCGGTCACGAATAAAAGGCGGGAACAGCAAGATGGATAAGGTTGAGATTTATGCCGATGGCGCATGCAAGGGCAATCCGGGCACGGGCGGCTGGGGCGCGCTGATGGTTGCCGATGGCGCCAAGAAAGAAATTTACGGCGGGGAATTGAATACGACGAATAACCGCATGGAATTGAAGGCCGTGATCGAAGCCTTGACGGCGCTCAAACGTCCGTGCCAGGTAGTGCTGTATACCGATAGCCAGTACGTGCAGAAGGGCATCAGCGAATGGATCCACGGCTGGAAGGCGCGCGGCTGGAAAACGGCGGCCAAGGCGCCCGTGAAGAACGTCGACCTGTGGCAGGCGCTCGATATGGCCCAGGCCGTGCATGAAGTGGAATGGCGCTGGGTGCGCGGCCATAATGGCCATCCCGGTAACGAGCGGGCCGATCAGCTGGCCAACCTCGGCGTGGAAACGGTACGTGCCTGATAATTAAATTTCTGCCCTGAAGCAGCGGGCAGGCCGTAACCGGAGGGCACAGGTTTGCTATACTGTGCCCTTCGCTTTTTGCTTTTACGACTGAATCTGCCATGCGTCAAATTGTTCTCGATACTGAAACCACCGGCCTGAACCCGCGCACGGGCGACCGCATCCTGGAGATCGGCGGGGTTGAACTGAACAACCGTATGTTGACGGGGAATAATTTCCATCAATACATCAATCCCGAGCGCGATTCGGAAGAGGGGGCGCTGGCCGTCCACGGATTGACGACGGAGTTCCTCAGCGACAAGCCAAAATTCGCGGAAATCGCGGAAGAGTTTCGCGCGTTTATCGCCGGCGCCGAACTGATCATTCACAACGCCCCGTTCGATATCGGCTTCCTGAATGCGGAATTCAAGCGCCTGAACCTGCCGCCAGTCCACGAGCAAGTGCATGGCGTGATCGACACCCTGGTGCAGGCGAAGGAAATGCATCCAGGCAAGCGCAACTCGCTCGATGCCCTGTGCGACCGCTACGGCGTCTCGAACGCCCACCGCAAGCTGCACGGCGCGCTGCTCGACTCCGAATTGCTGGCCGATGTCTACCTGGCCATGACGCGCGGCCAGAACAGTCTCAGCATGGAAGAAGAGGTGGAAGTGGCCGCCGATGGCGCCGCCCTGGAAATCGTGCCCTTGGCCGAAGTCATCTTCCAGAGCGCCACGGCCGACGAGCTCGCCGCCCACGAAGCCACCATCGCCGGCCTCGACAAGGCCGCCAAAGGCCAGTGCATCTGGACCGCCGTCACGGCGCCGCCAGCGGCCGCCTGAGAAAGAAGCGGGGCACGATAAATTTCCTCTCGCCAGCCCTTGCAGATGCCGCAACACCTATGCGATAATTCGCCTCGCTTCGGGAGGTTAGCTCAGGGGTAGAGCACTGCATTCACACTGCAGGGGTCGCAAGTTCGAAACTTGCACTTCCCACCAAGAATTCGAAATAAAATCAAGTACTTACATAAAAGCCGCCTGTCTCCGATAGGCGGCTTTTTTTGTAGGTGTGATTTCTGGGTTTGATTTACTTTTTTTGAACCAGCGCTGACAGCCTATGAAGCGCCGCCCGTTGAGCATCAATCTGTAGGTGGGCGTAGCGCTGTGTCGATTGCGCCAGATGTAGTAGTCACGGTAGGGGCTATCCTTGGATTTCTTCGCCTCGACGAACCAAGCATGCTCGTCAGAGGTGTGGTTGACCACAAGATCCATCAAAATACGGATGTCGCGCTTGGCCGCCTCTGCGATCAACAGCTCCATCTCGGCCAATGTGCCGAATTCAGCGGCGATATCCTGATAGTCGGAGATGTCGTAGCCGTTATCGTCCATCGGCGACCGGTACACTGGCGACAGCCAGATCAGGTTGATTCCCAGATGTTGCAGGTAGTCCAGTCTGCCGATGATGCCGGCCAGATCACCGACCCCATCGTGATTGCTGTCTTGAAAACTACGTGGGTAGATCTGATACACGACGGCGTTATGCCACCATTTCTTATCCAACATGATTAACTTTCTCGCTTATTGATTGGCGGGGTAATTCCCCATTTTTAGAGCACTCTAAAAGTAGGGGGTAAGCGGCCATGGCAAGCTTCTGTTTTGGCGCGATACCGCCAGGTGCCATGTCGCGTCAGTCGTGATGGCAACTCCAACGCCAGCATGCAAAATCGTCGATCCCATTTCGCGCCTCAAGTTGAGGGGTAGGCTGTCGAAGCCAACTGTGTCGTTATAGCGCTCAGTAGCAGGCATTCTGCCGCGGTTGCTCGATCGAAAATAATACCATTTACCATCCGTTATGCTAGGGAAGGTTCAAGTCTACCTTTACATCGGCATCAATGTCACAATTCGCATTTAGAACAAAGAAAAGTTCATTGCGCTTTGATCCAACCGCATTATTGTTAATTTTGAATCGTGCTAACCTGATGTATCTGAAAAATATGCTATAAATGCAACTTATTGCGTTGCAGCACCCATTCAGGAGCATCATTTGAGCAGACCTTTCATTGTCATGGGCGACAAGACCAGTCATGGCGGCACGGTCATCAGCGCCGATTTCACCTGTGACATCAATGGCAAGAATATAGCGCGCGTCGGCGACATGACGGTGTGCCCCAAATGCAAGGGCACGTTCCCCATCACCTCTGGACCGTCCGACGTCGTGGACGGCACTGGTAATGGTTATGCGCGTCACATGGATTCGACCGCTTGCGGTGCAAAACTGATTTCCGGCCAAATCACGACGATCTGGTCGAGCGAATCGTCAATCGGCGATCCTGCTGCCGACGACAAAGCCGATTCCTTAGCCGCTGCGTCCCTGATCGCGTCGCGCACCACGTCGGGCGTATGTCTGGACTGCTTGCTCAAGGCAGCGGCCACCGGCAGCGCGATTGTGGTGCGCGAGTGACCGCGCCAATCGATGTGGTGGCGCGCCTCGCGCAGCTACAACAGTCCACGCCTGCGTTGAGACTGTACGCCCTGGTCGATGGCGCGCAGTATCGCACACAAATCGGCACATCCTTAACCACGCGGGAGGGTTGCCATTCCTTGTTCGCTGGCACCCCGGACGCGGCCTTGGCCCATGCCGGGCCATGGCTGGTCGATGCCGAGCAAGCCAGCGATGCGTTGTTTGACGCACTGGTGTCACTGGAACACGCAGCCCCCGCCGTCACTTGGCTGATTGCGCCTCAAACGATCACCGGCCTGGCACAACTGTTGCAACTGAACCTCGATACAGCATTACCGGACGGGCGTACCGCGCTGCTGCGTTTCTGGGACCCGCGTGTGCTGATCAGTCTGGCCGAACTGCTGGAGCCGGGGCAGCGTGAAGTTTTTTTTGGCCATATCCACGAATGGCATTTGCTGCATCAGGGCCAACGGACATGGATTGGAAGGCAGCATGCTCAAGCTCAGTAAATCCCAGTGGGAAGAACTGCAGGCACGCGACGCGCGCCAGTTCGCGACTGCCGTATGCGATCAGTTTCTGGCCAAGCGTCCCGACATGCTGGCCCTCCCTGGTCGCGCCGCAGTGCAAGACCGCATGCAAGCGGCGAATGATTACGCGATACGCATCGGTTTCACGTCGACACCGCATATCGTGTGCCTGATGTACCTGGCGGCGGATGCACAGGGCATACACAACGATCCGCTGATCGATGCCTACCTGCACAAGCCCGGCGCTACGCCAGAACAGCGGCTGGACGACATGCTTGCGGTGTTGAACAAGAAACTGGAAAGGACGCACTGATGGGATCTCTGGCCATTCCTGCAATTGAGGCGGTGGCGGTGCGCGCGCTCGCGGCACTAGGTGTCGGCGTGGCTGCGGGTGCCGCCGGCGAAGCTGTGCGCAAGCGGCAGAAAGAAGCCGATGAAGCCAAAGCCACGCCGGTCGCGCGCACCGATGCCCAGACCAAGAGCAAAGAGAAGTGCAGGGAGTGCCCTCCAGACACTGGCGTGCCCTTTAACCGGCCCACGGCGGGTTGGTCGAACACGTCAATTGCCTACCAGCAGCGCATTGCCGGTCTGCCGGTCGGGCCAGGCTTCATCACCGAATGGATGTTTGGCGGCGTGACCTTCGACGGCTTTGACTCCAGCCAGTGCATGCTCAAGGAGGCCAAAGCGAAATATGATCAATTTTTTGACGATGACGGCGATCCGCATGAGTGGTGGAAAGGTGATGAACCAGTGTTGGCAGAGGCAGTCAGGCAATCTGCCGTCGCAAAGCCGATGCCACCGGTTCAACTCCGCTGGTACTTCATGCAATCTAAAAGTTATCGGTTTTTCTCAAAAGCACTCATGACCATGCGGCTTCCAATCGAAACGGTATTCAATCCATGAAACGTCCCTACGAATTCACCACTATATTCCGTCATGCCAGCGCGCTTGAGATCAAGACGATGTTGGATGAACTGCATGGGCTCGTACCTGAGCTTCTTGCTTGTTCACCGATATTGGATGGATGGCTTCTCAAAGGCAACACAAAAGCAGAAGCGCTACTTTACAAAGTCTTTGGGCCTGCTGGCCCGAGCACAGCAGCAATTGCAGTGCTGACTGAATCCTTGAAGCACGATGTGGACCCGCGTATCGTCAGCATGTGGAATGGCCGCGACGGCAGCGAAGGTGCGTCTGTTCAGTACGTTGGCCGACCCATACCGGAAACAAGTATGGTGGTACTGCGTGCAAAGCCTGGCGCCTTCGCAAAAGATTGGCGACTCGTCACAAGCCTAATTCACAAGTCCATAGCACTATGGCATCCCGCCCTCGTGACGATTGAATCGGCCGGCTACTTTGACAAAAAGGTTTTCAAAGACCGCCCAGGAATCGGCTGGATGTTGTACCTGCCTCGGGTACTCACTGTTCAGCAAGTACCCGAGGCTCGCGCGCTAGTGCCGGTTCTGGGAGCCGACAAGAAGCAGATTGGCACGATCATCGTCAGTGTCACCGACGCGCCATTCTCTGACGAGAATCCCGAGCACGTCAAGATCGCCAACTCCATCGAAATCCGATTAGTCGATCAAGACTTGCTGCCCCGATACGTGGACTTTTGAACGACATCAACCTTCGTGCGGTATCGCGGAAGGTTCTAATGGAATGGACGCCCTCTTTCAAACAGGCATCTAGGTGCCAAAATAGGGGGGCTATCTCCCTAACCGAAAGGAGCGTCCACCATGAAGATGACTACTGCAGGCATTGACCTGGCAAAGAACGTTTTTCAGGTTCATGGCGTAGATGCTCAGGGTAAAGCCGTGCTGCGCAAAATTTGGATCGATCGGAGATGACGGAATACTTTGTCGATCTACCGCCAACGCATCAAGTCAAAGTCGGCGCACCGCAAAACCTCAGCTATAACGTTGCAAGGTGTTTAGCCATGGAAGAGATCCTAAAGGAGCCCGCCAAAGCCGGATTGGCTTTTGCTAGCGCGCGGTAGGAGTCTCTGCGGGGCAGGGAAGATAGACCCAACCCCGATCACATCGGTGGATCAGGCAGCCACGCGATTGCACACCAGGAATCTGGCAGAACACCCAGGACCTAACACGATCCATGGGTTTCTCATCTTTCAAGGACTATGGGGCAGGAGAGTCTAAGCTACTGGTGGCAATTCAAGCGCGACGGCGTGATGCCGTCGGACAACGCGATGCGCAACTGGCCGTGGAAGCCGTTTGCAGTCGCTTTCACGCTATCGCTTGCCTGCTGCAAGGCGGCGAAGACGCGCGGTACATGATCGAGGAACAGTTTGCCCGCGCGAGTCAGCCGTGTGCTGCGCGTGGTGCGGGCGAGCAGCACAACACGCAGTTCTTCTCCCAGCTCCTGTATGGCGCGCGACAGCGGCGATTGCTCGATGTGCAGCTGCTCGGCGGCGCGGGCGAGGTGTCGTTCTTCAACGACGGCCAGGAAGTATCGTAAATGTCTTAATTCCTTGCGATCAGTCATGCCGTCTTACCCTGCCCAACAGCAGGAGCACCAGGATCGCCGTCGCTGCCGCAGCGCCCGCAAGGACAAGAAGCTGAAAACGGAATGCGTCTTCGTATATCTGCAACAGCAGCGACCGTCCGGCCGTCGGCAAATGCACCAGGGCATTCGGTAGATCGCTCATCGCCAACCGGCTCGATGCTTCGACCAGGTCGGCATTCGCCACTTGCCCTGATGTGCCATTCGGCACTGAAGCCACCAGTCCAGAAAGAATGTTGGCGGACATCAGGGCCCCCACGGCGGCGATGGCCATCCCGTCGCCGGCCAGGCGTACCGCATTGAAGATTCCGGCCGCCATGCCCGCCCGTTCCTTGGGAACAACGCTCACGGCCAAACCATCCATCAACCCCCAAGGCAGGCCGATGCCGATGCCAATCACCAGCATCGCCAGCAAACGCGCGCTTTGCGCATCGCCGGATAGCGTCAAGCCCAACCAGGCAAGTCCGGTTGCCGCAATGGCGAGGCCAATGCCAGAGAGCACGCCAACGTTGATCCAGCGCGCCAGCAGACCGGCAATGAAGGGCACCACTAGCAGCGGCGCGGACAATGTAATCATCATCTGCCCGGCTGCCAGTGCGCTGTATCCTTCGACCCCGATGAATCGGGCTGGCAGCATGACCAGCAGCACGATGTACGCATAGGCCGGCGCAATCGCCAGCACCTGCACTCCGACGAACCGGGCATTGACGAACAGAGACAGGTCGAGCATGGGCTTGGTCTGCCGGCGTTCGATGACGACAAAGGCGGCCAGCAACATGAGGGCGCTCGCCAGGCAAGCCAGGACCCAGGCATGGCTCCAACCTCGCTCGGGGGCAAGAATGATGCCGTAGGTCAGCAGGGCCAGACCGGAGGTAAAGCTGATGGCGCCGGGCCAGTCCAGTCCCGTGGCGTCGGGGGCGCGCGTCTCGCGGGCAAATGGTGCAATGAGTGCGGATGCCAGCATGGCGACGAGCGCCGGCAGAAAGAACACCCATTGCCATCCCAGGGTGTCGATCAGCAGTCCAGCCATAAATGGGCCGAATGCCGCTCCAGCACCGAAAGTCGTACCGATCAGGCTGAATACGCGCGTGCGGGCGTGTCCATCGAACTCTTGTGTCAGCGCAGCCATCGCGCCCGCAAAGGCTGCAGCCGCGCCCAGGCCTTGGATGAGTCGAAGGATGTCGATCCAGAGCACGGACGGCATGAAGGGAATCGCCGCCGTTATCAAGGCGAACAACAGCATCCCAGACAGCCAGACCCGCTTGCGCCCATAGGTATCGGCCAGGCTGCCTGCGGCCAGCGTCGTACTGCCGTAGGTCAGGATGTAGGCGTTGATGATCCAGTTTAGCTCGACCGCGCTGCCGCCAAGCGCCTGGCTGATCGAGGGAACGACCACAGCGGGGCTGGCAATGCTCAACGGAATGACCGCCGCGGTCAGGCAGCCGGTCACGATCAGCGGGGTCTTATGAACCCTCGCGTCCGACGCAGATGCGATGGTGGTGGTACTCATCGGGTATCCCTTAAAGATGGCGAGTCACTCCAGGCTTCCTCCGAGAGTGACTCACGCTCTCGGATTCATGGCTGTGGCGGCAATGCCGCGTCAGCCCTACTGTATAACTGAGGATACAATGGAACTATTCATGGGAAAATAGTGCAGATATCATGATTAACATGACTGATTGGTCATCAATTGGAAGGTGGAATGGATAGCCACAGCGGCATGACGATCTTTGTGCAGGTCGCCGAATTGCGCAGCTTCGCGGCAGCGGGACAGCGGTTGGGTATCTCCGCGTCGGCGGTCAGCAAGGGAGTAGCACGGCTGGAGCAGAAGTTTGGCGTGCGCCTGTTCCAGCGCAGTACTCGCAGCGTGAGCCTCACAGCGGAAGGCGCGCTGTTCCTCGACCGTTGCCGACGTATCCTTTCCGAGATCGCGGCGGCCGAGAATGAACTGGCCAGCACGACGACAAGCCCGCAAGGCCGACTACGGGTGAGCCTGCCGCTGGTCAGCGGATTGATGTGGCCAGTGTTGTCTGCCTTTGCCAGCCACTATCCGCAGATCGAACTCGACCTGGATTTCAGCGACCGGCTGGTGGACGTCGTGGACGAAGGTTTCGATGCGGTAGTGCGCACTGGAGACTTGAGCGATTCCCGCCTGATGAGCAAGCGCCTGGGGATCAGCTGCTTTGTCTGCGTGGGCGCGCCACGCTATTTTGAGCGGTACGGTACGCCCGAACGGCCCGAGGACATCGCCCGGCACGCTTGCCTGCTGCATCGCATCCCAAGCACCGGCCTGCTGGAAAAATGGCGCCTGCGGCGCGGCGACGAGGACGTCGACATGCGCCCCGCAGCAAGCATGACGAGCAATCACCTCGAGACCCTGCGGCATATGGCCATCCAGGGCCACGGCATTGCCTACCTGCCGGATTTCGCGGTCAGGCCGGCCCTGGATCGCGGAGAGCTGGTGACGGTGCTGGACGAATGGGCCGGTTCGTCCAGTACCTTTTGGCTATTGTGGCCGTCTAATCGGCAAGTGTTGCCCAGAGTCCGGGCGTTCGTTGATTTCATGGCTGAACATCTGTTTCCGGTGGGATCTTCAGATGATTGAAAGACCGCGTTGCCGCCCGATCTCCCACTACACGCCACCGCCGCGCACCGTCGCGGCGATCTTGCGCTTCTTTAAGGCTGCTGCATGAAGAAGATCCTTCATGCAACAGTAGAGCGCCTTGCATGCGCTACTGGTGGCGATTCAAAGGCCGGCTTTTGCTAAGACGCGGCAGGAGTCTCAGCAGGGCAGGGGAGATAGACAGGCCAGACCCGATCTCGTCGTTGGATCAGGCTGCTATTAAATTGCACTCCAGGTGCCTGGCAAGACCCCAGACCCGAACACGATCATCGGCTCTTCTTCTTTCGACAACCATGCATCAGGAGAGTCTAAGCTACTGATGGCGATTCAGTCCGAAAATGCCAGGCTTGCTCAATAGTGAGGCGTCTCGCGGCCGGAGACGCCATGCGGTGTCTACATTGGCACAGTCTTTCAGAGACGGTACAGACTGCCGAAGCCAACGCTGTCCACCGGCGTGCCATCCGTGCAGCCGGCCATTGGCAAACCCTGCGCCCATCCTGCTGCCAAGGCATGCACGTCACGCAAGGGATCGGACGCCTTGGCGCGCTCATTGCGAATGCGGCAGGTTTCAGGATCAGTGGCAAACAGACCGCGCGCGAAAACGCGACCCTGCTCGGCCAGCTTCGCGGTCTTCGGCCCGCGGATCTCCGCGAAGCGCAGCAAGGCTGCATCGAGGCAGCCGTCCGCCCCAACCAGACACCGCGCCAGATGCCAGGCGTCTTCCAGCGCCTGACAGGCGCCCTGGCCAGATGTCGGCAACGGCGCGTGCGCCGCATCCCCCACGAGCAGCACATTGGCCCGGCTCCACGTGTGCAGCGGCTCCAAGTCGTGCACGGCAATCAGTCGGATGGCATGCGCCGGTGTCGCCTGGATGATGCGGGTGACAGGCTCCGGCCATCCCGCGAACAGATCCTCAATCTCCTTACGCATATCCGCTGCGGGCGTCGCCCCCGGCAATGGGCGTGCCTGCGCCGCCGCCCAGTAGACCAAATCCGGCCGGACCGCCACGCAACCGAAGCGATCCCCCGAACCCCAATAATCCTGAATCGCGATATCGTCCACCAAGGCACTCTTTCCCTGCGCCACACCCACCCAGTTCACGAAGCCCTGATAAACTGGCGTGTTGTCCCCCGCGACGAACCGGCGTGCCACCGAGTCCATGCGGCCATCGGCGCCGATCAGCAGATCCGGACGAATGCTTACCCCGTTTTTGAACCGCGCCACGGCTTTGCCGCTAGCATCGAGGTCGATCGCCACCGCCTGATGCCCGAATTCTACCGGGATCCCGGCCTGTGCCGCATGATCCAGCAGTACCGCCTGCAAGTCCCGGCGCAAAATCGTATGGGTCGGATGTCCCATAATCTGGTCTAGCAGCGCAATATCGATGCTCCCCAAAGAATTGCCTGCGGCATCCTGGCGGTGCATGGCCACTGGCCGGCCTCCCACTGCAGCGATGTCTTGCAGCAGCCCTAGTTCCTCCAGCACAAAGCCGGCGTTGGGCCAGAGCGTAACGCCAGCCCCCATCGTCGCAGGCCCCGCCCGGCGCTCATATACGCGGGGACTGTACCCCTGCTTGCTCAAGGCAAGCGCCACGCTCAAGCCTGCAATGCCGCCGCCAAGTATTCCGATTTCCATGCTGAAGCTCTCCTATTCAACCCGTCCCGACGCGCCGCCGACGGCGATACATCGGACGAGACGGCATCTTAAATTCCGCCACTGTGGAGTACTAGTATGTGAAAATGGGCGGCTTTCATACCTTAATCGGGATAATCATGCGCAATGCCCTCGACCTGAATACCGTCCGTGTCTACGTGGCGGTCGTCGATGAACAAAGCTTTGCTGGCGCGGCACGCCTGCTGACCCTGCCATCTTCTAACGTCAGCCGCCACGTCGCCTCGCTGGAACGCATGCTGGGCGTCCGCCTGCTGGAACGCAGCACCCGCCATCTGCGCATGACGGAAGCTGGCAGGCTACTCTACGAACGCGCCAAGCCCTTGCTCGACGCCTTACTCTCCACCGAGGAAGAGCTTGGCGCAGTGCAGCGTGAACTGCGCGGCACCCTAAGGATGTGCATGCCAGGCGAAGCGCCAAGGCTGCTAGCTCCTATCCTGGCCGAATTCTGCAGCCTCCATCCCGGCGTCGAGCTGGAATGCGATACGCGCCTGACCGGTCTCGAAGCTCTCCGGGAAGACATGGACCTGTCCATCGTCTTCCATCGTGGGCGCCAGGACGACAGTACCTTCATCACCCGCGAACTCGCTACGCTGCCCAGCATCGTGGTCGCAGCGCCGGCCCTGCTAGCCAAAACTGGGATACCGCGCCAAGTGCGCGAACTTAGGTCATTGCCTTGCATTACCACCTTGAGTGCGTTAAAGGGCCAGCCCTGGCAGTTTCTCGACGCCACAGGCGAAATCGTGAAGGTATCCGTGCGTAGCCGCTATCGCGTTAACAGCGGAGAACTGGCATTGGCGGGCGCGCGGCAAGGCATCGGCTTTGCGATAGTGGCGGCCTATCCATGCCAGGAAGATCTTGCCGCGGGCCGATTGCAGGAAGTACCGCTGGACCTGTGCCCTGCGCCGCTGCAATTGCTTGGCGTGTACAGCCATCGTCATTCCGTGACTGCGCGGGTTCGGGCTTTACTGGAATTGATACAGGTGCGGTTGGAAGGAATCGGGAGCGGCTCAAGATGAAAATCGCATTGAAGAACGCGCCCGCATAGCCGAATGTCTGCTCTGCAACCCGAAGCGGTCATAGAATTACCGAAGTAGGCGGATCAATGAAGTGAATTCACAGCGTCTTGGATATCGTTGATCAACAAGGCGAGATCGGGATTGTCGCCGTACATGTCGAGTTCGCGAGTGGCAATCAATCCCATGGACAGCGGCCCTGGCGCTGGGTCGGAAGGACCTCCAGACACAAATCCCTCACTCCAACCTAGTTGTCGTAGGATAGATTGCCCAGGTGGCCAGCCTTTCGCTGCCAGAGGCTGAATCTGCTGAATAGCTGATTGAATCTTCCGCAAGAGCATGATTTTATCTTCCATTTTTTCTTGCTCGCACGAGTGACCGCTTATGGCCTATTGTGTTGAAAAACGCGGGTACGTTGACGTTACGATAGAAATCCTGCCAACCCAGACTGGCCAGAACTGCCGCTGTTGAACGATCAGCGACTGCCTGAAGGTCTGAGACCTTCAGAAATTGTTGCCGTTTGACTTCTTCAACACAATAGCTCCAAAGCAGACCTTTTTGCCATTGATTACCACGTAGGAAACAGCATGTACGTCATACCTTCACGTCATGGTACGCAGCCCCTGGTCAGCTGGCCATCGCTGAAGGTGTTCAGGATATCTGACGGCACAAAGCGCATTTTATTGAGGCGCTCGCGCAAGAGAGCAAGCTGATGCCGGCCCACTGTCAGGCCGACATGCCGGTGGTCCGCCACGATGTCATCGGCTTCCGTGGGCGGCGCCAGCTCCAGCACGGGTTCGGCAATGGTCGTCGCGCGCATCCAATCCCGCTCCGGCACGCTCGCCGCGGCATCCTACATGGCCATGCGCCGGTTGCCCGTCAGCGTCACCAGGGCATTGACCGACGCCAGGGCCTTCATATCCCCGCATCGCGCGTGTTTTTGAAGGGGCTGCAGCGCGGGCTTCCTCGATGCGCCAGGCCGCTTCTTTCACCATCCCGTTGATATTATTCAAACCAAGGCGTACCGCCAGTCCGCCATCGGCTCCAGGCATGCTTCCCATCCTCTCGTACAGACATCGACGGACCTTACCTCGACGTCATGCCGGCGCGCCATCTTACACCAGAGAGTAGCGGCTATGAAAAACCATGGGCTGGCTGTTGAGCAGGGCGGCCAGGAACTCGGCGGGATGATGGCGTATGGGAAAAGATGACTGTTCAGGGGGCGGCCTGCATCGTCAGGATGCGCCTCCCGGCATCAATTTACACTGCGGCAATTTCTTGCGTATGCTAGTTCCCCACCGCCCGATCCGGGATGATCCATTGGAAATCCGTGAGGGTGAACGGTGCCAGGCAGGAGCTCCTGGGGTTGAGCGAGGCGCGCAGGTTCGGGCATTGTGGATTTTGATAGCTGGCCACGCCTGGTGTCATGGCTTTAAAGCTGCTGGGCCAGCCCGCGTTGGCGTGGCAGGTGTAGCAGCTGGTGCCGACGGGGTGCGTCACCAGTTCGATGTACGGGTTGGTGGCGACGGGGAGCAGTGCCGGATTGCCTTTTTCCGGGATGCCGTAGGCTTCTGTCAGCAGATAGTGTTTCCATGGCCCCGTGGCCTGGATGTCGGCCGGGCGGTTGGCGGCGTATGGCATGCTGTCGGGGCGGTCCGACCACCACACGCTTTGCAGGCCCCAGCTGGGAATTTCCTTGGTATTGATGTGCATGGCGACGGTGACCAGATAGTCGCCTGCGCCGAATGGCTGGCCGTTCAGCCAGTAGCTGGCGGCGTTGATGATGGCCTTGTCGGCATCGTCGAAACTGGCCCAGTCGGCGTCGCTTACCTTGTGGTGGTAGAAGTCCTGCAAGCCGTACACCTTGGCCAGTTTGGTGATGCTTGGCCATGGCGTCGTGCCGCCGTGCTTGTACACGCCATGCAGGTAGCTGACCTTCGCCATCCGGCCGACCTGCTTGCCGTCCGGGTCGATGGCAACGGCGGTATGCCACTGTTCGTAGCCCGCATAACCGGTATATTTGGCGCTGAAGTCGTCGTGCCACACGGGCAAGGCGGTCAGACCCTTGGCTTTCACTGGCCAATACATGTGTTTGGTCACGACATAGCTGGCTGGCGCATTCAGGTTATGCACGCGCTTGGCAGGGTCGTCCTTGCTGTACAGTGCGTCCAGGGTGCTTTTCTTGTAGACGGGCTGTTTGGGATCGCGGATGAAATCGAGCGCTTCTTTGCTCAGCGATTCCGTCGCGATCATGATATCGCCGTTGAACGCGAAGTGGATGCCATCGAGGATGCCGCTGACTTTGCCATCCTTTGCGTACGTGATGGCGCGCGGATAGGCCTTGATGACCTGTTCCGGAATCGGGTAGCTTGGCGTGTTTTTCAGGTTGACGGGAGTCAAGGTGCTTGCGCCCAGGCGGCCCATGTGGCGCTTGGATGGCTTCGCGCCCGCCGTGTCGGTTGCCGCCGTGGCGGTCAATGCCGTGGTGTCGGCAAACGCGTCAGTGCCGTTGGGCCAGGTGTACCAGACTGGCCAGTCCAGGCCAGCGGCCGGTTGCATGATGCCCGCCCACAAACGTCAGCCGTGCGCGCGCACGACGGCGTTGTCTCCAGTCTTTACGGCCGTCTGCAGCGCGCGGGTTTCCGCCGGTTCCAGATAGCCATAGCCCTTGGGGAAGGGCTGGTAGGCTGGCGTGCCGGCGGCTGCGGTGGCGCAGAACAACACGGCGAGGCTGGCGGACACTAACTTGGGAACGGACATGAATGCACCTGTTTAAGTTTAGTTATTGAAAGACATAGTATCCGCAAATAATTGATGGAATCTCAACAATTGTCACTGCGGACTGCCCTGGCGAACGACACCGGGCATTTGATTGCATCACCTGAATGACATGAACATGAAAAATACCAACAAGGCCACCCTGACCGGGCTGGGCGCCATTCTGCTGTGGAGCTCGATTATCGGGCTGATCCGCAGCGTCACCGACCTGCTGGGACCCACGGGCGGGGCGGCGATGATGTACAGCGTGGCCTCGGTGTTCCTGCTGCTGTCCGTGGGCTATACGCGGCCGAGCGAATTTCCACGCCGCTATCTGGTCTGGGGCAGCCTGCTGTTCGTCACCTATGAACTGTGCCTGGCGCTGTCGATAGGTTATGCGGGCACGGCGCGCCAGGCCATCGAGGTTGGCATGGTGAACTATTTGTGGCCAACCTTCACCATCGTCGCGGCCATCGTGTTCAATGGACAGAAGAGCAATTTCCTCATCGTGCCGGGTTTCCTGCTGTCCGTCGCCGGCATCTGCTGGGTACTGGGCAGCGAACAGGGCTTCGACCTGGCCGGCACCGTGGCCAACGTGCGCGGCAACCCGCTCAGCTATGGCCTGGCCTTTGCCGGCGCGCTGATCTGGGCCGCATATTGCACCGTGACGGCGCGCATCGCGCAGGGCAAGAATGGCGTGACCCTGTTCTTTATCCTCGTTTCCATCAGCTTGTGGATCAAATACCTGCTGCAAGGCGGCGGCCCCATGGCGTTTACTTCCGAGGCCGTCATCTACCTGCTGCTGGCCGCCGGCGCCATGGGCTTTGGCTACGGCGCCTGGAACGTGGGCATTTTGCACGGCAACGTCACGATCCTGGCCGGCGCCTCGTATTTCATCCCCGTGCTGTCCGCCGCGCTGTCGTCGCTGCTGCTGCGCACGCCGCTGTCACTGGCCTTCTGGCAAGGCTCGGCGATGGTATGCGGCGGCGCCATCCTGTGCTGGCTGGCGACGCGGGCGGGGCGCATCAGTCCAGTCAGCAACTAGAACGGCGCAATACACGCAGCCAGGTTGCCCGCCGGGCAGGGCAGGCTCAGGCATCGTCGTCAGAAAGTCCGGCAGCCCGGACCGGGAGCGGGTCCCCACGACTTGCCGAAGCTGCCCCGCCTGCACGCTTCAATCGTGAAATTGGGCCTGGATTTGCCGCTGCATTGCCGCGCGGACCAGCAAGGGGCGTGGCCTACCTGGTCCGCGGCGGCATCCTTCTCTGCCTTGGCGGTGGCTGGGCTGGCCGCCGCATTTTCCTTGGGTGTTTCCTTGTCCTGCTTGGCGGCACCCGCCATCGATACGGCCGAAATCAAGGCGACAAGGCAAAACAGACGTTGCAGTTTCATATGAACCTCCTGGTTGGATGAGAAATGTCAAACACACTGTTGTACTGCTGGGAAAGAAAGGCGATTCAATTTTTCATGGCTTCCGGCTGGCTTGCCTTGTCCGGTGGGGGAATGTTGGTCCGGTCCTGATTCCGGTAGGCGATCGGCCTGATCTGTGTCCCATCCGAGCGCGTCACCACCAGGTCGGTCAGCAATTGCCATTGCCATACACGCGCTGTTTCCTTGAAGATCAGCTGTTCCGAGTATTCGACGCTGGTCTCTTCCGTGCGGCCGCTCAGCTGCGTCAATGAAAACGTGTTGGTCATGGAGAGGGATGCCGAGGCGCTGGGACCTTCGAACACGGCACCGACCTCGACATTCGTGGTGATCGACGTCGACCGCTCGAAGGTCGTGGATTCTTCTTTCGTCACGCCCACGCGGTAGGTTGTCGTCGTGGTGCCGCCCCCGGTCGGCGATAAAACGTTGTAGCAAAAATAGTAAGGCTGGGCGGCGATGAAGTAGAAGGGCGACGTGTAAGGCTGGTCGGGTACGTTGCTGGCATCACCGGGGATGGCGGTAAACGGCACGATCACGACAGGGCTCAAGCCGGCCTTCAGCTTGTGGTTGACCACAATTGCCGGGTCCAGCTCCGGCTTTTGCGGGGCGGGAAAATCAAATGGTTCCACGTCGAGGCAGGCCATGGGCAGGCGCAGGTAAAATGCCGGCAAGCCGCCATAGGTATACGCCAGCGGCGACAACAGGACGTATCCATCCTGAACATCCTTCCATTTGTCCGGCCGTGCTTTCGGCGCTTCCACGCTGCCGCTGCCTTGCCATCCGTGTTCTTGCCACACCCGGATCTTGTCGACGGACATACACAGGTCTTTTCTTACGCACCAATACTTGCTTATGTCCGGCTCCCTGGGGTTAAAGCAGATGCCAAGCGCGTAATAGCCATCCGGCGCAATGGGTTGCCAGTAGCAGATGTCCCTGGGGTTTTTGGAGCCCCTGTCATTGACCAGAAAACGGAACCCCGTCGGATGCGCCAATGCGGGACCCAGGGCGGAAGGCGTTGCTTCCGGGCACGGTGACAGGTAAAACATGGGAGACGCCCGGGGCGGCTGATACGGCGGAGCCAGTCTGGTGGACACCGCGATATCGCCGACAGGCAGGCAATTCGCATCGCGCTGCCCGCTGCCCGTGAACTGGTAAAGGCCGATCCACGGCATGTTATTCAGGTCGGGGGGGAACTTGCTCAGGTCCAGTTGGCTCCAGACTTCGGTGAACTCCTCCGGCTTGCCTAAAGTCAAGCAAATTTCACCGTAGCGCACCGCCGTCCTTGTCCAGTCACTGGCGCGTACCGCCTTGACGATGGCGGCGTTCGCCTTTTCATTGTATGGCGCCAGAGCGAGGGTGGCGTCGCTGGCATCGTTGTTGTCGTTAAGCATGGGCGCTGAACTCCGTCGAGAGTAGGAACCGGCCCCGCAGCTGTCGCGGGCGTGTAGGGAGCTTGATTCTCCCTCCCTGGTTCACGCCGACTTGACACCCTGTTTCACTTTTTCAAAATATTATTTTGAGGAAATATCATTCCGAACTGTTCACGGTAGTCGCGCGGCGACATGCCATACGCGCGGCTGAATGCGCGTGAGAAATCGGAGGCGCTGTTGAATCCCAGTCCCAGTCCGATCTGCGTCACGGCAAGATGGCGCATGCTGGTCAGTTCATGTGCCGCGTCGCGCAGGCGGCAATGGCGGATGTAGGCGGCCAGGCCCCCCTGGGATTCAAACAGGCGGTAGATGGTCGAGCGGGCGACGGGGAATGCCCGCATCACGCCGTCCGGCGTCAGGTGTTCCTCGTGCAGGTTCGCCTGGATATAGTGTTCGATCTGTCCCTGCAGCGCGGCGCGGGCGGCAGCGCGCCCATGCTCTTCCAGGCGCTGCTGCTTGGCAAATGCGGCAATGATCAGGCGGGCGCAGGTGCGTATCGTCTGCTCTTGCTGGTCTGCCGGCAGCGCTGGCAGGCGCTGGCACAGGATCTTCAGGTAACCCGGCAGCATGCGCGTCAGCGGCGTGGTATAGCCGACGATGCGGCCGTGGATGGCTTCGGCATCGGGCAGGTGCGCGCTGACCGCGGCACGGGGCAGGAAGAAGGCCAGTACATGCGCCCGCGTCGGCCGCGCCATGCTCATGGGCTGGTTCATGTCCAGGGCCAGTATGCCTGGCGTGTATTGCTGCGCTTTAGCGCTGGGGCGTGCCGTGCTGGTCTCGATAATGCCCTGCACGGCGATGTGAAAGACGAAATCGCGCATGCTGTCGGTGGAGATGCGCTGATTGCTGCGTAGCTGGGTCACCGCATCCGTGCGGCTATCCAGATACGCCATGTCCGGCAGCAGGTAAGTGTCGAGTTCTGCGTGAAATCCATTGTCCAACTGCTGGCGCCGTACCTGCAAGTCAAGAAACCGGCCCAGATAATCGCGCCAGGCCAGCAGCTGCAGTTCCTTGTGCTCGCTGGCGACGCTGAAATGCTGCCGCGTCAGCCCGCTGACGGGGGGCGTGCGGGCATGCCTGATGTCACGCGCGGCAAGCAGGTCGCGCATCGCCGTGGAATATTCCTGGCCCAATGGTGGTCGCTCCAGTCCTAGAGGGTAGCTGTTGCCGGCAGCTTGTCCGCCAGCGGCATGATCTTGCCGGGATTGGGCGTGGCCGTCAAGACAGGTTGCCGTCCGCTCAGGAACGAAACGATGACGCAGCAGCATCCCGCGATGGAAACAAGGCGTTACGCATCGGGGCTGTGCTGACGGGCGGTTGGCAATGCCAGCCGCCCGTCAGCCGCTAATGCGACAACACCGAATCGCGCGACCTGTGCCCGAGGTAGGGCAGCAAGCTGATGAGGCCAAGCACGGCCAGTGCGACACCGACCCACAGCGGGGAGCGCAAGCCATAGCCGGCGGCGATGCCGAGGCCGCCGAGCCAGGAACCGGCGCCCAGGCCGATGTTGATGACGGACGTGTGCACCGTGTTGACCAGCGGCCCCGGATGGGCCGTTTTCATCACGCGGGCGATGATGGCGGGATTCATCGACATGCCGACCAGGCCCGTGACCACCAGCAAGGCGACGCTGATGGTTTTGTCGTGCGCAAAGACGGCGAACAGCGCCAGGCTGATGCTCAGGATGACCATGCCCCACACCATGATGACGGTGGTGTAGCGGTCCGCATAACGGCCGACCACGCCATTGCCCACCACGTTGGCGACGCCGTAGATGCCCAGCAGCCAGGGGATTGAAGATGCTGGAAAACCGGTAATTTCCGTCAGGATGGTCGCGAAATAGCTGAACGCCGCGAAAATCGCGCCGATGATGAGGCCACTGCTGGCGTACGCTGCCCACAGGTGGCGGTTGCGGAACTCCCCCAGTTCATTGCCGAGGCTGACGACTTCGGATGGCTTGGCGCGCGGCACCAGCATGGTGATGAGCACCAGGCACAATAGCGCCAGCAGCACCACCAGCCAGAAGCTGGCGCGCCACCCCAGGTGCTGGTCGATGAGCGTGGCGACCGGCACGCCCACCACCGAAGCGAGCATGAGGCCGCCGATCACGACGGCGGCGGCGCGTCCGCGCGCGTTGGGAGCGACGATTTCGGCACAGATCGCCAGGGACAGGCCAAAGCAGGTGGCGGCGGCCACGCCCGTGACCACCCGCGCGATGGCCAGGATGTCATAGCTGGTGGCGGACGCGGCAACGGATTGGGCAAGGACATAAAAGCCCAGCAGCCACAGCAGTCCCTTCTTGTTCGGTAAGCGCAGCTTGAGCAGGACAATGGTGCTCAGCGGTCCGCCGATGACCATGCCCATGGCGTAGAGCGAGATCAGATAGCCGATCCGTGTCACCGGTTCGTCCATGGCCAGGGCCAGCGACGGCATCATGCCCGCCACCATGAATTCGGATGTCGTTAACGAAAAGATCGTCAACCCCAAAATGTAAACAACCAGCGGCATATCAATATCCTTCGAGAGTAATAACAAAAACACTTGCCAGGCGTGGCGCGCGCTCCGGCCGCATGCGGCCCTCGCGCGCGCCACGGCCCGGTCAGGTGTTGCAAGACGTAAAGACGCTGTCCGGAATGTCGCCGACAAACAGGTTGGGAAAGTCGCGTACCGACTGGTGCTGCGGGTCATTGCCGGTGACCATGCGCAGCAGGCGGTTGCCACCGGCCTCCAGGTAAAAGACCGATGGCGGCTTGCCCGCCCGCTCGACTACCCAGGCGTCCGCCTCCCGGCCCAGCACGGTGTGGCGGCCGTCGTGACGGGCACCGCCGTCCAGCAGCACCGCCTGCGGCAGGAACAGCTCATGGAACGGGGTCACCTCATCGGCCAGCGCCGTGCCCTGCAGCTGCTCGCCAGCCGCCTCCGCTTGCCTTGCGTAGGCCACTTTCTGCTTGCGGCTTTGTTCGCGCCTGGCGTCGCCGATTTCCGACATCCACAGCAGGTGTCCATGTTCCTTTTCCGACCAGGGGTTGAACAGGCCGTCGATGCGGCAGATATTGCGCGCATAGTCGAACCAGCAGTAGCCGGACGTGACCTGGTCATCCGCCTGCATCGGCGTCCAGTAGGAAACATAGGCGCTGCTCCATTGCATCGGCAGCAGCGGCGGGGAGACGTGTGTCGGCATGGTATCTCCCTTAGCGGCCCAGCGCGTAGCCAAGACTGGCCATCAGCGCTTCTTGTAGCGACGGCAAGTCCTTGCGGCGGGCGTCGAAGCTGGCGGTCAGCTCTTCATTGCTCAGTTCGATACGTTCGCCCACGCTTTCAAACCACAGGCGGCTGCTGTTGGCGTGCTCCTTGAACAATTGCACCAGGGGCACGGCACGCGCATTGAAGCTGTCCAGTGCGGCGGCCTTGCCGTCTTCGGTATTGAGGATTTTGACCAGCAGCAGGGCGACCACCACCGCCATGGTGGTGCCATGGCCGATGGAAAAATGCCCCGATTGCAGCGCATCGCCGAGCAGGACGAACTTGCCGTCGCAGGCCTGGTCGTGGCTGAGGGTCATGAAGTTGCGCCAGCCCTGGCCCGGTTGGCTCTGCAGTCCATGCTCGCCGAGTTCGGCCTTGAACGTTTTGGCGATGTACGCGGCGGCATCGCGCTCGGACAGCGCCTCCAGCCCGGCCTTGGCGTACGTCTCTTCGCTGCATTCGACGATAAAGGTGCTCATCGTGTCCGAGTATTTGTAGGCATGGCCGATGAATATGCCGTGCTCATTGCTGCGGAACACCAGGTTCATCTGGTCGAACAGCTGGGTGGTGCCGTACCAGATGTATTTGTTGCGGCCGAAATCGATGTGCGGCGCCAGTGCTGGCGGCAACTCCAGCGATTTGTAATTGACGCCATTCGATACCACCACCAGGTCGTACTCGGCTTCCAGCTGCGCCTTGTCCGCCGGCGGCGTTTCGTAACGGATGGCGATGCCGGCCGCAACGCACTTGGCGCGCAGGGCCTGCACCAGGGCCTGGCGTCCGACGCCGCACAGGGTAACGCCGGTGCTCATCAGGTTGGGCTGGTCGTGATGCACGAGCTTGAATTCTTCCAGGAACTGCGGATTGAGCCGTTCCGGCTGCTCCAGGTAGGAGAGGGGATTGGCGGGGTGGCGCGGCGGCCGCCCAGGCAGCACCACGCCCCAGCCCAGCACTTCTTCCGGGGTGTTTTTTTCCGTAATGCTGATATCCCAGCCGGGCTGGGCCTGTTTCATTTGACTGGCAAAGAGCAGTCCTGCGGGGCCTGCGCCGATGACGAGAATTTTCATTAATTTACCCTTCCAAGTTTGTACCAAACGTTTTGTTTCTTCTGGATTTGCTGCAATTCATCGTAAGGAACCGATGTGAAGTACAGTTTCTCCGCCATGTCTGGCGGATAAACACGGGGGAATTTCTTGTGCATGTAGCGCGTGTAGCGCGTCTGCAGGAAGAAAATCAGGTTCGGATTGCTCAGCGCCTCATAGTTGGCGATCGCCATGTCCTGCATGGCGTCCGCCTGCACCTTGCGCTGCAGTGTGAATTCGGACAGGGCAGGGCCCAGGGCATTGCCGTGCTTTTCCAGCAGGGAAACGAAGACGTGGACGTCTTCCAGCGCCATGTTCATGCCTTGTCCGAGGAACGGGGCGGTGGCATGCGCCGCATCGCCGATCAGCAGGATATTGGCCTTGTAGTGGAAGGTGCTGGAGCGGACATTGATGAGGTCGTTGCTGGGCAGCGCCATGAACTGGTCCAGCATTTCCTTGCGACGGTCCGGCGGCAGGGTGCCGAAGTAGCGGCTGAAGAAGTCGGCCATGGCTTCGCGGTTGAGCGTGCCCAGGCTGGGCGTGCCGGTGTAGGGCAGGCACAGGGCAAAGCTGATGCTGCCGTCCGGGATGGTGGCCGCGCGGCCGGCAAACAGGCCCTTGGAATCCATGCCGAAGAAGTACAGCAAATCCTTCCTGAAACCCAGATCCGCCGCGTTCGGCAACACCAGCGTCTTGTAGCCGTGGCGGAAGTAACTCTGCCTGAACTCGAAACGGCGCATGCCGCTTTGCATGGCGCGCCGCACGGCAGAGTGGGCGCCGTCGGCGCCAATGACCAGGTCGCCATGCAGCTTCTGCAAGGCGCCGTCCGGGCCCTGGATCAGCACGATCTTTCTTTCCAGGTCGACATCCAGGCATTTATGCTCAAAGTAATACTTCACCTCGTGCAGGGCGGCATGCCGGTTCAGCAGGCGCTGGAAGGCGGTGCGGTCCAGCGACAGGGGGAACAGGCCTTCGAGCGGGGTCAGCTCGCGTATCCGGTGCCGGCCGCCCACGCTGAATGCCATGCCGACGATGGGTTCGCCGCACTGGTCGAGCTCCTGCTTGCTGATGCCGGCGGCCAGGACGGCCTTGATGCCGCGTACCGTCATGCTCACGCCGATGGCGCGCGAGTTGACGGGGTCGGCGTTGGCGGCATTCTCCAGCAGCGGATCACCGCGCTTTTCGACAACGTGGACATCGTGCCCCCGTTGTGCCAGATAAATGGCGCTGAGGCTGCCTGCCAGGCCTCCGCCGACGATAATGATTTTATGCATTTCAAGCCTCTCTTGACATCTTTCCCCGAGATAAATCGGTAAGTTGCTGATTAAAAAACTCCAACATTTCTATCGGCGCCATGCCGATGGCATCGCTCTCAATGCTGCGCGCGTACTGCGCCAGCGCCAGGCATTTCTGCGCCAGCATGTCGCAGCCCAGGCTGTAGTCGCCGCTGACCCGGCTGCTGACCGGCTCGGGCACGGGCGGTCCCGCATGGCGGCCAGGCAGGCCGGACGGCATGTTCATCAGGGCCGCAGACAGGGGGCGCAACAGGCCGGTCATGATGTCGATGGAGGCGTTCATCAGGCGCGAGCGGCGCAGGCTGCCCAGCGGCTGCTGCGCAAAATGGTGCGCCATCATCAGGAAGGTCAGTTCATAGCAGCCCTGATACAGCTGCATCAGCGCGCGCGCCTTCTGATCGGTCACCACGCTGCAGTCCGTGCGCGCTTCCAGCACGGGATTCTTCAGCGCCGGCAGCGCCGGTTCGAATGGCTTGTCGCAGGCCGAAAACTTGCCGGCGATGGCGCGCAGCCGCTGGAAGTGCGAGGAGGCGAAATGCGGCGAATCGACGGCCACGCCTTCGCCCTGTTCCGTGACGAAATCGATGGCGAACAGCGCGCTGTCGCGGTCGGATACTTCCAGCTGGTAGCCGGGATAGGCGCGGTTGGTCAGTTCTTTCAGGAACAGGTGGTGCTCGCCGCCGCGCTTGCCGCCGCCGCTTCCGAACAGGCCGGGCAGCTCGGCCAGGGCCTGGCGGATCGCGATATAGAAGGTGGCGATGGATTTGCCCGGCGTGGGAATGTAGTCGGGCCATTCGAAACGCACGAAGCGGGCCAGCACGTGTTCGGAAAAAGGTTCGAACGCAAATTCCGTGTCCAGACCGAAACGCTGGCGCGCCTGCTGGCCCAGCAGCGGTGTACCGCTGTAAAACGGTTCGCCAAGCGCCATCAACACATTGTTCACCAATAAGTAGTGAATCATTTCTTCATGGGCGATTTCCAGCAGCGCGCCGCGCGTGCCGCTGTTGCGGCGCCGGTCTTCGGCGCCGCAGGCCAGCTCCAGCTCGGCCGGCAGCCAGCGGCCGGACTGCACCAGGGCCGCCCCCTGCGCATAATTGGGAATCGAATACGCGGCATACAGGTATTGCAGCATCAGCGACAGTTCCAGATCGATGGCTTTTTTCAGCTCGTCGATCAGTTCCGCCTTGCAGCCGATGGCATACGGCGTGGCCGGTTCCGGTGCCGCCGCCTTGGCCGCGGCTGCCGCCTCGACCTGCGTCAGGTATTTCAGGAACAGGCGCGACTTTGGCAGCGACAGTTCGCGGGTGCTGGGCATGTAGTAGCTCTTGTCGCGGTTCTGCGGATCGCACATCTGCCACATCAGGCGCGAATACGTTTCGCACTTGCACTGGTCCGCCAGGCTGAAAACCTTGTCCGACATGAAGGGATACACGAGCTCGTAGTAGCTCATCACATGCCGGTAGAGGAAGGCGTAGTCGACCTGTTCGGCCGGTACGTCGTCGAGGTCCCAGTCGTCGGGCAGCACGCGCACGCCGAGGTATTGCTTGGCCTTGCCTGTGCCCAGCATGATGCGGGTCGCGCCCGGCTTGCGCCCCGTCAGCGTCAGCGCCGTGTAGCCGTGCCCGAGCGGCGACGGTTGCTGCTCCACTGCCAGCAGCGCGCCGTCTTCCGCCTCCGCCAAGGACGGAGGCGCCGCCAGCTCGCCGCGGAAGCGGCTTTGTACGGTGATGGTCTGCGGAAATTGCTCGTGCTTGTTCCGGTTCGGCGCTTCCAGGTACAGCTGGTTGCTGTCCGATTGCAGCACCCAGTCGGCTTCGTCCCACTGCGCCTGCGCGCTGCCCAGGCTGAGCGAGCCTGGCGCCGCGCCAGCGTGCTGCAGCGGCACGTCGAAGACGCCGTGATTGCGCCAGTAGTCGCGGTACAGCTGCTCGGGAATCCGCGCCAGAACGGTGCCGGCGCCGTCATGCAGCAGCAGGTCGCCCAGCGCTTGCTTGCCGCCCAGGGCATGCGTGGGATGCTGTTCCGAGACGGCGCCTATGTCGCGCGTAGTGAAGGGAATGGCGGTCGGCATGTTTAACGAGATGCGGTCCGCATGCACTTTCACCAGCACCGGCCCCAGGCTGCCCTGGCGCGGCTGCAGCAGACGGCCGGCCGGATAGGTGGCCAGCTCGTCGCGCCGCCACAGGCCGATGCTGCCGGCCAGGTCGTAGAACACGGGCGAATCGGGTTTTTGCGGCGTTGACATATTGAACAGGCAGTACTGCACCGTCAGGCCCAGCACCTCGTCGTCGGCCAGGGCTTGCTGCAAGGCATGCATACTGGCCGGCAGCGGCAGGTCTGCATTGAACAGGAAATGCGGGTCCTGCTTGGCCACGGAAAACTGGAACAGCCTGGCGCGGCCGAATTCCTCGTCCAGGAAATGCCCGCTGCGTTCCGTGATATGGCCGCTGCCGAGCCAGCGCACCGAGTGCGCCTGCGCGATGTCGGCCGTGAACAGCGTGGGCGTATTGGGCGTGGCCAGCTTGTCGCTCAAGGTGAACTGGCCCGCGTAGATCAGCGTGGTGTCGGGCTGCGCCGGGTTATTGTCGATCCACCTGGCGCGGTTGAACGTCGTGCGCAGGTACTCGTTGTAGTGGCCCCATAGGCCCAGCTTGGCGCCCACCAGCGCGTCCTGGGTATCGACTTCGCCATCGCACAGCTGGACGCCCGTGATCCGCGCGTTTTCCCACGAGAAATGGTTGTTTCCACAAAAATTATAGCCTGCCGCCTGGCTGAAGATGCCGTCCGGATCGGGCTTGCCCTGTGCGTTGAAGCGGGGGGCGAGCTGTTTCAGGTACGCATGGAATTCGGCTGGCGGCCGGCTCAGGTCGACAGCCTCGCCCGCCATCGATACCGCATTCGTGGCGATATCGATGTTGCCGTGCGTATTGCGATTCCCCGTCGGCACATTGGCGCGGGCAAAACCCCGAAAATGCAGACGGGGGAAGTCAAGTAGGCTCATGCGCGCTCGGTCGAGGAAGTGATGAAGGTATCGTTGGCAGCTTCTTCTTCCGTCCGTTGATCGAGCCGCTGCAGCAACAGGCCGCTGGCATGCTGGGCGCTGATCAGGCTGCCTTCCATCCAGCCGCAATGCGCGGTATAGGCATCCGAGCAGGAGATGATGCCGTCCCGGTGCAGCAGGATGGCCGGGTGGTCGGCTTCCGGCTCCACGCAAAACTCGACGCCATGCGGCCAGAACTTGTGAAAGTGCGCCTTGATCTGCGGCAGCGGCTGGCCATCGAGCGGCAGGACTTCTTCCAGGTGGCTGCGGACACGCTCCAGGTACACGTCTTCACCAAGCTCCAGGCTGTCCCGCCAGTAGGTGGCGCTTTTGCTGTCGGTGTAGAACAGCACGTATTTGTCGCTCTTGAAGTAGATCTTGCGCAGGGGATTTGCCGCCATCAGCACCTTGTCGGTCAGCCCCAGCGCATCCCACCAGGCTGTGTCGAACGTGAAGAATCCCTTGAACAGGGGCAGCGAGTCGTACTGGAACGGACTCCAGGCGTTCGGGAAATCCAGGTTCAGGCGCGGCATGGCGGACGGCGGGATGGCCATCACCAGATGGCGCGTGCGGTGCATCTGCGTGTCGCCATGGTGGCTGAAGGCGAGCACATGGTCGGCGCCCGATTTTTCAACGGACAGCAAGCGGTGTTCGAGCCTGAATTCCACCCCGGCGACCTGGGCCTGGTGCTGCAACTGGCACAGCAATTCGTGGTAGCCGTCGGTGGCATAGTGCCACTGGTTGGCGGCGTTTTCCGTAAAGTGCTGCGTTTCCGGGTGCTTCTTGATGATGTCGTAGGCCATGGCCGCCGACACCATCGGCAGCAGCAGGGCGTCATAGCCGGTCGCCTTGATGATGTGGCTGGCCTTGGCGGCGCCCAGGTAATGGCTGACGAACTCGAGGAAGGAATCGTTCGGATGCCTTTTCAGCATCGGGCTCAGCTCATCCAGCGTTGCCTTCAGCTCTTCCAGCACGCTATCGTGGGAGATGACCTCGGTGAACGGGTAGACCGCATGCGGCAAGCCGCTGCCCTGCATGAGTTGCTGAAAATGCGGATGCAGCTGCGGCGAGTAGCGGGCGGCGCCGAGTTCGGCGATTTCCTCGCCATCTATTTTCCGCGACTGGATGCGGCCGCCTACTGTGGCATTCAGGTCGAATACGCGGATGCGCAGGTTCCTGCCGGCGGCGGCGTCGATCAGGTTGTTGGCGCAAGTCAAGCCTCCTATGCCGGCGCCAACGATGCAAATGTCAGAATACGTGCTCATACGAAATTCCTTTTTAACGTTCATTAATCAAAAAGCCGCAAAATCGCTAGCAAAAGTTTCCCCAGCACGTGTAGGCAAGGGAGGGGGAACGCAGGGTGTTACCGCACTTGGCGAGCGTTATCGGCTGGGGAGTGAAAAGCCTGGCGAGAACTGGCGTTGTGTCTGGTACGGTCGATTCTTGGCAGCAGAGTTTCTGTTTCAAATCAAAGATGGCACCGACAGTAGCCCAGGCATCGGGCACTCAATTTGATAAATATCAATGTAGTTGTCGTTCGGTGTTGTGATTGTGTTCACGCAGCGCTGCATGCGCGATGGCGGCGGCATTGCGCCGGGAAGTGGCAGGGAGGACTGGAATGCGGTGCGGTGCGGCGTATCGAGCCGCTGCGGGAGTGTCGCCGTTTGCCGATGATGCCAGGATCAGTAGTGGGTCCTGGCACCTTCGGCGGTGGCTTGGTCTGCTTCTTGCTGTTTTTATTGTTTCTGACTTTGCGGCTGGCGCGCAGTGCACGCGCCAGCCGGGCGATGCCGGATGCCGGCGCCCGTCAAAAATCCACGGCAGCCGACAGTTGCACGGTGCGGGGCGCCGATTGCGAAACGGTGCCATACGAGGCCACGCCGGCCCAGTAATGGCGGTCAAACGCGTTCATCAGCCCGGCGCGCAAGGTCGTCGCCTTGCCGGCGATGGCCGTGCGGTAGCGCAGGCCCAGGTCTATCTTGGTCCATGACGGCACCGACTGCAGATTCGTCTGGTCCACAAACTGCTTGCCCGTGTAGCTGGCGGCGCCCGTGGCCGTCAAGCCTGGCCAGTACGGCACATCCCATTCGCCGCCCAGGTTGGCCATCGATGTGGGTACGCCGACGGGGCGCTTGCCCATGGTGGCGGCGTTGTTGGTCTTCACCAGGCGCCCGTCGAGCAGGGTGATGCCGGCGAGCAGGCGCACGGTCTTGCTGGCGGCGCCGGACAGGTTCAGTTCCAAGCCCCGGTTGCGCTGCTCGCTGTCCATGCGGTACACCTGGCCATACAACTGGCCGCTGGGTTTAGTCACCTGGAACACGGCCAGGGTCGCCAGCACCATGCCGAAATCGGCCTTCGTGCCCACTTCATACTGCTTGCTCTTGTAGGGAGCGAAGACCTGGCCCGCGTTGCTGGCGATGTTCGGCGCGATATCGCCCTTGCTCAAGCCCTCGATATAGTTCGCGTACAGCGACACGTGGCGCCATGGCTTGACGACGATGCCGGCCAGCGGCGTCAGGGCGCCCTGCTTGTAGTGCGTGGTCAGCGCGCCCGTCGTCGCATGGTAGTTTTTCGCTTCGACCAGCTGGCGGCGCACGCCCAGCGTCAGCTGCACGCGCTGGTCCAGCATGTCCAGGGTATCGGCCACGGCCAGGCTGGAGAGGGTGGAGGCGGACAGCTTCGGCGCGCGTGCCGGCGCGGGAATGCCGGGGTCGGGCACGGCCACGGGATGGTAGATGTTCGAAGTGATGAGCTTGCCGGAATTGCTCACGCTGCCAAATTCGTCGCGGTAGACATTGCCCATCACGACCAGCGCATGTTCGATGCCGCCCGTGCGAAAGCGCGCGCGCACGCCCGTGTCGCCGCTGGCGCGCCGCACGCGGAATTTCCAGTTCATGGGCGTGACCGTCATGTCGCCCGCCGCGCTGGTGATGGTCGGCGTCTGGTCCGAATAGCGCGATACGTCGGAGCGCGTGCCGCCCACATCGGCAAAGACGGTGACTTTGTCGTTCAGGTCGTATTCGAGCTTGCCCAGGGTGGCCAGGTCGTTGGACTTCCACCAGCCCCAGGATTGGGCGATATTGCGGCGGCCATCGGGCGCTGCCGGCACGGGCAGGCGCGCGGCCACGAGGAAGGGGCGCGTGGGCGCGTCGATCCACTGGTATTGTTCGATCAGGTCAAGCGAGGCGCGCAGCCGTTGTCCCTGGTAATCGAGGGCGATAGCGGCCACTTCCGCGCGCGAGGTCTGGTGGTCGAGCGGCGTGTGGCCCTGGCGGTGCAAGCCATTGAAGCGGATGCCGAAACGCCGCTCCTCGCCGAAGCGGCGGCTGACGTCGATGGCCGCGCCAGCCTGCGAACCCGAGCCGTAATCGACGGTCAGGCGCGTCAGGTCGCGCGGCAGCGAGCGTTTCGGCACGGCGTTGACGACGCCGCCCACGCCGCCGTTCGGCGACATGCCGTACAGCAGGGCGGCCGGTCCCTTGAGCACTTCCACGCTTTGCAGGTATTCCGTAAACAGGTGGTAATTGGGCGACACGCCATACACGCCGTCAAACGCCACTTCGCTCAGATTACCTTCGTTGAGTGGAAAGCCGCGGATGAAGAAGGAATCCGTGACGCCGCCGATCTGGCCAGTGAAGCGGGTGGACGGGTCGCCGCCCAGCACCTCGGCCAGGGTCAGCGCCTGCTGGTCGAGCATGCGCTGGCTGGTGTAGCTGTTGACGCTGAACGGTGTATCGAGCAAGTCTTTTTCGCCCAGCAGGCCGGCGCGCGCGCTTTTGGCGATCTGTCCGCCGGCATCCGCTTCGGCCTGGCCATTCACCAGCACGGTGGCGAGCGGGGCGGATGCATCGGCCGCCGCCTGGGCGATCGCCTGCGGCGTCACGCTGGCAACGAGCAGGCCGGCGAGGATCAGCCGGGTGGTGAGGCGGGGATGGGGGAGTGGGGACTGTGGAATGGGCATCGAGGGCGAGTGTATGAAGTTAGTCGGGAGGAATTGCATGCACGACATTATAAATGAGAATCATTACGATTTATAATGATTAGCATAGTCATTGCTGCCACGCTCATGACCATGCCGCGCGCATGCCTGGAGGGCATTTCCGCACGGAAAATGGCCATCCTGGGCCTTTAGATCCGGATATTTGCTGTCTTATATAAGATTCGTCGCCATCGGATACACAAACAGCGGCAGGACAGTCTAAAATACGTGGTGGGCAAGCACGGCGTCACCGCCGGCACACTAGCCGTCCAAAGCAAGGCTAACCGTCCTGTGTTTGGAATGAAGAAAGTTAACCACCAGGCATCACCGCATACAAGGGAATGAACATGGCAACACAAAAATCCAAAATCATCTACACGCTGACTGACGAGGCGCCGCTGCTCGCGACGTATTCCCTGCTGCCAATTATCAAAAAATTCACCGCGCCGGCTGGCGTGGACGTCGTTTCCAGCGATATTTCGGTGGCGGCACGTGTACTGGCTGAATTTCCAGAATTCCTGACGGACGCGCAAAAAGTCCCGAACACCCTGGCTGAACTGGGCAAATTGACCCAGAATCCGGACACCAACATCATCAAACTGCCGAACATCAGCGCCTCGCAAGGCCAGCTGATCGCCTGCGTGCGCGAATTGCAAGGCCGCGGCTACAAGCTGCCGGACTATCCGGAAGATGCGAAGACGGACGAAGACAAGGCCCTGAAAGCCCGCTACGGCAAGTGCATCGGCAGCTCGGTCAACCCGGTCCTGCGCGAAGGCAATTCCGACCGCCGCGCACCGAAGGCCGTCAAAGAGTATGCACGCAAGCACCCGCACTCGATGGGCGAGTGGAGCCAATCGTCGCAAACGCACGTCTCGCACATGCATCATGGCGACTTCTACCATGGCGAAAAGTCGCTGACCCTGGAAAAGGCCCGCGATGTCAAGATGGAACTGGTCACGGCCTCGGGCAAGACCATCGTGCTGAAACCGAAGGTTTCCCTGCAAGCGGGCGAAATCATCGACAGCATGTTCATGAGCAAGAAAGCGCTGCTGGAGTTCTACGAGAAAGAAATCGACGACGCCTTCAAGACGGGCGTGATGTTCTCGCTGCACGTCAAGGCCACCATGATGAAGGTCTCGCACCCGATCGTTTTCGGCCACTGCGTGCGCATCTTCTACAAGGACGCGTTCGCCAAGCATGCGGAACTGTTCGACAAGCTGGGCGTGAATGTCAACAATGGCATGAGCAACCTGTACGACAAGATCGAAACCCTGCCAGCGTCGCAAAAAGATGAAGTGCTGAAAGATTTGCACGCCTGCCACGCCAACCGTCCGGAACTGGCCATGGTCGATTCGGCCAAGGGCATCACCAACTTCCATTCGCCGAACGACATCATCGTCGACGCGTCGATGCCAGCCATGATCCGTATCGGCGGCAAGATGTGGGGCGCCGATGGCCGTCCGAAAGACGTCAAGGCAGTCATGCCGGAATCGACTTTCGCGCGCATCTACCAGGAAATGATCGGCTTCTGCAAATGGCATGGCAACTTCGATCCGAAGACCATGGGCACCGTGCCGAACGTGGGCCTGATGGCGCAGCAAGCGGAAGAATATGGTTCGCACGACAAGACCTTTGAAGTGCCGGAAGGCGGCATCGCCAACATCACCGACCTGGAAACGGGCGAAGTGTTGCTGACGCAAACGGTGGAAGAGGGCGATATCTGGCGCATGTGCCAGGTCAAGGACGCGCCGATCCGCGACTGGGTCAAGCTGGCTGTCACGCGTGCGCGCAACTCGGGCATGCCTGCCGTGTTCTGGCTCGATTCCTACCGTCCGCACGAGAATGAAGTCATCAAGAAGGTACAGGTTTACCTGAAGGATCACGACACCAAGGGCCTGGACATCCAGATCATGTCGCAGACGCGCGCCATGCGCTACACGCTGGAACGCGCCTTCCGCGGCCTGGACACCATCTCGGTGACCGGCAACATCCTGCGCGACTACCTGACGGACCTGTTCCCGATCCTGGAACTGGGCACCTCCGCCAAGATGCTGTCGATCGTGCCGCTGATGGCCGGTGGCGGCATGTACGAAACGGGCGCCGGCGGTTCGGCACCGAAACACGTCAAGCAACTGGTGGAAGAAAACCATCTGCGCTGGGATTCGCTGGGCGAGTTCCTGGCCCTGGCCGTGTCGCTGGAAGACATGGGCATCAAGACGGGCAATGCGAAGGCCAAAATCCTCGCGAAAACCCTGGACGAAGCCACCGGCAAGCTGCTGGACAACAACAAGTCGCCATCGCCACGTACCGGCGAGCTGGACAACCGCGGCAGCCATTTCTACCTGGCCATGTACTGGGCGCAAGCCCTGGCGGCGCAGAAGGACGATGCGGAACTGGCAGCGCATTTTGCGCCAGTAGCCAAAGCCCTGGCGGACAACGAAGAAAAGATCGTTGCCGAGCTGAAAGCGGTACAAGGCAAGGAAACGGATATCGGCGGCTACTACCTGCCAGATCCGGCGAAGACGGAAGCGGTCATGCGTCCTAGCGCCAGCCTGAATGCCGTGCTGGACAGCATCTGATGCAGTCATGAAGGCAGTCAGTTCCTGACTGCTGCCTGATAAAAAAACGCCGCCGGAAGCGATTCCGGCGGCGTTTTTCATTTCCCCTCAGGGTTATTGGTAGTGCTTGTAGACCTCGGTGCTGCCATTGCTCTTGACCAGCAAGACGTCATACGCATCCTTGCGCGGTCCTTCCATGCCTGGCGAGCCCATGGGCATTGCCGGCACGGCCAGGCCTTTGGCTTTGGGTTTCTCGCGCAGCAACTGCTTGATCTCGCTGGCCGGCACATGGCCTTCGATGGCGTAGCCGTTGACGAGGCCCGTGTGGCAGGAACCGAGCGCGTCGGGAATGCCGGCCAGCTTGCGGTATTGCGCCGGCATCTCGACATTTTTCGCGCGTACCGTAAAACCGTTCGCTTCCAGGTGCTTGATCCATGCGGAACAGCAGCCGCAGGAGGCGCTCTTGTAGACTTCGATGACGGGCAGGGCTGCCATGGCGAACGTGGGCAGGCCCAGCATGGCGGCGAAGGCGCCGCGCACCAAGAAATGTTTGATCATGTGTTGCTTTCAGACGCAGTAAGGTTATCGTGGCCACCTTGGTGGCCTGCTTGGGACGAGCTTGGAATTTAAGCGGAAAGCGGTCGCGGCGGCCGGCGCGGGCCGTCGGGAATGAATCCCGCCAGCAAGGTGGCCGTGGCGATGGTGACTTGTTGCGCGCCGCTGCAGGCGGCGGCAGGCAGGGCGAGGGAAGGCGGCATCAGCGCGCCCAGGCAAAAGCCGGCGCAGGCGCCGCATGCGGGGTGCTTGGCAGGGGTCTTGTTGTCTTCTGGCGTGCTGGCGCTGTCCGGCATCGCGGATGACTGCGCAGCATGATGCTGGCAGGCCGCTGTCAGCGCGGTGGCAGGCTCGTCAGCGAACGGCGCGCACAGCCGCGTCGCGCCCGCGGCGGCCGCTTGCAGCGGCACCGTCGTGATCAGCAGCAGGATCAGCCATGTTTTGAAGAGTCTTAGCATCGCCGAAAAGTATAGCATAGAGGCACTATCGCCAGGAGCTGGCGGCCGCTAGCGCGAGGCGGCCGCCAGTACCTTCGAGGCATACATGGCCCGGTCCGCGTGGCGCAGCAGCAGTTGCATGGTGTCGCCATCTTCCGGATAGTGGGCCACGCCGATGCTGACGGCGATCTGCAATTGCTGTCCGTTGCCCAGGTGCAGCGGCGTGGCCAGGGCCGCATGGATCTTTTGCTCGATCAGGCTGACGTCCACCGGCGCGGTATTGCTTTCCAGAAGCACGACGAATTCATCGCCGCCCATCCTGGCCAGGGTGTCGGTTTCGCGCATGCAATCGCGCAGGCGGCTCGCCACCGTTTGCAGCAGCAGGTCGCCACAGGCATGGCCGTGGTCGTCATTGACGCGCTTGAAGTTGTCGAGGTCCAGGAATAGCAGCGACAGCCGGCCTTCCTGGCGGTGCGCGCGCGCGAACGCCGTGTGCAGGCGGTCGTGGAACAGGCGGCGGTTCGGCAGGCGGGTCAGCTCGTCGTGCATGGCCATGAACTGCATCTGCGTCTGCAACTGCCGGCGTTCGATGGCGGTGGCAAGTTGCTTGGCGACAAATTGCAGCAAATCCTGGTCTTGCTCCGTGCCGATGACGGCATCCTGGCCGCCCTGCAAGGCCAGCGCCCCGATGCTGCCCATGGAGGAATATAGCGGCACGGCCAGCCAGCAAGATGACAGGGCGCAGGCTGCCGTTTGCAGCGCCGCCGGCAGGCCAGCCAGTTGTCCCGCCTGCAGACGCAGGGGACGGCCGCTGCGCAGGACTTCGTCGCACAGCAGGCTGGCCAGGGACGACGTTGGCTGGGGCGCGCTGTCCTCGGCATGGGACGTCATGGGAGGCTGTATGCCGTGTTCGTCATGCAGCAGCAAGGTCAGGCTGCGCGCGGGCAAGTGTTCGCCGATGATGAGCTGGATGCGGTGCAGCAGGGCGGGCAAGTCTTGCGTCGCCTGCATGGCTTCGGAGATGGCGTACAGCGCGGCCTGCTTTGCCTGGGCCTGTTTCAGCAAGGTGATGTCGCGCGCCACCGCCACGCGCAACTGGTCGGCGGCGGACCAGCGGGCGGACCACATGATGTGCGCCAGGCTGCCATCCTTGCGCAGGTAGCGGTTTTCAAAGTGCGTCTGCGCATGGCCATCCATGATGGCTTGCGCGGCGGCGAGGGTACGGGCGCGGTCGGCGGGAGCGACCATGTCGAGCATGCGCTTGCCGATCATTTCCTGCTGTGTGTAGCCGAAGATGCGTTCGCAGGCGGTGCTGACGAAGACAAAGCGCCCCTCCACGTCGACCATGCACACGGCATCGAGCAACAAGTCGGTAAAGCTGGCCAGCGGCGCGCGCAGAATCTTGTGTTCCATAGTGGCATTTTAATGGACATTCCCTGCTGTGATTGAACTTGTTGGGAGCAGGCGAGGCCAGCGGCATGAAAATGTTTCATTTCCCCGACGCTCATGCTTTGCCGTTTCTTGCCGTTAATGCAGTATTGCCATGCAATTGCTCGCCAACACGTTCAATCCGTGGCGGTGCTGGATTGCGGGCGCATGAGGGGTTGCCAGAAAATTAAAATGGGCAATATTTTATCCATGTATCTGTTTTTGTTTTACAAGGCTACATCACCATGACTTCCGTCTCCCCGATCCCGAGCTGGAATGCGTCCCCGTCCCGTGTGTCTGGCGTCACGGCCAGCCGGGCGGACGCGCCGGCCGTGCCGGCGTCCACGCCATCGACCATCGTTGCCTTTGGGGCGGAAGGAGGGGAGATGCCGGCCATCTCCTACCTGCTGCCATCGCCCAAGGTGTGGGAAAGCCCGTCGCGCGACGACGTCAGCGACCAGATGACGAAAAATTTTGCCCCGTACGCATCGTTTGGCGGGCGTTTCGGCGGCTTGGGCGCAGCCTTGCTGGACCAGCTCAAGGGCGGCGTGCGCAATGTGTCGCAAGCGCTGCTGCAGCCGCCGGCGCGCACGCAGCCTGCCGCTTACGCCGAGGTGGGCGGCATCGCGCCGGCCAGCCTGCATGGCAATGGCCAGGACAAGGTCAGCCTCAGCATCACCACCAAAAGCGGCGTCGAGGTCAAGCTGTCGCTCGACAGCCAGGATGACGGCCTGGCCGTGCGCATGACGACCAGCGGCGAACTCGGCGACGCAGAGGTCAAGGCCCTGGGTGACTTGTCGGAAGCGTTCCAGCAAGCCATCGACGGCATGGCGCAGGGCACGCCGAAGGTCAGGCTGGCCGGCTTGATGCAATTCGACCAGGAAGTGCTGGGATCGGTGAACCTGCACGCGGAAGTGCTGGTGCGCGGCGAGCCGCAAAGCACGCAAACCCTGGATTTTCAGGCCGACAGCACGCAGCGCAAGGTCAGCTTCACGGGCGTGGCGGGCTCGCTGGACGTGAAAGTCGACGCCAGCCAGCTGAACGCCCTGGGCAGCAAGGAGCGCCAGGCGAAGGCCATGAGCAGCTACATCAAGCAGATCGATCAGGCTTCCTGGCGCGGCCACGGCGACGCCGCGCTGATGTCCATGTTCAAGGATGCGTTTACGGCCGTGCACAGCAATGCGCCCGTGTCGCCAGCCAGCACGGGCCTGCCGGAACAGGGGAAATGGCAGCTGGCCGCCGCAGACCGCGCCATGGTCACGGGCTTGCCGGACTTTAGCGCATCGGTCACGCAAACGGCGGCATTCAGCAATCCCATGCGTTCGTCGGAAAAAGATGGATTCCAGTACGAACTGTCGCAAAAGACCAGTATTACCGGCGCCAGCCAGAATGACCGCTCGATCCGCCAGCAGCAGCAATCTAAGCTGAGCGCCAGTTTCCACGAAACGCTGGTCCCGGGCGTGGCCCTGCGCCTGACCGACAGGGTGGAGTCGCAAAACTACACGTATCACCAGATCGAGGATACGGCCAGCAGCGATGTGCAAATAGGCTACAAGGATGGCAAGCTGGTCAAGGCCAGCCTGCAACAGGCGGCCAGCCAGTCGACCCACATCACGAAATTTATGCTGGGCAAGGTGGAGTCGGATGTCACCACGCCGACCGACCATTCGCTGATGCGCGACCTGGTCTCCGTGCTGGGGCCATACAAGACGGGCGAGCAGGGCATGACGCCCGAGAAAAAGGCGGAGCAGCGCGAGAAATTATTGCAGACCTTGGGCGATGACGTGCTGCTGCAGTCGTATGCGGGCCATGCCATCAGCCTGTGGCAAGCCGATGTGCTGCCCGCGGAGGACGACAAGACTGCGGGCGCGGTCTAGGGAGCAAACCAGCATCATTGCTCGGGGAAACTTGCGCGGGCACGCGCATATGGCTACAATTAATAATGATTCTCATTTATTATTGATGCTCTCCTGAAAGTGCCCGCATGATTGCCGCGCCTGTTTCTGCCGACCCCCATGGCTCGACCATCACGGTGCTGTATAGCGAACACCATGGCTGGCTCAGGACATGGCTGCAGCGCAAGCTCGGCTGTTCCTTCGATGCGGCCGACCTGGCGCACGATACATTTGTGCGCATCGTCACGGGCTACCGTACCGGCAAGCAGGGCGCGGCAGTGCCCATGCGCGAACCGCGTGCTTACTTGCGCACGGTCGCCAATGGACTGATGATCGACCTGTTCCGCCGCCGCTCGCTGGAGCAAGCCTGGCTGGCTGCGCTGGCCGGCCAGCCCGATGCCGTCGCCATTTCCCCCGAAGAGCGCCTGCTGGTGCTGGAAGCCTTGCAACGGCTCGATGCCATGCTCGATGCCATGCCGGCCAAGGTGCGCAGCGTGTTCTTGCTGTCGCAGCTGGAAGGCTTGACCTATCCGCAGATCGTCGAGCGGTTGGGTATTCCCTTGCGCACGGTGAAGCGGTATATGCAGCAAGGCTTCGCACAGTGCCTGAGCCTGATGCTGTGAGTACGGTACCCGTCGATCGTCGCATCGTGCACGATGCCGCCGCCTGGCTGGTCAAGCTACATGGCGACGAGATGACGGCGCGCGAGCATGTCCGGCTGGCGCAATGGTGCGCGCAGAGTCCGGAGCACGAGCGCGCGTGGCAAGCGGCCAATGAACTGGCGCGCACCTTCGGCGCCGTGCCGACCGATATCGGGCAAGCCACTCTGGGGCGGCAGCGCGAGCGGCGCGCGGCCTTGAAGGTATTGGCCGCCGTGGCACTGGTTTCGCCGCTGGCATGGCACTACAGCCAGCGTGCCGCTTATCGCACCGCAACGGGCGAGCAAGCCAGTTTTATCCTGGACGATGGCAGCGTGCTGACGCTCAATACGGCGTCGGCAGCCGATGTCGTGTTTGACGGGCAGCAGCGGCTGGTGATCTTGCGTGAAGGCGAGATGCTGATCGAGACGGCGAGCGATGCCCGCGCGCGGCCGTTCCGGGTGCGCACGGCGCAAGGCAGCCTGCGTGCGTTGGGAACGCGCTTTGCCGTGCGCCAGTACGCGGGACGCACGGAACTCGCCGTGCTGGCCCATGCGGTGGAAGTACGCGCCAGTGCCGTGGCGCGGCCCGTGGTCGTGCCGGCCGGTTTTCATGCCAGTTTCAGCGCACAGGCCATCGGGGCGGCACAACGCTCGGGGGCGGCGCAAACGGCCTGGCAGCGTGGCCTGCTGCTGGCAGACAAAATGCGCCTCGATGATTTTTTGCTGGAACTGGCCCGCTATCGCCGAGGCATCCTGCGCTGCGATCCAGCCGTGGCGGGCTTGCGCATTTCGGGCATCTTTCGAACCGATAATATTGACCAGGCACTCGATGTACTGCAGCAAACCTTGCCCGTCGCCATCCTGTCGCGCACGCCGTACTGGCTCACCGTGGTGGCGGCGCCAGCCAGCTGATGCCATTGTTGTAGCAGGAAATCAAAAAAAACTGGCCCCTTTTTACATCCCGTCCGGCAAGTCAGAGAGAGCAGCTTTTCGACTGACATTATCCAAGGGATTGTTATGCAGCAAACAGTAATCGAGCTTCACCCTCCACGCACCCCCAGCCAGCCTGCGCACCGCTTCCGGCTCCATCTGCTGGCAGCCGCCCTGCGCGGTGCGCTGTTGTCGGCAGGTCTTGCCGGCGTGGGCATGGCTGGCGCACAGGCGGCCGAAGCGGCCAAGGCGGCCGACGCCAAGCGCAGCTACGCCATAGCCGCCGGGCCCCTGAGCCAGGCGCTGTACCAGTTCGCCAGCGAGGCAGGCATCACCCTGTCGTTCGCGCCGGCCCTGGCGGAAGGCCTATTATCGCCTGGCTTGCAGGGCAGGTATGCGCTCCAGGATGGCCTGGCCGCCTTGCTGGCCGGGTCGGACCTGCACGCCATTCCCGGCGCCACCGGTGGCTATCTGCTGAGGAAAGCGGGTGCCGAGGCTGGCGCGGCACCGCAGGTCTTGCCTGCCGTCAAGGTCATGGAGCGGCGCGCACACGATGGCACCACGGAAGGTAGCGGCTCCTATACCAGCCGCGTGACGAGCATCGCCTCGAAGAGCGACCAGTCGTTCCGCGAAATTCCCCAGTCCGTTTCGGTGGTAACGCGCCAGCAAATGGATGACCAGCGCCTGGTGGACATCAGCGATACCCTGAAGCTCACGCCGGGCATCGTTGCCAACCGCGCCAGCTTCAATGCCTACAATTTCTATTCGCGCGGCTTCCAGATCACCAGCATGCAGATCGATGGCGGTTCGCCGCTGGCGCTGGGCGCGTTTTCCTACGATGCGCAGCAAGACATGGCCTTCTATGACCGCATGGAAGTGATGCGCGGCGCATCGGGATTGTTGGGCGGCATAGGCGATCCGGGCGGCATCATCAATCTGGCGCGCAAGAAGCCCCTGGCCGAGCGCCAGATCATTACCGAAGCATCGCTGGGCCGCTGGAATAACCGCCGCGCCACCGTGGACATGACGGGCCCGCTGGCCGACGAGGGGCGACTGCGGGGCCGCGCCGTGGCCGTGTATGAACAGCGCGACTATCACCTCGATGACCGCAGCGTGGAAAAGCCGCAGCTCTACGGCGTACTGGAAGCGGATCTGGGGCGCAGCAGCCTGCTGACCGTGGGCGCCAGCTATGGACGGCAAAATGACAATGGCTACGGCAGCGGCTTGCCGCGCTATAGCGACGGCCGCAATATCGGCTTGCCGCGCAGTGCCAGCTTGACCCAGCCGTGGGCTTTCAATGACCGCACGGCCAGCGAGGTGTTCGGACAGTTCGAACACCAGTTCGCCAACCGCTGGAAACTCAAGGTCAATTTGACCCACAGCAATATGGATATTATCTCGGATACGGCGTTTGCCAACGGCGCCGTCGATCCGAAGACTGGTCAGGGCCCCTTGTGGGGAGGCGGGCGCTACGAGGTGAAGAACCGGCAGGACGTGGCCGATATCAGCCTCAGTGGCACATTTGCCGTGCTGGGCCGCACCCATGAATTCCTGGCTGGCGTCGACTGGCAGCGGGTGAAGGCGCGCTGGGGCACGGGCAAGCCCGTGGATAACTGGGTCGTGCCAGCCGATGTGTTCCACCGCAATGCCTGGAATCCTGACCTGGACGTACCGCTCAGCTATGTGTTCGAGCCATGGACGCAGGAACAGAAGGCCGTGTACGGCATGCTGCGCTTGCATCCCACTGACCGCTTGCACCTGATCGCCGGCGCGCGGGCCAGCCGCTACAGCTTTGGCCAGGTGACGTATCTGGCCGATGAACAAGGGGTATTGCAACTCGATACGGACACGCCCTTCAGCGAACCGACCAAGCTCACGCCGTATGGCGGCGTGATTGTCGATGTGAGCGACAAGTGGTCTGCCTACCTCAGCTATTCCTCCATCTTCAAACCGCAAGCCTTGCTGAAAGCGGCGCCTCTGCCTGGCACTTCCCTGCCGCCGATCCGCGGCAAGAGCATCGAGGCTGGCCTCAAGGGCGAATTGATGGATGGCCTGCTGAACGCGACCTTCAGTGTCTTTGACGTGCAGCGCACGGGCACCGGGGTGCAGGACATGCGTTACCCGTACACCGAGTATCCGTTCGCGGGCAACTGCTGCTACCTGGCGCAAGGCAAAGTCACCAGCCGGGGCGTCGACATGGAGCTGGGCGGCGAGCTCGGCACGGGCTGGCAAGGCACGGCCGGCTACACCTACAACCAGACCAAGGACGAGAGCACGCACACCGATTACAGCAGCATCACGCCCAGGCATATGTTGAAGGTCACTAGCGCCTACGCCTTGCCGGGCGCGCTGTCGCAATGGAAGGTGGGCGGCAATGCCATCATCCAGAGCAGTACCTACGTGGCGGGCAAGGTCGACGGCAATGCCTACGATTTCACGCAGGGCGGCTATGCCGTCGTTGGCCTCATGGCGCAATACCGGATCGATCCGCGCTGGACCTTGAGCCTGAATGTCAACAATCTGTTCGACCGCGTGTATTACGAGCGCGTCGGCTCAGTGACGAATGCCAACTACTATGGCACGCCGCGCAATTGGCAACTGACCCTGCGCGGCCAGTTTTAAAACCAAGCTGAAGAAAAAAGCCCGTCTTCCTGCGAAGACGGGCTTTTTTTCTTCAGCTTGATACGGCGCAAGCAGCCTATGCCTTGGCCTTGCTTTGCTTGATCCAGTAACCGACGCCCAGCGCCGCGAGCCACACGGGTATCAGGTAGACAGAGATGCGCAGGCCCGGCGTCAGATACATGATCACCAGGATGCCGGCCAGGAAGACCAGGCACAGGTAGTTGGTGAACGGGTAGCCCAGGCTCTGGAACAAGGTCGTCTTGCCTTCGATTTTTTTCTGCGCGCGGAAGCGCAAATGGATCCAGCTGATCATGGCCCAGTTGATGATCAGCGCCGACACCACGAGTCCCATCAGCACTTCAAACGCTTCGCCCGGCATGAAGTAATTCACCACCACGCAGGCGCCCGTCGCCAGGGCCGATACGCCCAGCGCGACGAGCGGCACGCCGCGGCGGTTCAGGTGCAGCAGCGCGCGCGGCGCATTGCCTTGCTTGGCCAGGCCGAACAGCATGCGCGTGTTGCAGTACACGCCGCTGTTATACACGGACAGGGCGGCCGTCAGCACCACCACGTTCAGGGCCGTGGCCACCAGGTTGCTGTCGAGCGCATGGAAGATCAGCACGAACGGGCTGCCGCCGGTGACGACGTTTTGCCACGGGTACAGCGACAGCAAAATCCCCAGCGCGCCGATGTAGAAAATCAGGATGCGGTAGATGGCCTGGTTGGTGGCGCGTGGAATCGTCGTGCTCGGATCGTCCGCCTCGGCCGCCGTGATGCCCACCAGTTCCAGGCCGCCGAACGAAAACATGATGACGGCCATGGCCATCACCAGGCCTTGCCAGCCATTCGGGAAGAATCCGCCGTGCTGCCACAGGTTGGCCACCGACGCCTGCGGGCCCGCATCGCCGGAGGCTAGCAGGTACGCGCCGAAGACGATCATGCCGATGATGGCGACCACCTTGACGAGGGCGAACCAGAATTCCATCTCGCCAAACGCCTTGACGTTCAACAGACTGATGGCGTTGATGACGCAAAAGAAGATGAGCGCCGAGACCCAGGTGGGCACGCCCGGCCACCAGTACTGCACGTAGATGCCGACGGCCGTCAGTTCGGCCATGCTGACGAGCACATACAGCACCCAGTAATTCCAGCCCGACAAAAAGCCGGGCAGGTGGCCACAGTATTTGTCGGCAAAATAGCTGAAGGAGCCGGCGACGGGTTCATCGACCACCATCTCGCCCAGCTGGCGCATGATCAGGAAGGCGATGACGCCGGCGATGCCATAGCCCAGCAGGACAGAGGGGCCGGCCATCTTGATGGTTTGCGCGATACCCAGAAACAGGCCGGTGCCGATGGCGCCGCCCAGGGCGATGAGCTGGATGTGGCGGCTTTTCAGGCCGCGCTTGAGCTCTTGTGGTTCGGTAATCCCGACTGCCGTCATATGTTTTATCCTGTTTTTACGGGGCTGAGGTCGCTGATTCTAAAGCATGAACGGGCAAATCAGGAGCGAAATGCATGTTGCACTGCGGAGGCGCAAGAAAAGCCCCGCATCTTCGCTGAACGGCGCGCAAAACGGCGCTCCAGGCGTCCGCGTTCATGCGCCGGCCGCGACGATGGCCGGTTCGTACGTGGCCAGGAACTCGGGCGGCAGGCGGCGCGCGCGGCCGCTGCTCAATTCGATGCAGATCAATTCCCAGCGTCCGCGCACGACGGTGGCGCCGTCGCTGTCGCGGATCAGCTGGAAGCGCCGTTCCATGCTGGAGCGGCCATCGCTGGCGCACAGCCAGGTAGCCAGTGTCAGCGCTTCGCCGGCCCGCGTCGGCAGCAGGTAATCGTATTCGCCGCGGCGTATCGCCATGGCCCGGTCCAGGCGCCGGTAATCGTCCAGGTCCAGCCCCAGGGTGGCCGAATGGTGCCAGGCGATATGCTCGCACCAGCGCACGTAGACGGCGTTATTCGTGTGCTGCAAACCGTCGATGTCACCCGGTTCGGGCGTGACGGGCAGGGTATGGGCGTGCGGATAATCCCAGTTCAAGTGCATTCCTTTCGATACGGTGGCGGCTGATTGTACGGTCTGGCGGCGCTTCCTGTCTCTGGCACACGCATGGAAAAACACTGTTTTTCACATTGATGTATGATGCATCATAATTTTTCAAGGATCAAAAAAACGCATGAACCATCCATTGGACAGTCTGGTGCACGTCAACCTGGGCAAGTCCGTGTACGCCATGCTGCGTGAAGCGCTGGCGGCCGGACGCTTCCAGCCGAATGACCGGCTGCGCATCCGCGAGCTGGCGCTGCAGCTGGGCACCAGCGTCACGCCCGTGCGCGACGCCATGCTGCAGCTGGTGCAGGAAGAGGCGCTGGTGCTGCGCTCGCCGCGCGACTTCCGCGTGCCCGTGCTGAGCGTGGCGCGCTACCTGGAAATCCGCGCGCTGCGCCTGGAACTGGAAGGCTTGGGCGCTGCCGAGGCGGCGCAGCGTATCGACGTCGCCACCCTGGCCGACCTGGAACGCCTGCTGCAGGCGAATGAAGAGGCCATCGCGCGGCACGACCTGGCGGCGGCCCTGCAATGCAACCAGGCGTTTCACCTGGGCCTGGCGCAGGCGGCCGGCATGCCGACCTTAAAACGCTTCGTCGACCACCTGTGGATGCAGACGGCGCCCCTGATCGCCGCCGGATACGCCAGTTTTTCGCCCGACATGCGGGTGGGCCACCACCACGCCATCATCAGCGCGCTGCGCCAGCGCGACAGCGCGGCCGCGCGGCGCGCCATCGAACAGGACATTCTCGACGGCGGGACGCAGATGCTGGCCTATGTCATGCGCCAGGAACGCATCCACGCCGGCGCAACCGGACAAGAACAGGACGAGGAAGAACATGACGAACATCCAGCACAAGATTGAACAGAAAACCGCCATCGTTACGGGCGCCAGCCGCGGCATCGGCCACGCCGTCGCGGAGCGCTTCCGCAGCCTGGGGTGGAGGGTCATCACCGTCTCGCGCAGCCCGATTCCCGGCGGCTGCCCGCGCAGCCAGGAGCACAACACGCATGTATGCATGGATTTGTCGGACCTGAGCCAGATCGGGCAGATGGTCGAGACGCTGCGCCCCATGCTGGGCGACTCGAAACTGCACGCCCTGGTCAACAATGCGGGCGTGTCGCCGAAGGGACCGGGTGGCTCGCGCGTCAATTCGCTGACCACCGACATGCAGACGTGGCAGGAAATGTACAACACGAATTTCTTTGCGCCGCTGGCCCTGACGCGCGGCTTCGCGCAGGAATTGTCGAATGCGCATGGCGCCGTCGTGAACCTGTGCTCGATCGCCGGCTACCGCGTGCACCCGTTTGCCGGCTCGGCCTATGCCAGTTCGAAGGCGGCGCTGGCGTCGCTGACGCGCGAAATGGCCAACGACATGGCGCCGCTGAACGTGCGCGTCAATGCCATCGCGCCCGGCGAGATCGATACGGCCATCCTGTCGCCCGGCACCTCGCACATCGTCGACACGCAAATCCCCCTGCGCCGCCTGGGCACGACGGCTGAAGTGGCCGACCTGGTGGAGTTCCTGTGCAGCGAGCGCGCCTCGTATATCACGGGCGCGGAAATCCCCATCGATGGCGGCCAGCGTATTTAATTGAAAAGGAAGATCGCATGACACGGCATATCGGCATCGTCGGCTGCTCGGCCGAAGGCGCAGCCCTGTGCTACCGCACGATTTGCGAAGAGGGCGCGCATGCGCTGGGGGCATATGAACACCCGGAAGTATCGATGCACACGCCGTCGCTGGCGCGTTACGTGGATTGCCTGCACAGGGGTGACCTGGCAGGCGTGGCCGAACTGATGCTGGCGTCGGCGCGCAAGCTGGCCGCCGCCGGCGCCGATTTCCTGATCTGCCCCGACAACACCATCCACCAGGCATTCGAGCTGATGGCGCCCCGTTCGCCGCTGCCATGGCTGCATATCGCGGACGTCGTGGCCAGCGAAGCGGCGGCGCGCGGTGTCCGGCGGGTGGGCCTGACGGGAACGCGCTGGCTGGTCGACAGCGCCGTGTATCCGGACAGGCTGGCCGCGCGCGGCATCGCCTGCGTGCGGCCCGGCGAGGACGAGCGCAGCGAGATCAACCGCATCATCATGGAAGAACTGGTGCCGGGCGTGGTCAAGGGGGACAGCGTGGCGCGCTTCCAGGCCGTCATTGCCGGCTTGCGGGAGCAGGGCTGCGACGCCGTCATCCTCGGCTGCACGGAAATCCCGCTGATCATCAGCGACGCCAATTCGCCGCTGCCGACGCTCGATTCCACGCGCTTGCTGGCGCGCGCCGCCTTGCGCCGGGCGCTGGAAACCTAGCGTTCCAGCTGCGCCTGCAGCGCGGCCACCACCAGTGCGTGGTCGTCGGCTTGCGCCAGGCCGGAAACGGTCACCGTGCCCACCAGTCCCACGCCGCGTATCAGCAGGGGGAAGGCGCCGCCGTGGCCCGCGTACTCGATGTCATCGAGGTATTTCACGTCTTCGAAGGTGCTGCCGCGGCTTTTATACGAGATGCCCATGTAATAGGAGCTGCGGCAAAAGCGCTGCACCGTATTGTTCTTGCGGCGTATCCAGTCCGCCTGGTCCGCCGTGGCGCCCGTCATGGCGTGGTGGAACAGGATTTGACCGTTGCGCGTGATGTTGACGGTGACGGCCTTGCCCCGCTTGCGCACTTCCTCGACGATCCACAGGCCCACGGCCAGCGCGGCATCGTTGTCGAAGCGTTCGAATTGCAGGGAATCTTCCTGTTGCGCCAGGGTTTGCAGCAAATCGGCGTAATGATCCATCGTGGAGGCGGGTAGTAGTGGCTGGAAGCGCTACTGTAGCGCACCATGGGGCAGCCGCGCGCGCTTTTTCCGTGGCGCGGCTAAAATAGGCCGCATGAACCTGTCCCTGTTTGCCGATGAAGACCAGGCCCCGGCCGGGCCGGCGCCGCTGGTGCCTGGCTCTTCCGCCTCGGTGCTGCTGCGCGGTTTTGCGCTGCCGTATCTGGACGAGGTGCTGCCGGCGCTGGACGCCATCGTGCTGGCGGCGCCCCCGCGTCACATGGCCACGCCGGGCGGCTTGCGCATGTCCGTTGCCATGAGCAATTGCGGGCCTCTCGGCTGGGTCACGGATGGACGCGGCTACCGGTATGCGCGGCTCGATCCGGCCAGCGGCCTGCCTTGGCCGCCGATGCCGCCCGTGTTCCTGCGCCTGGCACGGCAGGCGGCGCTGGTGGCCGGCTATCCGGGCTTTGCTCCCGACGCCTGCCTGGTCAACCGTTATGCGCCCGGTGCGCGCATGGCCCTGCACCAGGACCGCGATGAATGCGATTTCACCGCGCCCATCGTCTCCGTCTCGCTGGGCTTGCCCGCCACCTTCCTGTTCGGCGGAGCGGAGCGGGCCGACAAGGCTGCGCGCATCGGCTTGCTGCATGGCGACGTGGTGGTGTGGGGCGGCACCGACCGCCTGCGCTTCCACGGCGTGGCGCCCCTGAAGGAGGGCGAACACGCGGTACTGGGTCCGCAGCGCATCAATTTGACGTTTCGCAAGGCTAGCTGATCTGCCCATTTGCCGCATTAATGCAAGTTGCTTGCAAATGTGATTATTTTTCTCCATGATATGCAACTTGTTTGCATATGGAGCCACCAACATGAAGCGCGATCCGATTTCCTCGCCCCTGCCCGACGTGGCGGCCGGCCCCCATCTGGGCAGTCCCTTGCCGCTGGAGTGGGTCGGCATGCAGGGCATCGCCTTGCCGCTGTGGCTGGAGGAGGGCGGGCAGGCGCAGCAAGTGCATGCCTGGGCCGACGTGCACGTGGATTTACCCGACCCCCGCGTGAAGGGCATCCACATGTCGCGCCTGTACCTGCTGCTCGATGCGTTTGCCGCAGCGCAGCCGCTCGATGCCGGGGGCCTGGCCGCCGTGCTGCGGCGCATGGTGGACAGTCACGCCGATTGCGGCAGCACGCAGGCGCGCATGGCACTGGCCTTTCCCCTGCTGCGGCGCCAGCCGGCGCTGCTGACGGCGGGACTGTCGGGCTGGAAATCGTATCCCGTGCGCCTGCAGGCCAGCTGCTCGCCACAGGGCTTTGCGCTATCCCTGGCGGTGGAGATCGGCTACTCGTCGACCTGTCCGTGTTCGGCGGCGCTGTCGCGGCAACTGCTGGCCGACGCCTTTGCGGCGCAGTTCGGCGCGGGCGGCATCGACGGCGCGGCCGCGCGCGCCTGGCTGCAGGAACACGCCAGCCTGGCTACGCCGCACAGCCAGCGCAGCACGGCAACGGTCACCGTGCCATTGACGCAGCAGGCGGAGCTGGACCTGTTCCCCCTGATCGACCTGGTGGAAGCGGCGCTGGCGACGCCGCTGCAGACAGCCGTGAAACGGGCGGACGAACAGGCGTTTGCGCGCCTGAATGGTGCTAATCTGATGTATGTGGAAGACGCGGCCCGCCGCGTGCAGGCGGCGCTGGCGCCCAGGTACGCGCAGGCCAGCGTTAGCGTGCGGCATATGGAAAGCCTGCATCCGCACGATGCCGTGGCGCAGGCTGGCAACATCGCCTGAGTTTTTTAGTCAAGCCCCCTGAAGGAGGACAGCATGCCGGAGAAAATCGAGCGGGAAGTCAACGATGACAGCCTGGAGCACGAGTTGGAACGGGAGCGGCGAGAGCATGCGCTGATCGATGAGGAAAAGCTGGGGATGGATGAGCTTGAGGAGGAGCGGCTGCGACGCGATTTGGAAACCCTGTCGCCAGACAAACACCAAAGTTAGCATGGCCGGAACAGGTAGACGAAGAATGCTGGAGCGGCTACTTCTGGTGCGGGTACATTCATAATAATCCCCTCAAATACTTAAAAAAATGATATCGTCATTAATTGATGATAGTATTTTATTAATTAAGTGATATTTGATATGGGTGGTGTATGCGGGAAGTCTTCAATGCTATGCAAACGAGAACTGGACGACTTTCTCAAAAAAAGTGTGCTAGTGGGAAAATATTATTGTTTTTTTCTTTATGCTTTGCAGGTTTGAATGCAGACGCGATATCGCTATCGATTTCTCCACAACATCCTCGGATATTAACAACCCAGGCGGCAATCGATAATCTGAAGAGCCGATTGCCTCTGGGGCCAGCCGTCTTTCCTGCTGCAGGCGGAACCATTGCATTTGACTTTACTGCGGCCGAAAGAAACCCGGCGGTGGATTCTGTGGAGCAGCCTGTTTTTGGTGAATCCGACTTCAATAATGCGAGAAGTGGCATATTTGTACGACACGTTGGCGGTGATACGCCGGAGATTGCCAGAATTCAGATTGGGATGATGCAGCAGGCCATCGGTGCACAGAAATCACGTTATATTGCATATAGAACCATTGAAATACCCATAGGCGTAGCAACGCGAATTGAGTTTAGCTGGAATAGCAGCCTGAAAACCACGAGCCTGAAAGTTGGTGGTGCGAATATGTCGATGTGGTTGGACTGGCTGTCTGAAAGTGGTTCGGGGAAAGTCGATTTTTCTCCGGATCAGACAGCGTTTCGATTTCCTGGCAGAGCCACTGAACCGATCAGTAATTTTATATTGAAGGATGGCCAGGGAAATATCCTGGTCAATTATCCCGGTCAGCTCGATGTGGTGCTGGCGGCGGCGTGGTCTGATTTTTCACGTTTGGTAGATTTGGACGTCGCGTCGCTGAATACGTGCCCAACCTCCGCTACGCCATGGACATCCCCAAGGATTTGCAGTACCGCAGTCGGCAATCGAAATGGGATGGTCGAATCTGCGCAACAATTGGGAATGGCGTACAAGATAACGCAAGATCCCGTCTATTATGCGGCGATATTAAACTATATCGACAAGCTGCGTATTGTCCCTTTGAACGCAGGCGGCGACATGTCCATGGCCGGCAGAGTCATCGCATTGGGCATCCTGTATGATTGGCTGTACACGGAATTGGGGGCAAGTGCTGTACCCAACGATAGTACGCAAGCCAGCTATCGAACGGCCATCGCGACTACCATCAGGAACACCATTACTGCACCGGCAGTACCAGGCGGCACCAACCTGCTGAGCGAAATATGTGGCCAGCAAGGCATGGCGGCTTCCTCTTTCGACTGCGCCGTCAAACCCATTTTCACAAACTGGAATCGCCACGCCTCGCCGCCCCAGCCTTCCATCGCTACCGCCTATATGGCAGGCATGAATTTCAGTAGTGTCTACGGCGCCGCTGTCGGCCTGCTGGCGATTGCCGGGCCGCAGAATGACGACGTCCTGCCGATGATAGAAACAGCGTATAGCCATTTCAACGAAGGCTTCCTGGCAGTGCGCCGTAATATATCGATCGATGGCGGATATCATTCCGGATTTTCCTATAGCCTCAGCGATTTGCCATCCCGCCTGCTGCTCTGGAGTACCTCTGTGCAAAATGCAGGAGAGATGGGGCAAGTGTCGCAGTGGCTGCCGAAAACCATCTATCCGTATATATATGGTCAGCGCGGCGATAAAACCTATCCCGCCAGTGGCGACAATTTTCTTACATTGTCGAGCGATGCGCTGGTGGGCGGCATTGCGTTATGGGCCGCCGCCCATGCCGTTGACGGCAATGCGTGGGACTATTATCAACAGCAGGTGCATGGTCAGCGCTCTGGCCGAAATCGCCAGGCGTACGTACTGGAGCAATTGTTCTGGCCGGTCGACCAGGCAAGTCTGCATCAGCCTGCCGATCTGGATTTGTCGCGTCACTTTCGCCGTTCGGGGCAGGTGCTGATGCGGGATCGCTGGACTTATCCCGATGCGGCGGTACTGGAATTCAAGTCGACCTCATTCATTACGGATAACCACCATCATCTGGATCAGAACAGCATTTCTCTCAATTACAAGGGACCATTGCTGGTCGATTCAGGCAGGTATGACAGCTATGGCAGCGCCCATTGGGCCAATTACTATACGCGCAGCATTGCTCATAATACAGTCGTTGCGTTTGATGCCAATGAGCGCTTCCAGCGGGCCGGCAGCGGGACGAGCAAGGTGGACTTCAGTAATGACGGCGGGCAATGGGTGGGCAGTGCGCGTGCGGCATACCCGACCCTGGAAGAAATCCAGCCTGGCGCGATGAACGCCCTGGATGGCATTGTCAATTATGAATATGCTCCTGGCTACACTTACGCTCGCGGCAACGCGAGCAAAGCCTATACTTCATCCAAACTGGATCAGGCGAATGGTTTCCTGCGCAGCGTCGTCTACCTGCCGGCGCCGGCGACCGGTTCGCTGCCCATCGTCCTGACCTTTGACAGCGTGCGTACAAAAGCCGCACCCGCCACCTTCTTGCTGCATACGGTCAACGAACCCGCTGCCGCAGTGGCGGCCACCGCACTTGGTAATGGGCAGTACCGTTTTACTTATGCGGCCACCGATGCACGCAGCATTACCATTCGCAACGGCGGCGGCATGCTGATCGCCCAGACCTTGCTGCCCGAGAAGGCCGTGATTACCAAGGTAGGGGGGCTGAACGCGGGTGGACAATGCGACCAGATCAGTGCCGATTCCGCCTTCGGTCCGGGTACCTTGCTGCCCGGCGGGCCCACCGGCGATTGCCGATTCACAGTGCGTGTTCTGCAAGCTGATAATAGCTATAAATGGCGCAATTATCCGCCCAGGGCCGTGACGGACGCCTATGACACCAGCGTCACGGTCGATATCGGCGCCTGGCGCCTGGAAGTACAGGCGGACGGAAGTGTGCCCGCTGGCGGCACCCAGTACTTCCTGCATGTCCTGCACGTGGCGGACAACGACCTGGGCAGCGGCAGCGCAGGCACTGGTTCGGCACGCCGCCTGGTGGCGGACAGCCATACGGAGGCCGTGCTGATCGGCACGCAGACGGTGGTGGCGTTCAACCGCGATGCGACGCCGTCGGCACGCATGAGCTGGAATGGACCGGCCTCGGCAAGCACCATCCTGGCGACAGGGCTGATGCCCAACGCGGACTTCCTGTTGACCCGGCTTGCGACGCCGGATGGCGAACAGCTGGTTTTGGCGCAGGCGGCAGCGGGCAGTGCAACTTATCGCAGTTCCGCCGAGGGTGTGGTCAATATCGGCATGTAGAATAGCGGTGGGCGGCGTGTGCCGCCTACCGGCTCCCGGCCATTCATCTGGCCGGGCACTGACGACCACCTTTTACTTAAATAAACGCATGAATCTTTCTTTGCAAAGCGCGTTCCTGGCCGCCTTGTCGGCCCTTTCCATCACGGCGGCCCAGGCCGCCACCATCTGCACCGCCATGGCCGATGCCAAAACGGGCGCCGTCCTGCTGCAAGAGGGCAATTGCCTCGACCGCGTCACCCCCGCATCCACGTTCAAGATCGCGCTTAGCCTGATGGGCTATGACGCCGGTTTCCTCAAGGACGAGCACAAGCCCAGCTTGCCATACCGCCAGGGCTATGTGGACTGGGGCGGCGAAGCCTGGCGCCAGGATACGGACCCGTCGCGCTGGATGCAGTATTCCGTCGTCTGGTATTCGCAGCAGATCACGCAGGCGCTGGGCGCCGAACGCTTCCAGAAATACGCCAAGGCTTTGCGCTATGGCAATGCAGACCTCTCGGGCGACCCGGGCAAGGACAACAGCCTGGAACGCTCGTGGATCAGCTCTTCGCTGAAAATCTCTCCGCTGGAACAGCTGGGTTTCTTGCGCAAGCTGGTCAATTACCAGCTGCCCGTGACGAAGCAGGCGATGGAAGCAACCCAGCGCCTGACCCGCCTGGCAGACGTGGACGGCTGGCAAGTGCATGGCAAGACGGGCGCCGCTTTCCCGCGCAAGGCAGATGGCAGCTTCGACGAAGCACATGGCTACGGCTGGTTCGTGGGCTGGGCCAGCAAGGGCGAGCGCAGCATCGTCTTTGCGCGCCTGGTGCAGGACGAGCAGAAAGGCCAGCAGTCTGCGGGCTTGCGCACGCGCGAAGCCATGCTGAAAGAATTGCCGGCCCTGCTGGAGCAGGCGCAGAAGTGACGGCCAGCATCGTCGCCGCCACCTTCATCGCGACCGAGGGCGAGTACCTGGAAGCCATCATCGAGGTGGGCGGCCAGCGCCTGCATGTGATGGACGAGTTCGGTGGCGGGCAGATGGCCGCCGGCGCGCACGTCCAGCTCGAACTGTGGCCCATGCCCGGCGAGATGGATGACTGGGACGCCATCTTCCGCGCCAACCCGGGTGAAGAAAAACGCCTGCAGCGCCTCGATGGCTGGCGCTACCTGGCGTTGGGCGTCGTGACCCAGGTTGATCCCGTCATCTGCGACTGCGGCCTGTTGCAGCTGGAAAACCCGTTTACGACGCATGACGCGCGCTGCATTGGCGCCTATGTCGGCGTCACCCTGGCCCGCCTGGATGCTTGCCTGCCGTAAATTCCGGCCCGCTTTGTTGCCCGCCCTATATACTTGCTGAAACGGATTTTCCGGCATCAGACAAGGTACAGGCATGGCATCAGGCATGGAGCAGTTTCAGGAAAAAGCACGGCAGGCATTCATACGGGCGCGCGCGCAGGCATGGCGCGTGGCGCGTGCGGGGTGGGCAAGGGCGGTGGCGCTGTACCGGCGCGGCCGCGCGCATTTGATGACCTTGCCGCCCGTGCGGCGCGCGCTGGTGCTGGCCTTATGGTCTTTCCTGGCCGTGCTGGCGCTGCTGACTGCATACATGCTGCTGCTGATTCCCCTGACACCGAGCATCCACGACTTGCGCCAGGCGCGCGCGGCCGCGCCGAGCACCATGGTCAGCGCGGATGGGCAGGAACTGGCCCGCTTCGACCAGGGCTTGCAGGAACGCGTCACCTTGAAACAGATTTCGCCGAACGTGATCAGCGCGCTGATCTCGACGGAAGACCACCGCTTCTACGACCACCACGGCATTGACTTCACGCGCACGGCGGGCGCCATCTTGCACACTGCGGGAGGCAATCCCCAGGGCGGTTCCACCATCACGCAGCAGTTGGCGCGCAATATGTTCCCCGAAGAAATCGGCCGTTCGCGCAACCTGAACCGCAAGCTGAAGGAGCTGATCACGGCCCTCAAGATCGAGGCCACCTACAGCAAGACGGAAATCCTGGAAGCGTACCTGAACACCGTACCCTTCCTGTACAACACCTACGGCATCGAGATGGCGGCCCGCACCTACTTCGACAAGCCCGCCTCGCGCCTCGATATCCTGGAAAGCGCCACCCTGGTCGGCATGCTCAAGGGGACGAATTATTACAATCCGGTCGGCAATCCCGAACGCTCGCTGCAACGCCGCAACGTGGTGCTGGGGCAGATGCGCAAGCATGACGTCATCGACGAGGCGCGCTACAAACAGTTGATCAAACGCCCGCTGCGCCTGCATTTCGAGCGCCAGAGCGAACGGGCGCAATCGGATAGCCATTTCACGGCCTATGTGCGCAAGTGGCTGATCCAGTGGGCCGACGAGAACGACTACAACCTGGAACTCGACGCCCTCGTGGTGCACACCACGCTCGACTACGACTTGCAGCAGGCGGCCGAGCGCGCCGTCGAACGCCAGGCGAATGCCTTGCAGGCGATTGCCGACGTGGAATGGAGCCGCGCGGGCGTGCCGTCATCCACCTCGACAGGCATGTACGCGGGCATGCAGGGCGGCAGCGTGCCGTTCGATTATTTCTGGAAATCGCATCCGGCCCTGCTGGACGCCTTCGTGCGCGAGTCGGGCGACTACCGCAAGCTGACGGCCGCCGGCGCCACGCCGGACGACGCGCTGGCGCAACTGAAAGGCGACCGCGCCTTCATGGCGGCCCTGCGCAAGTCGAAGACACGCCTGGAAGCGGGCTTTACGGCCATGGATCCGGCCACGGGCGCCGTGCGTGCCTGGGTGGGCAGCCGCGACTTTGCGCGTGAACAGTTCGACCATGTGTCGCAGGCGGCGCGCCAGCCCGGCTCCACCTTCAAGCCCATCGTGTATGGCGCCGCGCTGGAAAAGGGCTTGAGTCCCGAGCACGTCTACCGCGACGCCGTGATGGATATCAAGGCGGCCGACGGCACGATATGGCGCCCGACGGACATGAGCGGCACCACGGGGCGCGACATGACCATGCGCGACGGCCTCGTCTACTCGAAAAACACCATCACGGCGCAGGTGATGCAGGACGTCGGCTTGCCGCCAATCATCAAATTGGCGCGCGCGCTCGGTATCCGCGACAGCAAGCTGGAAAAAGTGCCCTCGCTGGCGCTGGGCACCAGTCCCGTCACCTTGCTGGAAATGGTCAACGCCTACGCCAGCATCGCGGCCCAGGGCGAAGCCCGCCTGCCGTTCGTCGTCACGCATATCACCGACCGCGAAGGCAAGGTCATCGCCCGCTTCGGCGAAGACAAGCCCAAGCGCGCCATGCAGGAAGCATCGGCGTCGACCTTGACGGACATGATGCGCGGCGTCATCGACCGTGGCACGGGCACGGCCATCCGCAGCCGCTTCGGTATCCGCTCCGACGTGGCCGGCAAGAGCGGCACCACGCAAAACAATGCGGATGGCTGGTTTATCCTGATGCACCCGGAACTGGTGGGCGGCGCCTGGGTCGGTTTCAATGACGCGCGGGTCACCATGCGCAGCAATTATTGGGGCCAGGGCGGCCACAACGCCGTGCTGGTGGTGGGCGACTTCTTCAAGACGGCGCTCGACACGGGCAAGCTGTCGCGCGACGCCATCTTCCCCGGCGGCAAGCCGCCACCGCCGCTGCGCCATGTGGAGCCGGTCGAGGAGCCGCAGGACGAACCGGTGGAAGAACCGGGCAATCTGCTGCAGGAAGGCGCACCGCCGGCACCGCTGGCCATGCCGGCCGAAGGCGAGGGCGGACAGGAGTCGCATGGCAAGGCGGTGCCGGAGCCGGCGCCAGCCCCGGCACCGCAGCCCGCTCCAGTGCCGGCGCCGCAAGGATAGTCGCCGCCCCCATGGCGAATGCAACCATTAAAAGATAACCATGACCTCACCGAAGCCCACACTGCGCCTGATACTCGGTGACCAGCTCAATGCGCAGCATCGCTGGTTCACCGAAGTCGATGGCGCCACCATCTATGTCTTGATGGAAGTGCGGCAAGAAACCGATTATGTGCTGCATCATGCGCAGAAAATCCTGGCGATCTTCGCCGCCATGCGTGACCTGGCGCGCCAGCTGCGCCAGCTTGGCCACACCGTGCATTACATCGCCATCGACGACATGGAAAGCACGCGGTCGATACCGGAGAATATCGAGGCGCTGATTCGTCACTATGACGCTTGCGCCTTCGAATACCAGGCACCCGACGAGTGGCGCCTCGACCAGCAGCTGTACCAGTCAGGGCGCCGCTCGCACATTCCATGGCTGATGGTCGACAGCGACCATTTCTACACGGCCCGCCATGAGGCTGCCGATATTTTCGCCGGACGCAAGCAATGGCTGATGGAGTTTTTCTACCGCCAGATGCGCAGTAAGCATCAGGTGCTGATGGAAGACGCGAAAAAGCCTGTCGGCGGCCAGTGGAACTTCGACCACGATAACCGTAAACCCTGGCGCGGCACGCCCGCCGAGCCGCAGGATGCGCGCACCGTACATGATCATTCACGGCTATGGCAAAGCATCGTCGCCGCAGGCGTGAAGAGCTTCGGTGCGCCGCATGCCGACCGGCTGGCGTGGGCGCTGAACCGGGATGAGGCGCTGCAGCAGCTCGATGCCTTCATCGAGCGGGCCTTGCCTCACTTTGGCGACTTCCAGGATGCGATGAGCGTCAAGGCATGGCGCTTGTTTCATTCCCTGCTGTCGTTCGCGCTGAACGTGAAAATGCTCAATCCGCGCGAAGTCGTCGCCAGGGCGCAAGCGGCTTATCAGGCGGGCCATGCGCCGTTGGCCGCAGTCGAGGGTTTCATCCGCCAGATACTGGGTTGGCGCGAATATGTGCGCGGCGTCTACTGGGCCCATATGCCCGGGTATGTCGAGAAGAATTTCTTCGGCCATGCGCGCCCGCTGCCTTCCTGGTTCTGGGATGGCAAGACAAAGATGCATTGCCTGTCGCAGGCGATTACCCAGTCGCTGGAACAGGCCCATGCGCACCATATCCAGCGCCTGATGGTGATCGGCAATTTCGCGCTGTTGGCCGGCCTCGATCCGGCCAGGGTGCATGGCTGGTACCTGGGCATTTATATCGATGCCTTCGAGTGGGTGGAGCTGCCCAACACCGTCGGCATGAGCCAATTCGCCGATGGCGGGTTGCTGGCCACCAAGCCGTATGTCTCCAGCGCCGCGTATATCGACCGCATGGGTGATTATTGCAAAGGCTGCCATTACGATAAAAAGGCGCGCATCGGCGAGCGCGCCTGCCCATTCAATGCCCTGTACTGGGATTTTTTCCATCGCAACGCGGATACATTGGAACGCAATCCCCGCATCGGCATGGCGTATCGCCAGCTGGAGAAGATGGATGAGGCGACGGTCGCCGCTTTCCGGCAGCAGGCCGCCACGATGCTGGCCAGGCTCGATTCCCTATAGCGCCGGGCAAGTTGGTCCGGGACACCCTTAGACGGTATTGCGCCTCAACCCCGCTTCCCGCACGAACACTTGCAGCGCAGGCATGGTCTGCTGGTGCAGCGCTTCCAGTTCCGCTTCCAGCGCGGGCCGGATGACGAGGCTACCGTCGGCCCGGCGGTGCACGGGCAGGCCCAGTGCCTGCGCCATTTCCACCGGGTAATTCGTGAAGTCTCCATACGGGCGCTTGCCGTCGACGGACGGGGTGGGCCAACAGCCTTCGGCCAGGTAGTCTTCCGCTCCCATGCCCAGCATTTCCAGCGGCAGCCACGACTGCTGGCGCAGCAGTTGCAGGTGCCGGGTGGTAAACGTGAACGGCGCCTTGCCGTTGGCATAGCTGCCAGGCTTCAGGTCGGCCATCTGCACGAAGTGGGGCAGCAGCAGTGCCGCTTCCATCAGGCGCTGCGCGGCCAGCGCCGCATCCTTGCTGGCGATCGCTTGCATGGCCAGTTCCAGGGTGTCTCCTTTTCCCAGCGGATAGGCCGGGTTGAGCATGGGCGCGCCGCTTTCCACGGGCGACCAGCCGATGTTGAAACGCCGTATCAACGCCAGGTGGTGCACATTGAGCACCTTGGGCAGCGGAGCGTCGAGGGTGGCCAGGATGCGCTGTCGCACGGCGCGGGGCAGGCCGCCGCCGTCGGCTGCGCGCGCGAGCATGGGCGAACATAGCAGGGCGCCGGCGAGGCGCAGCAGCTGGCGCCGCAGGGGCTGGATCAGGCGCGACATCACGGCGTCGTCAAGTCCTGGCGCTGGAATTCGATGCGGTTTTCCTGATAGTCCCACTTGGTGTAGGGTCCGAACACGCGCCGGTTTTCCTTGCTGTCGGCATTCGACAGCTCGCGTTTCATGCGTCGCACCAAAGCGGGGTCCGTGAGGGGCGCCGTGGTGGTGGCGAAGACGTCATGCCGCACGCTTTGCTTGGCATCGGCGCCGCGCGAAATGATGGTGAGCTTGCGCGAGGCGGGATCGAAGTACAGGCGCATGGCGAAGGTATTCATGTCTTGCAGGTACAGGCCGTCGTCGCGCTGCTGGGCATAAAAATAGTCGCCGCAGACGGCCTTCGGCTCGCGTTTCCATTCGCAGGACAGGGCGATCAGCAGATGCCGGTCATCGAGTTGCTTGACCGAAATGCGTCCTTTGGAATAGCCCCAGGTACTGGCCGGCACGGTCGCCGACGAGGCAAGATTGTATTCGCCCACCAGCTTGGCCAGGGGGAGGGGAGATTGCGCCGATGCGCTGATGCAGAGCGTCAGGGCGGCTGCCGCTGCGGCGCCGCGTATCTTGGTAAATGGTGTCATGATGGCCATAAAGAAAAGTTGCCATATTATAGATGGCAACTTTTCAATCTGGCCACGCGCTAGCGCAGCGCGCCCGGCCTTACTTCAGCTTGCTCAATTCCGCCACGTCGATCTTGACGGCCTTGCCCTCAGTGGCGGCCACCAGGGTCAGGAAGTGGGGTGTCGCATAGTGCGCCGTCAGGGCCGCCTTGTCGGCCCATTCTTCCAGCATGATGAAGCGCGTGGGAATCTTGTTGTCGAGGTGCAGTTCGTAGCGCAGGCAGCCGCTTTCCGCGCGGCTGGGCGGCACGACGGCTTCCAGGGCGGCGCGCACGGCGTCGATATGGTCGGCTTGGGCATCGATGGTGGCGACGACGATCAGGGTCATGGTGGTCCTTGTGGTTGGGGTTCCGGCAGCTTAGCGCATCTGGCGCTTCCTTGCCGGCCGGCCACCATGGGGCTGCGCCGCAACGGCTTGCGGCGCAGCTGGCACTCCTTAGGCCGCTTGCAGTGCGCCGATCTGCTCGAAGGCGCCCGTCAATGCCTGCGCCCTGGCTGCGTCGCTGACCTTGACGCCTTCGGCGCGCACGATCTCGATCTGCGTGACGCCGAGGAAGCCGAGGAAGGCGCGCAGATGGCTTTCCTGGTGTTCCAGGGCCGCCATCGACGTGTCGGCGCCATAATAGCCGCCGCGCGTCGAGGCGATGATCACGCGCTTGCTGCCCAACAAACCTTCGGGGCCGCTGGCGCCATACTGGAACGTCTTGCCGGGCACGGCCAGCGCATCGAGCCACGACTTGAGCTGGCTGGGGATGGCAAAGTTGTACATGGGCGCGCCGATGACGATGACATCGGCGGCCAGCACTTGCTCCAGCGCGCCGACCAGCACTGCGCCGTCGGCGGCGCTGGGGGCTGCCGTAAATTGCGGCAAGGGTTGCGCGGCCAGGTCGCGGTACTGGGCGGTGGCGCCAGGCGCGGCCGCTTGCAGGCGGGCGACGATGGCGGCGGACAATTGGCGGCTGATGGAATGCTCGCCGAGGATGCTCGAATCGATATGCAGGATGTTCATGTGAGCCTTCTTGGGTGGTATGATCGGGTGGTATGTTTTTGTAACCGAGTTAAATATAGTGACTATCAAATGAACGCACAAGAAGGCACTTTTTCCACACTGGGGCACACGGATGTGACTATTGGCGACGCCGCCGCGCAAGGGGCGGAGCTGGAACGGCGCATGCGCGACGAAGGCGGCCATGCGGGCGTGGCCGCTTCCTGCCGCCCGATCACGGACATCCTCACGCGCGTGGGCGACAAATGGAGCGTGATGGTGGTGATATTGCTCGGCAATGGCACCAAGCGCTTCAACGAGATGCGCCGCCTGATCGGCGGCATCTCCCAGCGCATGCTGACGCTGACCCTGCGCGGGCTCGAGCGCGACGGCCTGGTGACGCGCACCGTGTTCCCCACCGTGCCGCCGCGCGTCGACTACGCCTTGACGGACCTGGGCCGCTCGCTGCTGATCCCCATCAGCGCACTGGGCGCCTGGGCCCATGGCCACCGCGACGCCATCGATGCGGCGCGGCTGGCGTTTGATGCCAAGGCAGCGAAGCAGTTGCCAGCCGACGATTAAGCCAGCTCGATGATTTACCTGGCTGCCATCGCTTCTGTTGCGGCCTGCGGTGCCTGCCAGCCGCCGCCCAGCGCCCGGTAAGTGGCGACAGCAGCGCGCGCCGATGCCGTTTGCGCCTGCGCGCGCGCGTCCGCTGCGCGCAGCAGCCTCGTGTCGGCTTGCAACACATCGAGCAGGCTGACCACGCCTTTTTCGTAGGCTGCCAGCGCGGCGGCGCGGGCGCGCTCAAACGCTTGCACGCTTTGCGCCAGCAGTGCGGCCTGTTCTTCGTGGCGCAGCAGGGCCGAGCAGGCGTTTTCCACGTCTTCGGCGGCATGCAGCGCAGCGAGCCGGTAGTCCGCCAGCAGCTCGGCTTCCCGGCCACGGGAAGCCTCGATCTGCGCATCGATGCGGCCGAAATCGAACAGGCGCCAGCGCAGGCCCAGCATGGCTGCGGCCTGGCCGGAGCCGCTGCCGAATAGGGCGCCGCCGGACGTGGCGCTGCCAAACAGGGCACCCAGGCTCAGTTTCGGGTAATACTCGGCAACGGCCGCGCCGGTGCGTGCGCTGGCCGCGGCCAGTCGCCGTTCGGCGGCGATCAGGTCGGGCCGGCGCCGCAGCAGTTCGCCCGGCGCACCATCGGCCGTGATGCGCGGCGCGCGCGCCATTACCCCTGCCGCGGCCATTTCATCGCCGTAGGTGCCGGGTGCGGCACCCAGCATCACATCGAGCGCATGCAGCGCCACCTCGCGCGCCGTGTCCAGGCCGGGCACGACGGCGCGCGCTTGCGCCAGCGACGCTTCGGCCTGCCGCAGCGCCGGCTCGTTTACCAATCCCTTGTCATATAGCAGCGTGGCGAGCTCCAGCAGCGCCGCCTCCGTGTCGACCTGCCGGCGCGCCAGGTCGAGCCGCGCCTGCAATCCCTGGATGGACAGGTACAGGTCGGCCGTTTGCGCCGCCACGGCCAGCCGCGTGGCAGCCCATCCCGCCTCGCTGGCTTCGTAATCGGCGCGCGCCGCTTCGCGTTCGCGGCGCAGGCCGCCGAACAGGTCGAGCTCCCACGACGCCTGCAGGTTCAATTCGCGCGCGCTGCCGGCGCGATCATGGCCTGGCGTCGCGTCCAGGACCTGGCCCAGCGGCGTCTGCACCGATTGGTAGGCGCGCGCCGCCTGGCCGCCAAGGCTGGCCGACGGCAGCAGCGCTGCGTCGGCCGCACCGGTGGCGGCGCGCGCTTGCCTGACCCTGGCCTGCGCTTGCGCCAGGTCGAGGTTTTGCGCCAGCGCCACCGTCACCAGATGGGTCAGGCGCGGATCGCCGAAGGCCGTCCACCACTGCCGCAATTCGGCAGCGTCGGCAGTGTTGGCACCCTCGCGCGCGCCGAGCGCCGCCCGGTGCGGATACTGCGCCGCTTGCGCTAGCTCGGGCGGGCGGTAATCGGCACCGGCGGTGCAGCCAGCGGCCAGGCCGGCGGCGAACAGCAGAAAGGGGAGGCGCAGGCGCGGCAATGACATGGGGTCTTCCAGTTCAAAAGAGAATAATGTGTGACTATAATACAAATTGGTCACTTATTGTGCATTCCGGCGCGGCGCGTTAAGCTGTCTCCATGAATTCCACTACACCCGATACACCAAGCCCTGCGCGCGGCCCCGCCGGCCACGACGTGCGCGACCAGATCGTTGCCGCCGCCACTGACTACTTCAGCCGCTACGGCTATGAAAAGACGACTGTCTCCGACCTGGCCAGGGCGATCGGCTTTTCCAAGGCCTATATCTATAAGTTTTTCGAATCCAAGCAGGCCATCGGCGAGCATATCTGCGCCAGCTGCCTGCGCCAGATCGAAACCGAGGTAAGAAGCGCGGTCGCGGCGGCCGAGCGGCCGCCAGAGCAGTTGCGGCGCATGTTCAGGGCCAGCGTCGAGGCCAGCTTGCGGCTGTTTTTCCAGGACCGCAAGCTGTACGATATCGCCGCCTCGGCCGCCACCGAGCGCTGGCCAGCCGTGCAGGCCTACGAGCTGGCGATGGGCGCCTTGCTGCAGGATATCTTGCAGCAAGGGCGCCAGACAGGCGACTTCGAACGCAAGACGCCGCTCGACGAGACGGCCAGCGCGATCTATCTGGTGATGCGCCCCTACGTCAATCCCTTGCTGTTGCAACACAGCGTCGACAGCAGCGAAACGGCGGTGGTGCAACTGTCCAGTCTGGTGTTGCGCAGCCTGTCGCCATAACCTTCCAGTCAGATTGTGACCATTGACTTATTTGGTCACTGGTACCAGAATGAGAACCCTGATCACTCGTTCATGGGATTCTTATGCGCTGGCGCCGCCTCGCTTCATCTGTAGTCATCTCCACCTTGCCCCTGGCTTTGAGCGCCTGTGCCGACAAGGCGCAGGCCGATCCGCGCACCGCCACGCCGCTGGTGCGCGCCGTCGCGGTGCAGGGCGCCGAACCGGGCGCGCGCAGCTTTACGGGCGTGGTCGCGCCGCGCGTGCAGAGCGATCTCGGTTTTCGCGTTTCCGGCAAGGTGCGCGAACGGCTGGTCGACGCCGGCCAGTCCGTGCGCCGCGGCCAGCCGTTGATGCGCCTCGACGCCGACGACTTGCAGCTGCTGGCGCAGGCGCGGCAGGAGTCCGTCACGGCCGACCGCGCCCGCGCGCGCCAGGCGGCGGACGAAGAAGCGCGCTATCGCGACTTGCGCGGTACCGGCGCCATTTCGGCATCAAATTACGACCAGGTGAGGGCGGCGGCTGACGCGGCCGGCGCCCAGCTCAAGGCGTCCGAAGCCCAGGCCGGGGTGGCGCGCAATGCGCTGCATTACGCGGTGCTGCTGGCCGACGCCGACGGCGTCGTGATGGATACCCTGGCCGAACCGGGGCAGGTGGTGGCGGCCGGGCAGGTGGTGGTGCGCCTGGCCCATGACGGCCGGCGCGAAGCGGCGATCCAGCTGCCGGAAACCGTGCGCCCCGCGCTAGGCTCCACCGGCCAGGCTACCTTGTTCGGCCGGCCGGGCGCCAGCGTGCCGGCCACCTTGCGCCAGCTGTCGCAGACGGCGGACCGGCAAACGCGGACCTTCGAGGCGCGCTATGTGCTCGATGTGGCGCTGTCAAGCGCGCCGCTGGGCGCCACCGTCACCTTGCGCCTGCCCGGTGCGCAAACGGCCGGCGGCACCGTGCAAGTGCCGCTGGCGGCCCTGTACGATGGGGGCAAGGGGCAGGGCGTGTGGGTCATCGCCGGTGCACCGGCCCAAGTCACCTGGCGGCCCGTGAAGGTGCAGGGGCTGCACGATGACGGCGCCGACGTCAGTGGCCTGAAGGCGGGCGAGCGCATCGTCGCGCTGGGCGCCCATCTGCTGCATCAGGGCGAACGGGTCAGGGTCGAGCAGGCGCCAATGGCCGCTGGCGCCGGAGCGCGTCCATGAGCGCGGCGGGCTTCAACCTGTCGTCGCTGGCCGTGCGCGAGCGTTCCGTCACCCTGTTCCTGATTTGCCTCATTTCGCTGGCCGGCCTGCTGTCGTTCTTCAAGCTGGGTCGCGCGGAAGACCCGGCCTTCACGGTCAAGGTGATGACCATCGTCACGGCCTGGCCAGGCGCCAGCGCCCGCGAAATGCAGGACCAGGTGGCCGACAAGATCGAAAAGCGCCTGCAGGAGCTGCGCTGGTATGACCGGGCCGAGACCTACACCACGCCAGGCCTGGCCTTCACGACACTGACCCTGCTTGACGGCACGCCGCCGGAGCAGGTGCAGGCCGAGTTTTACCAGGCGCGCAAGAAGGCCGGCGACGAGGCTTCCAATTTGCCGGCCGGCGTGATCGGTCCCATGATCAATGACGAATACGCCGACGTCACCTTTGCGCTGTATGCACTGAAAGCCAAAGGCGAGCCGCAGCGCCTGCTGGTGCGCGAGGCGGAAACCTTGCGCCAGCGGCTGCTGCATGTGCCTGGCGTCAAAAAGGTCAATATCATCGGCGAACAGGCTGAACGCATCTACGTGGAGTTTTCTCAGGAGCGCCTGGCCACCCTGGGCGTGCGGGCGCAAGACGTGTTCGCCGCGCTGAACGGCCAGAATGCATTGAGCCCGGCCGGCTCGGTGGAAACGCGCGGGCCGCAGGTATTCATCCGCCTCGAGGGCGCGCTCGAGGCGCTGCAAAAGATCCGCGATACGCCCGTGGTGGCGCAGGGGCGCACCTTGACCCTGTCCGATATCGCCACCGTGCGCCGTGGCCAGGAAGATCCGGCCAGCTTCATGGTGCGCAATGGCGGCGAGCCGGCGCTGCTGCTGGGCGTGGTCATGCGCGACGGCTGGAACGGGCTGGACCTGGGCAAGGCGCTGGAAGGGGAAGTGACGGCCATCGGCGCCGCCATGCCGCTGGGCATGAGCCTGGCCAAGGTCACCGACCAGGCCGTCAATATCGGTGCGGCGGTCGACGAATTCATGCTCAAGTTCCTCGCCGCGCTGCTGGTGGTGATGCTGGTGTGCTTTATCAGCATGGGCTGGCGGGTCGGCATCGTGGTGGCCGCCGCCGTGCCGCTGACCCTGGCGGTGGTATTCATCGTGATGGCGGCGACCGGCAAGAACTTTGACCGCATCACCCTCGGTTCCCTGATCCTGGGCCTCGGCCTGCTGGTGGACGACGCCATCATCGCCATCGAAATGATGGTCGTGAAAATGGAAGAGGGCTACAGCCGCATCGCCGCCTCCGCGTACGCCTGGAGCCACACGGCTGCGCCCATGCTGGCGGGCACCCTGGTCACGGCCGTGGGCTTCATGCCCAACGGCTTTGCCCGCTCCAGCGCCGGTGAATACACCAGCAATATGTTCTGGATCGTCGGCATCGCCCTGATCGCCTCGTGGGTGGTGGCGGTGGTGTTCACTCCCTACCTGGGCGTGAAGCTGCTGCCCGAGCTCAAACAGGTCGCAGGCGGCCACGAAGGCCTGTATGACACGCCGCGCTACCAACGCTTTCGCCGGCTGCTGGGACGCGTGATCGCCCGGAAATGGCTGGTGTTCGGCACAGTGATCGGGCTGTTCGTGCTGGCCGTGCTGGGCATGGCCATCGTCAAGAAGCAGTTTTTTCCGATCTCGGACCGTCCTGAAGTACTGATCGAAGTACAACTGCCGTACGGCAGCGCGATCGGGCAGACCAGCGGCGCGGCGGCCAGGGTCGAAGCGTGGCTGGCGGGCCAGCCCGAGGCGAAGATCGTCACGGCCTATGTCGGCCAGGGCGCGCCGCGCTTTTACCTGGCGATGGGCCCGGAATTGCCCGACCCGTCGTTTGCCAAGATCGTCGTGCGCACCGACAGCCAGCAGGCGCGCGACGCCCTGAAGCAGCGCCTGCGCGTGGCCGTGGCCGCCGGGCTGGCGCCCGAGGCCAGGGTACGCGTCACGCAACTGGTGTTCGGCCCGTATTCGCCGTTCCCCGTCGCCTACCGGGTCAGCGGCCCTGATCCCGCGGTGTTGCGCGGCATTGCCGGCGAGGTGCAGCGCGTGATGCAGGCCAGTCCCATGATGCGTACCGTCAATACCGACTGGGGCACGCGCACGCCGACCCTGTATTTCAGCCTGCAGCAGGAGCGCTTGCAGGCGATGGGCCTGACGTCCGGCGCCGTGGCGCAGCAACTGCAGTTCTTGCTCAGCGGCATGCCGGTCACCGCCGTGCGCGAAGATATCCGCACGGTGCAGGTGGTGGCGCGCGCGGCCGGCGACGTGCGGCTGGATCCGGCGCGCATCTCCGACCTGACCCTGGCCGGCGCGAATGGCGAACGCATCGCGCTGTCGCAGGTGGGGACAGTGGAGGTGCGCTCGGAAGAACCCGTGATGCGCCGGCGCGACCGCCAGCCGACCATCACCGTGCGCGGCGACATCGCCGACGGCCTGCAGCCGCCGGACGTTTCGGGCGCCATTTCGACCCGTCTGCAAGCCGTCATCGACAAGCTGCCAGCCGGCTACCGTATCCAGCAGGCCGGGTCCATCGAGGAATCGGCCAAGGCAATGCAAGCCATGCTGCCGCTGTTTCCCATCATGCTGGCGCTGACCCTGCTGATGATTATCCTGCAGGTGCGTTCGATCTCGGCGATGGTCATGGTGCTCCTCACCAGTCCCCTGGGCCTGATCGGCGTGGTGCCCACCTTGCTGCTGTTCCAGCAGCCGTTCGGCATCAATGCGCTGGTCGGCCTGATCGCGCTGTCGGGCATTTTGATGCGCAATACCCTGATCCTGATCGGCCAGATCCACCAGAACGAGGCGGCCGGCCTGGCGCCGTTCGATGCCGTGGTTGAAGCGACCGTGCAGCGCGCGCGTCCCGTGATCCTCACGGCACTGGCGGCCATCCTGGCGTTTATCCCGCTGACCCATTCGGTTTTCTGGGGCACCTTGGCCTACACCCTGCTCGGCGGTACGTTTGCCGGAACGGTGTTGACCCTGGTGTTTCTGCCCGCCATGTATGCGATCTGGTTCCGGATACGGCCGGGTAGAGATTGAGAACAGCGGGCTGGAGACGCGGGCCTGAGAAAATGCCGATGGCGGCGTTGCAGCTTCCTTGCCGTACGTGCGTACTGTCTGCGTCGCTGCGCCTTGCCCTCGACATTTTTCAGGCCCGCTTGGCCCGGGGAGCCTGTCTCCCTGACTTGGGCCGTTTCGTGGTTTGCAGGTTTGCTTGTTTCTTGTTGCTTGCCACTTGTCTCTTTCTCTAGGCGCCGGCGGCATCCTGCCGGTAGCGCGCCGGCGGCAGTTCGAACTGGTTCTTGAAGAAGCGGGTGAACGCACTTTGCGAGGAAAAGCCCAGGCGCTCGCCGATTTCCACCACGCTCAGGCTCGTTTCGCGCAGCAGCCGGCGCGATTCGCGGCTCTTGGCGCGCAGTTCCAGCGCGCGGAACGACGTCTGCTCCTGCTGCAGCTGGCGCTGCAAGGTCCAGCGGTTCATCGCCAGGCCGTCGCACAGGGCCGGCAGCAGCGAGGCGCCGTCGGCATCTCCTGCACCTTGCCGGCCCAGCAAATCGATGATGGCTTGCTCCACGCGGGCCGAAAACAGCTGCGCGCCTTGCAGCTGCTGCAATTGCCCCTGCGCGTGCCGCAGCGCGTGCGGCGCCAGCATGGCGTTGAACTGGGCGAAAGGCCGGTCCAGCGCCGGCGCGTCAAACGTCAGCGTGTTGCGTGCCTGGCCGAAGGTGGCGGTGGCGCCGAAGCACTCGGAAATGGCCGGCGCGAACCACGGCGCCTTGCCCTGGAAGCCGGCATGGAAGGCGGTGGGCGCGCCATCGTCGTAGGCGCGCGCCACCAGCGACAGCATGCGGAAATTGGCCAGCGCCTGCATGGCGCCGCCTGCCGGGCAGAACTCGGACAGGTATTCGATCTCGATGCGCGTGCCATTCTCGCTCATCAGCATGAAGTCGAACTCGCCGATCAGGCCCCGCAAGTGCAGCAGCTCGTGCAGGGCGCTGCGCAGGGTGGGGCGGTTGAAGCAGACGTGGGCGATGCCGGAGTAATGCGCGAACCAGTGCGTCACGTCGAGGTCGAGAAGGGCCCGGTGCTGCGGCAGTTGCTGGGCGTAGGCCGTCATGCGGCGGTGCCGCTCGGCGTTGATGCGCCCGCCAGGTTCCGTGAGCTGCGCCGGCGTGATGCCCGTTTGCTGAAAAAAGTCGGCGGGATCGTGTCCATCGGCCTGCATGGCGCGCGCGCATTGCTGCGCGATCCGGTTCGAAACCGTGCGCGTATCGGGTTTGTGCAAGGGTGTCTCCTGCTTGTTGTAGTAATTTTTCACAAATATTAGCACTTTGTAGGAGATTGTTGGTTGTCGTGCCGTCTAACCAAAAATTGTTCTCGCGGGTATAAAACGCGTGCTGCGCGGTCAAGAAACTCACGCATTCTCACGCTATATTGTTTTCGGCCGGCCTTGCTGCCGCGCCTTGATACCTACAAAAACAGTCTTGGAGATAATGATGAATTGCACTTTGAAACCGATGGCCCGCATGGTCGCCGGCTGCGTCGCCACGCTTGCCCTGGCCGCCTGCGGCAACGACACCGTCAGCGAGGAATACAAGCAGCCCGTGTTCGGCGCCACCACCTATGCCCAGCTCAAGGTCGACGGCTATGCCTTCAAGGACATGAACCGCAACGGCAAGATCGACCCGTACGAAGACTGGCGCCTGTCGGCCGAGGCGCGCGCCGACGACCTGCTGTCGCGCATGAGCCTTGATGAAAAAGCGGGCCTGATGATGCACGGCACCGCGCCCACCGTGGCCGACCCCACCGGCATCGGCCAGGGCGGCGCGTACGACTTGACGGCCCTGCAGGACCTGATCGTCAAGCAGTACGTCAACACCTTCATCACGCGCATGGCGGGCGACGCGGCCAACATGGCGACCCAGTACAACAAGGTGCAAGCCCTGAGCGAAACGTCGCGCCACGGCATTCCCGTCTCCATCAGCACGGATCCGCGCCACCATTTCCAGTACACGGTGGGCGCCAGCGCCGGCACCAAGGGGTTCTCGCAGTGGCCGGAAACCCTGGGCCTGGCCGCCATCGGCGACGATGCGCTGGTGCGCCGTTTCGGCGATATCGCGCGCCAGGAATACCTGGCCGTCGGCATCACGCAGGCGCTGTCGCCGCAGGCCGACCTGGCCACCGAGCCGCGCTGGTCCCGCATCAACGGCACCTTTGGCGAAGACGCGGACCTGGCCAAGCGCATGGTGCAGCACTACATCGAGGGCTTCCAGGATGGGAACACGGGCTTGCACGATGGCAGCGTGGTGGCCGTCGTCAAGCACTGGGTCGGCTACGGCGCCACGAAAGAGGGCTTCGACGGCCACAATTACTATGGCCGCTACATGACCTACCCGGGCAACAACTTCGCCTACCACGTGAAACCGTTCGAGGGCGCCTTCACGGCCAAGGCGGCCTCCGTCATGCCGACCTACGCTCTGCCTGATGGGAACATCACCATCGACGGCATCACCCTGGAACAGGTGGCGGCCGGTTTCAGCAAGACCATGCTGACGGATCTGCTGCGCGGCAAATACGGTTTTGAAGGCGTGATCCTGTCCGACTGGGGCATCACGTCCGACTGCGACGCCAATTGCCGCAACGGCACGGCGCCTGGCGTGGCGCCGTCCTTCATCGGCTTCGGCACGCCGTGGGGCATGGAGGACGCCACCAAGGCCGAGCGCTATGTCAAGGCCGTGACGGCGGGGATGGACCAGTTTGGCGGCGTGACGGAAGCGCCGTACCTGACGCAAGCCGTGCAGCGGGGCCAGTTGACGGAAGCGCGCATCAACGCCTCGGCGCGCCGCATCCTGGTGCAGAAATTCAAACAGGGCCTGTTCGAGCATCCGTTCGTCGATGCGGCTGCGGCGGCCACCACCGTGGGCAAGGCGGACTTCATCGAGGCGGGCCTGGATGCCCAGCGCCGCTCGCTGGTCCTGCTGGAAAACAAGGACAAGGTCTTGCCGCTGGCGGACAGCGTCAAGAAGGTCTACCTGTACGGCATCGATGCGGCCGTGGCGAAGCAGTATGGCTACACGGTGGTCGCCACGCCCCAGGAAGCGGACGTGGCCCTGCTGCGCGTGGCCGCGCCATTCGAGATACTGCACCCGAACTACATCTTCGGCAGCATGCAGCACGAGGGGCGCCTGAACTACGCCGATGGCGACGCCGACTACGAGGCGATCAAGAACGCGGCGAAGTACGCGCCGAAGACGGTGGTCACCGTGTATCTGGACCGCCCGGCCATCCTCGGCAACGTGCAGGACAAGGCCAGCGCCATCCTCGCCAACTTTGGCGTGAGCGACGGCGCGCTGTTCGACGTCCTGACGGGCAAGGCCAAGCCGCAAGGCAAGCTGCCGTTCGAACTGCCATCGTCGATGGCCGAAGTGCAGGTGCAGAAATCGGACGTGCCGTATGACACGGCCCATCCGCTGTACAGGTTCGGTTACGGCCTGGCGTACTGATAACGCTCCTGCTGTCAGCGCAGCGTGATCCAGCTGCGCTCCTGCACGGAGCGCAGCGCCGCGTCGATCAGCCGGTCCACCTCGTAGCCGTCACGGAAGGTGGGCCAGACCGGCTGGCCGCTGGCGATCGCCTGCAGAAAATCGCGCGCTTCAATGACGATCTGCTCGTTGTAACCGGTGCCGTGCCCGGCGCCCTGGCTGAATGCCCGGTAGTCGGGGTGGGCCGGTCCCATCAGCAGGCGCTGGAAACCCTGGCGCTGCGCGGGGCGGCTGGCGTCGTACAGCCATAGTTCATTCTGGTTTTCCTGGTCGAAGGCGATCGCGCCTTTCGTCCCCGTGATGCGGTAGGTGTAACCCATCTTGCGCCCGGCCGCCACGCGGCTGAAGGTCAGGGCGCCCAGCGCGCCGCTGGCAAAGCGCAGCATCACATTCCCCTGGTCGTCATTTTCCACCGCCTCCATGCCATCCGGCCCTTGCCGCTGCGCGTGCACGGTGTTCATGTCCGCCACCAGCGAGTCGACGGGGCCGCCCAGGCGCAGGGCCAGGTTGAGCAGGTGCGAGCCCACGTCGGCCAGCGCGCCGGCCCTGGTCGCCGTAGCTTCGCGCGTGCGCCACGAGGCGGGGGCGCGTGGATCATGCAGGTAGTCTTCCACGTGTTCGGCGGCGACGTGGATGATCTCGCCGATTTCGCCCGACTCGATGATCTGCCGCGCCAGCTGGCTGGCCGGCGTGCGGATGTAGTTATAGCCCACCATGTTGGCCACGCCCGCTGCTTCCGCCGCCTGCGCCAGTAACAGGGATTCGGCGGCCGTCATGCCCAGCGGCTTTTCGCAAAATACGGGTTTGCCCAGGGCCAGGGCCGCCAGCACGATCTCCTTGTGCGTGGCCGGCGGCGTGGCGACGACGATGGCGCCGATGGCGGGATCGGCCACCAGCGCGCGCCAGTCCCCAGTGGAACGCTGCCAGCCCAGTTCCTGTGCGCTGCGGGCGGCGCCTGCTTCGCTGCTGGTGCTGATGCAGGCGCACACGGGGTTCAGCGACGTGTGAAAAATGCTGCGCACGGCTTTATAGGCGATGGTGTGGGCCTTGCCCATGTAGCCGGCGCCGATCAGGCCGATGTTGAGGTCTTGCATATGAGCTTGCTCCGGAGGTGACGGGGGATGGGATCAGGCTTGCTGGCGCCAGGCATGGCTGTCCAGGGCATCGAGGAAGCGGGCAGCGGGCCAGTGTTGTGCCAGCGCTTCGTGCATGAGCTGCTGCTGCGTGGGCGGCGCCATGCCGCCGATGGGCTGGTCGCGGTCAAGGTTGCTGGGGAAGGCATAGCCCTCGGCGCAGGCGGCGATCGCGTGGCCTATGCCAAGGTCATTCAAGTCGCCCTGCGCGCGCAGCGCCTGCAGCGCCGGGTATAGCGCTGCGCTCATGGCGCGGCGGTCCAGCGCTTCCATGGCGCGCCCGAATGGCGACGATACCTGCAGCAGGTTGGCCATGCGCCGGATATCGGACGAGCGGTTGTGGCCTGCCGCATGGAACAGGGCCGGGTTGAAGAAGACGGCGTCGCCTTGGGACAGCGGCAGCTGCACGCAATGTCGCGCAAAATAGTCGCGGAAAGGCTGCTGCTGCCAGGCGAGAAAGCCGGCCGGGTAGCGCTGCGAATAGGGCAGGTACAGGGTGGGCCCCGATTCGAGCGGCATGTCGCAGTGGGCGACGGCGCCCTGCAAGGTCAAGAGGGCCGACATCTGGTGCACGGGCGCGGGATAGGCGGCGCAGCTGGCCCCGCTCTGGAAGCCCAGGTGGTAGTCGCGGTGCGGCGCCTGGGCCGCTCCGCCGGGATTGACGACGTTCACTTGCGCCGTCACCTGGTAGGCGGGCCCCAGCCAGGCCTCGGCTATCCAGGCGAAGACGGGATTGGCGTAGTAGCGCGCGAACGCCTCGGGCGCGCGCAGACACAGTTTTTGCTGGGCGTTCCAGATGCGGTCATTCGCGCCCGGTTTGGCGAAGTGGTCGCCGCCCGCCTGGCCGCTGGCATGCTGTTCGGCGATCAGCGCGCGAAACACGCCGCTGACCTGTTCCAGAGTCGCCGTGTCGTCCACGGCGCGTTGGAGCACGATGACGCCGGGACCATCCATCAGCGCCTTGCCCCATTCTGCCTGCAGCGCGCGCAGCGACGCCGCACTGGCGGCCAGCGCACGTACGGCGTCGCAGTCGTAGACGAGGATATTCGCATCGACCGAAGCGGCGTGGGGATAGTCGGCCAGGGCCGTGCGTTGGCTGACGGTACGGATGAAATCATCGAGCCGGCAGTCTTGCTGCGACAGCCAGAAGGGGTTGGGCGGCGCTGAGCCGGCGTTTGTGGTGGGCATGCGGTGTCTCCTGATGTTGTATGTTGTAGTATCAGTATAGGGATGAAAATCCGCATTTTTCATCAAGAAATCAATCAAAAAACCATCAATTAGATCGGACATGGCATGACGCATCCGTTTCCCGTCAAGGTTGTGGCACTGCAGGCCGGCGTCAGCGTGGCCACGGTCGACCGCGTGATCAAACAGCGCGGCGGCGTGCACGCCAATACCGTGCGCCGCGTGATGCAGGCGCTCGATGAGCTGGCGCGGCAAAGCACGCAGGTGGGGCTGGCCGGCAGAAAATTCATGCTCGACGTGCTGATGGTGGCGCCGCAGCGCTTTACGCACGCCGTGCGCGTGGCGCTGGAAACGGAACTGCCGTCCTTGCATCCGGCCGTGCTGCGCTCCCGCTTTCACCTGCATGAAACGCTGGACGTGGATAGCATCGTCGACCTGCTGGAACGCATCCGCAAGAACGGCAGCCACGGCGTGCTGCTGAAAGCGCCGGACTTGCCGCCAGTGGCCGAGGCGGTGAGCCGGCTGGCGGCGGCCGGCATTCCCGTGGTGACCCTGGTGACGGACTTGCCAGCTTCCGCGCGCCGCAGCTATGTGGGCATGGATAACCGCGCGGCGGGCGAAACTGCCGCCTGCCTGATCGGCCAGTGGCTGGGCGCGGGTAAGCGGCAGCAGCAAGTGCTGGTGACCCTGAGCAGCAACCGCTTTCATGGCGAGGAAGAGCGCGAGATCGGCTTTCGCCGCGCGCTGCGCGAACGGCACCGCCATTTGAGCATCGTCGAAGTGAGCGAAGGCCATGGCATCGATGGCGCCACGGGCGCGCTGGTGCGGCAAGCCCTGGCAGATCATCCGGATATCGCCGCCGTGTATTCCATCGGCGGCGGCAATGCCGCCATCGTGCAGGCATTCGCGCAGGCGGACCGGCCTTGCCAGGTCTTCATCGGTCATGACCTGGACGCGGACAACGTGGCGTTGCTCAAGTCGGGCGCCATTCAGGCCGTGCTGCACCATGACCTGGGCCAGGACATGCGCCGCGCCTGCCAGGAAATCCTGCGGGCGCAAGGCGCGCTGCCGGCATTGGCGCAGGCGCCGCCATTGTCCGCGATCCAGATCGTCACGCCGTGGAACCTGCCCGCGCTGAACGGCCTGAATTGACAGGCATGCGAGGCTGGCCGATACTCGCCGCTTCGCTCATCGCTCACCTCAGGAAGGAATCCCCCGATGTCCGTCACTCCGCAATTGTCCAAGACCGTGCTGGTAGCCGCACTTTCCGTCTCGTTTGCCATGCCCGCCATGGCCGCCGCCCCTGCAACTGCCAGCGCTTCATCGGCCTGGGTGGAAGCGAGCAACCGCAACGCGGCCATCGTGCTGGCGGCCCAGGCGCAGTTCTCGCCCGAAGACGCCTCCGACACGGGCCTGGCCCAGTACGACGGCCTGGCCGCCGACCTGGGGCCGAACATCACCGAGCGCCATGTGGCGGCCATGCAGAAGGCGCGCGCGCAATTGCAGCAAAAGCTGGAACTGGAACGCGACGAGCGCATCCGCCAGGATCTGGAAATCTTGATCGGCGCTGTCGACCAGGAAATCACGGACATCCAGCTGGAAGCCAAGTACACCTTGCCGTGGGTCGATGTGCCGCAAATGGTCTTTGGCAGCATGCAAAGCCTGCTGCAGGAACAGCGCCCGGCCGCGCGCCGCGCCAAGGCGCTCGAACGCCTGCAGCGCTATGTGGGCCAGTTCCCGGGCAGCACGCCGATCACGCAGCAGGCCAAGGCGCGCTTCACGGAGCAAATCGGCCAGCCTGGCCTGGCGGGCCCCGTGCGGCTGCAGGTGGAGCAGTCGCTGGAAAACGTGCCGACGTATATCGCAGGCATCCGCAAGCTGTTCGCCGACATGAAAATCACTGGCGCCGGGCCTGCGCTGGCGGCCATGGAGCTGCAGTTGAACGAATACGCGGCGTGGGAAAAGCAAGTGGTGCTGCCCCTGTCGCGCACGGATTTCCGCATGGCGCCCGAGCTGTACGCATTCCGCCTGAAGCAGGTGGGCATCGATATCGAACCGCGCGCGCTGGTCGAACGGGCGCAGGTGGCTTACCTGGAAACGCGCGCCGCCATGCAGGCGCTGGCGCCCGTGGTGGCGGCCAAGCTGGCCTTGAAGGACGTCGACGGCAGTGATTACCGCCAGGTGCTGCGCGCGCTGAAGGCCGATTCCATCCCCAACGAGCAGCTCGAGGCGCACTACAAGGGCGTCAATACGCAGCTGGAGCAGCGCATCGCCCGGCAGCGCGTGGTCGATATTCCTGCGCGCGCCATGACCATGCGCCTGGCATCCGCGGCCGAATCGGCGGCCCAGCCGGCGCCGCATATGCGTCCGCCTCCGCTGATCGGCAATATGGGCGAGCACGGCCAGTTCGTCCTCCCCGTCAGCAATCCGGCTGCCAGCGGCAAGGGCGAAGCCTATGACGATTTCAATTTCGCCGGCGCCGCCTGGACCCTGAGCGCGCACGAAGGCCGCCCTGGCCACGAGCTGCAGTTCAGCGCCATGGTGGAGCGGGGCGTGTCGCAGGCGCGCAGCCTGTACGCGTTCAACAGCGTCAACGTGGAAGGCTGGGCGCTGTACGCGGAGGCGGAGATGATTCCCTACGAGCCGGCCGAAGGCCAGTTCATCGCGCTGCAGTTCCGCATGCTGCGCGCGGCGCGCGCCATGCTCGACCCGATGCTGAACCTGGGGCAAGTCACGCGCGAAGAGGCGGGCCGTATCCTGACGGAAGAAGTGATGCTGTCGAAACCGATGGCGCGCCAGGAGCTGGACCGCTACACCTTCAATGCGCCGGGCCAGGCGGGCAGCTATTTCTATGGCTACACGCGCATCCTGCAGCTGCGCGCGGAAACGGAGCTGGCGTTGGGAGACAGATTCGACCGCCTGGCATTCAATAATTTCCTGCTGGGGCAGGGCTTGCTGCCGCCGGACTTGCTGGCCAAGGCCGTGCGCGAACACTTCATCCCGGAGCAGAGAAAAGCCAGGGGCTGACGCGATGGCAGGGGATGGCACGCCGCATGCCAGCGGCAAACGGCGTGCGCCATCCGGAGCGGCATGGAGGGGGAATTTTGCCGCTATTGTCCGCGGGCGAGTCGTATAATGACGCTCATTGTGCTGGCCACCCAGGAGTTCCACTTGCAGCTACCGATCCGTTATCCGAACATGCCGCAACTGCTGCTGAAGGCCCGCGACAGCCTGCTGCAGCATTTCCGCCCCATCCTCAATCACTTCGGCGTGACGGAGCAGCAGTGGCGCATCATGCGCGCGCTGAATGAAAGTCCGACCCTGGAACCGCGCGAGCTGTGCGAGATCTGCCAGATTTCCAGTCCCAGCATGAGCGGCATCCTGGCGCGGATGGAAGAAATCGGCCTGATCGGGCGCAGCAAGTTCGAAGGCGACCAGCGCCGCCGCAAGGTGCACCTGTCGGAAGCGGGCGCCAGTTTGCTGATGCAGATGGGTAAACTCATCGACCTGCAATATGCCCACCTGGAAGCGGCCTATGGCAAGCAGGTGTTCGAAGACATGCGCCGCACCCTGGAAGCCTTCATTGCCCTCGAAACCCTGCCGGTGGCGCCCGCCATCCTGCGCTGACCTTCCCGGTTTCCCCGTTTTTTTGCCCGCCTGACTATCCACCGGGCGCGTGTTTTCCGACACGCGCCGCCGCTGCTTTCCCCATATCTGTTCCCCGCATTTCCGCACGTTGCGGGGCATGCGGCCGTGCTCCTGCCGATTTTGCTATAAGACTATGCCTTACAGTCAATCACTTACATGTTAGTAAATAAGCGTATAATTTGCCGCACTTGATCCAAATCAAGAAGAACAGCGGACGCCCGTATCGATGGATGGGGCGGCAACGGGCGCCACGCCCGTATTTCGCCAGATAAAACAGGAAAGTCAGGAAAAAAATGAACACTACATGCATGCGCGCTGCGGCGCTGGCCGTCTCCACGCTCATCGGCGCAAACGTTTGCGCCCAAAGCAATGTCACCATTTATGGCGTGGTCGATGCGGCCACCGCATACGCGAGCAACCAGGGCGGCAATTCGAATACCTACATGCGCAGCGGCAGCTTGTCTGCCAGCAAAATCGGTTTCCAGGGCGTGGAAGACCTGGGCGGCGACCTGAAGGCGCTGTTCCTGCTGGAAAACGGCTTTGAAAGCGACACGGGCGCGCAAAGTTCCGCCAGCTCCCTGTTCAACCGCCAGGCTTACGTGGGCTTGCAATCGGCAGCCTACGGCACCGTGACGGCCGGCCGCCAGTACACGCCGTACTACCTGCTGGTGGGTTCCCTGGCGTCGAGCAATGTCTTGACGGGCGCGACCGGCGCCCACCCGGGCGATATCGACGGCCTCGATACGACCGTGCGCATCAGCAATTCCGTCACCTACAGCATGCCCGCATGGCGCGGCCTGCAGGCCAGCGCGCAATACGGCTTTGGCGAGGCGGCCGACGGCAATGCCGCGGGCAGCAGCTTCAGCGCCGCCGTCAAGTACAGCGCGTCGCCAGCCGAATTCGCGCTCGGCTACCTGAAACTGAAAAATGGACAGAATGGCGCCGGCTGGAGCGACAACGCATCGGGCAGCTTCGGCATCTCCGCCATCAACCAGGGCTACGCCTCGGCGGAAAGCATAGCGTTCATCGCCGCCAGCGCGCGCTACACCATGGGCAAGTGGATGGTGGGCGCCAATGCCAGCAACGTGCAGTACCAGGCGGGCAGCCGCTCGGCCTTCCGCGACACGGCCATCTTCAACACGGCCGGCCTGATCTCCAGCTACCAGCTGACGCCGCAGTGGTTCCTGTCCGCCGGCTACAGCGACACCTTCGCCAGCCACGCCAACGGCGTGTCGGACCGCGCGCGCTACCGCCAGCTGTCGTTCGAACAGAATTACGCGCTGTCCAAGCGCACCGCGATCTACCTGATCGAAGCGCGCCAGCTGGCGCGCGGCCAGACCCTGGGCCAGGACGGCGGCATCGTCAACGCCGTCGCCTCGGTCGGCGATTCGCAAAACGGCACGCCATCGTCAAACGGCGGCCAGACGGTGGTGATGGTCGGTCTCAAGCATTCTTTCTGAACGGTTGCTGAACTCACGGGAGCTTCAATTGGACGCTACACACAATAAGGAGGGCCGCGGCCCTCTGAATCCCGGCCGCCGCATGGTGCTGGCCAGTTTGCTGTCGGCTTCGGCCGCAGCGCTGATCCCCTGGGCGCTGGCCGAACCGGTCGCCAGTGCGGAGCAGGGCGCATTCCTGGGCGTGTCGGCCATGCTGGTCGGGCGCCAGGTGCTCGACCCCGTGCTGGCCAGGCGCCTGTATGACGCGCTGGTGGCGCAGGACGCGGCCTTCCCCGTGAAGGTGCGCGCGCTGCTGGCCCTGATCAATGCGCAGGGTCTGCAGGCGGCCGGCCTGCAGGAAGCGCTCGACGGACTCGACCCGGCCCAGTCGCCGCTGGCGGCCTTGCCGCGCCAGATCGCCAGCGCCTGGTACCTGGGCATCGTCGGCACGGGCGAGGCGGCCGTCTGCGTCGCCTACGAGCAGGCATTGAACGCGGCCGTCGTGGCAGACGTGCTGAAGCCTCCCACGTACTCCTACGGCGCCTACGGCAGCTGGGCCAGAAAACCAATTTAAGGAGCCATCATGGCTGAAGAACTCTCCGCCGATTACCTCGTGATCGGCTCCGGCATCATCGGTTCGCTGGCCGCGCGCAAGCTGGCGCTGGCCGGCGCCTCGGTGCTGATCCTGGAAGCGGGCCCACGCGTGTCGCGCGGCGAAATCGTCGCCCGCTTCCGCAACACGACGCGCCGCAGCGACTGGATGTCGCCGTATCCATCGGTGGCCACAGCGCCGCACCCGATCTACCAGCCGAAGGATAACGGCTACCTGGTGCAGGCCGGCCCGTATCCGTACCCGGCCGAATACATCCGCCAGTTCGGCGGCACCTCGTGGCACTGGGCCGCGCAGGCGTGGCGCAATGTGCCGAACGACTTCCGCATCCATACCCTGTACGGCGTGGGCGTCGACTGGCCCATCAGCTACGCAGACCTGGAACCGTTCTACCAGGAAGCGGAAGACATCATGGGCGTTTCCGGTGCGGACAATACGGGTTCGCCTCGCAGGCAGGCCTTCCCGATGGACCCCGTGACGGAGCCGTACGCCATGCGCCGCATCCGCGAACGCCTCGACCCCACGTTCAAGGTGGTCGGCAACACGGTGGCGCGCAACAGCGTCAGCTACGATGGCCGTCCGGCCTGCTGCGGCAACAACAGCTGCCAGCCGATCTGCCCCATCGACGCGCAATACCACGGCGGCATCGCCGCGCAGCAGGCCGAAGACGCGGGCGTGAAGATCGTCTGCAATGCCAACGTCTACAAGCTGGAGCACGACGCGCAGGGCCGCATCACGGCCGCCCTGTACTACGACGTCGACAAGAACAGCCACCGCGTCACGGCCAAGACCTTTATTTTGGCGGCCAACGGCATCGAAAGCCCCCGTTTGCTGCTCGTTTCCGCCTCGGACAAATACCCGAACGGCCTGGCCAACAGCAGCGACATGGTGGGCCGCAATCTGATGGACCACCCGAGCACCTCGATCACCTTCGACGCCGATGAAGACCTGTGGCTGGGCCGGGGCCCGCAAAGCCCCAATTCCATCAACACCATGCGCGACGGTGACTTCCGCAGCCAGCATTCGCCGTACCGCCTGGATTTCACGAACATCTCGCGCGTCGACGGGGCCACCAAGGAACTGATCGGCAAGGGCGTGTTTGGCGAGGAATTCGAGCAGCAGCTGCGTTTCCGCTCGGCGCGTGAAATGAGCCTGAAAAACGTGCTGGAAGTGCTGCCGAACCCGGAAAACCGCATCGCCCTGAGCAGCGAAAAGGATGCCATGGGCATTCCCAAGCCGCAGGCGCACTATGCGATCGACGAGTACACCAAGCGTGGCCACGAGCGCTCGAAGCAGGATTTCGAGCAGATCGCCAAACTGATGGGCGGCACCAACCTGCGTCACAGCAAGGAAGGCGTGTTCGCCAACAACCAGCACATCTGCGGCACCCTGTCGATGGGTTCCGATCCCGCCAAGGCCGTGTGCGACCAGTGGGGCCGCACCTTCGATCACGCCAACCTGTTCCTGTGCAGCACCGGCGTGCTGCCCACGTCCGGCACCTGCAATTCGACGGAAAACGGCCTGGCTGTGGCACTGCGCACCGTCAAGCACATCCTCGACGAACAACAGGGAGGCACAGCATGATGGCGGCCTTCAGACTGGCGGCCGGTGCCGCCTTGCTGTCCCTCGCGGCCATGCCGGTGCTGGCGGCGCAAGCCCCTGGCGCGGACGTGCAGGCGATCGAACGTGGCCGCTACCTGGCCACGGCCGGCGACTGCATTGCCTGCCACAGCGTACCCGGCGGCAAGCCGATGGCGGGCGGCCTGGCGCTGGCGACGCCGCTGGGCGCCATCGTTGCCACCAATATCACGCCGTCGACAACGCATGGCATCGGCAACTACACGCTGGCGCAGTTCTCCGCCGCCGTGCGCCATGGCGTGCGGGCAGATGGCGCGCGCCTGTACCCGGCCATGCCCTACACGGCCTACGCCAAGGTGACGGATGACGATACGGCCGCCCTGTACGCCTACTTCATGCATGGCGTGGCGGCGGTGGACACGGCGCCGGCGCAAAAGACGGACTTGCCATTCCCGTTCAATATCCGCCTGTCGATGGCGGGCTGGAATCTGTTCTTCCTCGACAAGAAACCGTTTGTGGCAGATACATCGAAAAGCATGGAGTGGAACCGCGGCGCCTACCTGGCGCAGGGGCTGGCCCACTGCAGCACCTGCCACACGCCGCGCAATGCGCTGATGGCGGAACAGCTGTCGAAGGAACTGGGCGGCGCTGATCTGGGCACCTGGCATGCGCCGAATATCACGTCGGACATCAACAGCGGTGTCGGCGGCTGGAGCCAGCAGGAACTGGCCGGCTACCTGCGCACGGGCCGCGCGGCCAACAAGGCGCAGGCGGCCGGACCGATGGCCGAAGCCATCGACCATAGCCTGAAGCATCTGAGCGACGCGGACTTGAACGCCATCGCGCATTACATCAAGAGCGTACCTGCCATCCGCGACAAGGCGGACGTGAAACCGGTGACGCAATGGGGCCAGGCGGGCGACGAGCTGAACGCCATCCGTGGCGTGCCGCTGCCGCAAAACCTGAACCAGATGTCGGGTGCGCAGCTGTACGATGCGCAGTGCGCCAGCTGCCACCAGGCCAGGGGCGAGGGCAGTTTCGACGGCAGCTTGCCGCCGCTGTTCCATAACTCGGTGACGGGCCGCAGCAACAGCAACAACCTGGTGATGGCGATACTCGATGGCGTGGAGCGGCAGGATGGCAGGGGTGCCCATGCGGGTCATTTGATGCCTGCCTTCCGCCAGACCCTGTCGGACGAACAGATCGTCACCCTCGGCAATTACGTGCAGAAGATGTACGGCAATCCCGCCATCAAGGTGACGGCGGAACAGGTGACGACCTTGCGCAATGGCGGCGCGCCGTCAAACCTGATCGGCCTGGCCCGCGCGGGCATCATCGTCGGCGTGCTGGTGCTGCTGGCCTTGCTGGTATGGTGGCAGGGACGGCGGCGCAAGCCGGTGTAAGCTTGAATTGATCGCATAAGCTGGGGCCAGGCCGCAAGGTCTGGCCCTTTTTTTATGCCGCAAAAATTGCAACTAAATTGCATCTGCGAAGATTATGTACTATCATTAGTTACATGAGACGCGACAGCAAACTATCATCGATCCTCCACGTGCTGCTGCACATGGCCCATGCGGGACGCCCGATGACGTCCGAGGAACTCTCCGGCTACCTGGACACCAACCCCGTGCTGGTACGGCGCGTGATGGCAGGCTTGCGCGAGCGCGGCTACGTGGCGTCGGGCAAGGGCCATGGCGGCGGCTGGCGCATCGTTTGCGACCTGCACCGCGTGACCCTGCAAGACATCTACGTGGCCGTGGGTTCGCCCACCATCTTCGCCATGGGAAACCGCGTCGACCAGCCGGGCTGCCTGGTCGAGCAAGTGGTCAACCAGTCGCTGGCCGGCGCCTTCGACGAAGCCGAGGCGCTGCTGATCCAGCGCTTTGGCGCCGTCACCCTGGCCGACCTGGCCGACCGTTTCAGCCAACAATACGCCAACCACAGAGGAGCACCGCATGCACATTCCTGAACTCCAAGGCGCGGGCAGCGGCACGCCTGCCGTCCCGTTCGACGCCATCATCGTCGGCGGCAGCTACGCGGGCCTGTCCGCGGCCACGCAACTGGCGCGCGCCCGCCGCCGCGTGCTGGTGATCGACGGCGGCCAGCGCCGCAACCGATACGCCAGCCATTCCCACGGTTTCCTGACCCAGGACGGCAGCGGGACGGCCGCCATCGCGGCCGAAGGCAAGGCGCAGCTGCTGGCGTATGCCACCGTCACCTGGCTGGACGGCACGGCCACGCAGGCAGCCGCCAGCAGCGATGGCGATGGCTTCGGCGTGACCCTGGCGGACGGCAGTGTCGTTCACGGCCGCCGCCTGGTGCTGGCCACCGGCGTGATCGATGAACTGCCGCCCGTCGATGGACTGGCCGAACGCTGGGGCGGCAGCGTTTTTCACTGCCCGTATTGCCACGGCTATGAACTGGAGCAGGGCGCCATCGGCGTGCTGGCCACCGGCCCCCTGTCCATGCACCATGCCCTGATGCTGCCCGACTGGGGCACGGTCACTTTTTTCCTGAATGGCGCATTCGAGCCCGATGCGGCGCAGCTGGCGCAACTGGCCGCGCGCGGCGTGACGGTGGTGCGCGCGCCCGTGGCGCGGATCGACGGCGTGGCCGACGTGGTCATGGCGGACGGCAACCGCCACGTCATGGCCGGCCTGTTCGTGGCGACCCGCACCCGCCTGGCCACTTCCCTGGCCGGCGAATTGGGCTGCTTGCTGGAAGACGGTGCCATGGGACCGTTCGTGCGCACCGACGAGCAAAAGGCCAGCAGCGTGCCCGGCGTCTTTTGCTGCGGCGATGCGGGCCGCATGGCTGGCAGCGTGGCGTTCGCGGTGGCCGATGGCGCCATGGCAGGCGTGGCAGCACACCGCTCGCTGATGTTCGGACTGGATCAGGCGGCAAAACCGCCATCGATCTTCAGCCCGGCACCCGTGACGAACGCCGCTTCCGGGCTGGCCAGGTAAGCCACCATGCCGGCGATTTCATCGGCCGTGCCGTGGCGGGGCAGGGCCATCAGGCCGTGCATCAGGTCGGCGAAGTCGCCGGTGGGCGGATTCATGTCCGTGGCGACGGGGCCCGGTTCCACATTGTTGATGGTGATGCCGCGCGGGCCCAGGTCGCGCGACAGGCCTTGCGTCAGGCCGCTCAGCGCCGATTTGCTCATGGCGTAGGCAGCCGCGCCGCCGAACGGCATGCGGTGCGCATTCGTGCTGCCGATATTGATGATGCGCCCGCCCGTCTGCATGTGCGCCACGGCTGCCTTGATGGCGACGAAGACGGCGCGCACGTTGACGTTCAAGGTCTTGTCGAAGTCTTCCAGCGAAAAATCATCGATGGCGCCAGGCAGGAACACGCCCGCATTGTTGACGAGGATGTCGATGCCGCCAAACTGCGCCGCCACCTTGTCGATGGCCGCCGTCAGGGCGCTGGCGTCGGCCGCATCGGCTTGCACGCCCAGGGCCTTGCCGCCTGCGGCCTCCACCTTGCCGGCCAGCGCCTGCGCTTCGGCGGCGGAGCTTTGATAGGTGAAGACGACGTTGGCGCCCTGGCTGGCCAGGCGGCGCACGATGGCGGCGCCGATGCCGCGCGAGCCGCCCGTCACAAACGCGATCTTGTCTTGCAGTGGCAAAGAGGTGCTGGTGGTGGTTTGGGTTTGCATGATGTGCTTTCTAAGTGAGGAGTCGAGGAGTTCAGTATCTGCCTTTCATTCCTGCCGCGCTAGCCATGAATCGCTACAATTACTTTCAACCATTACTATCAGATGAGCGGGTAGAATAGGCGCATGGACGCTCTCAATCACTTGCAATCCTTCGTGCTGTCTGCCGAGCTGGGCAGTTTTTCGGCCGCCGCGCGCCGCCTGGGGCTGACGCCGGCCGCCGTCAGCAAGAACGTGGCGCGCCTGGAAGCGAGCCTGGGATTGCGGCTGTTCCAGCGCAGCACGCGCCGCCTGACCCTGACGGAAGGGGGCGAGCGCTTCCTGCAGCAGATAGGCGGCGCCCTGTCCACCTTGCGCGAGGCGATCGCCGGCGTGGCGGAAGAGGGCGGCCAGCCGGCGGGCATACTGAAAATCAGCATGGCGCCGTCGTTCGGACGCAGCTACGTGGTGCCCCTGCTGGGCGACTTCATTGCGCGCTACCCTGGCGTCATCCCCGACTGCCATTTCGACAACCGGCAAGTGGACTTGATCGGCGAAGGTTTCGATGTCGCCATCGGTGGCGGCATCGAACTGACGCCCGGCGTGGTGGCGCGCGAACTGGGCCACGCCCACATCGTCGCCACGGCGTCGCCGGCCTTCATGCAGGGCAAGGCCATGCCTGTGCACCCGTCCGACCTGGCCCACTTCGACGGCGTGGCGCGCCGCTCGGCCGGCAGCGGCAGATTGCGCAGCTGGATACTGCGCGACGGCTCGGGTGGCGAAGGCGTGGCCGAATGCCGGCCGCGCGCCATCTTCGACGATCCGGAAGCGATGGCGCAGGCGGCCATCCTCGGCGTCGGCGTGGCGCTGCTGCCCATGCCGCACGCGCTGGCCTATCTGCGCAGCGGCGCCCTGGTGCGGCTGCTGCCTGGCTGGCATGCCGATTCCGGCCCCCTGTCCGTGTACTATCCCAGCAAGAAGCTCTTGCCCGCGAAGACGCGCGTGTTCGTCGATTTCCTGCTGGAGCAGTTCCGCCAGCGCGATTTCGCCGCGCAGATACGGCCCGATTAAACGATGAACAATTCCCATGCATAGTAACTACAGCCTGTTTTACACCTTTGACGGCGATCAGCCGGCCCGCTTCCGGGAAGCGCGCGTATTCGGCACGAGCGTCTGGACGGCCAGCGGCGCGGCCATGACTTGGGGCGCGGAGACGCGCAACGACTATGCCAGCGAGGCGCAGGCGCACGCCGCCTACCTGGCCCACTGCCATGCAGCGCTGGCCGACGGTTATGCCATGGCGCGCGCCATGCTGATCGACCCGGCCGTCTTCGATTTCGCGCTGCTGCAAACCCTGGTGGCGCACGCCGCGCGCCAGGCTGTCGATGCCGTGCGCCGTGCGCATCCGGACCAGCACATCGACGCCTTCGCGCTGGTGAGCGACGACAGCGCCATGACGATAGGCTGCATGGCGAATAGCCGCGAAGCGCTGGCTGCCTCGGAATACGGCGAAGAGATGCTATGGAACCCAGCCGAATGGGCGTTTGACGAAGGCGGCGCGTACTTCGACAGCGCCTACCGCTTGCTGCTGCAGGCGCACCGCGGGCTGCCGTTCGACGTGGATTTCACCACCTTTCGCACTGGGGTGTTCGACGCCTGCATCGCGGCGCTGGCGCAGCTGGACGCCGAAGGGATATTCGGTGCGGGCGCCCGGCGCGACGGGAGCGTGCTGCTGTTCGAGGTCAGCGACAGCGAAGCGGTGGACGGAGCCATGGCGCGCCTGAATCCGCCGGCGGTGGTGGCGCGTTTCGAGGCGTGGATGGCCAGCTGGGCGGAGTGAGTCTTACTCCGCCACCAGCCTGAGTAGCGTAATCTCCGCCGGCGCGCCGATGCGTTTCGGCGGACCCCAGTAACCGGTGCCGCGGCTGACGTAAATCCACAGCCGGCCTTGCCGGTGCAATCCCGCCACGTAGGGCTGCTGCAGCGGCACGAACAGGTTCCATGGCCAGAACTGGCCCCCGTGCGTGTGGCCCGACAGTTGCAGGTCGTAGCCGGCCGCTTCGGCCTCGGGCGCGCTGCGCGGCTGGTGCGCCAGCAGGATGCGGGGGATATCGGCCGGTACCCCGGCGATGGCGGCCTGCGGGTCGCTTTTCTGGGCAGGGTCGAAGGAGGCGGCATTGAAATCGGTCACGCCGGCCAGCGCCAGGCGCGCGCCGTCGTGTTCGAGCACCGCATGTTCGTTCATCAGCACGCGCAAGCCCAGGCGGCGAAATTCCGCCACCCACGGCGCGGCGCCCGAATAGTATTCATGGTTGCCGGTGACGAGGAAGATGCCATGGCGCGCGCGCAGCTCGCCCAGCGGCGCCGTATGGCTGCCCAGTTGCGCCACCGTGCCGTCGACGACGTCGCCCGTGATGGCGATGATGTCGGGCTGCAGGCCATTTGCGCGCGCGACGATGGCTTGCACGTAGGCGCGCTTGATGGTGGCGCCCACGTGGATGTCGCTCAGCTGCACGATGGTCAAGCCCTGCAAGGCGGCCGGCAGGCCGGCGATGGGCACTGTCACTTCGCGCACGCGCGCCACGCGGCGGGCGTTGATGAAGCCGACGATGGTGGCCAGCAGGGCCAGGAGCAGCACGGCTACGGCGGACGCCTGCGCGTGCTGGCGGGCGGCGGGAATCAGCAAGGTGAGTTCGCGCAGCACGGCGAGCACGAACAGCGAGGAAAAAAAGCCCATGCACAGCGAGCCGGCCCAGATCAGGCGGTCGGCCAGGCGCGCATCGTTGGTGACGGCGCGGGCGAAGATCGTCATCGGCATGAGCATGGTCGACGCCAGCAAGACCAGGCCGCCCAGCAGCCAGCCGGCCAGGCCGACGGGCAGCGAAGGCAACAGCAGCCAGCCCAGCAGGGCGTGCAGGGCGCCCAGTATCATGGTGATGCGCAGCAGCGGCGTGCGGGTGGTCATGTCATGGTTCCAGAGGTGAGGCGGCCGCCGATTATAGCCGACGCCCCGGCCGCAGGCAGCCGGCGCCCCGCTCAGGGGGCGATATGCAATCCCAGCATGGCCAGCTTGCCGAAATCGACGGGTTTGGCGAAGTGTTCGTTGAAACCGGCCTGCAGGGCCGCCTGGCGGTCGTGTTCCTGGCCGTAGCCGGTCAGCGCGACGAGCAGGAATTGCTGCGGTATCGGCAGCTGGCGCAGTTTGACGGCCACGTCGTAGCCGCTCATGTCGGGCAGGCCGATGTCGAGAAAGACGATGTCGGGCTTGAATTCCAGGGTGCGCTCGGTGGCTTGTATCCCCGTGTAGGCCGTGCGCACCGTGTGGCCGTACATTTCCAGCAATTCGGCCAGGGTGTCGGCCGCATCGCAGTTGTCGTCGACGACGAGGATGCGCTGGCTGCCGCCGGTGGCCGCCTCCGGCACTGGCGCGGCCGGCAGCGGCACGTTGGCGTCGAGCGGAAGGATGACTTCGAAGGTGCTGCCCAGTCCCACGCCGGGGCTGTGCACGCTGACCTGGCCGCCGTGCAAGGTCACCAGGTTGCGCACCAGCGACAGGCCGATGCCCAGGCCATCCTGCACCCGGTCGGGCGAATGGCCGCTCTGCTCGAACAGGCCGAAGATGCTGTCGATGCTGGCGGCGGCGATGCCGATGCCGTTGTCGCTCAGGCGGATGCGCACGTTGTCGCCTTCGCGCCCGGCGCTAATGGCGATGCGCCCGCCCGGCGCAGTGAACTTGGCCGCGTTGAGCAGCAGGTTGGCGACGATCTGCGACAGGCGTACGGCGTCGCCGCAGACCCACAGTTCTTCCTGGGGCAGGTTCACGTCCAGCGCATGGCCGCGCGCCTCGACGCTGTGCGAACTCGTTTCCAGCGCGCTGCGGATGACGCTGGCCAGGCTCACGCTTTCCCATTGCAGCGAGATTTTGCCCTGCGAAATGCGCGACACGTCGAGCAGGTCGTCCACCAGGCGCACCAGGTGGTCCGTGTGGCGGCCGATGGTGCGGCGCGCATTGTCCTGGATGGCCGGCACGACGGGATCGAGCTTGCACAGCAGGGCCAGCGCCGTGCGGATGGGACCCAGCGGGTTGCGCAATTCATGCGCGAGAGTGGCCAGGAATTCATCCTTGCGGCGGTCCACGTCGCGCAGCGCGCGCTCGACGCGGCCCAGGCGCAGCAGCGCCTTGACGTTGGCGATCAGTTCATCCGCTTCGATCGGCTCGACCAGGTAATTGTCGGCGCCGCCGTCGAGGGCGCGGATCTTGTCGGCCGAGCCGATGCAGGAAGCGGACGTCTGCAGCACCAGGATGGTGTTCGTCTCGGTGCCACCCTTCAATTGGCGGCACACTTCCAGGCCGTTGATGTCGGGCAGCTTGACGTCGAGGAGGATCAGGTTGGGGTGGTCCTGGCGGGCGCGCAGCAGCGCGTCTCCCCCGTTCGAGGCTTCGATGACCTTGAAGCCGGCGCGTTTGAGGATGCGCGACTTGGCGTAGCGTGCGCCGTCGCTGTCATCGACGTTCAGGATCAGAGCATCGCTGTTGTTATCCGGTAGCATGCGCATTGTCCCAGGTGGTTGTGCCTTGCGGCGGAACCGGCTCTTGCCGGTGGTGTTGGTTGCCGATCAGTGCGCGCAGGGTCGCCAGCAATTGCTGGCGCGACAGCGGCTTGACGTAGTAGGCGTCGGCGCCCAGGGCCAGGCCCTTGCGCACGTCGTCGATCTCGGTGGCGACGATGACGGGCACCTGGCGCCGCAGCGGGTCGTTTTTCAGTTCGGCCAGCCAGTGCCAGGCCGTTTCGCCGTGCAGCATGATGTCGAGGATGACGGCGGCCGGGCGCTGCTGCTCCCAGCGCTCCTGCGCTTCGCGCACGCTGCGCGCGGGGACCACGCGAAATTCGCTGCCGGCCAAAAATTTTTCATACAGCAGGCGCACGGGTGGATTGTCTTCCACCACCAGCACGCCGATGCGCTGATCGTTGCCGTTGTCGTTGGCCGGCGTGCACGGCGGCAGGCTGCCTTCGGGCGCATGGTAGCTGGCGGGCAGGACGACGGAAAACAGCGAGCCCTCACCCGGCGTGCTTTCCACGCTCACCGTGCCATTGAGCAGGGTGGCCAGGTTGCGGCACAGGGGCAGGCCCAGGCCCGTGCCCTTGACCTTGCGCTGCATGTGGTTTTCCACCTGGCTGAATTCTTCGAAGATCAGCTGCACGTCTTCGGCGGCGATGCCCAGGCCCGTGTCGGAGACGGAAAAGCGGATGGCATCCTGCTCCGGCAAGGGCGTGGCGCTGACGATGATGGCGCCCGCTTCCGTGAACTTCAGGGCGTTGGCGATGAAGTTGCGCAGGATTTGCGACAGCTTGCCTTCATCCGTGTGGATGTGCAGTGCCGGGTCGGGGTCGATGAAGGTCAAGGTCAGCGACTCGGACACCAGCAGCGGACGCAGCATGCCGCGCAGGGCGCTGAACAGGTCGGCCACCTGGAAACTGTTGGCATGCACGTCGACCTTGCCCGCCTCGATCTTGGCCAGGTCCAGCAGGTCGTTGACCAGTTCGCTCAGGCTGACGGCGCTTTGCAGGATGAACCGCACCTGCTTTTCCTGTTCCTCGGACAGCTCGCCGTCGATGCGGTCGAGCAGCAGCTTGGACAGGGCGCGGATGGAACTGAGCGGGGTGCGGAATTCATGGCTCATGTTGGACAGGAAGCGCGATTTCATCTGGTCGGCACGGCGCAGGTGGTCGGCTTTCTCGTCCAGCTCAGCGAATAGCGCCACCACGCCCCGGTTGGTGTCTTCCAGTTCGCGTGTCAGCTGCAGCAGGTCGTCCTGGCGCGTCTTCAGTTCGGCCAGGGTGCTGAGGAGTTCACGGTTCTGCTGCTGCACTTCGGACAGCGTGATATCCGGCGGCAGCGCCTGCAGGCTGCCGGACAGCACGCCGATCGTGGCGCCGTCGAGCAGGGGCGCGTCGCGGGGGAACAGCTTGTGCAGGGTGATTTGCGTGCCGTCGCCCGGCGTGCTGTGGATATGGCAGCGGTCCATCAGGCGCTGGGCGCCCAGGATGCCCAGGCCCATGCCCGTAGGCGAGCGGTAGGTGCCGGCCAGTATCTTGTCGAGCTGCGCGATGCCGGGGCCCTGGTCCTCGATGCGGATGCTGAGCACCTGCGGCGCCGTCTGGCCATCGATGGCGAAATGCACCTTGCCGCTGCCGGCGTAGTTGTAGACGTTGCGCGCCAGTTCCGATACGGCCGTGGCGATGCGCACCTGGTCCTGCACGCCGAAGCCGCACAGGGCGGCGATCTGCCGCGCGCGCTGGCGCGCGCCCACCACATCGAGTTCGCTGCCGATATGGGCTGTCAATATGCGTTGTGTCATGCCGCACCTGTTCCTTCCGCTGTTTCAGCTGTTACAGCCTGGTGTTCCTCATGTTCGCGCAGCACCACCACCGTGACGTCGTCGCGCCCGCGCGCAAAATCCCGGTACAGCACGGCGGCGACGAGGCTGGGGTGGCATTGCGCCAGGCCCGGATAACGCTCCAGGTCCCAGCGCGTGTGCAAGCCGTCCGAATGCATGATCAGTGTCGTGGCCTGCTGCCATGGAAAGCAGAACTCCTGCACCTTGCGCAGATTGCTGCCGACGATGCCGTTATGCGACAGCAGATGCCGGCGCTGCTGTGCGTCGAAGGCGCAGGCGGCGATATTGCCCACGCCCGCATAGCGCAATTCGCGGCGTGCGCTGTCGATATGCGCCACCGCCAGGGCCGCGCCGCGCGTGGCACGCAGGGCGCCGTGGGCCAGTTCGATGAAGGAGGCGGGCAGGGGCGGCAAGCCGGGCGTGCTGTGTTCCAGCAGGGCGCTGGCGCATTCCGAAGCGCGCGCCGCCAGGGGGCCGTGGCCCAGGCCATCGGCCACCATCAGGCTCAGTTCATGGCCTTCGCATACGACGTTCCAGGCGTCGCCGCACACCTGTTCCGAGGCCAGCGGCAGGCATACGGCGCCGATCTGCCAGTTCGGACTGGCCGGGATGGCGCTGCTGGCGTGCTGTCCCCATACCACCATCATCAGCACCGTGCCCTTGCCGGGCGCCGTGTACAGGTCGAATTCCTGGCTCAGGCGGCGTATCGCGCCCAGCCCCACGCCGTAGGTGCCCGTGGTGGAATGACCATCCTGCATGTGCTGGCGCACGTTGGCCATGCCGGGGCCGTTGTCGATGGCCAGCACTTCGATGCCGCTGGTGCCGCCGCGCAGCACCTTGCGCAGCAGGATTTCGCCGCGCTGCGCGTGCTTGACGATGTTGGTCGCCGCCTCGCTGATGATGATGGCCAGCTGGCCCGTGCGCACGTCGTCGAAGCCGATGCGGCGCGCCAGTTCGTTGCCGGCGCGGCGGGCCGCGGCGATCTCGCTCGGTTCGCCGATGGGAAAACTGCGTTGCCTGGCAATGTCAGGGGCTTGGTCGAGGTGGTTCAAAACAGCTTCCATTTCGCGATGGTGACAGTGGTGCCCGCGCCGGGCGCCGTGTCGATGTGAAATGCGTCGGCCAGGCGCTTGGCGCCGCCCAGCCCCAGTCCCAGCCCGCCGCCGCTGGTATAGCCATCGGTCAGCGCCAGGGGAATATCTTCGATGCCCGGTCCCGCATCGACAAAGCGCAGTTCCAGTCCCTGGCGCGCGCCATCGCAGACGCGCGCGATGCGCGCTTCGCCCCCGCCGCCGTAGCGCAGGGTATTGCGCGCCAGTTCGCTGGCCGCCGTGATGATCTTGGTCTGCTCGATCAGGCCAAAACCCATGGCGACCATGCTGTCGCGTACCAGCTTGCGCAGCCGCACGACGTCTTCGTCGCTGTGCAGGGCCAGGATCTGCGCGCTCTCGTGTGCCTGCGCGCCTAGCACGGCGCCTCCGTCATGCGCATGCGCCGCCCCGTTCCAGCAGCTTGATGCCCAGCTCCACGTTGAGCGCCGTACTCACGCCTTCCAGCGTCAGCCCCAGTTCCACCAGGGTGATGGCGACGGCTGGCTGCATGCCGACGACGACGGTGCGCGCGTCGAGGATTTTCGCCATCGCCGCCGTGTTGCTGATCATGCGGCCGATGAAGGAGTCGACGATGTCGAGCGCGGAAATATCGATCAGCACGCCCGTGGCGCGGTCCGTCACGATGCGGGTGGTCAGGTCGTCCTGCAAGGTCATCGCCAGGCGGTCATGCATGTCCACCTGGATCGTCACCAGCAGCAGCCGGCCCATGCGTAAAATGGGGATTCTTTCCATAGGCGCCTCAGTGTTGTTGCTGCTGGTAGGTGATGCTGGAGCCCGTGCGTTTCAGGGCCACGACGAAAGCGTCGGCCAGCGTGGCCTTGGTCATCACGTCTTCCAGGTTGACGCCCAGGTGCACGATGGTTTGCGCGATCTGCGGGCGGATGCCGCTGATGATGCAGTCGGCGCCCATCAGGCGCGCGGCGGCGATGGTTTTCAGCAGATGCTGCGCCACCAGGGTGTCGACGGTAGGCACGCCCGTGATATCGATGATGGCGATCAGGGCGCCCGTGTCGACGATCTTTTGCAGCAGGCTTTCCATCACCACCTGCGTGCGCGCGCTGTCGAGGGTGCCGATCAGGGGCAGGGCCAGCACGTTTTGCCACAGCTGCACCACGGGCGTGGACAGCTCCAGCAATTCCTGCTGCTGTCGCAGAATCACCTGTTCGCGCGCTTTCTGGTAGATGGCGATGGTCAGCAGGCCCAGTTCATCGAACAGCTTGCTGGTGCTGACGATGGCGTCGCCCAGTTGCTCCGGATGCGCCGTGATTGCCTTGCGCAGGTAGGCGAACAGCGGCTCCTTGAGGGAGAACATGAAGCTGGCCGTGTCGATCGGCGAATAGCCCTGGCGCACGCGCGACTGCGATATCTCCGCGATCAGCTGGCGCGTATCGTCCCAGGCGCCGCCTTCGATGTCGAACGAGTCGCCGCTTTCCAGCGCGCCCGCCAGCAGCGGCAGGAATTGCGATGCCTGCTGGCGCAGCTCGTTCTCGGCGATCTTGTCGCGCCGCACCAGGCGGGCGATCAGGCCGGCCATCCAGCCGTCCAGCAATTCCGTATGGTGCTCGTTGATGATGCCTGCCAGTTGCTGCGCCTGGCCCGTGCCCGTCTTGTTTTTCATGCTCATCCTTGGCTGGAGTGGAGGGTGCGGCACGGCCGCAAACGGGCCTGTGCTGTGATAAATAAATTATAGGCAGACATGGCCGTAGCTTGTGTTCTCTGGCGCACATAGTGGCGCATGTCGTTCCAGATTCCTTCAGGAAACACTTATACATTTAAAGATGCATGTAATTTGCATGTTTAAGCGAATTCCACTACACTGGGAACACTCAACAAGAGAAACACGCCATGAATATCGACAAATTCAAACAGCAGCACCTGGACATCCTGGCCGCCATTGACGACTTGCGCCGGCTGGCGCGCGGCGGTGTGGCTGCGCAGGCGCAGGCCATTGCCGAACAGATCATTGCCATGAGCGGCTTGATCAAGCTGCACCTGGCCGTCGAGCAGCGCTACCTGTATCCGGCTGCGCAAGCGTCCGGCGTGGCCAAGGTGGCACAACTGGGACGCCGGTACGAAAACGAAATGCAAGGCATCGCCGGCACCTACCTGGATTTCGCCGGCCGCTGGAATACGCCCGTGCGCCTGGAAGCCGAACCGGAAGCCTTCCGCAGCGAAGCCAATACCGTGCTGCACGCGCTGTTCCAGCGCATGCGGCGCGAAGACCACGAGTTATATCCAGCCGTTGAAACGCTGGCCTGAGACCGCTTACAAATATACACAGGAGTTTTACATGCTGACCCAAGAACAACGCGCCATCATCACGGCCACCGTCCCCATCCTCGAGCAGGGCGGCGAAGCGCTGACGCGCCACTTCTACAAGAATCTGTTCCGCGACCATCCCGAAGTGCTGCCGTACTTTAACCAGGCGCACCAGCACAGCGGCGACCAGCAGCGCGCGCTGGCCAATGGCGTGCTGATGTATGCCAAAAATATCGACAAGCTTGCGGCGCTGGGCGACCTGGTGGCCACCATCGTCAACAAGCACGTGGCCCTGCAGATCCGCGCCGAGCACTATCCGCTGGTGGGCGCCAGCCTGCTGCAAGCGATACGCGAAGTGCTGGGCGCAGAGGTCGCCAGCGATGCCGTCATCGACGCCTGGGGCGCGGCGTATGGCCAGCTGGCCGACATCCTGGCCGGCGAAGAAGGGCGCATCTACAAGGCGCAGGCCGCCGCACCGGGCGGCTGGAGCGGCGCGCGCGATTTTTTAGTGCGCAGCAAGACGGTGGAAAGCGGCGAGATCACGTCCTTCCTGATGGCGCCCGCCGATGGCCAGGCCGTGCTCGACTTTGCGCCAGGCCAGTATATCGGCGTGCTGGCCACCGTCGATGGCGTGCCCATGCGCCGCCAGTATTCCCTGTCGGCCGCCAGCAATGGCCAGACCTACCGCATCAGCGTCAAGCGCGAAGAGGGCGGCAAGGTGTCGAATTTCTTCCACGATCACGTGCAGGCGGGCGACACCGTGCAGCTGACGCCGCCCTCGGGCGACTTCGTGCTGACGGATAGCGACAAGCCGCTGGTGCTGATCAGCGGCGGCGTGGGCATCACGCCGACCCTGGCCATGCTGACGGCGGCCCTGCGCGGCAAGCGTCCCGTGCATTTCATCCACGCGGCGCGCAACCAGGGCGTGCATGCATTCCGCGCGCAGATCGACGCACTGGCCGCGCAGCACCCGCAGCTGCAGCGCTATTACTGCTACGCGGAACATGGCGGCGAACAGGATGCGCCGGACGCCGTCGGCTTGCTGAATAAGGAGCAGCTCGGTCACTGGCTGCCGGTTTCGCGCGACGTCGACGCCTACTTCCTGGGACCGCAGCCATTCATGCGCGCTATCAAGCAGTACTTGCGCGAGCTGGGCGTGCCGGAACAGCAGACGCACCACGAGTTCTTCGGACCGGCGGCCGCACTGAATTGATTTTTTTCTGCATTGTGTTGTCCCCGCGAGAAAAAACACTGCCGTAAGGGGCGGGTAAGCCTCGCACTGTACTGTGAATCCAAGCTCGAAAACAAAAGAGCAGCTTTTACATAACAGGAGGCAACACAATGCATGACGATCTGGTTCAAAAAATCAAGAGCGACCCCAGCTATCATCAGCTGGTCAAGGTGCGTTCCCGCTTCGGCTGGGCACTGACGGGCCTGATGATGCTGGTGTACTACGGCTACATCCTGCTCATCGCCTTCAACAAGGAATTTCTGGCCACTAAAACGGGCGCCGGCGTGATGACCTGGGGCATGCCGATCGGCCTGTTCGTCATCGTGTTTACCGTGCTGGTCACTGGCATCTATGTGCGCCGCGCCAACAAGCAGTTCGACGATCTGAGCAACGCCATCCAGGCACGGGTGCAAGCATGAGCGCCGCCAAGCATGCGCTGCGCGGCGTGTCTTGCCTGAGTGCCCTGACGCTGCTGGGCGCCAGCAATGCCGCGTTCGCGGCCGGCGCCGACCTGGGCCAGGCGGTCAAGCAGCCGACCAACTGGACGGCGATCATCATGTTCGCCGCCTTCGTTATTTTTACATTGTTCGTCACCAAGTGGGCGGCCAAGAAGACCAAGTCAGCCTCCGATTTCTACACGGCCGGCGGCGGTATCACAGGTTTCCAGAATGGCCTGGCCATTGCGGGCGACTATATGTCGGCCGCCTCCTTCCTCGGCATTTCCGCGGCCGTCTTTTTGAACGGCTATGATGGCCTGATCTACGCCATCGGCTTTCTTGTCGGCTGGCCCATCATCACCTTTTTGATGGCCGAGCGCTTGCGCAACCTGGGGCGCTTTACCTTTGCCGACGTGGCCGCCTACCGCTTCAAGCAGGCGCCGATCCGCATCTTTTCGGCTTCCGGCACCCTGGTCGTCGTGGCCTTTTATCTGATCGCGCAGATGGTGGGCGCGGGCCAGCTGATCAAGCTGCTGTTCGGCCTCGAATACTGGATCGCCGTCGTCCTGGTCGGTACATTGATGATGATCTACGTGCTGTTTGGCGGCATGACGGCCACCACCTGGGTGCAGATCATCAAGGCGGTGATGCTGCTGGGCGGCGCCACCTTCATGGCCGTCGCCGTACTGGCGCAATTCAACTTCAGCCCGGAAGCGCTGTTCGCCAAGTCGGTGGACGTGCACGCGACCAAGGAAGCCATCATGGGCCCGGGTTCCTTCATCAAGGACCCGATCTCGGCCATCTCGTTCGGCATGGCGCTGATGTTCGGCACGGCCGGCTTGCCGCACATCCTGATGCGTTTCTTCACGGTACCGAGCGCCAAGGAAGCGCGCAAATCCGTGTTCTGGGCCACCACCTGGATCGCTTACTTCTATGTGTTGACTTTCATCATCGGCTTTGGCGCCATCGTGCTGGTGAGTACCAATCCCGAGTTCAAGGATGCTGCCGGCAAGCTGCTGGGTGGTAACAACATGGCGGCCGTGCACCTGGCCAAGGCCGTGGGCGGCAACGTCTTCCTCGGCTTCATGTCGGCGGTCGCGTTTGCCACCATCCTGGCCGTCGTGGCGGGCTTGACCCTGTCGGGCGCGTCGGCCGTGTCGCACGATCTGTATGCCACCGTCATCAAGAAAGGCAAGGCCACGGGCGCCAACGAATTGAAAGTGTCGCGCGTGACGACGGTCGTGCTGGGCATCATCGCCGTGGTGCTGGGCATCGCCTTTGAAAAGCAGAACATCGCCTTCATGGTCTCGCTGGCATTCGCCATCGCCGCCTCGGCCAACTTCCCCGTGCTGTTCATGTCGGTGCTGTGGAAGGATTGCACCACGCGGGGCGCCACCATCGGCGGCTTCCTGGGCTTGACCACGGCTGTCGCGCTGACGGTGGTGTCGAAGTCTGTATGGGTCGACGTGCTCGGCCATGGCGAAGCGCTGTTCCCTTACGCGTCGCCGGCGCTGTTTTCGATGACGGCCGGCTTCGTTGGCATCTGGCTGTTCTCCGTGCTCGACAAGAGCCCCCGCGCGCGCATCGACCGCGCCGGCTACGAAGCGCAGCAAATGCGTTCGGAAACGGGTATCGGCGCGGCTGGAGCCAGCGCGCATTGAGCATTTGAATCGCTCTACACCTTGAACACCCCTTTCGCAGGGGTGTTTTTTTGTCTGCGATTTGCAGGATCTGGCCGGCCGGTGTACTCTCGCGCAGAGAAGGTCCGCTTGTTGTTACTTATAGTAAGTGCAACTTGAAAGAGCCAATGAAGCACACATACGCGGTAAAAAAACAGGAACGCCAGGATCGTTTCGTCGCGCCCGGCGCTGGCAGCGGGGCAGGGCAGCTGGCCGCGGCATTCCATTCCGGCAGTGAGCGGCCGCAAGCCACAGGCTCGCGTAAATGGCCGGGCATGGTGGATGGGGCTGGCGGTGCGGGCAGCCATGCCATGCATGGCACGGCCGATCCATCCCGCGTGCACGATATGCTGACCAGGGCCCGGCAAGGCAGGCTGCGCGATGGCGAGGTGGAAATGACGCAGCGGCCCGACGTCGGTGCCATGCACCTGCGCGATCTCGCGCAATCGCTGGAAGCGACGGCCACTGCGCCTGGCAGGCCGGTGGCGGACGCCTTGCAATCGGGCTCGGCCAGCATCGGCAATGGACGGGTGCGGATGCCGGGCATCGGCGGCGCAGGCAATCCGGTGGCGATCGCCCATCAGCTGGGCGTGCTGCGTCCGCAGGCAACGCGCATCGTGCCTGTGTCGAATGGGCGCTTCGAGATCCAGGCAAAACTCAACCCGTGGGTGTCCGTGGCGACGGGACGCGCATTGCCGGAATTGGACGAAAACCCCAATATGATAGGCCCGCAGATGCAGTACAAGGATGGCGATCAACATCCGATCGAGCTGGGCGTGGAATGGCGTAGCGTGGCTCCCCAGCACCAGCCGTTGCAACCGTACCATTCCGAAGACACGTATGGTGAATTCATGCAGGCGCTTGCCGCGGTCGATGGGTCGGACATGGAGGCAGAGCAAAAACAGGCGGAGAAAGTGCGCCTGCTGTCTGATTTTTATCATCAATTGAAAAGCTTGTCAGCACCGCAATTGCAGGAACTTGGAAGCCTGCTTGAAAAAGATATCGATAAGCATGAGGCTAGCGATACGCTCGACAAGGCATTTGAAGAAACCCGGCTTGTCTACAGAACTTGGCATGCGCCAAAACATATTTCCGTCTCAACCGGCCTGGGGGTGTCACAGGCCGACGGGAGGGAACTTGTTGGCGCCGATAATCTCAACACCGTGCTCGACCCCGAGAAATTCAGGCATTACAAGGAGCAAAGCAAATTGCCAGGGTCGGTACTGCCGTCGCTTGGCGCTTCCCCTTCGTCATTGCTTTACCCTGATGCTGATCAACCTAATATTGTATTTTTAAAGGAACGCGGTACAGCAGCAGCCCTTTTGCCCGAGAATCTGAATGCCGGCTTCGCCGCTTACAATGAGGCATCCAAATCCTTGCTTCGCGGGAAGACAAGCGAAGAATTGGCAGGTGAATTCAGCAAACTTCATTATCATGCCAAGAAAATGCGGTCCAGCGTAACGCGGCCGCTATTTTTTAATAGCGACGATCTTCAATCGAATACGGATGCTTTCATACACCCGGACAAACCCGGTGACCGCCCCCACGTACGTAAAATCCATAATGGGCTGCATGAGGAGCATAACCCATTAAGGCAAAGCTTCGATCGTAAGCTGGCAGACCCGTTCCGCACCAACGCCATTTTCTACCAGACATTCTCTCAGCATTCAAAACCAGACACTTATGCTAAGGAATGGAATGAGATGGTGGTCAAATACCGGCAAAAAGGGCATATGGCAGGCCTTTTCAAAGAGATCAGGGATTGGGTGCCCGAGTTGAAGGATTATCCAGGGATTGTGGATGAGTTAATAGATAGCGGGAAATTTAATGCGGATTTTGCGAAGGCGATTGCCGGGAGGAAGGAACCCGCCACCAGTGCCAAGAGCAGCGGTTCAAAAACAAAGTCGAAAAAGCAGACAAAACAGGCAAAGCAGAAAAGTAAAAAATAGCAAGCATGCTCTGATGCGCAGCCCCCTCACCACGATGCAGCGTGGCGCACATCGCGCCTATCGCCCATCCGGACTGCCTGCCTGATCCTGACAATTATCAGGTATTTTCCACGTGCAGGCGGATCACGCCTGCCATCGGCGCTGGCGCGCCCGGCGTCGCTTCGAGTATCGATGCGAGGGTCACCGTGTCGAGCACGGCCAGGAAGGCGGCCGTGGCCTGGCCCAGCTTGGCCTTCAGCAGGCAATCAGGCGTCAGCGGGCAAGTGTTGTTTTCCTTGTTAAAACATTCCGCCATGAAAAAATCGCTTTCCGTCTCGCGCACGACGGTGCCGATATTGATCTCGGCCGGGTCGCGCGCCAGGCGCAGGCCGCCATTTCTCCCACGTACCGTTTCCACGATGCCTGACAGGCCCAGCTGGTGCACCACCTTCATCAGGTGATTCTTCGAGATGGAATGCAGGTCGGCGATGTCCTGGATGGTCACGAGGCGGTCGCGGTGCACACCCAGGTACATCAGGGTGCGCAGGGTGTAGTCGGTATAGGCAGTCAGTCGCATGAGTATCATTCATAAGATGTGGATTACATCCTTGTTTGAACCGCAGCATACAGGAGAGCGCCGGCCCTGTGTGTTGCGCCGTCACTTTTCAGCCTCGAAAGACAAAAGTTGATTGCCTTTCGCTTAAATGCGTAGTAAATTTTCATATTGTTGCCGTGGCAAACAGCTCGTTAGCCCTTGCTTGCCCTTTGGGCGGGATTTTTATTGATGGAAATCAAGAGGAAGGTGAAGCAATAAGGTAAATTTACTACAAATTGGACGATGGGCGTTTCCCGGGCCGGGAAGCGCGTACTACGCAATCTGTGCGGTGCCGCCGTGGCCGCCCCAGGAAATGAATACCATGCAAATGAATGAAGTGAAAGACGAGCTGCTGAGCAGCGATATCCGCCAGCTGGGCCGTCTGCTGGGCGACGCCATCCGCAACCACCTGGGCGACCCCGCCTTCGAACGCATCGAACATGTGCGCCAGCTGGCCATCCGTTTCCGCCGCGACAATGATGAAGCGGCGCGCGTGCAGCTGTCGGACGCGCTGCAAGCGCTGTCGCAGGAAGAAACCACGCAGTTGACGCGCGCTTTCAGCTATTTCTCGCTGCTGGCCAATATTGCAGAAGACCAACATCACATCCGCCGCACGCGCGCCCATCTGATCGCCGGCTCGCCGCCGCGCCAGGGTAGCCTCAGCCATGCCGTCGGCAACGTGTTTGACGCCGGCAAGGCCGATGCGCTGGAAACGTTCTTTGAAGATGCGTTTGTCAGCCCCGTCTTCACGGCGCATCCGACGGAAGTGCAGCGCAAGAGTATCCAGAATTGCCAGATGGCCATCGCCCGCCTGTTGAGTGAGCGCGACCGCGTGCAAATGACGCCGGAAGAGGCCGAGCAAAACGAAGAAGCGCTGGGCCGTGGCATCGTCACCCTATGGCAGACGCGTCTGCTGCGCACCAGCAAGCTGTCCGTCATGGATGAAGTGGCCAATGGCCTGTCGTTCTACGACCATACGATCCTGCGTGAACTGCCGAAATTGTATTCCTCGCTGGAAACCATGCTGGCCCAGCGCGATGCCCGCTGGGAAGATGCGGAATTACCCAATTTCATGAAAGTCGGCAGCTGGATAGGCGGCGACCGCGACGGCAACCCGTTTGTCACGGCCGACATCCTGCGCAGTACCCTGCAAACGCAGGCTTGACAAAGGTACTCGATTTTTTACCTCGGTGAAATTTGCGCAAAAGCTTCGCTTTTTCGCAAACTGTCGCTGGCGCAAAATACTGAAACGCGTGCAGCGAGCCGCTGCGCGCGCTGGCCGAGCGTTCGGCCGATGCGTCGCCGCACCGGGTCGACGAACCGTACCGCCGCGCCCTGCACGGCATCCATGCACGCCTGGACGCCACGCGCGTGGTGCTATCCGGCAAGGGCAAGCAGGCAGACGGCGTGCAGCCCTACGCTGCCGCTGTTGAACTGCTGGCTGACCTGGACGTTGTCCAGCATTCGCTGGTCAGCAATGGCTTGCGTGCGCTGGCGCGCGGCCGGCTGCGCCAGCTGCGCCGCGCCGTCAAGGTCTTCGGCTTTTCGCTGGCGCCGCTCGACTTGCGCCAGAATTCCGACGTGCATGAGCGCGTCGTGGGCGAGCTGTTCGCGGGTGCCCAGCCGGGCCTCGTCTACCTGGACCTCGATGAAGAGCAGCGCATCAGCTTGCTGCTGGCCGAGCTGGAGTCGCCACGCCTGCTGACGTCGCCGTATGCGCACTACTCGGAAGAAACGACGTCCGAACTTGACATCTTCCGCGCCGTGCGCGAGGCCCATGTCAAATATGGCAAGGAATCGGTACCGAACTGCATCATCTCGAAGGCGGCCAGCGTCTCGGACTTGCTGGAAGTAGCCTTGCTGCTCAAGGAAGTAGGCTTGCTGCGCCAGGATAGCCGCGAAGTCGATGTCAACATCATTCCCCTGTTCGAAACCATCGACGACTTGCGCGCCGGCCCCGCCATCATGGCGCGCGCCTTCGGCTTGCCGTTCTACCGCGGCTTGCTCGCGTCGCGCGCCGACCAGCAGGAAGTCATGCTTGGTTACTCGGACAGCAACAAGGACGGCGGCTTCTTGACCTCCGGCTGGGAACTCTACAAGGCCGAGATCGAGCTGGTGACGGTGTTCAAGCAATACCAGATCAAGCTGCGATTGTTCCACGGCCGCGGCGGTTCCGTCGGCCGTGGCGGCGGACCCAGCTACGAAGCCATCCTGGCCCAGCCGGCCGGCGCCGTGCAGGGACAGATCCGTTTGACGGAGCAAGGCGAAGTCATCACAGCCAAGTATGCGAACCCGGAAGTAGGGCGCCGCAACCTGGAAGTGCTGGTGGCGGCCACCATCCAGTCAACCCTGCTGCCGCAGGCGCAGCTGCAACCGAAGGCCTCGGCAGGCGCGGGCCACCTGGCCGCGATGGAAGAGCTTTCGGGCACGGCCCTGAACGCCTACCGCGACCTCGTCTACGGCACGGAGGGCTTTGAACAGTATTTCTGGGAATCGACGGTGATCGCGGAGATTGCCGCCCTGAATATCGGCAGCCGTCCCGCCTCGCGCAAGAAATCGACGTCCATCGAAGATTTGCGCGCCATTCCCTGGGTCCTGAGCTGGGCGCAATGCCGTTTGATGCTGCCGGGCTGGTTTGGTTTTGGTTCCGCCGTGCAAGCCTACCTGGCTGCCCATCCTGCCGATGGCGCGGACGTGCTGCGCGGCATGTACACGGACTGGCCATTCTTCACGTCCTTGCTGTCGAACATGGATATGGTCCTGGCCAAGAGCGATATCGCCATTGCCGGCAAGTATGCGGAACTGGTCAAGGACAAGGCCTTGCGCGACGCCATCTTCACGCGCATCCGCGCCGAATACGCGGCCACACTCGACGCCTTGAAACTGATCACGGGCCAGGAAGAGTTGCAGCAAGCCAATCCGCTGATGCAGCGTTCGATACGCAACCGTTTCCCGTATATCGATCCGCTCAACCACGTGCAGGTGGAGCTGCTGAAACGTTTCCGCGAGGGTAAGCAGGACGCGGCGGCGCGCACGGGCATCCACTTGTCGATCAACGGCATTGCGGCGGGGTTGCGCAACAGCGGTTAGATGGCACCGAACCAAACCTACTGCGCGTCGTGATTTGCGGCCTGCGATGCTCACTGTGCTCAAGCACAGTTCCGCTTCTCAGCCACAACTCCCTTCCGCTCGCTACGGTTTTGTTCGGCGCTGTACGTATCAGGTGAATCATTTAAATAATATCAAGGAGACAGCATGACCATCAAAGTTGCCATCAATGGCTATGGCCGCATCGGCCGCAATGTCTTGCGCGCGTTTTATGAAGGCGGCAAGCAGCAGGATATCGAAATCGTCGCCATCAATGACCTGGGCGACGCCAAGTCGAATGCACACCTGACGCGCTACGACACGGTACACGGCAAGTTTCCCGGCGTCGTCACCATCGACGGCGATAACATGATCGTCAATGGCGACCGCATCCGCGTCTTCGAGCAGCGCGACCCGGCCCTGATACCGTGGGGCGAACTCGGCGTGGACGTGGTGCTCGAATGCACGGGCTTCTTCACGACCAAGGAAAAAGCCTCGGCCCACCTGAAGGGCGGGGCAAAAAAGGTCATCATTTCCGCGCCGGGCGGCAAGGACGTGGACGCCACCATCGTGTTCGGCGTCAACCAGCATGTGCTGAAAGCCACGGATACCGTGATTTCCAACGCTTCGTGTACGACGAATTGCCTCGCGCCATTGGTGAAACCCCTCAACGACGCCATCGGCATCGAATCGGGCTTGATGACCACCGTGCACGCCTACACGAACGACCAGGTATTGAGCGACGTGATGCATGAAGACTTGCGCCGCGCCCGTTCGGCCACGCATTCGATGATCCCCACCAAGACGGGCGCGGCTGCCGCTGTCGGCCTGGTCTTGCCGGAACTGAATGGCAAGCTCGATGGCTTTGCCATCCGCGTGCCGACGATTAACGTCTCGCTGGTCGACCTGTCCTTCATTGCCAAGCGCGATACCAGCGTCGAGGAAGTCAATGCCTTGCTGAAAACGGCGTCGGAAGGCGCGCTGAAAGGTATCTTGACGTACCAGACGGAACCGCTCGTCTCCATCGATTTCAACCATAACCCCGCTTCGTCGAACTTCGATTCGACCCTGACCAAGGTCTCGGGCCGCCTCGTGAAAGTGTCGTCGTGGTACGACAACGAGTGGGGCTTCTCGAACCGCATGCTCGACACGACGGTTGCCCTGATGGCGGCCAAGTAAGAACGTAGTACCGCTGATCCAGCGCACCAGGACGGCCGGCCCACAAGGCCGGCCCTTGTAGCAGCACGAACTTTATAGAAAGCAGCACACCATGACCATGCAAGTACAGCAACGCGCCACCAAGATCGTTTCCACCATCGGCCCCGCTTCCAACGATATCGATACTCTGGTCCGCATGTTCAAGGCCGGCGTCGACGTCGTGCGCCTGAACTTTTCGCATGGCAAGGCGCAAGACCATATCGACCGTGCCCGCATGGTGCGCGAAGCGGCAGCCCTGTGCGGCCGCGAAGTGGCCATCATGGCCGACTTGCAAGGCCCGAAAATTCGCGTCGGCAAGTTTGAAGAAGGCAAGATTTTCCTGGAAAACGGCGCCAAGTTCATCCTCGACGCGAAATGGGGAGAAAACGGCGAATTGGGCAATATCGAGCGCTGCGGCCTCGACTACAAGGAATTGCCGCGCGACTTGCGCACTGCCGACGTGCTGCTGTTGAATGACGGCCTCATCGTGCTGACGGTGGATAAAGTCGTGGGCAGCGAAATCCACACCACCGTCAAGATCGGCGGCGAATTGTCGAACAACAAGGGCATCAACCGCCAGGGCGGCGGCCTGTCCGCTCCGGCCCTGACGGCGAAAGACATGGAAGACGTGAAGACGGCGATGAGCTTCCAGGCCGATTACGTGGCCGTGTCCTTCCCGAAAAATGCCACCGACATGGTCATGGCGCGCCAGTTGGCCAATATCGCCGGCGAAGCGTGGGACCACAAGCCGATGATGATCGCCAAGATCGAGCGTGCGGAAGCTATTCCTGCGCTGCAAGAAATTCTCGACGCGTCCGACGGTATCATGGTGGCCCGTGGCGACCTGGCCGTGGAAGTGGGCAACGCGGCCGTACCGGCCTTGCAAAAGCGCATGATCAAGATGGCGCGCGCCTCGAACAAGCTGGCGATCACGGCCACGCAGATGATGGAATCGATGATCGTCAACGCCGTGCCGACCCGCGCGGAAGTGTCGGACGTGGCCAATGCCGTACTGGACGGCACGGATGCCGTCATGACGTCGGCGGAAACGGCCTCGGGCCGTTATCCGATCGAAACGGTGGAAGCGATGGCCGCCATCTGCCTGGACGCGGAGAAATGGGACACCTGCAAGCTGGACGCCGATTTCCTCAACGCCACGTTCTCGCGCATCGACCAGTCGATCGCGTATGGCGCGCTGTTTACGGCCCATCACCTGCGCGTGAAGGCGATTGCCACCCTGACGGAATCGGGTTCCACGGCACTGTGGATGAGCCGTTGTAATATCGACATCCCGATCGTGGCCCTGACCCCGAGCGTGGGCACGCGCCGCAAGCTGGCCCTGTACCGCAATGTCAGCACCCTGGAACTGACGTCCGGCACGGACCGCGACAAGGTCTTGCAGCAGGCGGAAGATTTGCTGGTGGAACATAAGGTCGTGGCCAAGGGCGACACCGTCGTGCTGACCTGGGGCGAGCCGATGGGCAAGGTCGGCGGCACGAACGCGCTGAAAATCATGAAGATCGGCCAGCACTAAATCGTCCACTGGTGCCGGTTCCCGCCTGGCGGACCCGGCATCATCCTGCTTTGCCCCGTATATCCAGTAATATTGTAAAAATATATTTATTAATTGTGAAAATCAATAGATTTAAATACAATTGCATGCATCGTGTTTTCGATAGCCCATCCATAAAGGCTTTGCATGCAGTTATTCCGTCTTGCCGCCATCTCCTTGTTGACTGCTGCTGGCTTGCCGGCCCATGCCGTGGCGGCCGTCTTTCCTGCCGCTGCGGCGGCGGACATCGCACAGCATTTCACTGATTACTATGGCGTGCGCCAGCATGCGCAGCAGCGTGTCCAGGTGATGACGGCGACGCTGGGCGGCGTCACGCGGCCGGTGGTGCGCGCGGACTGGTACAGCACGGACGCCACGCCGCACAGCGATGCCTATCTGTTCAGCGAACAGCATCCCGTGCAATCGACGCGGCGCTGGTATGCCATGAGCGTCTTCCTGCCCGCCGACTGGATCACCACCAGCGTGCCCGTCACCGTGGCGCAGGTCGACAACGGCAGCGGGGCAGGTGCATTGGCGCCGCCGCTTGCACTGCAGATACGTGGCGACCAGCTGATGCTGAACATGAATTTCAATCATCGGACGAGCGATATCACGCCCGCCAATTCCGCGCGCCGCACGGTGCTGGCCGGGCCGGCAACCCTGGGCAGCTGGCATTGCATGGTGGTGCGCGCCGACTGGTCTGCTGTGGCCGGCACCGGTGAATTGCGGGTGTACATGGATGGCAGTGCGAAGGAAACTTTTTTTGCCCGCTCAAGCCACAACAGCTATGCGGGCGCGCTGCATGTGCCGCGCGTGGGCTTGAGCGTGCCGGAGGGGGCTGCGCCCGGCCATCGCGTGATGTATGCCGACTTTATATGGGTGGGCGATGCCGCCGCATCACTCAATGACTTGACGCAAAAGACGCCTTGCCATGCGGCGCCCTGAGCAATCCCTGAAACAAAGGTTTCCCATGCGCTCATCTATCGCCACCGCCATGCTGGCATTGCTGGCTGCCACGCCGCTGCACGCGCAGGTCGTCAACAGCATCGGCGGACCCGTGACCACCATGGCGCCGACCAGCCTGCCCAGGCCCGCCAGTTTCGACAATGTGACAACACGCTATTTCAGCTGGCTGTACGGCATCAGCGCCGGCAATCCTGCCGGCGTGGAATTGGTGGGTGATCCTGCGGTGACGCAAGGCGTCGAGACGCGCAAGGTATTTCGCATGACGGTCAATGCCAGCGATCCTGACGAGTATGGCAAGCGCACGGAGGTAACGCCATCGTATGAGCGCATGCCTCAGGGGCACCGCTGGTATGCGGGCGGCGTGTATTTTCCCGCCGACTGGGATTTGACGGGCAAGGATGGCTGGATCGTCGTCTTCCAGGTGCACAGCGCCAGGGGCATCGTCGTGACGTCGCCGCCGTTCTCGATCATCGCCGATGGACCCGACCTGGTGATGGAGACGCGGGCCAATCACCGCGATACCTACACGCTGAAGGATGGCGTGATGGTGGCTGATGCGACCGCGAACAACACGGTGCAGCAACGTCTGATGTTGGGAAAAATTGAACGTGAGAAATGGTATTGCGTGGTGCTCGATGCGGATTGGCAGCATGCCTCAGGCACGGGCGCATCGCGCTTTTGGCTCAATGGCAAGTTGGTGTATGAGGGAAGCAATTTCCCGACCCACTATATGAATGTGGACTTGCCGTCGCGCGGCAATTATCCGAAGACGGGCGCCTACCTGGGCGGATTTCACGACACGCTGCAGGGCAAGCGTGTCCTGTACACGGATTTCATCCATCTGGGCGGCGGCGCCAGTATCTATGCGCAAATGGCCGCTGAGACGCCATGTCCCGTGCCGCCGGCAACGTAGTCAGGGCAATGAACTGCAGTCTTAAGAATGGCTGAAAAAAACGTGATCAGCGGCGCATTGCGTGGCAGATGCCCAATCAGCCATTGCCTTGGCCACATTTCCGTGTCAGCATGGTTTTCCTGCCTTCCAAGGCGCATCCGGAGTTCATGATGACTGCATACTTGCCTGCCTTGCTCTGGTCTTTGTCGGCCTTTGCCTGCATGTTCATTGCCAAGCGCCGCCAGATCAGGACAACGGCCGTCCGGGCCGTCCTGGTGACCTTTTTGGGGCCGTTTGCCATCCCCTTCGTGCTGGCCGCAAAGTCCGGGAAAGCCTATCCGGCGTAAATCCACGCGGCCGTCATGCACGGCTAAGCGTGTGGCCTGCGGGCATTTCTCTTTGCTATATTCAAGTTTTTAGCCGAAAGAGCATGCCCATGAAGCGCCGCGCGACCTTGTTTCTGATGACCATCCTTCCCCTGTGCGCGGCCACGTTCGCCTCGGCGGGCGAGCCGGTGCAGCGCTTGCAGCGCGCCACGGGGCTGTGGAAGGTGACGCCCGCCACCTCGCCATTTTCCTGGGAGATCTGCGTCGACCAGCCGCGCGACCGCCTGATCGACGACGATCTGTGGTCCGGTTTCGAGCAGGAATGCAAGATCGAGTCGCAAAGCCGCCAGGGCGACAGTTATCAATTCGAGGCCGCCTGCCCGGATGCCAGGCTGTCTGGTGCCTTCAAGGGCGACCTGGCCAAGGCATATACCCTGAGCGCCGACACCACCGTGCAAGTCAATGGCAAGAACGAAGTGCAGCACACGGAACTGGCAGCCGTGTTCCAGGGCGCTTGTCCTGCAGGGCTGGCGCCGGGCGCGAAGAAAATGCGCGGCGGCATGGTGATGAAGAGCCTTTACATCAAGCGCTAGAGGATTGCGACCGCGTTGAAACAACAGTTTCCACGGATAGGCAGGCGCCGGCATTGACGGCGGAGGCAATGATTTGTGATAATGAGAATTATTATCAATTGGCCGCGCCTTGCCTTGTGCGCATCGGAGTCCCTAGTGAACATTGCGCAGTCCAGCGAGTCGATAGCCGGCATCTACAGCAGCCACCACGGCTGGCTGATGCGCTGGCTGCGCGCCAAGCTGCAGTGCGCCGACCATGCGGCCGACCTGGCGCAGGATACCTTCGTGCGCCTGCTGACGGCGCCGCCTGAAAGCCGGCAAACCTTGCACGAGCCGCGCGCCTACCTGACGACCGTGGCGCAGCGCCTGCTGATCGACCATTACCGGCGCCTGTCGCTGGAACAAGCCTGGCTGGAAACCCTGGCGCAGCAGCCCGATCTGCTGATGCAGTCGCCGGAAGAGCGTTTGCTGGTGCGCGAAGCCCTGCAGCGCATCGATGCCATGCTCGACGGCTTGCCGCCGCCGGTGCGCAGCGCCTTCCTGCTGGCGCATGTCGATGGTCTCGCGTATGGGGAAATCGCGCGGCGCCTGGCCGTGAGCGAGCGCAGCATCAAGCGCTACATGGTGCAGGCGTTTGAGCGCTGCATCCTGCTGATCCTGTGAGCGCCAGCACGGCTGTCATCGATCCCCGCGCCGCGCGGGTGGCGGCGCAATGGCTGGTGCGTCTGCACGGGGGCGCCTTGACTCCAGGCGAGCAGCAAGCGTTCCAGGCCTGGCGCGCCAGCGATCCCGCGCACGAAGCGGCCTGGCAGCGTGCCGAACTCGTGTGCAGCACCCTGGCCAGCGTGCCGCCCGCGCTGCGCCAGACGGCGGACGCGGCGCCGCAGTCGCCGCACCGGCGTGCCGTGCTCTACGGCCTGGCCAGGCTGATCGCGGCCGGGCCGGCGCTGTGGCTGGCCAGCCAGTCGGCGCCGTGGCAGGCGTGGCGCGCCGCGATCCGCACGGCGAGGGGAGAAATCCGCCACATGACCTTACCTGACGGCACGCGACTGGTGCTTAACACGGACACGGCCATCGATGTGCATTTTGACGGCGCGGCGCGGCTGCTCGTGCTGCATGCAGGGGAAATCCATGTCGGCACGGCGCACGACGGGGCCGTGCCGGCGCGCCCCTTCCTCGTGCGCAGCAGCAATGGCGCCGTGCGCGCGCTGGGCACGCATTTCAGCGTGCGCCACGCTGGCAGCGTGCTGGCGCCGCGCACCGAGGTGAGCGTCAGCGAAGGCGCCGTCGAGATACAGCCACGGGACGCTCCTGACGCCTTGCGCAGGATCGATGCGGGCCGGCAGGGCAGTTTCGACGACCGTGCCGTTTCTGCCTTGACGCCGCTGGCGCCGCGCGCTGCCGGCTGGCTGCAGGGCGTGCTGATCGCCGAGCGCATGCCGCTGGGCGAGGTGTTCGAACAGGTGGCGCGCTACCGCTATGGCGTGCTGCGCTGCGATCCCGCGCTGGCGGCCATGCCCGTGGACGGCATCTTCCAGTTGAACGACCCGGACAACATCCTGCTCTTGCTGCAGCGCTCCTTGCCGATCCGTCTGGCGCGCCGCACGCGCTACTGGATCAGTGTCGAGGCGGCTTGAGATTGTCGGCTTACGCGTGGCCTTGCCACACTAAGCCGACCTACGACTTAGCCCGCAGGGCGTAAGCCGACATGCCCCAATTTACTTTTTGCCTGTCCCTTTTTCCGGATTGCTTCGTCATACAAGGTAGAGAACGAACAATCCGAACCATCGAAAGGGTCCACATGGCTTTGCAGCACCGCATTACCGCAGCACGAATGACGCTCCATCCCACCACCGGCGCCGTGCGCGCCGCGCTGGTCCTGCTCCTCGCCGTGGGCGCCGCCGGCACCGGTTTGCCGCAAGCGGCGCTGGCCGCCGAGTCCAGTCCGGCCGCCAGTGTGCGCGACTACAGCATTCCTGCCGGCAGCCTGCGCAGCGCGCTGGCATCGTTTGCCATCGCCGCCGGCGTCAACCTGTCCACCCAGGGCGTGGCGCTCGATGGCCTGGTGACGCCGGGCTTGCAAGGGCGCCATGGCATCTCTGCCGGCCTGCAAAAACTGCTGCAAGGCAGCGGCCTCGAAGTGACGGACGGTGGCAATGGCAATTACCTCTTGCGTAAAATCAATACCGGCATGGCCGATGGCGGCCTGGCCAGCATGCCCGCCGTGGTCGTCAGCGCCGAGGCGGACCGCGCCACGGAAGGCACGGCTTATATACGGCGCGCAATATGTCGACAGCCACGGGCCTGAACCTGTCGCAGCGCCACACGCCGCAAACGGTCAGCGTCATTTCGCGCCAGCAAATGGAAGATTTCGACCTGACCACCTTGCAGGACGTGGCGCGCGCCACGCCCGGCCTGTATGGCAAGACGCAGGGCGTGTCCGACCAGGAAACCACGTATTTCGCCCGCGGCTTTGCCTTGAGCCACGTCAACGTGGATGGCTTGCCGCTCGATGTGACGGGTTTCAATGAGCGCAACGTTTCCGCCGACATGCTGATGTACGACCGGGTGGAAGTGGTGCGCGGCGCCACGGGCCTGATGGAAGGGGCGGGCGCACCGTCGGGCAGCATCAACATGGTGCGCAAGCGTCCCACGGCCACGCCCTTGCTGAACGCCTCGGCCCACCTGGGCAGCTGGAAGGACCGGCAATTGACGGTGGATGGCAGCAATGCACTGAACGAATCGGGCAGCCTGCGGGGTCGTGTCGCGGCCAGCTGGCGCGACAGCGACAGTTTTGTTGACGTCGTCAACAATACCAACGGCACCGTGTATGCGATCGTCGAGGCGGACCTGACGCCGTCGACCACGGCCGGCATCGGTTTTTCGCGCCAGCACAGCCGCACCGACGGGGTGTTCGTCGGCTTGCCGACCTTGCCCGATGGCCGTCACATGGACTTGCCCCGCTCGACCTTCCTGAATAATGCCGATTCCTTCCAGAAACGCGACAACAATGTCGTTTTCGCCGACCTGGAAACGAAGCTGGACAAGGGCTGGCGCAGCCGCTTCGCCATCACGCGCATCGATGCCTCGTCGAGCACGCGCAACACCACCAACAGCCGCGTCGATGGCGAAACGTATCTGCTGGAACAGTCGGAAACGGGCTGGAAGTACAACACGGAACAAGTGGTGGCCGACTGGCGCTTGAGCGGCCCCGTCACCTGGTTCGGCCGCCAGCATGACCTGATTGTGGGCGCCAGCTACCGCCATGACGATTCCGACGCCGGCCAGAGCTGGGAAGGCGCCGGGAAGCGCGTGATCGATATCCGCCACTGGAATCCGCGCGCCTACCGCATGAACGGCGCGCCGTTCGAGCCATATAACTGGGGCCGCAAGACGGACGAGAAGGGCCTGTATGCGGCTGGTAACTTCAGCCTGGCCGATCCGCTGCGCCTGGTGCTGGGCGGGCGCTTCGGCTGGTATGCGCAGGATGTCACGGGCTGGTATTCCACCAACCCGGTCTGGCGCCGCAGCCTGACGGAAAACGCGAAATTCACGCCATACGCGGGCCTCGTCTACGACCTGGACCAGCACCATTCCGTGTATGCGAGCGCCACGCAGATCTTCCAGCCACAAAGCGAGCTCGATGTGCGCGGCAATACCTTGCCGCCTTTGAGCGGCACCAACCTGGAAGCGGGCGTCAAGGGAGAATATTTTGGCGGCAGGCTCAATGCCAGCGGCGCCTTGTTCCGCATCAGGCAAAACAACCGCGCCATGGCCGACGAGGTCAATTGCCCCACGGGCGGCGCCATCTATTGCGCCCGCGCGGCCGGGCAGGTGCAGAGCGAAGGCATCGACTTGCAATTGTCGGGCTCGCCATTGCCGGGCTGGCAGATCGCGGGTGGCTACACCTATGTCCTGGCCAAGTACACCAAGGACAGCGTAGCGGCCAACATCGGCCAGCGCATCGCCACGGATGAGCCGAAGCAATTGTTCAAGCTGTACACGAATGTGCAGCTGAGCGGCAGCCTGGCGAAATGGAACCTGGGCGCCTCCGTGTATGCGCAGGACAAGATCTACCGCCGCGAAACGGGCTTCGATACGCGGCAGGGCGCTTACGCCATCGTCGGGCTGACGGCCGGCTACCGGATCAGCGAGCAGCTGCAGCTGCGCGTGAATGTGGACAACGCGCTCGACCGCCGCTACTACCAGGGACTCGGCTATTCGTGGTCGGGCGGGCTGGAACGCTACGGCGCGCCGCGCAGCGTGCTGCTGTCCTTGAACTACAAGATGTAGCCATTGCGCCAGCAGAGCGCGTCCCGGGCGGGCGCCTCTGCTACACTGCCGCCGTCCCCATTTTTGACTGTTCCCATGTCCGCCACACCTGTCCTCACGCCCCTGAAAAGCGCTTTCCAGCAATCGCGCGCCGAGAATAATATCGAGCTGATCCTGCCCGAACTGCTGACCGCGCAATTACACGTCGTCATCGGCGGACAAAGCGAACAGATCGACCTGTTCCTCGTGCCATCGCCCAATCCCGAGCGCCAGTGCGTGACGGTGGCGGAAGACATGGCCTTCCTGGCTGGCATCAACTTTCCCAAGATTCCCGTGACGGGCGCGCAGCTGATCGCCTCGATTCCACCCGACATCGAAATCGTCCTCCTGCATGGCGATGGCGCCAATTACCTGACGCGCGAGCAGCTGGCGTGGTTCCGCGGCATGCTGGCACCGACCGCTTGAGCGGGGAGCTGAGACCCACGCTGAAGCCGGCGCGCGCCGAATGGATCCGTTTTTCGCCGGCCGACGATGCAAGCTCGCATGCGGCGATGATGGCCAATCTGCGTCCCGTGCTGTGGCGCAGCGTGCTGCTGGGCGGCTGTGCCCTGATCCTCGCTTTTGTCCTGCAAGCCGTCTGGCGCGACGTGCCGTACGCGGGCGAGGCAGTGTTGTTCTCTCCGCTGGCGCTGGCCGCCTGGATCGCGGGCCTGGTGCTGTTTCCGGGACGCGCTTTGCTCTTTCATGTGGAACTTGACGATGCGGGCCTGTTGCTGCGGCGCCATGCGCGGCGCTTGCCCGACTGGGATAAAAGCGTGCAGCTGGACTTGTCGCAGCTGCAGCGGCTGGACGTGGTCACGTATGGGGGCGCATTGCAGGTCTATCGGACCCCGGCACCGCTGGCGCGCGTGGAGCTGCTGCTCTACACGACTCTCGCGGACTATCCGCTGATCCGCGTGGTGGGCCTGAACTTGCCCGTGCCGCAGCGCTGGACGCTGTGCCAGATCAAGGAGGAACTGAGCCGCCGCTGTAGACTGGCCGGTATCCCTGTCAGCGAGACGGCCGGGCCGATCAGCCAGGAATCCGCGGCCATCCGCGCGCGCTGGCCGCAGGCGTAGGCGCAGACGGGCCAGTGTCGCATCGCCGCCGCAATAACTATCATTTTTGATAACTGTATTGCTGAAGTCCTATGAATATGTTCGCAAAGCAACTATACTCATGGCTCTTTAAAAAATCATCGTCACGCTGGCGGCCAGCCATCCGCGCCAGAGTTCGTACGCATTCCGCTTTTTCACTCTGTAAAAAGCACCTTTCCCCCGCGCGGCAGGCGCGGGCGTGATGACCGAGCCTTGCCCTGGTCGACTGCTACCGTTGTCATTTCCGCTGTGTTGCCGCTTTAGTAAAAAGCGTGGCGCCAGCGCGCGCGGTGGGCCGTCATGTTTTGCTACGTCACGTTTCACTCACCTTATGCCACGACAGTATGTTTAGTTCCATCTTTGCTGTATCGAGCGATACCATGCAGTACATCTACGGCACGCACAATGCGTGGCTGGTGCTGTTTTCCGTCGGTATCGCCATCTTTGCCTCGTTCATGGCCTTGCAGATCGCCGGTATGGCGCGCAGCAGCGAGCGCGGCTTCCAGCGCCAGACGGCCATCATCACGGGCGCCATCGCGCTCGGCGGCGGCATCTGGTCGATGCACTTCATCGGCATGCTGGCCTTCGACATCTGCACGCGCGTATCCTTCGACCCCAGCCTGACCCTGCTGTCGATGCTGCCCGGCGTGGCCGCTTCATGGGTGGCGCTGCACCTGCTGGCGCGCCCGAGCATCAACTGGCGCCAATTGGTGGTGGGAGGCGTGCTCGTCGGCGTGGGCATCGGTTCCATGCATTACAGCGGCATGGCCGCCATGCAGACTTCGCTGACCCTGCATTACCAGCCGTGGCTGTTCGCCCTGTCGCTGGTGGTGGCCGTCGTCATGGCCATGCTGGCGCTGTGGATACGCTTTGGCCTGAGCGCCATGCGTTTGCGTCTCACTCCCCTGGCGTCGTTGCTGGTCAGCAGTGCTGTCATGGGGCTGGCCATTTCCGGCATGCATTACACGGGCATGCTGGCGGCGCGCTTTTCCGGCACGCCCACGGCGGGCGAGAACACGATTACGGTACAGGCCTCGTTCGTGGCCCTGGCCGTGGCCCTGATCACCGTCACCCTGACCGTCTTCGTGGCCGCCGCGAACGGCTTGCTGCGCTACCGCCAGCTGCTGCGCCACGCCAGCGCCAGCGAATCGCGCCTGCGCGCCATCGTCGATACGGCGGCCGACGGCCTGATCACCATCGATGGCCAGGGCAAGGTGCGCTCCTTCAATCCCGCCGCGGAAAGCCTGTTCGGCTGGCGCGAAGCGGAGATCGTGGGGCGCGACGCCAGCGTGCTGCTGCAGCCGTCCGACGCGGCCGAATACGAAGGCTATCTGCGCGACTACCTGGAAACGGGCGCCTCGCGCATTCTCGACAGCGGACGCGAACTCGATGGCTGCCACAAGGATGGCGCCGTGCTGCCCATGCGCGTGGCGATCGGCAAGATCGACACGCCGGGCCAGCCCCTGTTCGTGGCGTTTGTCACGGACATGCGCTCTTCGCGCAGCATGGAGCAGGCGCTGAAGGACAGCGAGCGCCAGTACCGCACCCTGATCCGCAATATCCCCGGCGTGTCCTTCCACTGCAGCTTCGCGCCCGAATGGAGGATGATCTTCATCAGCGATGCCGTCTTCAACCTGACTGGCTGGATGCCGCAGGACTTTGCCGAAGGGCGCGTCAGGCTGTTCGACCTCGTGCACCCGGACGACCGCCAGCGCGTCAACGACACCTGCGTGCAGGCGGCCGGAGAAAAGCGCGACTTCGAGAACGTCTACCGCATGATCCACCGCGACGGGCGCGAGCGCTGGGTGCGCGAAAGCAGCGGCCCCGTGCTCGATAATGACGGCGTGGTGCGCTGGATCGATGGCGTCATCCTCGACATCACGGAAAGCGAATTGCGCAACGCCGAATACGAAGGCAAGGTGACGGCCATCTCGCGCGCGACTGCCGTCGCGGAGTTCGACCTGCAGGGACGCATCCTGGCGGCCAACGAGAACTTCCTCGACCTGGTCGGCTACCAGCTCGACGATGTGCTGGGCCTGCACCACAGCATCTTCTGCGAACCGGGTTATGTGACCTCGCCAGACTACATCGCGTTCTGGCAGCAGCTGGCCAGTGGCCAGTTCAATACGGGCGAGTACAAGCGCATCGGCAAGGATGGCAAGGAAGTGTGGATACAGGCTTCGTACAATCCGATCTTCAATACGGACGGCAAGCCGTTCAAGGTGGTCAAGCTGGCCACCGACGTCAGCGAGCGGCGCGCCATGCAGGAAAACCTGCGCGCGGCAAAAGACCGCGCCGAGCTGGCCGCCGAATCGAAGACCAGCTTCCTGGCCAACATGAGCCATGAAATCCGCACGCCGATGAACGCCATCATCGGCTTTACGGAAGTGCTGCTGGGGACCGCCCTGGACAGCCTGCAGCGCCGCCATCTGGGCACGGTGCGCCAGTCCGCCCGTTCCCTGCTCGAGCTGCTCAACGACATCCTCGATATGGCCAAGCTGGAAAAAGGCGCCACCGAACTGGAACTGGTGGACTTTTCGCTGCCCGACCTGGTCGACCACGTGGCCGCGTCGCTGCGCATCACGGCGCATGCGCGCGACCTGGTGCTGCATGTCGATGTCGATCCGGGCATGGGCCAGTTCTTCCTGGGCGACGCGCGCCGGGTGCAGCAGGTGCTGACGAATCTGATCGGTAACGCCGTCAAGTTCACGGAAGTGGGCCATGTGCGCGTGGCCGTCGGCATGCAGGGCGAGCAGGTGCATATCGCCGTGCACGACACGGGCATCGGCATCCCCGCTGACCGCCTGGACAAGATATTCGCCCCCTTTACGCAAGCCGATTCCTCGATGAGCCGCCGCTTTGGCGGCACGGGCCTGGGTACGACGATTTCGCTGCAATTGGTCGAACTGATGAAAGGCACCATCACGGTGGAGAGTACCCTGGGCGTGGGCAGCGTGTTCCACGTGCTGCTGCCGCTGGCGCCGGGCAAGGCCGTGGCGCGCCGCAGCGAGCAGCCTGTGGTGGCCTTGCCGCCGCTGCGCATCCTGGCGGCCGACGACGTGCCGCAGAATGTGGAGCTGCTCCTGATCAGCCTGGGTGCGGCCGGCCACCAGGTGATCGCCGCCAGCGATGGCGAGAGCGCCGTGCGCGAGTTCAGCAAGGGCAGCTTCGACATCGTCCTGATGGACGTGCAGATGCCGCGCATGGACGGCCTGGAAGCGACGCGCCTGATCCGCGTGCACGAGCGCGAGCAGGGCTTGAAGGCGACGCCCATCATCGCCCTGACGGCCAGCGTGCTGGAACAGGACCGGCGCGCCGCGCAGACGGCCGGCATGAACGGCTTTGCTTCGAAGCCGCTGGAAATGCACAAGCTGACGGCGGAAATCGCCCGCCTGCTCGATATCGCCGTGGCCATGCCGCCGGCGGCGGCCGGCGCGGCGGCGCGTGCCGCCGCCGGCCAGGTCGACTGGCAGCGCGGCATCGCCCTGTGGGGCGGACGCGCGGCCTTGCAGCGCGCCATTGCGCGCTTCGTGCAAGCCAATGGCGACTGCGCCGCCATGCTGGCGGCGGAACTGGAACGCGGCGGCAGCAGCGTGGCGGGCCACCTGCTGCACCGGATCAAGGGCGCGGCGGGCAACCTGTGCCTGGTGCAGGTCGAAAGCCTGCTGGGACGCATCGAGCAAGCCATCGCGCGCCAGTTGCCGGTGACAGAATTGCTGGTGCAGCTGGCGGCCGCCTTCATGGCGCTGGCCGGCGAGCTGGAAGAGGTGGATATGCCGGCCGTCGCCATGGAAGCACCGACCGCCAGCGCGCCCATCGATGCAGCCGCCGCTGGCGCCTTGCTGCGGCAAGCCATCGCCAGCCTGGAAGGCGGGCAGCTGGACGACGCCCTGATGTCGCAGATTGCCGCCATGCTGGCGCCGCACGGCCAGCAGCCGCGCCTGCAGGCGCTGGCCAGCGCCATCGACGACTTTGAATTTGCGCGCGCCGCGGGCGTGCTGCGCCAGTTGCTGGCATGGCTGGAAGCACCAGCGCCTGCCGACCTTTCCTGACCTTGGGCTAACGATGACCTTACACGAAGACAAACCGATCCTGCTGCTGGTCGACGATGAAGCGACGAATCTGCAGGTGCTGCGCCAGATTTTGCAGGACGATTACCGCCTGCTGTATGCCAAGGATGGCGAGAAGGCGCTGGAACTGGCGCAACATAATCCCGTGGAACTGATCCTGCTCGACATCATGATGCCCGCCATGACGGGCTATGAAGTGTGCCGGCAGCTCAAGGCCATGCCGGCCACGGCGTCCATTCCCGTCATTTTCGTCACCGCCCTGTGCGACGTGAAGGACGAGGCGGATGGCTTTGACGCGGGCGCCGTCGACTACATCACGAAACCCGTCAGCCCGCCCATCGTGCGCGCCCGCGTGCGCACGCATCTGTCGCTGGTGGACGCCGAAGAGTTGCGCCGCTCGCGCCTGCAGGTGATCCAGACCTTGGGCCAGGCGGCCGAATACAAGGATAACGAGACGGGCATGCACGTCATCCGCATGAGCTATTACGCGCGCCAGCTGGCGCTGGCGGCCGGCTACAGCGCGGCCAGGGCGGAAGACTTGCTCAACGCGGCGCCCATGCACGACGTGGGCAAGATCGGCATCCCCGACGCCATCCTGCAAAAACCGGGCAAGCTCGATGCGGATGAATGGCAAGTCATGCGCAGCCACGCGGAAATCGGCGCGGCCATCATCGGCGAGCACGCGGGCGGCCTGCTGAAAATGGCGCGCACCATCGCCCTGACGCACCACGAAAAATGGGACGGCAGTGGCTATCCGCAAGGCTTGAAAGGCGAGGAAATCCCCCACGAAGGCCGCATCGTCGCCATCGCCGACGTCTTCGACGCGCTTACCAGCGAACGCCCGTACAAGCGCGCCTGGACGGTCGACGAAGCCATCGCCACCATGCAGCGCGACAGCGGCACGCACTTCGACCCGCAACTGCTGGCGCTGTTCATCGAACAGCTGCCGGCCATGCTGGAAATCAAGGACCAGTGGCGCGAGCCGGCGTGAACGGGCTACCCGCCGGCCTGTCTCTTATAGTAGCGTCCTGACCTTCATCCCAGGATTGCCCATGGATTACCGGAACCGCATTGCCGACCATCTCCGGCAATGGTCATTGCAAGCCGATGGCATGCCCGTGCACACGCATGGCGCATGCCTGTTGCCGGTGCTGCACGGTGGCCAGCCGGCCATGCTGAAGCTGTCGACCGGCGACGATGAGCGGCGCGCTGGCGCCGTGCTGCGCTGGTGGGATGGCGACGGCGCCGTGCGCGTGCTGGCCGCCTCCACGGAGGATGATGTCCTGCTGCTTGAGCGGGCGATGGGTTCCCGTTCGCTGGCCGCGCTGGCGCGCGCGGGGGAGGCGGGCGATGCGGCCGCCACCGGTATCCTGTGCGCCGTGGCGGCACGCCTGCATGCGCCGCGGCCATCCGCTCCACTTTTGCCTCCCTTGTCCGGCTGCTTTGCCGCGCTGGCCGCTGCCGCCGCGCGCGGCGGCGTGTTGTCGGCATGCCATGCTGTGGCGCAGGATTTGCTGGCGGCGCCGCAGGACAGCGTGGTGCTGCATGGCGATCTGCATCACGCGAACGTGCTCGATGGCGGCGCGCGCGGCTGGCTGGCCATCGATCCGAAAGGCTATGTGGGCGAGCGGGGTTTTGATTTCGCCAATATCCTGTGCAACCCGGATGCCGCGCTGGCCACTTTTCCGGGCCGACTGGTGCGGCAGGTGGCGCTGATCGCCGAGGCGGCGCGCCTCGATCCGGCACGGTTGCTGGCGTGGGGCGCCGCGTGGGCGGGTCTGTCGGCGGCATGGCATCTGGAAGACGGCACGCCGCCGGATACGGCGCTGGCCGTGGCCGCCACCGCGCTGGCGGCCTTGCGGGCGTGACGGGGAGCCTAAGGCAGGCTGTCGGGCATGCGCAAGATGCGCCGTATCTCCAGGATCGCCTGCGGGCTTTCCTGCACGCTGTGCCAGGACGGGATGACTTTTTCCGACAGGGCGCCATCGAGGTGGGCGCTGGTGTAGGGGACCACGCCGTCGCTCGATTCGGCCAATGGCAGGTCCGGCGTGTCATTGCCCATGATGGAGTAGTAGCGCACTTTCGGGCTGATGGGCAGGTCTGCCACCAGGCGCACGAACGGATCCTTGTCGCTGAGGTTATCGATGCTGTTGGGGATGCGCAGCGGTTCGCTGCTGCCCGTGTCGAGCTGCGCCAGGCTGCCGGCCGCGTCGGACAACTGGTCGAGCATGTTGATGGGCAGTGTGATCAGGTTGGCGATCCAGCGCGCCACCTTGTGGTTGGCGAACGAGGTGCCGCGGTGCGGCGCCGCGATGAAGATGGCGCGGTTCACCTGCGGCATGGCCGTGAAATTCAGGTAGGGCGCCAGACCGGCGCGCACTTTTTCCGCCTTCTTGCCCTTCAAATTGTATTCTTCCGTGATGGCGTCGAGCAGGGTATTGCTGGCATCGGAGACCATCAGGCGCGCCAGCACGCCGCCCATGCTGTGGCCGATCAAGACCATGTCGTTCGCGGCATCGGCCTTGGCCGAAGGGTCGAACTGTGCCAGCGTCGCGTTCAGCGCCTGGCGGATGGCGGCGTTGTTGGCCGCCAGCGGCGCATTGCTCGGGTAGTACACTTGCCAGATCTGATAGCGGCGGCGCAGCTGTTCGTCGCCCATCAGTTCATTCGCCACGTTGATCCACGCTTCCGGACTGCTGGCCAGGCCGTGCAGCATGACGATGGTGCGCTTGTTCGGGTCGTAGGGCTGCATCAGGTGCACCTGCGGGCGCGAAATGCCGTCGGCACGGCCGAACAGGGTGCGCAGCGCCTGCACGCCGAAGCCGGAGCGGGCCAGCCACAAACCATAGCCGGCCGTGAAATTGGCTGCCACGGGCAGTTCCTGTCCCGCCATGCGCGTCGATTCGCTGCGCGTCGGATCGACCAGCATCACCAGCAGCTGTTGCGTGGCCAGGACTTCCTGCAGGCTGTTGCCGTCGAAGCGGATCAGCGCCGTGACGACGGGGAAACGGGTTTCCTGATAAGGGACATACTCGCCTTTCGACGCCCGGGGCTTGGGCATGACGGCCACCAGGTCGGCGCCGAAGCCGTCGCGCCGGTACACATTGCGCAGGCCGGAAAACGACAGCGAGGTGGCCGGCAGCAGTTCGTCGGGCAGGGCGCCGTCTTCGGGCAGGCGCAGGGCCGACAATTCGGTGTCGATTTCCCAGCCGGCGACGCGGATCACATGGCCGTCGGGGCGGTATTCGCCGCGGTGGCGGAACAGGTTGCCGACGGCCTTTTGCACGGCATAATTATAGTAGTCGCGGATTTGCGTCTGGCGCTCCTCGAAGGCACGCTGGCCCGGCGTGCGCGTCGTGTAGAACAGGTAGGCATACGCATAGCGGGCCGATTCGAGCCAGGCGGCCAGCCGCTCGGCACTCGGGTGGCCGCCCTGTTTTTCTTCCGCCAGGGCGCTTTCCAGCCACAGTTCGGACAGGGTGGCCAGGCGCTGCTCGTCGCTGAGCAGCTCGGAGCGGGCCAGATCGGCGCGGCAGCTACCCGTATTGGCTTCGCAGGCGGCGATGTCGCTGCCGATGATGCGCAGCACTTCGCTGGCCGAGGCACTGAGTTTGCCCGTGGTGAGGATGTCGCCGCGCCGCTGCTGCAGGTAGTCGGCCGGCGAGATCGCGCTGACGGTGACGGCGGCGCAGCCGCTCAGCAGCGCTGCGGCGCACAGGAGGGCGCATACGCGCAGACGTCGCATCAGCATGGCCGGTCCGCGTCTAGAACGAGTAGACCAGCGTCAGCGAGGTTTGCGTATCCGTGTTCTTCTTGTCGTCCGGCACGCGCGTGTCGTTGCGGGCGCTGAAGGCGGCCTTCATCTGCATGGTGCCGTTGATCTTGGTGCTGAGGGCTGTTTCGGCGATCGAGTGGGTGTTCGAGGTACCCCGCTCCACGCTGACCGTTTGCGTAAACATGGCCGACTGGCTGATCTTCCACTTCATGGCGGCCGCGCCGCGCACCGTCAGGCCATGTTCCGATTCGCCCGCATCATTGGTGCCGCTGAAATAGCCTGGACCGACTTCCACGTCGATGCTCTTGTCGCTGGACTGGTACCAGCGCGAGCCATGACCGATGGCCAGGGTCGAGTACTTGGTGTAGGCGCCGAACTTGTCGTTCACGTGCGAGGCCAGCACGAACAGTTTTTCATGGTCGGCCATCAGCTTGTAGGCGGCCTTGGCGGAGGCGGAAAAGCGCTCGGCCGAGCGTTCGCGCACTTTCTCGCCGTCGTCGTTCGTCGTTTCGTCTTCCTTGAAGTAGCCGCTGAAGATGTACTGGTTGCTCCAGTCATCGAGTTCCTGGCGCGCGTCGATCTTGCCCGTGACGGAGGTGCCGACCGTATTGCCGGAGGTGGTGATGGCGCCCAGTTCGGCGGACGTGCTCCAGCTGCCGATGGGGATTTCATCGAACAACAGGCTTTGCTTGGTGTCTTTGGCGGCGGCGCTGCCGCAGGTGATGGCCATGGCCAGCGCCAGTGCGAGAGAGTGGGTCGATTTCATGGCTGTATTGGTCTGTGGCGCGCGCCTGGCGCGCCTGATATTCGTTAATGGCAGTGGTGGCTATGCAGGCCGCGGCAAGCCGCGAGGCGCCGATAAAACCTGCGCACATGCGCGCGCGGGCGCGGCCAAAAATTGTCGAGGCTGTATTGTACCCGACCCTGTCATCGCGCGCCGCACGCCGGCGGGGCTGGCAAGTGGCGCGCGGCTGGCGTATGCTGCGCCTATCTGCTGCCCTGATTTTTACAAGGAACTCCCGTGCGCTGCCTGGTCATCGAAGACGAAGCTGAAACTTCCCGCTATATCTGTGCCGGCCTGCGCGAGGCGGGCCACGACGTCACCGCTTGCGACAATGGCATCGATGGCATGCGCCTGGCCTGCGGCGAAGACTGGGATGCGCTGGTGCTCGACCGCCTGCTGCCTGGCGAGATCGATGGCCTGGCCATCGTCGCGCGCCTGCGCGGCATGGGCCGCAACACGCCCGTGCTGGTCCTGTCGGCCCTGTCCAGCGTCGACGAGCGCGTGCGCGGCCTGCGCAGCGGCGGCGACGATTATTTGTCGAAACCGTTCGCCATCGCCGAACTGCTGGCGCGCATCGAAGCGCTGCTGCGCCGCGCCGCGCCCGTTCCCGAATCGACGCAGCTGCAGGTGGCCGACCTGGTGCTCGACATGCGCACTATGCGCGTGACGCGCGCCAACCGGCAGATCGCCTTGCAGCCGCGCGAATTTCGCCTGCTGGAATACCTGATGCGCCACCAGGGTCAGTCCGTCACGCGCGCCATGCTGCTCGAAGCCGTGTGGGACTACCATTTCGACCCGCAGACCAACGTCATCGACGTGCAGGTGAGCCGTTTGCGCACCAAGGTGGACAAGGAATTTTCGCCGCCGCTGATCCACACGGTGCGCGGCGTCGGCTACACCCTGGGCGTGATCGACAGTGCGTAACTGGCACCGCTCGATCGCGGCCCGCCTGGCGCTCGGCTATGGCGTGCTGGTGGTCGTGTCGATCAGCATCGTCTGCGCCGTGTTCTATTTCGGCACCATCGGCGTGCTCGATCGCAGCGTGGACCGCAAGCTGACCCTGCTCTCGGAGCGCCTCGCCGCCCTGTACCAGCAGGACGATGCCAGCCGCACGACGGCGGAAATCGCCCATTTGCTGACCGACCGCACCGACAGCGACACGGAAATCTTCCTGCTGGTGGGCGCCGATGGCAGCCGCGTGGCGGGCAATCTGTCGTCCTGGCCCGACGTGGGCAGCCCCGTGGGCCGCTTGCTGCACCGCGACGTCACGCGCGAAGGGCGCAGGGTGCCCGCGCGCATGCTGATCCGCGAGCTGGAGGGCGGCGCGCGCCTGTTCGTCGGGCGCGACATGGAAGAGGGCAAGTCGATCCGTTCGCTGGTGCTGCGCTCGCTGGCCTACGGCGGCGGGGTGGCCATCCTGCTGGTGGTGGCGGGCGCGTGGCTGTTCCGCCGCCAGCTCGAGGCGCGCATCGGGCAGATCCGCCGCACGGCGGGGGAAATCGAGGCGGGCGACCTGAGCCGTCGCATACCCGTTTCCAGCGAAGACGAATTCGGCTTGCTGAGCCGCGACATCAACCGCATGCTCGACCGCATCGAGCACCTGATGGAAGGCGTGCGCCACGTGTCGAACGCCATCGCGCACGACTTGCGCACGCCGCTGGGCCGCATCCGCAACAAGCTCGATGGCGCCCTGCGCCAGCAGCAGGGCGTGGCCGGCTACGAGAGCGCGGCGCAGGCGGCCATCGACGACATCGACGACCTGACGCGCGTGTTCGACAAGCTGCTGCAGATCGCGGCAGCCGAATCGGGCATGCGTCCCGAGAATTTCAACGACATCGACCTGCAGCAGATCGGCGCCGACATCGTGGAAATGTACGAGGCCACGGCCGACGAGCAGGGCGTGCTGCTGGTGCAGATGTATGGCGAAGGCGTGCCGGCGCGCGGCGACCGCAACCTGCTGGGCAGCGCGCTGGCCAGCCTGGTCGACAACGCCATCAAGTACGCGGGGCGGGGCGCCACGGTGGAAGTGTCGGCCGGCAGCGATGAGCAGGGCAGCTGGCTGGCCGTGCGCGACAACGGCCCCGGCGTACCAAAGGAAGAACTGCCGAAGCTGACGCAGCGTTTTTACCGGCTCGACAAGAGCCGCCATTTGCCCGGCAATGGCCTGGGACTGTCCATCGTGGCCGCCATCGCCGCCCTGCATGGCGGCAGCCTGGAGATCGAGGATGCGGCGCCGGGCTTGCGCCTGCGTTTCAGGCTGGCCGATTTTATTGTCCGTTAAGCCCAGCCTTGCTGGTCGCCGTGTGTTTTTTTGCCATAAGTGTTGTCATATTTGCTTTTTAATAAAGCATCATGATATAATTTTGATACTTTTGTGGTGTCGCCATTGGACGGTGCATCCTGCCCGTCGTCGTGCGGCCGCATCGAGTGATCGCCATATCTGCCTGGTTCTCTTTGCTGGCGCGGTGCGCCAGTTCGACAGGTGGATATCGGGAGTAAGCATGATTGGTGCCGGCATGAAGAGTGGCCATTTCAGCGGCCGCATCGTTTCTCTCGATGGCTTGCGTGGCCTGGCCGCGATGCTGGTCGCCGTGTATCACCTGCCAGTCATATTCGGCTTCAAGATCACGCACGCCTACCTGGCGGTCGACTTCTTTTTCATCCTGTCCGGCTGGGTCATGGCACACAGCTATGAAGAGCGCATCCGCCTTGGCATGCCGTTCAGTGACTTTCTGTATAACCGCTTTGCCAGGCTGTATCCGCTGTACGCCGTCGCGCTACTGGCGGCCCTTGCCGTGACCCTGGTCAAGAGCCGCATCGGCGCCACGTCAGCGAACATCGCATGCTTTGTGCCCAATGCGCTGATGCTGCCCTGCCTGCAGGATGACGGGCCTACCTTCCCCTTGAACGGACCCAGCTGGTCAATTTTCGTCGAGGTGTCCATCAATTTGATCTGGTTCTTTGTCGTCCGCATGGGCATGCATGGTTTGCGTTGGAAGCTCGCGCTGCACCTGTGCTCGGCGCTGCTGCTATGGGGGTTCGCCGTCTGGATGAACCGCTACCTGACTGGCTATGAGCCGGATGATGTACACGAAGGCTTGCTGCGTGGCCTGCTGGGCTTTACCGGTGGCTTGCTGTTGTTCCAGTGCCGCATGCATGCCTGGATACTGGCCTATTTTGCGGCGCTGGCGCTAGGCGTGTTTGCCGCTTTTTATGCGGCAGGCGATGCCGGCGATGTCATACCGCTGGGCCTCGTCGTGATGGGCGTCCTGCCCGCGACGGTGTGGCTTGTCGCCAGGCTGCGGCCGGCGATACTCGAGGGCCAGGCAGCCGCCTTCCTGGGCGACTGCTCGTATGCCATCTACTTGCTGCATGTGCCGCTGGCCATGCTGCTGCAAAAGCCGCTACGCCTGATGTTGCCTGGCACGGGCATAGCGGACTACATGATGAAGGCGGCGATCTTCACCGCCATCCTGCTCGTTGTCAGCGGCATCAGCTACCGCTTGCTGGAAGTGCCGGCGCGGCGTTGGCTGTTGCGGCGGCTCAAGCGCGACCTTAGGGAACCTGCCGTCGGCTCCCTGCCGTAATGTGCTTGTGCGCCATACGCCAAGTCGACATTACCAACTTGTAACCCCCTTCATTTTCGCCTCCCCCTATCATCCGTTCTACCCGGCGTAGAGCGGCTGCGTGCGCGCAGCCGCCTGTTCCGGGCTGCCCGCGGCTTGCCGCGGCTTGCCTGTCCCGACCCGTCGCAGAGCCGTTTTCATGCATACTTTTACCGCCACCGGCGACAACGCCGCGCCGCAACAGGCGCCACTGCGCCAGCATGGCCACCGTATCAAGGCCGCGCTGGGCGCCATCGTCTTTCCCCTGCAGCGCGCGCGCTGGCAAGCGTTCATCGCCGGCACACCTGGCCTGGCGGCGCTGGCACAAGCCCATCCCAGCCTGCTGTACAAGATTTATCGTCCCTACGCCAGCCGCCAGTTGTGCTGCGCGGCGAGGGTGGAGCTGCTGTGCGGGCATTACCGCTTCCTGTGGCAGGCGGGCGCGCGGCCGCTGGTGGAATACGCGGCGCGCCGCGCGCTGGTGCTGGCCGCCATCGAAGGCAAGGATGGCGCCAGCTACCGCTTGCAACTGACGGCCATCCACGATAGCCACCGCGAAGGGGAGCTGTGCCTGCGCCTGACGCGCGATGGCGTTCCGCTATACCTGGCCAGTTTCCTGTTCCGGCCCCAGCCCGGTGGCGCCGTCATCCAGCTGGGCGCCTTGCAGGGCTTGCGCTCGCCCGCCGGCGCGCAGGCGGTAAAAGAGGCCACGCGGGCGCTGCACGGCTGCCGGCCGAAAAACCTGATGGTGGCCGCCTTGCGCGACCTGGGCGACTTTTTCGGCTGCGCCCACCTGGACCTGGTCAGCAACGCCAACCGCATCGCGCTGAACTGGCGCCGGCGCCGCCATATCTCGTGCGACTACGACCAGGCGTGGCGGGAACTGCACGCGCTGCCCACCGGCGATGGCAATTACCGCCTGCCATGCGGCCCATGCCGGATGCCGGAGCTGGAGCTGGTGCCGTCGAAAAAGCGCGCGGACGCGCGCCGCCGCGGCGCCATGCTGGTGCAGCTGGCGGCCGACATGCGCTGGCAAGTGGCGGCCCTGCTGCACGCGCAATGACGGCGCAGTGCGGGGTTTCTTGACCTGCGCGGCTTTTTTGCCGGGCAGCCCGGCGCAATCGGCGTGATCGGCGTATACTGATCGGCGTTGTTAACCTGAAGCCAGTCACCCCATGCCAGCACAATTCCCCACTTCGCGCATGCGCCGCCTGCGCGCGACCCCGCAACTGCGCGAGCTGTTCCGCGAAACCGAGATCAATCCGCGCGACCTGGTCCTGCCGATCTTCGTCGACGAAGGCAGCAGCGATTTCATCGACATCAAGTCCATGCCTGGTGTGCGCCGCATTCCCGAAGCGAAGCTGGCGCAGGAAGTGGAGCGCTACGCGCGCGCCGGCCTGCGCTCGGTCATGACCTTCGGCATTTCGCACCACAAGGATAGCCACGGCACGGACACGCTGAATCCTGACGGCCTGGTGGCCCGCATGTCGCGCATCATCAAGGATGCCGTGCCGGAAATGGTGGTCATGTCCGACACCTGCTTCTGCGAATACACGGACCATGGCCATTGCGGCATCCTGCATGGCGACACGGTCGACAATGACAGCACGGTACTGAATTTGGGCAAGCAGGCCGTCATCGCGGCCCAGGCGGGCGCCGACATCATCGCCCCATCGGCCGCCATGGACGGCCAGGTGGCGGCGATCCGCAGCGCGCTTGACGCGGCCGGTTTCCACGACACGCCCGTGATGGCATATTCGACCAAGTTCGCTTCCGGCCTGTACGGCCCGTTCCGCGATGCGGCCGGCAGCACCCTCAAGGGCGACCGCAAGACGTACCAGATGGACCCGATGAACCGCCGCGAAGCGGTGCGCGAGTCCTTGATCGACGAAGCCGAAGGCGCCGACGCGCTGATGGTGAAACCGGCCGGGGCGTATCTGGACATCATCCGCGACCTGCGCGAAGTGACGCGTTTGCCGATCGGCGCCTACCAGGTCAGCGGCGAGTACGCGATGATCAAGTTCGCCGCCGAGGCGGGCGCCATCGACGAGCGCCGCGTGGTGCAGGAAACCCTGGGCGCCATCAAGCGCGCGGGCGCGGACATGATCTTTACGTATTTCGCGATGGATGTGCTGAATAATCCGTACTAGGTCAACACGGGGCAGGGCAGGCGCCTTTTCAGCTATCATGGCGCGCTGCCCAACCTGAGCTTGTTTATGCCCCTGAAAATCTCCCGCATCCTGCACGCCGGCTATGTCTTCGAGTGCGAAGGCACGGCCATCGCCTTCGACCCCATCGTCGAAAACCCGTTCAGCCGCAACTGCCACGCGTTTCCGCCCGTGCGCTTCGACCTTGACGCCGTGCGCCGGCTGCGCTGGGATGCCGTCTTCATCTCGCACTTCCACGACGACCACTGTTCGCTCGACAGCCTCGATGTGCTGGACCGCGCCACGCCCATCTACCTGTACTGCGTCTTCGATGAACTGTTCGCGATGCTGCGCGCGCTGGGTTTTACCCACGTGCAGCGGCTGCACGTCGACGTGCCGGTGCGTGTGGGCACGATCGAAGTGATCCCGCGCCGCGCGCTGGATGACGATGTCGATTCGCTGTTCCAGGTGCGTGCGGCCGGGCTGAATGTGCTCAATGTCGTCGATTCCTGGATCGGCCCGGAGACCCTGGCACAGCTGGCCGCCTTTGCGCCATGGGACATGGTGCTATGGCCATTCCAGACCATGCGCGAGATCGCCGTCATCGCGCCGTCGCAGGCGCAGCCTGGCCCGGTCGACCTGCCCGACGACTGGGTGCCGCAGCTGCGCGCGCTGGCGCCCCGCTACATCGTGCCCAGCTCCTGCCAGTTCGTGCAGGAAGACTGGTCCTGGTACAACCATGCGATGTTCCCGATTACCTACCGCCAGTTTGCGCAGGAAATCGGCGCCGCGCTGCCCGAGGCGCACATCTTCCGCCTCGACCCGTCGGCGGCCGTGCTGCTCGACGCGCACGGCATGGCGCCGGCCGCGCCGCTGCCCTGGGTCATTCCCGTGGGCCCGCAAGACGTCGATTTCGACTACCGCCCCGAGGCGCTTGCGCCCGCCACGGCGGACATCGCCCGCCGTTTCTCCCCCTTGAGCGCGGATGATGCGGTGCTGGTGCTCGATTTTTGCCGGAACGGCTTGCTTGAACGCTACCGCGACATGGAGCTGCCCGAAGACAGCTATTTCCAGGCCCCGCGTGTGTGGCGGCTGTCGCTGTACGGCCACGACGGCGCGGCCACGGTCCTGCATTACCGCACGCACGGCGATTTGATCGACCTTGTGCCGGACACGGGCGAGGCGCCCGGCTGGACCACCGAGGTGCCGCTGGTGAAATGCCACGCGGCGCTGGTGCTGGGCGAATCGCTGACGTCGATGTACATGCGCATCAACGACGGGCCATTCGATGCGGCCACGCGGGCCGGACTGGCGGAAGCGGACATCGTCGACGACCCCTTGATCCGCTGCCTGTTCAACGACGCCATCGGCGCCTACCAGGCGGCGCAGCTCAAGCGCTTGCTGGCCCGCTGAAGAAAGTCGCGCGACAGAGTAAGATAGCTGCTTCTGACTAGAACGGGAAAGACACCATGGCACAAGACAATGAAACCGCGATCCTGGCCGGCGGCTGCTTCTGGGGCGTACAAGACTTGCTGCGTCGTTATCCGGGCGTGATCGCCACGCGCGTGGGCTACAGCGGCGGCGACGTGGCCAACGCCACCTACCGCAACCACGGCACGCATGCGGAAGCCATCGAGATCATTTTCGACCCGAACACCATCAGCTACCGCAAGATCCTGGAATTCTTCTTCCAGATCCACGACCCCAGCACGCCAGACCGCCAGGGCAATGACCGCGGCAGCAGCTACCGCTCGGCCATTTATTACACCAGAGATGAGCAAAAACGGGTGGCCGAAGACACCATCCGCGACGTCGACGCTTCCGGCCTGTGGCCCGGCAAGGTGGTGACGGAAGTGGCGCCGGCCGGCCCGTTCTGGGAAGCGGAACCCGAGCATCAGGATTATCTGCAGCGCTTGCCGCACGGTTACACCTGCCATTACATCCGGCCGGACTGGGTCTTGCCGCAGCGGCAGCAGTAAGCCCGGCGGGCAGGGGAGACGGCCATGCGCTATTGGCAGGTGGAACGGCGGCAGGCGGAGGGACAGCTGGATCTGGGGCGCGCCCTCGATCTGGTGGCGGCCATCGGCCATGCCGACGTCAATGCCATGGCGGGCGCCATCCTGAAAACCGCCGGCGCGGCCGCTTCCATCGCCCAGTGCACGATCTTTGCTTATGAGTTCGGCAACCGGCCCCGCACGGTGGCCGTGGCCGATCGGCGCGGCGGACGCTTTTTGCAGGATATCGCCGACAGCTACGCCCGCCATTACTATGCGCTCGACGGCAACCAGAGCGTCATCGCGCCCGTGCGCCAGCCCAAGCTCGATCCCGCCATCGTGCTGCACCAGCAAGCCAGCGCCGAAATCCGCCATCCCGGCTACCGCGCCGCGTGTTACCAGAAGCCGAATGTGTCGGACCGTTTGTCGCTGCTGGTGCAGCCGGCCAGCGATATCTGGCTGTCCGTCAATTTCTACCGCGACAGCAGCCAGGGGCAGTTCCAGCCCGGCGAAATCGCCGCCATCGAAACCCTGTCGCCGCTGTTCGCCTATGCGGCCAGACACCACTACAGCCTGAGCGGCCAGCCCGCGCAAGGCGTCTCGCCCATGATGCTGGCCCGGCTGCGCCAGCATGGCCCGCAATTGAGCAAGCGCGAACTCGACGCGCTGCGCGGGGTGCTTGAAGGCTTGACGGCCGCGGAGATCGCCGACACCATGGGCGTGCAGCCATCGAGCGTGATCACGTATCAAAAGCGCGCCTATAAGCGCCTGGGCATTGCCAGTCAGCGCCAATTGTTTGCGCTATGCCTAGGGGTATAGGCTGGATAAATGCTAGCGCTAGGCGCATGCCTGGGGCTGCATAAAATTGCCGAAATTCAAGGCAATAATGTGAGCATATTGCTACGAAAATACTGGCTATGCTATCTGCAGAGTGCTGATGCGCCGAAGCATAACGGCCATCGGCAAGGCTGATAGCCAGTGCCTGTCGCACCCGCGATCTCCGGTATTCATGGCTCAGGAATCATTCCCCGAAGGAGTCCATTGTGTCCTCAACTGAATTGAATGCGGTAGAACACGTCTATCTGATCGCCGGCAATCTGGGCCTGCCTGGCGCCCCCATCCTGAATCTGGCCCTGTTTTACAATCCCGACGACGGCACCGTCAGCGGCGAAGCCCTGATCACGCAATCGGTCACGCCACCGCATGGCCGCGTGGTGATCCGTCCCGTCAGCGGCCCCGTGCATGGCCTGGGCCTGGGCAACGCCACGCGCGTCTTCAGCCTGAGCGGCGAATATGTCGTGTCCGTGCCGCCACCGGCCATCGGCAGCTACCTGGCCAAATTCGAAGCCACCTTCGTTACCGACAACAACTGGAGCGGCCACGGCTCCTTCAGCTATGACCAGCAGAAGGTCAAGAACGTGCCCATCAAGAAACGCGGCTAGTCCTTTTGGCCGATGGTTGTCCCCAAAATGGGGACAACCATCGGCGTAGTCGTCTGCATACTGTGTCGCACGCCGGAGCATCCGGCCGCTCTCACCCAATAACAATAGCAAGGGGAGGGCGACACCTTATGGAGACCAGCATGACCATCGCCCACGCGGCCACCCCCGCCACCCCGGCGCCCGTCCTCGACGCGGCCACCGTTCAACTGGAACAGCAAGTGATGCGCAAGGTGTCGCGCCACCTGCTGGGATTCTTGTTCCTGCTGTTCGTGTTTTCCTTTCTTGACCGCATCAATATCGGCTTCGCCGGCCTGACCATGATGCAAGACCTGGGCCTGTCGGGCACCCAGTTCGGCTTTGCCACCACCCTGTTCTACATCGCCTACATCGCGTGCAGCATTCCCAGCAACATCGTGCTGGCCCGCATCGGCGCCCGTAAATGGATAGGCAGCATGATGATCGCCTGGGGCCTGGCCTCGACGGCGACCTTGTTTGCCAGCGGCCCGGCCAGCCTGTACGCACTGCGCTTTCTCGTCGGCGTGACGGAAGCGGGCTTCCTGCCCGGCATGCTGCTTTATCTGACCTATTGGTTTCCCAGCGCCTACCGCGCGCGCGCCAATGCCCTGTTCATGATCGCCATGCCCGTCACGGCCGCCATCGGCTCGGCCCTGTCGGGCCTGATCCTGGGGCTGGACGGGCACTGGGGCTTGAAGGGCTGGCAATGGCTATTCCTGCTGGAAGGCATGCCATCCGTGCTGCTGGGCCTGGCCGTGTATGGCTACCTCGATGACTCTCCCAGCAAGGCAAACTGGCTGGGCAAGCTGGAACAGCAGGTGCTGGCGCGCATGCTGGCGGCCGAGCACAAGCCGGTGGCAGCGAAGGAAAAAGGCTCGGTACTGGCGGAAATGTGCTCGCCTACGGTATTGAAATTCGGCATCGCCTATTTTTGCCTGGTGAATACTTTGGCCATGGTGGCCGTGTGGACGCCGCTGATCGTGAAAAGTTTCAGTGGCGACGCCAGCAACACGCAGATCGGTCTGCTGGCGGCCATCCCGCAAGTATGTACCGTCATCGGTATGATCCTGTGGGGGCGCCGCTCGGACCGGATGCAGGAGCGCCGCTGGCACATCGTCTGGCCCATGCTGCTGTCGGCCTTTGGCTGGCTCTTCACCGCGTATTCAGCCAATCCCATCGTGCAATTGCTGGGCGTGTGCATGGCCTCGACGGGCGCCTACACGGCCATGTCCGTCTTCTGGACGACGCCGGACCGGGCCCTGAGCCTGGGGGCGCGCGCCATCGGCATCGCCGTCATCAATGCCACGGGCAATATCGGCTCGGCCCTGAACCCCGTCGTCGTGGGCTGGCTGAAGGATCTGACGCACAGCTTTGCCACGGGCTTGCTGTACGCCAGCGTGCTGCTGGTGGCGGGCGCGGCCATCGTGCTGACCCTGCCGATTGCGCGCGGCGGCAAAGACCATACTTGATCGAAGAGGACCCATCATGAGCGACACGTTCCACCCTTATCCCCATGTGCCGAAGGTGTATCCACCCGGCAAACCGGCCGGCGCCGCCACGCAGCATGTCCCGGTGCTGATCGTCGGCGGCGGTCCCGTGGGCCTGGCCACGGCCCTGGGCCTGGCCCGCCACGGCGTGCGCTCCGTGCTGATCGAAGCGGACGATGGCGTGTGCACGGGCAGCCGCGCCATCTGCATCTCGCGGCGCAGCCTGGAGATCATCGAACGTCTGGGCGCGCTTGACGGATTTCTGGCCAAGGGCTTGCCGTGGGCGGGCGGACGCAGCTTTTACCGCGACGAGGAAGTGCTGCACTTCACGATGCCGCAAGACGCGAACCAGAAGCTGCCGCCCATGGTCAACCTGGCGCAATACCATATCGAGCAATTCCTGCTCGATGCTGCCGAGCGCCAGCCGGAGCTGATCGATATCCGTTGGCAAACGCGGGTCACTGGCGTGGACCAGCGCGCCGACGGTGCCACCGTCACCGTGGCCACGCCCGATGCAAGCTACCAGATCGAGGCGGACTGGCTGGTGGCGGCCGACGGCGGGCGCAGCGCCGTGCGCGAGGCGCTGGGCTTGAAACTGCAGGGCACCAGCTATGAAGGGCGCTATGTGATCGTCGACATCCACTTGAAAAGCGACCGCCCGACGGAGCGCCTCGCGTATTTCGACCCGCCGTCGAATCCCGGCTCGACTGTGCTGGTGCACAAGCAGCCTGACGATATCTGGCGCATCGATTACCAGTTGCGCGACGACGAGGATGCGCAGGCGGCCGTGCTGCTGGGAAACGTGGCACCGCGCGTGGACAGCCTGCTGGCCATGATGGGAGAAACAGCGCCGTGGCATCCCGTGTGGATCACCATCTATAAGGCCAACGCCCTGACCCTGGAAAAATACCGGCATGGCCCCGTGCTGTTCGCGGGCGATGCGGCCCACCTCGTGCCCATCTTCGGCGTGCGCGGAGCGAACTCGGGCATCGACGATGCGGACAACCTGGCCTGGAAGCTCGCCTACGTGGTCAAGGGGCAGGCGCCGCATGCCCTGCTGGACAGCTATTCGGACGAGCGCGTATTCGCCGCCCGTGAAAACCTGCGACACGGCACGAAAAGCACGGAATTCATGGCGCCGCCCACGTTTGCCTTCGACCTCATGCGCACGGCCGTGCTGGGCCTGGCGGGCAAGCATGCGCATGTGCGCTCCCTGATCAACCCGCGCCAGACCAGCGCCATCGCGTATGCGCAATCGCCCCTGAATGCGCCGGAATCGGAGGTGTTTTCCACTGGCCCCGCGCCGGGCACGGTCTTGCCCGAGTGTCCGCTGGTGCTGCTGCAAGACGGCGCGCAGCAAGCGGGGTATATTACCGATTTGCTCAAGCGCAAAGATGGCCATTTCACGGGACTGTACTTCAGCGAGGACGGGTCTGTACCATCCGCACTGGCGGCGCTGGGCGACACCTTGCCGCTGACGACCGTGGCGATCGCCCGCAGCGGGGAGCAAGGGTGCGCCTGGGACCACACGGCGCAGGTATTCTCGCTATTCGACGCGCAGCCAGGCAGTTTTTACCTCGTGCGCCCGGACGGCCACGTGCTGGGGCGCTGGCGGCAGGTGCAGGCGGGGCAGGTGGCGGCTGCGCTGGCGAGGGCCGGCATCGCCCGATCAAAGTAACAAGGAGATAATATGACCGACATCGAACTGGATAATCTTTACACCGAGTTGTGCCACACCATGGGTGGCCTGGGCGAACAGCGTTCGCCCTTGTTCCTCGCCCGCTTCGCCTTGCTGGCCATGGGCGCCATCGGCAAGGCCGACGTGGTGCAAGGCTTGCTGCGCGACGCGGCTGAAGGCCTGGGGGAGCGCGCATGATAGGCGCCGGCTACCAAAGCGGCTTCGGCAACGAATTTGCCACGGAAGCCGTGCCCGGCGCCTTGCCGCAGGGGCAGAATTCGCCGCAGCGGGCGCCCCTGGGCCTGTACGCGGAGCAACTCTCGGGCACGGCCTTCACGGCGCCGCGCGCGCAGAACCGGCGCTCGTGGCTGTACCGCATCCGACCCGCCAGCCAGCATCCGCCATTCACCCTGGCTGAAAATACCCGCATCGTCAGCGATTTCCACTCCATGCCGCCTACGCCGCCGAACCAGCTGCGCTGGGACCCGCTGCCGCTGCCAGACGGCGCCACGCCGGTGGACTTCATCGATGGCTGGCACACGATGGCCGGCAACGGCAGCGCCGAAGCGATGAGCGGCTGCGCCATCCACGTGTACGCGGCCAACCGCTCCATGCAGCGCTTCTTTTACTCGGCCGATGGCGAATTGCTGGTCGTGCCGCAGGAAGGCCGGCTGGCCATTGCCACGGAGCTGGGCTTGATCGAGCTGGAGCCGCAGGAAATCGCCGTCATCCCCCGCGGCGTGCGCTTCCGCGTGACCCTGCCGGACGGCAAGGCGCGCGGCTATGTGTGCGAAAACTTCGGCACGGCCTTCCGCCTGCCGGACATGGGCCCCATCGGCTCGAACGGTTTGGCCAACAGCCGCGATTTCCTCACGCCGCACGCGGCGTTTGAAGACATCGACGGCGACTGCGAGCTGCTGGCCAAGTTCGGCGGCCACCTGTGGCGCACGGCCCTGGACCATTCGCCGCTGGACGTGGTGGCCTGGCATGGCAATTACGCGCCCTATAAATACGATTTGCGCCGCTTTAATACCATCGGCTCGATCAGCTACGACCACCCGGACCCGTCGATCTTCCTCGTGCTGCAGGCGCCCAGCGAAAATCCCCTGTTCGGCGCCATCGACTTTGCCATCTTTCCGCCGCGCTGGCTGGCGGCCGAGCATACCTTCCGTCCGCCGTGGTTCCACCGCAACGTGGCCAGCGAATTCATGGGACTGATCCACGGCGTGTACGATGCCAAGGCGGCCGGTTTCGTGCCGGGCGGCGCCAGCCTGCACAACTGCATGTCCGGCCACGGCCCCGATGCGCAGACGTTCGAACGCGCCTCGCACAGCGACACGTCCGCGCCCGTGAAGGTGGCCGACACCATGGCCTTCATGTTCGAGACGCGCACCATCCTCAAGCCCACGCCGTTCGCGCTGGACGGCGGCCTGCTGCAAAACGACTATTACGCCTGCTGGCAAGGCTTGCGCAAGCATTTCGATCCGGACCAGGCTTAGTCACAGCGCAGTCAGGCGGCCCGCGCCCGCGCCACCGTGTGCGGGTTGGCGGGCCGCGCCAGTCCGAGATTGCCGCGCAGGGTGCTGGCCGCGTATTCCGTGCGGAACAGGCCGCGCCGCTGCAGTTCCGGCACCACCAGGCGTGTAAAATCCTCGAAGCCTTGCGGCAGCAGCGGCGGCACGACGTTGAAACCGTCCGCGCCCCGTTCCATGAACCACTGCTCCATCAAGTCGGCCACGGTCTTGACGGAGCCGATGGCTTGCAGGTGGCCGCGCGCGACCCTGAAGCGCAGCACCAGCTGGCGCAAGGTGAGGTTCTCGCGGCGGGCCAGTTCCAGCTGCTGCAGGAAGCGTCCCTTGCCATTTTCTGGCGCCTGGTAGGGCAGGTCGGGCAGGGGGCCGTCGAGCGGATAGCCGGACAAGTCAAAACCGCCAAATTCCAGGTTGCTGAAGTCGACCAGGTCCTGCAGTTCGCCAAATTGATCCTGCGCCTGCTGGTCCGATTCGGCCACCACCACGGAAAGCCCGGGCGTGACCTTCAACTGGTCTTGCGCGCGGCCGTATGTCGCCATGCGTCCTTTCACGTCCGCGTAATACGCCTGCGCCACAGGCAGCGAGGTGGCGGAGCAGTACACCATCTCGGCCAGGCGCGCGGCAAATTCGCGCCCTGTCTCGGAATTGCCCGCCTGGACCAGCACAGGGTGGCCCTGCACGGGACGGGGCAAGTCCAGCAAGCCTTGCGAGGCAAAATATTCGCCGTTGAAGTCCAGCGCATGGCCCGCTGCCGGCTGATAGAACTGGCCGGCGGCGCGGTCTGGCCGGTCGAAGGCATCGTCATCCCAGCTATCCCACAGGTCCCTGGACAGGGCGACGAATTCGTCGGCCCGCGCATAGCGCTCCGCATGGCTGCGCGGTGCATCGATGCCGAAATTGCGCGCCGTATGCTCGCCAAACGATGACACGACGTTCCAGCCCGCGCGCCCGCCGCTCAGGTGGTCGAGCGAACTGAATTTGCGCGCCACGTGGTACGGGTGCTCGTAATTGGTGTTGACCGTGGCGATCAGGCCGATATGGCTGGTGACGGCGGCAATGGCCGACAGCAGGGTAAACGGCTCGAAGGGCAGGCCGATGGCGGCGCGGCCAGTCTCGGGCGTGACGTCGCCGGCGCGGCCGATGAAGTCGGCGATGAAGAAGCTGTCGAACTTGGCCGCCTCGGCCAGCCTGGCGGCGCGCAGCCACCAGGCCAGGTCGGGCCGGCCGCTGGCGCTGGCGGCTGGATGGCGCCAGGCGGCCGGATGGTGGCCGTGGCGTTGTAAAAAGACGTTCAGGACAAGCTGGCGTGCTGGCATGGGGAAGTGCTCCGTGGTGCGCAGGCGACATTGCCTGCTCCCCATCCTGAGCAAACTCCGGGCCAGCATGGGAGCAGCGCCTGCATATGCAAAATCCGGATAAGCAAGCGCGGCACCATTCGTTCCCGCCTGGAGATGGAGCGCGGTATAGTCGGCCCATGGAACTCTTAGCCCACAACTTCAGCAGCGATTTCGCGCGCAGCGCCCACCTTGCCCGTGGCGCCGGCGATGACGGCGACAGCGAGGCGCTGGTCGCCTTCCGCGACCCGCAGCAAATGAGCTTGCTGGTGCGCGCCACGGCCTTTGTCTTTGCCGACCCCCGTTCGCGCCAGTTGCACGAGCTGATCGAACGCATCGCCCCCAGCGAGGCGACGGTGCTGATCACGGGCGAAACGGGGACGGGAAAAGAACTCATCGCGCGCCACGTGCACGGCTTGAGCGGGCGCGCCGAACAGACCTTTGTGGCGATCAACTGCGGCGCGTTTTCCGAAACCCTCGTCGAGAGCGAACTGTTTGGCTATGAAAAGGGCGCGTTTACGGGCGCGCAGCAGGGCAAGCCCGGCTGGTTCGAGACGGCCAGCGGCGGCACCCTGTTCCTCGATGAAATCGGCGACTTGCCGCTGGCGATGCAGGTCAAGCTGCTGCGCGTGCTGCAGGAGCGCGAAGTGGTGCGCCTGGGCGCGCGGCGCGCCATCCCCATCGATGTGCGCCTGATCGCCGCCACCAACGTGGACCTGGCCGAAGCCGTGCGGGCCGGGCGCTTCCGCGAAGACCTGTATTACCGCTTGCAGGTGATCGGCCTGCCGCTACGCCCCTTGCGCGAGCGCCCGGGCGACATCATGCCGCTGACGCGCCATTTCATGGCCATCTATGCGCAGCGATTGCACCTGGGCGAGGTGGAGCTGGGCCCCGACGCGCAGCAAGCCTTCCTCGCTTATCCATGGCCGGGCAATATCCGCGAACTGGAAAACGTCATCCACCGCGCGCTGCTCGTGTGCCGCAGCGGCGTCGTGCGCGCCGAGGACTTGAGTTTGTCAGGCTGGCACAGGGCGCCTGCTGCAGCACCGGCCGCTATACCTGTTCCAGACGCCTGGGCCGGCGGTGCCGATATCGCCTATGCGGCCCACGGCGCGTCCGGCCAGGACGATTTATTGGCGGCCGAGCGCTTCGCCCGCGCCTGGCAAGCCTTGCTCGACTCGGGCGAGGCAGTGGAATTCGAAGCCATGCAGCAGGAACTGGTGCGCGCCGCGTGGGAGCGCAATGAGCGCAACCAGGTGCGCACGGCCAGGCACCTGAACCTGAGCCGCAACATCCTGCGCACCTTTTTGAAAAAGGCGGGCGCCATCGACTAGGCGCATGATGCACTTCCTGGAGCCGGACCCGCAGCGATGCGGCTCCGGCTTTTTTCATGGCTGCTGCGCGCGCAGCATGCTGCTGCCCTGGCTGCAGCCGGTTGCTGCCAAATCAACAGCGGCGGGCAGCGGCGGGCATCTGCGGCATGGCATGTTTTCTGCGAGGAGGGAAGGCAGGCCGCTGCGCGCAGGTATCCAAAGCGCATAGCGGTGTTTTCTTCGACCCACGACAGGAGTCCATGCATGACCATAGAATTCATCTGGCAATTGCCCACCAGCGGCGATGGCCGTCACGCGGCACCCGGCATCACGCGCAGGGGCGAACGGGCCGCCGGCGCGCCCAGTCCCTTGCAGGCGGGCGTGAGCGACCCGCGCGGCGCGCGTCCGCCCTTCAATTATTTCGATTACCTGCACCAGATCGCCCGCGCAGCCGACCTGTCTGGTTTCGACGGCATCCAGATACGCCACGATATGCAGGGCGATGAAAGCTGGATCGTCGCGGGCTACCTGGCCCGCAGCACGCGCCATTTGAAACTGATCGCCGAATTCGACGCCGCCTGGGGTTCGGCCGTGTATGCGGCAAAGAACGCCGTCAGCTTCCAGCGCTTCACGGGCGGACGCTTCGCCTGGCAGATCGGCCATGGCGGCGATGCGGCAGCGCGCCGGCGCCAGAGCGATGCGGCGCAGGAGGCCGACATCCTGCCGCGCATCGATGAATTCATCACGGTGGCGCGCGGGGTGCAGAATACGTCGCCGTTCAGCTTCAAGGGCAAGTTCTTCGAAGTGCAGGACGGCGGCTTCAAGGGGCCGCTGGCGAACCATCCCGTCAACGGCATCTATCTGACCGGCGAGTCGCCCGAAGCGCTGGCCCTGTCGGCACGCCAGGCCGACGTGCACGTGTTCGATGCGGCGCCGCAGGCGGATTTGCAGCCTGCCATCGACAGCCTGCAAGCGCAGGCGCGCCAGCTGGGCCGCGCCGTGGCGGCGGGCTTGCGCATCGACGTGCTGGCGCGTGAAACCTTCGACGAAGCCTTGCGCGACGCGCGCCGCTACCGCAGCGGGGCAGGGCTGCCCGACGATGCGCCATTCGACGGCAGTGCCGCAGCCTTCTGGCCCGGCTTTGCGCAAGCGCAAACGGGCGCCCACGGCGCCCTGGTCGGCAGCTATGCACAGGTCAGTGCCGCGCTGGAGGCGTATGCGCAGGCCGGCGTGTCCAGCTTCGTGCTGGCTGCCATTCCCCATTTCGAGGAAGCCTACCGCATCGGCGAGCACGTGCTGCCCCGCGTGCGGGCAGCGTTGCGCGCGCAGCTGCAAGCGGCCTGAGTTCCTGTATCCAACCTACTGAAGGAGTACCTGCATGGCTATCGATTTCTTCTGGCGCATCCCCACGCATGGCGAACCGAGTTCGCATCGCGCCCGCACGCCGTTTCGCGGCGACTGGTTTCCCGGCAATGACAACCTGCGCCAGTCCGGCCTCGGTGGCGGCGGCGCCGACGGCTTTACGTATATTGACTACCTGGCCGAGATCGCCCGCGCCGCTGAAATATCGGGCTTCCAGGGCGGTTTGATCCCGTCCTTCCCCATGACGGACGAGCCGTGGGCGATTTCTGCGCTGCTGGCGCGCGAGACGCGCACCTTCCGCTTCATGATCCCGTTCCAGCCCGGTTTCCTGAACCCCGTGGTGGCCGCGCGCATGACGGCCAGCCTGCAGCGGGCCACGGGCGGGCGCGCCCTGTACAACGTGATCACGGGCGGCGGCGGTCCGGCGCAACTGTGGTGGGGCGATTCGGCCGGCCACGACGACCGCTACACGCGCACGACGGAATTTCTCGACGTGGTGCGCGGCGTGTGGCGCGGAGGGCCGTTTTCCTACCAGGGCAAGTTCTACCAGGTGGAAGATGCGGGACTGGCCACGCCGCTGTCGGAGCAGGATTTGCCCGAGATTTATTTTTCCGGCTCGTCCGACGCGGCCCTCGGCTCGGCGTCCAAGCACGCCGATTACTACCTGACGTGGCTGGAACCGTTCGAGCAGCTGCGCGAGAAATTCGCCCGCGTGCATGAAAAGACGGCGCTGCTGGGCCGCAAGATCAAGTGCGCCGTGCGCGTCGACATCGTGGCCCGCGCCACGGAAGAAGAGGCATGGGACGAGGTGCGCAAGGGTTTCGAGGCCGTCGATGCGGCCACCCTGCGCCAGTTCCTCGGCGCCGATGGCGGCGATTCCGTGGGCGCGGCGCGCCAGCGCGGCAACCGCCCGACGACCCTGAACAGCTACAAGGACCTGATCACGGCGCCGAACATCTGGTCCGGCTTCAATCTGCTGCGCGGCGGGCAGACGCAGGGCATTGTCGGCAGCTACCAGCAGGTGGCCGAACGCCTCGACGAACTGGTGCAACTGGGCGCCGACGCTTTCATCCTGGCCAGCACGCCGCACCTGGAAGAAGCCTATCGCGTGGGCGAAGAAGTGCTGCCCCTCGTTCGCGGGCATACGGCGGCACTCTTGCGCGCCGCCTGAGGCATTCCCCTGTTGCCGCGACAGCAGCGCCACCGCCTGCTGTCGCGCAGGCAGCACGCGGCAGCGCCGCTGCTGCCAAATCAACAGCACTATCATCACGATAGTCTTCCTTTGAAATCAATCACTTGACTCCCATTTTGCTGCGCTGCGGCAGCGGGCATGACCCTTGCAATACCAGTCATCACCATCTCGCGTTTTGACTTTACTCAAGGATAATCACCCATGCGCCGTTCGACTGCCCCCGCCGCCTTCTCCCCATCTCCTCTTCATTTGACGCCAGTGCGCCGCGCGCTGCGCTCGGCCTTCGCCATCGGCGGGCTGATGCTCGTCCACGGCATGGCGCATGCGGAAACGCCTGGCGCCGATGTCATTGCCGCGGCCGACGCGAACGGTGGGGGCGAGGGCGCCTCCCTGCAATCGGTGACGGTGACGGCGCAAAAGCGCGAGGAATCGGCGCAAAAAGTGCCGAGCGCGATCACTGTATTGGGCGGCAAGGAGCTGCTCGATACGGGCATCGGCCGTTCGGCCAGCGAAATCCTCAATTACGTGCCAAACGCCTCGGCCGGCACGCAGCAGCATGGCCGCCCGCGCTGGTGGATACGCGGCGTCGGTGCGGGCCAGCAGCAAATCGATTTTCCGAACCCCGTCGGCTTTTACCTCGACGACGTCTACATCAGCAATTCCAGCGCCACGGGCTTTCCCCTGTTCGACCTGGACCGGGTGGAAGTGCTGCGCGGGCCGCAAGGCACCTTGTGGGGCAAGAACACGACGGGCGGCGCCATCAATGTCATTTCGCGCAAGCCCTCGTTCAAGTCCAGCGGCTACGCCAAGCTGGACTACAGCAGCTACGACACCAAGCTGGCCGAAGGCGCCATCGGCGGCGCGCTGGTCGACGACGTGCTGGCGGGGCGCCTGTCCTTCCACACGGAGCAGCAGGACAAGGGGCGCTTCAACAACCAGTTTACGGGCGAGCGCGATGGAAAGCTCAAGGACAGCGCCATCCGCGGCCAGCTCAAGGCACTGATCGGGCGCGACCTGACGGCAAACCTGAACCTGCATTACCGCGACTACACGACCAAGGGCGCCACCACCACGGTGGCCAGCTATGGCGCGAATGGCGTCTACCGCAACGGCTACATCCCCAGCACCAATCCCGATGACGTGAGCACGAATGCGCCGGCCGACAGCGACGTGACGCAAGGCGGCGCGCAGCTGAACCTGGAATACGCGCTGGGCGAGCTGACCCTGACGTCGATCACGGGCTATGAAAACTTCCGCAACGAAGCGACGGGCGACAGCGACAACACGCCGCTGGAAGTGGGCCGCAGCCGCTCGAAGGCCAGCAGCCGGCAAGTGTCGCAGGAGCTGCGCCTCACATCGCCGCAAAACGGCGCCGTGAGCTGGGTCGCGGGGCTGTTCTACTTCAATGAAAAGATCGATTCCGATTCGGCCGGTGCGCGCCTGCCCAACGGCACCGTGCCGGCGCTGGCGGGCAGCACGCAGCCCGTCGGCTACAACCGCACCATCTACCAGCACAAGGCGCGCAGCGCGGCCATCTTCGGCAGCACGACCATCAACTTCAGCGAGCAGTTCCTGTCCACGTTTGGCCTGCGCTGGACGACGGAAACCAAGGATCTCGATTTGCGGCGCGTGCAGGCCGCATCGAACACGGTGACGTTTGGCGATGCGGCCAACTGGTGGAACACGGTCAAGGGCGGCAATTACGCGGCCGCCTCGGTCGCCAACAACAATTTCACGTCGAATCCGTCGACCACGTGGAATGCGCTGACGTACGACGTGACGCCCGAATACCGCTTCAGCCGCACCCTGCGCGGCTACCTGAAATACGCGCACGGCATCAAGTCCGGCGGCTACAACACGAGCGCCACGGACGTGCGAGCATTGAATACGGTGAAGCCGGAAACCCTGAACTCGTTCGAGGCGGGCATCAAGTCGGAATGGCTGGACGGACGCCTGAATTTCAACGCCAACGTCTTCCACTATGATTACAAGAACGTGCAGGTCAATATCACGGGCGTGTACAACGGCGACCCCACGCAAAGCGTCAATTACCTGCAGAACGTGCGCAAGGCCCATGTGAATGGCGCGGAATTCGAGATCGAGGCGCAGCCGACGGACAACCTGCACATCAACGCCAATATCGGCCTGCTGCGCACGGAATTCGACGATTTCGCCATCCAGAACAATGGCGGCGACCGCTCCGGCAACGAATTCGTGCGCTCGCCCCACGTGACGGCATTGCTGGCGGCCGATTACCGCTACCCGCTGGGCAATGGCGCTCAGCTGGTCTTCAGCGGCGACGTGCGCTATACGTCCAAGCAGTACTACTATGTCGACCCGCAAAGCGACGCGCGCGGCTTGCTGAACCAGGGCGGCTTCGCGCTGGCCAATGCGCGCCTGTCGTATGTGCTCCCGGGCGGCAAACACCGCATCACGGCGTATGCAAACAACCTGGCCGACAAGGTCTACCGCAACCATACGCTCACCAGCTTCGTGCCGGGCGCCGTCAATGGCGACACCGTCATCATCGGCCAGGGCCGCACGGTGGGGGCGTCGTACACGATCCAGTTCTGAGCGTGGCTGCCTGATGTAAAAAGGCCGGCGAATTCGCCGGCCTTGTGCTTTTATGCCGCCACTTGCAGCAGCGCGTCCAGCCGCCGCTGCGCCTCTTCCAACGGCCGGCGGTCGATCCAGCGCTCGATATCGACGTCGCGGTCGAGGAAACCGTGCTGCAGCTGAAAATCCTTCTGCTGGCGGAACAGCGCCACCTTCTCGTCGGACAGGTCGGGCGCCAGGGTCAAATGAAAACCGTCGCGGTAGGCTTCGGCCACGGCGTCGGCGCCGGCCCGCGTCTCGCCCTGCAGGATGGCCAGCACGTCGGCCTGGTGGCTGCGCGCCCATTGGGCGGCGCGCAGGGTTTGCGTCAGGAAGCGCACGACCAGCTCGAAATGTTGTTCCAGCATCGTTTCATGCACGGTGATCGGGCGCGGCGTGCCGTTGTTCACGCGGAAGCGCCGGTCGGGCAGGGCGTCGATATCGATGCCCACTTCCAGTCCCGCCGCGCGGGCCGCTTCGGCCGCCGCCGCGCCTTTCACGTAGACGGCGTCGACCTCGCCGCGCAGCAGCGGGGCGATGCCTTGCCACAGGCCCGCACCCAGATTGACCGATGCCTGGGCGTCAGCGCCCACCTCCACCAGTTGCACATCGTCGAGCGTGAGGCCGGCCGACGCCAGCACGCCCTTGTAGCCGGCCAGGCTCATGCCGCGCGCGATGCTGCGCCCGCGCCGGTTCTCGCGCAAGTCCTCGGCACGGAACACGGGCAGCGCCAGGCGCTTGCCCTGCAGCTGCGCGGGCTTCGTGATGCCGGAACCGGGGCGCACGAGGATGGCTTGCCATTCATCGATCCAGGTCAGGCCGATCAGGCGCGTGGGCGCCCCTTGCGCGCGTGCCGGCAGGGCCAGCAGGTTGCCGCCTTCGCGCACGAGCGTGGACAGGCCGTGGTCGTAATGGTGGCGCGCCAGTTCGCCGCCCACTTCCTGCAGGGTTTTCAGGGCGATGCCGTCGCGGGCGAATTCCTCGTCCAGCCAGCCCAGTTTATAGGCCAGGCCCGTGGCCGTGGGCACGGGGCAGCGGGTGAACCAGACGGTATCGACGGCAGGAGATGGTGCGGTAGTCATGGAATTCCTTGGTGGTGGGTGGAGCCTTGAACCGTGCAGGAAACGTGCCCGCGCCGCTTGCTGGCTTGCCGACAGCGCGTGCGCACGCGGCTGCTGCCACGCCAGCAGCCGCTGTTGCGCAGGCAGCAGCCTTCCACCATTTGACTGGCCGCGGCGCTGGCACGCGTCTTGCGAAAGTAGAGGCAGGACTGACCCGTATCCCAACCCCAAAGAATGGAGCATGACATGACGGACGTGGCACAAGCGGAAGCACAACAAGTACAGGTGCAGGAATTGACGGCGGCCGAACTGGCCTTCGTGGAGCAGGTGCGCCGCGATGCGCAGATCGCCTTCGACGGCTTGCGCGAAACGGGCAGCCTGACGGCCAATGGCACGGTGGGCTTCGTCGAGCGCACGCCCGGCGGCGACAAGGTCGTGGTGGTCAACGATCCGGGCCCGTTCCGCCGCGGCCAGCCCCTGAAGGCGGCCGTGCTGGCGCTCGATGGCACGGTGCTCGTGGGCGACGCGAACAACGGCGGCGCGCGCTATCTGAAACTGTTCCGCGAGCGGCCGGAGGTCACGTCGATCTCGCACGTGCATTCGCCGTCGCTGGGCGCGTGGGCGCAGACGCACCGCACCCTGCCGATCCGCTACGTGCCCGTACAGCGCTTCCAGCTGATCCGCGAAATTCCCATCTATATCGACCGCCGCCAGCCGGAAGTCGATTTCATCCTTGGCGAAATCGCCCGCAACACGCATGCGACGGCCATCCTGGAAGCGAATGGCGGCGCCACCGTGTGGGGCAAGCAGGGCTTGCTGAAGCTGGCCGAGTTCATCCTGCTGCTGGAAGAGGGCGCGAAGATCCAGATCGCGGCCGAAGCCATCGGCGGTTCGCGCGATTTCGGCCCCGGCGTGCTGCTGCAGCAATGGAAGATGAGCAAGCTGATCGACACGGCGCGCGCCTTGTCGCTGCTGCCCGCCACCGACCTGGTGTAACCCTTTCACGAACAGGCCCGCAATGTCATTGAAATTCTTACGTTTGAGCTGGCGCAAAGTGCTTGCCGCCGCTGTGGCGGCCAGCCTGCTGGCGCCAGCGATGGCGGCCGCCGCCGAAACACCGCCGGCTGCCGTGCGCATCGCCGTCGTGGCCCGCACGGCGCCGTCCGGCAAGACCGTGTTTGCCGGCTCGGCCGCCCAGGTGGCATCGACGGGCTGGCTGGCGGCCGAGCTGGGCAAGCTGGGCGTGAAGCTGGAGTGGGTGCCCGTCACGACCAATTCCGTGGCCACGCAAGTCAACGAGGCGTTTGCCAACCGTTCGATCGACCTGGCCCAGTATGGCGACTTGCCGTCGATTATCGCCAATGCCTCGGGCTTGCAGACGCGGCTGATCCTGCCCGGCGGCAGCGCCAACAATACCTATCTCGTGGTGCCGAACGGCTCGACGGCCAAGTCGATCAAGGACTTGAAGGGCAAGAAGATCGCCCTGCACCGTGGCCGGCCGTGGGAATATCCGTTCGCGCGCCTGCTGGAAGCGAACGGCATGACCTTGCGCGACGTCAAGATCCTCAACCTGAATCCGCAGGCGGGCGCGGCAGCCGTGGCGACGGGCGGCGCGGATGCCTTCTTTACGCTCAGCGATGCCTTCCTGCTGGAAGATAAAAAGGTGGGCAAGATCATTTGGTCGAGCAAGGCGCCGCCGCAGGACTGGAAGATGCGCGCCGAACTGTGGGCCGACAGCGGTTTCCTGCAACGCTGGCCGCAACTGGCCCAGCTGGTGGTGACGGCGTATGTGCGCGAGCACCACCGGGCCGCCGGCGCCGGCGGCGAAGACGAATACGTGCGCGCCGAGGCGGCGGCGGGCCAGGTGGAAAGCGTCGTGCGGCGCGAACTGGCGGGCGACCATACGCCATGGCAGGCGCGCTGGTCGCCCCTGTTTACGGCCAGCCTGCGCCAGCATTACGTGGGCGAGGCGGCATATGCGAAGAGCGCGGGCCTGATTGCGCGGCCCCTGCAAGTCGACAGCCTGTTCGCGCCCCAGTTCGTCAACCAGGCGCTGGCGCAGCTGAAATTGCAAACGTACTGGGCGCCATGACTTCCCTCGCCATCGCCTTGCCCCGCGCCCCTGCGCCAGCGCGTGCGGCCTCCATCCCCTGGCTGCGACGCTTCGTGCGCTCGCCCTGGTCCGTGTGGGCCTCGCCGCTGGCCTTGCTGCTGTTGTGGACGGCGGCCACCACGTTCGAGTGGATGCCTGCGCACATCTTGATGTCGCCCTGGCAAGTACTGCTGACGGCCCGCGACCTGGCCGAAAGCGGCGAACTGGGCCAGCACCTGGGCATCAGCCTGTTTCGCCTGCTGGCCGGTTTCGGCCTGGGCGCCAGCTGCGGCCTGGCCTTTGGCGTCGTGCTGGGCCTGTCGCCTGGCTTGCGCAGCTACGTCGATCCCACGTTCAACGTCTTGCGCCAGTTGCCGACGGTGGCCCTGATCCCCCTGTTTATCTTGCTGTTCGGCATAGGCGAGAGTTTTAAAGTGTTTATCGTGGCCAAGGCCAGTTTCTTCATCGTCGCGCTGGCCGTGCATGACGCCATCCGCAACTTGTCGCAGCGCTACTTTGAGGTGGCGCAAGTGTATTGCTTCTCGCGCTGGCAGCGCATCCGCCTGATCGTCTTGCCAGCCATCGTGCCGGCTGCGCTGACGGGCATGCGCATCGCCCTGTCGCGCTCGTGGATGGTGCTGGTGGGCGCGGAATTGCTGGCCGCCGACAGCGGCCTGGGGCAGATGATGGAAATGGGCCGCCAAATGTTCCGCCTCGACGTGGTGATGGTGGGCGTGGTGCTGACGGGCGTGATCGGCTTCGGCCTGGACCGGCTCTGCCATGCGCTGGAAGCACGGCTGATGCGCTGGAAACGTAGCGGCGATGGCAAGGGAGGCGTCGCATGAAGCAGCGTTTGATACTGTTCATAAAAGGCGCGCTGCTGCCGCTGGCCTTGCTGGGCGCCTGGCAATGGGCTTCCGGCCAGGGCGCGGCCGCCGCCTACATCTTTGTGTCCCTGGACGACCTGGCGCACAGCTTGCGCGACCTGGTGATCACGGGCGAGCTGTGGGTGCATTTGCAGGCTAGCCTGGGCCGCACCCTGGCCGGCTTGTTGCTGGGCGGTAGCACCGGCATCGTCACGGGCGCGCTGATGGCACAGTCGCCGCTGGCGGACCGGCTGATCGGCCCGCTGTTTCACAGCATCCGCCAAGTGCCGCTGCTGGGCCTGATACCCTTGCTGGGCCTGTGGGTGGGCAATGGCGACGGCGCCAAGCTGCTGGTGATCGCCATCGCTGCCTTTTACCCGACCGTGCTCAACACGTATGCGGGCATGCGCCAGGTGGAAGGACGCTTGCGCGAAGTGGGGCAGGTGCTGACCCTGACGCGCTGGCAGACCCTGCGCCAGATCTTGCTGCCGGGCGCCATGCCGGCCATTGTCACCGGTGTCACGCATGCGCTGGCGTTTGCCTGGCTCGCTTGCCTGGGCGGCGAGCTGCTGTTTTCAGCCGGTCCCGGCATGGGTTCATTGCTGCTCAATGGCGAAGTGTCGGGCCGCATGGACGTCGTCCTGCTGGCCGTGCTCGTGATCGCCTTGCTGGCGCAGGCGATGAACGTGGCGTTCGCGCGTCTCGCGCGCCTGCTGGTGAAGGGGCGCAGCAGTGAGTGAATCGTTGCCATTCCAGCCAGACGCGGCTGTCAGCGCGCGCGAAGGCGAGCTGCGCGCCTTCTTGCTGCGTTTTATCGGCCTGACCCTGCTGTCGGGCGTGACCATCGGCATGAACAAGGTGCTGGCCACCTTGCTGGGGTTACATTTGCACGTGAGCAATTTCCAGCTGGCCGCGATCAGCAGCGCGGAAACCCTGGCCATGGCGCTGGGTACCATACCGGCCGGCTACATTCTTTCACGCGGCAACCCGAAGCATCTGTATGCGGGCGTCAGCCTGAGCCTGGCGCTGGCGTTCTGCGTGCTGCCGTGGCTGCCCGGCTGGCAATGGGTGGCCTTGCTGATGTTTCTCGTCGGCCTGTGCATCTCGCTGCGCATCGTGGCCATGAGTACTGTGTTTCTGGTGCGCCTGCCGGAACTGGGGCAGGGCAAGGCGGGCTGGTACAAGGGAACATTAATTCTTGGCATGCAGTTCCTCGGCCCCCTGTGCGGCAATTACCTGATCGCGCAGCTGGGGCTGAAGGCGGGTTTCTTGATTTCCGCCCTGATGTTCGCCATCCTGGCCGTGCTGGGCTGGCAAGTGTTACCGAGTAATACTGCGCCGCGCAAGCTGGAAGGCCAAGCCTTGCTGCCCGGCGCGGCCAGCTTGCGCGAACTGCTGCGCCTGCCCATCGTGCGCGTGACTTACCTGTTCGAGATCCTCGCCAGCTTCACGGCGTCCAGCGTGGGCGTGTTTTCCATCCTGCTGGCCATCCGCGTGCTGCACTGGCCCGCGCATCATTCCGTCTGGCTGATGGCCGTGCAGGGACTCAGCTGCGTGCTGGTGCTGCTGTTCTTGGGGCGCTTCGTGCTGGCCAGCCGCTACCGCGAGCAATTGTATGGCGGCGCCCACCTGGCCATCATGGCCGCCTTGCTGATCCTCGGCTTGTGGCCCAGCAGCATCGCCTACCTGGCCGCCTCCGTGCTGCTGGGACTGGGCCTGGGCGTGAATAACCTAGTCAACACAGACAATATAGCCCGCGCCCCCGTCGACAAGGCCCGCGTTTCCGCCCATTTGACCCTGTTCGGCATGGTGGGCGGCACGGCCGGGGCGCTGGCGGCGGGCCGCCTGGCCGACCTGACGGGCTTGCGCAATGTATTCCTGATCTGGCTGGCGCCGTGGCTGGCCGCCTGGCTGGTTTTCCACGGCAGCCGCTGGCTGCGCCGGGCGCCGCCCGCCGCCATTCCTTCCCTCGCCCCCACTGCAGAGAGTGCGCCATGAATGATTTCGTTTCCCCTTCGGCCTTGTCGCCGCAACAGCGGCACCTGAGCGGCGGCTTGCAAGTGCAGCACGTGAGCAAGTCGTTTTCGCTGAAAGGTGCGCCGCTGCTGGTGCTCGACGATATTTCGCTGACGATTGCCCCGGGCGAATTCGTTGCCATCGTCGGTGCGTCCGGCTGCGGCAAGTCCACCTTGCTGCGCCTGCTGGCTGGCCTGGACACGGACTACATGGGCTTGCTGCTGCACGATGGCGTGCCCATCCGCGGCACGGACTTGCACCGGGGCCTCGTGTTCCAGGATCACCGCCTGTTTCCCTGGCTGACGGTGCAGCAGAATGTGGCCGTGGCGTTCAGCAATACCCGTGTGCCATTGGCTGAGCGCGCATCGCGCGTGGCGGCGGAAATTGCGCGCGTGGGCCTCGACGGCTATGCGGATGCGTATCCGCATCAATTGTCGGGCGGCATGTCGCAGCGGGCCGCGATTGCCCGCGCCCTCGTGGGGCGGCCCGACGTGCTGCTGCTGGACGAGCCGCTTGGCGCGCTTGACGCGCTGACCCGTTTGCGCTTGCAGCAGGAACTGCGCCGGCTGTGGCAGGACGAGGGCATCACTATGGTGATGGTCACGCATGACATCGATGAAGCCGTGTACCTGGCCGACCGCATCGTCGTGCTCGATGCGCGTCCGGGCAAGGTGCGCCGCGTGCAGGACGTGCCGCTGGCCCACCCGCGCCAGCGGGGATCTCCGGGCTTTGTCGCCATCCGCGATGGCTTGCATGCGGATTTCAGCGACCTGGACGACACGCATGCGCCCGTGGCGCAGGATGTAGATCCCAGCAGCTCATGGGATGGCAATGAATGGGCGCGCAGGATGGCGCTGTAGTTTCCTTTTTGACCGGTCCACCCACTCTGGAGATACAAGATGAGCAATAACAACGCACTCGACACCCTGTGGTACACGCGCTGCCCCGTCCCGACGGGCCTGGGAATTTCTCTGCAGCAGGGCTGGCTGGAAGAGGCCTTGCGCGCCGACGGCACCAGCTTGCGCTCCTTGCGAGAGTCGGACCAGGAAGCCGTGCGCGAATCGCATTTCGACCACACCCTGCAGAACTCCGTGCGTCACGGCGGCAATATCCCGGCCCTGTGGGCGCGCGCGGCGGGACGCGAGACGCGCGTGATCGGCCTGTCATGGTCGGACGAGACGCAGCTGATACTGACCTTGCCCGGTAGCGGCATCCAGACGGTACGCGACTTGAAGGGCCGGCGTTTCGGCTTGCCATTATGGAGCAAGGCGCAGATCGACTTTGCGCGCGCGCAAGCCTTGCGCGGGCTGGAAAACGCGCTGAGCCTGGAAGGGCTGGCCGTGGCGGACGTGGAACTGGTCGATTATGTAGTCAGCACGGGCCAGAGCGAAACGCCGCCGGAAACGGGCGCGGCAACGAATCTGTTCAGCGGCGCGCGGCGCGGCGGCCAAAGCCCGGAACTGCTGGGGCTGCTGCGGGGCGAAGTGGACGCCATCTTCCTGAAAGGCGCCTCGGCGGCCCAGCTGGCGCAGCAGTTCGGCTTGCACACGGTGATCGACACGGGCGTCCATCCGGAACCCTTGATCCGCGCCAACAACGGCACGCCACGCACCCTGAGCGTCGATGCGCACCTGCTGGACAACCATTTTGCTTCCGCGGTGACCCTGGTCGAGCAGGTGCTGCGGGCAGAAGCGTGGGCGCGCGGCCATGCGGACGAGACGCGGCGGTTCCTCGCGCGTGAATCGAATGCCAGCGAGCACTGGGTGCAGGTAGCCTACGGCAAGGATGCGCATCTGCGCCTGGACACGGACCTGGCGGAAACGTCGGTCGCGGGCTTGCAGGATTTCAGCGACTTCCTGTTCCGCTGGAACTTCCTGCCCAGCAAGGTCGACGTGCGCGCGTGGATCGATCCCCGTCCCTTCGAAGCAGCGCTGGCGCAGACGCGCCGGGCGGCTTGAGCGGGAAGCACGTCGACAGTGGCCATGCTTGATGATGAGGAGAATGCGATGCGGCGACGCACGGTGATGGGCGGGCTTGCCTTGCTGCCCCTGGCGGGACAGGCGGTATCTGCGGCGAAGGCGGGGGCGCCGCCGGCGGCCTTGCGCATCGCCTCGACGGGTTTTGCGGAAAACGGCAAGGCGGAACTGGGCGGCATCGCTTACCGGGTGCAGCAGGAAGGCTGGCTGGCGCGCGAACTCAAGCAGCGGGGCGTACGGCTGGAATGGCTGCCCGTCACGGGCGACACGGGCGCCACCATGAATGAAGCGTTCGCCAGCGGGCGCATCGACATGGCCGCGTATGGCGACTTGCCGTCCGTTATCCTGAACGCGGGCGGCGTGCGCACGCAGGTGATCGTGCCGGCGGGGCGGGGTACGGACCAGTTCCTGCTGGTGCCCACCAGTTCGCGCGCCACGTCATTGGCCGAGCTGAAAGGCAAGCGCATCAGCGTGCACCGGGGCCGGCCGTGGGAACTGGGCTTGCGCCAGCTGATCGCCGACCAGCGCATGTCGCCCACGGATTTCCGCCTGATTAATATGGACCTCAAGCCGGGCACGGCCGCGCTGGCCACGGGCGCCGTCGACGCCTTGTTCATGATCAATGGCTATCCGCTGGAGGACAAGGGCATCGGCCGCATCATCTGGTCCAGCAAAGGACTGCCGGAACGCAAGATGCGCGCGGAACTGTGGGCGCGGCGCGATTTTACGCAAGCCCATCCCGATATCGCCGAGCTGGTGGCCACGGCCTGGCTGCGGGCCCAGCACTGGGCGGCGCTCGACGGCAACCGCGAAGCGATCATCAAGGATGGCACGCGCAACGGCACGCCCGACAGCGTGGTGCGGCGCAGCTATGACGATCCAGGCTTGCAGTGGAAGGAGCGCTGGTCGCCCCTGTACGACGACGCCGTGTACCGCCATTACCGCCGGGTGCTGGCGTTTGCGCAGGAACAAAAATTGATCCGCCTGCCGTTGACGGCGGAAGAATTGCTGGAACCGCGCTTCGTGGCGGCAGGCTTGAAAAAGCTGGGCCTGGCCAGTTACTGGGAGCCGGCCAAGGTATAGCGTCAGCGCGAGGCGTGGCTCAGTGCGGCAGGCACACGCGCCCGGCCACGACGTTGTCCGTGCCATCGCCCGCATGCGCGCGCAGTTGCAGCAGCATCAGGGCCACGCCCAGCATCAGCGCGGCTGCGCAGAGTTTCTTGTGCATCGTCTTTTCCGTTTTCACTATCTATGAAGGTGTTCAGCGATATTATTGCCCAAATTCAGCGTGCGGGCTGAGCTTGTGCCTAGCGTGCTTTACAATTATGCATCGGGCGCATCCGCGCCATCTGAATTCTATGCATAGTATGTGAAGGGAATGACAAGCCTGTGACTTCCAAGCCGATCAAGATCGCCGCCACCGTCGTCGTGGCACTCGCCGCTGGGGCCGGCATTTATAGCTACACCCGTCCCGCCGCCACCGCCACGCCGGGTGCACCCGCCTCGGGCAGCCCGGTCGCCGCCACCCAGTCGACCGTCGATACGGCCGCCGTGGCCGCCCAATTCCACGACTTGCTGGGCAATTTTCGCAAGATCATCGTGCTGCTGGCCGACGAGCAAAGCCTGCCGGAAGGCGCGCGCGACGAAGCCCGCAAGGTGGGGCAGGCGCTGTTCCATGAAAACCAGGAGCGCATCGCCAAGCTCGATCTTGTGCTGGATCAATTGACTGCGCCCACCAATCCGGGCCGCTTCGAGGCGCTCGACAGCTTATTGACGTATATCGAATCCGATCCCGGCCTGTATGACGCCGACCGCCTGGCTTTCCGCGAACTGCTGCAAAGCATGCTGGCCGACGTGGCCAAGGATTCGTCCTTGCCGGCGATCAAGCTGCACAAGCGCATTTCCGAAGACCTCGATGCGCTGGGCGAGATCGAGCGCAATTACGAGAAGGAAATCCGGCAAATCTTCGGCAACCTGGGCCAGCGCGCGATCGAACTCAAGCGCGAACGGTGGGACGATTACGTGGCGCAGCTGAAAAAGCTCTACAGCCGCGAACAGATCCTCAAGGAAAACGGCATCGTCGTGCCATATGCAGTACCGCCGGCTGGTTCCGTGCCCGAAGCCAAGCCGGTGCCAAAAAAAGATGAGGCGGAAATCTTTGGCCTGGGCTTGCCGAAGAAAACCATCGTGCTGACCTTTGACGACGGCCCGCACCGCCGCTACACGGAAGAAATCAGCGCCATCCTGAAACAGTATGGCGTGCCGGCCGTGTTCTTCAACGTGGGCCGCAACCTGGGCAGCCTGGATGCGGAAGGTCACGCCAAGCTGAACGCGGGCGCGGAAGTGAGCCGCAAGCTGATGAAGGAAGGCTATGCCGTGGGCAACCACAGTTTTAGCCACGCACAGTTGTCGAAACAGACGGGCGACAAGCTGAAGGGCGAAATCCTCGGCACCGACACCCTGTTGAAGGCGATCAGTCCCGAGCGGGCCGCGCTGTTCCGCTTTCCATATGGCGCGCGCAACAGCGAAGGCATGGCCGCGCTGGCCGATGCGCATTTGAAGTCCGTGATGTGGAATATCGATTCGCTGGACTGGGCCGACCCCGTGCCCAGCTCGATCACGAACCGCGTGCTGGCCTCCGTCGACAAGGCGGGGCGCGGCATCATTCTGTTCCACGACATCCACGAACGCACGGTGAAAGCCTTGCCGGCCGTGCTCGACAAGCTGATCGCGGAAGGCTATCAATTCGCGGGCTGGGATGGCACAAGCTTCCAGGTGGCGAAAAGCTCGGCGCCTGCGCCGGAAAAAGTGCCCGTGACCACCGGTTATGCCAATTCCTGGGCCGTGGTGATCGGCATCGACGATTACGCCAAGTGGCCGAAACTGCAATATGCGGTGCGCGATGCGCAAGGCATCCGCGAAACGCTGATTGAAAAGTTTGCGTTCGCGCCCGAGCGCGTCGTCACCCTGAAAAATGGCGAAGCGACGCGCAACAATATCCTGGCCGCCTTCCACGACAAGCTGGCGCATGGCGGCGTGCAAAAGAATGACCGCATCTTCGTCTTCTTCGCCGGCCACGGCGCCACGCGCAAGCTCAGTTCCGGGCGCGACCTCGGCTACATCGTGCCCGTCGATTCCGATCCGGCGCAGTTCGCCACGGATGCGATCCCGATGACGGAAATCCAGAATATCGCGGAAAGCCTGACGGCCAAGCACGCGTTCTTTGTCATGGATGCCTGCTACAGCGGCCTGGGCCTGACGCGCGGTGCCGGTTCCAGTTCCTTCCTGCGCGACAACGCCAAGCGCATCGGCAGGCAAATGCTGACGGCGGGCGGCGGCGACCAGCTGGTGGCCGACGGCGGACCGAATGGCCACTCCGTGTTCACGTGGACCTTGCTGCAAGGCTTGGCGGGCAAGGGCGACCTGAACGGCGACGGTCTCATTACGGCCACGGAACTGGCGGCCTACGTGGCGCCGGCAGTGTCCAGCGTATCGAACCAGACGCCCGCCTTCGGCAGCTTGCCGGGCTCGGAAGGGGGCGATTTCGTGTTTGAATTGCCGGGCGAGACGGAGTTCCTCAGCCCGAACACGACGCAGCTGTCGACGGAAGCCATTGCCCTGAACAGCAAGCTCGACGCCAAACCGGCGGCTGCCAGCGTGACGGTGAAGGATTTGCAGGGCGGCGAACAGAAGATCGTCACGCCGGGCGCTGTGCCGACGTCGGCGCGCCAGCTGGCGCAGCGGGCCAACGACCGTGGCTTGCAGCTGTACAAGGAGAAACAATATGCGGCGGCGGAAGCGCAATTTACGGAAGCGCTGAAACTGCGGCCCGATTTCGCACTGGCGGCAAATAACCTGGGCTTTGTTTTTTACAAGCAGGAAAAATACCGCGAAGCGGCCCGCTGGTTTGAAAACACGGTCAAGATGGATCCGTCGCGCGCCATCGCCTATCTGAACCTGGGCGACGCGTATGCCAAGGCCGGCGATGGCGTCAAGGCGAAAGCGGCCTATAAAACCTATCTGGAACTGGCGCCGACGGCTGCGACGGCACCGGGCGTGCGGCAAAAGATGGAGAAGCTGTAAGCTTGTCTTCCACCATGCCGACCGTCCACGTGTTTGCCTGCAACGGGCGCTTTCCCGGCTGGGAAGCGCTGCAGGCCTACCTGGCGCCCACATACACGGAAGACGGCGATGTATTGCCGTCGCCGTTCTTCCTGGAAACGGGACTCACGGGCTATGAGCCGGCCTGTGTTGAAAGCGCGATGCTGGCGGCGCCAGGGCCGCTGGCGCAGTTGCTCGATGGCGTGTCGTATGGCGACAGCTGGCTGGCGCAGGCGTGCGCGGACGCGCAGGGCGTGCTGGCCGACACGAGCGTGTGCGTGTTTGCGCCGAATCAGATGGCGCACCCGCAGCGCAGTTCGCTCCATTACGTGGGCAGCTACCGTTACAGGGTGGATTGATCGCCGTCCTGGCGTTCGTCATGCAATAGCTTGTTGACGGCCGCCAGCAGGCTGGTGCCCGACGTGGTGATGAAACGGGCGCCGGCCGCTTCCGCTTCCGTGCCGTAGCTGGCGACCGTATCCTTGCTGCAATACACGATGATGGGCAACGCGGGCTGGGCCTGCCGCACTTCGCGCACCGTGTGCACGCCCGCATCCTTGATGCGCTGGCGGTTCTCCACCCGTGCCATGTCCGTGATGAGCAGCGCATAGTGCTTCTGTTGCAGCATGGCCAGCGCCTGCCGCGTCGAGACCGCCTGGTCTACCTTGATGTTTTCCCGTTCCAGCTGCTCCACCAGCAAGGTATTGTTGCGCGGATGGTCGTCCAGCCACAGCACCAGGCCTGCCTGCTTTTTCTCCGCCGGCATGCCGGCCAGGGCCGTGACGGCCGCGCCCCCGTCCGGCGGATGGGCCAGCAGCAGCTGCGTCACGGCTTCCTGCATGTCTTCGAGCGATTTTTGCTGCAAGCGGCTCAGTTCCGTCACTTCGATTTCCTTGCCGCTCTCCAGGCGCACGGATTCGTTCTTGACCATGCTGTCGGCCCGCTTGATCATGATGGACAGGTAAATGCGCGTGAGCAGGTAGCCGATCAAAAAACCATGCACGGAAAAGAACAGCATGATGCCGCCCACCACGGCCATGGCGGTCGGCGTGTCGGTGGCCAGGCTGGGCGCGATGAAGGCGGCCATGCTGCGCGCGCTGCCGGGCAGGCTTTTGAGCTCGATCAAGCCCACGCCGACGATGATTTTCGTCAGCCAGTCCGACACTTCCACCAGGTTCGAATTGACTTCCATGGGCGTGGGCGTGCCCAGGAACAGGGTGTTGCCGGCGTTGGCCGTCGCCGCATCGGCTCCGGCGGCGGGCGGTTCGTCCGTGGGGCGGCCCTTTCCATTGGCCCGCTCGTCGGGCGCCGCCGCGTTGACGGTGCCCGATGGCAGGCTGCGCGGTATGCCGAACAGGAATCCCAGCAGCATGCCGCTGACGCAAAAGCCCAGGCTCCACAGCAGCGCCGGCACGGCATGGTAGTGGGGTGCCAGTACCGCCCCTCCTATCACGGCCAGCAAGCCCGCCAGCAGGATGTATAGCAGGATGAATGGCAGCGCATCTTTCTTGCGCACCGCTGCCGGCGTACTGGCGCCGGCGCTGCTGGTATCCGATTTGCCCACGGCCCCCCCC
>NZ_LRHX01000011.1:0-98380 GCF_001758645.1 Janthinobacterium sp. MP5059B | reverse complement strand
CTGCCATATTGCTGCAGTACCGGGTCAGGATGCAAAGTAGTGCATTCAGGACAGATTTCTGTCCCCATCGTCTAGAGGCCTAGGACATCACCCTTTCACGGTGAGTACAGGGGTTCGAATCCCCTTGGGGACGCCAGATTCGCAAGTAGTAACAGGTCGGGATGCAAAGCAGCGCATCCAGGACAGATTTTCTGTCCCCATCGTCTAGAGGCCTAGGACATCACCCTTTCACGGTGAGTACAGGGGTTCGAATCCCCTTGGGGACGCCAGACCGGCTGAATCAGCCAACAAAAAAGCCGCCTGGTAACAGCGCGGCTTTTTTGTTATGGGTCGCCATGCCCACGTTTTTCTCTTTCCGTTCAATATGCCACTTCCTACCGATCGCGCACCATCCCTGGCCATCTTCTGCAAAGTCGTCGATAACTACGGCGATATCGGCATTTGCTGGCGCCTGGCGCGGCAGTTGAGCGGCGAGCATGCCGTGGCCGTCACCCTGTGGGTCGATGATTTGCCGAGTTTCCAGCGCATTTGCCCGGAAATCGACGTGGCGGCCGAAGCGCAGCACGTCTCCGGCGTCATGGTGCGCCATTGGCGCGGCCAGGATGGCGCGTTCGTGCCCGGCGACGTGGCCGACATCGTCATCGAATTCTTTGCCTGCGACATTCCGCCCGGCTATATCAGCGCCATGGCGCAGTGCGCGCCGCATCCCGTGTGGCTGAACCTGGAAGGCTTGACCGCGGAAGAGTGGGTCGAGGGCTGCCACGCGCTGACGTCGCCGCGCCACGGCATGATCAAGCATTTCTTCTTTCCCGGCTTCACGAACAAGACGGGCGGCTTGCTGCGCGAAGCGGCGCTGGATGAGAAAAGGCTGGCGTTCCAGGCCGATGCACCCGCCATGGCGGCATTCCTGAGTCAATTCGGCGTGACGGCGGCGGAAATGTCCGCCTTGAAAATATCGCTGTTCTGCTACCCGTCCGCTCCCGTCGCCGAGCTGTTTGCGGCCTGGCAGGCAGGGAGCGAACCCATGACGTGCCTGGTGCCGGAAGGCGTCGCGATCGATGCCGTTCAGGTGTTTATCGGCGATGATGCGGCGGTATCTGGTGCGGTGCGCACGCGCGGCGCGCTCACCGTGCGCGTGCTGCCTTTCGTGCCGCAAGACGATTACGACCGCCTGCTGTGGGCCTGCGACGTCAATTTCGTGCGCGGCGAGGATTCCTTCGTGCGCGCGCAATGGGCCGGCCAGCCGTTTCTCTGGCATATCTATCTGCAGGATGAAAACTTGCATCACGTGAAATTGCGCGCCTTCCTGCAGCGCTATGCGGCAGATGCGGACGGCGCCATCGACAGCCTGGTGCAGGCGGCGCTGGCCTGGAATGGCGCCAGCGCGGACGCCTTGCCGTGGTCGCAGCTGTGGCCCGCATTGCAGGCCGATCTGCCGCGCATCAGGGTGCGCGCGCAGGACTGGCAGCGGCAGATGCAGGCTAATGGCGATCTGGCAAGTAAGCTGCTGGCGTTCGCTGGCGCGACGAGATAGGCGCTTGCTCAAAATTAAGGTAAAATGCCCGGTTATTTCTAACGTATTTTTAACCGATCAAACGCAAGCTTGCGGCGCTGATGGCGCACAGGCGGCAGATGGTCTTCATGCAACCCACTTTTTACGTACATTCCTATGAAACCCGCAAAAGAAATTCGTGTTGGCAATATCATCATGGTCGACAGCAAGCCAATGATCGTGTTGCGTTCTGATGTCAACGGTTCGAGCCGCACGGGCTTCACCTACAAATGGAAGATGAAAAATCTTCTGACGAACACTCCGATGGAAAACGTGTTCCGCGGCGACGACAAGTTCGACGTTGTTGTTCTGGATAAAAAGCCAGTGACGTATTCGTACTTCGCCGACCCGCTGTTCGTTTTCATGGACACCGAGTACAACCAGTACGAAATCGAAGAAGAAAACCTGGGCGAAGCGCTGAACTACCTGAAAGATGGCATGGAATGCGAAGCCATTTTCTACGACGGCAAAGCGATCTCCGTTGAACTGCCGACGACCATCGCCCGTCAAGTGGTGTACTCGGAGCCAGCGGTCAAGGGCAACACGTCGGGCAACGTCCTGAAAGAAGCCAAGATCGAAAACGCTATCGACGCGCACCGCCACACCGTGCAAGTGCCGCTGTTCGTGGCACAGGACGACGTTATCGAAATCGACACCCGTACCAACGAATACAAGCGTGTCGTACGCAACTGATAGATCGTTGCACTGCGCCGCTCGCATGGCCCGGCATATGCCGGCCTGGCTTGCTCCAGTGCTGGATGATCAAGAAACGCTGCCTTCGGGCAGCGTTTTTTTTGCTTAAAAAATAATTCCCTTCAACAACAATTGTGTTGCAGGGACTGCTATGCTATGGCTAGAACATTATTGCGGTAGAAACATTGAAGTTTCCTGGAGATAGCATGCAGCGCAGTCAGATGTTACGCAGTGGCGCGTCCCGGGGCGTGGCGCGTCCCGTGCTGGCCCGTGCCTCGGCGCCCGCCAGCCCCATGGCCCATCTGCTCGATGCCGGCGTCTTGCCGCAACAGCAAATGATGCAGGCAGGCAAACTCAGCTCCCATGCCCTGACGTCGCAGTACCTGGGGCGCATCCGCTCCCTGTGCAGCATCGGCGCGCGCACCTATCCCGGCATTGAAATCAATCCCGATGCGTTGAAAATTGCCCTGGAAATGGACCGCGAGCGGCAGGTGCACAAGGTGCGCGGCCCCTTGCATGGCATTCCCGTCGTCTTGCGCGACAATATCGCCACGGGCGACCGCATGAAGACGCGCACGCAAGCCCCCCAAGCCACGCAGGCCAGCTGCGATTCCTTTGTGGCGGCGCGCTTGCGCGCGGCCGGCGCCGTCATCATCGGCAAAAGCAATTTGCGCCAGTGGGCTGCCGTCAGCGTGCCGCATGCCACTGCCAGCTGGGCCGGGCTGACCATCCTGGCCGTCGACAGCGCTGCGGACGGCTCCATCGTCGCGCCTGCTTCAGACTGCGGCCTGGTCGCCATCAAGCCCACGGGCAGGGCCGCTGGCGGGCAGGGCGGCGAGCCAGCCATGGCCGGGCCGATGGCTCCCAGCGTGCGCGAGGCGGCCTGGCTGTTCGCCGCCCTGAGGGGCGAGCGCCTGGCCGATGGCGTGGTGCTCGATGCGGCCGGCTTGCATGGGCGCCGCATCGGCGTGGCGCGCAGCCTGTTCGGCCTGTGCGCGGGGACCGATGCCGTGATCGGGCAGGCGCTGCTGGTACTGCGCGACCAGGGCGCGGAACTGATCGAGATGCCGCCCGCGCCCGGGACTGGCGGCATCGAAGCATTGCTGGGCTCGCATGGGCTCGATGCGCTGGTGGGGCCTACCTGCCATGGCGTATCGCAGGCGCCGGCGGCCTTGCCGCATATCACGGTGCCGGCCGGCGTGGCCGGGGGCTCGCCGGTCGGCTTGTCCTTCATCGGTCCGGCCCACGGCGACATGCAGCTCATTGCGATGGCCTATGCGTATGAGCAGGCGACTTTGCACCGGCGCACGCCCGCGCTGCCGTCGAGCATCACCCTGGCGCTGCGCCAGCCATGAATTTTCTTTTCGTTTTCTTTCGATAAACTATGCTTGCAACCTTGCTGCTGAGTGCGGCCGTGACCGCCACCCCGACTCCTTTTGACGCCGCGCAATTGTCTGGCAGCTGGTCCGACAGCGTCAATACGAACAGTGTTTGCGAAGAAGCGCGGCACTTTACGCGCATGCAGCTGTCTGACGATCATCAGCGGCTGGCGATCTTCAACGACCGTACGTGGAAAAGCAAGCTGGGTGAAACCAACCGCTTTGCCGCGACGGTGGTGGCGGAAACGGAGCACAGCCTGACTTTACGCTATGACAATGAAACCCGCCTCAATGCCGCTGGCAAGCTGGTGGAATGGCAATTGATCATCGTCGCGCCCGGCGTGTACCGCTGGCGCGAGACGGGCTGGCCGGAAGGCAAGGTCAACGGGGTCGTCGGTATCCGCTGTTCTCCCTGAGGCGGTGCGCAAGCATGCCATTCTGCTATGCTGCCGGCATTACATGATGCTTTTAGGAGATTGCATGTCAGCACGTTTGCTGTTCCCCCTGTTCCTCGGTGCCGCCGTGGCGCTGGCCACGCTGCCGGCGCACGCGCGTACGCCTAGGCTGTCGCTGATCGAGCAGGCGCAAAGCTGCGACGGCGGCCACACCTGCCCGTACTTCCCGGACGTCTACAAGGCGGACTACGCGTTTCGCAAGGCCTTCAATGTGGGCTTGAAAAAAGCTGGCCTGAAGCGGCAGCGCTGGGTGCCGGATGGCGTGGCCAGCCCGCTCAAGCCCGTCGAGATCGACGGCAAGGCGCGCCTGCTGAGCAGTGTCTGCGAACCGCACAATTGCGGCCACCGCTACTCCATCCTGTACGACCCGGCCGAGCGCAGCATGACGGGCGTGTATATGGGCAGCGATGGCAAGGGCGGCCTGCGCACCGTTTACTTCGGCGAACCCAGCATCGCCGAAGCCGACCTGTTGTTCAAGAACTGATGCACGCGCCACTGCGCATTTCCAGCGAACGCGGCGAGCTGGACGTGGACATGATCCACCGCTACCTGAGCGAGCAATCGTACTGGAAGCGCGGCGTGGCGATCGAAACGGTGCGCAAGGGCATCGCCAACGCGCTGTGTTTCGGCGGCTATGTGGATGGCCAGCAAGTGGCGTTCGCCAGGGTCATCACCGATTACACGGATTTTGCCTACCTGCGCGACGTGTTTGTGCTGCCGCCATACCAGGGGCGCGGCTATGGCAAGCAGATCGTGGCCGCCGCGCTCGGCGATGCGCGTGTGCGCGATGTCGCCTGGATGCTGGGGACCGATGACGCGCACGGCTTGTATGCAAGCTTTGGTTTTGCGCCGCTGGAGGCGCCACACAAGTATATGCGTCGTCCTGCGGCGTGAGAATTATCAAAACAACCTTTAGGTGTCAAGAGAGCTATTAACATTATTGTACGCAATAATGTTGCATTGATAATGACATCATGTCATTATGCGCGCTCTGCAGCTTACGCAGCGGTGCGTTGCTGGTGCTGTGCTTTGCCGTCGCTACCTGGCGGGGCAAAGGTGGTGAGCGGTCCGATTGGTCGTCCCTGGCACGTTTTCTCGTCACTTTAAAGGAATACATCATGAAACAATATGGCGCCGAATTTCTCGGCACGTTCTGGTTGGTCCTGGGCGGTTGCGGCAGCGCCGTGCTGGCCGCTGCCTTTCCCGGCCTTGGCATCGGCTTTGCCGGCGTAGCGCTGGCCTTTGGCCTGACGGTGCTGACCATGGCTTACGCCATCGGCCACATCTCGGGCTGCCACCTGAATCCTGCCGTCTCGATCGGCCTGTGGGCCGGCGGCCGCTTCCCCGCCAATCAACTGTTGCCATACATCATTGCGCAAGTGCTGGGCGCCATCGTGGCCGGCGGCGTGCTGTACGTGATCGCCAGCGGCCAGGCCGGTTTCGATGTCAGCAAGGGCTTTGCCTCGAACGGCTTTGGCGCCCATTCGCCGGGCGGCTATTCGATGCTGTCGGCGCTGGTCATTGAAATCGTGCTGACGATGTTCTTCCTGATCGTCATCCTGGGCGCCACCGACAAGCGCGCGCCGGCCGGCTTCGCTCCGCTGCCGATCGGCCTGGCGCTGACCCTGATCCACCTGATCAGCATTCCCGTCACCAATACCTCCGTCAATCCGGCCCGCAGCACGGGCGTGGCCCTGTACGTGGGCGATTGGGCGATCAGCCAGCTGTGGCTGTTCTGGCTGGCACCGATTATCGGCGCCTTGCTGGGCGCGCTGGCCTACCGCTTGATTGCGGGCGAAAAAGAGTAGGTCGGCTTAGCCCGCAGGGCGTAAGCCGACAATGCCGGCAGCGCAGCTTGTCGGCTTGCGCGCGGCCTTGCCACGCTAAGCCGACCTACGCGCCGCGCCACTCGCTCAGGTAATGTTGCGGCGTGCGGCCCAGGATGCGGCGGAACATGGCGCTGAAGGCGCTGGGGCTGGCGTAGCCCAGCGCATAGGCGATGGCCGCCACGCCTTCACCCCGGTCCAGGCGGCAGAAGGCCTCGGCCAGGTGGACTTGCTGCAGCCATTGGCGGTAATGCAAGCCCGTTTCCTTGGGGAATAAACGGATCAGGGTGCGCGCGCTGGCGCCCGCGTCCTGCGCCCAGTCCTCGATGCTGCGCCGGCTGCCGGGCGCGCTCATGATGGCCGAGCAGACGGCCACCAGGCGGCGGTCGCGCGGCCAGGGGATGGCAAGGGGGACGGTATCGGCCCCCGCCAATTCCGACAGGATCAAATGCGCTAGCCAGTCACCGCGTCCCGCCAGCGCATATTCGATCGGTTCGGCCAGCAAGGCCAGGATCAGCTCGCGCAACAGCCGGCTCACTTCCAGTACCTTGCAATCGGCGCCATATTGGGCCGCTACCTGCGCATCGATGTACACGGTGCGCATGCTCAGTTCGCTCAAGATGTGAACTTCATGCACGACGCCCACGGGGATCAGCAGGGCGCGCCGCGGCGGCAGGATCCACACGCCGTGTCCGGTGGAGACGCGCATCACGCCTTCCGTCGCATACAGCAGCTGCGCCCGCACATGGCTGTGCGGCGCCGTGTAGTCGCCCGCCACGTATTGCCTGGACATGGCCGTCACGGGGCGCGGCACGTGCTGGTAATCGTGCGAGCTGGTGCTGCGGCTGAACGGCACGCCATCGGGGTGGGTCTGGGCGGGGTGGTTGGTGTACATGTGGGTCGTTGGATTGTCACCTGATTGTCACTTAGTTGTCACTTGGGCGACGATTATTGGAAGTTGTCAGTTCAGTGACCATACTATACTGGCTTCTTTGCCGGGCCGCCTGCCGTGCCCGATTATTGCGGATGACACATGCACACAACCACACCTGCCCCAGCACTGGCCAAGCCCGTGCCGGCGGCTCCCTCGCTTCACAGTTCCCAACAACAATCCGGTCTGGCCATGCACATCCTGGGCGCCGTCGCCTTCGTGCATTTGCTCAATGACTTGATCCAGGCATTATTGCCGTCGATTTATCCGATGCTGAAAGCCGAGTTTTCACTCAGTTTTACCCAGGTCGGCCTTATAACCTTGACGTTCCAGTGCACGGCATCGTTGCTGCAACCCTGGATCGGCTTGTACACGGACCGCCGTCCGCTACCATTCTTGTTGCCCGTTGGCATGTGCTTTACCCTGGCGGGCGTGCTGATGCTGTCCATCGTCTCGACTTTCCCGACCCTGCTGATCGCCTCGGGCCTGATCGGCGTCGGCTCGTCGACCTTCCACCCGGAAGCGTCGCGCGTGGCCCGCATGGCGTCGGGCGGACGCTACGGCTTTGCCCAGTCGCTGTTCCAGGTGGGCGGCAACGTCGGCTCCGCCCTGGGCCCGCTGCTGGCGGCGGCCGTCATCGTGAACCGTGGCCACGGAAATGTCGCCTGGTTCAGCCTGCTCGCCGTGCTGGCCATCGGCGTGTTGTACAAGGTCAGCCACTGGTATAGTGGCCACCTGGCCAGCTTCAAGCCGAAGGCGGGCGGCCATGGACCTAACTTGTCGCGCAACAAGGTGATGGGTGCGCTGGGCGTGCTGGCCCTGCTGGTGTTTTCCAAATACATCTACATGGCCAGCCTGTCGAGCTACTACACCTTTTACCTGATCGACAAGTTCCACCTGTCGCTCGGCGATGCCCAGCTGTACCTGTTCCTGTTCCTCGCCGCCGTGGCGGCCGGCACCTTCATGGGCGGCCCCATCGGCGACCGCATCGGCCGCAAGCGCGTGATCTGGATTTCCATCCTGGGCGCCGCGCCATTTACCCTGCTGCTGCCATATGTCGACCTGTTCTGGACGGCTGTATTAACGGTGATCATCGGTTTCGTGATTTCATCCGCGTTTTCCGCCATCGTTGTCTTCGCGCAGGAACTGGTGCCGGGCAAGGTGGGCATGATCGCGGGGATCTTCTTTGGCCTGATGTTTGGCGTGTCGGGCATCGCGGCCGCGGCAATGGGCCACCTGGCCGACGTGTCGGGCATCGCCTATGTGTATAAAATCTGCTCCTACCTGCCGCTGCTGGGCATATTAACGGTGCTGCTGCCGCATATCGAGCAGGCGAAAAAGTAGGCCAGCGTCGCGGGAGGGCTTGACGGCCCGCCCGCGCGCATGCGATATTCTCTTCATGAACTCTTCCATCCTCCATCCAGTCCTTGCATACCGCGCCGCCGCTGCGCTGTGTCCGTGTACCTGGCTTCGCGAGGATGCGGCCCGGCGCCGTTAAACTTTTTACTCCTCATTCCGATGGCCACAGTGTTGAAAAACCTGTGGCCATTTTCTTTTTCCGCAACGCGCATGAAAGTCCCGCATGACACTTCATTTGTACGACACGTATAGCCGCAGCCTGCGGCCCTTCGAGACCATCGTCCCTGGCCATGCCGGTATGTACGCGTGCGGCCCCACCGTCTACGATTACGCGCACATCGGCAACCTGCGCACCTATCTGTTCGTCGACGGCTTGCGCCGGGCGCTTGAATTTAACGGCTTGCAGGTGCGCCACGTGATGAACATCACGGACGTGGGCCATCTGACGTCGGATGCGGACAGCGGCGACGACAAGATCGAGGCGCGCAGCGCCCGTAGCGGCAAGTCGGCCTGGGATATCGCCGCCGAATTCACACACGCGTTCGAGGGCGATCTGCGCGCGCTGAATATCCTGCCGCCCACCGTCTGGTGCCGCGCCACGGATCACATCGCGGAGCAGATCGCATTCATCCTCGACCTGGGAGCGAAGGGCTATACCTACCGCACGGACGACGGCATTTATTTTGACACGACGCGCCAGGACAGCTATGGAAAACTGGCGCGCCTGAACCGCGACGGCCTGCAGGCGGGGAAGAGGGTGGAGCTGGGCGAGAAGCGCGAGATCTGCGATTTCGCGCTGTGGAAGTTCAGCGGCGTGCCGGGCCAGCGGCAAATGGAGTGGGACAGCCCCTGGGGCCTGGGTTTCCCTGGCTGGCATATCGAGTGCTCGGCGATGGCGGAAAAACACCTGGGCGCGTATTTCGACATCCATTGCGGCGGTGAAGACCACGTGGCCGTCCATCACAGCAACGAGATCGCGCAAACGGAAGCGCGCCACGGCACGCGCCTGGCCAATTTCTGGCTGCATGGCGCGTTCCTCAAGACCCAGGATGCGAAGATGTCGAAATCCTCGGGCGACTTCTTGCGTTTGCAAGGCCTGGTGGAGCAGGGCGTCGATCCGCTGGCCTACCGCTACCTGTGCCTGGGCGCCCACTACCGCAGCAGCCTCAATTTCACGGACGATGCGCTGCGTGCCGCCGCCAGCGGCCTGGCGCGCTTGCGCTCTGCCGTGCATGCGCTGGGCGCGGCGCAGGGACAGGCCGATCCCGTATGGCATGAGCGTTTCATGAGCTGCGTCAACGATGACCTGAACTACCCGCGCGCGCTGGCCGTGGCCTGGGAGCTGCTGAAAAGCGGGCTGCCGGACGCCGTGAAAAAGGCCACCATGGCCCGCTTCGATGCGGCCCTGGGGCTCGATCTGCTGGCCTGGCAGCCGGCGCAGGTGGCAGTGCCGCAGCAGGTGCAGGCGTGGATGGCGGAACGGGCTATCGCCCGCGCGCAGCGCCAGTGGGCCGAGGCGGACCGCTTGCGCGACCTGGCGCGCGCGGTCGGTTATGGCATCGACGATACGCCGCAAGGGCAACAGGCGCGGCCTTTGTGAAGATGTCCTGCATAATGGCCGCCTGATGAAACTGGAGATGCCGTGAAGCGTCGTTTGCTGCTATTGAGTTTTTGCCTTGCCTTGTCGAACTCCGTCCAGGCGGCCAGCGCCTGCCCCGGTTTTCCCGCGCTGGCTACATCGAGCGAGGCGCTGCTGGCGCAGGTGCGCGCGCTGCCGCCCGCCGCTGTGGACCGCGAACGGCAGGCGTGTGCGCCGGCGACCGTCATCGATTTCGCCTACAGCGGCGGAGTGCTGTGCAGTTTTGGCGGTGAAGTGGATGCGGCGACATCCGCCGTCACGCGCCTGGCGGACGGCGGCGAACTGATCGAGTACCTGTATCTGTTCCCGTATGCACCGGCCTCGCATGCGCGTTTGCTGGCGCTGCTGGCCGCGCGGTTTGCGCCTGTCGACAAGGCGGCCTGGCCGGCCTTTTTGAAGACCGCAAGGCCAGGCAAGGAAACCACGGCCCTGTTCACACATGACGGTTTTTATATTTCGTTGGGCAAGCCCACCGAAGGCGATCCTGCCGCATGGTATTCGAATGTGATCTTTGAAAAGATGGACAAGCCGGCGCTGGGCGTGCGCAAGGTGTGCCGGGAGGGAAGCGATGGCTGAAGCGGATGCCTTTCCGGCGGCGCTGGCCGGCACTGTGGCGCGGCTATTGCCCGCGCTGGGGAGTAGCCGGGCACACCCGCCATTTGCAGTATGCCAGGATGGCGAGGCCTTGCTGATCCCGACGCGCACGTATTACGAGCGCCAGCGATTGCTGGCCTGTACGCAGCTGCCCGGCGACGCGGGCGTGATCGCCCTGTGCCTGGGCACGCGCCACCACGATGGCCATCTGCGCGAAGCGTGTGTCAGGCAGCTGTTGCTGCAGGAGCGGGCGTGGACGGTGCCGTTCGTCGTGCACCTGTGCGGTGAATACGTGCTGGAGATCGTCGAGAGAATCGGGGCGGCGCTGCCGGCCTGGAATGCGCAGGCGCTGGCGCGCTACCTGCGGGAGAACCCCGCATATGTGGCCACCCTGGAGCGGCGCAGCATCAGCTACTGGAACTGCTACTACCGCAGGCGCTACCCCGTGTGGCAAGACTATCCGGGACGCAGGGCCATGGCGGCCCTGCGTGCATTGCAGCAGCTTACGCCTCGATAAAGCGCATCTTGAAGCTGCGGCCCTTGATGTTGCCGAAGTCGCGGCCCAGGGTATTGCCCGCGTTCAGGCGCTTGAAGGCCGCTTCTGCCACCTTGCGGTCCAGCGCCACGTAGGTCATGAACTCGAACACGTTGATCTTGCCCACCTGCTCTTTGGTGAGGCCAGCGTCGCCCGTCAGCGCGCCCAGCAAGTCGCCCGGACGCAGCTTGTCCTTCTTGCCGCCCATGATGCACAGGGTGACCATCGGCGCCGGCAGCGCCTCCATCCCGTCATCTTCCGCCAGTTCCTTCAGGTCGTGCCATTCGGCGGCGCTGTTCTGGTACTGCTCGATCAGCTTGACCCATTTTTTCTCGTTCGGCGCGCACAGCGACAGGGCCAGGCCCTTCTTGCTGCCGCGGCCAGTGCGGCCGATGCGGTGGATGTGCACTTCCGTGTCCTTCGACACGTCGACGTTGATCACGGCGCCCAGGTCGGAAATATCGAGGCCGCGCGCGGCCACGTCGGTGGCGACCAGCACGGAGCAGCTGCGGTTGGCGAACAGCACCAGGATTTCATCGCGCTCGCGCTGTTCCAGCTCGCCGTACAGGGCCAGCGCGGAAAAGCCTTGCTGGCGCAGTTCCTCGGCCAGTTCGCGGCAATGCACCTTGGTATTGCAGAAGGCCAGGGTCGATTCCGGCTTGAAGTGTTTCAATAGCTTGCCGACGGCGCTGTTGCGCTCGTCGAAGCCGATTTCATAGAAGCGCTGCTCGATCTTGTCGTTGTCGTGCTGCGCCTCGACCGTCACTTCCAGCGGATTGACGAGGAACGAGGCCGTGGCGCGGCGGATGTCTTCCGGATACGTGGCCGAGAACAGCAGGGTCTGGCGGCGCGCCGGGCAGGCGCTGACGATGCCGGCGATTTCCTCGTAAAAGCCCATGTCCGTCATGCGGTCCGCTTCATCGAGCACCAGCGTCTGCACGTGATTCAGGTTGATGGTGCCGCGGCCCAGATGGTCGCGCAGGCGGCCCGGCGTGCCGACGACGATATGGGCGCCGTGTTCCAGCGAAGCGATTTGCGGACGCATCGGCGCGCCGCCCGTCAGGGTCAGGATCTTGATGTTGCCAGCCGCGCGGGCCAGGCGGCGCAGCTCATTGGCCACCTGGTCGGCCAGTTCGCGCGTGGGGCACAGCACCAGTCCCTGCACGGCAAACCAGGCCGGATTGAGCTTGTGCAGGATGCCGATGCCGAAGGCGGCGGTCTTGCCGCTGCCCGTCTTGGCCTGGGCGATCAGGTCGCGGCCGTCGAGCACCGCCGGCAGGCTTTGCGCCTGGATGGTGGTCATCTCGTGGTAGCCGAGCGAGTCCAGGTTGGCCAGGAAGGCGGGCGTCAGCGGCAGGCTGGCAAAGGAAGTGGTGGTGTCAGTGGTGGTGTTCATAGGGGCGGAGCCGGTAAAAAGCGGGTGGATGGGCACAGTCTACAGGCGTTCTACGCCCTTGTGCGGATGGTGGTGTGGAAGCTGGCGGCAAACGGCCGCCCGCGTGTGGTATTAATTGTCGGGCGCCCAGATGGGCAAGCCGGTGAGATCCAGGCCGGCGTCGCGCGTCCACACGGGCAGGCCCGTGGCGTCGGTCGGCTCCAGCAATTCGAGCTGCACTTGCTTCAGCGCCAGTTTGCGCGGGCGCGCGCGGCGCTGTGGCTCCGGCGCCGGCTCTGGCGCATCGTGCGCTGGCGGCGGGCCGAAACCGGGCAAGTCGATGGTGGCGTTGTCTTTTTTATCTCTCATTTGATAACCTCTGTCCCTGGCCTGCGAAGGCCAAGGGGCGGGCAGCATGCTGTCCGCCTATGTCCATACGCTTTAACTTCATCCACAAAACAAAAGCCCGGCTACAGGAGTCGGGCTCATTGTGAATATCATCGGCAGGAAAAGCAGACCTGCGGATTAAAGTGCGGCACGCAGTGTATCACAGGCGTGCCGCATTGTGGGATGCGCTGTTGTTGTGTCAGCGAAAGCTCAGGGCGCCCGTCAAGTCGCCCGGCGGCAGCGCGCCGCGTGACGCAAAGGCGTCATTGCGCACTTTCAGGCCTTCGAGCAGCGGCAAGTCGTGCAGGCGCGTGATCAGGCGCAGGATCGACGTGGTGTCGTAGAAACTGTGGTCGACGGCGCCTTTTTTCGCGTATGGCGAAACGACGATGGCGGGAATGCGCGTGCCAGGACCCCAGCGGTCGCCTTTCGGCGGCGCCACGTGGTCCCACCAGCCGCCGTTTTCATCGAACGTGATCACCACGATCATGTCTTTCCACTGCGGCGACTCCTTCAGATGCTGGATGACGTTGGCCACGTGCTGGTCGCCCGACTCGATGTCCGAATAGCCCGCGTGCAGGTTCAGGTTGCCCTGCGGCTTGTAGAAGGTCACGGCCGGCAGCTTGCCCGCCACGGCGGCGGCGAGGAATTTGTTCGAAATCGGGCTGTCGCCCGTGCCGCCGTCGCGCAGGTGTTCGGCGCGCGCGGCGGTGCCGGGTGCGAACTGCTTGAAGTAGTTCAGCGGCTGGTGGTGGAACTGGAAATTCGGCTTGCTGCCGCCGCCCTTGTGGTCGAGCGCCGCTTGCCAGCCGCCGCCATACCAGGCCCAGCTGACGCCCTTGCGCGACAGCAGGTCGCCGATGGTGTCGTAGGTTTGCGGCGGCAGGGTATTCGCGTCGGCCGGATCGGCGTGCAGCGGGTCGCCGTCGAAGGCGGGGCGGATATAGCTGGGCTGGTATGGCGGTGCCATGGTGTTGACGGCATAGCCGTCCGGCGTGAGGGCGCCGTCATTGACGTATTTCGGCTTGCCGTCGAGCGCGGAGGCGGGGCAGTCGGGCGAGATCGCCAGGCGCACGCCTTGCGGGCCGTCGGACAGCACGGCGATCTTTTTCTTTGCCGCCGTCTCGGCCGCGTTGAAGTATTCGTTGGCCCGGCCCGTGACGAGGAACTGGTGGTTCATGTAGGAGCCGCCGAAGGCCGCCATGAAGAAATTGTCGCACAGTGTGTACTGTTCGGCGATCTGCCACAGGTTCAGGTTTTTCGACGTTTCGCCGTAATGGCCCATCACCAGGCCGCCGCTGTCGGCCCATGCGGCAAAGCCGTCGTTCTTGCCGCCGTTGATCTGCATCTGGTTGTTATAGAAGCGGTGCACGAGGTCGCGCGTGATGATGCTCTCGGGCAGGGGCTTGCCGGCCGCATCGCTCAATTTGTAGGGTGCGTTCGGCAGGCCGGAAATCTGGTCTTCCTTGATCAGGTAATCGATGCCGCCGATATTTTGCTGGTTCGGCACCAGGCCGCCCCAGATTTTCGGCAGGGTAGCCAGCGGCTTGCCGTCGCGGTCCAGCTGCTGCGCCTGTTCGGCCGTGACGGCGGACAGGGGGGCGCTGGTGCCGGGGAAGTTGGCGAACAGGTTGTTGAAGCTGCGATTTTCCAGGTAGATCACGACCACGTTCTTGACGTGCGCCTTGAGTTTCGCGTCGAGCGAGCCTTTGGCGATGGTCTTCCTGGCTGGCGCGGCGTCGGCCAATGCCGGCATGCTGGCGGCCAGGCCGACTGCGGAAGCGGCCTGGAAAATGCGCCGGCGCGAGGGATTGGCGGGTTGGTCGGCCGGATCGGCTGGCAGGGCGGGGGCGAGGTCCTTCACACATTCTCCTTGGGTGTCTCTATGGGCACGGGCGTTGGCGGCAATCGCCGGCAACGCCCGTGAAGCGGGAAAATTGTATCACCGGCTCCGCGCCCCTGTGAACTATTCAGCCGCTCTTAGAACTGATAACGCACCTTCAGCGACACCTTGCGCGCCGGGCCATACATGCCCGAGTACCACCAGTCCGACACGGAAGCCGTGTACTGCTTGTCGAACAGGTTGGCCACGTTCACGGTGGCAGAGAGCTTGTCGCTGACGTCGTAGCGCGCCATCAGGCTGGCCACCGAGTACGCCTTCTGTTCCCAGTGCAGGGTACTGTTGATCTGCCACGCGTCGATGTCGGAATACACGCGGCTTTGCCAGTTCATGCCGCCGCCGATGGTCAGGCGATTTAGCTCGCCGGGCAGGCGGTACGTGGTCCACAGTTTCACCAGGTGGCGCGGGAAGGTGGTCTGGATCGCCTTGCCCTCCGCATTTTCCGTCTGGCTGTACGACCAGGACGCGGCCACATTCCAGTTTGGCGTGAGGGCGCCCGTCGCTTCCAGGTCGATGCCCTTGGTATCTGCGCCCTTGATGGTGCGGAACGCCGGATCGTTGGAGCCGGGCAGGGTGTGGCCCGGGTCCGTTTCAGCCAGGTTTTTCTGGCGGATCAGATACAGCGCGGCGGACGTGTTCAGGCGGCCATCGAACCAGCCGCTCTTGACACCCGCTTCATAGGTCTTGCCTTCGCGCGGCGCCAGCAGCTTGCCGTAGCGGTCTTGCGAGGCTTGCGGCTGGTAGATGGTGGAGTAGCTGGCGTAGGCGCTGTGCGTGGCGTCGATGTCGTATACCAGGCCGCCGTATGGCGTGAAGACGCTGCTGTCCGATGCCGGGGATGCGCTGAAAAATTGCGCCTCAGGCGCGTCCGAGATGTAATTTTCGCTGTAGCGCAGTACTTTTGCGCCGGCGATCAGTTTCAGGCGCTCGGAGAGGCTGAGGCGGCTGGCTGCGTAGGCGCTGGCCTGGCGGCGCGTGCTGTCATAGGTGACGAAGGTATTGCCAAACACGGGCGTTGCCATGCGATTCCAGCGGTACAGGTTGACGGGAGCGCCCTGGATGTCCTTGTCGCGGCGGCCATCCGTCGTGCTTTGGAATTCGTTGTAGTCCATGCCCAGCACCAGTTCGTGCTGGCGGCCGAACGCGTTGAACGGTCCGCGCACATTGACGTCCACGCTGTTGACCTGCAACTGGTAGTCGCGGTAGTCGGCGCTCATGCGCAGGCCATCGCCCGTGGCCTGGTCGGCAAAGGCGGTACTCACGTTCATGAACACGGAGCGCTCTTCCTGCGAAGACTGCACGCGGTTGGCCGAGATTTTCAGCTTCCAGTCGTTTGCCAGCGCGTGTTCCAGGGTGGCGAAGAGGTCGGTCGAATTGGTGCCGAAGCGATTCGACTTGGCCGCCGGGCTGAAGGAGCGGGGCAGCTTGGTCATCGCGCCATTGCTGTAGAACAGGGGAAAGCCCAGGTAGGACAAGGATCCGTTCGAGCGCTTGCGCTGGTGCGTGATGCCGGCTGTCAGCTTCGTATCGGCGGACAGGTCCGCTTCGATCACGCCATACACCACTTTCTTGTCGCGGCTGTAGCCGTCGATGATACCGTCGCCTTCCTCGTACAGCGTCACCAGGCGGCCGCGCACGGTGCGCGCCTCGTTCAGCGGACCCGCGATGTCGGCCATGGCGCGCCGTTCATCGTAGGAACCCAGCTCGCCCTCGACGGACGCCTGGAACTGCGCCGTTGGCTTCTTGCGCACCATGTTGATGGCGCCCGAGGCGTCGCCCGCGCCCGTCATCAGGCCCGAGGCGCCGCGCAATACTTCGATGCGGTCGTACAGCGCCATGTCGGCCAGGCTTTGCGACGGTATCGCATTGAGGCCCAGGTTTTCCGAATGCGTGCTGACGCCATCGAGCTGGTAATTGGTGATCGCATAGCCGCGCGAAGTAAAGCCGGAGCGTTCGCTGCCCAGCGAGAACAGGGTGATGCCCGGCGTTTGCGCCATCACTTGCGCGATGGTGTTCAGGCCCTGGTCCTGCATGCGCTGCTGCGTGATGACGCTGACCGACTGCGGCGTTTCCCGGATCGACAGGCCCAGTGGCGTGGCCGTGGCGATCGATAGGGTGGAGACATACGCGCCCGAGCCTTCGGTGGCATCCTGCTGCGCCTTGACTGACACTTCCGGCATCATCGACAGCGCTTCGCCGCCCGCCGCGGCATCGGCCGGACGCAGGACAAAGCTGCCGTTGGCGCTGCGCTCGGCCTTCAGGCCCGTGCCGCGCAGCACGCCGTTCAGGGCGGCCAGCACGTCGTGGCGGCCGCTCAAGCCTGCGGATGTCTTGCCGCGCGTCTGTTCCGGCGTAAAACTGAGGATGACCCTGGACTGGCTGGCGACCTGGCGCAGCGCCGCCGCCAGGTCGCCGGCCGGCACCTGGAAATCCTGGATGTTCTGGCTGGCCGCTGGCGCTGCCGCGCTTTCCTGCGCCATGGCGGGCGCCCGGGCGTTCAGCAGCAGGGCCGAACCGATGAAGACGAGTTGGATGGCATACGCCATGCGCTTGATGCGCGGCTTGGAATGAATGGCAGGAGACATGGTTACCTTGTGGTGTAGTCGTCAAAAAGAACGTTGCCTACACAGGTCACGCGAGAATCGAAAGCGGCTACCTTTTTTTTCGTTGGCGTCTAAATAAATGTTCAACGCTGCTGGCGCGCCTCGACCTGCACCCAGTAGCGCGTGCGCAGGCGGATATCGACGGGCAGGGAGTCGGGCAGCGACAGCAGCACGGCGTCCAGGTCGGCCAGCGGGAAGACGCCGGAAATGCGCAGGCCGGCGACGGCATCGTCGCAGCCCAGCAAGCCATGGCGGTAGCGGCTCAGTTCATGCAGGAAGTCGCGCAGCGGCATGGCGTCGGCCAGCAGCAAGCCCTGGCGCCAGGCCCAGATGTCGGGCGAGACGGCGTGCGCGGGCAAGAGCTGCCGCGCCGTCATGCCGCCGCCCTGGCCTGCACGGATGAGCAGATTGCCATCGCCATGGCGCGGCATCAGCCGGACGGCGCCTTCCTCGACAGACACGAGAGTGCTGCCGCCGGCCTGGCGCACCGAGTAGCGCGTGCCCAGCGCCTGCGCCTGGCCATGCGCGGTTTCGACGAGGAAGGGGCGGTAGGGCATGCCTGTTTCGCGGGCGGTGGCGATGAAGACTTCGCCCTGCACCAATTGCAGCAGGCGCTGCGTGCCGCTAAAGCGGATATTCACGGCGCTGCCGCTGTTCAGGTGCAAACGGCTGCCGTCGGGCAGGGTCAGCTCGCGGCGCTCACCCACGCCCGTGGACAGGTCGGCCAGCGCGGCGCGGGCCATGTCGGGTGCATATTCCGAGCGTGCGCCGAACCAGCCCGTAAGGCCGATGGCCGATACCCACGCCAGCAACTGCAGGCTGTTGCGGCGCGAGATCGGCGAGGCGAGGCGGGAGCGCTGTGTCAGCGCCTTGCGGCTGGCCTGCGCATCGAGTTCGCGCAAGCCGCCGCTGACGCTTTCGATGTGTTTCCACGCCCGCTCATGGTCGGGATGCGCCTGGCGCCACTGCTGCCAGGCCGTTTTTTCCGCCGGCGTGGTTGCGCCGCTCATCAGGGTGGCCAGCCATTCGGCCGCCTGCATGGCGATCGCCAGGTCGATGGGCTGGCCCTGTGCGTAGACGGTGGCGCCGCGCATGTCAGGACGCGGCAAAATCGGGCACGGCAAAAAAGCACAGCAGATTGGCCTTGCTCAGGTATTTTTTGACGGAATGCGTGGTGGTGCCCAGTTCGGCGGCGATCTCGGCATAGGTCATGCCGTCCAGGTGGGCCAGCAGGAAGGCGGCCTTGGCCTTGGCGGAGAGCTGGTCCAGCGCGCGGTCGACCCGTTGCAGCGATTCGAGCAGGATGGACATCGCTTCCGGCGAAGGCGTGCAGGCTTGCGGCTGGTGTAGCAGTGCGTCGAGGTAGGCCCGTTCGAGCTCTTCGCGCCGGCAGTGATTGGCCAGCAGGCGCTTGGCGATGGTGGCCAGGAAAGGGCGCGGCTGCGCGATCCCGGCACTGCTGCGCGCAACGAAGATCTTGATGAAGGTATCCTGCGCCAGGTCGCCCGCCAGCCCCGCATCGTGCAGGCGGCGTTTCAGCCAGTGCAGCAGCCAGGAGTGGTGCTCGGCATACAGGGCCTGGAAATCGGATGGCGGGGAAGGGGCGGACAGCATGCGTACAGTCTGGTTTAATCTAAATGAGAATTGTTCTCATAATAGCGTAGCGGCGCGCACCCGGCAATCAGCAAAACGCGGCGTTGCTGAAATGCGACTGCGTGTCCGGACCGCGCGCGGCGGCGGATTTGCGCTGCCGCACGGCAGATGTAAAAGTTTCCTTGGCGCAAGCTTTCATGTGAGAAAATGCGGGCTGTCGATGTGGTGCGGAGCGGAGCGAAAAATGATGTGGATGGTTGGCGGTGCCCTGGTTCTCCTGGTCGCCAGATTCTTATGGTTGGCCTACTTTCACCGGGTCAACGCGATGTCGCGCCAGGCGGAGTTGATGAACTGGCTCGACATCGGCCGGGTGTCGAATGCCGATGGCGGCAAGGATATTTTGTTGGCGAGAAACGAGCGCGGCGCCAGGATCGACTGGCGCACGGGCGAGGTCTGGCTGATGAATCCGAAGGTGGCCGAGCCGTTCGCCGATTTCCTCGCCGTCGAGCGCTGGCTGACTTTGCGCGACATGCCGGCGGCGGACAAGCCGGCCGCAGCGGCGCCTGCACCCGCGGAGCCGGAACCGGAAGCGGCGCCGGATGCTGGCCCCGTGCGCGATACCTTGCCGGCCTTCCAGCAAAAGGTCGATGCTTGCCTGGCCAAGGCGGAGGGCGGCCAGGAGTTGCTGGAAACGAAGCAGGCTTTCGAGGCGGGCAGCGAGCCTTACCTCGAGGCGTCGACGGAACTGAGCAAGACGGCGCTGGAGCTCGAAGTGTCGCCGGCGATGGTGGCCACGTTTCATATCAGCGCGTTTGCCGCCCTGGCCGAAACGGCGGGAGCCGACAAGCTGGAACGAGTGGCGGCCAGCCTGCACGCGGCGGCCAGGCAGATCAGGGCCAGCGTCACCGCGTAAAGGCGGGACAGGGCAGGCGGCAGGCATGAATGAAAAAACCGCTGCATCCCTTGCGGGAGTCAGCGGTTTTTATGTATTGGTTGCGGGGACAGGATTTGAACCTGTGACCTTCGGGTTATGAGCCCGACGAGCTGCCAGACTGCTCCACCCCGCAGGCGAATTATATACGAGTTTGCTGCATTGCGGGAATGATCTTTGTCAGGCCTGCCGCATCGCTTACTGTTGCTTGAAAACCGTGGCCGTTCCCTGGCGTGTAAACGGCGTGCCCATATGGACTTTCTTGCCGCGCAGTTCGTATGGCAGAAAGGTGATGATTGAATAGCCATCGCGATGGTCGAGCGCTACGGCTATTGCATCTGATTGTTTGCCGGACGAGGGCAGGGGGACGGTGGCGTCATACACGAGGGCGGTTGTCTTGTATTCGCCGTCGACGGCGCCTTGCACCAGGGCTTCCTGTATCAGCTTGATGATGTCGGCCGGCAGTAGCGACATCGCAGCTGTGCTTGCGGGCATGAGGACGAATTTGTCGGCCTGCTTCAGGGCCGCGCCGAGCGGGAGGAAATGGCCTTGCTTTTCAAGTTGTAGCTTGGCCAAAGGAACGACGAACTCTTGCAGATATTCGGTATCCCGCTGCGCTTGGGATTGGGCTTGTGCCGTGGCGGAAAAGCACAGGACGGCAAGCAGGGTGACAGTGCGGCAGGCTTTCAAGGCGTGGCCCTTGTACATTTAAAGTTTCAATTTAACATGATTGTACAATGGGCGAGAATGAAAAAGCCGCTGATCCCTTTGCAAGAATCAGCGGCTTTCATATATTGGTTGCGGGGACAGGATTTGAACCTGTGACCTTCGGGTTATGAGCCCGACGAGCTGCCAGACTGCTCCACCCCGCAGGCGAATTATAGCGGGGTTTGCTGCAATGCGCAATGGCCGGGTTTCAAACCCTGGATTACGCTGCCGCCAGGCGCCACAGCGAGGTGATTTCCTTCGAGCGGGCCGCGTGCAGGCTGTCGGTGGCGTCCTGCGCGCGCGGGTGCGTGGGTTTCACGTCCAGGCGGTCGATGACTTTCAAGCCCGCCTGTTCTATCCACTCCAGCAATTGCGCGCGCGGGCGCAGGCCCAGGTGCTCGGCCAGGTCCGATAAAATCAGCCAGCCTTCGCCGTTTGCTTCCAGGTGCCCGGCCAGGCCGGCGAGGAAACCGCGCAGCATGCGGCTGTCCGGATCGTAGACGGCGTATTCGATCGGCGAGCTTGGGCGCGCCGGCAGCCAGGGCGGATTGCACACGATGAGCGGCGCGCGGCCGGCGGGGAACAGGTCCGCTTGCAGCACGTCGACCTTGTCAAGCAAATCGAGGCGGGCCAGATTTTCGCGCGCGCAGGACAGGGCGCGCGGGTCCTGGTCGGTGGCGACGATGCGTTCAATGCCGCGCTGCGCCAGCACGGCGGCCAGCACGCCCGTGCCGGTGCCGATATCGAAGGCCAGCTTGGCGCGCGCAGGCAGCGGCGCTTCCGCCAGCAGGCCCACGTATTCGCCGCGGATCGGCGCGAAAACGCCGTAATGCGGGTGGATGCGCTGGCCCAGGGCCGGCAGTTCCACGCCCGTGCGGCGCCATTCGTGCGCGCCGATCAGGCCCAGCAATTCACGCAGCGAGGCGATAAACGGTTCTTCGCCGCGGCCATACGCTTCATTGCACGCCAGTTTCACGTCCGGCGCGCGGCGCAGCGGAATCGTGTAGTCGGCGTCGAAAGGCAGCAGCAGCATGGCCAGGGTACGGGCGCGCTGCGACTGGGCCTGGCGGTGCAAGTGGAAGGCTTCCGTGGCGGACGGTTCGGGTTTCGTCAGCTTGGCGGCCTTGGCCTTCTTGCTCGGTTTGTCGTTCTTGTGGTCGGCGCGCCGCGCCAGCGCCTGCAGCAGCTGGCGCGCGTTCTGGAAGTCGCCGCGCCAAAGCATGGCCGTGCCTTCGCAGGCCAGGCGGTAAGCCTGGTCGGCCGTCGTGCGGTCATCGGCGATGACGACGCGCTTGGGCGACGGCATGCCGCTTTCCGAGCGCCAGCGGGCCGAATGCTCGGCGCCGTTTTCGCTCCAGTGGATCTGCGGATGAACGGTAGGTGAAGAAGTGTCGGACATGGGATTCAATCGATAGAAGGTGGCGCGCGGCATGGTCGCCTGCGCAGGCCGTCTTCCATTATACGTTGCTGGCCGTGCTGTTTGCCGTGTCCGTGCCATAGGCGAGTGCCAGCGCGCGGGCGCGCGCCTGCTCTTCCGGCGTGGCATCCACGGCTTTCCTGTCGGCTTTGGCGGTCTCAGCGACTTGGTCCGGCTGCACCAGCTTGAGCAAGCGCAAGCTCAGGCTGCCTGCCAGGCCGTCATCCTTGCCGCTGGCGCTGGCGCCATCGGACGTGCCCTGGTAGAGATTGCTTTGCAATTGCTGGCCCAGCAGCTTGAACAGGTCGTGCAGATTGCCGCCAAAGTGCGTGGCGGGCAACTCTTTCGCCGGCAGCTGTGCGTCATCGGCGGAGCCTGCTTCCTCGGCGGCATTCTGCGTTTGCTCAAGGACGCCCGCGCTGATGTTCGATTGATATTGCACTTCCACTTCGAAGTCGAAGGTCTGACCATCGGCCGTCGTGATCTTGCCCTTGCCGATGAAGTGCGCGTTTTCATCGAGGCTGAAGGCGGCCGCGTGGCTGCTGCCGTTGGCGCCCGAGACGCTGGCGCTGCCACTGCTGAAGCTGGAACCGGCCTGCAGGTCGACGGAATCGAAGGCGACCGTGGCGCCGTCGCCGAACAGCTGGCGCGTCATGGTGGAGAGGAAATCCTGCGCCACGTCGACGGTGGCGTTGCCCAGCGCATCGGTCCGTTGCGACAATCCCTTGGCCGACAGGTCCAGGCCATTTTTTGACAGCGCCACCACATCTTGCGCCGTGCGCTGCATCAGGGGCGAAGCGGCCAGGCCCGTGGCGCTGCTGCCCGTGCGGGACGGCTGCTGGCCAGCCAGCGTATTCGAGGCGGGTTGACGGCTGGCAAGGGCGGGGAGCTGGGACATGGTCGGTTCAAATGGGGAGGATAGTCGAATTAACGGCAATATCGCCCCATTCTTTAACCATCAGTGGTGGTGCGACCAGCTACCGTCTGCCGACTCCAGATAGGATTTGACGGCATCGGCCTGGCCCGTGGCGTGACGCTTGAGTTCGCCGCATGCGCAAATGCCCTGGTACGGCTGGATATGCGAGCAGGCGGAGACTTTTTGCAGGTAAACCTGCATGGATTTGTGACATTTTACGCACTTGAAGGTGAGGCTGCGGGCGGCTTTCATGGGTTCCTTGAACTGTTGCGGGGCGTAGAGTTCGTCTACGCGAAGGCGGCGATTTTAACGCACTCCGGCCATCGTTACACGTTGTTGCATCTGCGCCACGCGCACGTCAACTGAATCCGCGCCATGACGTTGAGCGTATATAGGAGGTCGTCTGACCGCCATTGAAGAGGTAGCACCATGGACAAGCATGACAAGGAAAAGCCTGTACAGCCCGCCAAGGAGCTGGTCAGGAAGTGGCTGAAAGCGGAGCTGGAACAGCGCCGGCCCCCGCCCGACCCCGAGCAGATCCGCCGCGAACTGGGCTGGGATATGCTCAGACTGTGCCGGGAGCCGGCCAGCCGCTAGTGACTCAGCGCACCGTCACCACGCTCTTGCCGCCGGACCCAGGCTGCACGAGGATGCGGGTGGCGATGCGCTCCGTCATTTCCTGTACGTGCGAGATGACGCCCACCTTGCGGCCCATGGCTTGCAAGCCGTCGAGCGCATCCATGGCCACGCGCAGGGTTTCCGTATCCAGGCTGCCGAAGCCCTCGTCGATGAACAGCGATTCCACGCGCACGCGGTTCGAGGACAGCGAGGCCAGGCCCAGCGCCAGGGCCAGCGAGACGAGGAACGATTCGCCGCCCGACAGCGAGTGCACGGAGCGCAGCTCGCCGCCCATGTCCTGGTCGCGCACCATCAGGCCCAGCGACGGATTGTTCGGGTTGTCGATGCGTTCAAGCTGGTAGCGGCGCGCCAGGTGGTTCAGGTGTGCATTGGCATAGCCCAGCAGCACTTCCAGCGTGAATTGCTGTGCATAGTTGCGGAATTTCTTGCCGTCGGCCGAGCCGATCAATTCATTCAGGCTGGCCCAGCGCCGCTCGATGACGGCTTGCGCCTCGATCTGCGCCAGCATAGCTTGCGCGCTGTGGCGCCGCGCATCGTCCTGCGCGATGGCCAGGCGCAGGCGCGTCGCTTCCTGGTTGGCCGCCTGACGATCGGCGCCAAGCGCGTCGAGCGCCGCCTGCAGCGCGGCCTCGTCCGTTTCCAGCGCTTCCGGTGGCCGTTCCAGATGGTCCGCATGCCGCTGCCGGCGTTCGGCCAGCACGGAAACGGCCGCCGTGTGGCGGTCGGCGATCATCTGCAGGGCGTCGCGCTCGGCGCGCATGGCGTCCGGCGCGATGGCCAGGCGCGCGCGCAGCTCGTCGAGCGTGGCGGGCGCATGGCCGGAGTGACGCTGCCGGAACTGCTGCAGCCAATCGTGCAGGACGGCGGTGGCGCCGCGTTCCTGTTCATGCAGGGCGGCCAGGCGCTGCGACAACTGCACGCATGCTTCATCGAGGCGCGCGCGCTGCTGGCTGGCCGACTGCGCCGCCGTTTGCTGCTGGGCCAGCAGCTCCTTGGCCTGCGCGATGGCGCCAGCCAGGCTGTGTTCCACCTCGGCCACGTTCTGGCCCTGCCATAGCGCGTTGCGCTCCGTTTGCAGTGTCGTGCGCTGTTTGTCGGCGGCAGCAAAGGCGGCGTGGGTTTCCTGCGCCGTGTGCCGTGCCTTGCCGGCGGCCAGCAACGCCGCTTCCAGTTGCGCGGCCAGGGTCGCCAGCGCGTGACCGCGATTGTCCTGGTCCGCCTGCTGTTTCATCCATTGCCGGCTTTCCGTTTCGCGCGCCGTACGGAAGTCGGCGGGGCCGGCGCGCCAGTTGTCCTTCCAGCCTTCGGCGCCTTCCACGTCGGCAAACGCGGTATCGAGCTGCGCCAGCAAGCCGTCAAGCGCGCTGCGCGACGTTTCCGCCTTGTCCACGCTGGCCGCCTGCTGCGCCTGCAACTGCGCCAGCCGTGTCTGCGTTTCGGCGACGGCGCTTGTGCAGCGCGCGTGTTCGGCGCCGGCCAGTTCGTGCGCCGCCTGCGCCTGCTCGCGCCGCGCGCTGGCCTGGCGCAGCGCCGCCTCCTGCTGCGCCAGCGCCTGCAGGGCTGCCGTATTGGCCGTCAACTGCTGCGCGAACCAGTGCGCGCGCTGGTTTTCCGGCGGCAGATGCAGGGTATCGGCATGCGGCTGCCATTGCGCGTGCAGGCTGGCGATGGCGGGCGGCAGGGCCGCCAGTTCGGCATCCGTCTGCGCCTGTTCGCGCGCGGTCGCGGCCAGCGCCGCCCTGTGCGTGGCCAGTTGCTCCAGATTGCCGCGCGCCTGTGCGCGGCAAGCCAGTACGTCATCCTGCAAGCTGGCCAGCATCGCCTGCAAAGCGTGATCGGCGTGGCTGTACGGGTGTTCCAGGGCACCGCAGACGGGGCAGGGCTGCTCGTCCTGCAAGGTGGCGCGCAGCTGCTCGACGCTGGCCGCGCATGCCGCTTCCGCGCCTTTCAGGGATTTTTCCGCCTGCGCCAGGCTCGCTTCCAGCAGCGCTGTTTGTGCCGCCGCCGCGGCCAGCGCCGCGTTTTCCGTCTGCGCGGCCTGCGCCAGCTGGGCGGCCCTCGCTTGTCCATGCGCCAGCGCCTGCTGCTGGCGCGCCAGCTCCGTCCACGTCTTTTCCGCCGCATTCAACTGGCGCGCATGGTTTTCCAGCTGTCCGCGCTGTTCCTGCAGCAGCTGTCCGTCGATGGCTTGCACGGCGGCCAGCGCTTCGCGCCGCTGCCCATCGTGCTCGGCGAGCGTGGCGGCGGCGGCCGTCAATGCGGCTTGCGCCGCGTGGCCCGCGTTGGTTGCCGCGCGCACCAGCTGCGCCGCTTCGGCAGCCTTGGCGTCGGCCGCATCGGCTTGCGCGGCAGCCTGGCCGGCCTGGGCGAACAGCTGGTCCGACAATTGCCACGACGTGGCCAGCGCTTGCCAATGCTGGTGCGATGCCAGCCACAGGCGGCCCGTTTCCTGCTCCGCCTGCATGGCGTGCTGGCCTTGCTGCAGATCGTGCAAGGTGGCGCGCGCCGTCTCGTTGGCCTGGTCTGCCGCCAGTGCCGCCTCCCTGGCCTGGCGGTGCGCGGGCAAGTGGGCGGCAATGCCGGCATCGAGCGCCTTGGCGGCATCGAGCCGGGGTGCCGCGTCGCGCTGCGCCGCTTCCCTGGCCTGCAAGGCCGCTGCCGCTTGCTGCACGCCGGCAGCCAGTTGCGCCTCGCTGGCCACGGCTTGCGCCGCCTGCGCGCGCGCCGTTTCCAGCGCGGCGCCGCTGCTGGCGATATCGCTCGCCAGGCGCGCCACGTCATCGACGAAGGGGCGCGCCGGCTGCAGCAATTCCCACTGCGCCAGCGCCGTGCGGCGCTCTTCGGCAGCGGCCCGTTCGGCATCCGCGTTATCGAGCGCCTCTTGCGTCGCCGCTATCTGGCTTTGCAGCTTGTGCGTTTCCTGGTGCCAGCGCTGCTGCAGTTCCAGCACCGCCTTGCGCAAGTCGATGGTTTGCAGGGTGGTCTCGGCCGCGCTGCACAGGGCCTCGGTATCGGTACGTTCTTCCGGCGACAAGGGCCGCTGGTCGGCCAGTTTTTCGCCCAGGCGTTCGAGGACCTGCTTTTCTTTTTTTGCCCGCTCGAAGGCGCGCATGGAAATGTCGGTATAGATGCTGCTGCCCGTCAGGGTTTCCAGCAACTCTCCCCGTTCATTGTCTTCCGTCTTGAGGAAGGTGGAAAACTCGTTTTGCGCCAGCAGCACGGCGCGCGTAAACTGGTCGAACGACAGGCCGATGCGCTTTTCGATCTCTTCCTTGACTTCCGTCTTGGTGCCACCGATGGGCTGCAGCGCTGGCAGCTGGTGCAAGCTCATGGCGGTCGCCTGCAGCGCGCCTTCGGCTTTGGTGCGCGAACGGCGCACGCTCCAGCGCGCGCGGTAGCTTGCGCCATCGTTGCCGACGAAGTCCACTTGCGCGTAGCCGTCCGGCGTGCCGCGCCGCAGCAGGGTGCGCGTATCCTGGGCGTTGACGGTTTCCTTGCCCACGTCGGGCAGGGCGCTGCCCCGGCCCAGCACTTTCAGCAGGCGCGGCGTGGCGTCGTACAGGGCCAGGCACAGGGCATCGAGCAGGGTGCTCTTGCCCGCGCCCGTGGGCCCGCTGATGGCGAACAGGCCGGAAGACGCGAGCGGCTCCTGCTGGAAGTCGACTTCAAATTCGCCGGCCAGCGAGGCCAGGTTCTTGCCGCTGATTTTCAGTATTTTCATGGTTCTTCAGGTGTGCTCAAGCGCCAGGCAGCAGCAGTTCGGCCAGGGCCGACAGTTGTTCGGGCGGCGCGGGCCGGCCGTATTTTTGCAGGTACAGGCGGCGGAAGATGTCGTCGGGCTGCAGCTGGCCCAACTGGTCGAGCGTCATGTTTTCGGGCGCGCTGCTGCGCGCGGCGCTCGACGTTTCGATCTTCGCCAGGCGCAGGTGCTTGCCGTCGAGCGCCGTTTCGATGCGCGTACGCAGGCCCGGCTCCGGCGCATCGAGGCGCACGCGCACTTCCAGGAAGGGCTGTGCTTCGGCCGGCGCGTCCGGCACTTCGAGGGCGGCCAGCTGTTCCAGCACTTCGGCAATCGGCGCCGGCGTGGCGGGCACGCGCAGCAGCGGCACGGCGCGCGGCACCTCGATGGCGCGTACCTCGCGTAATTGCTCGCCGTCGATATCGAGGCAGAGTACCTGATGGCGGTAATTCACTTCCGCGAAGGACAGGGGAATCGGGCTGCCGCAGTAGCGGATATGCTGCTGGCCGCCCACGGCCTGCGCCTTGTGCAAATGGCCCAGCGCCGCATACGCGATGGCGGTGTCGAAAATCCCCGACGGCAGCATCTCGGTGCCGCCGATGACGATGCGGCGTTCGGAGTCGTTCGACATTTCGCCGCCCACCATGTGGCAGTGGCCCATGGCGATGATGGCTTGGCCGGGCTGGCGGCGCGCCAGCGCCAGGTCCGCCAGCTGGCGGTACAGCAGGGCGATGCCGCCCAGGTAGGCATCCTGGGTATCGCCGGCCGGCAGTTTCGGCACGTCGCCGGGGCGCAGAAAGGGCACGGCCAGGCACCACGCCTGCACTTGCCCATCGTTGCCGGTGAGCGGCAGCAGCAGGCGTTCCAGGTCGATCTGGCCATCGTCGCCACGCAGCAAATGGCCGACCACGTGCGTGCCATGCGCGGCCAGCAGGGGGCCGGGCGCTTCCAGGCGGCCGGCCGAATCGTGGTTGCCGGCGACGACGACCAGCTGCAGCGCTGGCAGGCGCGCGCGCGCCTGCTGCAGGAATACATATAACTGCTTTTGCGAGGCGGCGGAAGGGTTGGCGTTGTCGAACACGTCGCCGGCCACCAGCAGCACGTCGACCTGTTCGGCCACGAGCGTGTCGAGCAGCCAGTCGAGGAAGCGCTGGTGTTCGTAGCCCCGCTCATAATTGTGCAGGGTCTGGCCCAGATGCCAGTCGGAAGTGTGCAGCAGGCGCATGGTGGGGCAAGGGTAGGGAGGACAGGCGCCAATATAGCAGGAATGGCGCCTGTCTCACGCCGTCAGCACGCCTGCGCGATAAGTATTGCGCCCATCCTGTTTCGCCTGATACAGCAGCACGTCGGCCCGCTGCAGCAGCACGGCGGGGGAAATGTCTTCGTCGCGGTAGAAGGCCAGGCCGATGCTGGCGGAAATGCGCACGCTGATGCCATCGAGTTCGAACGGCTGCTGCATGGCGGCGACGATTTTTTCCGCCAGCACGGCCGCGTCGTCGGGCCGGGTGATCTGTTCCATGATGATGGTGAATTCGTCGCCGCCCAGGCGGGCGATGATATCGGTGGCGCGCATGGTCTGCGTCAGGCGCTGGGCGAAGGCGCGCAGCAGGGCGTCGCCGGTGCCGTGGCCATGCGTGTCGTTGACGGGCTTGAAGCGGTCGATATCCATGTACATGACGGCCATCAGGTGCTGCTGCTGGCGGCTCGCGTGCATGGCGTCGCTGAGTTTTTGCTGGAAGCCGGCGCGGTTCGACAAGCCCGTCAGCGCATCGACCTGGGCCAGCTTCAGCAGCCGCTGTTTTTCGCGCTTTTGCACGGTGATATCCTGGCGCATCACGTGAAAACCCACCACCTGCAGCTTGTCTTCGCCGATCTGCGGGATGTAGATCACTTCCATGCAGCGCTCGATGCCTTCCTTGTCGTCTTCTTCCTCGAAGCTCAGGGTTTCGCCCGCCAGCACTCTTTCGATATACGGCGCCACCGTGCGGTAGCGCGCCTCGCCCACGGTGTCGCGCACGCTTTTGCCCAGCGCCTGCCGGCCCGTCAGGCCGAATTCGCGTTCATAGGCGATGTTCAGGAAGCGGTAGACCTGGTCCGCGTCGATGTACGCGATCATCGCCGGCAAGGTGTCGGCGATGGTGCGCAGGCGCGCTTCGCTTTCCAGCAGCGCCACTTCCGATTCGCGCAAGGTGGTGATGTCGTCCAGGGTCCCCACGTAGCCTTCGATCCGGTCGTCGATGAGGATGGGGGCAATTTTGACGGAGACCCAGACCAGCCTGCCGTCGCGCTGCAGGCAGCGCAGGGTGGACTGGAACGGCGCGTGGCTGCGCGTGAGCTGTTCCAGCGCCACGTGCATCAGCGGATAGTCGTCCGGGTGCAGGGCGCTGGTCCAGCCGGCGCCCAGGGCGGCGGCGCGCGGCAAGCCCGTGATCGATTCGAAGGTGCGGTTGACGTAGGTGCAGCGGCGCTGGCGGTCCAGGCGCACCAGCCCGAGCGGCGAGGCGTCGTTGACGGCGGCCAGTTCGGCCTGTTTCTGGCGCAGTTCCAGTTCCTGCTGGCGGCGCTGCGAGATATCTTCGGCGATGCACAGGATATGTTCGATCTGCTGGCGCTCGTCGAACACGGGCACGGAGACGGCGCGCAGGTAGCGCAGGCTGCCGTCAGCCAGGCGCAGCGGTTTTTCCGTATGGTCGATGACCCCGCGCTCGGCCAGGATGGCGCGGTCGTCCTCGGCGTCGTGCAGGCCGAAGTCGGGCGGGAAGGCCTGGCAATCGGTCTTGCCGATGACGTCGGCGGCCAGGTGGCCGGTGATATCCTCTGCGGCCTTGTTCCACACTTCCATCTTGCCGAAATTTTCCGGGCGCGCGCTTTTCACGTAGACCAGCACGGGCAGATGGTCGATCAGCGACTGCAGGAAGCTGCGGTTGTCCTGCAGCGCCAGTTCGTCGTGCTTGCGCGCGCTGATGTCGCGCGAGGTGACGGCCACGCCGTCGGCAATCGGCACCACCTGGTGGCGCAGCCAGCGCGTGCCACCCGAGGCCAGCGGCAGCTCGAATTCATCTTCCAGCGGCTGGCCCGTTTCCATCACCAGCACGAAGCGCTTGAAAAAACGCTCGCCGCGCAGCAGCGGCATCTGCTGCAGTACGCGCTGGCCCAGTAGTTCGGAGCGTGGCTTGCCCAGCATGTCGGCGGCCCGCTCGTTGATGTCGGCGAAGATGAAATCTTCCACCGGCTTGCCCGGCGCGGGGCGCCAGGCTTTCAGCAGCAGCACGGCATCGAGGCTGCCCTGGTGCGCCGCGCGCAGCAAGGCCTGCGTCTCCTTGGCCTGGCGGATGCTGCGGCGCAGGCGCGCGCTCTGGCGCATCAGCAGGGTCGTAAAGCCGGCAATGAGCACGCTGGCGGCAAGCAGCGCGCCGACATAGACCAGGCGGCGGTGTTCGAAGCGCGCCAGGGCGACGGCGCGGTTCACGCCCACCACGGCCAGCAGCGGGTAGCGCGGCAGCTCGTGGTAGCTGTAGATGCGTGACGTCGCGTCGACGGGCGGCTCGATCAGCAGTTCTTCGGGGGCGTGCTGCGGCGGTCCCGGCATGCGGAAGTCGATGCGGTCGCTGAGGATCAATTGCTCGCCGATGCGTCCCACCGTCAGCCCGCTGTCGCGCGCCACCAGCATCAGCGCGCCCTGTTCATCGAGGTTCAGGCGGTCGTAGTCGTCGACAAAATACGTGGGGTCGACGAGGATGACGATGGCGCCGGCGAAGCGGCCTTGGGCATCGTTCAGGCGGCGCGCCAGGCGGATGGTCCAGCGCTTGCTCTCGGCGTCGAGCATGGGCGTGTCGACCAGGGCCGTGTCGGATGCATTCGCGGCCAGCGCCCTGAAAAATGCCTGCGTGGCCAGGTTTTCCGGCAGATAGGCGTGAGCGCTGTCGACCACATTGCCGTGCGCGTCGATGAGGGCGATCGGCAATTCGAGCTTCGATGGCAGCACGCTGTCGAGCAGGCCCTGGCGGCGCGTGAATTCATTCAGGCGCAGGCCGCCGTCCGTTTCCTCGTATTTGAGCTTGAACAGTTGGGTGGCGTGATCCGTCTGGCGCAGGGTGAAACTGGTATGGTCGGCCAGGGTGCGGGCCAGCGACTGGCTGACGGCCACGGCGTCGCGCACGGCGCTGGCCCGCTCCTGGCCAACCTGGTAAAAGACGGCCGCCCACAGCGCCAGCAGCAAGATGAGCGCGAACAGGGGTACCAGGCTGAGACGGTACAGGCGGCGGGCAAGGCGTTGCAGGGGTCTTGTTATCGCTATCACGGGCGCTTGCAGGCTAGGGTCATGGAAAAGGGGAAGGGCGGCGTGGCGCGCATCATAGCCGAAATATGCTGACCTGCGCGCGGCCTGCTGCCCCAGCGTCTGTTCGTAGTCTGTCGCTGGCCTTATTTTGCGTTAAATCAAGTATCTGTGGTGCCGCGCACGCTAAAAAAAGCACGCCGGCGGCGACACGGGCCGGCGGCGTGGCAGAAAAAGTACAATTGCGCCCCCATCCTCATTAAAATGGGCGCTTCTACCTCCCATATCGAAAGTTGTCATGCAGAGTAAAAAGCCCGACGCGGCAAGACTGGACAAGATCGTGGCCGAAGCGCGCCGCGCCGCCGACCAGCGCGAGAGCGGCTACCGCGAGCGCTCGCTGAAGATGTATCCATGGGTATGCGGCCGCTGCATGCGCGAATTTACGCGCGCCAACGTGCAGCAGCTGACGGTGCACCACCGCGACCATAACCACGACAACAATCCGCCGGACGGCAGCAACTGGGAACTGCTGTGCCTGTATTGCCACGACAATGAGCACTCGCGCTACCTGGAAGCGGACCGTGGCGCCGGCCTGCTGTCGGCCGAGGTGGCGCCCGCCACGCACAATCCGTTTGCCGCGCTCGCTGGCCTGATCAAGAAAAAGGACTGAGCGGGCCGCGCCGCTTCCCCCATGCGCATCTTGCTGACCGAAGACGACCCGCAGCTGGGCCGCGCCACGCAGATCGGCCTGGAACAGGGCGGCTATGCCGTCGACTGGGTCACGAGCGCCGAACACGCGCACACGGCCGTGCGCCTGCACGACTATGGCTGTATTTTGCTCGACCTGGGCTTGCCGGGGCAGGATGGCATGCAGGCGCTGGGCGTGCTGCGTGACAATGGCTACAGCGGCGCCGTGCTGGTCGTCACGGCGCGCGACCAGGTGGGCGAGCGCATCGCCGGGCTCGACGCGGGGGCCGACGACTTCATCGTGAAACCGTTCGACCTCGACGAGCTGGCCGCGCGCATCCGCAGCGCCTGCCGCCGCGCCGCCGGCCGCCTGCGCGAGCACCTCGTGCATGGCGACCTGGTGCTCGATATCGCGGACCGGCAGGTAACGCAAGGGGGATTGCCCGTGACCTTGACGGTGAAGGAATTTCGCATCCTGCAACTGCTGCTGGAGCACGGCGGCCGGGTGCTGAGCCGGGAACAGCTGGAGAAAAACCTGTACAGCTGGGGTGACGAAGTGGAAAGCAATGCCGTGCAAGTGCATATCCACCACCTGCGCAAGAAGCTGGGGCGGGACTTGATACGCACCGTGCATGCGATCGGTTATTGCATCGACAAGCCCAAAGCGGCTTGACACAAAAACGGGCTACCCTGAGGCAGCCCGTTCGATGTTGACGCTGATGGCGCGTTACGGCATCAGAAATCGACGGTGGCCGACAGCCACAGGCGACGGCCGTCCAGGCTGTTGACATAGCGGTTGGCGTAGGTCAATGCCGGTGCGCGGTATGGCTGGTAGTCGACGAAGTCCTTGTTGAGCAGGTTGTACACGGCCGCGTTCAGGGTGACGCGCTTGTTCAGCTGGTAGCTGCTGCCCAGGTGCAGCATGGTGTAACCCTTGTAGTCGCCCAGCGCGGCCTTGGCGGCGCGCGTGGAAGCCGAGGTGCCCGGATCGCGGAAACGCTCGCTGCGGTACTCGGCGCGCAGCCAGCCGTTCCACTCGCGCGAGATATCCCACGACAGGCGCGCATTGACGGCGTGCTTGGGCGTGTCGCTCAGGGGCTTGCCGGCGTTGCTGCCACTCTTCTGTTCGCTTTCCGTGTACGTGTAGTTGGCGCTGGCCGACAAGGTCTTGCCCAGCGGGAAGCGCGTGTTCAGCTCGACGCCGCGCGTGACGGCTTCATCCACATTGACCGATTGGCCAAATGCGTCCACGTTGGGCCAGTTGCCGAAGCTGACGCAGCCGGGACGGTTCGGCGAAGGGCGGTAGTCGCAGTTGACGAGGCCCGTGCCCGTCGTGATCTTGTCCTTGAAGGTATTGTTGAACAAAGTGCCGCTGGCGGTCCAGCCGGCCAGGTTGTCGAAGTACGCGCCGATTTCCGTCGTCGTGCTCGTTTCCGGCTTCAGGTCCGGGCTGCCGACGAGGGGGATCGTGCCCTGGCCGCCAAAACCGTTGATGCCTGGCGACAGTTGCTCCACGCGCGGCGTCTTGTAGCCCTTGCTGACGCCGCCCTTGACGGTCCAGCTTGGCGCTGCGTTCCACACGGCATAGGCGCGGGGGCTGGTCTGGCCGCCGAAGATGCTGTGATCGTCATAACGGGCGCCGACGGTCAGTGCGACGTTGTCCAGCACCTGCCATTCGTCTTCCACGAACAGGGCTTTTTGCGTGAATTCGAATTTTTTCGGCGCCACGCCGTCCGTCATTTCCGCTTTCCACCATTGCGCGCCGATGGTAGCCATGTGTTTGCCCAAAGGCATGACCAATTTGGTATCGAACACCTGGCTTTCCACTTCCAGCGTGCGCGCGCTGCCGGTAACGGCGCCTGGCGTGCCCGGCGGAATCGTGCGGCCCAGGGTTTCCGTCTTGTTTACCATGTAGCTGCTGTCCAGGGTGCCGAAGCCGAAGCGGCCCGTGTGCGACAGGGTCCACTGGTCGCGCTTGTATTTCTGTTCCGGGCCGTAGCCGCCCTGTACGGTATTGGTGCCGAGCTGGCCCTTCGAATTGTCGTAGGTCTGGCGGCCCGCGTCCGCGTCGAGGATGACGGTGTGGTAGCGGTTCGGCGTGAAGGCCAGGCGCGCGCCAAAGTTCTCGATGTCCGAGCGCACGGGGTTGGCGCCCATGCTGGCGGGCACTTGCGCGCCGGCCGCGTTGAGGACGCGGATGTCGGCCGCGTCGCGGCGCTGCTTGCTGCCGCGCAGGGACAGGCCCAGCGAGTCGGTGGCGATGGGGCCGCTCAGGTAGAAGCGGCCGCTTTTCACGTCGCCGAAGTCCGATTCTTCCTGCAAGGTGTAGTCGGCCGAGACGGAGCCCATCCACTGCTTGCCCACCTTGCGCGTGATGATGTTGATCACGCCGCCCATGGCGTCCGAGCCGTACAGGGTCGACATGGGGCCGCGGATGATCTCGATACGCTCGATGGCGGCCAGCGGCGGCATGAAGCTCGTCTGCGTGCCGCCGAAGCCGTTCGGCGTGACATTGCCTGCCGCGTTCTGGCGGCGTCCGTCGATCAGCACCAGGGTGTAGTCGCTGGGCATGCCGCGGATGCTGATGTTCATGCCGCCCGTCTTGTCGCCCGCCGCACCCACGTCGATGCCTTCCACGCTTTCCAGCGCCTGCGTCAGGTTGCCGAAGCGTTCCTTCGACAGCTCCTGGCGCGTCAGCACCGTGATCGAGGCCGGCGCCTGCTTGATATCCTGCTCGAAACCGGAGGCGGAGACCACCACTTCCGGCATGCTGGCAGGCGTGCCCGTCTGGGCGTGAGCCGGCAGGCAGGACAGGGCGGCCAAGGCCAGGGCCAGGGTGGTGGGACGCGGCAGGCGCGCGCTGCGGGTGCTGTTGGACATGCAAACTCCTGATGGTGGATGAGTTATTGGTTTTGCTGGTGCAAGCTAATGGGAATCATTGAGGCAATAAGAATCATTTACAATTGCAGCCATGGCTTCCCAAAAAATATTTCGCTCCGGATCTTGCGCAGAAGTTCTTAAGAGATTCTTAACGGCTGGCGGCGGCCTGAAAACCTGGTCGCTGCGGCGCACTTTGCTGGGCGTGCTGCTGGGCCTGACCCTGGCCCTGTGGGTGGGCAGCGCCGCCATCGTGTACGTGGAAGCGCGCCGCGAAAGCCAGGAACTGTTCGACCAGTCGCTGATCGAGACGGGCCACCTGCTGCTGTCGCTGGTGGAAAAGGATGCGCGCCAACACGGCTTGACGGGGCCCATCGACGTGCCGCTGCGCGGCCATCCGAATCCCCATCAGTATTTGCTGTTCAAGGTGCGCGACGCGCAGCAGCGCGTGCTGTACCGTAATGACGCGGCGTCCGATATCGCCCTGTCGCGCAGCGCGCCGGACGGCCTGTCCTGGACCCGCATCGGCGGCCAGCGCTGGCGTCTGTTTTCGTTGTGGGACCCGCAGCGCACCCTGCAGCTGCTGGTGGCCGAGCCGACCAGCCACCGCGACGATATCAGCCGCGGCTTCTTTTACCGCATCGCCGTGTTCGGCCTGCTGCTGGTGGCGCTGGCCACCATTGCCATCTGGTGGAGCATCCACCGCGTGTTTCGCGTGCTGCAGGCGTCCGCCGATGAAGTGTCGGCGCGCACGCCCGATGACCTGGCCGACGTCAGGCTGGCTGGCGCACCCACCGAGCTGCATCCGCTGCTGCTGGAAATTAACCGTCTGTTCGGCAGAGTGCGGCAAAGCCGCGACAACGAGCAGCGCTTCACGGCCGATGCGGCGCACGAATTGCGCACGCCGCTGGCCGCCATCAAGACCAATCTGCAAGTGCTGCAGCGGGCCCGCAGCGAGGCTGAACGCGAGGAGTTCATTGCAGCCCTGGGCGTCAGCGTGGAGCGCGCCACGCGCCTCGTCAACCAGTTGCTGGCGCTGGCGCAGCTCGACCCGCATTCGGGCGCGGCGGCCGACTTGCGCGCGGGGGACCTGTCCGACCTGCTGGCCGAGCATGCCGCGCAGTGGCAGGCGCTGGCCGCGACGTACCGGCTGTCGCTGAGCGTGATCATGGCACCGGCGCCCTGCGCGCTGCATGCGGACAGCCTGCAGATGTTGCTGCGCAACCTGGTCGACAATGCGCTGCGCTATACGCCGGCGCCCGGCTGTGTCGTCATCAGCTGCGGCGTGGAAGCGGGGCGCAGCTATTTGCGCGTGGCCGATTCCGGTCCGGGCATCGCCGAGGAACTGCACGCGCGCGCGTTCGAGCGTTTTGTGCGCCTGGGCGGCGGGCAGCTGCCCGGCAGCGGCCTGGGCCTGTCCATCGTGCGCCGCATCGCCGAGCGACATGGCGCGGACATCCTCCTCGGCGCCGGCTTGCAGGGCAGAGGGCTGGCGGTGACGGTCGTGTTTCCATGACGGTCCCGCCAGGGCAAGGCGTTTAGGCCGACTTTACAGCGACTTGAGGAAAGCCAGCAGCGCGTCGCGGTCCGTCTTCGACAGGTTCTCGAAACGCTGGCGCGCTTTTGCCCCTTCGCCGCCGTGCCACAAGATCGCTTCCGTCAGGCTGCGCGCGCGGCCGTCATGCAGGTAGCCCGCCTTGCCGCCACTACCCATGACTTTTTCCGTGTAGCCGATGCCCCACAGCGGTGCCGTGCGCCACATGCTGCCTTGCGCCTGGCCTTCCGTGAAGGTATCGGCCAGCTCGGGACCCATGTCGTGCAGCAGCAGGTCGGTGTACGGACGGATGGTCTGGTTGCGCAGTTCCGCAAACAAATGTCCCGCGCCCGTCTTCATTTCCACCGTGTGGCAGGCAGCGCAGCGCATGCCCTGGAACAGCTTCGAGCCGGCGGAAACCTGCTGCGGGTCGACCTTGAGCTCCTCGATCGGCGCCACGCCTTTCGGGAAACCGCTGGCGATGCTGCGCTGGGCCGGCACGGCCACCAGGGCCAGGTATTGCGTGATCGATTGCAGGTCCGCTTCCGAGATGCCTGGCTGGGCGCCGCCCGCCGCGCAGGCTACCGGCCCCGCCATGCAGGCGCGGTTGCGGTACACGGGCGAGGTGACGGCCATGTCCAGCAGCAGCGCGTCGGCGGCCTGGTGGCGCAAGGTGGCTTTCGAGGCCTTCCAGCCGAAGCGGCCCAGGCGCACGGCGCCCGTCTCTGGTTCATATACATAGTTGGGCAGGCCCTTGACGCCGTCGGCATCCGGCGTGCTGCGGGCGCGCGCCAGGATGTCGGCTTCCGGCACGGCTTCCAGCAAGCCCGCGCCGATCATGGGCGGCGCCGCGCGCAGCGAAACGACTTGCGGCACGGGGCCTTCGAAGGCCAGCGTCGGTTTGCGCAGTTCGACCTGCGTGCCGTCGGCCAGGGTGGTCTTGCTCGTCGTGAAACCGCCCACGCTGACGCCGTTGCCCCAGTTTTGCGGCACGCCGGAAGGCGAGACGGCGTTCATCTGGATCGCGGTGCCGTATTGCGGGTGCGGCACCTGCTGCCCCGCCGCATTGATGCTGGCGACGCGCACGGCCATCGTGTCGAGGCGCTGGTTCAGGGCCATCGGCGCGGGGCTGCGGCCATTGTTGACGTGGCAGGCGATGCAGGCCGACTGTCCGTAGCGCTGTCCCTGCAGGCCGACGGCGGGCGCGTATCGGTCGTTGCCGCCTTCGTTATGCTCGCCGGTGGTGAAGTTGGTATGCACCAGGCGCCGGCCCTCGACGAAGCGCTGCATGTTCTGCATGCCGATATTGTTGTGCGGCTGCTGGAACATGAACAGGGCGTTGTCCGAGTAGTTATACGACACGGAACCGAGGCCGCCGGAGAGCGTTTCCTCCGGCAGTGGCACGGAATTGAGGCGCGGCTGCACGCCATACCAGGGCCGCAGTCCCGCGCCCACCACATACGTCCATTCGTACGAGTAGTAGCGAATGCCGCCGGCATCGCCTTTCGACGCCATCGAGGCGGTGGTGGAAAACATCGATGGCGACACTTCGATGATGTCGCCCGCCGTCAGCGCGCGCGCCTTGACGTCCGTGCCATTCGGCATGCCGCCGGCATCGAGGCCGCCATGGCCCGGGTACTCCTTGATCAGCAGTGTGCAGGCGCCATTGATGCCGTTGGCGTTCGTCAGCCTGTCGTTGGCCGGGTAGGCCGTCGGCTTGCAGACGGGGACATTGCGGTCCACCAGTTCGCCGGGCGACATCCAGCCGTAACCCGTCACGCCGGGACGGTCGAAGCCGCGGAAGAAAGCCACGCCGCCGGACAGAAAATCGACGGTGGTGTACTGGTTGACGATCAGCGTGGGTTTGGTAACGCCGCGTACCTTGCTGTTGTCGATGATTTCCACGCCCCAGGTGCGGTTCTTGAAGTATTGCGGCACGAAAGTGAGGTAATTGCCCGGCCCCTTGTCTTGCGGCAGGCCCGTGACGGGATCGACCGTTTCATTCGGGCCGTAGCCGATTTCATTCCATTCCTCGCCCCGTTCGCGGCCATGGCGCGCCAGGCCGCGCGCGCCGAAGCGCGTCACCAGGGTGCCGTCGGCCAGGGTGAATTGCAGGCTTTCCAGCGGCTGGGCGGCGGCCGGCAGCGGTGTCCAGCCGGTGCCGTTGGCGGGGAACTTCAGGGCCGACGTCGCAGTCGACGGCAGGCTGTTGTCACTGCCCGGCGTCTTGAAGCTCACTTCCAGCAGCGAGTAACCATACTGCGTGGCGCGCGCCACGCCCTGCAGGCGGATGTAGCGGGCATTGATGCCCAGGTTGAAGAATTCCTCGGTGCCGCCGTGGCCATTCGTCACGTAGCGCACTTGCGACCATTTCTGGCCATCGTCGGAGACCTGCAGCGCGTACTGCTTGCCGTATGCGTTTTCCCACAGCAGTTCCATGTAGCCGACGGGCGTCTTCGCGCCGAAGTCGAACTGGATCCAGGCGCCGTCCTCGAACTTGCTGGCCCAGCGTGTGCCCGTCTTGCCGTCGATCGCCATGGCGGCGGACATGCCGTTGTTTTCCACGGGCGAGGAAGTGGCGGCCACGGGGCGGATATCCACACCGGGCTGGCCCGGATCGATGGTGACCGGGGGCGGTTCGGTGACGGGCGGCGTCACCGGCGGCAGCACGGGCGTACCCGAAAATGCCTGGATTTCAAAGATGGAATAGCCGTACTGGCCTGCGCGTTTGACGCCCTGCATGCGCAGGTAGCGGCCTTGCGCGTCGAACCCCGTGATGTCCTCGATGCCCCCCTTGCTGTCGCTGACGTTCTGGATGGTGGTCCAGTGCACATTGTCGTCCGATACCTGCAGCAGGTAGGCGCTGGCGTGCGCGTTTTCCCAGGCGATATGCACGCGGGTAATGCGCTGCGAGGTGCCGAAATCGAGGGTCAGATATTCGTTGTCGGTAAAGCCGCTGCCCCAGCGCGTGCTGTCGTTGCGGTCGATGGCGGCGCTGGCCGACAGGTCGCCCCGTTCCGCCGAGCTGGCCGTGGCGGCGACGGGCGTCAGCGCCGTTTCCGCCGACGTTTGCGCCAGCAGGCGCTGCGCCGTGGCGGGCGTGGCCGGGTTGTCGCCGCCACCGCCGCCGCACGCGGCCAGCAGCAGGGCTAGGGCCAGCGGCAAGCGCCGCCTGGAAAAGTGGATAAAGCCGGCCGGGTGCTGCCGGGGCCGAAGCAGGGATGTGTGCATGCTATCTTCCTTGTTTTTATTGATTATGCAAGATTGGTCAGACTGGACGTCTCCGCATCCCCGTCGATGGTGCTGCGCATGCTCCACCGTCACGGCAGCGCCTTGCGGCCAGGGGGCGGCAAGGAAGGACATGGCGGCAAAGATGGGGGGAGCAGTTTTAATTGCCGTATGGCAATAATTTTCTTAAGTTATAGAAGCGCATGAGGCATGTCAAGCGGTCTCGTGGACTTGTCATCAACTGTTCATGTCGCCCGGGTTTTTTGCACTATGCTGGTGCGCAAGATGAATAATAATGGGCGATAGCATGAATAAAATTCAGCAAGAAATGCGTGGCGCGCGACGGGAATGCGGTATCTTCCTGAAATGCCTGCCGACTGCGCGCCCCCTTTTTTGAGGAAGAACTGACCTTGCCGATTCCGCCCGCCATACCGATACTCCCGCCGCTCTCGCTGCCCGCCGCGCGCGCCTTGCACCTGGCCGCGCAGGGCTTGCTGCAGGCGCGCCGCAGGAAAGCCGTCAAGGCCGATGTGCTGGCCGCCGTGCGGCAGATGGGCGTGCTGCAGATCGACACCATCCACGTGGTGGCGCGCAGCCCGTATCTGGTGTTGTGGAGCCGGCTGGGCGACTATCCGCAGCCGTGGCTGGAGCAATTGCTGGCCGAGGGCGCGCTGTTCGAATACTGGGCGCATGAAGCCTGCTTCGTGCCCATCGAAGACTATGGCCTGTACCGCCACCGCATGCTGGACCCGGCCGCCATGGGCTGGAAATACTCCGTCAAATGGATGGCCGAACAGGGCGAGGCCGTGGCCTCGGTGCTCGAACATATCCGCGCCAACGGCGCCGCGCGCTCCGCCGATTTCGAGCGCACGGATGGCCAGGCGGGCGGCTGGTGGAGCTGGAAGCCGGAAAAGCGCTCGCTTGAGGTCTTGTTTACCTCGGGCGTGCTGATGATCGCCAAGCGCCACAATTTCCAGCGCTATTACGACCTGGCCGAACGCGTTTTGCCGGGCTGGCACGACGGCTTGCTGCCGCCCGAAGAGCAGGTGCGCCGGCGCCTGCTGCTGGCCAGCGTGAAGGCGCTGGGCCTGGCGCGGGCCAGCTGGATCAGCGACTACTTCCGCACCAAACAATCGCGCGCCAGCCTGGCGCACGATCTGCAGGCGCTGGTGGACGAGGGCGCGCTGCTGCGCTGCACGGTCGAGGGCTGGATTGACGCCGTGTACGTGCATGCCGAGCATGGGGACTTGTTGCGCGACGCGGCGGCCGGCAAGCTGGCGTCCACCCTGACGACGATACTCTCGCCGTTCGACCCCGTCGTGTGGGACCGGCGCCGCGCGCTGGAATTGTTCGGCTTTGACTACCGGCTCGAATGCTACACGCCCGCTGAAAAACGCCGGTATGGCTACTTCACCCTGCCGATCTTGCGGCGCGGCGCGCTGGTGGGGCGCCTGGACGCCAAGGCGCACCGCGCGCAGGGGCGCTTCGAGATCAAGTCGCTGGCGCTGGAAGAAGGCGTGCGCCTCAGTTCCCGCCTGGTGCAGGACGTGGCTGGCGCCGTGCAGCGGCTGGCGCTCTGGCATGCCTGCCCGCAGGTCGAGATAGCCCAGGCGCGGCCGGCGGCTTTCGGTGTGCAGCTGGCCGAGGCCCTGCACGACGGCGGCGCTGCCGCAAGGCGGGCCGCATGATGCTGCCGCCGGCGCCTGCCCACTTGCTCGACGCGGATGGCGTGCCTTGTTTTGGCCGCTACACGGGACAGCTGGATGCCTTCGACTGGGTGGCGCTGGCGCCGCCGCATGCGCGCGGCGCCCTCTGGCGCCTGTTCCACCACAAGCGCTGGCACTATGTGGCCTTGTCCACGCCGACCCTGTTCTGCGGCGTGGCCATCGTCGACCTGGGCTGGACCAGCACGGCCTTCGCGTATGCCTTCGACCGCCACAAGGGCAAGATCGTGGCAAGCTTTTCGCAGGATGGCATTCCCGGCCTGTGCGCGTCCGTGGCGCCGCATGCGGGCGCCAGCAGCCGTTTCCGGTTTTTCTCGCAAAAAATCAGCATCGAAGCCCAGCCGCAGCAGCGCTACCGATTGCGGCTCGATTGCGGCCATTTCGGCATCGATGCGGAATTCGGCCCGCCCGTGGCCCCCACCTTGCTGGCCGTGGGACCCGTGGGCGAGGGCGGCAGCGTGCACGCCACGCAAAAGTCGGGCGGCTTGCCCTTGTGGGGCACGGTGCGTTGCGGCGCCATGGGCTACAGCTTGGACGACGGCGTGGCCAGCTTCGATTATTCGAACGGCTTGCTGGCGCGCGAGACGGAATGGCGCTGGGCCTCGGCGCACAGCCTGGACCTGGGTTTCAACCTGCAGGCTGGTTATTTCGGCGCGCATGAAAACGCGCTGTGGCTCGATGGCCAGCTGTATCCGCTGGGCCGCGCGCATTTCGACTTCAATCCCGACAATCCGCTGGCGCCGTGGCATGTATGGACGGACGACGATCTGCTGGACCTGCACTTCAAGCCGGAAGGCGCGCGGCGCGAGGATAAAAACCTGTGGATCGCCGCCAGCCGCTACATCCAGCCGATCGGCACTTTCAGCGGCTGGGTGCGCACCAGCGCGGAGTCTCCCAAGCGCATCGTGGCGCAGCTGGCCGGGGTAACGGAAAGCCACCGCTCGCGCTGGTAGGCGCACTGTTTTTTTGCGAAACGCGCGACAAGGTCAAGTTTTTGTGGCAAGGCATCCTATACACTGGGGCGTTACCAAGTAAGCCATTCCGGCAATCCATGAGGCCAGAACATGAGTATCCGTAATCTCGACAAGCTGTTCAAGCCGGCCTCGGTGGCCCTGATCGGCGCCACGGCGCGCGAACGCAAACTGGGCGCCATCGCCCTGTACAACCTGCTGGGCGGCGGCTACCAGGGAGATATCTGGCCCGTCAATCCCAAGTACGACGAGCTGATGGGCCTGAAATGCTACCGCAGGCTGGCGCACCTGCCCAAGGCGCCGGACCTGGCCATCATCTGCACGCCGCCCGCCACCATCACGGCACTGATCCGCGAACTGGGCGCGCTGGGCACGCGCGCGGCCATCGTCATGACGTCGGGCCTCGACCCCGTGCGCGAGCAGTCGCTGCGCCTGGCCATGTTGAAGGCGGCCAAGCCGCACCTGCTGCGCATCCTGGGCCCCAACAGCATGGGCCTGCTCGTGCCGAAACTGGGCTTGAACGCCAGCTTCGCCCATGTCGGCGCCACCAGCGGCAAGATCGCCTTCGTGTCGCAGTCGGGCGCGCTCGTGTCGGGCGTGCTCGACTGGGCCAACGCGCACGGCGTGGGCTTTTCCAAGTTCATTTCGCTGGGCGCCAGCTACGATATCGATTTCGGCGACCTGCTCGACTATCTGGCCGGCGATATCGACACGGCCGCCATCCTGCTGTACATGGAAGACATCCAGGCGGCGCGCAAATTCATGTCGGCGGCGCGGGCGGCCGCGCGCAGCAAGCCCGTCATCGTCCTGAAAGCGGGGCGCGAGGCGGAAGGCGCTGCCATGGCGGCCTGGCATACGGGTGCGCTGGCCGGCTCCGACGCCGTGTACGACGCGGCCATCCGCCGCGCCGGCATGCTGCGCGTGTATTCGGCCGAAGAGCTCTTCGATGCCGTGGAAACGCTCACGCATATCCGTTCCCAGCGCGGCGAGCGCCTGGCGATTCTGTGCAATGGCGGCGGCCTGGGCGTGATGGCCACCGATGCGCTGGTGAGCAGCGGCGGCAAGCTGGCCGAGCTGTCGCCCGATACCGTCATCGCGCTGGAAAAGGCGCTGCCACGGGGCTGGTCGCACGACAACCCGGTGGGCTTGCCCGGCGACGCGGCCGTGCAGCGCTATGCCGACGCCATCAAGCCGCTGCTCGACGAGCCGCAGGCGGACGCCTTGCTGCTGCTGCACGCGCCCACGGCCATGGTCTCGTCGATCGACATCGCCGAAGCCGTCACGCCGCTGATCAAGGCCACGTCGCGCACGGTGCTGTCGTGCCTGCTGGGCGGCACCACCGTGGCGCCCGCGCGCCAGGTGTTCAACCGGGCCGGCATTCCCACCTACGACACGCCGGAAAAAGCCGTACACGGCTTCATGCAGATCGTGCAATACCGGCGCAACCAGGAAACCCTGATGCAGGTGCCGGCGCAGCTGCCCATGTCGGCCACGCCGCGCCGCGCGCGCGTGCGCGAAATCGTCGCCGCCGCGCTGGCGGCCGGCCAGACGGTGCTGGGCGAATGCCGCTCGAAGGAAATCCTGGCCGCCTACGGCATTCCCGTCGCCACCACGCGCATGGCGGCCGACGTGGAAGAGGCGCTGGCCGTGGCGGCCGACATCGGCTACCCCGTCGCGCTGAAAATCCACTCGCCCGACATCGCCCACAAATCCGACGTGGGCGGCGTGGCGCTCGACCTCGATACGCCCGACATCCTGCGCACGGCCGCCGCCGCCATGCTCAAGCGCGTGCGCCGCATGCGCCCCGACGCGCTGATCGACGGCTTCACGGTGCAGCAGATGGCGCGCCGGCCGCAATCGCATGAATTGATCGTCGGCGTCACCACGGACGCCGCCTTCGGCCCCGTGATCCTGGTGGGGCAGGGCGGCATCGCCGTGGAGGTGACGGCCGACCACGCCATCGGCCTGCCGCCGCTGAACATGGTGCTGGCGCGCGACATGCTGGCGCGCACGCGCGTGTCGAAGCTGCTGGCCGGCTACCGCAACCAGCCGCCGGCCGACATCGACGCCATCTGCTACACCCTGATCCAGGTGGCCGAACTGGTGGCCGACATCGGCGAGCTGGCCGAGCTCGACATCAACCCGCTGGTGGCCGACGCGGATGGCGTGATCGCCCTCGACGCGCGCATCCGCCTGCAGCCGGGCCAGCAGCGCGACCGCCTGGCCATCCGCCCGTATCCGCAGGAGCTGGAAGAGCAGGTGACGTGGATGGATCAGCCGATCCTGCTGCGCCCCATCCGCCCCGAGGACGCGCCGCAGCACATGGACCTGTTCCACGCGCTGGACCCGGACGATGTGCGCCTGCGTTTTTTCACGTCCATGCGCGAATTGCCCGTGTCGCAGCTGGCGCGCCTGACACAGATCGATTACGACCGCGCCATGGCCTTCATCGCCACGCACACGGGACCGGACGGCAAGCCGGAAACCCTGGGCGTGGTGCGCGCCGTGGCGGACCCGGACAATATCCACGCCGATTTCGCCATCGCCGTGCGCTCGGCCCTGAAAGGCAAGGGACTGGGGCACATCCTGTTTGAAAAGCTCGTCGACTACTTCCGCAGCCGCGGCACGGAGGCGCTGGTGGGCGAGGCGATGGCGCGCAACAAGGGCATGCAGCGGCTGGTGAAAAGCTTTGGCGGCGAAGTCACGCCGTCGGAAGAGCCCGGCGTCGTCAATCTGCATATCGGCATGCGCGCGCCGTAAAAGAAAGCGCGGCTGGCCAGCCGCGGGTTTGTGCAGGATCAAACCCGTCCCTGTCGGTAGTCTTTACACTTTCACTTCCAGGATGACATATCCAGCGCGTTTTCGGGAGTGAGTGCATGCTTACGGCAACATATATATTGGTTTCCCTGTCGGTGGAACAGGCCAGCATCCGCATGAGTTTGTTGGCTTTTCAGAAATGCATGCATGTGCAGCTGCGCCACCAGAGACAGCTCAGCCTGGCGCAGCTGCAGTACGCGGGCGACTGGCTGGACCGGCTGTACCAGGGGGGCTACTGGCGCAAGGTGGAGATGTACCTGATCCCCGCCATCCGCCAGGCCGCGCCGCATGCCGATGGTTTGTTGAATGAAATCAACGGTTTGAACCACGCCGCGCTGGAAAGCATCAATATCGTGCAGCAGCGCGCCGGCGCCGCCATCGAGCATTCCGAATTGCAGGCCGAGCAGCTGTGCGCGGCCATCGACGCCTTTTGCGCAGCCTTGCTGCAGCGCCTGGAAAAAGAAGAGCGCGAACTGTTCGCCCTGGCGCGCAAGGTCATCGTTGGCGAAGCGTGGTTTGCCATCGCCTACCAGTTCCTCGCCCACGATGCGCGCGCGCAGGAGGCGCGCCGTGGCAAGGCGCAAGTGCTGCCCTTTGTTTTGCCAGCGCCTTTGCCAGCCCCCTTGCCGGCAGCCGGCGACAGCGCTGAAACGGCAGCGGATGGCGCACAGTCCGCGCCGGCCGTGCCGCCACCGCCGCTGCGCGCGCAGGCTTGAACGGGTAGCGAGCGCACACCCCGCCGGGGGGCGTCCGCCGGAGGGGCGTTTTTGTGATGCTGACTGGCGCGCCGCCATAGGAGAAAATCCAGGGAAAAGATCGCTTTATTCATTTGATAACTTGTTCAGCCCTGTCCGATGCAATACCCCGGGCTTTGTTATGATGGTGGTTTTGATCCACGCGAAACCCGTCATGTTCGAATTTCTCTTCAAGCGTTCTGCCAGCAAGACTGCCGTCCCCGATCCTGTCGTGGCAGAACAGGCCGCCGCCTCGGCGCAGAGCGCATCGCGCCGCGCCGAACAGGTTGCGCGTGCCCATGCCGTGGCCGGCGACGAAGCCGCCGCCTTAGAATTCATCCTGTCCAGCGAATTTGCCGATGCCCGATTGATCGCGGCCGAACACGTCCATGCCTTGCCCCTGCTGGAAAAAGTCCACCAGGCCATGCGCAACACGGACCGCCGCGTGGCCAAGCTGATGCAGGGTCGCATCGACCTGATCCGCCACCAGGCCGCCGAGACGCAGCGCGCCCAGGCCAGCATCGACACGGCCCAGCGCCTGTTGAACGATGACAAGCTGAGCCCGAACCAGGTCGCCGAGCTGGATCGCCAATGGCAAGTCATCAAGGCCACGCCGGAACTGGCGACCGCCTTCGCCGGCGCGCGCGCCGCCCTGGCCGCCCGCCTGGAAGCGCAAGTGGGACTGCAGCGCGCCGTGATCGATGCCGTCGCCGCCGCGCGCGCGCTGGCCAGCAATGGCCAGTCCGCCGGCGACCTGGCGCAGGCGCTGGCCCGTCTGGATGCGGAACATGCGCAGCATGCGCAATCGCCCGAGCGCGCTTCCTTGCCGAAACACCTGGAAAACGATTTCAGCCAGGCGCGCGAGCAGGCGCAATCCGCCTTGCAAGCCCTGCAGCAGCACCAGGCCGTGTTCGATGCGCGCCAGGCCGCACTGGTCGAATGGCAGGCGCAGGACGCCGCCACGCTCGATGCAGACACCTTGAAACGCGCGTGGCAAGCCCTGCCGCGCCTGCCCGAGTCGCCCTTGTCCGACAGCTTGCAGCAGCAATTTGCGGCCGTGCTGGCCAGCGCGCCGGCGCCCGTGCAGGCGGCAACGCCAGAGGCCGCAGCGGCCCATGCCGAGCCAGCGCCGCGCAAGCCGCGCCAGGAACACGCGCCCGTGTCGAAAGAAGCGACGGAGCAATTCTTTAAAGTACTCGACGCCATGGAAGCGGCCCTGCAGGATGGCTTGTTGCACGTGGCTTCCGAGCATGACAAGACCTTGCGCGATAGCAAGCACGGCCGGCTGACGCCTGCGCAGGCGGACCGCCTGGCCCACGTACGCGGTGAGTTCAAGCGCCTGGCCGACTGGGCGCGCTGGGGCGGCAACGTCTCGCGCGAGGAGCTGGTCAAGGCGGGCGAGGAATTGCCGGCGCAAGAACTCCCAATGGCCGAGCTGGCCAAGAAAGTGGGCAGCCTGCGCGAGCGCTGGAAGTCGCTCGACACCCTGTCCGGCCCGGCGCCCAAATCCCTGTGGGAACGTTTTGACGCGGCCTGCAGCCTCGCGTATGCGCCGGCGGCCCAGCATTTCAAGCAATTGGCCGAAGAGCGCCACGGCAATGCGGCCAAAGCCCAGGAACTGATCGCGGAAACGGCGGCCTTGGCGGCCGAAGAGAGCACCGACTGGAAACACGTCGCCTCCGCCTCGCAGCGGCTGCGCCAGGCGTGGACACGCCTGGGCACCATCGACCGCAAGGAAAAGAAACGCCTGGATACGGAGTTCGGCGCCGCGCTGGACGCCCTGTCGAAGCCGCTGGACACCCAGCGCCAGATCGAGACGGCGCGCCGCGAACAATTGATCGTCGAAGTGGGCTTGCTCAAGCCATCGGAGCGCAACACGGTCGACATGCTCAAGGCCTTGCAGGATAAATGGCAGGAACTGGCAAAAGCCCTGCCGCTGGAACGCCGCGCGGAACAGGCGCTGTGGCAGCGCTTCCGCGCCGCCTGCGACGATATCTTCGCCAAGCGCAAGGAAACGGCCCACGCGGCCGACCACGAGCGCCGCGAACACCTGCATGCGCGCGAAGCGCTGTGCGCAGCGCTGGAAACGGCCGTCGTGCCGGAGGGCGACGACAAGTCCCGCACGGCCTTCATCAACCACTTGCTGCGCGACACGCGCGCCGCCTGGAACGCTACCGGTCCCGTGCCGCGCGCCAGCGAAGCGAAGATCGAGCAGCGCTACCACGCGGCCGTGGCTGGCGTGCAAGCGCAAGCGGACGCCATCGCCGAGCGCGCAGGCGCGGCCCAGGCCAACGCCTTGCGCGACAAGCTGCGCCTGGTGCAGGCGCTGGAAGCTACTCTGGCCGAGGGCGATGCCGGCGCCGATGCTGCCGCCTGGGCCGAACGCTGGAGCGCCTTGCCGCCGCTCGACACGCAATACGAACGCAGCCTGCAGCAGCGCTTTGCCGCCGCCCAGGCCGCGCTGGGCGAGGGCGCTGACGCCTACGTGCAGCAATTGCAGGCCAACGAGGCCCGCTTGCTCGAGGAAGTCTTGCGCCTGGAAATCGTCGCGGGTGTCGACAGCGGCGCCGAATTTGCCCGCGACCGCCTGAAGATGCAGGTGGAAGTGCTGCAATCGTCGCTGAAATCGGGCCAGAAGCCGCTCACGCAAGTGTCGCAGCTGATGCAGCTGTGCGCGATTCCCGCCGCCACCGATGCGCGCACGGCCAGCCGCATCGAAACCCTGCTGCGCCGCATCGGAGGGCATGCCAAATGAGTACCAGTGTCCGCGTCCAGCACGCCGATTTTGACTTGAGTCAAGAAATCGCACAATTGCGTGCAGGCAACCCCAAGGTGGGCGCCGTCGTCGGCTTTGTCGGCACGGTGCGCGACATGAACGAGGGACTGGACGTGGCCGCCATGGAGCTCGAGCATTATCCGGGCATGACGGAGAAATCCATCGAGGCCATCGTCGAGCAGGCGCGCGGCCGCTGGCCCTTGTCCGGTGCGCTGGTGATCCACCGCGTGGGCCCCTTGCTGCCGCAGGAGCAGATCGTGCTGGTGGCGGTCTCGTCCGCCCACCGGGGCGAGGCCTTTGCCGCCTGCGAGTTCATCATCGACTACCTGAAGACGGAAGCGCCGTTCTGGAAGAAGGAAGACACGCCCGAAGGGGCGCGCTGGGTCGATGCGCGCGACAGCGATGAGACGGCGCTGGACAAGTGGACGGTAAAAGCAAGCACCATTTGAATCGTATCTGTCGCGCACGCTAGCATTTGCCCAAATGCAGCGGTTTTCTGCTTTGTGTATGCTTGAAAAGTACTGCCTCACCCCAATTTGGTTAACAACTAATTAACCGGGAGCGCTTTTCATGCGACAAGACAAACTCACTACCAAATTACAGGAAGCCCTGGCCGATGCGCAAAGCTTGGCCGTGGGCAACGACAACCCCTATATCGAACCAGTCCACCTGCTGACGGCCCTGTTGAATCAGGACGACGGCGGCGCCCGCTCGCTCTTGCAGCGGGCCGGCGTCAACGTGGGCGGCCTGTCCAAGGCCCTGGGCGCGTCCATCGAACGCTTGCCGAAGGTATCGGGCACGGGCGGCGACGTGCAGGTCAGCCGCGAATTCGTGGCCTTGCTGAATCTGGCTGACAAGGAATCGCAAAAAGCGGGCGACCAGTTCGTGTCCAGCGAAATGGTCTTGCTGGCCATGACGGATGACAAGTCCGACTGCGGCAAGCTGGCGCGCGAAAACGGCCTGACCCGCAAGGCCCTGGAAGCGGCCATCGACTCCGTGCGCGGCGGCAACAAGGTCGATTCGCAAGAGGCCGAAGGCCAGCGCGAAGCCCTGAAAAAATACACGCTGGACCTGACGGAGCGGGCGCGCAAGGGCAAGCTCGACCCTGTCATCGGCCGCGACGATGAAATCCGCCGCACCATCCAGATCCTGCAGCGCCGCAGCAAGAACAATCCCGTGCTGATCGGTGAGCCGGGCGTGGGCAAGACGGCCATCGTCGAAGGCCTGGCGCAGCGCATCGTCAATGGCGAAGTGCCGGAATCGCTGAAAGGCAAGCGCGTACTGTCGCTGGACATGGCTGCCTTGCTGGCCGGTGCGAAATTCCGCGGCGAATTCGAGGAGCGCCTGAAATCCGTGCTGAAGGAACTGGCCATGGATGAAGGGCAAACCATCGTCTTCATCGACGAGATGCACACCATGGTGGGCGCGGGCAAGGCCGAGGGCGCGATGGACGCCGGCAATATGCTGAAACCGGCGCTGGCGCGCGGCGAGCTGCACTGCGTGGGCGCGACCACGCTCGACGAGTACCGCAAGTACATCGAGAAGGATGCCGCGCTGGAACGCCGCTTCCAGAAAGTGCTCGTCGACGAGCCGACCGTGGAAGCGACGATCGCCATCCTGCGCGGCTTGCAGGACAAATACGCGCTGCATCACAAGGTGGAAATCACGGACGCGGCCATCATCGCCGCCGCCGAGCTGTCGCACCGCTACATCACGGACCGCTTCCTGCCCGACAAGGCGATCGACCTGATCGATGAAGCGGCGGCGAAGATCAAGATCGAGATCGACTCGAAGCCGGAAGTGATGGACAAGCTGGAACGCCGTTTGATCCAGCTGAAGATCGAGCGCGAAGCCGTCAAGAAGGAAAAGGACGAAGCATCGTTGCGCCGCCTGGGCCTGATCGAGGAAGAGATCGTCAAGCTGCAGCGCGAATACAATGACTTCGAGGAAATCCTGAAGGCGGAAAAAGCCGTGGTACAAGGCAGCACGCACATCAAGGAAGAGATCGAGCAAGTCAAGCTGCAGATGGAGCAGGCCACGCGCGAGAGCAACTGGCAGAAAGTGTCGGAGCTGCAATACGGCAAGCTGCCGCAGCTGGAAGCCCAGCTCAAGCAGGCTGACAGCGGCATCCCGAAACTCGACCCCGACCAGCCGAAGCTGCTGCGCACGGAAGTGGGCGCCGAGGAAATCGCCGAAGTGGTGTCGCGCGCGACGGGTATCCCCGTGTCGCGCATGATGCAGGGCGAGCGCGACAAGCTGCTGCACATCGAAGAGAAGCTGCATGAGCGCGTCGTGGGCCAGGATGAAGCGATCACGGCCGTGGCTGACGCCATCCGCCGCTCGCGCGCCGGCTTGAGCGACCCGAACCGTCCGTATGGTTCCTTCATGTTCCTGGGGCCGACGGGCGTGGGCAAGACCGAGCTGAGCAAGGCGCTGGCCACCTTCCTGTTCGATACGGAAGAATCGATGATCCGCATCGACATGAGCGAGTTCATGGAGAAGCATTCCGTGGCCCGCTTGATCGGCGCGCCGCCCGGCTACGTGGGCTACGACGAGGGCGGCTACCTGACGGAAGCAGTGCGCCGCAAGCCGTACAGCGTGATCCTGCTCGACGAAGTGGAAAAGGCGCATGCCGACGTCTTCAACGTGCTGCTGCAAGTGCTCGACGATGGACGCATGACGGATGGCCAGGGCCGCACGGTGGACTTCAAGAATACCGTCATCATCATGACCTCGAACCTGGGTTCGCATAAGATCCAGGCCATGGAAAGCGATGATCCCGGTGTCGTGAAGCTGGCCGTGATGGCCGAGGTACGCTCGCACTTCCGTCCCGAGTTCGTCAACCGTATCGACGAAATCGTCGTGTTCCACGGCCTCGACGAGAAAAACATCGGCGCGATCGCGAAGATCCAGCTGAAGATCCTCGAAGAGCGTCTGGCGCGCATGGACATGCAGCTGAGTCTGACGGACGCGGCCTTGCAGCAAATCGCCGAAGCGGGCTACGATCCGGTATATGGCGCCCGTCCGCTGAAGCGGGCGATCCAGCAGCAGATCGAAAATCCGCTGTCGAAGCTGATCCTGGAAGGCAAGTTTGGCCCGAAAGACGAGATCCGCATCGACGCCCAGAACGGCAACCTGGTGTTTACGGGCGCGCAAGTGGGGCTGGACAAGGTGTAATGTTGACCCCAGCGGCGAAAGGCTGTGGTCGGACCCTGAGGGTCCGACCCCGGTCTTTGCTTTTGGGTTGAATCTTAGAAGGGCGCGATCAGGCTAGACCTGATCGCGCCCTTCTTGCTATCATCGGCACTATTTTCTGACTAATTCCGGAGGCGGTACGATGGCAAACACATGGCAAGCAGGGCGGCGCATTGGAGTGGGATTGACCTTGGCGGCAGCCGTGCTGGCATTGCCTGCGCATGCCCAGGAAGAAAAAGTCCTGAACATCTATAACTGGTCGGACTATATCGGCGACGATACGATCAAGAATTTTGAGAAGGAAACGGGCATCAAGGTACGCTACGACGTTTTCGACAATAACGAAATCCTCAATGCAAAACTGGTGGCGGGCAAGTCCGGCTACGACATCGTCGTGCCGACGGCCCAGTGGGCGCGCCTGCAGATCGATGCGGGCTTGCTGCGCAAGCTAGACAAGAGCAAGCTGACGAACCTGGGCAACCTGGACCCGAACCTGCAGGCCAAGCTGTCGAAGATCGACCCGAACAACGATTACCTGGTCGACTGGCTGTGGGGCTACACGACGGTGGGCATCAACGTCAACAAGGTCAAGGCCGCGCTGGGCGGCATGCCCATGCCGGACAATGCCTGGGACCTGATCTTCGACCCGAAATACGCGGCGAAGCTGAAGTCCTGCGGCGTGTCCTTCCTCGACTCGCCGTCGGAAGTGCTGCCGGCCGCCCTGCAATACCTGGGCAAGCCCGCCTATTCGAAAGCGGCCGCCGATTACCAGGAAGCGGGCAAGGTACTGCAGGGCATCCGTCCCTACGTTACCCTGTTCAGCTCGTCCGGCTACATCAATGACATGGCCAACGGTTCCGTCTGCGTGGCGCTGGGCTGGTCGGGCGACATCAATATCGCGCGCCAGCGCGCCATCGATGCGAAAAACGGCAATGTGATCCAGGTGCTGGTGCCGAAGACGGCCGCCCTGATGTTCGACACCATGGCCATCCCGGCCGACGCGCCCCATCCGACCAATGCCCACCTGTTCATCAACTACATTTTGCGCCCGCAAGTGCATGCCAGCCTGAGCAACAAGGTGTTTTACGCGAATCCGAATCCGGCCAGCATCAAGTATGTACGCAAGGACATCGGCGAAAACAAGGCCATCTTCCTGTCGGACGCCGACAAGCAGCGCATGGCCGCACCGGAAGCGACCACGGCTGATATCCGCCGCTTGATGACGCGTATCTACACGAAGTTCAAGACAGGAGTGTAAAACGGGAGTGTAAAAACAAGGATGGCGCGAGGGACGGGCCTGTAGGCCGTCGCTGGCGCCATGCGATATTGCCGAGGTGAGCACTACTCGTGGTAGCGGTCCATCAGCTTGTGGTGACTGCCGCGCATTTCTTCGATCAGTTCAAAGGCGACGAAGCCGATGATGGCGGCGAAGATGGCGATGAAGAGAAAAACGAGGAAGGTTAACATGGTCTTTCAGCCGCCGTTGGACGGCTGTCCGCTGGGTTGCTCAATGTGCCAGAGCAGTGCTCCAACACGTAGTTGATGCAATTAAACTCTAGCAGATCGGCAGCGCTTTACAAGGCTGCCGAGTTGTAATTCCTGCCAGTATTTGTCCCAGCGCACTTTTTGCGCATTTCCTTCATTTCACTACCAGGTCATGCGCCATCACGGCTTTCAAATAGACGCTGATCGGATCGCCCGGTTCGCGCTGGGAAAACCACCATGCGCTGGCCTTGCGCAGTTCCCATTCCTGCTCTTCTCCCGTCAGCAGCAGGGCGGCCGCCTGGCCCAGGGTGGGCTGGTGGCCGACGATGAGCACGGTTTCCTTGCCGCCGGGCCAGTTGGCTGCCTTGAGGATATCTTCCGCCTCGGCGCCGGGCGCCAGTTCCGGCATCAGCTTGAACTTGCGGCCCAGCGCTTCGGCCGTTTGCAGGGTGCGCAGGGCGGGGCTGACGAGGATGCGGCAGTTTTCCGGCAATTGCGAAGCGAGCCATTCGCCCATGCGGCGCGCCTGTTTCTGCCCTTTGACGGTCAGGGCGCGTTCGAGATCGGGAACGCCCGGTTCGGCTTCTGCGTGTCGCCACAAGATGAGATCCATGTTGTGCTCCTCTGTGTTGAAATTGCCTATTCGCCGACCTCCGCGCCCGGCGTGCCCAGTGTGTGCATCAGGTATTGCTGGGCGCTGAACGGCGTTTGCTTGCCGCGTGGCTTGCGGCGCGCATAGTGGCCCGTCGGCTCCAGTTCCCATGCATTTGTATTATCCTTCAAATACGGATTCAGGCCCTCGGCGATCACGCGCCGCTTCAGCGCCCGGTCCAGTACGGGGAAGGCCACTTCCACGCGGCGGAAGAGGTTGCGGCTCATCCAGTCGGCGCTGGCCAGGTAGACATCGTGCGCCAGGTCGTTGCGGAAGTAGTAAATGCGGCTGTGTTCGAGGAAGCGGCCGATCACGGAGCGCACCTTGATGTTTTCCGACAGGCCAGGCACGCCCGGCTTCAGGGTGCAGGCGCCGCGCACGATCAGGTCGATCTTCACGCCATCGGTCGAGGCCGCATACAGGGCGCGGATCACGGATTCGTCGACCAGTGCGTTGACTTTCACGATGATGCGCCCGCGCCGGCCCGAACGGGCAATCTTCGCCTCGTTGCGGATCGCCTTGATGATCTCGCTTTGCAGGCCGAACGGCGCCAGCCACAAATGGTTCAGGTTGTGCGGCTTGGTCAGGCTGGTCAGGTGGATGAAGACTTCGTTCACTTCCACTGCCAGGTCCTGGTTCGCCGTCAGCAAACCAAAATCCGTGTACAGCTTGGTGGTGGTGGGGTGGTAGTTGCCGGTGCCCAGGTGGGCGTAGAAGCGCAAGGAGCCTTCTTCGCGGCGGATGACGAGCGCCACCTTCGCATGGGTCTTCAGTCCCACGACGCCGTACACGACTTGCGCGCCGGCCTGTTCCAGCTTGTCGGCCCAGTTGATATTGGCTTCTTCGTCGAAGCGCGCCATCAATTCCACGATGACGGTCACCTCCTTGCCCATCTTCGCCGCCGTAATCAGCGACTCCATCAGGTCCGAATTCATGCCCGTGCGGTAGATCGTCTGCTTGATGGCGACGACGGAGGGATCGTAGGCGGCGCTGCGGATGAAGTCGATCACCGTCTGGAACGACTGGTAGGGGTGGTGCAGCAGGATGTCGTGCTTGGTCAGGGCGGCAAAGATGTCGTTGCCGATGGCTTTATGCGCCAGACCGGGGAAAAACGGCGGAAAGCGCAGCTCCGGCTGCTTGACGTGGTCGATCATTTCCGACAGGCGCACCAGGTTCACGGGGCCGTTGACGCGGTACAAACGGCTTTGATCCAGGCTGAACTGGTCGAGCAGGAATTGCGACAATTCTGGTGGGCAATTGCGCGCCACTTCCAGGCGCACGGAGGTGCCGAACTGGCGCCCCACCAGCTCGCCCTTCAGGGCCTGGCGCAGGTTCTTGACTTCGTCCTCATCGACCCACAAGTCGCTGTCGCGCGTGACGCGGAATTGCGAATAGGCGATCACTTCGCGTCCGGCGAACAGGTCCGAGATGTGCGCGTGGATAACGGACGATAATAAACAGAAAGACACGCCATCGCCGGAAATCTCGTCCGGCAGCTTGATGACGCGTGGCAAGACGCGGGGCGCCTTGACGATGGCGATCGCCGTGCCGCGGCCGAACGCATCCTTGCCGCTCAGCGAGACGATGAAATTGAGACTTTTATTGACCACTTGCGGGAATGGGTGGGCCGGGTCGAGGCCGATCGGCGTCAGCAGGGGGCGCACTTCGCGGTCGAAGTATTGCTTGACCCACGCGCGCTGCGCCTCGTTGCGGTCGCTGTCGCGCAGCAAATGCACGCCCGCTTCGCGCAGGGCCGGCAAGACGTCGTTATTTAATATCTCGTACTGGCGTTCCACCAGCGCATGGCATTCCTTGCCGATACGCTCCAGGTTGGCAGCCAGGGCAGGGTGGCCCGCCAGCGAACCGCCGATGCTGCCGGCCGCCAGCAGGCTGGCCACGCGCACCTCGAAGAACTCATCCATGTTACTGCTGACGATGCACAGGTAGCGCAGGCGCTCGAGCAGCGGAATGTTCGGATCTTCCGCCTGGGCCATCACGCGCCGGTTGAAAGTCAGTTGCGACAGCTCGCGGTCAAGCAGGATGCCCGATTTGGTCACTTCCGTGTGCAGTTCAGGTTTCATATTCTTTTGTCTTTGCAGATAGTTAATTCTAGCCGTATTTCATCATGTATGACGCGTTGTGAGTGTAATCATGAAATATGACGTAAGCGTGACATAAGCTGTCATAAAGCGTCGCCCGCGCTGTCATTTTTCACGCCGAAAATGGCATTTCCCCGGGCGTAGCCAATTATTTCAGGAATTTTTACCCATGTCATAAAGCTGTCATATTCGCTTGCTAGACTGCGCAGCATTCAACCGGGACTTTGAGCCCTAACAACCCTGAGGACTTGATATGCAAATGAAGCAAATGTTCAAATTTATCGTCGTGGGTGCTTCGGCAGCGATGGCATTTTCTTCCGCTTCCGTCATGGCGGCAGATATGACAGGTGCTGGCGCAACCTTCCCGTACCCGATCTACGCCAAATGGGCTGAGACGTACAAAGCCAACACGGGCAACGGCCTGAACTACCAGTCCGTCGGTTCCGGCGCTGGCATCAAGCAAATCAAGGCCAAGACTGTTGAATTCGGCGCCTCGGACATGCCTTTGAAGGCAGAAGAGCTGGAAGAAGCGGGCCTGATGCAGTTTCCGGCCATCATGGGCGGCGTGGTCACCATCGTCAACCTGGACGGCGTGACCCCAGGCCAGCTGAAAATGACGGGTAAAGTCGTTGGCGACATCTACCTGGGCAAGATCACCAAGTGGAGTGCTCCTGAAATCGCCGCGCTGAACAGTGGCGTCAAGCTGCCGGACACGGAAATCACCGTGGTGCACCGCGCCGACGGTTCGGGCACCTCGTTCCTGTTCACCGACTTCCTGTCGAAAACCAACCCGGAATTCAAATCGAAAATCGGCGCTGGCTCGGCTGTGAAATGGGCCGTGGGCGTGGGCGGCAAGGGTAACGAAGGCGTCGCCGCCAACGTACAGCGTATCAAGGGTTCGATCGGCTACGTCGAGTGGGCTTACGCCAAGAAAAACAAGATGTCGCACACCCAGCTGCAAAACAAGGACGGCAACTTCCTGCAGCCTGACGACGAAAACTTCAAGGCAGCAGCCGCTTCGGCACCTTGGACGCAAACCCCAGGCTTCGGCGTGGTCCTGACCGACCAGGCTGGCAAGAACAGCTGGCCTATCACCGGCGTGTCGTTCATCCTGATGCACAAAGTCCAGGCTGACGCAGGCAAGGCAAAAGAAGTCCTGAAATTCTTCGACTGGGCCTACAAGAACGGCGGCCCTGCTGCCGTCGAACTGGACTACGTGCCGATGCCGGCATCGGTCGTGAAACTGGTGCAAGAGTCGTGGAAAGCCAACCTGAAAGACGCATCGGGCAAGTCGATCTACTAATCCGATAGTCTGAATACAGCAATATCCATCCTTGTCCCCGCCAGCAGCACGGCGGGGGCAGGGAGTTAGCCAGGACCGCTCGCAAGCCCTTGCAGACGGTCCTGGCTAAAGAAGCAACAATAAAACAAGAGTTCAAAATAGCGACACCGGCAGTACCACCCACATCTGGCACAATATGAGCGCACAATCTACCTCCTCCACGATCCCCATGCCAGGCGGCACCATGACCGATTCCATCAGTCACGCGCAAATGCTTTCCACCATGCGCAAGCAGCGCTTCCAGGATTTCATGTTCCACAAGGTGACGATGCTGTTCGCCCTGTCGGTGCTGATCGTCCTGGTCGGCATCATCATTTCGCTGATCATGGAATCGATACCGGCCTTCAAGACCTTCGGCCTGCATTTCATCGTGTCCGCGGAATGGGACCCCGTCAATGACCAGTACGGCGCCCTGATCCCCATCATCGGCACCCTGGTGACCTCGGTTATCGCCTTGCTGATCGCCTTTCCCGTCAGCTTCGGCATTGCCCTGTTCCTCACGGAAATCTGCCCGGCCTGGCTGCGCCGCCCGCTGGGTACGGCTGTCGAATTGCTGGCCGGCGTGCCATCGATCATCTACGGCATCTGGGGCCTGTTCGTGTTTGCGCCCCTGTTTGCCGACCACGTCCAGCCCATCCTGAAAGCCACCCTCGGCAACGTGCCCGTCATCGGCCAGCTGTTCAGCGGCCCCATGATGGGCATCGGCTTGCTGACGGCCGGCCTGGTGCTGGCCATCATGATCATCCCCTTTATCGCTTCCGTGATGCGCGACGTGTTCGAGATCGTCCCTGCCGTGCTGAAGGAATCCGCATACGGCCTGGGCTGCACGCGCTGGGAAGTCGTACGCAAGATCGTCTTGCCATACACCAAGACCGGCGTCGTCGGCGGCGTCATGCTGGGCCTGGGCCGCGCACTGGGCGAGACCATGGCCGTCACCTTCGTCATCGGCAACGCGAATAAACTGTCGTGGTCGCTGTTTGCCGCCGGTAACAGCATCACCTCCTTGCTGGCCAATGAATTCGGCGAAGCGCAATCCGAACTGCACGTGGCCTCGCTGTTCTCGCTGGCCCTGATCCTGTTTGTCATCACCTTTATCGTCTTATCCGCCGCCAAGCTGATGCTGGCTGGCATGTCCCGCAAGGAAAGGCAACGAAAAAATGAAGCCAAGTAAGCACTCTCGACGTTCCGGTCAAGCCGGCCATGAACCCTGTCTACCGCAAGCGCCTGTTGATGCACCGCATCGGCATCGCCCTGTCGGTGGCCGCCATGGCCCTGGGCCTGGCCGTGCTCGTGTGGATCCTGTTCACCCTGGTGATCAAGGGTTTCGGCGCCTTGTCCGTCGACCTGTTCACGCAAACGACGCCGGCTCCCGGCAGCGAAGGCGGCGGCCTGATCAATGCCATCGTCGGCAGCGCCCTGATGGTGGGCCTGGCCACCGTCGTCAGCACCCCGATCGGCATCCTGGCCGGCATCTACCTGGCCGAATACGGCGAAGAAAACAAGCTGGCGCAAGTGACGCGTTTTGTGACGGACATCATGCTGTCGGCGCCATCGATCGTCATCGGCCTGTTCGTGTATGCGCTGTATGTGGCCCACGTCAAGCACTTCTCCGGCTATGCGGGCGCCATCGCGCTGTCCCTGATCGCCGTGCCGGTGGTCGTGCGCACGACGGACAATATGCTGCGTCTGGTGCCGAACAGCCTGCTGGAAGCCGCGTTTGCCCTCGGCGCGCCGCGCTGGAAGGTCGCTACCCTGGTGCGCTTGCGCGCCGTCAAGGCCGGCGTCATCACCGGCGTGCTGCTGGCATTGGCCCGCATCGCCGGCGAAACGGCGCCGCTGCTGTTCACGGCCTTGAATAACCAGTTCCAAAGCTTCAACATGAATGCGCCGATGGCCAACTTGCCGTCCGTCATCGCATCGTTTGCGATGAGCCCGTACGACAACTGGCGCTCGCTGGCATGGGGCGGCGCACTGCTGATCACCTTCAGCGTGCTGGCCTTGAATATCCTGTCGCGCACCGTGTTCAGCCAAAAAGTCCCTAATTAAACAGATATCGAGCGAAGCGAACCCATATGAATACGCAAATGAATCCAGCCCAAGACCTGGCGCCAAAGAAGAAAACCATCGAGATTTCGGGCCTGAACTTTTTTTACGGCAAAACGCAAAGCTTGCATAATGTCAACCTGGACATCCACGAAAAGAAAGTGACGGCTTTCATCGGCCCGTCCGGTTGCGGCAAGTCGACCCTGCTGCGCACCCTGAACCGCATGTATGACCTGTATCCGGGCCAGCGCGCGGAAGGCTCCATCCTGTACCGCGGCCGCAACGTGCTCGACGCCGACCAGGACGTCAACATGCTGCGCGCCAAGGTCGGCATGGTGTTCCAGAAGCCGACACCGTTCCCCATGTCCGTGTACGACAACATCGCCTTCGGCGTGCGCCTGTATGAAGACCTGTCGAAGGGCGAGATGGACGAGCGCGTCGAGTGGGCCCTGAAAAAGGCCGCGCTGTGGGGCGAAGTCAAGGATAAGCTGAGCAAGAGCGGCCTGTCGCTGTCGGGCGGCCAGCAGCAGCGTTTGTGCATCGCGCGCGGCGTGGCCGTGAAACCGGACGTCTTGCTGCTCGATGAGCCGACCTCGGCGCTGGACCCGATCTCGACCTCGAAAGTGGAAGAGCTGATCAGCGAACTGAAACAGGATTACACGATCGCCATCGTGACGCACAATATGCAGCAGGCGGCGCGCTGCTCCGACTACACGGCCTATATGTATCTGGGCGAGCTGGTGGAATTCGGCGAAACGGACCAGATCTTCATGAATCCGGCCCGCAAGGAAACGCAGGATTACATCACGGGCCGCTTCGGCTGATCCATCCCGCATAGCGACCACAAGACAACTGAATACGGAGAGACAGCATGATAGGCGAACATTCATCCAAGCAATACGACAACGAACTCGAAGCGATCCGCTCGAAAGTGCTCCTGATGGGCGGCATCGTTGAAACCCAGTTCCTCGACGCGATGACATGCTTTCGCATCGGCAACCCGGAGCGGGCCGACCGCGTGATGCGCGAAGACGACGTCGTCAACCAGCTGGAAGTGTCGCTGGACGACGCCTGCAGCCACCTGATCGTGCGCCGCCAGCCGGCCGCCAACGACTTGCGCACCATCATGGCCACCATCAAGGTGATTACCGACCTCGAGCGAGTAGGCGACGAAGCGACGAAAATCGCCCGCGTGGCGAAGAATCTGCACAAGCGCGGCAACGGCGTCGTCAACCATTACGAGATGGTGCGCGGCATAGCCAACACGGCCACCGACATGCTGCACGACGCCCTGGACGCATTCGCGCGCAACGATGGCAAGCAGGCTTTACAATTAATTGCACAAGATGCCATCATCGACCATGAGTTTCGGTCTATCATGCGCAACTTGATCACCTTTATGATGGAAGATCCGCGCACGATTTCGGCGGCGCTCGATACCCTGTGGGTGGCCAAGGCCATCGAACGGATCGGCGACCATGCGAAAAACATCGCCGAATACGTGATCTACGTGGTTGAAGGCAAGGACATCCGCCACACCAAGGTGGCTGCTCCCGCCATTTCCGAGGAGCTCCCTGAGTAAGCTTTATGGCATCTGATAAAACCACGGTATTGATTGTTGAAGATGAGCCGGCCATCGTTGAACTGGTGACCTATTCGCTGCGCGAATCCGGCTGGAATTGCTGTTCTGTACAAAATGTCGCCGATGCCTGGGAATTCATCCAGCACCGCACGCCGCATCTGATCCTGCTGGACTGGATGCTGCCGGACCAGACGGGCTTGCGCCTGCTGTCGCGCATCCGCGCCGACCGCAATTTCGCCGCCATCCCCGTCATCATGCTCACCGCCAAGAGCATGGAAGAAGACAAGCTGGCCGGCTTGAACAGCGGGGCCGACGATTACGTCACCAAGCCGTTCTCGCCGCGCGAGCTGCTGGCCCGTGCCAAGGCGCTGTTGCGACGCAAGAGCCCGGAACACGCGCAGGCGCCCATGCGCGCCGGCAACGTGGCACTGGACCCCGTCAGCTGCACGGTGATGATGGATGAACAGAAGATCGATATCGGCCATGCCGAATACAAGCTGCTGAAATTCCTGCTGGCCCATCCGGAGCGCGTGTTTTCGCGCAGCCAGCTGCTCGACAAGGTGTGGGGCGACCATGTGGTGATCGAGGAACGCACGGTCGATGTCCACGTATTGCGCTTGCGCAAAGCCTTGAAGGAGGCGGAAAGCCTGATCAAGACGGTGCGCAGCGTCGGCTACATGTTGTCTGAAAAGTAAAGCTGGCCTCTATGAATCCGAAATTGCTGTTCTGGGTACCGGCCGCCTTGCGCATGGTGCTGGCGCTGCTGGGCGTGGCCGTCGTCTGGTATCTGTTTGGCGCCACGTATGCGCTGGGCATCGCCTTCGTGCTGATGGCCATGATGGTGTTCGTGCAGCTGTCGTATCTGTTCCAGCTGAGTAATTGGCTGGACAATCCGCAAAGCGCCAAGCTGCCCGACGGCTGGGGCGCCTGGACCAGCATCTTCGCGCGCCTGTACCGCATGCGCCGCGACGACGAGAAAAACCAGGCCGAGCTGACGGAATGGCTGGCGCGTTTCCGCCAGGCCATGCACCTGCTGCCGGACGGCGTCGTCATCATGGATGACGTGCTGTTCCTCGAATGGTGCAACCCGGCCGCCGAGAAGCATCTGGGTCTCACGCACGAGCGCGACAAGGGCATGCGCGTGACGAACCTGATCCGCAGCCCCGAGTTCATGGATTACATCATCCTGGGCCGCTACGACCAGCCGCTGACGATCACCTTCCGCAACCGCAAGCTGATCGTGCAGATCATTCCGTTCGAAAACCGCCGCCAGATCCTCGTCACGCACGACGTGACGGAGACGGAACGCATCGAAATGATGCGCCGCGACTTCATCGCCAACGCCTCGCACGAACTGCGCACGCCGCTGACGGTCATCGTGGGCTTCCTGGAAATCGCTTCCGCCGAGCTGGACCTGGACGCCGCCACGCGCGCCGCCCACCTCAAGCTGATGACGGAGCAGGGCCACCGCATGCAGCATCTGATCGAGGATATGCTGACCCTGTCGCGCCTGGAATCGGTCGACTATCCGCTGCGCCCCGAGCCCGTGGATATCAAAAAGCTCATGCAGCAAGTCTTGCGCGACGCCAAGGGCTTGTCGGCGGGCAAGCATGAAGTGACCATGGAATGCAACGGTCCCGATGTGCTGGGCAGCTACGACGAGCTGTACAGCGCGTTTGGCAACCTGGCTTCGAACGCCGTGCGCTACACGCCGGCCGGCGGCACCATCACCCTGCGCTGGCAGGATGGCCCGGCCGGACCGCAATTCATCGCGCAAGATACGGGCATCGGCATCAGCCAGGAACATATCTCGCGTCTGACGGAACGTTTCTACCGCGTCGACAAGAGCCGTTCGCGCGAAACCCAGGGCACGGGCCTGGGCCTTGCCATCGTCAAGCACGTGCTGCTGCGCCATGGCGGCACCTTGGCCATCCAGTCCGTGGCCGACAAGGGCAGCAGCTTTATCGTCAGCATGCCCAAATCCGTCGTCACGCCGCTGCAGGGCGAGCTGCTGGTCAAGTAGGCCGGGGGAGGGGAGCATCCCCTCCCCGTTTCCCGTGCGACTAGTGCAAGGATGGCATAAGTCGTTACAATCAGGCCATGACTTTAATCAACGCCTCTTTTCGCCACGCCGGCGCGCAGCAACTGGCCCAGTCGCTGCAGGCCGCGCGCCAGGATACTCTTTCCCTGTTCGACTGTTACGTCACGGCCGGACTGGACGTGGTGGCCGGCTTGCCCCGGCATCCGCGCCTCACGCCACCCTTGTGGCAACTTGCGCACATCGCCTGGTTTGCCGAGTGGTTCATCCTGCGCGAAGCCGCTTCCAGCCATCCGGCCGACGCCATTTATAACTCCCTGCTGACGCGCGGCGACGACTTGTTCGACGCCAACATGGTGGAGCATCGCGCGCGCTGGAAGCTGGAACTGCCCAGCCCGGGCGCCGTGAAAACGTATTGCCACGAGGTGCTCGACAGGGTCTTGGATAAACTCTCGCGCGAAGCCAATGTCGACAGCGCCCTGGCGCCGTACCGGCTGGCGCTGGCGCATGAAGACTTGTGCGGCGAGGAAATGCTGGCCGGCTTGCAATGGATGGGCCTGGAGGCGCCGGAATCCCTGGCGGCCAGCCCGGCCTTGCCGCCGGGTGCGGGCGAGATCGCTTTTCCTGGTGGCACCATTGAACTGGGCTCGCCGCGCGGCGCCGGGTTTGCCTTCGACAATGAATCGCCGCCCTACAGTTGCTACGTGGCGCCGTTTTCCATCGATGCCTGCGCCGTATCCAACGCCCAGTTTGCCGATTTTGTCGCCGATGGCGGCTACCAGAACCGCCAGTTCTGGAGCGCGGCCGGCAGCGCCTGGCTGATGCAGCAGGAGCGCTCGTCGCCCCTGTACTGGCTGCGCGAAGCAACGCAGTGGCGCACCATGCGTTTCGGCCAGCGCACGACCTTGCCGCCGAACGAAGCCGTGCGCCACATCAACCTGTATGAGGCGCAGGCGTATTGCGCCTGGGCGGGGCGCCGCCTGGCGACCGAGGCGGAATGGGAGTATGCTGCGCTGTCCGGCCATCCGCGTTTCCATTGGGGCCAGGTGTGGGAGTGGACGGCGACGCCGTTCGAGCCGTATCCGGGCTTTGCGGTGGATGCCTGGCGCGAATATTCCGCGCCATATTTCATGCAGCACCAGGTGCTGCGCGGCGCCGCCTTCGCCACGCCGCCGCGGCTGCATTCGGCCCGCATGCGCGCCTTCCATGCGCCCGAACGGGGCGACATCTTTGCCGGCCTGCGCACCTGCGCCTGGTAGCGCGCCGAGAACAGACATCATTTCAGGATACCCTTGAGTACAGATAACGCCCCGCAGTTCATTCCCAAACGCATTACGCCCACGCCGGAGCAGGTCGCCATCCAGACGGCGCAAAAGAAAGTGGTGCTGATCGACGCCAATGCCGGCGCGGCCAAGACGACGACCCTGGCCCTGCGCCTGGCCGAAGCGCTGCACCGGGGCCGCGCGCCCGAGCGCATGCTGGCCCTCGTGTTCACGGAGGCGGCGCGCGTGGCCCTGCGCCAGCGCCTGCTGGAAGTGGGTGTGCCTCTGGGCGTCGTCAAGCGCCTGACCGTCGACACTTTCGATGCCTTTGCCGCCAAGGTGCTGCGGCAGCTGGAAAACATGCAGGTGGCATCCATGCGCAGCGATGAAGAGTTGCGCCCGGTAGCCTGGGAAGCGCTGGAAGTCGTGTCGGAGAAATACGCTCACCGCTACCCGCTGGAAATCAATACGACGAACGGGGCGATCGCCGAATTCCTGAAACTGCAGCTGCGCACCAAGGCGCGCCTGGATTTTCAAAATCCCGACTTCGAGAGCAATTCCCTGGACGACAATCTGGAAATGCTGGGCATGTCGCGCACGCATTATCTGTGGCTGCGCGAATATGAAGGCTTGCGTGGCGCCGACACGGGCGACATCCAGTTCCGCGCGCCATTCGACGCCACCTACGACCTGGTGCGCATGCTCGATGGCGACGAGCCGCTGCGCCAGCAATTGCCGGCCTTCCAGATCATCGTGGCCGATGAATTGCACGATCTGAACGAAGCGTCGTTCCGCCTGCTGACCATGCTGATACGCCGCGGTAATGCGTTTTTCTGCGGCGCCGGCGACAAGGATCAAGTCATCTATACGTGGTCGGGCGCCGACCACCGCTTCCTGCGCCAGCGCTTCGAGCAGGAATTCCCCACCTTGCAGCGCCTGCCGTTGACGGCGTCCTACCGTTACGGGCCGCAGCTGGCGCATGCCGTGGGCGTGCTGAAAAACAAGGCCAGCGTGTCGGCCCTGTCGCGCGCCACGCACATCGAAGTGCTGCAATACGAGCATATGCAGCCGCAGGCTTGCAGCGCCCAGCTGATCGCCGCGCTCGAACACGCGCATGCGGGCACGACGGCCATTTTGCTGCGTGACCGCGACCAGGCCATCCGCGTGGAAACGGCGCTGTTCCAGAGCGGCATCGCGTATGGCCTGGTGGACATGAACAGCTATCTGCTGAGCCTGGAAGTGCTGATGCTGCGCGGCATGGTCGCCATCGCCCGCAAGGATTTACATACGATCAAGAGCGGCCCGCGCCGCGGCGAGATACTCGAAGCCCTGGTGGCGTTCGCGGAAATCCCGTTTACGCGCGGTGAGCTCCAGCAAGCCAAGGCCGATGTGGCCAACTATCCCGACTTGCTGGAAGGCTTCTTGACGAACCAGCTGGCCAAGTCGCAGAACCAGGACAAGGCGGCCCTGACTCTGGCCGCCGTCGATTACCTGCGCGCGCTGCCCCCCGACGCCCTGGCAGGCGACGCCCTGCAGCACATCTTTGGCCTGATGCAGCTGGAACAGACGGCGCGCCGCATCTACGTCGACCCGGCCCAGGCGCGGGTCGTCGCCCGTTCCCTGCACGGTTTTATTGCCGTGTGCCGCGAAGCGGGCGTGGCGCTGGGCGGCTTTGCCGGCTGGCTGGGCGAGATGGAAGAAGCCGTGACGGTCTCGACCGGCAAGGCCAAACTCGTCATCGCCTGCATCGACCAGATCAAGGGCCTCGAATACAACCACGTCATCTTGCCCTACCTGGCCGTCGATGAATTCCCGCGCAGCAAGACCGATCCGCTGGAAGAGGAAAACCGCTTCTATGTGGCCGCCACCCGCGCGCGCGACAGGCTCACCCTGCTGACGCCGGAAGACCCCGCCTATCAGAGCCGCTACATCGCCGCCCTGCAGCTCAAGCAGAAGATTATTGCGCCGAAGTCATAGATCTTTTGCTGTGCGGCTGCTTTTTGCGAAGGCGGAAACGGCGCATACTTTGTCGGACTGATCACAATCGATCTGAACTTACAAAGGAGGAACGACGCCTAACAAAACCGTAGCGAGCGGCGATGATTTGTGGCTAAGAAGCGCAACCGTGCTAGAGCACGGTGAGCATCGCAGGCCGCAAAGCGCGACGCGCAGCAGGTTTTGTTTGGCGTCCACGGCATGAAAGTGTTTTTGACAGGCGCGGCAGGTTTTATCGGCAGTTCCATCGCGGCGGGCCTCGTGCGCGCCGGCCATCAGGTGACGGGCCTCGTGCGCAAACCCGAGCAGGTGGCCGAGCTGGCCAGCATCGGCGTGCACGGTATCGTCGGCACCTTGAACGACCGCGAGCTCATCATTGAGCAGGCGAAGGCGGCGGACGCCGTCATCAATGCGGCCAGCAGCGACCACCGGGGCGCCGTCGAAGCCATCATTGAAGCGCTAGCTGGCAGCAACAAGCCTTTCCTCCACACCAGCGGCTCGTCCATCGTGGGCGACGCCTCGGGCGGCGAGGGCACGGAACAGATCTATTACGAAGACAAGCTGCCGGCGCCCACCGCCGACAAGGCGGCCCGCGTGGCCATCGATGACTTGATACTGGCCAGCGCAGGCCAGGGCGTGCGCGCCAGCGTCTTGTGCAATACGCTGATCTACGGCCATGGCGCCTTGCCGCGCGACAGCGTGCAGCTGCCCCGTTTGCTCAAGCAGGCGCGCAAGAGCGGCATCGTGCGCCACGTGGGTCCGGGCCGCAACATCTGGTCCAATGTGCATATCGACGACGTCGTCAGCCTGTATTTGCTGGCACTGGAAAAATCGCCGGCCGGCACCTTTTACTTTGTCGAATCGGGCGAAGCGGCTTTCCGCGACATGACGGCCGCCATCGCCACCGCGCTGGACTTCGGCCCCGCGCAGGACTGGCCGCTGCCCGAGGCGATTGCCGAATGGGGTTACGAGATGGCGTCGTATGGCCTCGGTTCCAACAGCCGCGTGCGCGGCGAGCGGGCGCGCAAGCTGCTGGGCTGGCAGCCGCAGGGTCCATCCGTGCTGGCATGGATCAAGAACGACATGCTCCATCCTCCGCACGCCATCGCCGCTTGATGCAGCTCAGCAAAACTCCATCAGTGTGCGCTAGCGAACGGTGCTGTATGGCGATCGGGAGTATGATGTCTCTGCTTGGTTGAGACGCACTGCCGTGAAGTTGGCGGCATGTTCGATCTTCCAGCAGGTCAGCCGGTCGCCTCAAGGATCGGCACCAGATTTCTGCCGCCGGCGCGCTTGCGCCATGCGGCTGTGCACTGCAACTCCAGGTCGCGGTGTGTGCTGCGAACCCCTTCAAGGCCGGCTTTAGCCGGTCTTTTTTTGCCTGTTGCTACTTCCCCGCGCCATTCACCGCCACCTGTCCGCCATTCGCCGAAGCGGTGTTTCCCCCTGCCTGAAATCCGCGTATCTTTACGATCAACCAACTTCAAGGGGTGACCGTGAAACCTGAACCAGCTTATTGCCGCCGTACCCAGCTGCTGTGGGGCGTGCTGCTGATCGCCATCGGCGCCGTCATCCTGCTGGACCGGCTCGATGTGATCTATCTCCACGATTACTATTCACTATGGCATTATTGGCCGGTGATACTGGCCGTCTTCGGCCTGAACAAGCTGCTCACGCCCGTCTCCGCCAAGCAGGTTTTGAGCGGCCTGTGGCTGATCTTTTTCGCCGCCTGGTGGTATGTGTCGTATGAAGAACTGTGGAACCTGAGTTTTTATAATAGCTGGCCCGCCTTGCTGATCGCCTGGGGCGTAGGCCTCGTGCTGGAACCGCTGTTGAACAAACATTTTATTGCCTACCGGGAGTCCGAGCATGAAAAATAAACCGCCGCTGCACTCGCCATCGCAGATCGTGCTGGGCGTGATCGTCATCGGCCTGGGGCTGCTGTTCCTGCTCGATAACCTCGGTTTCATCAATATTCGCTACACCTTCCGTTTCTGGCCCACGGCGCTGATCGTGTTTGGCCTGCTGAAACTGTCGCAAAGCCGCAGCGCGAACGGCTATCTGGTGGGCGGCATGCTGGTGCTGCTGGGCGTGGCCTGGACCCTCAAGCACATGGGCATCTTCTACATGAACTGGGACTTGCTGTGGCCCTTGCTGATCATCGGCCTGGGCGTGGCCGTGGTGTCGAAGTCCTTGCCCGGCGCGCAGCAGCGCCAGCGCCGCCGGCGCTTTTTCGCGCAGCAGGACGGTACCGCCGCGCCTGACTCGTTCGGCCAGCCCAGAAATGGCGCCGTGTCGCTCGACAAGGACGCTGCCGATGCCACTGCGGCACCCGGCGCCAGCGGGCAGGCGGACGACGACAGCATCATCGAAGTGACGGCCATCCTCGGCGGCTATGTGCGGCGCGTGTCGTCGCAGCGCTTCAAGGGCGGCGATATCAATGTCATCATGGCCGGCTGCGAAATCGACTTGCGCCAGGCATCGATCGAAGGCGAAGCCGTGCTCAACGTATTTGCCCTGTGCGGCGGCGTCACCATCAAGATTCCGCCTGACTGGAGCGTGGTGCTGCAGGGCACGCCCATCCTCGGCGGCTTCGAAGAAAAGACCATCGTGCCGCCGAACCAGGCCAAGCGCCTGTACGTGACGGGCTACGCCATCATGGGCGGCCTGGAAATCCGCAACTAGGCGCGCATGTCGGGGCCCTTGTCGAAGCGGCGCGGCGCCGTGGTGGTGTTCCTGGTCTGCATCGCGCTGGGCCTGGCCCTGGCCTTCATCCTGGCCAGGGTGGCGCACGCGCCCTGGCTCAATGCCGTCGTGCTGGTGGTGCCCGCCACGCTGGTGTATGCGATCGGTTCGGGTTTTTCCGCGTTTTACCTGTGCCGCGCCTACCCCTTGCACGCCCGCCATCCGCTCGCCATCGCCGGCGTGATGGGTGTGGCGGCCCTGTTCGCGGGCTTGTTGTGGGCTACCCTGCTGCAATTTTTGAACAGCGTCAGCCTGTTGCTGGAGCTGCGCTGGCTGGGCGTGAACCTGACGCAATCGCTGCTGGCCCTGTTCTTCGGCCTGGGCGCACTGCTGTATTGCCTGGCTGCCGCCGTGCATTATCTGTTGCTGGAATTCGTGCGCGCCAGGATGGCCGAGCAGCGGGGGCTGGAAGCGCAACTGACGGCGCAGGAAGCGCAATTGCGCATGCTGCGCACGCAGATCGATCCGCATTTCCTGTTCAACAGCCTGAACTCCATCAGCGCCCTGACGTCTATCGATGCGGCGGGCGCGCGCCAGATGACGGTGCAGCTGGCTAGTTTCTTTCGCCAGAGCCTGAGCCTGGAAGCGCACAAGCACATCACCGTGGAACAGGAACTGGTGCTGATCCGCCATTTTCTCGCCATCGAGCAAGTGCGTTTCGGCGCACGCCTGCAAGTGGCGGAAAGCCTCGACAGTGCCGCGCTGGCGTGCTTGCTGCCCCCCATGCTGATACAGCCGCTGGTGGAAAATGCCGTCAAGCATGGGATTTGCGGCTTGACGGAAGGCGGCCTGATCGCCATCGAGGCGCGGCGCGTGGGCAGCCTGCTGCAGATCGCCGTGCGCAACCCGGTCGATGCGGATCAAGGGCCGGCCCGCGGCAATGGCGTGGGCCTGGAGAATGTGCGCCAGCGCCTGGCCGGCGCGTATGGCCACGAGGCCAGCGTGCACTGGGGCCGGCGCGACGGCCATTTCGAAGTGATGATTTCCATGCCGGCGCAGACCGGCGACACGGAGGAAGCATGATGCAGGCGAGAATGCGGGTGGCCATCGTCGATGACGAATTGCTGGCGCGCAGCGTGTTGCGCGAATACCTGGCGCGCCATGACGATATCGACATCGTGGCCGAGTGCGCCAACGGCTTTGAAGCCGTCAAGGCCATCGCGGACCTGGAACCGGAACTGGTGTTTCTCGACATACAGATGCCGCGCCTCGATGGCTTTGAAGTGGCGGAACTGATCGGTGCCAAGACAAAGTTGATCTTTGTCACGGCCTACGACCAGTACGCCTTGAAAGCGTTCGAATGCCATGCCCTCGACTATCTGCTGAAACCGTTCAGCGAACAGCGCTTCGACCAGGCGCTGGCCCATGCGCGCGCCAACCGCAGCCTGCCCGCCGCGTCCACTGCCGTGCAAACGCTGGCGCGCGAAGCGGCCACGCGCGCCGCGCCTTTGGACCGCGTGCTGATCCGCGACGGCGCCAAGGTCCACGTCATCGCCAGCGCGCGCATCGACTACATCGAGGCGCAGGACGATTACATCAGCATCCGTTCCGAAGGCAAGTCCTACCTGAAAAGCCAGCGGCTATCAGAGCTGGAAACCCAGCTCGACCCCGCCAAATTCCTGCGCGTGCACAGGTCGTATCTACTCAATATCGACGGCATTAGCCGCATCGAGGCGGCAACGAAAGACAGCCACGTGGCCATCCTGCGCGATGACACGAGGATACCCGTAAGCAAGGCGGGCTACCAGAAGCTTAAGATACTAGTTGGCTAGCTGCACATCCCACCACGTCGGCAAGAGCTGGCGGATTTCCGGGCGCGAAAAGCGGTCGTCGATCAGGTAGACGACGCCCTTGTCCGACTGCGTGCGGATGACCCTGCCGGCCGCCTGCACCACTTTCTGCATGCCCGGATACAAGTATGTATAGTCGTAGCCGGCGCCGAAGATGTCGCCCATGCGCTGGCGGATCTGCTCGTTGACGGGATTGATCTGCGGCAAACCGAGGGTGGCGATGAAGGCGCCGATCAGCCGCGCGCCGGGCAAATCGATACCTTCGCCAAACGCGCCGCCGAGCACGGCAAAACCGATGCCGCGCGTGTCCAGGCCGAAGCGGCCCAGGAATTGCGCGCGGGCAGTATCGTCCATGCGGCGCGGCTGCTGCCAGATCGGCACGTCCGGGTAATGCTGGGCAAAGAGGGTGGCCGTCTTTTCCATGTAGTCAAAACTGCTGAAGAAGGCCAGGTAGTTGCCCGGCGTTTCCGCGTACTGGCGCGCCATCAGCTGGGCGATGGGCAGCAAGGATGCGGCGCGGTGCTGGTAGCGCGTGGAAATGGTGTCGGCCACGCGCACGGACAATTGTTCTGCCTGGAATGGCGACTCCACGTCGACCCAGGCCGTGTCGGCCGGCATGCCCAAGGTGTCGCTGTAGTAATTCCACGGGCTCAGGGTGGCGGAAAACAGGGCCGTGCTGTGGCTGGCCGCGAAGCGTTCCTTGAGAAACGGTGCCGGCACGATGTTGCGGATGCAGACAGTGGAACCCGTGTCCGTTTTACTGACGTCGAACAGCGAATGTTCGCCGAAACTCTCTGCCAGGCGATTGATCAGCAACACGTCGAAATAAAAGCGTTGCAAGTCTTCATCGAGCGCCGCCGCGTGCTCGGCCAGGTAGTCGCCGATGGCTGTGGCCACGCCTTGCAGGGCGCCAAAGAATTTGTCCGGCAAGGAGGGATGCACGTGGTAATCGCCATCCTGTTCTTTCAGTAAAGCCGTCCACTGGCGCGAGAGGCGGTCCAGCGGCTTTTTCAGCGCCTCGGGCGCGAACTTGCGCAGCATTTTCAGGTTGACCTGCGCCAGCTCGGCCGAGTACATGCTGCGCGCGCGCGACACCATATTGTGCGCCTCGTCGACCAGCACATTGATTTTCCAGTCGTGGGCCAGGGTCATGCCGTACAGCATGGCGCTGAGGTCAAAATAGTAATTGTAGTCGCCGATGACGACGTCGCTCCAGCGCGCCAATTCCATGCCCAGGTAGTACGGGCAAATGCCCTGCTGCAAGGCGATGGCGCGCACGGCTTCCTTGTCGAGGATCAAGCCGCTGGCCAGTGCCACCTCGCGCGCCAGCGGCAAGCGGTCGTAAAAACCCTTGGCCAGCGGACACGATTCGCCATGGCACGCTTTGTCAGGATGCTCGCAGGCGCTGCTCTTGGCGCTCAGTTCCAGCACGCGCAGCGGCAGCAGGGGCGCGCTGTCTTTCAGGATGGCGCAGGCGTCGAGCGCCATTTGCCGCCCCGGCACCTTGGCGGCCAGGAAAAACAGTTTATCCAGGCCATGCGCGGCCGTCGCCTTCAACATGGGAAACAGGCTGCCCACCGTCTTGCCGATACCGGTCGGCGCCTGCGCCAGCAAGCCGCAGCCACGGCTGCTGGCCTTGTACATGGCCTCGGCCAGCTGGCGCTGGCCCGGACGAAAGTCCGCATGGGGAAAGGCCATGGCCGTGAGCTGCGCGTCGCGGCTGGCGCGGTGCGCCATTTCCTGTTCGGCCCAGTCGAGGAAGAGGGCGCAATGCTGTTCGAAGAAAATACGCAGCGCCTCGGCCGTGCATTCCTCGTGCATGATGGTTTCCTTCTGGCTCACGATATCGAAATACACGAGCGCCACGCGCAGCATGGGCAGCTTCAGTTGCTGGCACAGCAGATGGCCGTAGATGCGCGCCTGCGCCCAGTGCAGCTGGCGGTGGTTGGCAGGCATCTTGTCGAGCTCGCCCCGGTAGGTCTTGATTTCTTCCAGCTGGCGGCGCGCCGGGTCGTAGCCATCGGCGCGCCCGCGCACGTGCAGGGGGCCGAAGTCGCCGGACAGGCTGATTTCGCGCTGGTAATCGTCGTCGCGCCGGCTTGTCACGGTGGCGTGGCCGGCCATGCCTTCCTGCGCCGTGGGCGAGGGTGTGAAACGCAAGTCCAGGTCGCCCACCTTGGCCGTGAATTCGCACAGGGCGCGCACGGCGATCGTGTACCTCCTGGCGCTCATGCGGCCACCTGCCATTGCAGGTAGCACACGCTGACGGGCATGGCGTGCTCGGCGCAATACGCGATCCAGCGCAGCTGGTTGTCTTGCAGGCGGTCGCCCGGACCCTTGACTTCGATCATGCGGTAGCGCTGTTCGGCCGGCCAGAACTGGATCAGGTCGGGAAAGCCGCTGCGGTTGCTTTTGATGTCGAGCAAGATGCGCTCGAATGCCTTCTTCAGATGCGCTGCCGGAATGCAGGCCAGCGCCAGGTCCAGCAAGCCGTCGTCCAGCACGTCCCAGCTGACGAAGGGCGAGACGATGCCGTACTTGGCGGCAAGCGTGGCGCGGATGGTGGCCTGGTAACTGCCGTCGTCCAGCTGCGCCAGGCAGGCGGCAAAGTCGCTGCTGCGGCGCAGGTAAAAATCGGCGCTGTGCAAGTCGGCCGGACCACGGTGGAACGGGTGGAAGAAGGCGCCCGGCATGGCCTTGAAGATGGCGGGCCAGCACAGCAGGCCGAACAGTGAGTTGATCAGGGTGTTTTCCACGTAATACACGGGCGCGCCGTCCTGCATCAGGTGTTGCTGCACCACTCCTTCCACGTAGCACGCTTGTTCCGGGCAGGGCAGCCGCAGGTCGATGCGCTCCACGGCTGCTGCTGCATTGGCCGCCTGCTTCGCATGGCCCAGCTTGCGCCGCAAACGGGGGGCCATGCGCAGCAGCAATTGCTGTTCCGCTTCGCTTTCCGGCGCGGCCAGGGCGATCAGCAGGCGTTCGTAGGCCGCTTGCGGCTGTTCATCTTTTTCCAGGACGCGGATGGCGCGGCCACGCGCGCCCGGATAGCGGCAATCGGCATAGGCACGGTAGGCGGCCGGCCAGTCCTGGCATTTCTCCAGGTGCTGGGCTATCTGGAAGCGCAGTTTGTCGCGGCGGCTGGCCAGCCAGGTATTGTCCTCGGGTAATGGCAGCGCAGCCAGTTCCTGCAGCACCTCGTCGGCTGGCGCGCTGTCGTTGTAGCGTTCGCGGCACTGGTGCAGCACTTCATAGTGCTCGATATCCTGGCGCGTGCGAAAGCCCCTCGACTGTGGCGAGAATTCCACTTTTTCATATTGATATACACCGAGGTCGGACAGCACGAATTCCGACCAGTCCTGGTGATAGTTGCCAAAGTAAATCAGGCGCAGGCGGTCGCACAGCGTTTGAAGTCCGATGCGGTACAGTACGTCGGTGCAGGCCGGATGCCAGGCGGAGAACGGTTGACTTTCCGCATGCAGTACGCGCAAGGCCTCCAGTTGTTCCGCCTTGCGCGCCACCTTTAGCGGTGCGTCGAGGCGGAAGGCCTGGGCGATTTCCGCTTTCAGCAGCAAGTCGAACAGTTCATCGAGCGCAATGACGGGATCGGCCTCGACCCAGCCGGTGGCCAGCAAAGCCAGGGCGGCCGCGCGCGTGTCGCCGATTTCCGGGTAATTGAGCTTGCTGGCGCGAAATAGACAGCCCTTGCGCATGACGAGGCGCACGAACAGGGCGCGCGACGGCTGCGGCAGTGCGCCGAATGCGGCGATGAACTGTGTTTCTTCAGCACTCAGCAGATCGGCGTAGCGCGCGCTGATCCAGTTCAGCACGTCCTGGAAATTATCCAGATAGTACAGGGGATTTTCCAGGACTCTCAACATGGGGATGGCAATAGGGCAAGGTGATCGATTTTACTGTGTTTATATACAGTTTAAACCTTCAGCCGCCGCTTGCCCAGCGATTTTATGTTCAGTCAGCCCCGCTGTAGGCAAAACAGCTGTCGAACTTTTCGTAGGGAATCAGTTCGGCGCGCAGGCTGGCCAGTTCGATATCGGTCAGCAAGCCCCGGTGCGTTTCCGTGCGCCCCTTTGGCAGCGCCACCTCGTAATCGATGATGTCCCTGGCCAGCAAGGATTGCAGCACCTCGGCTTGCCGCGCCGTCAGGTAGCGCGCGTGGGTGCCCAGGGTTTTTGCCAGTTGATCCTTGAATTCCTCGTCGCCGACGTCGTTGTACGTATCCTGGTCGGCCATGCTGTTCAACAACATGTGAAACAGGAAGTCCTGCAGGTTCTTCGCCAGGTACTGGGCTTCATCCTGGTCGTGCCATAGCAGCACGATGGGCATGTCGCCATCGTGCTGGCCAGACGCGAAAAAGCAGTAGTGGTCGCCCGCGCCCGTTTGCGCGAACGGGATGAACTGGAAGGCGGGATCGATCTGCCGGTAATCGTCCGCGTCCAGCAAGCTTTCCACTTCCGCGGCAACGGCCTGGATGTTGAGCAATTCGAAATCGTCCGCATGCAGCAGCAGGGTGGGGCGGTCCGTCAACGTGGGATAGACCAGCTTGTACCAGTCGGGGCCATATTCACCCACGGCCAGCATGCCGTCGCTTTCCAGTTGCCGGTACAGTGAAGGGTAGGTAAAGCCGTGTTGCCGTTCAATTTCTGACAGTGTCATGTTTGCCCTGTTAAACGTGAGTCATGGGGCAATGATAGCCGAGGCGATGGCGCGCACGGTTTACGCCATGGCGTGAACGCTTGGCATAATTAATAAACATTTTAGTTTACTTATGTGGCGTGCTCACGTAGTCTTGCCAGACAATATCCATCGAGCCCGCATGAAAAACATCATCCTGATTTCCGCCGCCTGTTTGCTGGCGCTGCTGTCGACCATCGGCGCCTCGCTGCCGTATCCGATCCTGCCGCCCCTGTTTGCGGCCGAAGCGCCGAATGCCTTCAATAATTTTCTCGGCTTGCCGTCCAAATTGCTGTTCGGCCTGGCGCTGACCATCAACCCGCTGGGATTGCTGATCGGTTCGGCCTTGCTGGGACCGCTTTCCGACCGCTATGGCCGCCGCCCCTTGCTGATGCGCACGGCCGTGGGTGCCGCCATCGGCCATGCCATCACGGCCTGGGCGCTGGTGATCCAGTCCTACCCGCTGTTCATCGTCGCCCGTTTCATCACCGGTTTGCTGGAGGGAAACGGCGCCGTGGCGCGCGCCATGCTGGCCGACCAGTTGACGGGACCGCTGCGCCTGCGTGCCATGTCGTGGCTGAACGGCGCGTTTTACCTGGGCTGGCTGGTGGGCCCGATCCTGGCGGGGGCGACCTTGCATTGGGGCGTGACGGTGCCGTTCTGGATCGCCGCCGCCGCCCTGATGCTCGTCGCCGTGCTGGTGGCCGTGGGCTTGCCGCGCGAAACGCCGTCGTTGCTGACGACGTCGTGGTGGCAAGTGGCGCGCGACCGCCATTCGCTGAACCTGCTGCGCCATGAGGAGCTGCGCACCCTGTTCATCGTGCAGCTGGCGCTGACGTGCGGCGTGGCCAGCTTCTACGAGTTCTATCCGCTGTGGCTGGTCGAGACGGCGAATTACCACGCACAGGAGATTGCCTGGGTGAATGTGGGCCTGTGCGGCACGATGACGGTCACGTCCTTGCTGGCGGGCGGGCCCAGCCGCCATGCGCCGCTGCTGCGGGCCAGCTGGTATGCCTGCGGCGTGGCGCTGGCCGTAGGAATCTTGGCACTGGGTAATATCTGGGTGGGCATCGCTGCCATCGTGCTGTTCGGCATTCCGAATGCCTTGTACAACACGGTGATCCAGGGCTGGTGCGCCGAACGCTTCAGCGCGCACGGGCAGGGCGCCGTGATGGGCTTGCTGGCCACCACCTTTTGCATCGCCAACATCGTCGTGGCCCTCAGCGGCTCCGTGCTGACCCTGATCGACACGCGGCTGATCCTCGTCGCGGGCGCCTTGTCCGCCGCCTGGGCCGCGTGGCGCATGGCGGCCTGGCGCCGCCAGTTGGCCGGCGTGGGCGACACGCAAGCCGTGGCATGAGCGCAAGCATGAATACGTCGGAGCAGATCCTGTTCCTGCTGAAGATGCGCGGGCCGCAGACGGCGCAGCAACTGGCGGCCTTGCTCGATATCACGTCCATGGGCGCGCGGCGCCAGCTGGAAGCGGCGCTGGAACGTGGCCTGGTGGCTTTCGAGGACGTGGCCGACGACAAGGTGGGGCGCCCGTCGCGGCGCTGGACGCTGACGCGGGAGGGCCATGCACGCTTTCCTGATCGCCATGCCGACCTGACCCTGGAATTGATAGCGCAGGTGAAAAGCCTGTTCGGCGACGAGGGCCTGGATAAACTGATCGGCGCGCGCGAGCGCAGCAGCGAAGCCGCCTACGGCAAGCTGGTCGACCCGCAGCTTGCGCTGGCGCAACGAGTGGACAGCCTGGCGCGGGCGCGCGATGGCGAGGGGTACATGGCCCATGCGGAACCGCAGGACGATGGCAGTGTCTTGCTGGTGGAAAACCATTGTCCGATTTGCGCGGCCGCCACGGTATGCCAGAATTTCTGCCGCTCGGAGCTGGCCATCTTTCAACGGGTACTGGGGGGCGATTGCACGGTGGAGCGCAGCGAGTATCTGCTGGAGGGGGGGCGTCGCTGCGTGTACCGGATCGTGCCGGTGAAATAATTGGGGTCAGTTGTAGGTCGGGTTAGCGCTGCGCGCGTAACCCGACATCACCATTGGCGCCAACAATGCGTCGGATTACGCGCGGCCTTGCCGCGCTAATCCGACCTGCATCACTTATTTCTTGGCAGCCTTCGGCTTGGCGGCAGGCGCTGCCTTTTCAGCCGCGGCGGTGGCGCCGCTCGTCGCCTTTTCCGTTGCCTGCGCCACTTGCGCGCTGGCCTTGGCGATCTGCTCTTCCACGGTTTTCACGGCCTGTTTCGTGGCCTTGGTCACCTGCTCGTAGCCGAGGAAGGCGTTGTCGATGGCGGCCTTGACGATGGCGACAGCATTTTCCGAACCTGGCGGCACGTTTTTCGTGACGTCGTAGATCAGGGCGCTCAGATTGCTTTTCGCTTCAGCCACGTGGGCTTCGGCGGCCGTGGTGAATTCCGTGTGGATTTCCTTGATGATGTCGTCGAGTTGCTGTTTATACGCTTTTGCGCCGGCCACGCCCGGTTGCAGCTGGGCGGCGGCGGCGGCCATGGCGGCCTTCGGATCCTTGGCCTGGCTGATTTCCTTGCTGGCGGCAAGGCCATCCTCGATGCCGGACTTGGCGGTGGCCATGTTCAGCGCCAATACCTGTTCCACGCCTTGCACGGCCTTGGAGGTGAGGGTGTTGAAGGTCATCAGCTGGAATTCAAACAGGGCCTTGGTGGCCGATGCGAATTGTTCGGGATTCGTAAACATGTGGTCTCCTCGGTTTGAATAGATACGTTCTTATCGTTCCATACTCTTTCGACGCCGCAATGCCATCGCTTGATCTCAAGCCGGTGCCCCGTGTGGTCATGGCCCCATTATTTAACAAGCGCCGGTTTTTCGCAACGGCTATCTTTGTACGGTCCCGAGGCCAGTTCCCAGCCAAATCCCAGGGTCGATTGGGCGCACGACAGGGTGCCGTCGATCTTGCTGCGCCATTTGTACCAGGGGGCAGGGCCGGCCGAGGCCCACGCGCAGGCGGCCAGCAGGGCCGTGGCGATCAGGTATTTCATAGTTGCTCCGAAAGAAAAGCCTGCCGGCATTGTAGCGCGCCTGCCGTTCAGGGAGCGGGCGATTGCGGCGCCGTGGCGGGCAGTTGCAGGGTGAAGGTGGTGCCGCTGCCGGCACCGGTGTTGCTGGTGGCGTCGATATGGCCGCCCAGCACGCCCGTGACGATGTTGTGCGCCACATGCAGGCCCAGGCCAGAGCCGCCGGAACCGAGCTTGGTGGTGAAGAAGGGGTCGTAGACGTGCGCCAGGTCGTCGGCGGCGATGCCCACGCCCGTGTCGGCGATGGACAGGGTGATCGTCTGCCCATCGTCGCTGTCGCGCGCCGTGATGGCGATGTTGCCGCCGCTGCGGCCCTCGAAGGCATGGCGCAGGCAATTTTCCAGCAGGTTGCTCAGCACCTGGCCCAGCGGGCCCGGATAGCTGTCCATGGCCAGGCCGTCCGGCACGTCCTGCGTCAGGCTCAGGCCGGCGGCCTTGAGCGGCGTGGACATGGGCAGCATCAGTTCGGCGACGAACTGGCGCAGCAGGAAGTGGCGGCGCTGCGAACTGGCGCGGTCGACGGCGATCTGCTTGAAGCTCGAGACCAGGTCGGCGGCGCGCTGCAGGTTGCGCAGCATGATGGCGTCCGCCTCGCTGGCCTGGGTCAGGTAGGCGCCCAGTTCGGAGCGGCGCAGGCCGTCGAGGAAGCTGGCCTGGATTTCGCGCGTGCGTTCGGCCATGGTGGTGGCCACCACCAGGCCGTTGCCGATCGGCGTATTGAGTTCATGCGCGATGCCGGCCACCAGCGCGCCGAGCGCGGCCAGCTTGTCGCGGCGCACCAGTTCTTCCTGCGTGATGGACAGGTTTTCCAGCGCGGCGGCCAGTTCGAGGTTCGTTTGCTCCGAGTGTTCCTTGGCCTGCGTCAAGGCCGCCGTGCGTTCGGCCACCAGCTCTTCCAGGTGGGCGCGGTGGCGCTGCAGCTCGCGTTCGTGGCGCATGCGGCCGATGGCGATGCCGGCCAGGTCGGTCGCCGTGTCGATCAGTTCCAGGTCGCGCGCGTCGGGCTGGCGCACTTCGCGGTAGTACATGGCGAACGAGCCGAGCACGGCGCCATCCTGGCCGAAGATGGGGCGCGACCAGCAGGCGCGCAGGCCGAACGGCGCGGCCAGCTCGCGGTAGGGCGCCCACAGCGGATCGCGCATGATGTCGGTGACCACCACCGGTTCGCGCAGGAACATGGCGGTGCCGCAAGAGCCCACGCCAGGGCCGATGGCCACGCCTTCGAGCAGGGCCATGTATTCGGGCGGCAGGCTGGGACCGGCCGCGCTGTGCATGTGGATGCCGTCATCGTCGAGCAGCATGATGGAGCAGAGCACGCCGCGCGACTGGCCTTCGATCAGCAGCAGCAACTGGTTCAGGGTGGGGATCAGGGGCGCGCCCTTGGCGACCATTTCCAGCAGGGTGCTCTGGCCCGCGCGCATGGCTTCGGCCAGGTTGCGTTCGGTCAAGTCGATGATGCGCGCATGCACGAGCTGGCGGCCCGGCACGGACAGGCGCATCAAGCGGATTTCGCAGGCGATCGGGTGGCTGTCGCGGTGGCAGCAGCTGGCGCGGAAGACGACGATCTTGCCTTGCAATGTATCGCGGATCTTTTCTTCCAGCAATTGTGGCGAGGCGCTGCCATCGCTCTGATGCCTGGGGAACAGGGGCTCCATGCCGCCTTGCAGCAGCTCGGCCAGCGGCATGCCGAACAGTTCTTCGGCCAGGTGGTTGGCGTCGATCAGCAGGCGGTTGTCGATATCGAACAGCAGCACGGCGTCGGGCGAACCGGCCAGGATGGAGTGGTAATTGACTTCCAGCGTTTGCGGATGCAGGGGGCGCGGTGGCGTGGCGGGAGCGGCGAAGGGGCGGGCGGCTGGCGCCTCGGCCTTGTGCAGCGCCAGTTCCATGAGGATTTTTTCCGCCACGTCGCGCGCATTGAAGGGCATCTTGATGTAGTCGCTGGCGCCGGCGCCCACGCTGCGGCCCTGTTCCTCGGCGCTGGGAGTGGCCGACATCAGCAGCAGGGGCACGCCGTGGCGTCCGCCCGCATTGCGCAGGCGCATGCAGGTGGCGCCGATATTTGTGCCCGCCAGCGCCGCGTCGAGCAGGATCAGGTCCGTGCCGCCGGCCGCCAGTTCCACGCCTTCGTCGATATCGCCCGCCAGTCCCGTGCCCAGGTTATGCCGGTCCAGCACATACAGCAGTTCGCGCACATCATTCGGCGAATTGCTGACCAGCAGCACATTGGCCCGGTCGGTGATGGAGGAAATCAACTGGTTCATGGTATCGCGCCCTTACGCGGTTCATGGGCCTAGTATTACATCAAGGCAAGTAGGAGTAAACGATAATTCTTGATGACCCAAAGCAATCTGTTCAAGCCGCTTTTTGCGCTGCCGGTGCCGCTTCCAGGGCCGCGCGCGCCTGTTCGATGCGCGGGTAATTATCCTCGATCCAGTCGACCAGCACGGCCAGGCGCTCGGCCGCCTCGCGTCCCAGCGGCGTCAGGCTGTATTCCACCTTGGGCGGTATCACCAGATACGCCTGGCGCAGCACGAAACCGTCGCCCGCCAGCGCTTCCAGGGTTTGCGCCAGCATTTTTTCGCTCACGCCGCCCACTTCGCGGCGCAGTTCGCTGAAGCGCCGCGTGCCGCTCAGCAGCAATACCAGCACCAGCACGGCCCAGCGGCTGGTCAGGTGGCTGAGCACGGCGCGCGACGGGCAGGCCGCCGCCAGCAGGTGCGCCCCCTGGTTTTGGCGGGCGAGGGCGGTGCGCAGGCTGTCGCCGGGAGTGTCTGTGGACATGATAGTTGGACCTGTAAATGTAGATTTCATTCATACTTACCAAAAGGTACGTACTTACAATAAGTAAGCAATAGTCCTATTATAGGGTTTTACCACCCACGTACCAAGGAGAAATCATGATCGTCATCACCGGCGCCACAGGCAATCTGGGCCAGCACGTCATCGCCAGCCTGCTCACATCCATCCCCGCAGCCAATATCATCGCCGCCGTGCGCAACCCGGCCAAGGCCGCCGGCCTGGCCGCCCAGGGCGTGCAAGTGCGCCAGGCCGATTACAACGATGGCGCCAGCCTCGATGCGGCATTCAAGGGTGCAACGAAGATCCTGCTGATTTCGTCGAGCGAAGTGGGCCAGCGCGCGCAGCAGCACCAGAACGTCATCGATGCGGCCAAGCGGGCCGGCGTGGCCTTGCTGGCCTACACCAGCGTCTTGCGCGCCGACACGTCGCCGCTGGGCCTGGCCGCCGAGCACGTGATCACGGAAACGGCCATCCGCGCATCCGGTCTGCCGTACAGTTTCCTGCGCAACGGCTGGTACCTGGAAAACCATACGGAACACCTGGCGCCCGTGCTCGAGCATGGCGTCGTGCTGGGCGCGGCGCAAAGCGGCCGCTTCTCGTCCGCCGCGCGCCTTGACTACGCGGCGGCGGCCGCCGCCGTGCTGACGGCCGAGCAGCCGCAAGCCATTTATGAACTGGCTGGCGACGACGGCTTTACCCTGGCCGAGTACGCGGCCGAAGTGGCGCGCCAGTCGGGCAAGGCGATTGCGTATAAGGATATGCCGCAGGCGGACTTCAAGGCGGCGCTGGTGAGCGTGGGTGTGCCGGAAGGGTTTGCCGACCTGCTGGCCGACTCCGATGCGGGCGCGGCCAAGGGCGGCCTGGAAGACAATGGCAAGCAATTGAGCGCGCTGATTGGCCGTCCGACGACGAGCCTGTTTGGGGCCGTCAAGGCGGCACTGGCCAAATAAGGGAAAGGGCCGCGGCAGCGCGGCATCTTGAAATGAAAAAAGCCGCAAACTCGTGAAAGTTTGCGGCTTTTTTGCGAATTAGGTAATGGTGCCCACGAAGGGACTCGAACCCCTACACCCGAAGGCACATGGACCTGAACCATGCGCGTCTACCAATTCCGCCACGTGGGCACTGATGCTGCTTGTTGCTGTATCTTACTACTGTACTGCGGACTACAACGACAACAACTCGTTGCTGGTGGTGCCCACGAAGGGACTCGAACCCCTACACCCGAAGGCACATGGACCTGAACCATGCGCGTCTACCAATTCCGCCACGTGGGCATTGTGCTGCTTGTTACTGCTATCTGCTACTTTACTGCGGATCACAACAATAGACAACTTGTTGCTGGTGGTGCCCACGAAGGGACTCGAACCCCTACACCCGAAGGCACATGGACCTGAACCATGCGCGTCTACCAATTCCGCCACGTGGGCATTGTTACTGCTTGCTGCTTGTCGCTGCATGTTCTGCAGCGAGGACAAAATCATAAGGGCTGGCGTGCATTCGGTCAATCAACATTTTGCACTTTTCTTCAAGAAACATGTTTTTTCGCCTGAAAACGGCTGTTCCCTATGAAAAAAGGTTAAATCTGCCTATTTTTTCAGCGATTTCCCGTGGCTTGCTGTCGATGGGCGTGCCGTGCTGCCTGGTTGTCGCAGCGTGGCCAGCTGGCGGGAGGGGAGGGAGTTTTCGTCGCGGAAATGAAAAAAGCCGCAAACTCGTGAAAGTTTGCGGCTTTTTTGCGAATTAGGTAATGGTGCCCACGAAGGGACTCGAACCCCTACACCCGAAGGCACATGGACCTGAACCATGCGCGTCTACCAATTCCGCCACGTGGGCACTGATGCTGCTCTATTACTTGTCGCAAAATAACTTCGCAACAATTCTGCTATTATAACGGCTTGAAGAGTTTTGCGCCAGATGAGCTTTCGCTCCATACTGCACATCAACCCTGTACCGCTTTCCTGCAACTGCATTCCCGTGAAGGTTTGTCGCTGCAAGAGACCGAGATTATAGAGCAATATTTGCCGAAGTCAAATGCATTGCGCAGCTTTTCTCCTTTTTTTCATCGGCGGGGCACTTGTTCGGTTTCCGCTACGCTGTCCGTTAGGCAAACCAAGGCGTCCTCCGGTACACTACCGGACATCACCGTGTCAATATTGACGGTGATGTCATCGGTCTTTGTCTTCCGTTTGATCACTGTCAATAACAACTATAGAAATACTTTTGAGCCAAAATACCCACACCATCCCCAGCCGGGAGGACATTCTCGGCATATTCCGCAGCGTCAACGCGCCTCTCGACCCGCAGTCTCTCGGGAAAACGCTGCAAGTGCATGCCGATTCCATGGATGTCCTGGTCCGTCGCCTGAAGGCGATGGAGCGCGACGGCCAGCTCAAGTCTGACGCCAGCGGTGTTTTCAGCCTGGCCGACCAGAGCGCGCTTGTCGCCGGTCGCGTTACCAGCCACCGCGACGGCTTCGGCTTTGTCATTCCCGACGACGCCAGCGCCGACCTGTTCCTGCCTGAGAAAGAAATGCAGAAAGTACTGCATGGCGACAAGGTCATGGCCCGCATCGTCGGCACGGACCGCCGCGGCCGCCCGGAAGGCACGATCGTCGAGGTCACTTACCGCGCCAATACCCATGTCATCGGCCGCCTGATCCAGGAAAACGGTACCTGGGTCGTGGCGCCGGAAGACCAGCGCATCGGCCAGGACATCCTGGTGACCGGTTCGGTGGGCAAGGCGAAGGCCGGCCAGATCGTCAGCGTCGAGCTGACCGAACAACCGATGCGCTTCAAGCAGCCTGTCGGCAAGATCGTCGAAGTGCTCGGTGCGCTCGATGATCCCGGCATGGAAATCGAGATTGCCGTGCGTAAATTCAACGTGCCGCACGTCTTTTCCGCCGCCGCCCTCAAGCAAGCTGAAAAGCTGCCCTTCGAAGTGCGCGCCGCCGACCTGAAAGACCGTGTCGACCTGCGCGACGTGCCTTTGGTCACCATCGATGGCGAGGACGCACGCGATTTCGACGATGCCGTGTATTGCGAACCCGTCAAGATTGGCCGCGCCAACTGCTTCCGCCTGATCGTGGCGATTGCCGACGTCAGCCATTACGTGAAGCCGAACGACGCGCTCGATGCCGATGCGCTCGAACGCAGCACGTCCGTCTACTTCCCGCGCCGCGTGATCCCGATGCTGCCGGAAAAACTGTCGAATGGCCTGTGTTCGCTGAACCCGGCCGTCGACCGTTTGACCCTCGTCTGCGACGCCGTCGTCAGCGACAAGGGCGAACTGAAGGCTTACCAGTTCTACCCGGCCGTGATCCATTCGGCCGCGCGCCTCACGTATGACGAAGTCGCTGCCGTGCTGGGCAACACCAAGGGACCCGAAGCGGCACGCCGCGCGGACATCCTGCCGCACCTGCAAAACCTGGAAGCCGTCTACCGCGCCTTGCTGAAAGCACGCACGGAGCGGGGCGCCATCGACTTCGAGACGACGGAAACGTATATCGTCTGCAATAGCGCCGGCAAGATCGAAAAGATCATCCCCCGCACGCGCAACGAAGCGCACAAGATCATCGAAGAGTGCATGCTGGCGGCCAACGTCTGCGCGGCGGATCTGTTGCTGCGCAACAAGCATCCCGGCACCTACCGCATCCACGCCAGCCCGACCAAGGAAAAGCTCACGCAAGTGCGCACCTTCCTCAAGCAGGTGGGCCTGAACCTGACGGGCGGCGACACGCCATCGGCATCCGATTACCAGACCCTGATGCAGCAGATCAAGGCGCGTCCCGACGCGGCCCTGCTGCAAACGATGCTGCTGCGCTCGATGCAGCAAGCCGTCTACAGCCCGGACAATATCGGTCACTTCGGCCTGGCGTACGAGGCATATGCCCACTTCACCAGCCCGATCCGCCGCTATCCCGACCTGCTGACGCACCGCGCCATCAAGGCCATTTTGCAAGGCAAGAAATACGAGCCGAAGCTGTCCGAAAAGACCGTGCTGAACACGAACGTGTCGAACGCCACGCGCAAGCAGCAAGCGAAGGACAAGGCCGACGGCAAGCCGAAGAAGACGGACCTGACGATCTGGGACGCGCTGGGCGTGCATTGCTCGGCCAACGAGCGCCGCGCCGACGAAGCGTCGCGCGACGTGGAAGCCTGGCTGAAGTGCTACTTCATGCAAGACAAATTGGGCGAAGAGTTCACCGGCACCATCACCGGCGTGACCACCTTCGGCGTCTTCGTGCAACTCGATACCCTGTTTGTCGAAGGCCTGGTGCACGTCACCGAGCTGGGCACCGACTACTTCCAGTACGACGATGCGCGCCATGAATTGCGCGGCGAACGCACGGGCAAGCGCTACCAGCTGACCGACCGTCTGACGGTGCAAGTGGCGCGTGTCGACCTGGAAACGCGCAAGATTGACCTGCGTTTGGTTACCGATGCGGAACTGGCGGGCGAAGATGCGCCAGCCAAGCCGAACGGCGCCGGCAAGCGCAAGGGCGAAAAGAAATCCATGGTCAAGCCCGGTCCTGCGACCGAGCAGCGCCATGAGATCAAGGCCAGCGTCAACAACGGCGGCAAGGCCGGCAAGGGTTCCGGCGGCCGTTCCAATGGCGCCAAGGCGCAAGCCAAGCCTGCAGCCAAGGCAGCGCTGAAGGAAGCCCCCAAGGCCGCCGAACCTAAGCGCAGCAAGAAACCAGCCGCGGCACCCGCTGCGGCGGCACCACGTGCAGCAAAAACTGTATCAAAATCAAGCAAGAACAAGCGATAAAAGAAACGATAACAAATGAAGAATAAAATGATTTTCGGCTTCCACGCCGTCACCTCGCGTCTGCGTCATGAAGCGTCGTCCGTGGAAGAAATTTTCGTCGATGCCAGCCGCGTCGACGGCCGCATGAAGGACATGATCGCCGCCGCCAAGGCTGCCAACGTGCGCGTCATGCCTGTCGACTCGTCGCGTCTGGACAAGATCGTCGGCACGCGCCGCCACCAGGGCGTGATCGCGTTTGCCTCGCAGCTGTCGCTGGCGCGCAATCTCGATGAGCTGCTGGACGCCATCGACGGCCCGCCGCTGCTGTTGATTCTCGACGGCATCACCGACCCGCACAACCTGGGCGCCTGCCTGCGCGTGGCCGACGGCGTCGGCGCGCATGCCGTGATCGTGCCGAAGGACCGCGCCGTGGGCTTGAACGCCACGGCCGCCAAGGTCGCCAGTGGCGCCGCCGAAACCGTCCCGTACATCACCGTGACGAACCTGGCGCGCACCATGCGTGAACTGAAAGAGCGGGGCATCTGGCTGATCGGTACCTCGGACGACGGCGAAAAAGGCTTGTACGAAGCCGATTTCACGGGTCCGACGGCCCTCGTCATGGGTTCCGAAGGCGAAGGCATGCGCCGTTTGACGCGCGACACCTGCGACATCCTCGTCAGCATCCCGATGTTCGGCTCCGTCGAGAGTCTGAACGTGTCGGTCGCTTCCGGCGTCTGTCTCTACGAAGCCCGCCGCCAGCGCATCGCGAAAGAAGGCTAAAAAACGTCCAGGGCGGCGTTGCATTGCCTCGCCGTACTTTTGTACTGTCTTCGGCAATGCGCCTTGCCCTGAACGTTTTGTAGCGCTTCTTTGATATGCCGCCGCCCTTGAGGCGGCGGTTGTTTATCTGCCTCCCCGGCAGCACGCCGCCGAATACGCTACCATTTGCGTTCCATCTTATTCATTGTCATTATGTTCCACCACCTGCGCGAAGATATCAACAGCATCATTGAACGTGACCCTGCCGCCCGCAATGGCTGGGAGGTGCTGACCTGTTATCCTGGCCTGCACGCCATCGTCATGCATGGCTGGGCGCACTGGTGCTGGACGCGGCACCTGAAGTGGGTAGGGCGCTTCATTTCATATATCGCCCGCATCATCACGGGCATCGAGATCCATCCGGGCGCCGTCATCGGCCGGCGCGTCTTCATCGACCATGGCTTCGGCGTGGTGATCGGCGAGACGGCCGTCGTCGGCGACGACTGCACCATCTACCAGGGCGTGACCTTGGGCGGCACGTCGCTGCACAGTGGCGCCAAGCGCCATCCGACGCTGGAGCGGGGCGTCATCGTCGGCGCAGGCGCGCAGGTGCTGGGCAGTTTCACGGTGGGCGAGTACGCCAAGGTGGGTTCGAACGCCGTGCTGCTGAAACCCGTGCCGTCCGGCGCCACGGCCGTCGGCAATCCCGCGCACATCGTGCAAAAGGATGTCAGCGCCCTGCGCGAGGGCAGCACGGCCCATTTGTTCGCCGCATATGGCGTGACGCCCAACGGCGACGATCCGCTGTCGAAAGCCCTGCAAGGCTTGATCACGCATGCCGTGGCACAGGAGCAGCGCATCGAAACCATCCTCGCCACCCTGAAGGCGGCGGGCATCTGCTGCCAGGGCGTGCCCGAGTGTGATAAATTCGATTCCGAGCAAATGAACAAGCTGGTTGATTAAGGATACAGGCATGACTACAGACGCAAACGCAGCAGAAAAAAGCAGCGACAATCCCAATCTGCTCGACCCCTTCGAGATCCGCGTGCTGGCCGTGCTGGCCGAAAAGGAAGCGCTGACGCCGGACAGCTATCCGCTGTCGCTGAATGCCCTGACGAACGGCTGCAACCAGCTGTCCAGCCGCGACCCCGTCATGGCCCTGTCCGAAGAAACCGTCTACGACGTGCTGCAGCGTTTGATGCAGCGCAAGTTCGTCAACGGCATCACGCAGGCGGGTGCGCGGGTCGCCAAGTACGAACACCGCATGCGCATCAAGTGGTCGCTGGAACAGGACAAGCTGGCCATCCTGACGATATTGATGCTGCGCGGCTTGCAGACGGCGGGCGAGATCCGCAGCCGCAGCGGCCGCGTGCATGAATTCAAGTCCGTGGCGGAAGTGGAAGCCGGCCTGCAATTCTTGATCGACAAATACCCGCCGCTGGTGGCCAAGCTGGCCGTCGCGCCCGGCGCCAAGGAACCGCGCTACGGCCATCTGCTGGGCGGCGAAGAGGCGCTGGCGCAGATCGAGACGGCGGCAGGTTTTGCGGGCGCCGTCAGCGCGCCGCAGCAGGGCAGCAGGGTGGCCCAGCTGGAACAGGAAGTGCTGCAATTGCGCAGCGACTTCGATGGCCTGGCGGCGCAGTTCGAGGCGTTCCGCAAGCAGTTCGAATAATTTCCGGGCACGCGCCTATTGGGCTTGCGGGTCGAAATAGGCGGTCCAGGTCAGGCTGGACGCGGCAAGGCCCTGCGCCTTGCCAAATTGCGTCATGGCCTTGCGTGGTTTTGCCAGTCCCGCCAGGGCCACCCCCAGGTTGTAATGGGTATGACTGTCCGTCGAACCGAGCTTGAGCGCCGTTTCCAGTACGTTGACGGCGTCCCTGTACTTGCCCTGGTCGCACAGCACGGCGCCCAGGCAAGTGATCAGGGCCGTGTCTTGCCGGGCCGCTTGCAAGGCGCTGCGCAACACGGCCTCGGCTGCCGCCATGTGCGCCTCCCATTGCCCGGCATCGCCTTCGGCCAGCTGGATATGCGCCCTGCTTGCGGCGATGGCGTCCATTGCCGCCTTAGCCAGGCCAGGCGGCGGAATTGCTTCCGGTTTCATAATCGACGCTGGCGGTAAAATCCCAGTCATCGGTGTCACGCCCTGTCTTCTCGGACCAGGCCTCGGGAGCGACGCTCAACAGTTCTTCCAGCCACTTGTCCGTTTGGTCGGGCATCAGCGTGGGGTCGGCCAGCACGCTGTCATACGTGGCCTTGCCCGAGCCGACGACGAAACAGCGCGCATACAGGAAACCGTCATCCGACTTTCCTGAGTTGCCGGCATGGTCCGCAAACACCTTGCCATCGAGCTGGTACAGTGCCTGAGCCAGGCACTCCTCGAAGCCCTTGATGTCCTTGACCGGCAACTCGGCGAGTGCTTCGGTCAATGGTTCCACCGCGGCATCGGCATCGCCGTCTTCCAGGGCTTCACGGTCGATTTGCTCTATCAGCTGCCAAAATTTTTCTTCGTTCATTGTTTATTCCAGGTAAATAGTCTATCGATACTGAAAGAGATCAGGCATGCAATGCCCTTGGCGCGATGCGTCCCGTCTGTGCATTGTGGGCTTGTTTAGAATATCATCTTGCCCGAATGCCAAGCGCACGCTTTCCTCAAGTAACTCTTTGTAATCAACACCGCATACAATTCGACCAAGCGTCCTTCCCACATGACTTTTTCCTTCCTGTGCCGCTCCTGCGGCGAGACTCACACGGGCATGCCCAGCTTCGGCGCCGACGCACCGTGGCTGTACCAGCAGATGGCGCCCGCCGAACGCGAAGCGCGCTGCCAGCTCGACAGCGACGCTTGCATCGTTGACGAAGCGCACTGCTTCGTGCGCGTCACCCTCGACATCCCCGTGCACGGCGCGGACGAGCCGTTCAGCTGGGGCGTGTGGGTATCGCTGAGCGGCGACAGCTTCGACGCATGGGACGCCTGCTTCAACGATGCCAAACGGGCGCACATCGGCCCCTTCTTCGGCTGGCTCAGCACGCAACTGCCCGTGTATCCCGCTACCCTGAACCTGAAGACCCGCGTGCACCTGCGCGACGATGGCATGCGTCCGGCCATCGAGCTGGAACCGACGGATCACCCGCTGGCGGTGGAACAGCGCGACGGCATCACGGCAGAGCGGGTGGCCGAGCTGTATGCGCAGCTGATGCATGGCGATTGACAGGCCCGGCTTTTCAGCCGCTCCCTGTCGGTCCGCGCACGTTTCCGGTATCATTCGGCATGAATACTATTTCCTTCCAACCGTTTGTTATTGGTGTCGCTGGCGGAAGCGGCAGTGGCAAGTCCACCGTATCCCAACAAGTGCTGGCGTCCTTTGGCGCCGACATGGTCTCGGTCGTGATGCAGGACGACTACTACTGCGACCAAACCCATCTCTCCCCTGAAGTGCGCAGGCAGCAGAATTACGACCATCCGCAGGCGTTCGAGTGGCCATTGCTGGTGCAGCACATCCAGGCCTTGCGCAATGGCGAGGCGATCGAGATGCCCGAGTACGACTTCACGCTGCACAACCGCTCCGACAGGACCATCTTGGTCAAGCCGGCGCCGGTGATCGTGATCGAAGGCCTGTTTGCCCTGTATGACGAAGACTTGCGCAACATGATGTCGCTGAAGATCTTTGTCGACACGGCCTCCGACGTGCGCTTCATCCGCCGCATGCAACGCGATATCACGGAGCGTGGCCGCTCGGTGGAAAGCGTCATCGAGCAGTACCTGGAAACCGTGCGCCCGATGCACAAGCAATTCATCGAACCGACCAAGCGCAATGCCGATGTCATTTTGCCGCATGGCGCCAACGGCCCCGCGGTCGACATGATCACGGCCAAGGTGGCCAGCGTCATTGGCCGATTGAAACCGGCCGGCTGAAGCAGGCTGACGCAGCCCGCTGCGTCAGCGTTCCCCCATCGACTCCGAGAATGTCTTGGTGATCGGTTTCGTCAGGTAGCGCAAGACCGTCTTGCGGCCCGTGTTGATTTCCACCGTGGCCGTCATGCCGGGCTGGATCAGGATCGGCTCGCCATTCTTGCCCATCAGATTGCGCCCGCTGGTCTTGATCTGCACGCGGTAGTACGGCTGCTCGTTGCCCTTGTTGTCTTCACTTAAGGTGTCCGCGCTGATGTAGCTGACGGTGCCGCGCAGGCGGCCGTAGATGCCGTAGTCGTAGGCGTCCAGTTTCACGGCCGTGGGCAGGCCGGGCTTGATGAAGGCGATGTCGGCCGGCTTGACTTTCGCCTCGATGATCAGGTCATCGTCCGTCGGCACGATCTGCAGGATTTCCTCGCCCGGCTTGGCCACGCCGCCCAAGGTCGTGAGGCGCACGTTGCGCACGATGCCGTCGGTGGGCGCGTAGATATCCGTCGAGCCCAGCTGCTCCTTGCGCTGCGTGACCGTCTGCAGCACGCCGGCCAGGTCTTCCTGGGCTTTCACCAGGTCCGTCTGGCTGTCCTGCAGGTATTTGTTGCGCCGGTTGGTGATCTGCGCCTGGATATCGACCACCTGCCGCCGCAGTTTCAATACCTCGGCGCGGCTGACATCGCCCGTTTCCAGCAGCGGCAGATTCATTTCCAGCTCTTCCTTGATCAGCTTCATGGCGCTTTCCAGCGAGCTCACTTCCGCCTGCACTGCACCCTGGCGCTTGCTGAACAGGGCCAGCTGGTTGGCGCGAAATTCCGGGAACGCCTGCAGTTCGGGCGGGAACTTCGGCGCGCCGCCAAACACTTCCGCCTGCAGGCGCGCCACGGCCGCCTTCAATCCGGCCGCCTTGGCCGTGCTTTCCAGGTAGCTCGTCTCGGCCCGCGTGCGGTCGAAACGGGCCAGCAATTCGCCCTTTTTCACGATGCTGCCTTCATGCACGCGCAGTTCGGCCAGCACGCCGCCATCGGCCACCTGGATGATCTGGTTGCGCGAACTGGCGATCACCTGGCCGTTGGCGCGCGTGACCTGGTCCAGCTCCGCCCATGAAGCCCAGGCGATGACACCGGTCAGCGCCGCCGTGCAGCTCCAGATCAGCACCCGGCCCCGTTTCGCTTCTTCCCGCGCTTCGACCTTGGCCAGTTTCATGCCACCGCTCCTTGCGCCACCGGCGCTGCTTGCGGTGCCGGGGCAGGGGCGGGTACGGCTTGCGGCTTGCCCGACAGCTTGGCCAGCACGGCATCGCGTGGGCCGTCCAGCAGCACCCGTCCCGCCTGCAGCACCACCAGGCGGTCGAGCAGGGGCAAGAGGGCGTTCTTGTGCGTGGTGGCGACCATGGTCACGCCTTCGGCCGCCAGTTCGCCCAACAGCCCGACGATGCGCGCTTCCGTCTTCGCATCCATGGCGCCCGTCGGTTCATCGAGCAGCCAGATGCGCGGCTTGGCCAGCAGCAAACGCGTGACGGCGATCAACTGGCGCTGGCCGCCCGACACGCCGCGCCCGCCCTCGGTGATGCCCAGCGCCAGTCCCCGTGGCTGGCCCAGTATCAGTTCGATCAGGCCCGTGCGTTTGGCGGCCGCCAGGATCGCTTCCTCGCCCGGGTCGGCCAGCCCCAGTAGCAGGTTGTCGCGCAGGGTGCCGCTGAACAGCCGCGTTTCCTGCGGCAGGTAGCCGACCATTTCGCGCACCACGGCCGGCGCCAGCAGGGCCATGTCGACGTCGCCCAGGTACACCTTGCCTTCGGCCGGCTGGTACAGGCCCGAGGCCAGTTTCAGCAGGGTGCTCTTGCCCGAACCGATGGCGCCCACCAGGCCGACGCGCTCGCCGGGTCGGATGGCGAGGTTTTCCACTTCCAGCGCCACCTTTTGCGCGCCGCCATACGTGAAGCGGATGCGTTCGAAGCGCAAGCCCGTATCGAGGCTGCGCGGCGTCAGCGCGAACTGCGCATTGTCCGCTTCGTTGGGCAGGCTGATGACTTGCTCCAGGCCGTCGATCGAGGCGCGCGCATGCGCCCACTGCACCATCACGGCGGGCAGCTGCACGATGGGCATCAGGGCGCGGTTGCTGATGATGGTGCACGCCATCAGGGCGCCCATGGTCATCTGGTTCTCCGCAACGAACCACGCGCCCATGGAGATCAGCGCCACGTTGGTCAGCTGCTGGAAGGCGGCCGTGATGTTTTGCGACAGGGCCGCATAGTCGCGGATATTCTGCTCCGCGTGGCTGCTCTCGGCCACCAGTTCGGCCCAGCGCGCCTGCATCATCCATTCGGCGCTGCTGCCCTTGAGCGTTTCGACGCCGTCGACGGCTTCCACCAGCAAGCCCGCCTTGCGGTTGCTGGCGTTGAGGTTCTTGCGCGTATGGCTTTCGATGGCGCGCTGGAACATCAAACCGCACACGAGGGCCAGCGGCAGGGCCACCAGCGGCACCACCACCAGCCAGCCGCCGATAATGGTGATCATGGCGAGAAAAATCACGGCGAAGGGCACGTCCGTCAGCACGAACAGCGATGTCGACGTCAGCACGCCGCGCACCATTTCAAAGCCTTTTACCTGCGCCGCCAGGGTGCCGACGGAAGCGGGGCGCGCCTCCATGCGGATGCCCAGCATGCGCTGGAAAAACCACTCGGACAATTCATGGTCGACGTCATTGCACGAGTGGTCGACGATGCGGCTGCGCACCTGCTTGAGGATGAATTCCAGGCCGATCGACAGGGCCACGCCCACCACCAGCACCCACAGGGTGCTGAAGCTCTGGTTCGGGATCACGCGGTCGTACACCTGCATGGAAAACAGCGAAGTGGCCATGGTCAGCAGGGTCACCAGCGCGGTGGCCAGCACGGCGTCGACAAACACGCTTTTCTTCAGCCACAGGGCGTTGCGCACGAGGCCCAGGGCGCCGGGGCGGGCGCCGCTTTTTTCGCTGCGGCGCGGCAGGCCCACGCAAGCCAGGCCGGCCAGTGTCGCCAGCTGCAAGGCGCGCCCATCGATGCCTTCGCCGCGCCAGGCGCCGTCGGCGCCGCGCGACTGCAGCAAGCCCCAGCCCGTGCTGGCGCTGTAGACGGCGAATGGCAGCTCGCCCGGCGTCGGCTCGTGCAGCGGACGCGCCGCGCCTTCCAGCCCGGCCGCCTGCCAGAGGGTGGTCAGTACCATGGCGGGCGGGCCGCTGTCGTCGGCGTCATCGAGCTGGCGCTGCAGGTCGGCCAGGCGCGCGGCGGGCACGTGCTGGCCCGTCAGGCGGGCGGCGCGCTCGATGAGTGTCAGCAAGCCATGTTTGATGGAGGTATCCACGCTGTCTCCTGTGTGCATCATGTCGGTGTCAATTCGCGCGCGCCATGCCTGCCGGCGCCGTGCGCCCGGTCAGGGTGCCCGTTTGCGCGGCCAGGCGCAGGCTGGCGGCGATGGCTTGCGCGCGCGTGTCTTCCAGTGAAAACTGCGCCTGGGTCGCTTCGCGCACGGCATTGAGCACGTCGTTCCAGCTCTTGCGGCCGATCACGTACTGGCGCGCATACGATTCGAATACCTGCGTCGAGGTGGTGCTGGCCTCGCCCGCGTTGCCCAGGCGCTGGCGGCTCGCTTCGGCCTCGTTCCAGTCCAGGGTGAAACGCTCGCGCACTTCGCGTTCGGCCACGTCGTGCGCGGCGCGCGCGCCTTCGCGCCGGGCCACGGCGGCATCCACGCCAGCCTTGGCCGACAGGCCGGCGCCCGGCTGCGCCTGCAGTACCAGCATGGCGCGCGTGCGGTTGTCGGCATTGATGCCGCCGCCCGTCGGCTTTTCCATGCGCAGCACCACTTTCGGCATGTAGGCCGAGCGCTGCATGGTGATTTCGGAATCGGCTGCCTGCGCCTCGAAATCGAGGCGGTGCAGGGTGGGGGAGTAGGCGATGGCCTGGCGCATGACCCGCTCCAGGCTGGCGTCGGGCAGCGGTTCGCCCACGCCGATGCCCGTGGCGCTGACGAGGCGCACGGGCTTGCCGGCCAGTTGCGACAGCTGCGCCAGCGCGTTTTCCAGCGCCTGGCGTGCATTCGATACGTCGTTGGCCGCCTGGTAGGCGCGCGATTCGGCCAGGCGCTGGTCCGTCTGCGAGCTGACCGACTGCACCACGCGGCGCTTGATCATGTCCAGCAGGCGCTGGTGCTCGGCCAGGCCCGCCTCGGCCGAGCGCACGCGCGCCGTCTGGCGCAGCGCTTCCGTGTAGGCGGCGATCACGCGCAAGGAGAGGGTCAGGCGTTCTTCCTCGATGGCGGCGCCGGCCGCATCGACCCGGCTGCCGGCGGCATCGATGCCGGCGTCGATGCGTCCGCCGCTCCACAGCGGCTGCTCGATGCGCACCACGCCGCCCGTTTCCTGCGAACCGGTGGGCACTTCTGCCGACAGGCTGGGAAAGCGCTGCCACTGCGCGCCATCGAGTTCGGCGCGCGCGGCCGCCTGCGCCGAACGCTTGCCCTGCACGGCGGGATGGTTTTGCAGCGCCTGCTGCAAGACCTGGTCGAAGCTCCAGGCGGTGGCGCCCTGGGCGCCGGCGAAAGACGATACCGATGCCATGGCCACGGCCGCCAGCAAGGCCGCGATGCGTGGCAGTGAGGATAGTGCTGGGAAACCGCGTAATCTCATCCCGTATTTTTCCGGCCCGAAGCCTGACGCATTTCAAGGTGTGGCGGGAGCGCGCTGTCTTGCGCTCCCGCCGCCGTGCCAGGCGCGGCGCCTGGCGTGGGTGCCCTGCTTCAGACGACGAAGTTGGCCGCCGTCAGTTGCGTGATGTTCACCCCGCTCAGCAGCACCAGCGCCGTGTCGATGGCATTGGCGTTGCTCAGGTCACTCGAGTGATACACCGTCACGGCGCCGCTGTTTTGCGCATCGGCGATGACGATGTAGCCCTGGCCCGACAAGACGCTGTCGTCGGCTGCGATGGCGCTGGCCGCCGCGCCGATCGACACGGATGTGCCGTCGAAGATGAACAGGTTATTGTTGCTGAAGTCTGTGCCCACGTTGACGCCCACGGCCACCGACGCCGTCAGGTCGGCGATGGCCGACATGTCGATCACGTCGCCGCCGGCAGCCGGCAGGCCGGTGCTGAAGTCGGCCACCGTCAGCGGGTTGTGCAGGGCATTCTGGCTCAGCACGAACAGCTGGCTCGCGTCCGTCAGGTCGGCCTGGGCCTGGGCTGCCGCCGCTGCGGCGGCATCGGCATTCGCCGCCACCGTCAGCGAGCTGGCGTCCGTCAGGTCCGCCTGCGCCTGCGCCTGCAGGGCGGCTGCTGCTGCCGCATCGGCTGCCAGGTGCAGGGCATTGGCGTCCGTCAGGGCGGCTGTCTGCGCCGCTGCCAGCGCCGCTGCCGCTGCCGCATCGGCAGCCTGGGTGAGGGCCACGGCATCGGTCTGGTCGGCCAGCGCTTGCGCGGCGGCGGCGTTGGTGGCGTCCGCATTCGCCACGACGGCCAGGGCACTGGCGTCGGTCTGCGCGGCGATGGCGTTCGCCTGTGCCAGGGCCACGTCGGCAGCCTGTGCGTCGGCATTGGCCTGGGCCGCTGCCGCATCGTCCGCATACGCGGCACTCGCATTGGCGTGCGCTTGCGCCGCTGCTGCTGCCGCGCTGGCGGCGGCCGCATCGTCGGCTTGCGCCGCTTGCAGGGCAAGCAGGGAAGCGGCGGCCTGCGCCTGCGCCAGCGGCGCTGCCGCATCGGCCGCATGGGCGGCAAGTGCCGCTGCCGCCGCGTTGTTGGCGTTGACCGTGGCCGCTGCTGCCGCCGCATCGTCGGCCTGTGCCGCCTGGGTGAGCGCCAGCGAGATGGCGGCTTGGGCGGCGGCTGCGGCCGCGGCGTCATCGTCGTTTTGCGCCGCCGTGGCGGCGGCCAGGGCGGTGGCAGCCGTTGCTGCCGTGCTGATGGCCAGCGCATCGGCGGCGATGGCGGCCGTGTGCGCGGCGGTGGCGGCGGCGGCATTGGCCGCTGCCTGATTGGCTGCCGTGTCGTCGGCCTGCGCCGCCTGGGCGGCGAGCAGTGATGCTGCCGCTGCGGCGGCGCTGGCGCTGGCGGCAGCATCCGCGGCTGCCGCTGCCGTGGCAGCCGTTTGCGCCAGCGCTGCGGTGGCGGCGGCATCCGCAGCTGCCTGGTCGTCGGCGACGGCGGCGTCGTGCGCTGCCTGGGCGTTGGCGGCATTGGCCGCTGCCAGCGCGGCTGCCGCGTCGTCTGCCTGCGCCGCTTGCGTGGCTGCCAGGGTAATGGCAGCGGCAACGGCCGCTGCCGCTGCCGCAACATCGGCATCATGCGCGTTTTGCGCCGCCAGCTGGGCGGCCGCTGCCGCTGCCGCGGTGGCGGCGACGTTGGCGTCCGCTGCCAGGGCTGCGTCCAGGGCCAGTTGCGCATTCGCGGCGGCCGTGGCGGCCGCTGCCGCGGTGGCGTCATCCGCCTGGGCATTGAGGGTGGCGGCCAGGGAAATGGCCGCTTGCGCCGCTGCCGCTGCCGCAGCGGCATCGGCGTTCTGCGCCGCGACGGCCGCCGCATGCGCGGCAGTCGCATTGGCGGCAGCGGTGGCAGCCGCCGCATCGTCGGCCTGCGCCGCCGCCAGCGCCGCATGGGCGGCAGCTGCATTGGCATTGGCCTGCGCCGCGTCATCGGCCGCACTCTGGGCGGTGAGGAGGAGGTTCAGTTTCAGCGTCCTGTCATTGTCGGCATCCAGGGCGTTGGTATCGGCCGTTACCGCCGCGTTCAGGTTGGCGATGGCCGCATTGAGCGCGGCATGGGCATTCAGGGCTGCCGTATCGGCCAGCTGCGCCGCCAGGGTGGCGGCCGCCGAAAGGGCGGCCGTGTGCGCGGCATTGGCGGCGGCATCGTCGGCGGCCAGCGCGGCGCTGGCTGCTGCCAGTGCATTGTTGGCTGCCGTTGCGAGCGCGGCCAGCCCTGCATCGGCCAGCAGCGCGGCATCGGCAATGAGCTGGGCCGCTGCCGCTGCTGCCGCCGTGCTTGCCGCCGTGGCGTCGTCGGCCAGGGCGGCATTCGTGGCGGCGAGCGAGGCGCTGGCCGTCAATATCGCCGCGTTGAGTGTGGTCGTGGCGGTATTCAGGGCCGCTTGCGCGTTGGCCGCCGCCGTGGCTGCTGCCGCGGCGAGGCTGTCGTCGTTCAGGGCCTGGTTCAGCGCGGCCAGCGCGCTCGCAGCGGCTGCCGCGGTCGTGCCGACAGCCGCATCGGCGGCCTGCGCGGCCAGCGTGGCTGCCAGCGAGACGGACGCCGTGAGGGCGGCGGCGGCAGCGGCAATATCGTCCGCTTGCGCATGTTGCGTGGCGGCGGCCGAGATGGCTGCCACGGCGGCGGCCGCAGCGGCAGCCGTATCGGCGGCGGCA
>NZ_LRHX01000010.1:0-388509 GCF_001758645.1 Janthinobacterium sp. MP5059B | reverse complement strand
AGCGCGCGATGCGGCCGCCGTCGTCAAGGACGTGCGGGGTGGCCTATGAGCGCCGTCACGCTGGCCCAGCTGCTGGCGATCATGCCGCTGGCTCGCACGCGCGCGGTAGCCTTCCTGGCGCCGCTGAATGCGGCCATGGTGGAATTCGGGATCACGACGCCCGCACGCCAGGCTTCCTTCCTGTCCCAGGTGGGGCACGAGTCCGGCCAGCTGCGCTATGTGCTTGAGCTGGCCAGCGGCCAGGCCTACGAGGGGCGCGTCGACCTGGGCAACACACAGCGCGGCGACGGCGTGCGCTTCCGTGGGCGCGGCTTGCTGCAGGTGACTGGCCGCGCCAACTACGCCGCCTGTGGCAAGGCGCTGGGCCTGGATCTGCTGGCTCAGCCTGAGCTGCTGGAGCAGACCGTCAACGCCTGCCGCTCGGCCGGCTGGTTCTGGCAGACGAGGGGCCTGAATGCCCTGGCTGATGCTGGCGACCAGGAACGGGTGACACGCCGCATCAACGGTGGCGTGAATGGCCTGGCCAAGCGCCTGGCGTTGTACCAGGCAGCGCGCAAGGTGCTTGCGTGATCACGCTGGCCAAGCTGGCGGGCAAGGTGCCGGGGTGGTTGTATTGTGCTTTGCTGGTGTGCGTGCTGGCCGGTGCCGGCATGCTGCACCAGCGTGCGCAGGGGGTCGCCCAGGGCCGAGCAGCCGTGCAGACGCTGTGGGATGCCGACAAGAAAATCCGCTCGGCAGCGGAAACGAGGGCGGCAGCGCAGCGCGCCGCCGAGAATCTGGCGCAAGCCAGGCAACAGGCAGCCAAAGTGGCAGCCATTAAGAAAGTCTACGATGATGAAATCAACGATGTGCGCGCTCACCTTGCTACTGCTGAGCGCATGCGCAAGCCCGCCTTCTGTGCAAGTGCTGGACCTGCCGCCCCGGCCGGTGCCAGTGGCGCCCAGGGAGGCGCTGCAGCCGATTCCGCCGGCGGGCTACTTCCTGACGCGGTGGCGCGAGATATTCAAGCCTTGATCTTGCAAACGGAGGAAGTTGCCGCGACGGGCCGCGCATGCCAGGCATTCGTGCGTGAAAATAGCATGACGCCATAGAGGGATGGCTGATTGTCGCTGCGCTACACGCTCGGCCATTGTTTACTTTACAGCGTTTGATGTTTGGATATACTGTATGCATATACAGTATATCGAGGTGCCACCGTGCTTGTAATAGCAGCAAAATTATATTCCGATCAAGGCGTGCCCTTACCTCGGCATAGGGAAATTACCTTGCGTTGCACGGGCGTAGGTGTATTTACGATGATCGAGAGATTCGAAAAAGACTTTCAGCGCACAGTGCGTGTAGCGCACTTGAGTCCAATTGGCGGTGGGAAAGACCTCATCCTTCCCCCATTGTATGACGCTGCCATTGTGTGGGTGGGGGATGGGCGGTTGCGGGTCCGTGGATTTGAAATCAACCCCATGACCAAGGCTCATGTGGCGATGGCTTGGGCCGCGGAGATTGTGGCAGATCAGCGTCCTGGACGAGTACTGGCGCCACTTGACGGAGAAACAGGGGTTTCAGTGATCACCTCTCAAGCGGACCTGGAAAAAGCGGCCGCCGCCCGAACTGGCCCTCCGGAATGGAAGCGCTGAGCTTGTTGCAATCTTGCAACCTGATTGACATGCGGCGCTGCAGTAAATTCAACCGGAATTAGAACTTTCTGGCATGTAATTGCCATACGGATCGCTAACTATATGATTTAATTGATTTATCGATTCCGGCTCCGGGCACCAGCGCACAGAATTTGGAAACATCGAAAAAGCCACTAAACCCAATATAATCAATGGGTTAGTGGCTTTTTTACGTCCAGGTACTCGTCTTGATCAGACTCACCAAAAAACCCGGCAATGGCAAAGCCGGAAAAATTCAAGATGGCCCCATGTTTTGTCCGATCTTCGTGAAACCAAAAACGCAATCTTGATGGCGTACTTCGTTTCGTTGGGGAAAGCGAAAGGTATTGAAACATTTGATTTTCTGCGATGCGTATAGCGGTTATCTATGACTTTGCCATGACAATTTGAATGCCTCGGTGTGGTGAAAAATCTGGTTAATTTTCTCATCCACTACAGGCATGTCACCTTAGTCAAATGGCGGAAGTCGATAAGATGCTTCCTATGCTGAAGAGCTGCTTTTAATCAACATCATTGATTGCAGTACGAATAAACTTCGATACATGACGCAGCAATGACATGCTCGAAGAGTGAATGCCTCTACTCAGTTTTTTGCGCATCGCTACAACCGTTTTTCGTACTACCATATGCCAGGCTTTTTTTCTACTGGTCCAGCCATTCATCTTCCTGGAGAAGATTTAGAGACTTCATTCGGTTTCTTCAAGAAGCACAATTAATTCATCGGCCGCCATTCCCTGCGGTGCGGTGATCTGAGACAATATAACTACTCTCATAAGCCGCCATCGATCATGCAAAAGAGCTTTTCAGACCTGGAATCCCCCGCCAAGAAAAAACTGATCCGAGGCGACCGCTTCATGTCCATGATCGACAACGAGCCCCCTTGGGACAAGTTGCCCGGCACCGCCAGACAGGAAATGCGCTTGGTCGGCTCGCCGTTCGATCATTTGAGACGTCAAACTCTCTAAGAAAGAGAGTTGATCCGCACTTCCCTGGTTCAGGGTATTGCAGTGCAATGCAAATACCCATGAACAAACCTCTACAGTGTCCAAGACTGGATGATCACGCAGCACATTCAGACAGGTCATTGCGTTTGCAGTCAACCTTTTTGCATACCAAAATGAAAACAACTTCCCAAACCTTGCATCTGTCGCGTGACCGCCTCCGGCTCGTATTGTCATTGTCATGGCTATGCGCACTGGCAGCCTGTGGTGGCGGAACTTCGGCCTCGGCTCCGGCTCCGGTTCTAAGCCCCAGCCCGCCTCCGTCGACGTGTGAGAAGTCGCAATGCGCACCCTCTCCCTGACATGGTGAACGCCAGGCGTCTATTTGACATCCAGGACGGACGTGCCGACCGGCCTGCGTTTCGCCAAGCAAGCAGCACCACCTGACCATCTATCCACCAAACATCGCTACCCTGCAGCCACGCCACCATGTCCACAAACAATTCCAAACGCCAATTCCTGCGTAATTCGTTCGGCACGATGGCGTCCCTTGCCGCCTTGTCCGCATTCCCGCCGGCGATCCGTCGCGCCCTGGCGATCGAAGCCAACAATGTCACGGGAACGATCAATGATGTTCAACATGTCGTCATGATCATGTTGGAAAACCGCTCATTCGATAGCCACTTCGGAACCTCCAAGGGCGTTCGGGGATACGGTGATCGATTCGTTGCGCCATCGCCAAACGGGTACAACATCATGTACCAGACCCATACCCAAACAAAGCCTGCCGGAACGTATATTCCCTTCCACCTTGATGAAAGCAAGGGCAATGCGCAACGCGCCGGCAGCGCACCCCACTCATGGGGAGACTCGCAGGCAGCATGGGACCACGGCCGGATGAATCGTTGGCCGGATGCCAAAGGTTCCCTTTCCATGGGATATTTCGATGCTGCGGAAGTTCCGTTTCAACGTGCGCTGGCCGATGCCTTTACCGTCTGTGACCACTATCACTGTGGCATTCACTCGGGGACAATTGCGAACCGACTGTTCTATTTTACTGGCACAAATGGCCCAAACGGCCAGAGTCCCATCGATGGTAAAAAAGTGGAGATAGCGGTACTCGACAACCAGTACAACGGCGGTAACGACATCGGACCTTCGAGTGAAGGATGGACCTGGACGACATATGCAGACCGCCTGGAAAAGGCGGGGGTGCGTTGGAAGGTGTACCAGAGTCTGATCGACAACTTTGGTTGCAATGAGATGATGAGTTTTCGCCACTGGCGCGCGGAAATTGAAAAACTTCCCGCCAGTCGCCGTCCACTCCATGTTCCCGCCACCGATATCACCCAGGATGTCACCCGCGCCGGGCCATTCTATCAATCCAGCATTGACGACGCACTCAGCCCGTTGGCCAAGGGATTCCACAACACCATGCCTCATGGCTTCCTGGAAACCTTCCGCGAAGACATCAATAACGGCAAATTGCCAGCGGTATCCTGGATCATTGCACCTTCGGCCTACAGCGAGCATCCTGGATACTCCAGTCCTGCCCAAGGCGGCTGGTATATCCAGCAGGTTCTCGATGCGCTCACGGCGAATCCTGAGGTGTGGAGCAAGACAGTGCTACTGATCAACTTTGACGAGAACGACGGTTTCTTCGACCACTTGCCACCACCGTGTGCGCCATCGGTCAATCCTGACGGCAGCGTCGCAGGTGCCACCACGCTCAGCAAGGCCGATATCGCGGTCGAGTATAACAATTACAAGCCCGCGACGAGCCTTCAACCAGGCATTGATGGCCGACCGTACGGACCAGGACTGCGTGTTCCGATGTGGATAGTTTCACCGTGGAGTCGTGGCGGCTGGGTCAACTCGCAGGTCTTCGACCATACTTCAGTACTGCAATTTCTCGAGAAGCGATTCGGTGTCCTCGAGCCGCAGATCAGCGCCTATAGGCGTGCTGTCTGTGGCGACCTCACCTCTTGCTTTAATTTTGTCAGCCCGAATGCGGGGGCGTTGCCTACGCTCACCGGGCATGGCAGCAAAGCAGATGTGGATGCGCTGGCGCTAAGCCAGAGCAGAGCCCGCACGCTGGCGAGACCGTTGGCTTCTACAAACGCCAAATTGCCGGTGCAGGCTGGTGGCACCCGTCCATCGCGTGCCCTGCCTTATGTTTTACATGTGACCGCTCGCGCCGACTCCGGCGCAAAAAAAGTAACGCTGGTATTTGCCAACGACAGCAGCAACCAGGCTGGCGCAGTGTTTCACGTGTACGACGAGTTGCATCTGGATAGGATCCCGCGGCGCTACGTCGTAGAGGCCGGCAAGACGCTGGAGGGCAGTTGGGAAGTTGCGTCCGATGGCGGTTCGTACCGCCTGTGGGTGCTCGGTCCCAACGGATTTCATCGCCACTTTATTGGCGACCTCAAGGAACAGGGGGATACTAGAGGTCCGGAAATTCAGGTCTGCTATATGACGTGCAGTCCCACCGAACTCGCGCTCAAACTGCACAACAAAAGCAGCGTCCGTTGCTTATTTACAATATCAGCAGAAGCATATCGAAGCGATGGCCCCTGGACAATCGAGGTAGCCGCCGGTGAGGTGGGATCATTTCACTGGTCCCTGGCCAACAGCGGCAACTGGTATGACTTCTCGGTTACCTGCAGTACCCAGAAAACTTTCCGGCGCCGCGTCGCCGGGCGAATCGAGAATGGCAAGGACTCCGTGAGCGACCCGTCCCTGGGACGCTCATAACTCAAAAGTGAGCCTGAATTGATAAGGCTGCGGCGCATAGTCAACCCGATGCGGGGGTGCGCCGCAGGGCCGCACCATCATCTCGATCAATTCCCATACCCCGTACTCGCCAGCGCCCCCGCTGGCGTTTTTACAACACAGCCCAGCGCCCCGCTCCGTCCCCCACGACTCCCTACTGATATAATACTAACAATCAACTAATATTCCGTAATGTGCGCCTCAGGGCTCCCGCAACTGTCTGTGTACCGCCAAGCCCAGCCCATGCGCTCCCTTTTCGACCACGAGATCATCAAACAGCTGCACAGCGGTGCCCGCTCGCGGGTTTACCGCGCCCGGGCCGCCGATGGCACGGCGCTGATCGTCAAGATGCCGAATCAGCCGTTCCCCTCATTTCAGCAACTGGCACAGTTCAAGCGCGAGTATGCGATCGCGCGCCGCTGCCGCCATCCGGGCGTGGCGCGTCCGCTGGCACTGCAGCTGCACGGCGGGCACTGGACGATGATTCAGGAGGATGCCGGCGGCCTGGCGCTTGACCAGGTATTGCGCGCGCAGGTGGCGGCGCGCAGGACACCGGCGCAGCCCGCATTGGCGCTGGACGATTTTTTCGACATCGCGCTGCAACTGTGCGCGGCGCTGGACGAGGTCCATCGCCATGGCGTAATCCACAAGGATATCAATCCCTCCAATCTGGTGTGGAACGATACCCGGCGCCTGCTGCAGCTGATCGATTTTGGCATCGCCTGTGAACTGCCCTCTGAAAGCCATGGCATCGTCAATCTCCAGACACTGGAAGGCACGCTGCGTTACATGGCGCCGGAGCAGACGGGGCGCATGAACCGGCGGGTCGATTGGCGCGCCGATTTCTATGCGCTCGGCGCCACCTTCTACGAACTGCTGGCCGGCCAGGCGCCGTTCGAGGCAGGCGACGAGATGGAACTTGTGCATTGCCACATTGCGCGCAGTCCTGACTGGTCGCACCCGGCGTTCGCAGACTTGCCTGGCCAGCTGCTGCCGATCATCCAGCGGCTGCTGGAAAAAAATGCCGATCAGCGCTACCAGAGCCTGCAAGGCTTGCGCAGCGACCTTGCAGCATGCCGCGCGAACAAGCCGGCGCAAGCGCTCAAGCTGTCCGACCACGACGGCCGCTTCCTCGTGCCGCAAACGCTGCACGGGCGCGAGGATGCCATCGCCGTGCTGCTGGCGGCGTTTGAGCGCAGTGCCGCAGGCACGTGCGAGATGCTGCTGGTGGCCGGCCATTCGGGTATCGGCAAGTCGGCGGTCGTCAACGAAGTGCAAAAGCCCATCATCGCCCGGCGCGGCTGTTTCTTGTCGGGCAAATTTGACCAGCTCCAGCGCGACGTGCCGTATGCCTCGCTGATCCAGGCCTTCCAGGGGCTGGTGCGCCAGTTGCTCGGCCAGCCCGAGGAAACGCTGCGGCAGTGGTCCGCAAAACTGCACCAGGCCCTGGGCAGCGGCGTGGGCGTGATCGTCGAGCTGATTCCCCAACTGGCCTTGATCGTCGGCCCCACCGACGCGATGCCCGCATCGGCGCCGGCACAAGCCCAGCTGCGCCTGGACCGGCTGTTCCCCCGCTTCGTCGAGGTCTTCGCCTGCGCCGGGCATCCTCTGGTGCTGTTCCTCGACGACCTGCAATGGGCCGATGCGGCCACGCTGCGGATGATCGAACGGCTCATGGTCTCCTGCGACAGGAGCAGCATGCTGGTCATCGGCGCCTACCGAGACAACGAAGTAGGCGCCGCGCACCCGCTCATCGCGCTGCGCGACAAGCTGCTCGCCCGTGACGTACGCCTGTCGACGCTATTGCTGAACGCACTGACCGAGCCGCAGGTGGCGCAAATGGTGTCGGCCACCGTGCGCGTGGCGGCCCCCGATTGCGCGCCACTGACCAGCATATGCTACCGCAAGACGGCCGGCAATCCCTTTTTCCTCAACCAGTTCCTCGCTGCGCTCAATGAGACAGGGCATCTGCGCTACCGGGCCGCCGACGATTGCTGGGACTGGGACTTGCCCGCGATTGAACAGGCCAAATACACAGATAATGTGGTCGAGGTGCTGCTGGAAAAAATCCGCCGCCTGCCCAGCGTAACGCAGCACCTGCTGCAACTGGCCGCCTCCAGCGGCAACCGCTTCACGCTCGACACGCTTGCGCTGGCAGTGGAGCGCGCTCCCCGGCAAACACAGCAAGACTTGTGGCCGGCACTCAGGGCGGGATTAATCCAGCCGCTCGACGAGCGCTATAAATACGTCAATGGCGACACCGCTGCGGGCAACAGCGGCGTCAGTTACCGCTTCCTGCACGACCGGGTGCAGCAGGCAGCCTACCTGGTCGCCGATGCCGCTACGCGCGCGGCCAACCATCTTCTCATCGGTCGCCTGCTCCTGCGGCATACAGCACCCGAGCGCCAGGACGAGACATTGTTTGACATCGTCGAGCAGCTCAACGCGGGGCGTGCGCTGATCGGCGATGCGGGCGAGCGCGTGCAGCTGGCGACGCTCAATCTCCAGGCCGGCGTCAAGGCACGGCGTTCTGCCGCGTTCCAGTCCACACTGGAGCACATGCGAATCGGTCTCGACCTTCTGCCGGCGGACGCATGGAACGTCCACGCCGGCCTCTGGCTCGAACTGCAGCTGGGCGCGGCCGAAGCGGCCTACCTGTGTGGCCAGTTTGATGTCGCCGAGGCGATCTATCCACTGGTGCGCTCCCGTGTCTTGGGCTCCTTGCTGCAGGTACGCTGCATTGCCATCCAGGCGCACCAGTATCAATTGCAGGGCCGCCTGCTCGACGCCATCGCCGTGCAGCGCGACGGCCTGTCGCTGCTGCACATCGACATTCCGCACGATGTGGCGCACATGAAGACACGCTTCAACGATATCCTCGCCGACATCGGGCGGCAACCCGGCGCGCATGCGCCCGCGACCTTGCTGGAGGCCGGCGACATGTGCGAGCCGGACGCGGTGGCCGCGATGCAGATGATGCAGGGTCTGTGGATGGCCAGCTACTACGCCGGCCAGCAGGATCTCAGCGCGCTGATGGTGGTGTCGATGACGCGCCTGTCCATGCAGCGGGGGAACAGCGATTTCAGCGCTGTCGCCTATGTCGGTTACGCAATGATGCTGGCGCTGTACAGCGGCGACGTCGCGCGCGGCTATCACTTCGGCGCGATGGCGATGGCGCTGGCCAGGCGCCGCGCCAACCTGCAGACGCGCACCCTCACGGGCCTGATGTTCGGTGCGCTCAGCAACCACTGGACGCAGCCGCTGCGCGGCTCGGACGCCCTGTACGAAGAAGCGTTTGGCTGGGCGCTGGAAATCGCCGATTTCGTGCAGGTGGGCGTGGTGGCCGCCGTGCGCGCCACCGACCGGATCATCCTCGGCGACTACCTGCCGCACCTGATGCACGACATCGAGCACGACCTGGCGCTGATGCGCGCCAACGGCCAGCAGGCGATGGCCGATTGCTGCGTCGCCGCCGCGGTCCAGCCGATCAAGTGCCTGATGGGCCTCCTGCCCCGCCATGACAGTTACGACGATGCGGCCTTCAGCGAGGCGCGCTTCCTCGCACAATATGGCGAGTCGCACCTGTACCGCGCCTACTTCCTGCAAGGGAAGATCCGCAACGCCTACCTGTTCGACGGCGCCGACGCCGAACTGCTGGCCGGCCAGCTCGGCATCGTCACGCAGATCATGCGCGGCCAGGCCAAGGTTGCCGAATGCAGCTTCTACGCCGCGCTGATCCTGATCCGCGCGTTGCGGCGCGCTCCTGCGCGCGCCGACACGGGCGATATGCTGACAGTGATCGGCACGCTGCAGGCGAGTCTCACCGGGTGGGCCAGGCAAGGCTCGGACAATAGCGACGCCAAACATCTGCTGGTGATGGCCCAGATGGCACGCTACCGCGAAGATCTGCCGCTGGCCACGCGCCTTTATCAGCAGGCGATCGACGCCGCCAGCCTGGCAGGCTACGTCAACATGCAAGCGCTGGGCAACGAACTATGCGGCGAATGCTGGCACGACCAGGGACAGGCGCGCGTGGCCGCCGTATTCATCCGCGACGCCATCGCGCATTACGGCCAGTGGGGCGCGGAGGGCAAGGTGGCGCAGTTGCAGCGGCGCCACGCCGCGCTGCTGTCAAGGATGGACGGCCGCAGCACGCAGCGGCATTCCGTCTCCCACACGCACGGCAGTTCCGCGCTCGACCTGGTATCGCTGCTGAAGGCGGCACAAATCCTGTCGAACGAAGTCGGCCTGCGCAACGTGCTGACACGCCTGATCTCCATCGTGTGCGAGAACGCAGGCGGCCAGGTAGCGCGCCTGCTGCTGCTATCCGAAGGCAGCTACCGGCTGGAGGCCAATCTCGATGGCGACGCCACCACCGTCCTGCAATCCCGGCAGATCGACCTGAACGCCGCCAGCGATCCGCAATTTCCGCTGTCGTTGCTGCGCTACGTCATCCGCACTGGCGCCGAGGTGATCGAGGATTGCATCACGGGCGCCTCGCGCTTTGCCGCCGACCCGTACGTGCAGTTGCAGCGGCCGCGCGCCGTCATGTGCCTGCCGATACGGCACGGCGGCCAGATCGACGGCATCCTGTACTTCGAGAACCGGCTGGCCGACGCCTCGTTTACGGAAGAACGCGTCGCATTCCTGCGCATGCTCGGCGCACAGGCGATGATCTCGATCTCCAGCGCCAGGCTGCATGACAGCCTGGAGCGGCGCGTTGCCGAACGCACGGAACAGCTGGAAGACGCCAACCGCAAACTGGCGACCCTGTCCATCACCGATGGCCTGACGGGCTTGTCGAACCGGCGCCATTTCGACGACGTGCTGCGCACCGAATGTGCGCGTGCCACGCGCGTCGGCCAGCCCCTCGCCGTCATGATGCTCGATGTCGACTACTTCAAGCTATTCAACGACCGTCACGGCCACCAGGCTGGCGATACCTGCCTGGTCCGAGTCGCGCAGGCGCTGGCGGCCGGCATGCGGCGCGCGGGCGACCTGACGGCGCGCTACGGCGGCGAAGAGTTTTCAATCGTGCTGCCAAATACCGGTACGGACGAAGCGCAGCAGATCGGCGAAGCGCTGCGGCGCGCCATCGAAGATCTGGGCATCGTCCATGCGAGTACGCAGACGCAACAGGTGACGATCAGCGTCGGCATCGCGATCCAGCTGGCGCCGGGCGCCGCCGATCCGGACGCCCTGCTGCGCCTGGCCGATGCCGCGCTGTACCAGGCCAAGGATGCGGGACGCAATTGCGTGGTGCAGCGGATTCTGCCGCCTGGCTGACCGGCATTCACGGTACCGGGTGGCTCCTCAATCGCTGCCATGACTGTTCGCGCGCGCCTGCTCCTGCGCCTTTTCCTGCGACGCCACTCCATTAAAGAACAGATTGAGCAGCACGGCGACGATGGCAGCGAGCAAGATGCCGCTGTGCAGCAGCGGCGACAGTGCCTTGGGCATGTGCTGCGCGTATTGCTCGGCCACCAGCGGCAGCATGCCAAAACCGATCGACAGTGCCACGATGAACAGGTTGTTGCGGTTACTCTTGTAGTCGACGCCAGCCAGGATGCGGATGCCGGTGGCGGCGACCATGCCGAACATCACCAGCCCTGCCCCGCCCAGCACGAACGCCGGCACGGCTTCGGCCGCCTGCGCGATCGTTGGAATCACGCCCATGACGAGCAGGATGATGCCGGCCGCGACGCAGACCCAGCGGCTGCGCACGCCCGTTACGCCCACCAGGCCCACGTTTTGCGAGAACGAGGTGTACGGGAAGGTATTGAAGATGCCGCCAATCAAGGTGCCCAGGCCATCGACGCGCAAGCCGCGGCTGATATCGGCCTGCGTGATGCGCTTGTCCGTCATTTCTCCCAGCGCCAGAAACATGCCCAGCGATTCGATCATGACGACGATCATCACCAGGCTCATCGTGACGATGGCAACCACGTCGAAGGTCGGCATGCCGAACTGGAATGGCGTGACGATGGCAAAGGCCTTGGCGCTGGCCACCTTGGCGAAATCGGCCTTGCCCAGGGCAAACGACAGGGCCGTACCGGCGATGATGCCGATCAATACCGCAATATTCGACAGGAAACCACGGCCATACTTGGCCACCAACAAGATGACAGCCAACACGAAGAAGGCGATGCCCATGTTATCCAGCGTGCCATAACCGGGGTTGGCAATCATGGGCACGGGACCGGCTGGCGCGGGCAAGCCGGCCGCCGTGGCGGCAGCGGCCATCTTGACGAAAGCAGGATCGGCAATCTGCGCCATGGCTGGCGGCCCGCCCATGGCCCAGTTGACGCCCACGCGCATCAGCGACACGCCGATCACGGCAATGATGCTGCCCGTGACCACGGGCGGAAACAGAGCCAGCAGGCGGCTGATGAAGGGAGCGATCAGCATGGACACGACGCCGGCGCCGATCACGGCGCCAAAGATGCCGGTGATGCCCAGGGCCGGATTGTTCGCCATGGCCAGCATGGGACTGACGGCGGCAAAGGTCACGCCCATCATCACGGGCAGGCGAATGCCGAAGTACTTGCCTATCCCCAGGGACTGGATCAGGGTCACGAGGCCGCAGCAGAAAAGATCGGCACTGATCAGCGCCGCCACCTGCTCGGGCGGCAGCTTGAGGGCGCGGCCGACGATCAGCGGCACGGCGATGGCGCCCGCATACATGACGAGCACATGCTGCAAACCCAGGGTGAACAGCTTGCCGGCTGGCAGGATTTCATCGACGGGCGATGGCACGGCAGGCGTGGCGCCCGGCACGCTGCGGTGGATGGATTTCAGACGGGGAGTGGCCATTTACGCTCCATTTCCTGGGTTACCGCAGCCCGGATGGGCGCAGATGAAAGGGAAAAGCAAGAGAGAAACGGGACGACAGGAACGCACTGGCGGCGGATGATGCATGCGAAGCTCCTTGGATGGGACGACCAAGGAATGCCATGCATGCATCGTGCCAGGTAAATTGTATACAGGAATTGTGCCGAAATAGCATCGCGGCTGTAAAAATCCGAGGCTGGACGCGCAGCCGTGCACTGTTTTCTGGCGCGCCGGCACGCGGCCGCACCAGAAGGCAGCATCGGAAGCGGCGTCCAGATCTGGCACGACGAAGCGGTGTCAAGGTCTGGGACTCTGGGACTCTGGCATGGCGAGTGGCGCCAGGCGACGAGCTCAGGGGATCACGCGCGGCGCAAGCAAGCTGCAAGCCAACTGCAAACAGCCGCAGGCCAGCCGTAGAGCAACCGCCGACGTCGTTGCGCAACAGTCGACGCTAGCTGCCGGCACAGCCATCCATCAGCGCTTCCAGCTGCCGCACATAGGCCGCGCGCAAGTGTTCACGCGCCAGCAAGGCTTGCACTTGTTCAAAAATGCCATGCTGCGGCACGGTTGGCAAGACGGGTGCCGCAGGACGAACGGCGATACAGGGCACACCGATGGGCAGCCTTTCCGCCGCGGCTTCCCGCTTTGCCCCACCTGCCGCGCAGCCACCCAGCAGCCCAGCAAGCACGCAGACCAATACACAGGCCCATGAACAGATTAGTGAATGGGGCAGTGAGCAGGTCAGTGAGCAGACTGATGAGCAAGCCCGTGCGCCAGCCCATAGACAAGCCTGCAAGTAGCCCCGGACACGCAGCAGCGCTGGCGCACTCGTCATTGCCGCCCTCATGGCGTCCCGCCAGCGGGTCTTCCAGCCATTTCACTGGCGATCAGCACCTCGGCCGCCTGGCAAGCGTCATCATCCGGCTGCAGCGCCAGGATGCGCGCCGCTGCCGCCTGGGCGTCCGCCTGCCCGGCCTGCGCATTGTCCAACGCCTGCCGGGCCCGTGTAGAGCGCCGTACGCCCTCCTCCCGCATCGCATTCAGGGCCTGGGTCTGGCGCTTCAACACGGCTTGCGCCTCCAGCACCTGCGCCGCGCATGCGGCACGGCCAGCCTCATGCCCCCAGCGCTGGGCGCAAAACACGGCGGCCCCCAGCAACAGCAGCATGGCCAGCACAAGCAAGGGCGGCTTCATGCCAGCACCTTGCGTGCTGCTGCATACAAGGCCAGGCGCTCGGCCAGGCCGTTCACGCCACCGTTGATGCGGCGCGTAACGCGCTCCTGGTCGCCCGCGTCGGCCAGCCGGTTCAAGCCGCGCGATTGCCAGAACCAGCCCGCCGAGCGACACGCGAAAATCGTTTGCTCCAGCAACTGCGGCGCGGCCAGCAAGTCCAGGTCCAGCGCCACGCCGCACGCGGCATAGTTGGCGCGCCCCGTCACCTGCAGCAAACCGCGTCCCTTGAAGCGCACGCCATCACCAGCAATCACATTGCCCAAGTCCGCCCGCCCCTCATAGGCCGCGCCGCTGGTCAGTTCGCGCACATAGCGCAACTGTCCCGATTCGTGGCCCACCTGCGCCAGGAACGACGCCTGGCGCTGTGGCGTATCAATGCTGAACTCGGCCATCGCCGCATTCAGAGGTGCCAGGAACAGCGTAGCGCGGCGGCCGGCCAATGGCATGATCTGCATCAATTGGGCGCCTGTCACAGCATGCCCCGCACATCCTTGACGGCAGCGGCCGCATCAGCAGCCAGTTCGCCGATATCCTTGCCACGCCGCTTGTCGAACCAGCGCACGCAGGCGCCCAGTACCCACCAGGCGGGCAAGCCGGCCGCCACCATCAGCGGCGCGGCGATGAATAAAAAACCCGTGGCCGGATCGCCGCCATACAAGCCCGCCACGGTCTTCGCGCTGTCGAACAGGCTGGGCCACCACGACAGCACGGCGGCCACGAGCACGGGACCGAGAAAGGTGGAAATGATGATGCTGGAACAAAAACGAATAAATGCCTCCTTGGTGGACTGGGGCCACATGAACATGAAGCCCAGCGACGTGGCAGCGGCGCCGGCCAGCACGGGCACGCCAAACAGTTTGATCAATGCGCCGCCGGCGGCGGTGGTTTCGAGGGCCATGGTTGCCTTTCAGGTGATGGAAATGAAAAAACCCGCCGAAGCGGGTTTGGATGTTGCAAGCACAATCTTTATGCCACCTTCACGATTACACGGGCGCGCCCATCGTCTTCGATTGCGATGACCTTGCCGATGGCGCGCATGTATTGCTGGAGTGTCAAGTCCTCCTCATTGATAGCAGTGCCTGCGATGCCATCACCATGCTGTACCGGCACGATGAACTGGCCTGGAACTGCCCCCTGAATATTGCATGGCACCTGGCCGGCGAAAGCGATACGGTCCACCATCTGGCGCAGCGCTTCGAGTGCCGCGTCGAAGGCAAGTCCGGGAGCCTGCCGCGCTGCCCACTCTTCATCGGTATCGCCCGCGAGCGGCACTTCGCGATACACGGCAGCCTTGGCGGGAATCGCCGGCGTGATCAGGGTGAGGCCATCGTAGACGGCCTCGACAGCTGGTTGCGCCTCGCTGACCAGCTGCGATTCGACGCTACCGGGGGTACGCGTCACGGATGGCGGACGGGGACCGAGCCGCTGCGACCATTTGTCGCCACCCACCATGCAGGGATCGGTGGATTTCACGACAAACGAGATGGCCTCGGCCCAGCGATCGGTAAGCTTGCCATCCGCGCCGATGCCGATCAACTGACCTGGTACGATGACTGTACAGTCAGGTGCCTTGAACATGTACTCTGCATAGTCGGCGCCGCCAGCGTTGATCGTCCCGCTGACGTTAATGCTACGCCCCGTGATGGTGCTCGCATTTATAGACGCGCTACACGCCGAAGCGGAACCCATTGCCCCTGACGAAACATAGAACGTCGTGCAGTTTGGGATCCTGAGGTTAATCTTCCCCTGCGACTGGTCCCCTCCTCCTATGATACTTTCGCTCTCCATCGCTGAAATGGGGCCGACTTGTATCGCACTGGAAACGATCCGTGCCGATGAAGACAGGGTTCCCCGAACCGCTAAATCTCCTGCCCCGCTGATGACCATCAGATCAGCACTTTCCAAGTTGCTCTTGACATCAATTGCACGCAGGCGCAGGTCGTATGACACGCAGGTGTACGTGCCATTAGATGTGGGCCGACCAGATGACGTGTACCACCTGAACTGCCCCTGATACGATAAACCATTTGTTCCCCCGACCCCTAGCGCCGCCACCAGCGATGGCGATGTGCCTCCCTGATGCGCCGCCCCACGCAGCATCGTGGGCGCGTCCCCGGGCGCCGGAGCGCCAGGAGTCACAAATGCAAGACTGCTGAAGCTGACGATCGGCCCAGATAAATTGCCGCCCGTCAGTGGCAGCGCATTGTACGGTCCCGCCGCAAATGCCCGATCCATTTCATTCAATTTCTCGTTGACGTTAGGCATACCGTCATAAAATTTATCAACCATTTAAATTCCTTCAATTTGTAGTGCGGCAGAATAAGTGTCAAAGTACGGCGTAGCCACAGCATCGATATTGCTGACCTTGCCATACAGCATGTAGTCCTGTTCTACCAACGGATCCGGATTTTCCGGGAACAGACTGAACAGCATCGGCTTGCCCTTGCCGTTCTCACGCAGGATGCGCATGAAGCGGGCGCGGTCCATCGGTGTCAGGTGCGTCAGATTGATGCTCAGCTTGTCGCTGGTCGTGCCCAGCGCGGTTTTCAGGTTGCCGGCACCCGTTCGGTAATTTTCACTGCTATCCTGCGTCTGCAACTGGGCGCCGTAATCGGCGTTATATTGCGGTGACCAGTAGTTGCCCACCACCAGACGCGAGATTTCCAGGTAGCCTTCCGGGCTTTGTGGCGCAGACACGTCGATCACTATCTGCCGTACGCGCACCGGCGCGAACCATGTCACGCCGTCAGAGCCGCCGCCGCGCGGCCAGGTGTTCACACCGCCCCACTGGTAGGCGTTCCAGCCGAGCGGCAGCACACCCCAAGGATAGGATCCATGCACAGCAGCCGGGCACGGGAAGATGCTGCCTGTGTCGAATACCGGCACGGCGTCGCCCGGCTGGGCATAACCGCGCACGCGCATGCGCGCGCTACTGGTCATATTGGTGGAGATCAGCGCCACGCAGGCGATGGACTCCTGTGTCGGCCATATAGCTGAAATGGTCTGCGCCGTGCCGACGGCGCGCAGCACGGCATTCTTGCTGTCGCGCTGTAGGTTGGCCGGGCCCAGTTCGCCGGTTTGACTTAATGCAGTCAACACCGCGCGGTCAGCGGCATTGTCGTGGATGATGCGAAGATTTCTCATGGCAGCATTGCCCCTTCCAGGATGAGGTAAGTGGTTGGTAAAATCAACCCAGTGGTAACGCCGATAGGCTCGGTGGAGGCAAAGTCCCAGCGCCGCTTCGACAGCATCACCTCGACTATCTCGGTACTGGACGTGCGGTGCCGCATACTCCGATAGAACTCGGCGCGCCAGCGATTGGTGCCACCGCTGGGATCGTATGACGGGTCGGAGGTTGGGCAGCCCATCACGACAGGCCGGATCAGCGGCGGGATCGTCATGACAACCCCATTTGCTACACAAGATGCGAGCGGAAACTCAACGCGCCGCCGGCGCTAGTTTCGAGGGCCGTGGTTAACTTTCAGGTGGTGGAAATGAAAAAACCCGCCGAAGCGGGTTTGTGGTGACTGCTGTTTTGCTACACGACCTTGACCATCACATAGGCCCGGCCGTCGGGTTCAATCGATATCACGCGGCCGACGGCATCGATGTACTGCGAATGCGTGAGGTCTGCCTTGCAGACGGGAATACCCATGATGCCGGCACCGTCCTGGACCGGCACGATGTAGTCGCCCGGCTGGGCGCCCAGCACGTTCACCGGCACGCGGCCGGCGATGGCGATGCGGTCGACCTTCTGGCGCTCGACTTCCAGCGCCGCATCGAAGGCGGCCATGGCCTCGGCGTCCTGCTGCACGGCGATGTTGTGGGCGGCCAGCGCGGCGGTGTAGGCGGCCTGCTTTTCCGCCCATTCTTCATCGGTGTCGCCGGGTTCGGTTACCACGTTCTCATATTCCGGTGGGTTGGTGCCGGGCACTGGCTGCTGCGTGACTACGTCCTCACGGCGCAGCGGCTCGGTCGGCGCCGTTCCAGCCTGGGCCGACGGGCGCGGCCCCACATCGTCAGCCCAGGAATCACCACCGACGAAAGATGGCGCCGTCGATTTGATCGAAAACATGACGGCATCGTTCCACTGGTCGGTAACTTTATTCTCCGCAGTGATACCGACAAGTTGACCTGGGGCGACGATGCCACATACGGAGCTTTTGAAAATGTACTCGGCGTAATCGTTACCCATAGTATTCACCGTACCTCTGTTATTAGAGCTTCGGTTAGTTACACTGTTGGCCTGAACAATCATTGCTGCATTCGCCAGATTACCCCAATTATTGTCACATTTACGGAAAGCGGCAGAACCGGTAATTTGGAGAATATCAGCTCCCTCTACCCCGGCTTGCACAATCTCGTGGTACGCCGCCGTGCTGACCGTCCCCGCCTTCAATGTTGGGACATATACCTGGCCATTTCCAGAAACAGAAAACAAATCAGCGCTAAATGCATTGGACTGCACATCGTAATTTCTGAGTATGAGTTTATAGCCAGTTTTGAGTATTCCAGAAGTACCTGCTGAAGTGAGCCAGGACCAACAACCTCCATTATTAACTCCCGATTGTCCAGAAACGCCTAAACGTAAGGTTTCAAACGTCGAACCCGCAACAGCGCCTGTATTCGCCGCCCCTCCCTTGAGAAAAGAGGTGGCAATATTTTCAGCACTTATGGCACGAACTCCGAGATACCCATTGAATGAAGTGCCCAGTTTTGGCTGGCTTGTATCAGCACCCATACCATAACTGCGTGCGGGCAGATAAGCAGCGTTGCCAAAAGAAGCGGTTGGGTCCCAGACAACGGTACCTGTAGGAGCAGTGGTTTCTATTGGACGTGCATAGGTAATAGCTCCCATGCCCATCAACTGGAAAGACACTTGGGCAAAAGCTCCACCCAAAAAGAACACGTAGACTGAAACTTCACCTGATACTTCTTGATAAACGACAAAACGCACATTGGTAGGTATGAAGCGCGAAGTAGTCCAATCCACCTCAACAGGTGAAGTGCTACGACTACCAATAATAATAGTCATCGCAGTGATATCAGATCCGCCCCATCCGCCCATTAATGCATCAATTCGTAAAGATGAATAAGTACTGGAAATAGAATTTCTCTCCAATGTAGCGATCTTGTACAGCCGTTGTACCTGCCCGCCTTGCAAGAAGTTATATCCATATTTGTTAGACACACCGACACCCAATGGTACCGACGATAAGAGGGGCACATTCGGGTCGAGCATGGCCGTATTCAAGAGCCCATTCGCCTGGGTGCGTATGGGTGTTGATGCACGGGGAGTTTCTGTAAAAATATCTGCGGGCACCGCAACAACGCCGTCCGTTGTCACATGGGCATAAGTGTCCGACATAGCCAAATTGACCAGACGAGAGCCTTTGAGCGAGGTGGAGTCCAGTGCAGGCGAATACAGGCACAGTGAGGCTTTACTGATAACACCACGGAAAGCTTCAGCCACCTGTACAGGGTTCAGTGCAGCACGCCATACTGCCAAGTCCGAGAATTCATAACCAATGGTCTCGAAACCGCCAATGTCACTGCGGCCACCGAAAACAACACGGTCATAACCAAGCGTTTGCGTTGGCGCGTAAACCGCTGTGCCTTCCAAGTTACCATTGACGTATAAAGTCCATTTATTAGTGAAACCATCATAAGACAGCATCACCGTATTTGGTGCTGCGCCAGCGGTAGGTACAGTTGTGTTAATCAGTGTATTTGCTGCTGCCAATTCGATATTGTCCACAGAATTACGAATACGCACCGACTCCCAATTCGCTGTGGAATTCTCCAAACAGATCAAAGGACGGCCCGCAGTGGCACCGTCAAAACGGCGGATAGTTGCCATCACAGTAAAGCTACCCAGTGGACTATCTGCCACATAAGTGACTGGCGACGTACCGATTGCCGTTGCTGCCATTCTCAGTGCATATACTTTTTTACCCTCAGGCCGGTACGACAAGCCAGAGGTAAGACTACCGAACAGAGATAAGGCAAAGGACTTGAACATGAGATCATGGCCCACATCGTTAGGGTGACCAACATCCGCAAACGTTCCTGTGCGCCATTTTCCAGTGCCGTCATCTACAGTGCCCATGAAGTTCACGTAGGGGAAGTCACTGTTTTCCAGCTCCTGATTGGCTTGCAAAGCGTACATATAATCAGTTTCAGTGAAGTCATTATTCGGATATACGCCCGTAACAACTACCTTGTAATTCATTTCACGGCACATCGAAACCAGGCGAAGAATACCGCTAATGTAAGTGTTATAAACTACATCTTTGTTCCCGCCGATAAGACCTTCATTGGCAATACTCAAACAAATGATAACAATTCCAGGATTTTGGGTGACGACATCAGTATAGAAACGGCCAATACAATCGGAAGTCTTATTGCCCCCGATGGATTTATTTACCACGGTGTATCCGCGTGGAGCAAGGGCGGTCGCTAGCCGATTAGACCAGCCGTTCCAAGAAGGCGATCCCTGCCCTAAAGCCACGGACGACCCCAGAATAACGATCTTACGGTTTTGCGCGGTGCGATTATAGATCGTGTCAAATTGGCGCAGGCGCTGCGTTACCGTTACGACCGAGCCTGCTAACGGTGCGTAAGCCACATGGTCTGTTCCGTTAGGGCTGGCCAGCTGCGTCGCGGAAAGATTTGGAACGAGCCACGCACTCCCGTTCCATGTTTTTTCAGCACTAGTTTCGATATCAAAATATCTATCGCCAACTCTACAAGGAGTACCATCAGGACGTGTTGCGGGTACAGCTGCGGACGCTCCATAATATGACTGCTGCACCGTAGCACTATTCGCCAGCTGATTCAGCTGGTGAATAAAGTTTTTCTGTCCTGCATAGAAAACATTATCCATTTTACATTTCCTCGATTTCGATATTGGTAGCGTATGTTTGAAAATATGGGGAGGTGATGGCAGAATTGCTAGCCAAGCGGCCATACACCTGGTGCGCCTGCTCCAGCTCGACATCGTCGCTGTCCGGATACAGGCTGACAAAAAGTGGGCGCGACAATCCGTTGCCGCGCACGATGCGCCACAACTCGGCGCGGTCCAGCGGCGTCATGTGATCGAGCGCCAGCGACAGCTTGCGGTACATCACGCCCCGCTCCACCTTCTGTTCGCCGGCGCCGTTGCGGTAATGGCTGCTGGTATCGATTGGCGTGACACCGGCGCCATACGACGCGTTCTGCTCGGGACTCCAGTAAGGACCAGCCACCAGGCGGGCGGCCTCGATGTAGCCGGCAGGATTGTCGGGGTCGGCCAGGTCGATCACCAGCTTCCTGATGCTGCGCATCTGGAACCAGCAACGGGCGTAGGTCCCGCCGCCGTAACTGTAGGCATTCAAGCCCAGCGGCAATGCGCCCCAGTCCCACATGCCCAGCCGCGCATACTCGCATGCTGGCATAACGCCCGTATCGAATGCAGGCTCAGTGTTGCCGGGCTCGATGTAGCCGCGTACGCGGATGGTTGCCCCTGGGGTCAGGTTGCAAAACGGCAGCGCAACGCCGCCGATGATTTCCGGTGACGGCCATGTTGCCGTGATGCTCAGCGCAGCGCCGGTTGAGCGCAATACCAGAGACTTTCCCTCGCGCTGCAGGTTAGCTGGCCCCAAGGTGCCGGCCTGGCTCGATGCGGTCAAGATCGCTCGGTCAGCGGCGTTGTCATAGAGAATACGTAGAGTTTTCATTAAACTTTCACCAGTTTCCAGGTGATCTCAGTTGGGTTGATGTAGCCGTTCCCACTGACCGGGGTCCAAGTAAATCGAATGTATATCCGATTATCGAGAGGCAAGAGGGAGGCTCCATTGTTGAGGCCATCACCAACAACAATAGACGCTTCGCCATAACCATTGCAGCCATCGCGCCAGCTCTGACCACCTGAAATCGTGGCATTGGCCAAGAAAGTGTCCGACGGTACCGCATGCCATGTAGACTCGAATGTATGCCCGGTATCGATGTAAACAGTAAATGGACGATATTCGTTACCAGTCCATCCCACTATTCCTGGCGAGATATACTCCACTCCATGCTTCACCAGATTCGGTGGCGACAAGATTCTGCGGGCAAAAGTACCTTCGCCATCGGCGGTGATACGCACTGCTCCCGAGCCAGCATAGATAAACGGCATACTGCCGGTAGCGTTAAAATCGATAAACGTCGTATTATTTTCGTTCTGACCACGTCCGGCAATAATGGTGGATGCCGTCAACTTCCCGGAAAAAGTTCCCTTTGCCCCTATCAGTTCACCACGAAAAGTTCCGCTATTCGCATAAAAATTCCCGTTCCGGTCCAAAAGCCACCCCGTATCCCAGCCATTCCAGTTGCTGCTGTAAATGTCGCCACCGATCTGGGCGTTTAAGATGGCGGCGTTGGCGATGTAAGTAGGCGAATTGGACGTCGTGATCTGGCCATAAAGATTGTCTCCAAACCTCGCTCCTGGGCCATCGGCCCAAGCCGATGGCACAGTCTGCGCGGCAAGCGCCACGCCGAAGTACCACGACGAGGTAAAAAGGTAGGCATCGACGGCACCTTTGCCAACAAGCACGCCGCGCACAGACGCGTAAGCGGCCCCTGCCGGCGCCACAGCAAATACAACGGATCTTGGCCACACGCTCAGGGGGCCTGTAGTCGACACGTCGTCCACAGCGTTCCCACCCACCTCCGTTATATACTTGTCTGCGGCGTCGTAAAAGGCAACATTCGCCGCCCCCTTGCAGCGGTGAGTCGTCATGTAGATACTGAATTCATAGTGCACACCGGAAATCACCGGAAATTTTCGGAATGCGCCGGCCTGCCTCGGGGTCATGATAGCAACCGCATCTACTGGAACAGTCCCGGGGCACCGCATGTAGACGCCACCGGCGCCGGTCGGGCGGTAGAGCTCTGGACTCTCAACAACGGCGGTTAGCCCCGGGGCGAAGGAATACTCCACGCCGAAGTCGCCCACAGTGCCAGGGTACGGACCGGAATTACTGATCAGATTGCCTGCGCCTATCCCTGCATTCATATAGTTCGACGTCAAGGGCGTGCCGGCGCTGAGGATAATGTTGCCAGCTGTATCCTTGATGCTCAGCCCTCGCGCATCAATCTTTTCGGCTGTAACTGAGTCTGCCGCCAGCGCCTGTGTTGCCACCGTGCCCGGCACCAGCAAATTGCCGTTCAGAACAGTATCCAAGCTCTCCCAGGCGCCATTGACATAAAACTTCGTCACCGCATGCGTGGCGTCATACAAGGTGACCACGTCGCGGTTGATCGGCGCGCCATAGCCGGCACGGCCCAACTCATACACAGCCGACGCATCCGACCAGACCGAGTAGCCGGGCGCTGCCACCGTGACGGTGCCGCGCTGGCCAGTAGCACCATCGGCGGCCAGGCGCGCCGCAGCGGCCCATTCGCCTGGGGCGATGTCGTCGGTCGCCGTGCGCGACGCGGCCGTGGCGCCTGAAGTGAACAGGTACGCACCGCCCGTCGTCGGCACCTGGGCCGACCAGCCATTGTTCAGGCCTGTCAGTGCGCCGGTGGCAAACGTGAACGTGCATGCCGCACTCGGCAGTGCCGGCGCGATGTTGGTGGCGCCGCGCTGGTAGATGCGCACGGGTGCCACATTCAAACCGTCGGTGCCGTCCTTGGCCAGTTGCACCGCCGCCGACCACTCATTGGCGGCGATATTGTCCGTGGCATTGCGCGAACTGGCCGCTGACACGCGCACGTACAGCGGCGCCGTGCCGGCAGGGATGTTCTTCGACCAGCCATTGGCCAGATCATTGCCGGCCGGCGTCGTGATGGCCGCCGTGGCGAAGGTAAAGATAACGTCGCCTGGAGAATCACCAGGTACCGCAGCGGCGCGCTTGTAGGCGAAGGCCTGGCCCGTGTTCAATCCGGCCAGGCCGGTATCGCCATTGACGCCGTCGAAGACCTTGCTGACCATGTAGTTGGCGATGTAGTCGACACCAAATTCACGGATGCGTGCCTGCACCAGGGCCGTATCCGTAGTCATGCTGGCAAAATCGACGGTGGCCACGTTGCCGTTGACCCGCAACGCCGTGCCGGCGGATACGGAAAAGACGATATCACCCACCACATTGACGGGCTTGGCGGTGATGGCGATCGAGCCGGGCGCGCCGGCACCGGCGCTGTTCACGCGAAAGACGGGCGTACTGGCGGACATCAGGAGCGCCTTGCCATCGGCCGTCGTGCTGAAGCGCTCCGCCGTCGCCTGCAACAGCGTATCGCGTTCCCCCACTATGGCGCTCATGCCAGCACCCCCACCGTCACTCTGCCCGTCAGCCAGAAGCGCGACAGCAGTACCACCACGCCCGGCACGCCATCCTGCAAGCCAAAGCGTTCAGCGCGCAGTTGTACGGGCTGTCCCAGTTCCAGCATCATCATCTCGGGTTCTCCATCGAATTCGTAAATGGTGCGCGGCACCTTGCTCAAGGCCAGGCGCCGCTGCGCTTCCGCGCGGGCATCGGCCCGCGTCTTCAGACAAGTATCGATCTGCACCGGGTCGTCGCTCAGGCGGTAACGCGTGCGCACCGCCGCGTCGACCACCGTCTCCGTCAGCCATTCGGTGGCATACAAATCTGCATGCGCGGGCGGTATGCTGGTCGTCAGGCCAGCCTGCGGCGTCCAGTTCCGGTCAAAACCGATCTTCACGGCGGCCGTCACCGGCAGGCGCTGCGCGGGACGCAGCGAGCGTTCGCGCATCTGCTCCGGACCGATCGCCATCGGCACGCCGGCGGCCGGCAGCGCGATCTGCACCAGGCGCAGCTGGCCCGTGCGCGACATGATCGCCTGGGCGCCCACGCTGGCCGCCAGTTGCTGGATGGCCTGCGCCTGGTTCGTGCGGTCAGCAACATACAGCCCCACCGGCTGCGGGTGGGACGCGTCGAAGGCGGCCAGGTTGTCCAGGTCCAGATCCGCCAGGGCAAAACGGTCGGCCGCCTTGCCGTAGGCCGTAGCGATACGCTGCACCAGCGGCGCGATGCGCGGCGCATAGCCGCCGCCCTTGTCGCCCTGTACGCTGGCCGTGATCGTGGTGGAAAACGGATCGGTAGTCAGGTTGAAGCGGCCCGCCTGGTCATTCAAGGCCACGGCAATCGGCTTGCCGTTGGTGCGCACTTCAAACGTCGATTCGACCGCGCCAAGAAAACCGTACTCCAGCGTGGCGGGATTGGTCAGCAAGGGCGTCACGTTGTGGCACTCGCCAAACGGTATCGGCAGGATGGCGTCCTTGTTCGGCGTCGTGCCACCCAGCTTCGCCTCGGAGATCGGCGTATTCAGGCGCTGCAGCTTGTCGCGCAGTACCAGGTTGACCGACTCGCGCCCCGCACTGGCCACGTCGGCGATGATGCCGTCAAAGACCAGCTGGAAGTCGGCGCGCGGCCAGGACGGATCGCCGGCCCAGGCCTTGATCGGCCGGTTCATCCAGACATCATCCAGCCAGCCATCAAGCGCGCCATCGGCGTTATCGAGTTCGATATCGCCGCCCGACAGCCCCGCCTCGCCGGACAGGCTGACCTGTTCCGTGAAGGCCAGGCCGCCCTTGGCTAGCGGCTGGTAGGCGGTATTCGCCGGCACTTCGCGCGGCCCGGTGATGTAGGGCCGCGAAGCGATATACCGCGTCACCTCGCTGCCGGCCACGTTCACTTGCGCCTCGATCAGCACCATGCGGATGGCCGACGGGCTTTGCAGCCAATCCTGAAATTGCGCATCGGTCATGCGTACTCTCCTTTCACTGCATTGGCCCAGGCGGATGCCCGGGACGATTTATCCACGCCATCGACCACCGTCCTGGCGGCGCTGGCGTTCGATTCAAAGGTGGCCTGGATGGTGGCGCCTGTTTGCGCCCGCTGGTCGGCGCGCAAGCCTTCCAGCTCCACGCGCATGGCCTGGTTGTCTTCGCGCAGGCCGCGAATTTCGGCCACCAGGGCGTCGGAGCCGACGTTCGCCGCCGACGAGTAGCGCACGGGGTCGAAGACGGCCGGCGCTTCCACCGCTGCTTCGCCAAAGGAGGCGGCGACAGACATGCCGGCAGCAGGTGCAAAGCGCATGCCGCCCGTGACATCGGTCTGCCCGCCTGCCCGCAACGCCGTGCCCAGTGCATCGACCGCTTGCTGGATACCGACCGCCGTCTTGTTCAGGTTGATCAACTGCCCCACTTGCATATCGAGTGCCGTCAGTTGCTTCTGCGCATCATTCAACTGTGTGCCCGTGATCGCCGCCAGTGCCGCCAGCTCGGCCTGGACCCTGGCCGCATCGGCGGCATAGCTCGCGCTTGCAGCGTTCACGACCTGGCTGGCCGTCAAATACGCGGTGGCAGTACCTGTCAGCGCCGACTGCGCCGCCGCATCGCCCGTCTTCGCCTTGGCCAGCGTCTCTTCATACTGACGCTGCGCCTCTACCATCTTCTGCATCGGCGTCAAGGTCGACAGGTTGCCCAGCAACAGAGAATCCTTGAAGGTGCGGATGCCGTCGCCAAACGATTTCAGGCGCTCGATGGTGGACTTGAGGGCCGAAGACTCCGTTTCATAGGCAGTTGCAATATCCTGCCGCGCCTGCAACTGGTCATACAAGGCCAGGTTAGCGGCATCGACCGCTGTACGCTCCCTGGCACGCAATTGCGCCGTAGTCATCGTCATCTGGTCAAGCTTTTCCTGGATACCCTTGCGCTCGTCGGCAATACTCTGTTCCGACCTGGTCAGGCTTTCCGTCGCCGCATGCGTCTTCGCGAACGCATCGGCCAATGCCATCAGGCCCGCATACTGGTCGGCCCCCGTCTTGGTAGCCAATGCGCCAGAATTGACCAATTGCAATACCGTATCCTTGAACTGCGCGCGCGTGGTCACGCTCGCATAGCCCAGGGCCGCCATCTGTTCCGTCACGTGTTTTTGCACGGGCGCCAGGCGCTCGGCTTCGGTCAGGTAGTTTTCGGCAAAGAATGCAGTCCGATTGCCCAGTGCTTCCACGCCGCCGGCAGCCTTGACCAGCTGCTCGCGTGCCGCCAGGGACGCCACGCCAACGGCGCCGAATGCCTGCTGCGATGTGCTACCCAGGGTAGCCAGCATTGCATCGACGACCGCGTAGTTGCCCGCCAGGCGCTGCAGCGCAGCGCTGGCCGATTCGCCCTTCTGGCTCAGTTGCGACAGCGATGGCACCAGTTCCCTTGCCATCGCATCGCCAACGCCGGTAAAGAAATCGGCAATGGCTTTCTGGTTCGCGGCGTCATCCTTGGTCATGACGATATTGAGCGACTGCGTGCGCGTGGCCAGGCTATCCGTGTTGACGCCCAAGGTGCTGGCGAAAGCACCCGTCACCGCCTTCATCTGCGCATACGTATCGCCTAGCGATGCCGCCAGCTCGGCATCGACTTCAGAGCGGTCCGTACCTTTTTTATTCTTGCGGAAAAGACCGCCTTTCTGGGTCCAGTTCGAATAGCTCTCGCCCGCAAAGCCATCGGCACCGAGGTTGCCGGAAATACCGGCACTGCTGACCTTTTTCTCGCCCATGCCGAACAGGCGGTTCGCCGCGCCGCCCAGCAGGCCGCCCACCAGCGCGCCCACGGCAGTACCTACCACCGGGAAAACGCTGCCAACGACAGCTCCGATCGCCGTGCCAGCATTGACGATGCCATTACGGCCGTACTCCCCTGAAATCATCTTGCCACCATATACTCCGCCCATGACGCCGGCAGCAACGCTTGCCGCCGCACCCGCACCGGTGGCGAATGCACCATTGGCCCCGGCCGTGTATGGGGTACCTTGCAGCATGCTCATGCCACGCTGCACGCCATTGGCCACCGAAGTACCAATACCGGAAAGTCCGCTGGACAGCGAATCGTAGATGCCCTTCGCCGAACTCAGGAGCGACTGGATGCCGCCACCGTTGGCCAGACTGCCCTGCGCCTGCGCCGCGCCCGGATTCAGGAACGAGGCAAAGCCGGCCGCGATGGGCGACATGATCGGTTGCAGCACGAGAGTGTTGAACATGCTCTTCAACTTGTCCCTGAACATGGTCGCCAGGTTCTTGCCGCCTTCGAAGCCGTTCATGAACGCGTCAGTCAGTGACTTTTCGATATCCTTGGCGCTGGCGGCCCAGTCATCGGAAGCCTTCTTGGCCGCCGCGGCAGACGCCTCCTTGGCGGCCAATTCTTCCGTCGCCGTCATGCTGCGCTGCTTGGCATCGATCAATGCATTCAAATACTCGATCTGTGCCGCATTTTCCTTGCCGACCGCCAGCGCGGCGCGCTGCTCCTTCAGCAGCGCCATTTCGTTTTGCGCGATGGCGGTCTTGCTCATGCCATACACCGCCACCAGCTTTTCGCCAGCCGCGGCTTCCTTGACGGCATCGGCGACGGCCTGCGTCCGTGTATCGGACAGCGCTTTCGCGTCTGCCAGCGCCTGCTCGGTCACAGCCTTGGCTTGCTTGCCCACCTCGATCTCATCGACGCGGGCCTGAAGCACCTTACGCGCAACCTCGAATCCCGCCTGCTCCGACGCAGTCAGTTTTTTCGTCTGACTCTCGCGGAGTTCCTTCAACTGAAAATCGAACTTTTGCGCCTCGTTCATCTCGGCATAGCCGGCAGCTTCGCGCTTCAGGTCGCGGGCCTTGCCGTGCATCTCATTCATCATGGATTCGAAAGGCGTGGGCGGAGCGGGAAGCGATGGCGCGCCTGTACCAGTTCCACCCTGCGGTTTACCCGACGCACCTTGCTGCTCTAGCTGCTTGAGCTTGCCGCGCACCATATCCAGTTCGCCCTGCAGCCTTGCCAGGTTGCTGTCCACCCCGGCCTTGTCCAGGGACTGGTATTTTCCCGTGCGATTGCGCACGGCATCCATTTCCGTCGAAATCTCCAGCATGCGTTCGCCAGCCGGGGTATTCAGTCCTTTCTCCGACACGCCCAGCTTTGCCAGCTCATTGCGCTTTGCAAGCTGGACCATCTGCTTGTCGAGTTCAGCAACGATTTCCTTGGTACTCTTGCGCATGGGTTCTACGGCTTTCTCCGCATTGTCTTTCGACGAACTCCCCCACATATTCCAGGCAGTAACACCTAACCCTACGACAGTCACCAGCAAGCCAATATACCCACCCATGAATGCCAAGGCCCCTTTCAGTACCCCTGCAGCGACCGATGCGGCGCGCGTTGCTGCCGTTTGCGCCACCAATGCGGCGGAGTGAGCCTCGGAGGCAACTGTGGCACGGGCTTGTGCCGGGATCAGGCCATTGGTGGTCAGCGCCAGCGCCACGTCGGCCTGGCTGGCGCGTATCGTCGCTTGTAATTCAGCAACACGTGCGGTCGCCAGTGCAGAGGTGGCGGCGGTCGCCGTCACGTCGGCATTCGCCGCCGCCAGGGTGGATGCCAGCAAGGCCCGGTTGGCCGTGACCTTGCTATACGTAGCCACGACGACGCCGGCAGCCCAGGAACCAAATTTCGCGGTGGTCAGCGTTTCGAGCACGCCAACGACCAGGGTCAGGTTATTCGACAGAAATTCGAGGCCGCTCGTCATCAGGCGCACGGCGCCGGTCGACTCCGCCTGTCTCGCCGTGAATTCCATCACGTTGTTGCTCAAGACGGTAAAGCTGCCACCGATGGTTTCGAACTGCACAGCTTCCTTGCGCAACTCGCCCAGCGCGTTTGGCAGCGCGACGGCCATCACGTCGGCAGTGATCAATCCTGCGCCGGCAAGCCCGGCGAGCGCTTCTTTCGACACGCCCAGGCCGGCGGCCATGGCCGCCATGACTTCGGGCGCAGCCTGGCTGATATCGTTAAATTGCTGGCTGCTCAGGGCGCCATCGGCGAAGGCATCGGACAGCCCCTTGAAGGCGGTGGCGGAATCTGCCGCCGAGGCGCCGCTGATCTTGACACCAAGATTGAGCGCCTCGGTGATGCCGGCCACTTCGGCCTGGCTGATGCCCAGTTTCTTGGTCGCATCGTTCATTTGGGCATACAACCCTGCCGTGGCGGCAAGGTCCGTCTGCCCCGAGGCGGCAATGCGCTTGACATTGTCGTACGCCTCGCCATATTCCTGCGTCGAGCTGGTCGACATGCGCAGTTGCGCTGTCAGTTTCGTATATTCATCAGACAGTTTGACGATCTGGCCAATATTGTTGGAAATACCCAGGTTGGAGAGTATCTCCGTGTATTTTTTCGTGACATCTTCGAGTTTGAAAGTCGACTTGGCAGCCTTCTCGCTGGCCTCGCGCATGCGTTCCAGGTCATCTGCCGCGATGCGCACATTGAGCGTATCGATGCGTATCTGTAATGTTTCAATTTCAACGGTCATAATTTACCCATAAAAAAAGCCACCGCAAAGGTGACCGAGCAATCGAGGCCACCTGCGCGACGGCTGTTGTGTTTTCCGTGTCACCTCTGCTGTAAAAATCAGGGCAAAACCAGGGCTAAGGCGAACTGTTTTGATGGGAGATATACGCTGCATCAAGCTGATCGACCAGCTCCTCTTCCCAAACCGCCAGACGGATACGATGCCGCAGTTGCCATGCCAGGATATCCAGGCTGCTCAAGGGATTGACCGCCATGCCGTTTTGCCGCTTGCGGCTCATCTGCACGAAAAACTGCCACACATGCGCCAGTTCAAACGGCAGTTGCGCGCGAACGGGAGCCTGCGGCTCCCGGTAGAGTGGATGGCGCTTGGCGGCATCCAGGTGGTCGCCTTTCGCATTGCCATCAGCCGCCTTTGCCGAACGCTCGAACTGTTCCTCGGCAAAGAGCAGCAAGGCGGCGGCTAGACCGTCAAAAAATTGCCGTCCGCCTCGAGTGCGGCCAGCACTTTTTCCTGCCAGGACGGCATTTTTTCAAAAATCGCCTTCAGCAAAGCCGGGGAAGGCTGTACCGGGACGCCCTTGTCGACGAAACCAGGCATGCCCACCACCACCGCGATGGCGATCTTCATGTTGCGGTTTTCCGCCAGGTCATACAGTTCCGCGGCGCCTTCGTCGGTCTTCGCGTCGATTTGCTTGCTTTTTTGCACCGAGCGCTTGATCGCCACCACCGACGTTTCGCGAATCACGGCACGGTACTGGTCGGAATTTTTGCTGACGATTTCAAAGCCCGCCTTGTGTGCGCCGTCTTCGTCAAACAACACCGACACCAGGTGCACCTGATCCACCGATTTGTTGCCATCATTCAACAGGGAAATATCAAAACCAGCCGAGGCGATCATTTGTGCGTTGTTCATATGTATTTGCTTTCTTGATTGAGGTAAAAGTAAAAAGGCCGCCATCAGGCGGCCCCGGGTCAAGCGTCAGCGGCTTACAGCGCGCTGTCCTGGATGGTCAAGGTGGTCGCTTCGTGCTGCGCGTCCGTGCCCTTGTAGCGCAGGACGTCGAAGGCGCAGGTGACGATCTTGTTTTTCTCGCCGTCGTCGATCTTGGCCGAGGTGATCTTGATGCGGCCCATGGCCAGCGCCAGCACGTCGGCGGCCGGCGCGGTGCCCGATGCCATGGCGTAGGCCAGCGGGATTTCCGTCTCGGACTTGAAGTAGTCGAGGTAGGTGGCATCCTGCAGCAGCACCGTGAACTGGCCCGAGCCCATCACCTTGCCGCGCGAGGCGGCCGTGGCGTACTTCGAGCCGATCACCGGGTCGACCTTGACCTGGCCATCCAGCGAGACGGACATGCCGGTGCAGATCTGCGACGGGATGCCGTTCACCGACAGCATGGCCGTGGCGCCCGAAAACTTGCCGGAGCCAGGTGCGGCCAGCGGCGCGGGGAAATACGGCACGGCCGTGGTCGGGCCTTCCGCCTTGCCCATCAGGGTGAAGTCCAGGCTGGTGATGCCGTTCGGCTGCACGGCGATATCCATCTTGCTGACCAGCTGGTCGACGAAGCTGCGGTGCACGCCGATCTTCGGGTCCTGCACTTCGGCCGTGAACCAGTCGGTGGTATGGCCCGTCAACGGGGTGAAGCTGCGCTTGCCCACGGCCGCCACGCTGACCGAGTCGCCGGCCGCCTTGACGATCATCGCCGAGCCGTCCATGAACTGGCCATTCAGGTTGGTGGCCGTCACCGACGTGACGAAGAAATTCTTCGCGTTGTTGGCGGCCGCCGGCGCCGTCATGCCGGTGATGCGCACCACGCTGCCGGCACGGAAGCCTTCGCTCAGCCAGGAACCGGCACTGCGCGTCAGGCCGGAGGCGGCCGCCGCGATGGTGGTTTGCGCGGCAGCCACGCCGCCTGCCGTGAAGTCGCGGCGCAGCAGCGCCGCCATCAGCGGCGCATACGTGCCGCACGCCGCTTCGGCCTTGATGGCGCCCGTGGTGCGGAAATTGCCCAGGCGGGTATCGCCCTGCTGCTGGCTGGCGTCGATTTCGGCGCTCGCGTATTTGTCCGCTTCCGTGTCGAAAGTGGCTGTGACGCGGGGATAAATCTGGCCGCCGCCGGCGGCGGCCTTGCTGCCTTCGGCGCTTTGTTTGCTGATAACGATCAAGCTGTCGATGCCGTTTGCTGTCGATGCCATAAGTAATACCTTTCGTGGGATGAAAAAAAAGACCGCATCTGCGGTCTTGAGGGGGGAACTGCCGATAATCAGGAAACGAAAAAGCCCGCACGCGGTGAGGCGGCGGGCTGGCGTCCGGATGGCGCGGGGCCATGCCGGACGGAAGGTGGGCGAAGGGGCCATGAAGGCCGTTCGCTGCGCTGAGTTCCCCTATCGGTGTCGCGCCTTGGGCGCGTCTATTACGAGTGGAGAAGCATGTGGTGTACTGCGGTGCTGCCGGTGTTGCTGTTGCTGCGTGATCGAGACTCTATTGTAGGGGCGTTTTTTCCAGTGCCAGGCATATTGCAGAAAATTTGTCAGTGGCCGAGGCGGCGCATGGCGCGGGCGCCGTGCGACTGGAAGATGCCTTCCAGTTCGCTGACCATATCCTTGATGCGTTCGAGCTCGAAGCCGCCGGAGCAGCTGATGGCCGCCTCGCCGGCGCCGTGGCAAGCCTTGCAGACGACAGGCGCGCCGGCCTGCATGGCAGCGACCACGCCCGTGCCGTGGCAGACCTTGCATTTGCTGTCGAGCCAATGCGCGAGCGACGCTTCGGCAACGCGGCGGTACAAGGTATTGGCCGCCTGCGCATCCCAGGCCGTCTGCGCCTTGACCCAGCGCCGCGCGCGGCCCTTCTGCGTCACGGCAGCCGTCCAGGCGCGCAGCAACTGCGCCAGGTTGCCCGCATTGCCTTCGAACAGGCGGCTGATGGTGCCGTCCGCATACTTGACGCGGCACAGCAAGGCACCCATGTCACCCGCCAGCGCGGCCGCCGCGATAACATCCAGGTCGTGGTGGACGGCATCGTCGCGCAAGTTCTGCGACGACAGCGATGCGATGAATTTTTCTGCAAACCCCATGATTTCTCCTCGTTGATACTAATCGTTATTCTGTGCCGGGCCAAACAGCGCCGCCACCAGCGGATCGCGGTGCGCCGTGCCGCGTGCCCAGCTGGCCGTGCGGCGCACTTGCGGCGGCAGTTCGGCCCAGCCATCGACCTCGTCATCCTGCTCGCCCAGCGCGTACAGGGCGGGCCGCTGGCGTCCCGGTTCCGTGCAATGGCGCTGCGCCAGGTGGATCTGTCCCATGCCGCACATGTGGCGCAAATAGCGGCTCATGGTGCCCGCATCGAGTCCCAGCAAGGCGGACAATTGCGCCGCGCTGGCCTGGCCCTGCTCGCGAATATACTGCGCGATGCGGGCGATATGCAGCTGCGACTTCTTGCTGCGTCCCTGTAACTGGCGCCCCTGCCGCGGCGCCGCCCTGCTTTCAACCAACTGACTGCTGTTCAACATCTGCCTGACCTCCCGTGGTGTCGCCAACCGGCAGACGCTGTAGTGCGTTTGCGACAGGCAACGAGTGGACTTTATCAATCGCTAATGTTAAAGTCAAGCATTTGGTAATTTATCAAACGGTAAATTTCAGGTTTAATGTGGAGATGAATATGTATCAATACAGACGCGACCGCCTGCTGGCCCTGATCCGCGAGCACTACGACAACACGCGCAAGAAAATTTCCGACGTCAGCGGCTGGAGCGAGGCACGCATCTCGCAAATCCTCTCGCCCACCTACCGCGAGGGCCGCGCCTTCAGCGAAAAGATCGCACGCAAGCTGGAAGCGGACCTGCAGTTGGACAGCATGTACTTCGACCAGGGTGCGGCGCCGGACCAGGTGACCATGGCCGCGCGCGCGCTGGCAGGCGTGCAGTCCGTGGTGGTGGAAGATGGCGAGGATGAACGCTTCTACCCGATCCGCAAGGTGAAACTGCGCCTGTCGGCAGGCATCACGGGCTTTGCCATCGAACCGGAAACGCACGACGGCAGCACCATCAGCGTGCCGCGCAGCTGGGTCGAGCGCAATGGCTACCATCCTGAAAAACTGGTGGCGATCAAGGTCAAGGGCGAGAGCATGGAGCCGGCCCTGTACGAGGATGACGTGGTGATCATCAACACGGCCGACAACCGGCCAGCCGACGGCATTGTGTTCGCCATCAATTATGAAGGCGAGCCGGTGGTCAAGCGCATGGCGCGCGATATCGGCGAATGGTGGCTGACGTCGGACAACCCCGACCAGCGCAAATACCATCGCAAGCTGTGCCGTGGCAATGAATGCCTGATCGTCGGCAGGGTCGTGCGCAAGGAAAGCGACCGGATTTGAACGCGAAGTTTATCGATTGATAAACTTCGCTTGCTTCCTGGCGCTTACGCCAGCGCCGCCTGGATCTGCTGCAGCGATGCCGGGTCGTCCATCGACGTCAGGTCGCCCGGGCTGCGCCCTTCGCAGATGGCCTGGATCGAACGGCGCAGCAGCTTGCCCGAGCGCGTCTTCGGCAGCTGCGACACGAACAGCACGCGCGCAGGCCGCGCCACGGCGCCCAGCTGGCGGTCGACGACGGCCATCACTTCGCGCTCCAGCACCGCTTTCGCTTCAACGCTGTCGAAACCGCGCGGATCCTTCAGGATCACGAAAGCCATCGCCACCTGGCCTTTGAGCTTGTCTTCCACGCCCACCACCGCCACTTCCGACACGTTCGGGTGGCTGGTGATGCTTTCCTCGATTTCGCGCGTGCCCAGGCGATGGCCGGCCACGTTGATCACGTCGTCAGTGCGGCCCAGAATAAAATAATAGCCATCCGCATCGCGCAGGCCCCAGTCGAAAGTGGAATACACTTGCCGGCCGCTGAAGGTGGACCAGTAGGTGTCGACGAAGCGCTCGTCATCACCGTAGACTGTTTGCATGCAGCCCGGCGGCAGCGGGCCTTCCAGTACCAGCACGCCCTTCTCGTTGGCGGCGCACTCCTCGCCCGTCGCTTCGTTGAGCAGCTTGACCTGGTAGCCGTACATGGCCAGGCCGGGGCTGCCCAGGCGCGTCGGGGTATCAGCCACGCCTTTCGCCACCGAGAGAATCGGCCAGCCCGTCTCCGTCTGCCAGTAGTTGTCGATGATGTCCACTTTCAGTTCATCGGCGATCCACTGCGAGGTGGTTTCATCGAGCGGCTCGCCCGCCAGGTACAGCGCCTTCAGGGAAGACAGGTCATATTTGCGCATCAGTTCCACCGGGTGCTTGCGCAGCACGCGGATGGCCGTCGGCGCCGAGAACATGCGCGTGACCCTGTATTTTTCAACGATGCTCCACCAGATGCCGGCATCGGGACAGATGGGCAAGCCCTCGTACAGGATGGTGGCCATGCCGGCGATCAGCGGACCATACACGATGTAGGAATGGCCCACCACCCAGCCGATATCCGAGGTGGCAAAGAAGGTTTCGCCGGGCTTGCCGCAGAAGTTGTACTGCATCGACGATGCCAGCGCCACCGCGTAGCCGCCCACGTCGCGCTGCACGCCCTTCGGTTTGCCCGTCGTGCCCGAGGTGTACAGCACATACGACGGCTCGTTCGATTCGAGCCAGGCGACGGGCACCTGCGCGTCCAGGTGCTGCTCGCGCAGGGCCGCGTAATCGACGTCGCGGCCGGGCGTCAGTTCCATCGGCACAAGATGGCGGTCGACCAGCAGCACCTGCCGCGGCTTGTGCGCGGCGATGCGGATGGCTTCGTCGAGCAGCGGCTTGTAGGCTATCGCCTTGCCATTGCGCGAGCCGGCGTCGGCGGAGAACACCAGCTTGGGCTGCGCATCGTCGATGCGGCTGGCCAGGCTGTTGGCGGCAAAGCCGCCGAACACCACGGAATGCACGGCGCCGATACGCGCGCAAGCGAGCATGGCGAACGCCGCCTCGGCGATCATCGGCATGTAGATCAATACGCGGTCGCCCTTGCCCACGCCCAGCGCCAGCAGGATGGCGGCGCAGCGCTCCACTTCGCGCTGCAGCTCGCGAAAGCTGTAGCTGCGCTCGGTATTGGTCTCGGTGGAAATGGCGATCAGCGCGGCGGCATCGCCCTGGCTTTCCACCCAGCGGTCAACGGCGTTGTGGCACAAATTCGTGGTACCGCCGACGAACCACTTGGCAAATGGCGGGCGGGAATAATCGAGCACTTGCGAAAACGGGATGTTCCAGTCGATCTTGTCCGCTTCCTCGCGCCAGAAAGCGTCAGGTGTGTCGATCGAGCGTTGGTAAAATGCTGCGAAATTCATGTCTCCTCCGGTAGGCGTGCAATCTGTGGTGTTATTTGTTCGTATATGTTGCGCTTGTTTGTGTTTGTGTGCGTCCTCCAAAATGACTGCCCTGCATAGCGAACAGCTGACTTGGAAACAATGCCGGCTGCGCCGCCGCGCAACGGCTGCGCTCTTGCGCGATCCGCGCGCGGTTTTCCTCCAGGCGGGCACCATCGAGCGGCATGCCAAACTGTCCCTCGCCAGGCGCATTTTCCCGTGGCGACATCAGGCGCTGCAGCACGATGTCGCCCAGCGCCTTCTTGAAATGCCCCGCTTCCCAGTACCAGCGCGTGGCCCTCTCCCTTTCATTCGCGGCGGGAATCGGCTCGCAGTTGTATGCGCCATAGCCGCTGAAATCAGTCAGGGAAATGCGTGCGTCCGGGTACCGCGCCCTGACCTCGCCAATTGCCAGCACCAGCTGGTCTTTCCACTCATCGAAGAGGGGCCACAAACCGGCAGCTTCAAACATGGCCAGCAGTTGCGCGTGATAGGGATAGATCACCAGCTTGATGTCGGCTTGCGTGGCCGCCATCGCCAGCAAAAAGGCACGCAGGACTAGAAAGTCTTCGGTGGCGAAGCCGTGCGTCGATTTCCGGCGCAAACCGGCGGCGCTTTCCCGCGCCCGCTGGGTGAACATCTTGTGGTAGCCGTCGCGGCGCACATGGGCGCCATACTCCAGCAAGGGATTGAAACCGTCTGCCGACAAGGTGGCCGCCTCGCCATCATGCTGGATGCGCAGCGTATGCACGGCATCCTTGACGGAAGCCAGCGAAAAGAGCGCATCAAAGCGCCAAAATATGCGGCCATGCGCGGGTGGCGCAGTAGCCGCCGCCGGGCGCGCGGCGGACGCGACGGCCGGATTGAGAAAATCGATGAATTCCATGCCCGCGATGACCGTGCGCGGCCGGACGCCAGCCTGGCGCAATTGCGCGAACTGGCTGGCGGACGTGGCCAGGCCTGTGCCGGGAATCGCCAGGTTATAGCCGGTACCCAGCGCTGACAAGGCACTGGCGCGCGGATCGAAGCCGATCTCCGCGCGCGAGTTACCCAGGATGATGAATTGCGGCCGCCTGCGCAGCGCATGCTCCTGCTTGATCTGGCTCTGGTAGCGGCTCAAGCCCGGCTTGACGGCATTGAAATTGTCGCGCCGGACGACGCCATACAGGCCGTAGGGATCGACAATGATCACGAAGGCGACAAGCAGCAGGGCGCCACCCGTCAGCGCCAGCGCCAGGATGGCCAGATAGGATTTGAATGGGGATGCCGTCATGGTTCGCTCCCCCTAGAATTGAAAATACAGAAATTCGGCGGGACGGTTCAGGGCCAGCATGCTCGCCAGCGCCAGCAGCGCGATGGCCGCCGCCCACGCGGGCGAGGCGCGCCATGTGAGCAGGTGCCGCCCACTTGACTGGAAATCCAGCGCGGGCTCGAAACGGCGCATGATCTGCTGCGTATTCGGCATGGCAAAGGTAATCAGCGCCGCAACCGCTATCCACGTCCATGTTTCGATGAAGAGCGTGCCGCCGCCCAGGTAAAAGTCCATGCCCATGGCTGCCAGCGCGGGCTGCAAGGACTGCCAATGGGACGCGAGCGCATCGGGCAAGGCCAGACCAAAGCCGCCCGCCATGCCTTTCAATATCGTCAAGGCCACCGGCATGTCCGGCGCGCGAAAGAAGACCCATGCAACGCAGACGGCGATGAAAGTGAGGATCGTCGTCAGGACATTCCCAACCCGCGTATCGGACGGCAGGTGGACCTGACGCGCGAATGTGCTCCAGCCCTTGTGGATAGCCAGGTAGGCGCCATGCAGAGCACCCCATGCGATGAAGTTCCAGCCAGCGCCATGCCACAGGCCGCCCAGAACCATGGTAACCATCAGATTGAGATGGCGCCGCAGCGGGCCGCAGCGATTGCCGCCAAGGGGGATATACAGGTAATCACGCAGGAAGCGCGACAGGGTCATATGCCAGCGGCGCCAGAATTGCGCAATATTGCGCGCCTTGTAGGGCGAAGCGAAATTGAGCGGCAGGCGCACGCCGAACAGGCGCGACAAGCCTATGGCCATGTCGGAATAGCCGGAGAAATCAAAATACAGCTGGAACGCATACGCCAGCACCCCGCCCCAGGCGATCAGCAGGGATGGCGCCGCAGGGCTGTCGAACAGCGGCGCCGCATACGGGCCGATATTATCGGCAATCAGCACCTTCTTGGCCAGGCCGATGAAAAAAATCGTGCTGCCGATGGCGATATTGCTGGCCGAGAGCCGGAAGGTGCGCTTGTCTGCGAACTGCGGCATCATTTCCTTGTGATGCAATACGGGACCGGCAATCAGATGGGGGAAATACGTGACGAACAGCAGATAGTGAACGAAGCGGCTTTCTTGCGCCTTGCCCTTGCAGGTATCGACCAGGAAAGCGATCTGGGTAAACGTAAAGAACGAGATCCCGATCGGCAGAATCACCTGCAGGGCGGGCATAGGCTGCGCCAGCAATTGCGCCAGGCTGGACACGAAGAAGCCCGCATACTTGTAGTAGGCGAGCAGGCCCAGGTTGGCGGCGATCGCGGCGGCCAGTATCGACTTGCGGCACGCTCCCGCGCTGGCGCCCAGCCAGGCCGCACAGCCATAGTTGAAGACGACGGAGCCGACCAGCAATGGCAGATAGCGGTAATCCCAGTACGCGTAGAAAAACAGGGACGCCGCCGCCAGCCAGGCCGCAGCCCACAACTGGCTGCGCCGTCCCAGGATGAAAAATCCCGCCACCGTGATGGGCAGATACGCAAACAGGAAGACGTAAGAGTTGAATAGCATCGGTTCACCCGTCGGGAAGAATGGGAGGTCGTCACCGCATGCGCATCGCGGCCGGCGCTCCCCCATTTTCCTTGTCGCTCGGTTTCTTTGCTAGCAGAAATATCAACTGATCTGCATGCGCATCTGCCTGCTTGGCCTTAAAACGCGTCGCCGGGAATGCGCACGAACCCTTCCATCAGCACGCGCGCGCTGCGGCTCATGATGGCCTTGGTGACGCTCCATGTGCCATCGGCCAGCGCCGCTTCCGCGCCCACCATCAGGGTGCCGGACGGATGGCCGAAGCGCACACTGGTTTTTTCGCCGCCTCCCGCCGCCAGGTTGACCAGGGTACCGGGGATGGCTGCCGCCGTGCCGATGGCGACAGCGGCCGTGCCCATCATGGCGTGGTGCAGCTTGCCCATGGACATGGCGCGCACCAGCAGGTCGATATCGCCCGCGTCCACCTGCTTGCCGCTGGACGAGACATAGCCGGCCGGCTTGGCGACAAACGCGACCTTCGGCGTGTGCTGGCGTTTCGCCGCCTCGTCGAGATGCGCGATAAGGCCCATGCGCAGCGCGCCATGCGCGCGGATGGTCTCGAAACGGGCCAGCGCGGCAGGGTCGCCATTGATGGCGTCCTGCAGTTCCGTGCCCGTGTAGCCGATGGCGTCCGCGTCGACAAAGATCGTCGGGATGCCGGCGTTGATCATGGTGACTTTCAGGCTGCCGATGCCGGGCACGTCGAGGTCATCGACGAGGTTGCCAGTAGGGAACATGGCGCCACCGCCCCCCTCTTCCTCCGCGGCCGGATCGAGGAATTCCAGTTTTACTTCGGCGGCCGGAAAAGTCACGCCATCGAGTTCGAAGTCGCCCGTTTCCTGTACTTCGCCATGTGTCATGGGGACATGGGCGATGATGGTCTTGCCGATATTGGCTTGCCAGATGCGCACCGTGGCCATGCCGTCTTGCGGCACGCGGGCGGCGTCCACCAGTCCGCTGGCGATGGCGAACGAGCCGACGGCGGCCGACAGGTTGCCGCAATTGCCGCTCCAGTCGACAAAAGGCTTGTCGATGGAGACCTGGCCGAACAGGTAGTCGACGTCGTGCTCCGGCTTGCTACTTTTTGCCAGGATCACCGTCTTGCTGGTGCTCGACGTGGCGCCGCCCATGCCGTCGATCTGCTTGCCGTACGGGTCGGGGCTGCCGATGACGCGCAGCAGCAGCGCATCGCGCGCCGCGCCCGGCACTTGCGCGCTGGCGGGCAGGTCCTGCAGGCGGAAGAACACGCCCTTGCTGGTGCCGCCACGCATGTAGGTGGCGGGGATCTTGATTTGGGGAATGTGAGTCATTGTCTGTCCGAAAGTAGGTCGGATTAGCGTGGCGTCGCCACGCGTAATCCGACACATTGTTGGCGGGGTTTTCACAAATATTGTCGGATTACGCTACGTTAATCCGACCTACCCGTTTACGCGGCTTTTGAGGACTCCAAAAAGTCCTGCGCAAAGCGCTGCAAGACGCCGCCGGCCTCGTAGATCGACACCTCTTCCGCCGTGTCGAGGCGGCAGGTGACGGGCACTTCCACCGTTTCGCCATTCTTGCGATGGATCAACAAGGTCAAGGTGGAGCGCGGCGTGCGCTCGCCGACGACGTCGTAGGTTTCACTGCCGTCCAGGCCCAGGGTCTTGCGGTTCACGCCAGGGAGGAATTCCAGCGGCAACACGCCCATGCCCACCAGGTTGGTGCGGTGGATGCGTTCGAAGCCTTCGGCCACGATGGCTTCCACGCCGGCCAGGCGCACGCCCTTGGCGGCCCAGTCGCGCGAGGAACCCTGGCCGTAGTCGGCGCCGGCGATGATGATCAATGGCTGCTTGCGCTCCATGTACACCTCGATGGCTTCCCACATGCGTGAAATCGTGCCTTCCGGCTCGATGCGCGTGAGCGAACCGGCCTTGACTTTACCGTCCTCGATGACCATCTCGTTCTTCAGGGTCGGGTTGGCAAACGTGGCGCGCTGCGCCGTCAGATGGTCACCCCGGTGCGTGGCGTAGGAATTGAAGTCTTCCTCGGGCAAGCCCATCTTCGCCAGGTATTCGCCGGCGGCGCTATCGAGCATGATGGCGTTCGATGGCGACAGATGGTCGGTCGTGATGTTGTCGCCCAACACAGCCAGCGGACGCATGCCTTTCAATGGGCGAGCGCCAGCCAGCGCGCCTTCCCAGTATGGCGGACGGCGGATATACGTCGTCTGCGGACGCCAGTCGTACAGGGGGCTGACCTTGATGCCATCGTCCGCCTGCTTGGCGAACATGGGGATATACACCTTGCGGAACTGCTCCGGCTTGACGCTGGAAGCGACGATGGCGTCGATTTCCTCGTCGGACGGCCAGATATCCTTCAGCAGGATAGCCTTGCCGTCCGCATCATGGCCCAGCACATCCTTTTCGATATCGAAGCGGATGGTGCCGGCGATTGCGTAGGCCACCACCAGCGGCGGCGAAGCGAGGAAAGCCTGCTTCGCATATGGGTGGATGCGGCCATCGAAGTTGCGGTTGCCCGACAAGACGGCCGTGGCGTACAGGTCGCGCGACACCACTTCGTCCTGGATCACGGGGTCGAGCGCGCCCGACATGCCGTTGCACGAGGTGCAGGCGAAAGCCACTACGCCGAAGCCCAGTGTTTCGAGTTCCGGCATCAGGCCCGCTTCCTGCAGGTACAGTTCCACGGTTTTCGAGCCGGGCGCCAGCGACGATTTCACCCACGGCTTGCGCGTCAAGCCGAGGCGGTTCGCATTGCGCGCGATCAGGCCGGCCGCGATCATGTTGCGCGGGTTGTTCGTATTGGTGCAGCTGGTGATGGCCGCGATGATGACGGCGCCGTCCGGCATCTTGCCCGGTTCGTTTTCCACCACGCCGGAAATCCCGCGCGCGGCCAGTTCCGACGTCGGCACGCGGTTGTGCGGGTTCGACGGGCCGGCGATATTGCGCACGACGGACGACAGATCAAACGTCAACACGCGCTCATACTGCGCGTCCACCAGGCTGTCGGCCCACAAGCCCGTTTCCTTCGCATACAGCTCCACCAGTTTCACCAGTTCGTCGTCGCGGCCCGTCAGTTTCAGATATTTGATGGTTTGCGCGTCGATGTAGAACATGGCGGCCGTGGCGCCGAATTCCGGCGCCATGTTGGAAATCGTGGCGCGGTCGCCCAGGGTCAGGTGAGAAGCGCCCTCGCCAAAGAATTCCAGGTAGGACGAGACGACCTTCTGCTTGCGCAGAAATTCCGTCAGCGCCAGCACCGTGTCCGTGGCCGTGATGCCCGGCTGCGGCTTGCCCGTCAGCTTGACGCCGATGATGTCGGGCAGGCGCATCCACGAGGCGCGGCCCAGCATCACGCTTTCCGCTTCCAGGCCGCCCACGCCGATGGCGATCACGCCCAGCGCATCGACCATGGGCGTGTGCGAATCCGTGCCCACCAGGGTGTCGGGATAGGCCACGCCGTCCTGCACCTGGATCACGGGCGACATGCGCTCGAGGTTAATCTGGTGCAGGATGCCGTTGCCCGGAGGGATCACGTCGACGTTCTTGAACGCTTTTTTCGTCCAGTCGATGAAGTCGAAACGGTCTTCGTTGCGGCGGTCTTCGATGGCGCGGTTCTTGGCGAAGGCGTCCGGATCGAAACCGCCGCATTCGACGGCCAGCGAATGGTCGACCACCAGCTGCGTGGGGACCACCGGATTGACCAGCGCCGGGTCGCCGCCCTGGGCCGCGATGGCGTCACGCAGGCCGGCCAGGTCGACCAGGGCCGTCTGGCCCAGGATGTCATGGCAGACGACGCGCGCGGGGAACCAGGGGAAGTCCAGGTCGCGGCGGCGTTCGATGAACTGGCTCAGCGAAGCGTCCAGGGTGGCCGGGTCACAGCGGCGCACGAGGTTTTCGGCCAGTACGCGCGAGGTATAGGGCAAGGTGGCGTAGGCGCCTGGCTGGATCGCATCGACGGCGGCGCGCGTATCGAAGTAGTCTAGCTGGGTGCCCGGCAAGGATTTGCGGTGCAAGGTATTCATCTTGATGCTCATTATTTGCGGTCCTTGATCGGCACGAATTCCAGGTCTTCCGGGCCCACGTAGTTGGCGCTCGGGCGGATGATCTTGTTGTCGATGCGCTGCTCGATGATGTGCGCGGCCCAGCCCGAGGTGCGCGAGATGACGAACAGCGGCGTAAACATCGCCGTCGGCACGCCCATCATGTGGTACGACACGGCCGAGAACCAGTCCAGGTTAGGGAACATGTTCTTGATTTCCCACATGACCGATTCCAGGCGCTCGGCGATGTCGAACATTTTCGTGGAACCGGCTTCCAGCGACAGATTGCGCGCCACTTCCTTGATGACGACGTTGCGCGGGTCGGAGATCGTGTAGACGGGGTGGCCGAAGCCGATCACCACTTCCTTGTTGGCCACGCGCTCGCGGATATCCGCTTCCGCTTCGTCGGCGTTGTCGTAGCGTTTCTGGATCTCCAGCGCCACTTCGTTCGCGCCGCCGTGTTTCGGGCCGCGCAGCGCGCCGATGGCGCCCGTGATGGCCGAGTGGATGTCCGAACCCGTGCCGGCGATCACGCGGCTGGTAAAGGTCGAAGCGTTGAATTCGTGTTCCGCGTACAGGATCAGCGACGTATGCATGGCTTTTTCCCACGACGCCGACGGTTTTTCGCCATGCAGCAGGTGCAGGAAGTGGCCGCCGATCGAGTCGTCGTCCGTTTCCACTTCGATGCGCTTGCCGTTATGGCTATAGTGGTACCAGTACAGCAGCATGGAGCCGAACGACGCCATCAGGCGGTCGGCGATGTCGCGCGCGCCTGGCGCGTTATGGTCGTCTTTTTCCGGCAAGGTGCAGCCCAGCACGGACACGCCCGTGCGCATCACGTCCATCGGGTGGGCGGCGGCGGGCAAGGCTTCCAGCGCGGCTTTGACGGCGGACGGCAGGCCGCGCAAGGATTTCAGTTTGGCCTTGTAGCCTTTCAGTTCGGCGCTGGTGGGCAGCTTGCCGTGCACCAGCAGGTAGGCGATTTCCTCGAACTCGCAGCTGTCGGCCACGTCCAGGATGTCATAGCCGCGGTAGTGCAAATCGTTGCCGGTCTTGCCGACCGAGCACAGCGCCGTGTTGCCGGCGGTGACGCCGGACAGGGCGACGGATTTTTTAGGCTTGAAAGTGGCGGCTTGCGGTGCGTTCATTGATTTCTCCAAAAATTGACTAGTCTCGGTTGCGTCACTGCGGGGCCGGCATGCGGCCCCTGCTTCTGTTTATTTCTTTTGCGCGGCGAACAGCGCGTCGAGCTTTTGCTCGAAGTCATGGTAATTGATCGATTCATACAGCTCCATGCGCGTCTGCATGGTGTCGACCACGTTCTTTTGCGTGCCATCGCGGCGCAGCGCCTGGTAGACGTTTTCCGCCGCCTTGTTCATGGCACGGAAGGCCGACAGCGGATACAGGGCCAGGCCCACGTGGGCGCTGCGCAATTCGTCCAGCGTGAACAGCGGCGTGGATCCGAATTCCGTGATGTTGGCCAGGATCGGTACGTTGACGGCCTTGGCGAACGTGGCGTACATGTCCAGGTCCGTGATGGCTTCCGGGAAGATCATGTCGGCGCCCGCTTCGACGCAGGCGACAGCGCGCTCGAGCGCCGCTTCCAGGCCATCGACGGCCAGCGCATCGGTGCGCGCCATGATGACGAAATTCGGGTCCGTGCGCGCATCGACGGCCGCCTTGATGCGGTCGACCATTTCTTCCTTGCTGACGATTTCCTTGCCCGGACGGTGGCCGCAGCGCTTGGCGCCCACCTGGTCTTCGATGTGCAGGCCCGCCGCGCCGAACTTGATCATCGATTTCACGGTGCGCGCCACGTTGAAGGCGGACGAACCGAAGCCCGTGTCGGCGTCGACCAGCAGCGGCAGATCGCACACGTCGGTGATGCGGCGGATATCGGTCAGCACGTCATCCAGGCTGGAAATGCCCAGGTCGGGCAAGCCCAGCGAGCCGGCCGCGACACCGCCGCCAGACAGATAAATGGCCTTGTAACCGGCGCGCTTGGCCAGCAAGGCGTGGTTGGCGTTGATGGCGCCGACGACTTGCAACGGGGATTCTTCCTGGACGACCTTGCGGAATGCGGCACCTGCGGAGTATTGAGTCATGTGTTCACCTTATGGGTTTCGGATGGTCCCGAATGTTTCACGGAGTGGCTATGAGCATCAGTATTGCAAATGCCGTGCCAGGACCCACCGGCCAGGGGACACACCATCTGCCGCAGAGTGAAAATGCGGGCAAGACGGCCATGGGCCACGCATCGTGCGCTGTCACGCAGCGGAGCAGCGATGTCACGTTTGGCGTCAGGGATGTTTCAATTATGTTTCATCCTATCCATTTTGAAACATACTATGAAACATGCAACAAACAGGAGAACAGCGGGGATGAAGGCCAAGGCTGGCAAGACGCGCAATAAAAACAGCCGGCGGGCGCCGGCTGAGTAATACGGAGACTGCGACAGATGCTGCGAAGGCAAACTAGGCCAGCCGCACCAGCGGGTTGGCGATGATGTTGTCGATCTGGCGCACGGCTTCTTCGCAGGCGGCGGCAATGGCGCCTTCCTCGTCGTCGCGCACGAATTGCATGGTCGAGCCTTCGAACACTTCCAGGCCTTCCGCGGTGGCGCGCTCGATATCGCAACTGGCCGACCATTTGCCGTCGGTGGTGGGCACGGCCAGGGGAACGATTTCCCAGCCTTTATAGTGAATTTTAGAACTGCTATCCATGGGGTGCCTCCTTCGTGACTGACTCAATAGTGGAAATCGTAGCATGAAGCGCGACTGGCAGCGATGTGTTTCACGCGCCAGCCGTAGTCAGGCTCACTTTCGGGCTAAACGATTTACGCCGGCTCAAGGGCGCAGCAGATTATCCACTTCCGTCCTGGCCACTTCCAGGCCAGCCGTGCAAGCCGTTTCCGGGGCCGCGTAGCCGCCCAGGGTGCGACTGCGCGTGATCGCCTGCGCCTCGGGTTCGCCTTCGCGCTGCAGGCGGTAGGTGAAATCCCATAAATCGTCGTTATCCTTTTGCGGGGTCACCGAAATCGTAAAACCGCGGTATTGTTCGCTGCGTGCAGTGATATCGTTCATGAATTCCTCCTTGTAAGAATGAGGTTACCATGCTGCAAGCGCCAGGGTGCGCACGACTGTGCCAGGCACATGCGCGCCCGCTTATCTGTTTTCCGCATGTTAAATGTCGATTTTCAACATTTTTTGGGCGAACTCTGGCGATATAATGCCATTCCCTGTCCCTCCCTTGTCCGCCCCTTGCCGCCGTGATGACTCCACAAATCCAAGCTTTCTTCGACCCCGCCACCGCCACCGTCACCTATGTTGTGTACGAGGCCGATGGCCGGGACTGCGCCATCATCGATTCCGTGCTCGACTACGACCCCAAGGCGGGGCGCACGTCCACCTCCTCGGCCGACAAGGTGATCGCCTTCGTGCGCGAACACGGCTTGCAATGCCGCTGGCTGCTGGAAACCCACGCGCACGCCGATCATCTTTCCGCCGCGCCCTACCTGCAGCAGCAGCTGGGCGGCGACGTGGCCATCGGCGCCGCCATCCAGACGGTGCAGCAGGCGTTCGCGGCCGTCTACCACCAGGATGACGCCAGGGCCGACGGCTCGCAGTTCGACCAGCTGTTCGCGCCAGACCAGGTGTTTCATATCGGCAAGCTGGAAGTACGCGCCCTGCACGTGCCCGGCCATACGCCGGCCGACCTGGCGTACCAGATCGGCGACGCCGTGTTTGTCGGCGACACCCTGTTCATGCCGGACGTGGGCTCGGCCCGCTGCGACTTTCCCGGCGGTTCCGCTGCCCTGCTGTACCGCTCCGCGCAGCGATTGCTGGCGCTGCCGCCGCAGACGCGGCTGTTCATGTGCCACGACTACCCGCCCAACGGCCGCGAGGCGCGCTGGGAAGTGACGGTGGCCGAACAGCGCGCCGGCAACATCCACTTGCGCGACGGCATCACGGAAGAGCAATTCGTGGCCATGCGCACCAGCCGCGACGCCACCCTCGACATGCCGACACTGATCCTGCCCGCCATCCAGGTCAACATCAATGCGGGCAAGCTGCCCGAGCCGGAAGACAACGGCGTGCGCTACCTGAAGATTCCGCTCAACGCGCTGTAATTTCGCGGGGCCACGCTGCGCCCCCTCCTTCCCGCCGCATCGCACCGCCCCCTGGCGCCGCCTGCCCGAGCGCCGGCGCGGCATGCGCCCCTGCCACACCCTCCCCAAGCATCAGGAATCGTGAGCCGCGCGCTCAGTATTTACGATTTGCTTCGCCCCCTGCGGCGGCTTATCGTGTACCCGCAATCCGCGCAGCCCGGCCTTCCGGGACCCTGGGCACTTGCCAGCCGGCGCCGGCGTTGTTGCCAGGCGCTCCACTTTTCCTTCCTTTGCCTGGACAGGCGCCACGATGACTTACTTGACATACGCCAGCCCCCTGCCGCCCGCGCCGCCCCTGCGCCGCATCGACGCCGCCGCAGCCTGCCAGCCCGCCAGCGTGGACTGCGCCTGGGAGCAGGTACGCGAACTGGCGCTGCGGCTCGCCGCGCGCGAGCCCTTGCTGCGGCCCATGCTCGACGAGCTGATTCTGCCGCACGACAGCCCCGCCGGACTGCTCGCCGCCGTCCTGGCGCACCGCCTGGGCGCCCGCGACATGCGCCCGGCCGTGCTGCGCCCCCTGTTCGAGGACATTTTAAGCACGCAGCCGCGCATCCTGGCCAGCATCACGGCCGACCTGGCGGCCATCGCGCAGCGCGATCCGGCCTGTCCCGACGGCCTGCACGCGCTGCTGAACCTGAAGGGCTTTCATGCGCTGCAGACCTACCGCATGGCGCACCATCTGTGGACGGCGGGCCGCAGCGAGGCCGCCTTTGCCCTGTCCAGCCACGCGGCCAGCGTCTTCGGCATCGACATCCATCCGGCCGCGCGCATCGGCGCGGGCATCATGCTCGATCACGGCAGCGGCATCGTCGTCGGCGAAACGGCCGTGGTCGACGACAATGTCTCCATCCTGCAGAACGTCACCCTCGGCGGCACCGGCAAGGAGCATGGCGACCGCCACCCGAAGATTCGTTCGGGCGTGATGCTGGGTGCGGGCGCCAAAATCCTCGGCAACATCGAGATCGGCGCCATGAGCAAGGTGGCCGCCGGCAGCGTGGTCCTGCGCGACGTGCCCGCGCATTGCACCGTGGCCGGCATTCCCGGGCGCATCGTCCGCTACCACCAGGCCGACAGCCTGCCGGCCTTCGAGATGGACCAGATGCTGTAGCGCTGCCCGGCGCACCAGACATGGCGTCAAACGCAATAACAAAGTGCAAATTGTGCGTCTTCCGCCATACCAAATCCCTCAGTACCATGTAATGACCGTTAATGGATGGATCAACCACCTTATGAATTCGCCGTCAAAACCCCTACCACCCTCACCCAGCCAGCAGGCCGCCCCGGCCGGTACCGCCACGATGCCCGTGCGCGGCGCGCTTGCCAGCCTGTCCCTGTCGATGCTGCTGCCCGCGCTGGGCACCAGCATCGCCAACGTGGGCCTGCCCGACATGGCCAAGGCGCTGCATGCGCCGTTCCAGGATGTGCAATGGATCGTGCTGGCCTACCTGCTGGCCATCACCGCGCTGATCGTCAGCGTGGGCCGCCTCGGCGACATGATCGGCCGGCGCCGCCTGCTGCTGGCAGGCATCGCGCTGTTTGCCGTCGCCTCCATCCTGTGCGCCCTGGCGCCCACCCTGTGGCTGCTGGTCGCCGCGCGCGCCCTGCAGGGTCTGGGCGCTTCCGTCATGATGGCCCTGACCATGGCCTTTGTCGGCAGCACCGTGCCCAAGGCGCAGACGGGCAGCGCCATGGGCCTGCTCGGCACCATGTCGGCCGTCGGCACCACGCTTGGTCCGGCACTGGGCGGCCTGCTGATCGCGCAGTTCGGCTGGCAAGCCATTTTCCTCGTCAACGTGCCGCTGGCCGGCGTGGCGCTGCTGATGGCATGGCGCTTCCTGCCGGCCGACCAGCGCGGCGCGCACGCCAGGCGTCCCGTCTTCGACCACCGCGGCACGCTGCTGCTGGCGCTGACCCTGGCCGCCTATGCGCTGGCCATGACCCTGGGCCGCGGCCATTTCGGCATGCGCAACGTGGCGCTGCTGCTGGCAGCCTGCGTGGGCGGCGCCCTGTTCGTGTATGTGGAACTGAAGGCGCCGGCGCCGCTGATACGCCTGGCCATGCTGCGCGCGCCCGTGCTCAGCGCCGGCCTGGCGACCAGCATGCTGGTGTCGACGGTCATGATGTCCACCCTGGTGGTCGGCCCCTTCTACCTGGCGCGCGGCCTGGGCCTGGGCACGGCCGTCACCGGCATGGTGCTGGCGGCCGGACCGCTGGTGGCGGCGTTCTGCGGCGTGCCGTCCGGCTGGCTGGTGGACCGCTACGGCGCGCAGCGCATGGGCGGCGCGGGCCTGTGCGGCGCGACCGCTGCCTGCCTGGCGCTGTCCCTGCTGCCCGCCAGCCTGGGCATCCCCGGCTACGTCGCGCCGATCATGCTGCTCACGGCCAGCTACGCGCTGTTCCAGGCAGCCAACAATACCGCCGTGATGGGCGACATCGTTCCCGACCAGCGCGGCCTCATCTCCGGCATGCTCAATCTGTCGCGCAATCTGGGCCTCGTCACGGGCGCCTCCGTGATGGGCGCCATCTTCGCTTTTTTTGCCAGCGCCAGCGATATCGCCAGCGCCCAGCCAGCCGCCATGATCCGTGGCATGCACGCCACCTTTGCCGTCGCCAGCGCGCTGATACTCGCCGCGCTGGCCATTTTCGCGCTCGGCCGCGCCCTGGCCAAGCCCCCTACGCCTTCTGGAGACCCCGCATGATGCGCCCCCGTCCGATCCCGTCCCTGCCCGTCCCGCTGTTACTGCTGCTGGCCCTGGCCTGCAGCGCCACCTTGTCCGGCTGCGGCCGTTCCCAGGCCGCGCCTGGCGGCCCGCCGCCCAAGCCCACCGTTTCCGTGGCGCTGCCGGAAACGTCGATGGTGCAGGCGACCCTCGACTACACGGGCCGCATCGAGCCGTCGCAGCGCGTGGAAGTGCGCTCGCGCGTGTCGGGCTATCTGCAGCAGATCGCCTTTCGCGATGGCCAGCAGGTCAAGGCCGGCGATGCGCTGTTCGTCATCGACCCGCGTCCCTTCGCGGCGGCGCGCGACCGCGCCCAGGCCAGCCTGGCCCAGGCCAATGCGCGCAGCAAGCTGGCCACGGCCCAGTTCGAGCGCAGCAGCCGGCTGCAGCAAACGGGCGCGGCCAGCACCGAGGAACTGGAACGGGCGCGCGGCGAGCTGGAAGGCGCGCAGGCGGCCGTCATGCTGAGCAAGGCGGAATTGCGCAGCGCCGAACTGGAGCTGTCCTTCACCACCATGCGCGCTCCCATCGCCGGCACGGTGTCGGACCGCCGCGTCGATGTCGGCAACTACGTGGCCGGCGGCGCGGCGCAGAGCGGCGTGCTGACCACCATCGTTGCGCACAGCCCCGTGCGCGCCATGGTCGACCTGTCGGAAGCGGATTTCCAGCGCCTGCGCCAGCAAAGCAAGCTGCCGGGCAAGGTACAGCTGGCGCTCGATGGCGGCGGCCCCGCCCAGGATGCCACCGTCGACTTTGTCGACAACGAGATCAGCGCCCGCTCGGGCACGGTGCGCCTGCGCGCCAGCCTGGCCAACACCGACCGCGCCGTCATGCCGGGCAGCTTTGCGCGCGTGCGCATTCCCGTCGGCGCGGCGCAAGAGCGCCTGCTCGTGCCCGACGCCGCCATCCTCAGCGACCAGAACAAAAAGATGGTGTTCGTCGTGGACGCGGCGGGCAAGGTGGCGCCGCGCAAGCTGGAACTGGGCGGCCTGCAGGGCGACAAGCAGATCGTGCTCTCCGGCCTCACGCCACAGGACAGGGTCATCGTCTCCGGTGCGGCCAAGGTGCGACCGGGCGACCAGGTGCTGGTGGCGACTCCCCGCGCCAACGGCGCATAAGGAGAGACCATGCGCTTTTCCCAATTTTTCATCCGCCGTCCCGTGTTTGCCATCGTGCTGTCGATCCTGATCACGCTGGTGGGTGCGGTGTCGGCCATGCGCCTGCCGATCTCGGAGTTTCCCGAGATCGTGCCGCCCACGGTCACGGTGAAGGCCAACTACCCGGGCGCCTCGGCGCAGGAAATCGCCGATACCGTCGCCGCGCCGATCGAACAGGAAATCAATGGCGTCGACGGCATGCTCTACATGTCCTCGCAATCGGTGGGCGACGGCAAGCTGACCATCAGCGTGGTGTTCAAGCCGGGCACCAACGTCGAGCAGGCCCAGTCACTGGTGCAGAACCGCGTGGCGGTAGCCGAAGCGCGCCTGCCCGAAGCCGTGCGCCGGCTGGGGCTGGCCGTCAAGAAGGCCTCGCCCGACCTGCTGATGGTGGTGCTGTTCGATTCGCCGAAAGGCACGCGCGACCAGCAGTACATCTCCAACTTCATCGGCACCGCCATCAAGGACAAGCTGGCCCGCGTTGAAGGCGTCGGCGACATCTACACGCGCGGCGCGCGCGACTTCTCGATGCGCATCTGGCTCGACCCGGCGCGCGTGGCCTCGCTGGGTCTGACGGCGCCGGAAGTGATCGCCGCCGTGCGGCAAGCCAACTCGCAGGTCGCCGCAGGGGTATTGAACCAGCCGCCGGGCGGCAGCGACGGTGCCTACCAGGTGCAGGTGCAGGCGCAAAGCCGCTTGCGCGACGTGGCCGAATTCGAAGCGATCGTCGTGGCCGCCCATGCCGATGGCGGCGTGGTGCGCCTGCGCGACGTGGCGCGCGTCGAGATGGGCGCGCAGGATTACACGGAAAGCGGCTTCGTCGACAACCGCACGGCCATCGCGCTGGGTATCAGCCTGCTGCCCGGCTCGAACGCGCTGGCCACGGGCGACCGCGTGCTGGCCCAGCTGGCGAAGATGGAAGCCGATTTCCCGCAGGACGTCGCCTACCACGCCTACTACAACCCGACCGAATTCATCCGCTCCTCGATCGACAAGGTGCGCGACACCATCTTCGAGGCGGCACTGCTGGTGTGCCTGGCCATGCTGCTGTTTCTCGGCTCGTGGCGCGCCGCCATCATTCCCATCCTGGCCATTCCCGTGTCCCTGGTCGGCACCTTCACGGTGCTTGCCGCGATGGGCTATACGCTCAATACCCTGTCGCTGTTCGGCCTGGTGCTGGCGATCGGCATCGTCGTCGATGATGCCATCGTGGTGGTGGAAAACGTCGAGCGCCACATGGAGGAAGGCATGAGCCCCGTCGCCGCGGCGCAGCGCAGCATGAACGAGGTGGGCTTCGCCCTGGTCGCCATCGCGCTGGTGCTGGTGGCGGTGTTCGTGCCGACGGCCTTCATCGATGGCATCTCCGGCATGTTCTACCGCCAGTTCGCCGTCACCATCGCCGCCTCCACCGTGATCTCGGCGCTGGTTTCGCTGACGCTGTCGCCGGCCCTGGCCGCGCTGCTGCTCAAGCCGCAGCACGATGCCAACAGCCTGGGCGCGCGCTGGATGACCATCTTCAACCGCGGTTTTTCCCGCCTGACAGGCGGCTATGTGCAGCTGACCGGGCGCATACTCTCGCGGCGCTGGCTGATGCTGCCCGTGTATCTGGTGCTGGCGGGCCTGACCCTGTGGCGCCTGGACGTGACCCCGCGCGGCTTCGTGCCGCAGCTGGACCGCGGCTATGCCATCGTTTCGATCCAGCTGCCGGCCGGCTCGACCCTGGCGCGCACCAGCGAAGTGGTGCAGGACGCCACGGCCCGCCTGATGAGCCACCCCGGCGTGGCCCACACGGCCGCCTTCGTCGGCACCGACGGCGCCACGTTTACCTCGGCGCCCAACACGGCCGTCATCTTCACCATGTTCAAGGACTTCGGCGCGCGCGCCAGCGATGGCCTGGACGGCCCGGCCATGCTGGGCGCCATGCGCGCCAGGCTGGCGCCCATCAGCGCGGCGCGCGTGATGGTGATACCCCCGCCTTCCGTGCCCGGCATCGGCACCGGCGGCGGCTTCAAGCTGATGCTGCGCGACACGGGCGGCCTGGGACCGCAAGCGTTGCAGGCGGCCGCGCGCGGCATCGCCGAGGAAGCGGGGAAACTGCCCTCGGTGATGGGCGCCTTCACGCCGTTCAACGCCATGAGCCCGCAGATCAAGGTTGAACTGGACCGCACCAAGGCCGAGTACCTGGGCGTGCCGCTGCTGCGCGTCAACGAGACCCTGCAAAGCTACATGGCGCCCGTGTTCGTCAACGACATGAATCTGATGGGCCGGGTCTGGCGGGTCACCGCGCAGGCGGACGCGCCCTACCGGCGCAGCGTGGCCGACCTGGCCGCGCTGAAGACGCGCGCCGCCAACGGCGACATGGTGCCGCTGGGCAGCGTGGCCACCTTCAGCGAAGGCACGGCGCCGTTCCGCGTGCCGCGCTACAACCTGTATCCCGCCGCCGAAATCCAGGGCAGCACCAAGCCTGGCTACTCGACGGGGCAAACCATCGCCGCGATGGAAGAGCTGCTCAAGGCGCGCCTGCCGGCCGGCTTCGACTACGAGTGGACGGAACTGGCGCTGCAGGAAAAACACGCGGGCGGCAGCACCGGCATGGTGCTGGGCCTGGCCGTGCTGCTGGTGTACCTGCTGCTGGCGGCCCTGTTTGAAAGCTGGCTGCTGCCCCTGTCCGTCGTGCTGATCGTGCCCAGCTGCGTGCTGGCCACGCTGATCGGGGTATCGTGGCGCGGCCTGGACAACAACGTGCTGACGCAGATCAGCATCGTGGTGCTGATCGGCCTGGCTGCCAAGAATGCCATCCTGATCGTCGAATTCGCGCGCCAGGCGATGGCGGCCGGCGCCGATGCGCGCGAAGCGGCCATCGCCGCCGCCCGCACGCGTCTGCGGCCCATCCTGATGACCTCACTGGCTTTCTTGCTGGGCGCGATACCGCTGATGCTGTCTTCCGGTGCGGGCGCGGAAATGCGCCAGTCGATGGGCACGGCTGTCTTCGCCGGCATGCTGGGCGTGACCTTGTCGGGCCTGTTGTTTACACCCTTGTTTTTCACTTTGCTGAGCAGACGCCGCCCGGCGCCTGCCGCGCGCACGGTCGCGCTGGGAGAAGCCGCATGAGCCGCATGATTCACTTGAACACGCGCCACGCCGCGCCGCTGCTGGCGGCCGCCATGCTGGCCCTGGCCGGCTGCAGCGTCGGCACGCCCACGGCCACGCGGGCGCTCGACACGGCGCAGTTGCCGGTCCTGCCCTCGGCCGCCGGCGCACCGGCGCTGCAAGCCGGCGCGCCGCCCGCGCTGTGGTGGCAAGAACTGGGCGATGCCAGGCTGGAGCAGCTGGTCAAGCGCGCCTGGCAAGACAATTACGACGTGCGCATCGCCACCGCGCGCCTTGCCAGCGCCAGCGAGTTCGCGCAAGCGGCGCGCGGCGCCCGCCTGCCGACGGTAGATCTTGATGCCCAGGCCGGACGCGCGCGCCTGGCGGCGATCGAGAGCAGCGACGGCCAGCCGCACATCGCCTCGCCGGTGCAGTGGAACGCCGTCTTCAGCTGGGAGCTCGACCTGTTCGGCCGCGTGCGCCACAGCATCGCCGCGGCCGAGGCTTCGGCGGACGAGCGCGCCGCCGTGCGCGACGACGTGCGGCGCCTGATCCTGGCACAGGTGGTCGATGCCTACCTGGTGCTGCGCGGCGCGCAGCAGATGCGCGCCAGCCTGCAGGAGCAATTATCGAACCAGTCCGGCACCTTGCGGCTGGTGCGCGAGCGCGAGAACGCGGGCCGCGCCGCGCCGGCCGAACGCATGCGCGCCGAGGCGCAGATGCGCCTGGCCAGTGCCCGCCTGCCCAGCCTGAACTTTGATGAGCGCGTGGCGCGCAACCGGCTGGCCACCCTCACGGGACAGCGCCTCGATGCGCCGGAACTGGCGGCGCTCGACCAGCCGATGCCGCTGGCGCTGCCGCAATCCTTGCTGACGGACGAACCGGCCCATTTGCTGCTGCGCCGGCCCGACGTGCGCGCGGCAGAACGGGCGCTGGCGGCGGCCAGCGCCCGCGAAGGCGCCGCCATCGCCGAGCGCTTCCCGCGCATCAGCCTGGGCGCGCTGTTCGGCGCCTCCGGCGTGGCCGGCGACTGGAATGGCGGCGATGCGGCGCGCTGGCATGCGGGCGCCGCCTTTTCCCTGCCGCTGTTCGATGGCGGCACGCGCCGCGCCCGCGCGCGCGCAGCCGGCGCCGAAGTGCTGGCCGCGCAGGCCGGCTTCGACAAGGCGCTGGCGCTGGCACTGGAGGAAACCGACAGCGCCATCGCGCAATGGGTACAGCTGCGCAGCCGCCACGCGGAACTGCGCGAGGCGCACCAGCTGGCGCAGGAGAGCGCGCGCCTGGCAAGGGTGCGCTACCAGGAAGGCGCGGAAAGCCTGCTCGGCGTGCTCGAAGCGGAACGTATTGCGCTGGCCACGCAGGAGCAGCTGGTGACGGCCCACCGCGACGTGGCCATCGCCACGGCCCGTGGCTACACGGCCATGGCGGGCGGCTTCGACGGGCCTGTGACGCGCTAGGATGACGCTGCCGGCGGCGTCAGGCGGCGCCTGACTGGCCGGCGCAGGCGTCGACCACGCAGCCGCGCAGCCAGCGGTGGGCCGGGTCGGCGTCCATGCGTGGATGCCACATCAGGGAGACGGTCAGATCCGGCATGCGCAGCGGCAGCGCAAAGCTGAACATGCCGGCGCGCAGATTGCCCGTATGCCGTTCCGGCACGGTGGCGATCAGGTCGGAACCGGCGGCCAGCGCCAGCGCCGCCGTGAAGCCGCCGACGATGCTGGCGATCGTGCGCTGCAGTCCCAGCGCCGCCAGCGCGTCGTCCATCGGTCCCGTATCCTGGTCGCGCCGCGCCACCAGCACATGCTGGCCGGCCGCATAGCGCTCGGCGCTGATCTCGCCCTGGGCCAGCGCATGGCCGCTGCGCACCACGCCCACGAAACGGTCGCCGAACAGCCTGCGCGTGCGCACTTCCGGGCTGGTGAAATTGCCGATCACGCCCGTCTCCAGGTCGATGCTGCCCTCGCGCAGCTGCACGCTTTCACGGTCGACCTTTTGCACGAAACGCAGGCGCACGCCGGGCGCCTGCGCGCCGATATGCGCAAGCAGCGCAGGACCGAAATTTTCCACGAAACCGTCGCTCGAACGCAGCGTGAAGGTCTGCTCCAGCTGGCGCGGATCGAGCCGCTGCGCCGGCCCCAGCACGGCCAGCGCCTCGCCCACCAGCTGGCCCACCCGTTCGCGCAGCTCCAGCGCGCGCGGCGTGGGCACCAGTTCACGCCCGGCGCGCACCAGCAGCGGATCGCCGGTCGTCTCGCGCAGGCGCGCCAGGGCGCGGCTCATGGCCGATGGACTCAGGCGCAAGCGCCGCGCGGCACGCGTGACGCTGCCTTCGGCAAGCAGGACATCGAGGGTGATTAACAGGTTCAGATCGGGTATCGACATAGTTTCTTACCTTAGCATGATTTGCCGGCGCCATAGCGCCAGACGCATGGATACATTGCGCGCCACACGCCTTCCGGCGCGCCCGGCGCGGCGCTACGATGGCTGCATCGCCACTTTGATCGACAACGACATGCCAGCCATTCTTGCTCCTTCATCCGCCCCAGCCGCCCGCACCATTTACCACGCACTGGCATCGATGCCAGGGAGCACCGGGTGAGCCGCCTGCTGTCCTGGGCCGCGCGCTTCCTTGCGCCGGCCAGCGAAGCGCCGATCCAGGAGCAGGAGCAAGAAGGCAGCGAAGGCAAGGCTGCGGCCGCGCCGGCCGATGCCTATCCTCTGGACGCCACCGGCTGGGGCACCTGCGGCTGGCCATTGTAGGCACGCCTTTAGGTCAGCACGCGCCCGCCATCACTCGCCTGCACCAGCAAGCCATCGGCCAGCCAGCGCAGCAGCAAGGGCGCCGGCGCGAACGGCATGCAGCCGTTGCCCTTCAGGTGCGCCTGCTGCGCCGCCGCCAGCGCAGCGCCCAGGGTGGACCCGCCAGCCAGCACGTCCAGCGCCGCCGCTTCCACCGCGTCGATCTCGCGCACCTGCGCCGACCAGCCGTGGCGGTACACGAGTGCCAGCGTCTCGCCCCGTGCATCAGGCGGCATGGCATGCCGCGCCGCGGCGTCGTGCGCCAGCCAGATCGCCGCCGCGCGCCAGGGCGAACGGTACGGCACGGCCGCCGGGTGCAGCACCAGCTGCCAGGCATCGACCTGGCCCGCCCCGGCCGCCTGCACGTCGCGCAAGGTCAGCGCAGCGGCATCGGGCGCGCCATGGGCTTCATGCAGCAGCCACTCCAGGCGCGCCACGTCGGCAAAATAGCCATGCGCGGCGGCCGGCGGCCAGGCGGCAAGAAACACCGGCAGGCTGACGCCGAAACGGGCCAGGTCGGCGCTGCGTGACGGATGCGCATCGCCGTAGGCATGTGCCATGGCCAGGAACCAGGAGGCGCCGCCCAGCGCGCGCAGCACCGGATACACGAGCTCCAGCGAGCGCGCGTGATGCTGGCGCAGCGCCTGGCCATAGCGCGCCAGGGCGCTGGCGCTGCGCGCATCGGTGTCCAGCCACGGCGCCAGCGCGCAGGCATCCGGCGTGTGCGCGCTGATCTGCGCGCCGAACGCGGCCTGCAGGCGCGCCAGCTCCTCAAGCGTCATCGCACGCCGCCAGGCTCGCCGGCGCGAGCACCTCGCCGGCAAGCGCCCGCGCGCGGGCCACTTCGTCGAGCAAGGTGGCGAAGGGCGGCAAGTTGGTATCCCATTCGACCAGGGTGGGCAGCGGACCGTAGCGGCGCAAGGCGGCGCGGTACAGTTCCCACACGGCAGCGGCCACGGGCGCGCCGTGGTGGTCGACCAGCAGGCCGCCATCTTCGCAGTGGCCGGCCAGATGCAATTCGCCGACCAGGCCCGGCGCCAGCGCCGCCATCGCGGCCAGGGCATCCTCGCCGTGGTTGCATTGATTGACATACAGGTTATTGATGTCCAGCAGCACGCCGCAGCCGGTACGGCGCGCCACGCAGGCGAGGAACTCCGTCTCGCCCCAGCTGTCGCCGGGAAAACGCAGATAGGTCGAGACGTTCTCCAGCAGGAGGCGACGGCCTAGTACCTCCTGCACCAGGTCGACGCGCCGGCAAACCAGTTCCAGGCTGGCACCGTTCAGCGGCAGCGGCAGCAAGTCGTTGAGCATCGCCCCGCCGGTGGCGCCCCAGCACAGGTGCTCGGACACCAGCATCGGCTCGATGCGCGCGGCCAGGCGCGCGATGCGCTCCACGTGCGTGCGCGAAAAGCCGTGCACCGAGCCGAGACCCATGCCGACGCCATGCAACGAAACGGGATAATCGGCGCGCAGCGTCTCGAGCACGTGCAGGTCCCAGCCGCCTTCGGCCAGGTAGTTCTCGCTGTGGACCTCGAGCCAGTCCACGGGCTGGCGCCGCGCCAGCATGTCGTGGTAATGCGCGCCTCGCAGGCCGATGCCCACCAGGGGCGCGGCCTGCGCCACGTCGCGCATCAGGGCAAGCCGCGCGTGCCCGCCGGCGCCGCGCCGCCCTTGGCCGCCGTGCCGGGCGCCGCGTCCATCTCGCGCACCACGCGCAGGCCGATCCAGCCGCGCCGCCCTTCCGCGCCCAGGCCCAGGCGGGTGGCCGCGCGCACGAAGTTCGGCGTGTCGGTCCAGGAGGCGCCGCGCGCCACGCGCTTCTTGCAAGCCGCTTCATCCCACACGCGGCCATCTTTCGGCGCGCCTTCGTAGTCGCTGTGCCAGCAATCGGCCGTCCACTGCCACACGTTGCCCAGCACGTCGTACAGCCCTGCCGGATTGGGCGCGTAGCTGCCCACGGGCGCCGTGGTGGGCCAGTTGCCCGAACCGGACACCACGCCGCCGCAATGCTTCTGCTGCGGGCAGTCGTCGGGGCCATACTTGGCGTCGCCGCGCGTGATGTCCTCGCCCCACCAGCGCGCCGTGACGGTGCCTGCGCGCGCCGCATATTCCCACTCGGCCTCGGTGGGCAGGCGGTAGCGCGCCCCGCTCTTTTTCGACAGCCAGCGCAGATAGCTTTGCGCATCGTTCCAGCTGACGTTGACGGCCGGGCGCGTGCCGCGTCCCCAGCCTTCGTCTGACGGCCGGTAGCCGTCGCAGCCGCCATCCTGGATGCAGGCGTCGAACTGCTCGAACGTCAGGCTGAAGCGGCCGATGGCAAATGGCTGCAGGATCTCTACCGGGTGCTGGCCTTCATTGCCGAAGCGCCCGCTCTCGCCAGGCGGCGATCCCATGAGGAAGCGCCCGGCCGGCAGCGGCACCATCTCCGGGCACGCGCCGTCGCAATCGCGGAACGACTTGCCGGCGGCCACGGGGGTGGTCAGGCTGGGGTCGATGGCGTCCGGCTTTTGCCTGGACAAATAGGCGGACAGGTTGGCGATATCGCCATCCGTCAGGGGCGCGACAGCCGTGTTCATCAGGGGGCTGACGCGCGCATGCGAGCGGAAGGCGCGCAGCTGGCTATCCAGGTAGGCCAGGTTCTGCCCGGCCAGCTTCGGATAATCGGCGACGGCGGCATTGCCCTTGGGGCCATGGCAGGCGGCGCACGCCGGCAGCGCGCGCGCCGCGTCGCCCTCGTGGTACAGCGCATCGCCCGCCGCCACATCGGCCGGTGGGCCCGTCCTGGCGGGCGCCGCGCCCGGGCATGCCAGCGGCGCCGCTTCCACCTTGCCGCCCAGCGCCGTGCAGGTGCCGGCCGGGACGGTCATCCATTCGCCAGGATCGCGGTCGACGGTCGCCATGCCCGAACACAAATGGAAGCAGGTGGTATTGGCGCATTCATTCTGGCCGGCCTTGGCCACGCCATAGCAGATTTCGCTCTTGGCGGCGGCCTTTTTTTCCGGCGCCTGCGCCGGCGCGGGGAGCGCCACGGCCAGGGCGCAGGCCGCGGCCACGGCCGCCTGTACCAGCGCCTGCCGGTTCTGCGGCTGCGGCACTGGCGCTGGCGGCGTGACGGCCTTGCCTGTCGTTGATACTTGCACCATGCGGTGGCTTCCTTTTCAAAAATGCCGGCAGGCGCCGCCAGCGGCGCGCCTGCCATGCCGTGTCAGTCGTTGTTAAGTCGATGTATCAGTCATAGTGCGCGCTCGCTTCGATCAGCTCGATGCGGTAGCCGTCGGGGTCCTGCACGAAGGCGATGACATTGCGGCCGTGTTTCATCGGCCCCGCCTCGCGCGTGACCGTGCCGCCATGCGCGCGCACCCTGGCGCAGACGCTGGCCGCATCGTCGACCGCCAGCGCCAGGTAGCCGTAGGCGTCGCCGTGGGTGTAGGCTTGCCGGTCCCAGTTATGCGTCAGTTCGATGGCGGCATGCGCCGGCGCTTCGCCATAGGCGACAATGGCGCGCGTAAAGCGCGCATCCGGATAGTCGTGGCGCCGCTGCAGGGTCATGCCCAGGGCGTCGCGGTAGAAATGCAGCGCGGCGTCGAGGTCGGCGACGCGCAGCATGCAATGAAGTATGCGCATGGTGTGATGGCTCAATCAAATTGGGACAAGGGGTCAGGCGACGCGCTGCTGTGGCAAGACGGTTTCCATGGCCGGCTCGTCCGGCACCGGCAGGTAGCGGGCGCCGGCCTGGTAGCGCTGGACGAACTGGCCGAAGTCGCCGCTGTCGGCGCGTTCCACGCGCTCCTGCTCGGCCAGCGAGGCATCGGCCTGCGCCGTGAAGCGCGCCAGCGCCGCAGGCGCCAGGGGACGGCCGCGAAAATGCGCCGCGTGCGCCGCGCTCTGGCGCAGGGCGAACGCGTCGAAACTGCCTTGCTCGGCGCGGATCGCCGCCAGCACGCGCGCCGAAGGCGTCAGCGTCACGTCCGCCAGCTTGGCGCGCTGCGCCGCCAGCGCCGTGGCGCAATCATCGCCGCCGCGCGCCTGGTCCAGCAGCGCGGCCATGGGGGCAATGCGATCGAGCAGCTCGCCAGCCCACGCCTGCAGGCTGAGCTGTTCGCCGTGGCGCTCCAGCAGCAGCCCCGGACGGCGCCCTTCCTTGACGGTGCGGGCGAAATTCTCGGTGTTCTCGCGGCTTTCCGCATGGCCGGTGAGCGGGCTGTCCTGCAGCGCGCAAAACAGCAGAAAGGCGTCGAGGAAGTGGCAGGCTGGCGCGCCGATGCCCAGCGGCTCGAACGGGTCGACATCGAGGCAGCGCACCTCCACGTACTGCACGCCGCGCTGGGCCAGCGCATGCAAGGGGCGCTCGCCGCTGTGCGCCACGCGCTTGGGGCGGATCGCCGAGTAGTACTCGTTCTCGATCTGCAGGCGGTTGGTATTGATCTGCACCCACTGCCCCTCGCGCCGCGTGCCCAGCTCGACATACGGCAGGTACGGATGGTTCATCGCCGCCGCCAGGCTGGTGATATAGCTGTCGAGCGTGTTGTAGTCGGGGGTCAGGCCGGCCTGGGCATCGTTCTGGTAGCCCATGTCGCTCATGCGCAGGCTGGTGGCGTACGGCAGGTACAAGGTATCGGCCGACAGCTGCTCCAGCGGGAAGTCGCCGCGTCCAGGGAAATGCGCCGACAGGGCTGGCGCGGCGCCGAACAGATACATCAGCAGCCAGCCATAGCGGCGGAAGTTGCGGATCAGCCCGACATAGCTTTCCGACTGAAACTGCATCGCCGTGCGGCCATCGCCCTCGTCCGCGCGCAGGCGCTCCCACAATGCGGGCGGCAGCGAGTAGTTGTAGTGGATGCCGGCGATGCACTGCATGCTTTTGCCATAGCGCAGCGCCAGGCCGCGCCGGTAGACATGCTTGAGCATGCCGATGTGCGAGTTGCCGTACCAGGCGATCGGGATGTCGGGGTCGGCGGGCAGGCGGCACGGCATCGAGTGGCTCCACAGCATTTCGTCGCCCAGTCCGCTGAAGACGAAACGGTGCAAGGCGTCGTAGCCGTCCAGCATGGCGGCCGTATCCTGCTCGGGCGGCGTGATCAGCTCGATCAGCGCCTCCGCATAGTCGGTCGTGATGGTGGGATGGGTCAGGGCCGCGCCCAGCGCCAGCGGATGCGCCGTGGCGGCCAGGTGGCCGTGGCCGTCCACGCGCAGCGCTTCGCGCTCGATGCCGCGCAATCCCTGGGCCAGCAGCGCATGTCCGTCCGCGCCTGCCAGCAGCGCCATGCGGCGCGTCAATAATGAACTCATAGCTGTGCTGCCTTTACAAAAAAACATCGTTCGGCTTTCCATCTCGACGCCGACGATAAGCCCCAAGCCCCGCACCACACAACTCGCAAATCCTGAGTACGGGGATCAGAAACACTGATGCCAGGGGCCAGGCACCCGGATTTCCGAGGCCTGCGCCCGGCACCGGCGTTCGCATCAGTGTTATTGAGTGCTGCACTCAGCATTTGCGAATTGCGCCGTCCCGCGCGGCCCCTTATCTTGATAAACGAATATCAATAGACGGAAAAGTTTGGTTGCGCCGGCATCGCAGCGCCGGCGCGCCCCTCTTCCGTATCCGGCGCGCCGACACGGCAGCGTGCTCAAGACACATGCATGCGTGCATGCGGCATGCAAGCCAACAAGGAAGCCGACAAGGCGATGGGAGAACACAGGTGGAAGTGATGGACAAGATGGTCGCGGACGACCCGGGCGTTGTACGCCTGAGCACTTATGCGCTGGAGGACAACTTGCTGGCACGCGGCGGCAGCGTCTTCCTGACCGGCACCCAGGCACTGGTGCGCCTGCCGCTGATGCAGCGCTGGCTCGACCGCGAGCGGGGCCTGAACACGGCCGGCTTCATCAGCGGCTACCGGGGCTCGCCGCTGGGCGGCTACGACCAGGCGCTGTGGCGCGCGCGCGGCGTGCTGGAAGCGCAGCAGATCCGTTTCCTGCCCGCCATTAACGAAGAGCTGGCAGCCACCGCCGTGCTGGGCAGCCAGCAGGTCGAGACCGATCCCCAGCGCACGGCCGACGGCGTGTTCGCCATCTGGTACGGCAAGGGACCGGGCGTCGACCGGGCCGGCGATGCGCTCAAGCATGGCAATGTGTACGGTTCCTCGCCGCACGGCGGCGTGCTGGTGGTGGCCGGCGACGACCACGGCTGCGTCTCGTCATCGATGCCGCACCAGAGCGATTTCGCCATGCAGGCGTGGAGCATGCCCATCGTCAATCCGGCCAGCATCGCCGAATACCTGGAATTTGGCCTGTACGGCTGGGCGCTGTCGCGCTTTTCCGGCATGTGGGTGGGCTTCAAGGCCATTTCCGAAACGGTGGAAAGCGGCGCCACGGTCGACCTGGACGGCCTGTGCACGCGCTTCGAGCAGCCGGCCGACTACAGCGTGCCTGCCAGCGGCCTGCATTACCGCTGGCCCGACCTGCCCGGCCTGCCCATCGAGACGCGCCACGCGCACAAGCTGGCCGCCGTGCACGCGTTCGCGCGCGCCAACAGCATCGACCGCCTGCTGTGTCCCAGCCCGCAAGCCGATATCGGCATCGTCACCTGCGGCAAGGCGCATCTCGACGTGCTCGAAGTGCTGCGGCGCCTGGGCCTCAGTCTCGATGTGCTGGAACGCGCCGGCGTGCGCCTGTACAAGGTGGGCCTGAGTTTTCCGCTGGAAGCCGACCGCCTGGCGCAGTTCAAGGCGGGCTTGCGGGAAATCCTCGTCATCGAGGAAAAGGGGCCGCTGGTGGAGCAGCAGATCCGCACCCTGTTCTACAACCTGCCGGACAGCGCCCGCCCGCTGGTGCTGGGCAAGCTCGATGCCGGCGGCGCGCCGCTGCTGCCGGCGCAGGGCGAACTGCGCCCGTCGCGCATCGCCGGCGTGCTGGCGGCCTGGCTGGCGCGGCACAAGCCGGCGCTCGACCGCCGCGCCCTGCTGCCCGGCTTCGCGCCCGCCGCGCTGCTGGCCAATGCGGCCGACGGCGTGCGGCGCCAGCCTTATTTTTGTTCCGGCTGCCCGCACAACAGCTCGACCAAGGTGCCGCAGGGTTCGCGCGCGCAAGCCGGCATCGGCTGCCATTTCATGGCTTCGTGGATGGAGCGCGATACCACCGGGCTGATACAGATGGGCGGCGAAGGCGTCGACTGGGTGGCGCACTCGATGTTCAGCACCACCCCGCACGTGTTCCAGAACCTGGGCGACGGCACGTATTTCCACTCGGGCTTCCTGGCCATCCGCCAGGCCATCGCCGGGCGCGCCAATATCACCTACAAGATTTTATACAACGACGCCGTGGCCATGACGGGCGGTCAGCCCATCGACGGCAGCCTGACGGTCGACGCCATCGCCTGGCAAGTGCATGCCGAGGGCGCCAAGGCGATTGCCGTGGTCAGCGATGCGCCGGAAAAATACGCGGGCCTGCACGGCCGCTTCCCGCCGCCCGCCACCTTCCACGGACGCGAAGAGCTCGACCAGGTGCAGCGCCGCCTGCGCGAGGTCAAGGGCGTCACCGTGCTGATTTACGACCAGACTTGCGCGGCCGAGCTGCGCCGGCGCCGCAAGAAAAAGGAATTGCCCGATCCGCCGCGCCGCATGGTCATCAACAGCGCCGTGTGCGAGGGATGCGGCGATTGCGGTGTCCAGTCGAACTGCCTGTCCATCGTGCCCCTGGAAACGGGCTACGGCCGCAAGCGCGCCATCGACCAGTCGTCCTGCAACAAGGATTATTCCTGCGCCAACGGCTTTTGCCCCAGCTTCGTCTCCGTGCGCGGCGGCGCCTTGCGCAAGGCAGCCGACGCCGCCATCGATCCGCAAGCCCTGCGCCGCGCCGCGGCCGCCCTGCCCCTGCCCGCGCCGCACGCCTGGCACGGCCCGTTCAACCTGCTGGTGACGGGAGTGGGCGGCACGGGCGTGGTGACGGTGGGCGCGCTCGTTTCCATGGCCGCGCACCTGGAGGGCAAGCAAGCCTCGGTGCTTGACTTCATGGGCTTTGCGCAAAAGGGCGGCGCCGTGCTGTCCTTCGTGCGTCTGGCCCTGGCCGGCCAGGATCTGCACCAGGCGCGCATCGACATCGGCCAGACCGATGCCATGCTGGCCTGCGACATGGTGGTCGGCGCCAGCGCCGACGCGTTGCAGACCCTGCGCCACGGCCACACGCGCGTGGTCGCCAACACGCACCAGTTCCCCACCGCCGCCATGGTGCGCGATCCGGATGCGCCGCAGCATGCGGGCGCCCTGATGGACAAGCTGCGCCACGCCGTCGGCATGGAACACATCGCCGAATGCAACGGCCAGGTGCTGGCGCGCCAGCTGATGGGCGACACCATCATGGCCAATATACTGCTGATGGGCTTTGCGTGGCAGCGCGGCCTGATCCCCGTCGGCCTGGCGGCGCTGGAACGGGCCATCGAATTGAATGGCGTGGCCGTCGACGCCAACAAGGCGGCCTTTGCCGCCGGCCGCCTGGCCGCCTGCGGCGCGCCCCTGCTGCAAGGCGTGGCCGCGGGTCCGGTGGCGGAAGACGCCAGCCTGGGCGCGCTGGTGGAACAGCGCAGCGCCATGCTGGCGCGCTACCAGAACGCGGCGCTGGCGGAACGCTTCCAGGCGTTTGTCGCGCGCGTGCGCGAGCGCGAAAGCGCCGTCTTCGGCGCCGATGCGCCGCCCGTACTGACCCTGGCCGTGGCGCGCGGCTACAGCAAGCTGCTGGCCTACAAGGATGAATACGAGGTGGCGCGGCTGTTCTCGGACGGCCAGTTCCAGCGCGAGCTGCAGCAGCAGTTCGAGGGCGACGTGACGCTCACCTTCCACATGGCGCCGCCGCTGCTGGGCAAGCGCAAGCGCGCCTTCGGCCCCTGGATGGGCAGGCTGCTGGCGCTGCTGGCCAGGGCCAGGGGGCTGCGTGGCACGCGGTTCGACGTGTTTGGCTACAGCGCCGAACGGTGCCGCGAGCGCCAGCTGATCACCGACTACACGGCACGCCTCGACGCCCTGCTGCCGCGCCTGAGCGCCGGGAACCTCGATTCCATCGTGGCGCTGGCCGAACTGCCGCAGGCCATCCGCGGCTACGGCCACGTGAAGCTGGCCAGCATCGATGCCGCCGAACTGCGCGCGCAGGCGCTGCTGGCCAGGCTGGAGCAGCCGGCCGCTCCCGCCGTCCCCGCCGCGCCACACGCCCAGCAGCCTTTCCGCACCATCGCCATCCGGCGCTACCAGTAAACATGTTTTCCATTGACCACCACACGGCGCGGCGCCTTGCCGCACCGGCGCGCCCAGGAGCCCAGCCTTGAAGTCCTTGTCCCTCGCCCTTCCCCTGCCCGTTGCGCGCCTGCGCGCGCTGGCCGCCATCGCCGCGCTGACGCTCGCCAGCGGCCTGGCGGCCGCGCTCTACCTGCCGGCCTCCATGGCCGGCGTGGTGGCGCTGCTGGTCTTTTGCATCAGCATGTGGGCCACGGCCCTGGTGCCCGAATACTGGCCGGCCCTGGCCTTCTTCCTGGTGGCGATGCTGTGCAATATGGCGCCCGCGCAAACCGTGTTCTCCGGCCTGCAGTCGACCACCTTCTGGCTGCTGTTCAGCGGCGCCGTGATGGGGGCGGCGATCGGCCACACAGGCCTGGGCAAGCGCGCGGCGGCCATCCTGTCGCGCATGCTGGGGCGGCGCTACGCGGGCGTCATCGCCGGCATCGTGCTGTTCAGCGTGGCGCTGGCCTTCGTCATGCCTTCAGGCATGGGCCGCGTGGTGCTGCTCATTCCCATCACCATGGCCGTGGCCGAGCATATCGGCTATGGCGCGGGCCATAACGGCCGCACGGGCATGCTGATGGCGGCCAGCTTTTCCAGCTTCCTGCCGACCTTCGCCATCCTGCCGTCGAACGCGCCGAACATGATCCTGTCCGGCATGGCGGACAATCTATATGACGTGCAGATCGCGTATGTCGACTACCTGCTGCTGCATTTTCCCGTGCTGGGCATCCTCAAGTCCGTCCTGCTGGTGCTGCTGATCCTGTGGATGTTTCCCGCCGCCGATCCCGTGCGCGCGGCCGCGCCGGCGCAGCGGCAAGGTCCCATGTCGGCGCAGGAGACGGGACTGGCCGTGGTGCTGGGAGGCTGCCTGGCCCTGTGGATGACGGACGGCCTGCATCATGTGTCGCCGGCCTGGGTCGGCCTGGCCGCCGCCCTGGTCTGCCTGTGGCCGGCCGCCGACCTGACGTCGAAAAAATGCCTGAACCAGGAAATCAACTATGGCTCGCTGCTGTTCGTGGCCGGCGTGATGGGCCTGGGCGCGGTGATTTCGGAGAGCGGCCTGGGCGAAGCCGTGGTGCATGGCCTGAGCCGGCATGCGCGCTTTGCCACCGACACGCCGCTGTGGAACGCCGCCGTGCTGACGGTGATCTCGACGGTGGTGTCGCTGGTGACCAACCTGGCGGGCGTGCCGGCGACGATGACGCCGCTGGCGCAGGACCTGGCGGCCGTCACGGGCCTGCCGCTGATGACGGTGCTGATGACGCAAGTGCTGGCATTTTCCAATGTCTGCCTGCCCTACCAGGCGCCGCCCCTGATTTTCGCCATGCAGGCGGCCAGCCTGCCGGTGGCGGCCGTCACCCGCCTGTGCCTGAGCCTGTTCATCCTCAGCCTGCTGATACTCACGCCGCTGGACTTCGTATGGTGGCACGTGGTCGGCCTGATGTAGCGCTGGCCCGCGGGCAGAAACTTTCTCACGAAAAGTAACAATTTACGCCATTTCAAGGGCTGACGCGCGTCGCGCAAGTGACAGGAAGAAGGGAAAAGTCACAAATAATTACCCATCTTGCAGGCATTGTTAATGCGGTTTTCTTAATGAAATCACATATAATGCATAGTTGAAAAACAAATAAGAATATCTGAAATTTCACCCATATTTTAACTTAGTGGACCCGCCCCTCATGGAAATCCATCACCTGAAAACCTTCGCCACGGTGGCGCGCGAGGGCAGCATTACGCGCGCATCCGAACGGCTCTTCCTGAGCCAGCCCGCAGTCAGTGCCCATGTCAAGGCGATGGAGGATTATCTCGGCCTGACCCTGTTTGAACGCACGGCGCGCGGCATGAGCCTGACCAGCAGCGGCCAGCGCATCCTGGCCAAGGCCGAACGCACGCTCAACATCCACCGCGAGCTGCTCGACGAAGCCAACCACATCAAGGGCCGCCTGGCCGGCAAGCTGCGCATCGGCGTCGGCGGCCAGTCCAACAACGAAGCCATTGGCCGGCTGGTGCGGCGCTTTTCCGAGCACCATCCGGAAGTCGAGGTCTCGCTGGAGCACGGCAGTTCCACCGGCACCCTGAACGGCATCCGCAGCGGCACGCTCGACGCGGGTTTCTACAACGAGGCGCGCTCGCCCGACGATGACCTGATGACGATCGAAGTGGCGTGCTTCCCCGTCTACGTGGCGGCGCCTGCCGGCATGCTCGACACCACCCAGCCGCTCGACTGGAACGCGCTGGCCGAGCTGCCGTGGATCTTCGCGCCATCGAGCCTGTGCTGCGGCGGGGCCGCCGAGCACCTGTTCAAGACGCGCAATTTCCGTCCACGCCGCATCATCAGCATCGACCGCGAAAGCGTCACCCGCTCGATGCTGGCCGAGCGCCTCGGCGTCGGCCTGCTGCATGGCGACACGGCGCTGGAAGCGCAGCGTCTCGGTGAAATCGACATCCTGTGCGTGGCACAGTCGTCCGTGCGCAATCTGTTCGCGCACCTGGCCTCGCGCGCCAGAGAGCCGATGTTCGAAGCGATCAATGATGCGCTGAGCGAATCGGGCATATTGGCGGCCTGAACCGCCAATATGCCGTGCGAGTGCCACAGCCAGCCCGGGAAACCTAGCTAAGTAATCCTCGGGAAATTAGTGTGAATTTATGACGAACAGAACCGGATGCTATGCAAGGCGCTCACTGCGACGCAGTGCGAGCACTGCTAGCAGCGAGCAACGCTGCAGAGCGCCGGTTATGGAAGTCAGAAATCACAATAATTTATTGGGGGTTACTTAACCAGGCGCTGCATCTGATTGAAGATATTTTTGCGGTGCATTTCTTCGGTGCCGCCCACGCTGGCGAAAGCCAGGGCGTTTTTCATCAGCTCGGCCACGCGGCCGTTGTGATAGCCAAGACTGCCGTACAGCTTGACCAGGCTGGTAGCGCTGTTGATCAGGTCTTCGGATCCCACCAGCTTGGCGATGGAACAGCTCATCAACCCTTCCCGCTGGCCTGCCAGCAACTGCGACAGCGCGCCAAACGCCAGCCATCGCGAACGTTCCATGCCGATGCGGATATCGACCAGGCGCCGCTGCACGTACTGGTGGTTGTCGATGCTGCTATTGAAGCTGCTGCGGCTGGCCGCGTAGCGCATCGCCTCGTCCAGATAGGGCGCGATCAGGTTGGCCGCCGCCAAGCCGTAATACAGGCGTCCCAGCGAAATGGTGTCGATCAGCGTGGCCAGGCCGCGACCGGGCGCGCCCAGCAGCTGCGACGGGCGCACGGCCACATCCTCGAAATGCAGGGCGCCGGTGGGCAGGTTGCGGTTGCCCAGCTTGTCGTCCACCAGGCCGGCGCGCAGGCCGGGCGTGCCGCGGTCGACCAGCGCCAGCGCGATATTGTGCTCTTCCTTGTCCGCCAGGCGGCAGACGATCAGGGCGAAATCCATGATGGGCGCGTGCGCGATATTGTACTTGCAGCCATTGAGCACGTAGCCGTCGGCCGTGGCGCGCAAGGTGCTCTGGATGCTGCGCACGTCCGTGCCCGTGCCCGGCTCGGCGATACCGGTGGCGCTGACGTCGCCGCGCAGGATGGCGCCGAAATAGCGGTCGCGCTGCCCTTCCGTGCCGTGCCGCTCCAGGCCCCGCACCATGCCGGCCTGGGCGATGACCGACAGCAGCAGCTCCGGCGCGCCGATGGTGGACGACAGGCCGTCGAGGGCGGCGGTAAAACTCCACCAGTCGCCCGTCGCGTGATCGCTGCCGGGCACGATCATGCGCCACAGACCGGCATCGCGCAGGCGCTGCCAGCCGTCAAAATCGAAACCTTCGGCGCGCGCGGCGGCGCCGGCGGCAATGTCGCTGCCGATGCCGGCGTAGCGCTGGCGTATCTCGCCCTGTTGCGGTGTAAACATCATGGTTAGCCTTGTTGGTCAATGAAAGAAAAAGGGCCGCGCGGGCGGCCCTGGCAGGTACGCCGGCCGTCAGTCCGACAGGACGACCGAGCGCCCGATGGCGCCGTGCAGGTCGAGGCAGCGCTCGAACCAGGTACTGACGGGATCGTCGGCCGGCAGCAAGGGATACGGCACGGTGATGCGCGCCCATTGCAGCACGCCGAACAGGATGTAGTCGGCAAACAGGGGCTGCGCGCCGCCCAGCCAGGGCTGCTTGGCCAGCACGCTGCGCAGCGGCGCGAATTTTTCCGGCAGGGCCGCCAGCTCGATGTGGCGGGTGGCCGAGGCCTCTTCCAGGGTCTTGCCGAAGCGTTTCTCGCGCGCCGCGCGGAAATACGCCTGGTCCGCCGGCGACATCAGCGCATGCATGTCCATGGCGGCGATGGCCGAGACGGGCGGATGGATGACCGTCTGGCTGAAGCTTTCGACGAAACGGGCCATGGCCTGGCCGCCCGGGCCGCCGAACAGGCTGGGCCGGTCCGGATAGGCGCGCTCCAGGTGCACGGCGATTTCAAAGCTGTCGCCCTCGATGTGGCCGTTGTCGTTCAGCACCGGCACGCTTTTATAGCTGCCGTCCTCGATGCCGGCGATTTCCGCGAAGGAGACGGGCCGCACCTCGGCCTGCAGTTCCTTGTGCTTGAGTGCCATGATGATCTTCCATACATGGGGCGAATAATGACGGCGCCGGTCGGCGGCGCACAGGCTGTACAGGATAATGGACATGCGGTTCTCTCTGGTTGTGAAGGTCAGGCCGCGGCGCCCGTCAGCGCCAGGCGCTGCACGCCGCTGGCGGGGAAGCGTTCGCGCAGCAGCGCCAGCACCTGCTCGGGACTCGGCAGCGAGTGGTGGCCGTGCATGCGCTCGAGCAGCGGATCGAAATGGTCGCGCCAGACGGGGTCGATGATGATGTAGCCGTCCTCGCGCAGCTGCGCCAGGTTGCGCTGTACGGCCGGCTTGGCCAGCATCGGCCCGCCCATCACGGGGAACAGCAGCACGGGAAAGGTGGCGGCCAGGATCACGGTGGTCAGGCGGTTGCCGGAAAAGCCGTTTGCCACGGCCGCCAGCGTATTCGCGGTGGCGGGCAGTACCAGCAGCAGGTCGTGCTCGGCGGCCAGGCGGCCCGGCTTGTCGGTCGGCCAATCCTGCGGCCGCTCGCCGCTGATGACGCGGTCGACGTACAGCGCGATCGATTCCGGCTTGAGGAAGTTGGTGGCATTCGGCGTCATCAGCACGCTCAGCTCGCAATCGAGATGGTCCTTGATGATGCGCAGGTAGTTCGGCAGCAGGGTCGAATCGAGCGATCCCGTGACGCCGATGAGGATGCGCGGCTTGTGTTTTTTGATGGGCGTTTCCATGGTGTTGTGTCCAGGTGGTGGCACGGCTGTGCCGGGTTAATGGGGTGCAGGCGGACGGCGGCGCTGGTGCGCGCGCACCGCCATGACCATGCGGTCGAGGATCTCGGCCAGCAGCGGCTGCGAGGTGGCGAAATTGAGGCGCGCGCAGTGCGCGGCGCGCGCGTCGAAGACTTCGCCCGGGCTGAGCGCCACGCGCGCATGCTGGAGGAAGAAATCCGCCGCCGGCTGGTCCAGCTCCAGCGCCGCGCAATCGAGCCACAGCAGATACGTCCCCTGCGGCACGTGGAAGCGGACGGACGGCAACTCGCGGCGCAGGATCTGCGCCGCGTAGTCGCGCATGGCCAGCAGGTGCGCCAGCACGGCGTCGAGCCAGGGCTGCCCGTCGTTCCAGGCCGCCACGGTGGCGTCGATGCCCAGGTTGTTGACGGCGCCCGTCAGGCGCGCCGGCAGGCGCGCATGGAAGCGCTGCTGCAGCTGCGGCGTGCCGAAATGGGCGACGGCGCAGCGCAGTCCGGCGATATTGAAGCTCTTCGTGGCCGAGTTCAGGGTGACGGTGCGCGCGGCGGCCGCCTGCGACAAGGAAGCGAATGGCAGATGGCACGCGCCCGGGTAGACCAGGTCGGCATGGATTTCGTCGGACACCACGATCAATGCATGGCGCTCGGCAAAGGCCAGCACGCCGTCCAGCTCCGCGCGGCTCAGCACGCGCCCCGTCGGATTGTGCGGATTGCACAGGATCAGCACGCGCGTGCGGGCATCGACGGCTTGTTCCAGGCTCTCCAGGTCGAGCTGGAAGCCGTCGGCACCCGTGCGCATTTCCAGCGCGACCAGGCGCCGGCCCGTGCCCTCGACCGCTTCGCGGAACGGCGCATAGTGCGGCACCTGCACGATCACGCCGTCGCCCGGGTCGGAAAACGCCATCACCGCGGCAAACGTCGCCTGCACCAGGTCGGGCAGGACCAGCACCTGGTCGGCCTCGGCCTGCCAGCCATACAGGCGGCGCATGCGCGCGGCGAACGCGTGTGCCACGGCGCGGTCAGCCTTGCGTCCGTCACGCAGGGGATAAGTGAAATCGACGCGCTGCAGCACCTGCGCCAGCGCCGCCTGCACGGCGGGCGCGGTGCCCAGGTCCATGTCGGCCACGCAGGCGGCAAGCACGCCGGGCTGGTACTGGCGCCACTTGAAACTCTGGCGCGCCAGCAGCTGGTCCAGGGTCAGCGCCAGGCCGTCCTGCAGGGTAGCGAGCTGGCGGCTCATGCTTCGGTAAACACGCGGTTCAGGAAGCCGTTGAACCAAGCCCGCAGCGCCTTGTCGTGCAGCACGCGTCCCTGCAGGTGCTGTTCGCCCTGCTGCGCGTTCGGCAGGTGGAAGCGGTGCGCGCCCTTCACCGCCCAGCGGCGCTGCATGGCCAGGGTCAGCTCGGGATGGTACTGGATGCCCCAGGCTTTCTCGCCGTAGCGGAAGGCCTGGTTGCGGTAGGCGTCGCCCTCGGCCAGCAGGATGGCGCCCTTGGGCAGCTCGAAACCCTCCATGTGGAAGTGGTACACCATGTCCGGCCACTTGGGCATGATGCGCTGGCCTTCGGCCGTCGGCTTCAGCGGATACCAGCCGATCTCCGTGACGTCGCCCTCGGCCGCCGTCACCTTGCAGCCGAGATTCTTGGCCAGCATCTGCGCGCCCAGGCAGATGCCCAGATACGGCCGGTTTTCCGCCAGCGGCACGGACAGCCACTCGATCTCGCGGCGGATGTGCGCATCGCTGTCGTTCGCGCTCATCGGGCCGCCGAACGAGATCACGCCCGCGTGGCCGTCGAGGGTGTCGGGCAGCGGGTCGCCGCACACGGGACGGCGGATATCGAGTTCAAAGCCCTTGTCGCGCAGCAGCTTGCCGGCGCGGCCCGGCGTCGACGCCTCCTGGCGCAGTATCGCCAGGATCGGCCGCTTGCGCCCGCGCCGGCCTTGCATCGTTTCACTCATGCTGCTCTCCTTGTATCTTGTTGCGCTGGATGTAGGACTCGACCAGGCTGGCATACGGCGGCACGAAGGTCACCAGGGTCTGCTGGCCCACCTTGATGGTGTCCTTGACGTCGAAATGCAGGTGGATCGGCAGCTTGTCGATCCAGTTGTTCGAAATCCTGCCGATGCGCGCGCCGCGCGCCACCGGCTGCAATTCGCGCACGGCCAGGTCGCTGGTATTGAGGTGCACATAGCGGTACAAGGTGCCGGCGGCCGTCTGCAGGGTGACGCTGAAACGCGCGATCTGCACGATGACGCCATCGTCGGCCGCTACGGCCCAGTGAAAGTTGGCGCGGCAGGTGGCCGGGCGCAAGTCTTGCCCCTGGTGTCCGCCGGACAGGCAGAACGGCAGGTTGTCCTTGCGCAGCTCGCAAAAATTGTCGCGCCACGGATAGGCATAGTTGGCGTCGTCGCAGGAATCGCCTGCCTTGCCGCGCTGGCCGCCCACGCCATAGAAATGCGAACTGGCGTAGGCCGCGCCCTTCTCGATGGGAAAGCGCATGTCCGGGTACAGCACGGCGGCGCTGGCCACCCCGCTGCCGCTGCCGGGCAGCAGCGCGCCAGGCGGCAGGAAGCGCTCGTCGCCGCCTGCCAGTGCCGGCAGCGCCAGGGTGCCGAGCGCCAGCGCGCCAGCCAGCAAGGTCGTCTTCATCATGGTTGGTCTCCCGCCACCAGCAGCAGCGCGCGCGCCGCGTCGGTCAGGTATTGCGGATCGGTGCAGCGCTTGTCCTTCAGCGGCTCGTCGCAGCTCATGCGCAGCGTGTAGGCGGCGCCGAAGCGCGTGAAGCTGTAGTCGGCGCCGTCGCCTATCGATTCGAAGGCGCCGCCCGCATGTTCGAGCTTCAGGTCATTTGGCGCGACGAGGTGCGTGGCGCTGCCGAACAGCCCCAGCTTCGCGCCCGCCGGCGCATACAGGGCCGCATACGCCGTGCCCTGGCCATGGAAGCGGGGCGCGCCCCAGTCGCCGTCGGCGGGCAGCAGCAATACGGGGATGCGGACCTGCGCCAGCCCGGCGGGTGCCGTGGCGCGCAGGGGCCGCAGCACCGCGTCGGCCTGCGCCGCGCTGGCGCGGGCCTGGCCGGCTGCGGGCCAGTCGAGCGGCGTCAGCACGCGCTGCACGGCGTCGCCGGCGCTGGCGGCCAGCGGCGCCGTGGCGCCCGCCAGCAGGCTCAGCGCGCCAAGCGCTTGCAGGGTTGCCAGGCGCGCCATCTTACAAGCTGCCCTGGTAGGCCAGCACGGTCTGCTTGAACGACTCGGGCACGGCTTGCGTGGCCTGCTTGTCGTAGTCGTACATGACGTGCACGGAAATGGCCTTGGCCATCACCACGCCCTGCTCGTCGCCGATGTGCATGATGTGCTCCATTTCAAAGCTCTTGCCGCCGAACTTGGAGACGTGGCTGAGCACCAGCACCTTGTCGCCGTACTTGGCCTGGGCGATGTATTCGCACGCGGTTTTCACCATGATGTGCGGCAGCTTTTCGCTCTTCGGGATTTCCAGGATGCGGTGCATGTATTCGAGATAAGCCGTCTGCATGTACTCGTAGTACACGGGGCTGCTGACGTGGCCCATCGAGTCGGTGTCGCGGTAACGGATGTCGAGATTGGTCTTGAAAGAGCGGCGCATCATTGTGTCCTCATGTGGCGGTTATATCCGGTCAGGCCGGCTTGGGTAGTGACATTTCGCCAATGATGCTAAGACCGATGGCGGGTAGCTCACAAGACGCAATAACTGAGGGGGGACGTCCAAATATCTGAGGAGCCGAATGGCGCCTGTTGCGCTACCATCGCTGCAGAACTATTCCGGCAACAACGATGCGGCGCATGGCGCCGCGGGCGCCGCGCGCACCGGCGCGGCCAGGCATTTTCCCTCTACCCCACCCTATTTGAAGAGAAAGAAAGGCGCATCGATGAAAATCGCGATCCTGGCTGACCGCCTCGAGCTGTTGAACATCAAGAAAGATTCGACCTACGCGATGATGCAGGAAGCGGCCGCGCGCGGCCACGCACTGCATGTATTCGAGCAGCAGCATCTGCACTGCGAGGGCGGCGTGGTCAGCGCCCATGCCGCGCGCGTGCAGCTGGTCGACGACGCCGGCACGTGGTTCCACCGGGAGGCGGCGGCGACGCTGCCGCTGGCGCAGTTCGACGCCGTCCTGGTACGCAAGGATCCGCCTTTCGACATGGAATACCTGTACAGCACCTACCTGCTGGAAATGGCGCAGCGCCAGGGCGCGCGCGTCTTCAACCGGCCATCGGCCGTGCGCAACCACAACGAGAAACTGGCGATCCTGGAATTTGCGCCATTCTGCGCGCCGACCCTGGTCAGCCGCGAGCCGTCGCGCCTGCGCGCTTTCCACGCCGAGCACGGCGACGTGATCTTCAAGCCGCTCGACGGCATGGGCGGCGCCGGCATCTTCCGCGTGCGCGAGGACGGCATGAACCTGGGCGCCACCGTCGAAATGCTGACGCGCGACGGCGCCGTCACCATCATGGCGCAACGCTACATTCCCGCCATCAGCGAGGGCGACAAGCGCATCCTGCTCATCGGCGGCAAGCCGGTGCCGCATGCGCTGGCGCGCATACCGCAGGCGGGCGAGGTGCGCGGCAACCTGGCTGCCGGCGGGCGCGGCGAAGCGCGCGTGCTGACGGCGCGCGACCGCGAGATCGCCGACACCCTGGCGCCGGTGCTGGCGGCGCGCGGCCTGCTGCTGGTCGGGCTGGACGTGATCGGCGCGCATCTCACCGAAGTCAATGTCACCAGTCCCACCTGCTTCCGCGAAATCATGCAGCAGACGGGTTTCGACGTGGCAGGCATGTTCATCGATGCGCTGGAAACGGCGGCATCGCTCACGCACACGAACGAGGAACAATCATGAGCAAGGTAAGCACACTGCAAAGCTGGATAGGCGGACGCTGGATGGGCAGCGAAGCGGGCCTGTCGCTGCACAGCGCCATCGACAATTCGCTGATCTATCACACGCATGCCGAGTCGGTCGACGCGCAGCAGGCGCTCGACTATGCGCGCCGCACCGGCGTGCCGGCGCTGATGGCCCTCGACTTCCAGCAGCGGGCGGCCTGCCTGCGGGCGCTGGCATCGCACATCCAGCAGCACCGCGAGGAGCTGTACACGATCGCCTACCTGAGCGGCGCCACGCGCGCCGACAGCAAGCAGGATATCTGCGCCGGCATCGGCGTGCTCAATTCCTACGCCGGCATCGCCGCCAGCGGCCTGCCTTCGGGCAATGTGCTGCACGAAGCGCCCGCCATGTCGCTGTGCCGGCGCGGCGGCGCGGCCGGCACGCACATCATGGTGCCGCGCGGCGGCGTGGCCCTGCACATCAACCCGTTCAACCTGCCCGTCTGGTCGCTGCTGGAAAAATTCGCCGCCAGCTTCCTGGCCGCCATGCCCTGCATCGTCAAGCCCGCCACCTGCACCAGCTACCTGGCCGAAGCGCTGGTGCGCCTGATCGACGCGTCCGGCGTGCTGCCGAAAGGCGCGCTGCAGCTGGCCATCGGCCCTGCCGATGCCTTGCTGGCCCGCCTGCAGGACAACGATGCCGTCAGCTTCACCGGTTCGGACGCCACCGCCACGACCTTGCGCAACCACCCCAACCTGCTGGCGCGTTCGGTCCAGGTCAGCCTGGGCGCGGCGTCGCTCAATTGCGCCATCCTGGGACCGGACGTGCGCAGCGGCGAGCCGGAATTCGAGCTGCTGGTCGATGCCATCGTGCGTTCGATGACGGTCAAGGCGGGCCAGGACGGCGCCGCCATCCGCCGCGTGATGGTGCCGCACGGGCAGATCGAAGCGCTGACGGCGCGCCTGCGCGAACGCCTGGCGGCGGTGGTGATCGGCGACCCGGCCCAGGCCGGCGTGCAAATGGGACCGCTGGCATCGCAGGAGCAGCGCAGCGAACTGGGCGCCCGCGTGCGCGCCCTGGCCGAGGAAAGCGACATCGTCTGCGGCCAGGCGGACGGCTACGCGCCTTCCGGCGCAGGCGTGCGCGATGGCGCCTTTGCCGCACCCACACTGCTGCTGTGCCGCGGCGGCGCGCGCAGCGACGCCGTGCATGAAATCGAGGCCTTCGGCCCCGTCTGCGCCCTGATGCCGTATGCGGACGTGGAGGAAGCGCTGGCGCTGGCCGCACGCGGCAGGGGCAGCCTGGCCAGCACCCTGGCCACGCGCGATCCGAAGCTGGCCGCGTATGCGGTGCCGCGCCTGGCCGCCTCGCACGGGCGCGTGCTGGTGCTGGAACGCGAAGTGGCGGCGGCGGGCACGGACGTGCTGGCGTCGGCGCACCTGAAGTACGGCGGCCCCGGCCGCGCCGGCTGCGGCGAGCAGCTGGGCGGCCTGCGCGCCATCTCGCAATACCTGCAACGCTCGGCGCTGCAAGGCTCGCCCACCATGCTGACGGCCGTGACGGGCGAATACGTGCGCGGCGCCGCCGTGCGCGAAAGCGTGCAGCATCCGTTCCGCAAGCATTTCGACGAGCTGGAAGTGGGTGAATCGCTGCTGACGCACCGGCGCACCGTCTGCGAAGCGGATATCGTGGCCTTCGGCGGCATCTCGGGCGATTATTTCTACATGCATTTCGACGAGATCGCCGCGCGCGATTCGCAGTTCGGCCGGCGCATCGCGCACGGCTATTTCGTGCTGGCGGCGGCAGCCGGCCTGTTCGTCTCCCCGGCGCCCGGTCCCGTGCTGGCCAACTACGGCCTCGACGACCTGCGCTTCGTCGCGCCGGTCGGCATCGGCGACACCATCCGCGCGCGCCTGACGTGCAAGCGCAAGGTCGACCGCCAGCGGCGCGACGACAAGGGCGTCGGCCAGGGCGTGGTGTCGTGGGACGTGCAGGTAACCAACCAGAACGATGAACTGGTGGCCAGCTACGACATCCTGACCCTGGTCGCCAAGCGCGCAGGACTGTAAGCGGCAGCCCTCAGTTTTCCTGATGGCGCCGCTCAAGAAATACAAATAGCCAACGTTGCCCCCGTCTTTCAGAATGGCGGCTGACGAGATGAAGCCAACCGGGTATTTCAGGGACCGGAAGCGGTGCGGCGCGCCGCTTCCAGTCCCGGGACAGCGCTGCTGTAGCAGATTCGACTGACGCTGCGCAGGCCAGCACCTGCGCCCTCCCTTCCCGTAGCTTCCCTTCTGACAAAGACGACCTTCCCATGCGACATGCCGTTCCCCTTTTCCTGCTTGGCGCCAGCGCGCTGCCCATCGCCCCCTTCTCCTTCGCCCAGCAAATGTCCGACACGCGCGCCGAACAGGCCGCGCCGCTGGCGACCCTGCCCGAAGTCAAGCTGATCGACCAGTCCGCGCCGGACGCGCCCCTGCCGGGCATCACGCGCATTTCCCGCGAGACCCTGCAGCGCCAGCAAGCCATGGACATGGCCGACATCTTCGCCAGCGAACCCGCCGTCAGCGTGGGCGGCGGCGCCAGCAATGCGCAACGCATCTACCTGCGCGGCGTCGATGGCGCCAACCTGAACATCAGCATCGACGGCGCGCGCCAGGGCCGCAGCCTGCACCAGCACCGGGGCGACCTGGGCGGCATCGATCCCGACATGCTGAAACAGGTCGATATCCAGCCCGGCCCCAGCGCCGACGCGGGACCGGGCGCGCTGGGCGGCAGCATCCGCTTTGACACCGTCGATGCGCAGGACTTGCTGGCGCCAGGCAAACGCGCCGGCGCCAGCGTGCGCGCGGCGTACGCCAGCGCCGACGAGGCGCGGCGCGGCGCCGTCAGCGTGTACGGCATGCTGGGCGAGACCTTGGACAATAAGCTGGGCTTGCTGGCCCATGTCAGCGCCGTCAACCGCGACAACTACCGCATCGGCGGCGGTGGCGACGTGCCCAATTCGGCCGGACATGACCGCGACTACCTGCTCAAATTGAGCTTGCTGGACCTGGCCGGGCATAGCCTGCGCCTGGGCGCGGCGCGCAACCGCAATGCGGGGCTCTATCTGTTCAGCCGGGTCGGCAGCGACAACGGCTATGCGCCCGCGAACGCCGTGCCCACCTACCAGCGCAGCGAACGCCATACCTATACCCTGGAACACCGCTACCAGCCGGCCGGCAATGCGCTGCTGGACTGGAAATTCAATCTGTACCTGAACGAGAACGAGCTGGAAGACGTCAGCCAGGCGCGCAGCGCGAGGACGACGGAACGGGGCGGCAGCGTGCGCAATACGGCAAACCTGGCCCTGGCCGGCACGCAGCACCGCCTGACGGCCGGCGCCGACTTCATGGACGAGGAAGGCATCACCAACGGCGTGCTGGGCGCCGCCGTCCTGGGGCCGGGCCGCAAATCCACGCAGGCGCGCAATCTGGGCCTGTTCGTGCAGGAGCGCATGCGCTGGCAAGCCCTGCAGCTGTCGCTGGGCTTGCGCCACGACCGCTACGATACCGCCTTCGGACCGCGTACCTTCAAGGGCGGCAAGACATTGCCGAACGCGGGCGCCGAGCTGGAGCTGCGCCGCGGCGTGGGCGCCTTTGCCAGCTATGGCGAAGCCGTGCGCGCCAGCGGCATCATCCCCATCGGTTTCCTCACCAGCCTGGACAAAAAGAGCAATTTCAACAACGGCAAGCCCTTCAAGCCGGAAACCTCGACCACGCGCGAAGCGGGCCTGAAGTACGAAGGCGCCAATGCGCTGCTGGACGGCGACAGCCTGACCGTACGCCTCGGCTACTTCGACACCCGCATTGCCAACCTGATCGAATGGGCCGGCCAGGGCGTCGTGTATCCCGCGTCTATCCGCAACATGCCCGAGACCCTGCGCTCGAAGGGCTGGGAATGGAAGGCGCGCTGGCAGCGGGGCGGCTACGGCACGTCCGTCGGCGTGGTGCTGGCCGATACCACGGTGGGCGGCAAGCCCTTGAACCCGGCGCGCCGCGTGGGCACGGCGCTGGGCGACCGGCTCACGTGGGACAGCCACTGGCAGATGCTGCCCGGCCTCACGGCCGGCTATACCCTGAACGCCGTGCGGCGCCTGGACGACGTGCCGAAAGCGGCGGTACAGCGGGCCGGCTACGTGCTGCACGACGTCCAGCTGCAATGGCAGCCGGCCGCGCTGCGCGCGCTGAGCCTGGCGCTGGCCGTGCGCAACCTGGGCGACAAGCGCTACACGAGCCACAGTTCGCTCGACGGCGGCGTCGGCAATATCCTGCCGGAGCCGGGACGCGACGTGCGCGTGAGCGCCAGTTACCACTTTTAAGCGATTCCACCATCCCAATCACCCATCCGTAAAGAGAAGAGAACCATGACCTATACCACCCAAGCGGGCGCGCGCTGCGGCCTGTACCTCGTCAGCGCCGGCATCGGCGACCCTGACAGCATCACCGTGAAGGCGCAGAAAACCCTGCGCGGCGTCGATATCGTGTTCGGCATCCCGCGCCTGCTGGAAGCGTTTGCCGACCTGCTTGACGGCAAGGAACTGCACAAGGCGGGCCACGGCCTGTTCAGCCCCCTGGCGCGGCGCGACACGCCGGAAGAGGAAGTCGACGCCATGGAAAAACAGACGCGCGACATCATCCACGCGGCGGCGGCGGCAGGCAAGACCGTCGCGGTGCTCGACTATGGCGACGCCATGATCTTCGGGCCGCAATCGGGCTACCTGAGCGAGTTCAGCGAACTGAATCCCGTCGTCATCCCTGGCATCTCCTGCTTCAATGCGGCCAATGCGGCGCTGGCCCGCGATGTCACCGGCGGCAAGCACAGCCGTTCCGTGATCCTCGCCGCCTCGGCCGACACGCGCGACGACTACACGGGCAGCGACACCCTGGACAAGCTGGCCGCCACGGGTTCCACCCTGGTCTTCTTTACCATGCGCGCCGACCTGCCCTCGCTGGTCGAACGCCTGGCGCGCCACCTGCCCGGCAGCACGCCGCTCGCCATCGTCGCCCACGCGGGCGCCGACGCGAAACAGGCCGTGCTGCGCGCCACGCTGGGCACGGTGCTGGCCCGCACGGAGAACGAAAAGCCGCCGTTCGAACACCTGGTGTACGTAGGCGATTTCCTCGGCTAGGCCAGGCGCATCCAGGCCGCCGGCGCGGCGCCCTCCGTGCCGTCCTGCGGCCCGGGCAACGCCGCGCAGCGGCCATCTTCCAGCCGCACGATGCGGTCCGCCACGTGGCGGGCGACAGGCAGATTGTGCGTGATGAGCAGCAGGGCCAGGCCGCGCGCCTCCTGCACGTCGAGCAGCAGCCGCAGCACCTTCGCCTGCACCGAGGCATCCAGCGCGGCGGTCGGTTCATCGGCCACCAGCACGGCCGGATCGGCGATCAGCGCCCGCGCGATGGCCAGGCGCTGCAATTCCCCGCCGCTCAAGCTGCGCGCCTGGCGCGCCAGGAAGGCTTCTGTGGCCGGCAGGCGCACGTCGGCCAGCGCCCGCAGCGCCGCCGCGCGGATCGCGTCCACGCTGACGCGATCCGCGATGGCGAGCGGCTCGGCCACCGCCTCGAATACGCTGAAGTGGCTGGCCACCGAGGCGCCCGCATGCTGCGGCACGTAGGCGATGCCCGCCGCCGCGCCCCCCTCTTCCCGCTCCGGCGTGGTCACTGTGCCCGTATCGGCCTGCTGCAGGCCGACGAGGATGCGCGCCAAAGTCGACTTGCCCGCGCCGGACGCGCCCACGATGACCACCGTTTCGCCCGACTGCACGTCCAGGTCGACGCCCGCCAGTACGGCTTGCCCGCCCAGGCGCTTGTGCACGCCGCGCGCGGACAGCACGGTGACGATGCCGCCGCGCAGGCAGGCCACGCCCGTGGCATCGAGCGCCGGCGCTTCCTCGCCGCAGCGGGCGATGCGCTGGCTGCAGCGGCTGGCGAAGGCGCAGCCGCGCGCGCCCTCTTCATGGGTGCCGGCGATGCCCTGCAAGTCCTTGCCGTTCTCGCGCGGCCAGGCGCGCAGCAGGCCGCGCGTGTAGGGATGGCGCGGCGCCGCCAGCACCGCTGCGGCCGGCCCCGTTTCCACGGCGCTGCCGCCGTACAGTACCAGCACGTCGCCATCGAGCGCGCGCGCCAGCTCCAGGTCATGCGTCACCACCACCAGCTGGCGCTGCGCCGCTTCGGCGCGCAGGCGCCCGAGCACCAGCGCGCTGGTGGCGGGATCGAGCGCGGACGTCGGCTCGTCCAGCACCAGCAGTGCCGGGTCAGGCGCCAGCGCCGCCGCCAGCAGGACGCGCTGCAGCTGGCCGCCGCTGCATTGGGCCGGATAGCGCCGGTGCAGGTTTTCGGCCAGGCCCAGCGAAACCAGCAGGGCACCGGCCGCCAGTTCGGCTGGCCCGCGCCGCATGCCCAGATGCCGCCGCAAAGGCGCCGCCACCTGCGCCAGCAAGGTGTGCTGGGGATTGAGGGCGTCGTGTACGTCTTGCGGCACCAGGCCAGCCTGGCGGCCGCGCCAGCGCCGCAGCGCCGCTTCGTCCGCATCCACCAGTTGCATGCCGCCGGCGCGCAAGCTGCCGCTGCCGCGCCCCGGCGCCATGCCGAGCAAGGCCCGCGCCAGGGTGCTCTTGCCGGCGCCCGATTCGCCGATGATCACCAGCGGCACGCCGGGGCGCGCCTGAAAATGCAGCTGGCGCAGCAGCTGGCGGCCATCCGCCTCGATGCAGAAAGCGGCCGCCGCTAGCATCGCGCGCGCTCGTCGAGGCCCTGGCCCAGCAGCGCCAGCGCGATCAGCAGCATGGCCAGGCACAGCCAGGCCGCCAGGATCCAGGCGCGCGCGTCCGGGTGGGCAAGATAGGGCATGGTTTCATTGAGCATGCCGCCCCAGGTCGGGGTACGCGGATCGGCCAGCCCGAGGAAGGCCAGGCCCGCGTAGTGAAACACGGCGCGGCGCACCAGGGCCACGGCTTGCACGGCCAGCAATCCCGCCATGGCCGGCCACACATGGCGGCGCAGCAGGTAGATGCCCGACGCCGCCGCCAGGCGTGCCGCGTCCAGGCTCTCCTGGCGCCACACCTGGCGCAGGCGCAGGCGCAGCGCGCGAAATTCGACATCCCAGCCGAATGCCGCCAGCATCGCCACCAGGGCCGCCACGCCCGGCTGCATGGCCGAGGCGATGACGATGAAAACCAGAGTCGATGGCAAGGCGCTGAACAGGTCGGCCAGCCGCAGCACCAGCGTATCGGCCGCCGGCCAGGCCAGCCCGCACAGCGCCAGCAGCACGGCCAGCGCGATGCTGGCGGCGCTCACGGCCACGCCGATACCCAGGGTCGGCAGCGCGGCGACGGCCAGGCGGCGCAGCACGTCGCGGCCCAGGTCATCGGTGCCCAGCCAGTGCATGGCGCCGGGCGGCGCCAGCACGGCATCCATGGCGCCGCCGGACGCCGGCTGCAGCCAGCTGGCGCCGGCCAGCATCAGGGCCAGCACCAGCAGCAGCCCGGTCCCCGCGCGCACGGACGCGTTCATGGCGCGCGCTGCGCGCGCCGTGCCAGGCGGGCGGCCAGTGCATCGGCCAGCAAGTTCATGGCGAACAGCAGCAGCCCCGTCGCCAGCAGGGCGCCGCGCACCAGCGGGTAGTCGTGCTTGATGATGGCGTCCGTCAGCACCAGGTTGATGCCGGGATAGGCAAAGACGGTTTCCGCGTACACGGCGCCCGACACCAGGCGCGCGGCCACGCCGCCCAGGCGCGACAGCACGACGGCAAGCACGTTGGGCGCCAGGTGGCGGTAGCGCAAGGCGAACGGCCCCACGCCCTGCGCACGGGCCAGGTCCATGAAGGTGCGCTGCCGTACGCTGACGGCCGTGGCGCGCGCGCTCAGGAATACGCCGGCGGCCGCTGGCAGCGCCATGGCGCACACGGGCAGCACCAGGTGCTGCGCGCGCTCCAGCCATGCGGCCGCACCCGTCTGCATGGAAAACGGCGCCATGGCGCCATTGCTGGGAAACCATTGCAAACCATAGGCGAACAGCATGACCAGGCCCATCGCCAGGGCGAAAGGCGGGATGCTGTCGAGTGCCAGGGTGGCGGCCGTCAGCACGCGGTCCGGCGCCCTGCCCTGCGCGAACGCGGCCTCGATGCCCAGTACCACGCCCAGCAGCAGGGCCAGCGCCAGCGCGCACGCCACCAGCAGCATGGTCCAAGGCAGGTGCTGCGCCAATAAGTCCTTCACCGGCATGCCGTGGCGGATGGAATAGCCGAAATCGAGCCGCAGCAGCTGCGCCAGGTGCCCGAGGTACAGCTGCCACAGCGGCTGCCCGCCGCCCAGGCCATGGCGCGCCAGCAGGGCGCCGCGTTCGGCCGCATCGAGTTCGATCAGCGCATCCTGCCCCAGGATGGCCGTGACGGGGTCGCCAGGCATGAGCAGCGGCAGCGCGAAGTCGAGGCTGACGAGCGCCAGCAAGGCCAGCGCATAGCCCGCGGCGCGCCGGCCCGGGAACGTAGAAGCGCTCAGCGTCGGCTCCCGTCTACTGCACGAACATCAGTTTGTTCAGCGGCAGCGAGATGCCGACGGCGATGCCGCCCGGCGTGAACCACGGCCGCAGGCGCGCATTGGCCGCCGTGATCCACTGCGGCGAATACAGGAAAAACGCCGGCAGCTCCTCGGCATAGATGGCCTGGGCGCGGTCGAGCAGCGCGCGCCGTTTGGCCACGTCGACGGTGCCGACCTGCTGCTGCAGCAGCTCGAGCAGATCGGCGCGGCGGAAGGCATCGCTGAAGGCGCCGTTGCCAGCCGTTTGCCGCAGCATGCTTTCCGGGTCTCCATTGCTGCCCTGGCTGACGAGCGCCAGGTCGAAATCGGCCGCGACCATGCGCGCGCCCAGGATACCGCCGTCCATGATGCGCACATTGACTTCCATGCCCAGCTTTTCCAGCTGGCCAGCCAGCTGGCTGGCGGGCCGCGCCAGGCTGCGCGTCGCCGCCAGTTCGAGCACCCACGGTTTGCCGCCGCTGTCGCGCAGGCGACCGTCCGGCGCGGCGCGGTAGCCCAGCTCCGCCAGCATGCGGCGCGCTGCCGCCGGATCGTAGGCATACGCCTCGAACGGCGCCCCGCTCTGCCAGATGCTGCCCCGCACGAAGCGTCCGGCGGACACCTCGCCCTGCCCGTTCTCGACCACGCGCAGCAGTTCCTGCCGGTCGATGCCGCGCGCGATGGCCTGGCGCAGGCGCTTGTCGGCAAACGGCGGGCGCGCATGATTGAAGCGCAGCCGCACCGGATGGCCGGAAGGCGCGCTGACCACGGTGGCAAAGCGCGTCACTTCGGCAGCCAGGGGCGCCGGCAGGCTGCGGATCATGTCCACCTGGCCCCGCTTGAGCGCGCCCACGGCAAGCGAAGGCTGCATGCGCAGGAACAGCAGGCTGCGCACCCTGGGCGGGCCCAGGTAGTACGCTTCGTTCGCGGTGAAAAGATAGCGGCCCGCCGCCTTGTCATACGCACCCAGGCGATAGGGGCCGCTGCCGACGATGTCGGCCTGTTTCACGTGCTGGGGCTCGTCCAGGCGCGCGTACACATGCTGCGGCAGGATGGGCACCGAACCGGCCAGCTGTGCCACGAACGGCGCATACACGCGCTTCAGGCGCACGCGCACGCGCCCCTTGCCCAGGTCGTCCACGCCGTCGATGGCCCCCAGGTCGAACAGGGGATGCGGGTGCTGGCGCAAATACGCAAAGGTAAACACCACGTCCGCCGCCGTGACGCTCTTGCCGTCATGCCAACGCGCATCGGGGCGCAAGGTGAAATCGACGGTGCGGTGGTCGGCGCTTTCCCGCCACGCGCTGGCCAGCCCCGGCACCAGCTTGCCACTGGCATCGCGCCACACGAGGGTGTCGAAAATCAGGCTCGTCAGCGTATAGCCCATGCCGCCGCTGGCATGGGTGTAGGGCGTCGGCAAGCCGAAGTCGCCCTGTTCATCGGCAATGGTACAGCGCTCGATGCGCGGCGCCGGCGACGGCTGCTGCGTACTGGCGCTGACGCTGGCACACGCCAGCCAGCCGGCAAGGAGAAGGGGAAAAAGCAAGCGAAGACGGGGCACCAGCGTTCCTGACGATCAGAAGAGAGGCAAACCCCGGCCGCCATGGGCCGGGCAAGTGTGCTGCGTAGAATGGATTCCCAACTAAATGAGAATTATTTACAGCTGCATATCTTATGGTTGCCGCGCTGGCCAGGCAAATTGTCTTTCCGGAGGGCTGGTATCTGAAAAACTGAGGGCCGGGGGCAGGCTCCCCTTGCCCAGGCGCGGGGCCTGTCAAGGCGCCACAGCTGGCGCTGCCCCGGCGCCATGCCGCTTACTCGCCCTGCTCCGGCGCGCGGCCGATCTCGCCGTCGATATTGGCCAGGAACCAGGCCAGCGACGACATCAACGCCACGTTGCGTTTCAGGTTATTCGGGTCGACCTTGTCCAGGGTGTCGGCCGGCGTATGGTGGTAGTGGAAGTAACTGTGACTGTCGACCAGCGGCTCGAAGCTGGGCACGCCTCCCGTTTCCAGACGGTGCAAATCGCCCGTGCCCAGCGCATCGCGGCGCGTGAACGCGTGTGCGCCCATCGGCTGCAGGGCGGCCAGCAAAGGCGTGAACAGTTTTTCCGCCTTCGGTCCCACGCTGGCCTTGATGCCGAACGGGCGGCCGGCGCCGCTATCCATCTCGATGGCAGCATATTGCTTGCCGAGCGCCTGCTTGTGGGCCTCGAAGTAGGCCTGGCCGCCGCGGCCGCCGTTTTCCTCGTTCATCCAGGCGATCACGCGGATGGTGCGGCGCGGACGGTAATCGAGCTTTTTCAGGGTTTCCACCACGCCCATGGCAGCCACCACGCCGGCGCCGTCGTCGTGCGCGCCCGTCGCCAGGTCCCAGGAGTCGAGGTGGCCCGAGACCACCACCACTTCGTCGGCCTTGTCCGTGCCCGGCCAGTCGGCGATGACGTTGTAGCTATCGGCTTCCGGCAGGTTTTGCGGCGTCAGGGTCAGGTGCATTTTCATCGGGCCGCGCGCGGCCAGGCGGCCGATCAGCAGGGCGTCTTCCACGGTGACGGCGGCGGCGGGAATGCGTTTATTGTCGTCCAGGCCCGTGGCGCCCGCATGCGGGATGCGGAAATCGGCGCCGCCCACCGAGCGCACCAGCGCGGCGGCCGCGCCCAGGTCGGCCGCCGCCTTCGGTCCGAGGAAGCGCGAGCGCGAACCCTGTCCGTAGGTGACGCCGGCCAGCCCCCGCTCGGCCATCTCCTGGTCGAACGGCGTGTCGATCAGCACAATGGCGCCCTTCACTTCCACCGCGCGCGCCTTGAGTTCTTCCAGGCTCTTGACGATGATCACGGGTGCCGTCAGGCCGGCGGCCGCAGTGGCGCCGGAGCCGCCCAGGGCCGTGAGCACCACGCGCTGCGACACGCCCTGCGGACGGCCCGCATAGTCGACGATTTCCGCCGTTTCCACGCCGCGCACCCAGTGCGGCACTTTCACGGGCTGCAAGGTGACCTTGGCGCCCAGCTGGCGCATGGTGTCGGCCACCTGCTGCACGGCGGCGGCGGCGCCGGCGGAGCCGGACAGGCGCGGGCCGATCAGATCCGTCATGTCGGCCAGGCGGGCGTAGGCCCAGTCGCTCTGCAGCGCGGTGTCGCGCACCTGCGCCAGCGCTTGCGGCGTGTTGCCTGGCGCGGCGGCAAAGGCGCCGGCGCTGACGATGCAGCCAAGGGCAAGGGATACGGCGGAACGGCGCAGTGGCGCGCCAGTCAGGATGCTATGCATGTGTTCAGTTCCAGTCAACAAGGTCGAAACGGGTACGCCGTAGCCATGGGCAAGGCGCGAATTTTTCTACGATAGCGCATTTATTCTGTCATTGCAGCAACTTTTACGGGATCGATTGCCTCTTTCCCCCAGAGTCGATTACCATGCAGATCGTGATCGCTACCGGATACCGCCATGCTCAAGGGAAGACTCTGTACCGTCCGGCATTTGACCGCCGCCGACCTCAATACCTATATCGCGCTGATCAACGACCTGCCCGCGCGCAGCGAGTTCTTTTCCATGCAATTCAAGTCACCCGAAGCGATCCGGCGCGAATTCCTGCAGACGGGCCTGGTCACGGAGGATAGTGAACTGTTCCTGATTGAAGACCATCACCAGCACATCATCGGCTCGATCACGCACTTCAAGGGCCGCACCCCGGCTTGCCGCGAAATCGGCTACCGCCTGTTCGACCCCAAGTGGGGCGGACGCGGCTATGGCGGCGAAGCGACGCGCCTGGTGGTCGACTACCTGTTCAATGCCTACCCCTACCACCGCCTGGAATTGCTGATGGACCCACAAAATACGGCTTCCGAACGGATCGCGCAAAGGTGCGGCTTTACCGAGGAAGGCGTGAAGCGCCAGGCCTTCTTCATCAATGGCGTCATGCGCGACGTGAAAATGTATAGCCTGCTGCGTCCGGAATGGCAAGCGTTTGCGCCTGTCGTGTCAGGCTGAAACTGTTACCACGCCGCCCTGATTGTAATAAGTTGTATTAGACGTGGAACAAGCTTGCGGCAGCGGATATAGTCCACTCCATGCAGATCATTGTGATCTCGCCGGAATGGAAGGAAATGCCATGTTGAACAAGAAACTCCTGGGTGCGGTAATGGTAGCGGCAGTGGCTGTGTCTTCGGCCGCAGTCGCCGGTGACCGCGACTTCAATACCGTTGCAGGCGCCGTTGTCGGAGCGGCCATTGGCAACAGCACCGGCGGGCGCAATGGCGCGATCGTCGGTGGCGTGCTTGGCGCCGCCGTCGGCAACAGCATCAGCACGAATGACCGTTATTATGACCGTGGCGGCTATCGCGGCGGTTACCGCGAAACCTATTACGCGCCTGCGCCGCAACCGGTGTACTACGCCCCTGCCCCGCAGCCAGTGTATTACGCGCCGCCACCGCGCTACTACGGCCCGCCAGCTGTCGTCTACGTGCAACCGGGCCGCGGCTACTACCGCGACCATGGCCGCCGCGACTATTATGACCGTGGCCACGGTCACGGCCACGGCTGGGGCCATCGCCGTTAAGCACCGCCTGCACCTGCACCATGAAAAACCTGCGCCAGCCTGCTGCCGCAGGTTTTTTTGCGCGACAGGCAAGGTATCGCCCCTGCACAATATCGGCTAAGCTGTGTCCTATGATCAACATTTCTGGCCGCCTGGACCGCACCAACCGATGCATTTAATCAAAGACGGACTTGACTTCGGCCCCTGGCTCGATGCCGCCGCCGGCACCAGCGTGGGCGCCGGTCCCCTGCCGCGCCGCGAAAACCAGGACAACTTCCTGCTGATCGATGCCAGCGGCCACGCCGTCTGCCTGTCGCAGCAAGCGCCATTCCACTGCCAGGTGCCGGGCTGGCCGCGCGGCCATGTACGCGCCGCCGTGCTCGACGGCATGGGCGGCCACGGCCAGGGGCGAGAAGCGGCGGAAGCGGCCGTGCAAGGCTTGCTGGCCATGCCCGCCTGCCTCGACACGGCCAGCCTGGCCGCCAGGCTCGACGAGTTGCACACGCGGCTGCAGGACAGTTTCGCCATGGCCGCGCCAGCCCAGGCGCGTCCGCCCGGCACCACTCTGACCCTGCTGGAAGTGCCGCCCGGCGAAGCGCCACTGCTGTATCACGTGGGCGATTCGCGCCTGTATGAAATCGCCGACGGGGCAGCCAGCATCCTCACCGTGGACCACGTGCCGGCCACCGTGTACGCCATGCGCGGCGCGCTCGACGAGACGCGCTGGCGTGCCGCCGTGCACGGCGAGCATCATCCGCAAATCTCGCAGGCATTCATTTTGGGCAATGCCATCAGCGACAGCTTGCAGCTCGACAAGCCCTTGCGCGGCCTCGATGCGGCCACCCTGCCGCCCTTCCTCGCGCACCTGGGCGACCGCCGCGTGCTGCGCGTGCGCCCCGGCGCCCACTATCTGCTGGCCAGCGACGGTTTCTGGGCCTGCGACGATCCGCTGGCCCTCACGGCCCGCTGGCCCGCCTTGTGTGCCGGCAAGACTGCGGCACAGGCCGTCAGCGCCCTGTTCGACGACTTCCTCTCCCACCCGCCAACAGGCTTGCATAGCGACAACATTACCATGCTGGCGCTGCGCTTCGATGCGGAGTTCAGCGCCCCAGGCGGCTAGCGGCCAGGTAGCCGGCCGTCGCCGACACGGCCGACAGCACGGCGCCCCAGGCCATGTCGATCGCCGTCAAGGCCAGCGGCCAGTCGCGCAATGTCGCGTAGTTGCTCAAATCATAGGTGCCGTAGGCAAGCAGCCCGAGCAACGCGCCCAGCGCAGCCGCAGTGCGCCCGCGGCGCAGGCGCAAGCCGGGCAAAATGGCAAAGACCAGCAGCCCCGCCACGTACAGCAGGTAAAACAGCGTGGCCGGCGCCCAGCGGGGCGTGTCCGCCAGCAACGGCCCCAGCGCCGCGGCGTACATCGGTTTCATCAGCACGGCCAGCCACAGGGCATCGATGGCCAAAAATACGCACAAGGTGGCGCCATAGGCAATGGCAAGCTGGAGCGGACGTTGGACAGGCATGGTCATCTTTCGGCGTCAGGCAGCGTGTGGGGGATAACGGTTACGCCAGCATAATGCAAAACGCCGCCATGGATGCCATGGGATCAAATAGCCCGCATGAAAATACACCATGGCTCAGGTGCGCGAACTGCCCGCCTTACTCGAACGCATGAACTCTGCCTGCATCCTCTCGCTGGCGCTGCGGCGAGTATCTGGAAGTGACCGCCAACCAACGACGCAATGATAAGGCATATCAAAATAACATGCCAACAAGGACATTAAATGTGTTTTTGAGCAATAGTTTCCATGGCTTGCATGGCAAGATGTGACCAGGGACATGAATTTGGGCAAAAAGAGCGCATTCCGGCGCCGTGAAAGTTGCCAAGCAGGCGCAAAAGCGCGTAAGCTCTCATGTATAACAGAGGGCAAAATGTCCCCGCTCGATTCGAGTCAGAATGTCATGAAAAAATGCAGCAACCCGGAGCACCCGCACTGTACGTTCTGGGTCTTGCCTGGGGAAACAGTCTGCGCGGGCAACCACCCGCAAGCGACGACTGCCCCCAGCAGCTACGACCTGTTGACCGCACTGCGCAGCGCCCGTTCCGAGCCATCGGCAACGGCGCCTTCGCACGCCCCTGCCCGTGATGCTGTTATTCGCGATGCTGCTATGCAAACGCTGACGAGCCCCGTGCCGGCTTCCGCCGCGCCTCCGGCGTTCACGCCAACGCCGGTTGCGCCGCCATCGGGCCCGCAGGCCTACCAGTTGGTGCAAGCCCACCTGCACATCAGCGGCTTCGATCCGCGCGCGGCAGGCGGACGGCAAACCCTGAAAATGGAATTGCGCGGCATGAGCGCCGCCTGCGCGCCGCAGCTGACCTTGCGCCTGCGCTCGGACCTTATCCCCCGCGGGCACGTGCAGCATGATTTCGTGCGCACCACGCGCGGTGACTGGCGTCCCGTGTTTGTCGAGTTTTCCTCGCGCAACAAGGAACACGGGCAATACCAGATCGAAGTGGAAGTGCACAGCCACATCGATGGCGCCGTGGCGCAGAAATGGGTGTGCACCTTCGTCATCCTCGTGCCGCGCCGCGACGCCACCCTGACGGAAATCCACCAGATCTTCCTCAGCACGCACAAGAACGTGCGCGTGATGGCCGATGACGCCTCGATCGCCCGCGTGACGGGTGGCGACGGCTGCAACCTCGACGTGACGGCGCGCAATGCCGGCATCGCCCACGTGGATTTATCTGCGCCGCAAGGCAAGATCGACATGGGTTTTACCACCATCGCCTGGGACGAGGAGTTGATCGAAGTCGACCTGCCCGCCGCCAGCCACTGCCATCCGCACCCGAGCCAGGCCGCCTGCCTCGTCAATGCGGCGCCGGAAGCGGGCGAACAGCGCCAGATCCGCCTGTTCGCGCTGGAAGAATGCATGCTGGGCCGCTTCGAACTGGTGGACCCGGAAGCCGATGTGCTGCTCAGCCATTTCAGCCCCGACGGCCAGGACAACAATGGCTTGACGCGCCGCCTGTCGGGCCGCCACGCCATCATCCGACGCAGCCAGCAAGGCTTTGAAATCGAGGATGTCTCGCGCTACGGCGTGCTGCTCGACGGCGTATGGCCCGGCAAGCACAAGCCCGTGCCCCTGCGCCTGGGCATGCGCATCGAATTGACTGCCAGCATCAAGGGCATCGTCGTGCTCAGCGTCACGGCCCTGCTCGCGCACGGCGTGATACTGCACCGCATCGACCACGGCGCCCGCGCCGAGTGTTTTTACCTGCTGCTGCCCGACACCCAGCCCACGCCGGCAAGCCACCTTGCCACGCCGCAAGCCAGCTGCCTGCCCGTACTCTTCCACCGCCATGGCGGCTTCTGGCACCTGGACACGGCCAGCGGCAAGGAAACCGCGCTGGCACCCGCTACCGCGCTCGACAAGCTCAGCGGCTTCGCGCGGCACAACCGCTTCGCCAGCGAACCGTATCCGGAATGCTGGATCATCCGCACCGAAGGTGCTGCCCTGTGCGACAGCGCCATGCAAACTGCATAGGGACACTGAACCAAACCTACTGCGCGTCGGTATAGGCGGCCTGCGATGCTCACCGGCTCGGCGCCCCCGTACCGAGTACGGTTGCGCTTCTCGACCACCTCTCCCTTCCGCTCGCTACGGTTTTGTTCAGTGTTGTAAATCTGCAGTTATCCGCAAGGCACTAGCGGGGTACTAGTACGAGAAAAATCATTGACAAACCGAATATAAACACCGCTTCCAGCGTAAACACGATGGCGGGAATCTGCAATTCGCGCGGGATTTTCATGGCGACACCTCTTCAAAACACAGGACTGCCTTCAGCATAGCGCGCCCTGCGCCAATTACATTGTCAGCCACACAATACACTTGACCGCCCGGCATGAATTTCCGAGTCCGCTGCCAGGGCCATCCCGACACACAATTTAACAAATTATCAGCAGATATTCTGCAAATAGCCCCCCTCCACGCCCTTGCATACTGTATATTCATCCAGTTAATATTCCCCTGTATTTCACACAGCGCCCGCATGGCGTTTTACATTTCCTATGGCTTCCAACAAAGCGCATCATGCGACCGGTTGGGCTGCCGGCGTGATCGCCGCGGCCCTGGTCGCGCACGCTGGCGCCGGTGGCCCGTATCAAGTGCTGAGCATGCTCGCCTTTGTCATGGGTGCCCTGGGCGGCACGGCGCCGGACTGGCTGGAAGTGGCCTGGTGGGCGCGCACGCACCGGCTGTGGATCACGCACCGCACGTGGACGCACTGGGGCCTGGCCTGGATCGCCCTGCTCGTCTACACCTATCTGCAATTGCCGCACCACCTGTGGGCGCCGCCCCTGTTCGGCTTTGCGGCCGGCGGCATCATGCATTTGCTGGCCGACTGGCCCAATCCGCTGGGCGTGCCGTGGATTTTCCGCCGCCACTCGCTGCGCTGGTGGAAAAGCGGCCGCCACGACATCATCGTCATCATCGCCGCCTGGCTGGCCGCCACCGTCGTGGCCGACCATGTGTTTTTTGACGGCATCCACCTGCGCCGCACCCTGCAGGCGTTCGACGGCCTGCTGCACTGGTCCGCCAGCGCCCTACAGCAGGCTTGGGCAGATCTGCAACAATGGCAGCTGCGCTGGCGCCTGGGCGGCGACGCCAATTGACGCCGGCGGCGTGGCAATGTGATAATGAGTATCATTCTCAAACAGCCCAGCCAGCCGGCACCGCGCGTTCCGTCAGCCCAGCTCTTCCCTTGCCTGGAGAACGCAGTGAGCACCGTCAGTCCCGTCCATACCAGCCACCTGAGCACCCTGTACAGCGAGCACCACGGCTGGCTGTATGGCTGGCTGCGCGGCAAGCTGGGCAACCGCGCCGAGGCGGCCGACCTGGCGCAGGATACGTTCGTGCGCCTGCTGGGCAAGCGCGAGGTGACACCGCTGGCGCCCCTGCGCGAACCCCGCGGTTACCTGGCGACGATTGCGCGCGGCTTGCTGATCGACCGCTACCGGCGCCAGGCGCTGGAGCAAGCCTACCTGGAAGCGCTGGCGCAGCAAGCCGAAGCAACGACGATCAGCGCCGAAACGCATGCCATTATCATCGAAACCCTGCTCGCCATCGACCGCCTGCTCGACCGCCTGGGCCCGCGCACGCGGACCATCTTCCTGCTGGCGCAGATCGAGGAGCTCAGTTATGTGGACATCAGCCGGCGCCTCGGCGTCTCCCTGCCCACCGTGAAAAAACACCTGGTGCGCGCCTACACGGAATGCCTGATGCTGGCGGCCGGCTGATGTTCGGCCCCGCGATCTCGCCTTCCGCACCCATTGCCCGCAAGGTGCTGGCCGCCGCCGCGCACTGGCATGTGGAACTCCAGTGCGGCAGCGCCGACCCGGCCGCCGTGCAGGCATGGCGCGACGCCAGCGCCGAACATGAACGGGCCTGGGACTTGTTGCAACGCATGGACGGCCAGCTGGGCACGATACCGGCAGCGCTGGCGATGCCCGCCCTGCAGGCGGCGCAGCAGCGCCGGCGCGCGGCCGCCAGGATACTCGCCCTGCTGGTGGCGGCCGGCGGCGGCATCGCGCTGGGCCAGGCGGGCTTGCAGTCCGGCCCATGGCAAGCCCTGACGGCGTCCCTGCGCACGGCGCCGGGCCAGCGCCGCCACGTGACCTTGGCCGATGGCGGAGGCATGGAGGTGAATACGGCCAGCGCCCTGGATGTCGCTTACAGCGCCACGCAGCGCCGCATCCGCCTGCACCATGGCGAAATCATGATCACGACGGCGCCCGATCCGCGCCCCTTCCTGGTCGACACCCCGCACGGCGTGATCCGCGCGCTGGGCACGCGCTTCGGCATACGCTGCGACGACGATGGCAGCACCGTCAGCGTCTTCGAGCACGCCGTGGAAGTACGTTGCGCGGCGCGCCCGGACGCCGTGCGCCGTCTGGAAGCGGGACAGCAGCTGCGCTTTGGCGACACCGGCACGGATGACGTGCAGGCCATGCCGGCCCACCAGGACAGCTGGCTGCGCGGCATGCTGGTGGCCGCCGACTGGCCGCTGCAACAGCTGGTCACGGAACTGGCGCGCTACCGGCGCGGACGCCTGGCGTGCGACGCCGGCGTGGCGCGGCGCCCCGTCACGGGCACTTACCGCCTCGACGACATCGACGCCGTGCTGGAAAGCCTGTGCGCCTCGCACGGGCTGCAAGTGACGTACTTCACGCGCTACTGGGCCACGGTGGCGGCACGGCCGGCATAATTATTTTCAGTTTTTTTGCGCCAGGGGTTGGTGTTTCGATGTGCTGCTTCGGCTTGACAAGTAAGAAGCCGATTCATACGCCATTTTCTTATCCCTCTGAGCAGAAAGACCGAGCATGCAGCTGACCACCCCCGTCCTCCATCCCGCCGCGCGCGCCATCCGCCTGGCCGTCATCGCCATGGCTTGCGCCGCCCCCGCCGCCTTTGTCGCCGCGCCCGCGCTGGCGCAAGGCCAGGTCGCCGCCACCGCCGCGCCGCAAGCCTATGCCGTGCCAGCCGGGCCGCTGGCCGCCGCCCTCAACGACTTTGCCGTCGCCGCCGGCGTCAGCCTGTCGACCGATCCCGCGCAGACGCGGGGACTGCGCTCGCCCGGCGTGCGCGGCAGCCATAAAGTGGCGCAGGGTTTCGCCCAGGTGCTGGCCGGCAGCGGCCTGGAAGCCGTGCAGCTGCCGAACGGCGCCTACGTGCTGCGCCAGGCCCCTCCCTCCTCCGCCTCGGCGGCCGGCGTGGAAAAGACCATGGCGCCCGTGACGGTCAGCGCCAGCATGGAGCGCGACCCTGTCAGTGAGCACAGCAACTCGTATGCGGCGCGCGCCGTCACCGTCGGCAAGGGCGTACAGACCCTGCGCGAGATCCCGCAATCCGTCAGCGTCGTCACGCGCCAGAAGATGGATGACCAGAACCTCAACACCATCGACGCCGTGCTGGCCAATACCACCGGCATCACCATGTACGACAGTCCCATGGGCGGGCGCTATGTGTATTCGCGCGGCTTCATGGTCGAGACCTACCAGTTCGATGGCGTGAACCGCGCCATGTACTACCCGCAGGCAAACAGCTTTACCAGCAATACGGCCATGCTCGATCGCGTGGAAATCGTGCGCGGCGCAACGGGACTGCTGCAGGGCACGGGCTCGCCGGGCGCCGCCATCAACATGGTGCGCAAGCGCCCGCTGGCGGAAAAGCAGGTGCAGCTGGCGCTCGGCGCGGGCCGCTGGAACGACGTGCGCGGCGAAGTCGACGTCACCGGCCCCTTGAACGAATCGGGCAGCATCCGCGGCCGCGCCGTGGCCGCGCACGACCAGCGCGATTATTTCTATGACGTGGCCGACAGCCGCACCGACGTGCTGTATGGCGTGCTGGAATTCGACCTGGCGCCGGGCAGCAAGCTGACGACGGGCGCCAGCTACGAAAAACTGCACTCGACGCCGTTTTTCTCCGGCATGCCCCGCTACCGCGATGGCAGCGACCCGAAACTGCCCCGCGCAACCTTCCTGGGCGCCGACTGGAACCGCTGGAATAGCAGGCAGACGGCCGTCTTCGCCGAATTCGAGCACCGCTTCGACGCCGACTGGTCGCTCAAGGCCAGCGCCAACTACACGCGCGAGCGGCATGACGTGAAATACATGTTCAGCCAGGGCGCGCTCAATCCCGCCACACTGGCCGGCATGATGATGTATGGCGGCGTGTTCGACTACGGCAGCACCAACAAGGGCATCGACCTGTCGCTCGATGGCAAATTCAACGCCTTCGGCCGCCGTCATGGCTTCAGCGCCGGCATCAACACGAACCGGCTGGAAAGCGACAGCGATTTCAGCCTGGCCCTGCTGCAGCAAGCGAACAATCCGCTGCGGCCCAATCACGGCGTGGCCGAACCGAGCGATGCCTGGTTCCGCGAGAACAGCTACCGGGGCGATCCCAGCGTAACAAAAATGACGCAGACGGGCGCCTACGGCGTGGCCCGCTTCAGCGTCAGCGATCCGCTCACGGTGGTGGCCGGCGCGCGCGTGTCGAACTACAAATCGAGCAGCGTGTACCGCGACACGGGCGAGGTGTATATCGACCCGTACCGCGAAAATGGCGTCGTCACGCCGTATGGCGGCGTCATTTACGCATTCGACCCGCGCTGGTCCGGCTATGCCAGCGTCTCCGACATCTTCCAGCCGCAGAACCAGCGCACGGCCGACGGCGCCCTGCTCGACCCGCTGAAAGGCCGCAACCTGGAAGTGGGCGTGAAAGGTGAACTGTTCGACGGCAAGGTAAACACCTCGCTGGCGCTGTTCCGCATCGAACAGCGCAACCGCGCGGAGCTCGACCTGGTCAACACCTGCTCCAGCGGCACGGAGTGCTATTTCTCGGCGGGCAAGGTGCGCAGCGAAGGCCTCGATGCGGAAATCAGCGGCGAAGTGGCGCCGGGCTGGCAGCTGTTCGCCGGCTATACCCTGAACAACTTCAAGTACCTGGACCAGACGTCGAATGCGGGCGTGATGTTCGCCAGCACCTACTCGCCGCGCCACATGCTGCGCGCGTGGAGCGACTACCGCCTGCCCGGCGCCCTGCAGAAGTGGAGCGTGGGCGGCGGCGTGAACTTCCAGACGGAGAGCTCGCGCGTCACGCAGAACATCACGGTGGCGCAAGGCGCGTACGCCTTGTGGAGCGCGCGCGCCGCCTACCAGATCGACCGTAACTGGACGGCGTCGCTGTCCGTGACGAATCTGCTCGACAAGCGCTACTACCAGACAGTGGGCGCGCCTGCGTGGGGCAATTTCTATGGCGAGCCGCGCAAGGCGCAACTGACCTTGCGCGCGCGGTTCTGAACGATGCCTAGCTTGCCGGGCGCAATGGCGCCTTCGGCAACGGGATGAATTCCGTCTCGCCCGGCACTTGTCCCATGCGCTGGGCGCTCCAGTCCTCGGCCGCCTGCGACAGGCGCTCCTTGCTCGACGAGACGAAGTTCCAGAACAGGAAGCGGTGGCCATCGAGCGGCTCGCCGCCGATGACGACGAACTGCACCGGGCCGCCGCCTGCCGTCACCACGGGCGCGGCTCCAGCTTCCAGCAAGGCCATGGTGTGCGGCACCAGCGCCACGCCATCGACCAGCACTTCCCCGCTGATCGGATAAATCGCCGCTTCCGCCGGCAAGCCTTCCAGCCGCAGCTCGCGCCCCGCCTGCAGCGCCACGTCCAGATACAGCGTCTGCATGTAGGTGCGCACGGGCGAGGTCTGGCCAAAGGCCGTGCCGATCAACACTTTCACCACGGCGCCATCGAGCGGCACGACGGGAATGTCGGCCTGCGGCGTGTGCGTGAAACTCGGTTCGTCCTCTTCATGCGCCTTGGGCAACGCGGCCCACAGCTGCAAGCCGTGCGTGCGGTGCGGCTGGCCGGCCAGGTCGGGCGGCGTGCGCTCCGAATGCACGATGCCGCGTCCGGCCGTCATCCAGTTGATGGCGCCCGGTTCGATGCGCTGGCAGGAACCGATGCTGTCGCGGTGGTCGATCGCGCCCTCAAACAGATAGGTGACGGTGGCCAGGCCGATATGCGGATGGGGGCGCACGTCGTGGTTGGCGTCGGGCGCCACGTCGATGGGGCCGAAATGGTCGAAGAAGATGAAGGGACCGACGGCCTGTTTTACTGCGGAGGGCAGCAGGCGCCGCACGACGAAGCCGCCGCCGAGGTCCTTTTCGTGGCTTTTCAGGATGGCCGCGCTCATGCCAGCACCGTCGTCACTTCGGTCGTCACGGCCGTCATCAATTTATGCAGCGGGCATTTGCCTGCCGCGGCCAGCAATTCCTCGCGCTGCGCATCCGTCAGCTCGCCCGTCAGGTGCAGGGTGGCGGCCAGGCGGTACACGCCCTTGCGCTCTTCGCTGGCATCGCGCTCGGTCGACACTTCCACGTGTTCCAGGGGGATGCCCTTGTGCTTGGCGTACCAGACGACGGTGAGCGCCTTGCAGGCCGACAGGGCCGCGTCGTACAGGTCGTGCGGCGAGGGGCCAGAATCGCCGCCCCCTTCGGCCGCCGAGGCGTCGGCGGAAATGATGTGATCGCGCACGTGCACGATGTGGCGCATGGGTTGCGACTGATCGCGGATGGCTTTGATGGTCATGGAGTTCCTTGGTGCGTTTGGAAAGCCACAATTTACACCGTTTGCCCGCTTTGCGCAGCCTGCTGCCCTGCTACCTGGTCATTTGATACGGAACACGGCGTCGACCGTCTGCGCCATTTTGAGGCTGGTGACCATCAGCATGTCTTCGGGGTTCTGGCGCTGGCGGCTATTCGCGCGGTTGTAGCGGTCCGAAGGCACCAGGCCTACCGCATTGCCCAGGTTTTTCAGCTGGTCCGACGAGATGCCGGCCACGGCGCCCGCGCGCTTGCCGAAGCCGCGCGCCATGGCATCGGCCTTGCGCTGCGCATCCTTGACGGCTTCGCCCATCAGTTCCTCTTCCAGGCGGATGCGCTCCGTGGCGCCAAAGGTGACGGCAAACGCATCGAGGTTGGGCATGGCCAGCAGCGGACGCATGATGGCGGGCCATTTCGACAAATCCGCCACGTTGATATGCACGCTCGCCTTGATCTGGTACTGCGGGTTGGCCGGGTCCTGCTCGGCGCCCTTGCGGATTTCCTTGCGCACGTCGCGCACCTCGATGCCGGCCGCCGCCTCGGGCAAGCCCTGCTCCACCAGCAGCGCCTTGATTTCCGCGATGCGCGCCGCTACCTGCGCCGTAGCCACGTCCGGCGCCGGGTCGAAGACACTGACGTCGAAATCGATCTCGCCCAGGTCCGGCGTGACGAAACTGTAGGCCGTGCCCGTCGCGTGGATGAAGGGATAGGAGGGCAGATCGCCGGCCAGGGCGGCGAGGGGCAGGCAGGCAAACACGATGGACAGCAGGCGGCGTTTGAACACGGACACTCCGGCACGGTTAAGGTGCATGAAGTATCCGCCAAGATGACCGATTTAACAACATGCTAATCGAGCGTGCGCGCCACCCTGAAGCCCACGATGTCGTTCGACAGCACGGTGGAAAAGCCGTTGCGCAAGGCCGAGCGCAGGTAGCGCGGGTGGTACAGCCACGAGCCGCCGCGCAGGATGCGCCGGCTGCTGTCGCTGCCCTCTTCCCACGCGCTGCCGTCGACGGGCGCGCCTTCGTAATTGTCGTGCACCACGTCCTGCACCCATTCCCACACATTGCCATGCATGTCGAACAGGCCCCAGGAATTCGGCGCAAAAGTGCCCAGCGGCGTCGTGCCGCCCCGGTACACGCCGCGCGGGCCGCCGTTGTACACATACAGGCCGTCGTAGTTGGCTTGTTCAGTACTGATCGTGTCGCCCACGTTGAAGGCCGTGCGCGTGCCGGCGCGGCACGCGTATTCCCATTCCGCTTCGCTGGGCAAGCGGTACTGGCGGCCCGTGCGTTCGCTCATCCACGCCAGGTACAGCTGCGCGTCATTCCAGCTGACGCCGACCACCGGGTGCTGCTCGTTCTGCACGAAGCCGGGATTGTCCCAGTCCGTTTCCGAACCGCCCGCCCAATCGGTCGCCTTGACGAAGGCGCGCCATTCGCCCACGCTGACTGGGTGGCGCGCCAGCGCGAACGGGCGCTCGATGCCGACCCAGTGCTGCGGCGTTTCGCGGTCCAGCCAGGTCTGCTGCGAACCGGCCTGCAAGGCCGCCTTGTGCTCCGTCTCGTGCGCCCCCATCTGGAAGCGGCCGCTGGGAATGAGCACCAGTTCCGGCCCCTGTCCCGCGCCATCGAGGAAATCATCGCGCAAGATGCCTTCGGCATTGGCCACCGGTTCCGCGTGTGCGGGCGCCGGCGCCGGCTCGCTCACGGCGGCGGCGGCCGGCGCCTGCTGCTGCGCTGCGCGGCTGGCCTCTTCGCGGCGCGCGCGCTCCTGCTCGGCGCGGTAGGCCGCCTCCGCCTTGGCGACGATGGCCTTGCGCTGCAATTCCTGGTGTTCCTGCAAGGCGGTGGCCGCGTCGGCTTCGCGGCGCGCGCGCAGCTGGCCGCGCAGCGCTTCCTTGCGCAGCTTGCGCGCCTCTTCCGCTTCGAAATGGCGCTGCGCCTCCTGCTCGCGGCGCAGTTTGTCCTGGCGCTGCTTTTCCAGCGCGGCCGCCTGGATTTCCGCCTTGCGGCGCTGATCCAGTTCTTCCTGGCGTATCCGGGCCCGCTTGATTTCTTCCTCGCGGGCCTGTTCCGCGGCCAGCGCCGCCTGCTGCTGTTGCTCTGCCAGGCGCGCCTGCTGCTGGCGCGCCTGTTCCGCCAGTTCTTCGGGCGACGGCCCGGCGGCCCGCTCCAGCCCTTCCAGCAAGGCTTGCACGGATTGCGGCCGCAATTCCGCCGTCAAGGAAAAACCGTTCTGCAAGACTTGCCACTGTTGCGCGTTGAGCGCTTGCGGCGCCGACGGCAAGTGGCTGGCGCTGCGCGTGTCGTCGAACGGCATGCGCCCTTCCAGCATCTGGTAAATCATCACGGCCACCGCATACACGTCCAGGCGCGGGCTGGGCTGGCGCTGGTTGGCGCCGGCCTCGGGCGCCCGGTAGCCGTGCGTGCCCGCATTCGGCATCTCCAGCGCCAGGCTGCTGTCCGCATTGCGCACGCGAGACGCGATGCCGTAGTCGAGCAGCTTGACGTCGCCCTTCGCCGTCAGGAAGACATTGCCAGGCTTGATGTCGCGGTGCACCAGCTTGTGCTTTTCCCACGCATACGACAGGGCGTCGGCCACCGGCTGCAGCAGTTCCTGCACGGTCGACAGCGGCAGCGCGCCCTCGCGCGCCAGATAGTGCTCGAGGTCTTCGCCATCGAGGCATTCCATGATGATGAAATAGCTGGCCGTGGCCGGATCCTGCGCCCACTCGTAGACGCGCACGATGTTTTCATGCGCGAGCTTGCGTGCCTGGGTGGCTTCCTCGATCAGCAGTTTTGCATGCGTGGCGCTCTGCGTCAGCTGCGGCGGCAAGATCTTCAGCGCCACCATTTCGCTGCTGCCCAGCTCCGCGTGCGTGGCCAGGTCGGTGGCTTGCCACACCTGTCCCATGCCGCCCGTGCCGATCAGCCGTTCGAGCCGGTAGCGGCGGTTTTGCGGGCCGATTTCCTGGCCCGTCATGAAGCCCAGTTCCGTGCCCTGGCGCACGGGCAACGGCGCGGGCGCAGGTGCGGCGCCGGGCGGCGCGTACTCGGCGTCGAGGATGGCGTTCTTGCGGCTTTCAAATTCCTGCTCGCTGAGCAGCCCGTCATCGTGGAGGGCGCGCAGTTCCCGCAGTTTGTCTCGTGCTTTTTGCATCATCTGGGGTGAAACGCTTCCATCAAGGCTGCAAGGCAACGCCGCAGGCGGCGCAGAATTTATCTTCCGGATGGCCCGCGCGCTGCGCATGGCCGTTCTTGCAGCGGGCCGGCGCGCCGGCAACAGAAGCCGCGCCTGGCTGCAGCGCCTGCGCCACGGCCACGCCCAGCTGCGCCTGCGCCGACAGGCCATGCGCATGCGCCGCATTTTGCAGGTTGATCAGGTCCAGCTGCTGGCGCCGTTCGCGTTCCGCCTGGCCTTCCAGATAGCTGCGCTCCTGCGCCACGCTGTCCTGCGCCATGCGCAGCGCGTCCAGCGGCGCGACGCTGTTCTCGGCCGCCGCCAGCGCCGCCAGCGCGTGGATCTGCTCGGCGCTCATGCCCGCCTGCAGCTGCGTTTTCAGCACTTGCGCCAGCGCGGCCGCGTTCTGCCCGGCGGCCATGGCCACCTTGCCCGTGTCGCTCAGGGAGCCGATTTTCTCGATGCGGTCGATGTCGATGCGCGCCAGTTCGGCCGCATGCGCCTGCTGCGCCAGCAGGGCTTCGTACTCGCCCTTCCAGCGCGCGTAATCGCTTTCGCGCTGCTGCGCCATGGCCAGCAGATCGCGCTGCCATTGCGCTTCCTGTTCCAGCTGGCGCAGCTGCTGGCGCTGTTCCTCGATGGCCAGCGCGTCGAGCTGTGCCAGCTGCGTTTGCTGCTGCAGCTGGCGCGCGTGCACGCCATCGGCCTCGATGGTGCGCAGCAGCTTTTCCTGCTGCGCGATGGCGTCTTCGCGCGCGCCGCCGCGCCGCAGCGCCGCCACCTTTTCCGCGATTTCCGCCGCCTGCACCTGGGCCGCTTCATCCTTGTGCGCCTCGGCGCGCAGCAGTTCGCGCTGGCGCGCCAGCTGCATCTGGTCTTCCCACTCCTGCACCCGCTCGGCCTCGCGCTTGCGCGCCGCGTTCGCCAGCATCAGGCCCTGCCAGGCGGCCTGGTGCTGCTCCGCCTCCAGCTGCGCCTCGCGCTGGGCCGCATCCGCTTCCGCCTGGCGCAGGCGCGCCAGCTGGGTGCGGCGGCCCGTCTCGTCATCGATCAGCAGCGCGCTTTCCACTTGCTGCGCGATCGACTGCAAGTGGACTTGATGCGTGAAACGCTGCTGCGCCAGCTGGATCTGTTCGCGCCCATGCAGCTGCGACAGTTCCAGCTCGCTGCGCATCTTGATGGCGGCCAGCGCCCGCACGTGTTCCCAGTTGGCCGCTTCATCGGCGCGCTGCGCGCCCTTTTGCGCCAGTTCCTGTTCCAGTTCGCCCAGCGCCAGCGCGGCGCCATGGTCGAGCGCCTGGCGCCGCGATTTCGCTTCCAGGATGCGGCCATACAGGTCGATCTGGCGTCCGCGCAGCGCCTGCAGGCGCTCCGCTTCCTGGTGGTTCAGTTCCGCCTTTTCCACCGTCGCATCCTGCTGCAGCTCGGCGCGGCGGTGCGCATGGCGCGCCGCCAGTTCCTCGCGGCGGATACGCTGCCACTCTTCCTCGTCATACAGCTGGTCGAGCTGCTTCATGCGTTCCAGGCTGTGCTGCTCCAGTTCCTGCGCCGGCAAGCCGCCCAGCCACAGGGTGCCGATGCTGGCGCCGGCGTCACCTTCGCGCTTGTCGTGGCGTAGCGCCAGGGTTTCCACGCGCGCCACGGCCAGGCCGCTGGACGCCAGGCGCTGCGTCAGCGCCGATTGCAGGCGTTCATTCAATTCCGGCCGCAGGTCGGCATTCGCCTCCATCTCGCGCAGCGCGCGGCTGCCGATGAATTCCAGCGCAATCTGGCGCACGGATGGCAGCAACAGGGCGTGCAGGTGGGCGCGCGTGACGGCGCCCGGTGCGCGCATGAACTGGCGCGCGAACGCATCGGGCTGGCCCAGGGCGATATCCACGCGCAGGGATGCGGCGACGTCCAGCCGCTCCGTGCTGGCCAGCCCGGGCAAGTCGAATTCCAGGCTGACGGCGTCGGCGCGCGCGATCAGCACTTCGGCCGGACGCGCCGGCAGCAGCGCGGGCAGGCGCGCAAAGAAGGCGGCGCTGTCATAGTCGCCGGCCGGTATCAAGGTGAAAGCGTCCGATTGCACGATCCAGGCGCGCGACTCGGCCGGCACCTGCAGACGGCGCGCGGCGCTGCCGAACAGCGAAGACAGTTCGCGCACGCCAAAGAACAGTGCCAGTTGCCCATCAGCAAGATGCCATTGATTGGCATGCAGCACCGCGTCGCTGTCGGGTGCCCCCAGCGACAAGCCGCATTGCGCGCAATAGCCGGCGGCAGCGCCGTTCTTGTGCTCGCAGCGCGGGCAGCGGGCGCCGCCAAAACCAAACAATTGGAACATATGTGACTCCTGATGATATTTTTATCCACGCGACGGGGCCGCCATGCCGATTCTAGCAGGACAGCTGGCCCTGCACTTGCCGCGCGCGGCAGTGTGCAGCGTCAAATAATGCCACGCGGCAATTACATTCATATGCCCGGATACAGGGCAATTTAGGCCTCAATTCAAGCGGTCGGCTTGCCAGCCCCGCGCGCAGGCATTTCAGCGCCGTTTTTTTGCAGGCCATCCCGCCAAAACCACGGCTGGTCGCATCCGCATGGCGCAGCGGCCCGCGCCTGGCTACAGTGCATGCATACCCACCCGCCACCCGAAAGGAAACATCATGAAAGCCTTGAAAAACATGGAAGCCATCTTCACCGTCGCCGTCGCCATCGCCTGCGGTGCCAGCTATGCCAGCTTCATGCAGCCATCGGCCGCCAAGGCTGCCGATGTGGCGCAAGCGAGCGCCATCCCCGTCGTGGTGGTCAGCGCCAAGCGCATGACGGAATCGGAAAAGAAAATCTCGCTGATCGAGGAACGGCAAGCCTTGCTGGCCAACGCCACCGCCAGCACCCTGTGAGCCACCGATGCTGACACCACGCCGCCTGGCGCCCGCTTGATCACCGCCGCGCCAGGCCGCCATTTGCATCGCAAATGTATCCGCCACGGATACACGGACACACAGCATTGTGTCAATTGTAATAAGTTGAATCAAAGGCGAAAAACCGCCAGCAAGCGCCTATAGTCCATTTCACGCAATCACCGAAATGGAGTACACCATGAAACCCATCACACTCTACGCAGCAGCCATGCTTGCCATCAGCACCGCGGCGTTCTTGCCCGTGCAGGCCATGGCACAGAATCAGCTCGGCGTCAGCATTGTCGTCGGCAACGCCCCGCCTCCGCCACGGTTTGAAAGCGCACCCGCGCCGCGCGCCGGCTATGTCTGGGCGCCCGGCTACTGGAACTGGGATGGCCAGCGCCATGTCTGGAACAACGGTGAATGGCTGCGCGAACGCAGCGGCAACCAGTACCGTCGCGCCGCCTGGATACAAGAGAACAACCGCTGGCGCCTGGACCGTGGCGGCTGGGTCGCCGCGCAAGTGCAGCCCGTGCGCTATGACGACATCCGCATCGCCCCGCCGCCGCCGCGCCGCGAAGCCATCCCGCGCGCGCGCCACGGCTACACCTGGGCGCCGGGCCACTGGGAATGGCGCGGCCAGCGCTACGCCTGGACGCCAGGCGTATGGATCGCCGAACGCCCCGGCTACGTGTATGCGCCGCCCGCCTGGAACCAGCGCGATGGCCGCTGGCAGATGGAGCAAGGCCGCTGGTCGCCACGCGGCCCGAACGGTGACCGCGACCGCGACGGCATCCCCAACCGCTATGACCGCGACAATGGCAACCGCCATGACCGCGACCATGATGGCGTGCCGAACCGCGACGACCGGCGTCCGGATAACCCGAACCGCAGCTGATATGCGGCTGTAATTGGCACCAAGGCCACCGTTCGCGGTGGCCTTGTCATTTTCCCGACATATCCGTGTATTAGAATCGCGCGACGATCAATCACACTGCGCGAGAAAGATTCACGATGGCGATGGAAACTGCCGGTTTTACCTACGGCTCGGACACCTCGGGCCTGGTCTGGGGCTTCCTGTTTGGTCGCGACGGGCCACCGCTGGCGCTCGACTCGACGGCGGCACTGGCCTGGCTGGCCGATGGCGCGGCGCGTCCGGCGCAGGAATTCGTCTGGCTGCATTTCAATTTGTCGCATGCGGCCAGCGAAAAATGGCTGATGACGCATACGCAGCTGGCCGACGAATTCTATGAAACCCTGCACCAGGGGTCGCGCTCGACGCGCATCGAACAGGCGGAAAACACCCTGATCGCCGTGGTCAACGATGTGGTGCACAATTTCTCGTTCGAGGCATCCGATATTTCCACCATGTGGGCCAGCGTGGCGCAAAACCTCGTCATCACGGCGCGCCGCGCGCCGCTGCAGTCGATCGAGCGCCTGCGCCAGGCCGTCATCAAGAACCACGAGCCGATCCGCTCGTCGGTGGAGCTGCTGATTCATTTGCTGCGCGACCAGGCGGACGTGCTGGTCAACATCGTGCGCGACGCCGTGGCGCGGGTCGACGATATCGAGGATCACTTGCTGGCCGGACGCCTGGTGCCGAAACGCGAAGACCTGGGCGCCATGCGGCGCGTGCTGGTGCGGCTGCAGCGCCTGCTGGCGCCGGAACCGGCGGCCCTGTTCCGCCTGCTGCAACGCCCACCTGCGTGGGTGTCGGAGCTGGACAGCCTGGAACTGCGCCAGTCGACGGAGGAATTTTCCGTGGTGCTCAGCGATATGTCCTCGCTACAGGAACGCATCAAGCTGCTGCAGGAAGAGATCGCCGCCAGCGTCAACGAGGAAAACAGCCGCAGCTTGTTCGTGCTGACCATTGTCACCGTGCTGGCCTTGCCGATCAATATCATCGCCGGCATGCTGGGCATGAATGTGGGGGGAATTCCGCTGGCCCAGCACCCGCAGGGCTTCTGGATCATCGTTGCCATCATCGTCACGTTTACGGTCGTGGCGGGATGGCTGGTGGTGCGCGTGCAGCGAAACAGTTAATTCCCGTCCCGGCACGGCCTGGCAGGCGAACGGCAGGCGCCGTCCGCCTTACTGCTTGCTGCGCTTAACGGTGGTATTCGCCAGCCCGTTCAGGCTGATAGACGATTTCCTCGATCTTGACCTTCACCACGCCGCCCGGCATGGGCCAGGCGATGCTGTCGCCGACGGACAGGCCCAGCAGCGCGCTGCCGACGGGTGCCAGCACGGAAATGCGGTCGGCCTGGCCTTCCACATCCTTCGGATACACGAGCGTCAGGCAGAATTCCTCCTTGTTCTCCACCGTGAAGCGCACGGTGGAATTCATCGTCACGACGGTCGGCGGAATCTCTTGCGGCTCGAGCACCTCGGCGCGGCCCAGCTCATCGAGCAAGGCGGCCTTGTCCGGCGACAGATTATTACCCAAGGCATACAACAACGCTTCCAGTCGTTCCAGGTCTTGTGACGACAAAATAATTTTTGGTTTTTTTTCCAAGATATCCTCACTATTGATCATTAGGGCGACGTCCGGTTTTACTGGCGGCAGCTTGCTTGGCCGCGGCAGACAAAACAAACAGCATCAGAACGTCCATCATCAGCGGATTATGGACGAAGTCGCGGAGCAAGGCCATAGTGTTCGCGCATTCTTCATTAAAATTTATTAAAATCAATGACTTGCAATCGGCCATACGGACAAGAAATTAATCCATGCCGGGATGGTCGCAGGTATTGAAGTTATTCTTGATGGTATTTTGTTTACCATCAGCATGTTTTTAAAGAAAAAAACCGGCGGGCAAAAAAAGGATTAAAATTCATCTGGAATTATTATTAGAAAGACACGTCCCGCCTTTTCCGTCCGTCTTGTCGCCTTGCCTGCTGCCACCGGCCTGCGGTATGGACACTAAATTGCCGCGCGCCCTGTACTTTCACGCTGCAAAATGACAATATGTCGGCCTTAACAACACGTTGAGAGTTCCGGCTCACTTCGGTTTTCATCAGACTGGAACGTAAAGTATGGCAGGGCGAGGCGGGATCACACGGGGCGGCGGCAAGCGGGGCCGGCAGGAGGGCGCGTCATGATGGCGCCATTGATGCTGCCGTCGGCGCAATTGCGCGGCGACCGGATTGCCCGCTTGAACTTGCTGGCCGCGGCGGCCATGCTGGCGATGGCCAGCCTGCTGCTGATCCTCTTCCAGTTGTTTTCCCTCCAAACATCCTTCCAGCGCACGCTGCGCATCCAGGCCGACATGCTGGCGCCTGCCGCCACCCAGGCCTTGCGCCAGGACAATCGACTTGCAGCGCAACAACTCCTCGCCTCCCTCGCCGCCGCCCCGCATGTCCGGCAAGCACTGCTCTACAGCCCCTATGGCGCGCCGTTTGCCAGCTACGCGCGCAGCGCCAGCGATGCCGCGCCCGCGGCGCCGCGCAACGGCCTGCACATCGATTACCTGGACGGCAGCGCCGCCATCCTGAAGACCTTGCCCGGCGGCGGCGCGCTGTACCTGCGCGCCAGCCTGGCGCCGCTGTACGCCAGCCTGGCGCAATTTGCCGCCTTCACCCTGCTCGTCTGCCTGTGCGCGTTCGGCCTGACGTTCCTGATGGTGCGCCGCACGCGCACGGCCGCCCAGCATGCGGAAAGCCATTTGCACTACCTGGCCCATGTCGACCCGGTCACGCAACTGCCGAACCGCCATGAATTCAACGATGCCCTGGCCTACGCGCTGGCGCGCGCCGACCGCCAGGACAGCAGCGTGGGCCTGCTGCTGCTGGACCTGGACAACTTCAAGATCGTCAACGATACGCTGGGCCACCACTGCGGCGACCAGCTGCTCAAGCTCGTGTCCGAGCGCCTGGTGGCCATCCTGCGCGGCACCGACATCATCTGCCGCATCGGCGGCGATGAATTCGTCGTCATCGTCGAACCGGCCGACGACGCCTCGGAAATGGCCAGCGTGGCGCGCAAGATCCTGGCCGTGCTGGCCGCGCCGTTCGACCTCGAAGGCCACCAGCTATATGTCAGCGCCAGCATCGGCGTGAGCCTGTATCCGTTCGACGCGCAGGACGTGGCTACCCTGACGCGCAATGCCGATACCGCCATGTACCACGCCAAGCACCAGGGCAAGAACCGCTACGCCGTGTTCAAGGCCGAAATGGAATTGCGCGCCCAGCGCCGCCTGCGCATGGAAGCGAACCTGCGCAAGGCTCTGCAGAACGAGGAACTGTATCTGCACTACCAGCCGCAGATCGACTTGCGCAGCGGGCGCATCGTCGGCGTGGAAGCGCTGATACGCTGGAACTGCCGCGACATGGGCCAGCTGAGCCCCGCCGAATTCATCCCCGTGGCCGAGGAAAGCGGCATCATCGTCGACCTGGGACGCTGGGTGCTGCAAAGCGCCTGCCGCCAGGCGGCCCTGTGGTGCAAGGCAGGCCTGCTCGATTCGCTCGAGCACGTGGCCGTCAACCTGTCGGCCTGCCAGGCGCGCGACCCGGGCCTGATGGACGATATCCGCGCCATCCTGGATGAAACGCAGCTGCCGCATGGCTTGCTGGAGCTGGAAATCACGGAAGGCGTCCTGATGGACAATGTCCACGCCAACGTGGAACTGATGCGGCGCCTGCAGGAAACTGGCATCCACCTGTCGATCGACGATTTCGGCACCGGCTATTCGTCGATGTCGTACCTGAAGCGCCTGCCCATCGACCAGCTGAAAATCGACCGCAGCTTCGTGCACGACCTGCCCGGCGAGGGAGAAGCCATCGTCACGGCCATCATCGCCATGGCGCACAGCCTGCACCTGAAAGTGGTGGCAGAAGGGGTGGAAACCTTGCGGCAGGTGGAGTTTCTGAGAAAAGCCGGCTGCGACAACGTGCAGGGCTTTTTCTTCGCGCGTCCGATGACGGCGGCGCAGTTGACGGCGCTGCTGCTGGAACGGCGCGACTGGAGTACGCGCACGATCCTGCCGGCTTGAATTGCTGCCAACAAGGGTGTCGGATTACGCACGGCGTGGCCGCGCTAATCCGACCTACGCCATAAACGGGTAGGCCGGATTAGCGCATGGCGCGTCATCCGGCGCTACAAGACGTAGGTCGGGTTAGCGCAAAGCGCGTCAGCCGACGCCGCCAATGCTACATCAGGCCAGCTTGGCCGAATGCTCGCGCGTGGCGTGGAATGTCAATTTCGGCCAGCGCTCTTCCGTCAGGCGCAGGTTCACGCCCGACGTGGCCAGGTAGGCCATGTTGCCTGCCGCATCGTAGGCCACGTTGTGGCCCAGCGCGTTTTCGAAATCCTGCAGGATGCGCTTGTCGTCGCAGCTGACCCAGCGGGCGCTGCTGATGCTGGTGCCTTCAAACACGGCGTCGACGCCATACTCGTTGAGCAAACGGCTGGCCACCACTTCGAACTGCAGCACGCCGACGGCGCCCAGTACCAGTTCGCCGCCCTGCACCGGTTTGAAGACCTGCACCGCGCCCTCTTCGCCCAGCTGCTGCAAGCCCTTGTGCAGCTGCTTGATCTTCAGCGGATTACGGATGCGCACGGAGCGGAAGAAGTCCGGCGCGAAGTACGGGATGCCCGTAAAGGTCAGCATCTCGCCTTCGGAAAAACTGTCGCCGATCTGCATGTTGCCGTGGTTCGGCAAGCCGATGATGTCGCCCGCGTACGCTTCTTCCACCTGTTCGCGCGAGGAGGCCATGAAGGTCACCACGTTCGACACCTTGATCTCGCGCCCCAGGCGCAAATGCTTGACCTTCATGCCGCGCTCGAAACGTCCCGAGCACACGCGCAAAAAGGCGATGCGGTCGCGGTGGGCAGGGTCCATGTTCGCCTGGATCTTGAAGACGAAACCGGTAAACGGCTGCTCGGACGGAGCCACCGAACGCACGGTGGCGTCGCGCTCGCGCGGCGCCGGCGCCCAGTCGACCAGCGCGGAGAGAATCTCGCGCACGCCGAAGTTGTTGATGGCCGAACCGAAGAACACGGGCGTCTGCACGCCGGAGAGGAATTCCTCCAGGTTGAACGGATTCGACGCGCCGTGCACCAGTTCCACTTCCATGCGCAACTGGTCCATCTCCAGCGGGAACATCTCCTGCAGGCGCGGGTTGTCGATGCCCTTGATGATTTCAAAGGCGCCATCGGCCTTTTCTTCACCGGCCTTGAACAGCATGATCTCGTCGTTCAGCAGGTGGTACACGCCGCGGAAGTTCTTGCCCATGCCGATAGGCCAGGTGACCGGCGCGCACTGGATCTTCAGCACCGACTCGAGTTCGTCGAGCAGGTCCAGCGGATCGCGCGTCTCGCGGTCCATCTTGTTCATGAAGGTGACGATCGGCGTATTGCGCATGCGGCAGACTGCCAGCAGCTTGATCGTCTGCGCTTCCACGCCCTTGGCCGCATCGATCACCATCAGCGCCGAGTCGACCGCCGTCAGCACGCGGTAGGTATCTTCCGAGAAGTCCTGGTGGCCCGGGGTGTCGAGCAGGTTGACGACGTGGTCGCGGAATTCGAACTGCATCACCGAGGAAGCGACGGAAATGCCGCGCTGCTTCTCGATCTCCATCCAGTCCGACGTCGCGTGGCGGCCCGATTTGCGGGCCTTGACGGTACCGGCCATCTGGATCGCGCCCGAGAACAGCAGCAGTTTTTCCGTCAGCGTGGTTTTACCCGCATCCGGGTGGGAAATGATGCCGAAGGTGCGGCGGCGCTGCACTTCGCGCGCGATCACGGCCGGCGCCTTGCTGCTGACGGCAGTGCTGGCGGAATCGGCTGCGCTGTCGCTGGAATCGGGGGTGTTGATGTCGTTCTCGTTGGCCATATTGGTGACCATAATATGGCCCTCGCAAAAAACCCTCGATTTTACAGAAGGATCGGCCTTCCGTGTGAACTGCTTCACTCTGGCGAACGGCAAAATCGCCCACTTCATCAAGGGGTCACAATCCGCAGGCAACATTGCACTGCAGAAATGTTGCCACTCTTTCCTGGAAACCCGATGAAAATGCTCCTCACCCCCGCCATCCGACTCATGCAGCGCTTGCGCCTGCTGCCCAAATTCATGCTTGTCTGCCTGGTCTTCCTGCTGCCGCTGGCGCTGGCGACCACCCTGCTGATCTCGGAGCTGGGCAAATCGCTGGCCCAGGCGCAGGATGCGCAGCGGGGCGTGGCCTATGTACGCCAGTTGCAGGAAGGCACGCGTCTGCTGCAACAGCGGCGCGGCCTCGAGCACTTGCGCCTGAGCGGCAAGGCGGGCATGGACAACACGGCCCTGAACGCGCGCATCACGGCCGCGCTGGGCGCCCTGGCGCGCTTGCCGGCCGGCGCAGGCCTGCCCCAGGCGGCCGAACTGACGAAGCAGTGGCAAGCCCTGCTGGGCCGCCAGGCGGGCCTCGCGGCGCGCGACAGCTACGCGGCGCACACGGCGCTGCTGCGCCAGGCCGCCAAGCTGGGCCAGCTGGTGGCCGACCGTTCGCACCTGAGCCTGGACCCGGACGCGGGCGCCAACCACCTGAGCGCAGTTTTCACCGCCACCCTGCCCGACCTGGCCGAAAGCTTGTCGGACATCGGCGGGCGCGGCGCCGCCTATATCGACACGGGCCTGTTCGAGGCGAATGAAGATCAGCTCGTCAACGCCAACGCCCTGATCGCGCGCCACGAACTGGAACGCCTGCCGGCCCGCTTCGACGAAATCATCGCCGCCAAGCCGGAACTGCGCGTCAGCCTGCAGCCAGCCCTGAAAGCCGTGCCGGCCGCGCTGGCCTTCCTCGAACGCACGAAGAATGAAGTGACGAATTCCTACGACCAGACCTCGGGCGCGCAATTCCATGCGGCCGGCATGCAGGCGATCGATACTCTGCACGCGCTGTCCGGCACCTCGGCCACCGCCCTGGACGGCTTGCTGGCGCAGCGCATCGCCCGCGACGAGGCGCGCCGCAGCCTGATCCTGGCGGCCATGCTGCTGGTGCTGCTGGCCGCCGCCTACCTGTGCGCAGGCTTCTATGCCGCCTTCGTGCGCGACGTGACGCAATTGCGCGTGGCCGTCGGCGCCGCGGCGGCGGGCGACCTGTCGCAGCGCATTACCTCGCAGGCGCACGATGAGATCGGCGACCTGGTGCGCGACTTCGGCGCCATGACGCACGGCCTGGCCACCCTGGTGCAGGAAATCCGCGGCGGCGCGGCCGTCATCGCCGCGGCCGGCGCCGATATCGCGCAGGGCAACGCGGCCCTGTCCGGCCATACGGCCACGCAAGCGGATGCGCTGGGCGCCACCGTGGACTCGATGCGCGAGCTGACGGCCACCGTGGGCCGCAACGAAGCCCACGTAGGACAGGGGCGCACCCTGGTGGCCTCGGCCGCCGAAGTGGCCCTGCGCGGCGGCGAGACCGTCAGCGCCGTGGTCGAGACCATGGCCTCGATCAAGGCCAGCTCGCACAAGATCGTCGACATCATCGGCGTCATCAACGGCATCGCCTTCCAGACGAATATCCTGGCCCTGAACGCGGCAGTGGAAGCGGCCCGCGCGGGCGAGCAGGGACGCGGCTTTGCCGTCGTCGCGTCCGAGGTGCGCAGCCTGGCGCAGCGCTCCAGCGAGGCGGCGCAGCAGATCAAGCGCCTGATCGGCGATTCCGTCGCCACGGTGGATGCGGGCGGCGACCTGGTCAATGCGGCCGGCAGCACCATGCGCCAGGTCGTCGATGCCGTGCAGCAGGTGTCTGTCGTCATCGGGCGCATCAGCAGCGCCGGCGCCGAGCAGAATGGCGAAATCGCCCGCATCAACGGCGCGCTGGCACAAATCGACGACATGACGCGCCAGAACGCAGGCCTGGTCGACGAGGCGCGCGCCGGTTCGCAGCGCCTGCACCAGGAAGGCGAAGCGCTGACGCAGGCCGTCAGCCGCTTCCGCCTGGGGGAACACGAGGCGCCAAACGTGCGCCAGACACCTGCCGCAACCGTGCGCGACGGCTTGCCCAGCGTGCGTCCGGCCGGCCTGTGGAGCGCCAACAAGCCGCGCGTCATATCACAAAATCGCGCGGAACGGCGCAAGGCTAGCTAGTCAAAAGTGTGCACGTAGGACAAGGACTACAATTTCGCCTCAATGGAGACTACAAAGTGGCGACTGCTAATCTTATGTTCGCCACTTACATAAGCTTTTAAAGTAGCTACATCGCGATCTGCACCGCGCGGTCGACAAAAACGCCGTTACCACATGAGTACGGCAGTTTTTTTGACCAGCAACGCGGCAGTCGCACTCCGATGTAAAAAGCCTGTGAGGAATACTATGAGCCATACTCAACTTATCGCCCCGGTCCAGAAGAACCAGTTGCTGCCGCGCGCCATGCCGGCGGCCGGTCGGGAAATCAAGCTTGCGTCGCGGGTTAGCCTCAGCAGTGCACAACAGAATGAATTGCTGGCCGCCCTGCCGCGCGCCGCGCTCGAATCGCTGTTCGAAGACCTGGAACTGGTCGAACTGCCTTTCGGCAAGGAACTGTATGCCTACGGTAACAACTTGGAATACAGCTACTTCCCTACCACCGCCATCATTTCCTTGCTGTATGTAATGGAAGACGGCGCCACGACGGAAATCGCCGTTGTCGGCCATGAAGGCGTGGCCGGTGCCTCGCTGCTGGCAGGCGAGCGCGCCATGTGCACGGCTGTCGTGCAAAGCGCCGGCTACGGCTACCGCCTGAAAACGCAAAGCTTGCGCGATGCCTTCAATCAAGGCGGTGCCCTGCCCCAGTTGCTGATGCGCTACACCAACGCCCTGTTTGCGCAAATGGCGCAGAACGCCGTCGGCGGCCGCCACAGCTCGATCGAGCAAAAGCTGTGCCGCTGGCTGCTGGACCGCCTGGACCGTTCGCCATCGAATGAATTGAAAGTCACGCAAGAGCTGATCTCCATCATGCTGGGCGTGCGCCGCGAAAGCATCACGGCAGCCGCCGGCAAGCTGCAGGAAGAAGGCTTGATCCACTATCGCCGCGGCAATATCACGGTGCTGGACCGCGCCGGCCTGGAATGCTATGCGGGCGAGTGCTACAAAGTGGCCAAGACGGAATACGACCGTTTGCTGCGCGACGTATCGCGCTGCTGATGGGAAGCTGCCGCGGATCCGGCGGCATGGATAAAAAAATGGCCGGGCTGCATGCCCGGCCATTTTTTTTGCCGCAACCTCAACCTCAATTAGGCTTCGGCATCCGCATCGATATCTTCCGGCTCCGGCGTCAGCGGCAGGGGAATCACGGCTTCCACACAGGTCCCCTTGCCTTCCGGCCCCTGGCGCACGGTGAGAGTGCCGCCCAGCAACAAAGCCCGTTCGCGCATGCCCAGCAAGCCGTGCGACATGGGTTTTTGCAAGGCATCTTCCGTGATGCCGATGCCGTCATCGATCACGCGCAGCACCAGGCCATGCTCGTTGCGTTTCAATGTCACGCTGACCATGCCGGCGCGCGCATATTTCAGGATGTTCGTCAGCGATTCCTGCACGATGCGGAACAGGGCAATCGTCAGGGTGGCTTCGCGGTTGTCGATATTGATGGCCACGTCCGTTTCGCAGCGCACGGAACTCATGCGCGTAAAATCCTCGCAATAGCTTTCGATGGCGGCGCACAGGCCCAGGTTGTCCAGCAGGCTCGGGCGCAAATCCTCGACGATGCGGCGCTTCAGTTCCACCGTTTCCAGCAAGGTTGCCTTGGCGCGCCGTAGTTGCGCGGCCAGTTCCGGCTGCGTGTGCGCCAGCTGCTGCGTAACGGCGCCCAGGTCCATGCTGATCGAGGTCAAGTTGGCGCCCAGCTCATCATGCAATTCGCGCGCCAGGCGCGCCTTTTCCACTTCGTTGACGCTGATCAAATGGCGCGACAGCACGGATAGCTGCTCCGTGCGCTTGCTGACCGTCGATTCGAGATTGTCGTTGGCATTTTGCAGCGCATACTCGACGGCCGCGCGGTTCTGGAAGCTGCGCCGCACCAGCTGGTAAAACATGATCAGCACGAGGATGGCCAGGGCATTGATGCCGATGCCGAGCAGCACGGCTTTCTGGTACTCATGGTAAAAGGCGGCGCTGCCGGACGACAGCGCTTCATTCTGCTCGCGCGTCATGATCACCACCTGCAGGCGGATCTCGTCCATGGTGGCGCGGTCATCGGTCACGCGGGAAATGTTGACGATCTCGGCCAGCCCACCCTGCCTGTAGACCTCGATCGACTCTTGCAGCATCGACATCTTGCGGCGGATCAAGCTTTTCAGCTGACCCAGGTTTTTCAGCTGGGTGGGACTGCCCGCGAGCAAAGTCTGCAGCTCATTGAATTCGTTTTCAATTTCGGTGGTAGCCGTCTTCGACGGCCCCAGATAGGTTTCGGAGCCGGAAATGAAATAGCCGCGCAAGCTGCTTTCCGCATCGAGCACGAGCACGTTCAAATACTGCAGGCGGTCCGCCACGCGGGCGCTCTGGCTGAGCAAGGCATTCGTGCCCTTCAGCGACTGCAGGTTATGAAAGAGACTGAAACCATTAAGTACAAGCAACAAGGCGCACGTCACGCACAGGATCGTCTTGTACAGGGGCAGGCGGTGATTCGGGGCCGGTTCAGCGGTGAAATACATCCTGATGTGCATCCTTAGCAAGGTTCGGCGCGGGAGAGAGCGCCGGCGCCGGCCAATTATAGTCCTCGCCACAAACTGCTGCACTGCACAAGTCGTGCTGGCCAGCTGGCTGAGCGATCATGTTTCCATGATCGCACCGCAGCGCTAGTCAAGCAAATTGTTTTTCATTGCGTAATAGGTCAAGTCGCTGTTCGATTGCAAGCCCATTTTTTCCATGATGCGCGTACGGTAGGTACTCACCGTCTTGATGCTCAGCGACAAGGCCACACCGATATCGGACACGGTGGCGCCACGCGCCAGGCGCAGGAAGACCTGGAACTCGCGGTCCGACAATTCCGTATGCAGGGCGGCATTCGTGTCGCGGTCGAACGACTGCGCCAGCAATTCACCGACGGTGGAGCTGACGTAGCGGCGCCCCTGGAAAACGGTGCGCACGGCCGTCATCAGCTCGTCGGCTTCGCATTCCTTGTTCAGATAGCCATTCGCGCCCATCTTGAACAGGTTCAGCGCGTATTGCTGCGCGGGATAGCCGCTGAGGATCAGCACGGGCAATTCCGGCTGGCCCTGGCGGATCGTGCGCAAGGTATCGATGCCGCTCTGATCGGGCATGGCTATATCGAGCAACAATACATCGCAAATTTCGCGGCGGGCGATATCGAGGGCTTCACGCCCCGTACCGGCTTCCGCCACCACACTGAAATCGCTTGACGACGAAAAAATCTGTTTGAATCCAGCTCGTACTATTTGGTGATCATCACAAATGGCAACGCGTATCATTGTTTCCCCTTAAATTTTCCTGGCCTGGGAAAGACTACCGGAACCTGAACGCTGCTCCGGCTTAGCGTCACTAACAAAAACGCAACATTAACATTATATTCAAAATATGGCGCGCCGTACGGTAGCGTCAACGCCAAGACGGAGCGCCCATGCAGTATAGTCAACTTAATCAACTGCTACCGGACAACCCCACCTATATTGGTACAAATCTTATTTTAGCAAGTTTAAAATCGCAATTAATTCATTGCGTATCCACACGCGGTCCAGCGGCGCTTCCTGCGGCACAACGGGCATGGCCGGCAGCACTGGCAACTCGTCAAGGATGGCATGCGATGCGCCACGGCTGTCGAGCTTGTTTCGCGCGCCGCTGATGGTAAAGCCCTGCTCGTACAGCAATTCGCGGATGCGGCGTATCAGCAGCACCTCATGGTGCTGATAATAACGGCGGTTGCCACGTCGTTTGACCGGCTTGAGCTGGGAAAACTCCTGCTCCCAGTAGCGCAACACGTGCGGTTTGACGCCGCACAATTCGCTCACTTCGCCGATCGTGAAATAGCGTTTCGCCGGAATGGGCGGCAAGGCGATCAACTCGGTTTTACTGATGCGCTCGTTCATCGCCACTCACTCAGGCAGCACGTGCCAGCGGACTGGTCTCTTCGACCATGCTTTTCAGCTTCTGGCTCGCATGAAAGGTCACGACACGACGCGCCGTGATGGGAATCTCTTCGCCCGTCTTCGGATTGCGGCCGGGCCGCTGCGGCTTGTCGCGCAACTGGAAATTGCCGAAACCGGACAGCTTGACGGCCTCGCCACGCTCGAGCGCATTGCGAATCTCGTCGAAGAAGGTCTCGACCATATCCTTCGCTTCGCGCTTGTTCAGGCCCACTTGCTCGAACAACAGTTCGGCCAGTTCCGCCTTGGTCAAGGTGGGTAAATCTTTTTCCGCTTCCTGGCGCACTTTGGCAACCAGCATGGCCCGATGCAAATCGGCGGCCAGTGCGGATTGCAGTACGGCGGAATCAACGTCGCTGTTATTAATTTTCCTGCCCTGCCTTTTCTGTGCGCCCGAGCCTGCCACATGGCAAGCTCGTCTACGGTTGACGACGGAAAGGCCGTCACGCAAGGCGACGGCCGTCCGGTAATTACGAACGCAGTTTCGCGTCGTGGCCCTGCTTGGCCGCATCGATCAGGACAGCCATCAGGCCGTCGACGACATCGTCTTGCAGGGTGTTTTGAGTATCTTGCAAGCTAATCCGGAAAGCAAGGCTTTTTTCATCCACTTCCAGCCCTTTTCCACGATATTCATCAAATAAAACAATGGCTTGCACGATACGCGCTGCCTGGCTCGACTTGGCGGCGGCATGGAAGCTGTCGAGCAGATCCTGCACGGCCACCGATTGCTTGACGACCACGGCCAAGTCGCGGCTGGCGCCAGGGAATTTCGAGATTTCCTGGTACGCCGGCACGACTCGTTGCGTCAAGGCAGCGGCGTCGACTTCGAACAGCACGGGAGCCAGCGGCAAGTCGTACTTTTGCATCCAGCGCGGGTGCAATTCGCCGATGAAACCGATGACCTTGCCATCGAGCTCCACATTGGCCGAACGGCCCGGATGCAGGGCCGGATGTTCCGCCTTGGTGAAACGCAGGACCAGCGGTGCAAACAGCGCTTCCAGGTCCGCCTTCACGTCGAAGAAGTCGACCGTGCGCGCAGCCTGGCCCCACTGCTCGTCGGCAACCGCGCCATAGGCCATGGCCGCCACGCGCTTCGGCTGGGCGTAGCCAGCCACCGACAAGGGGCCGTTTTCCACGCTGTCGTCGCGCTGGTAGATGGCGCCCACTTCGAAGATGCGCACGCGGTTCGTCTTGCGGTTCAGGTTGTAGCGCACATTGGCGATCAGGCTGCCGATCAGCGAGGAACGCATCACGCTCATCTGGCTGGCGATCGGGTTCTGCAATTTGATCGGGTTCGTATTGCCCGAGAAATCGCGCTCCCATGCCGTATCGACAAAGCTCATGTTAACCACTTCCTGGAAGCCCAGGTCGGCCAGCTCATGACGTACCGCAAACAGCGAGCGGGTATTTTCCGGTGCAATCTGCATCACGTTCGCGGCCACGGGCGGCAAGGTCGGGATGTTTTCAAAGCCGTACACGCGCGCCACTTCCTCGATCAGGTCTTCCTCGATCTCGATGTCGAAACGGTAGCTGGGCGACGTCACGGAAAACACGCCGTCCGCCAGGGTGTATGGCAGGGCCAGGCGCGTGAAGATATCGGCGATCAGCTCATCGTTGAGCGGCACGCCGATGACTTTTTGCGCGCGCGCCGTGCGCATCGACACGGGCTGGCGCTGCGGCAAGTTCACCACGTGGTCATCGACAGGACCGACGGTCGTGGCCGGCGTGCCGCAGATTTCCACGATCAGGGCCGTGATGCGCTCGATGTGCTCGACGGTGGTGGCGAAATCGACGCCGCGCTCGAAGCGGTGTGCCGCATCGGTCGAGAAATTCAAGCGGCGCGCGCGGCCTTGAATGGCGTTCGGCCACCAGAATGCCGCTTCCAGGTAGATGCTGTCTGTATCGTCCGACACCGAGCTGGCGTCGCCGCCCATGATGCCGGCCAGCGATTCGATTTCTTGGTCATCGGCAATGACGCCGATCCACTCGTCGACGGCGACGGTGTTGCCATTTAACAGCTTGACGGATTCGCCCGCCTTGCCCCAACGTACGTCGAGGCTGCCGTGGATCTTTGCCAGGTCAAACACGTGGCTAGGACGGCCCAGTTCCAGCATGACATAGTTGGAAATGTCGACCAGTGCCGACAACGGACGCTGGCCGCTGCGCTCGAGGCGCTGCTTCATCCAGTCCGGTGTGGCTGCCTTGGCGTTCAAGCCGCGGATGACGCGACCCGTGAAACGGCCGCACAGGTCCGGCGCGCTGACTTTCACGGGCAGGATTTCGTCGCTGGAAACTGGCACGGTGCGGAACTGCGGCGCATTCAGGGGCACGCCCGTCAATGCCGACACTTCGCGCGCCACGCCCAGCACGGACAGGCAGTCCGCCTTGTTCGGCGTCAACTTGATGGTGAATTTCAAGTCGTTGAGCGCAAAGTAATCGCGGAAATTCTGGCCGATCGGCGCGTCGTCCGGCAATTCCATCAAGCCGGCGTTTTCTTCCGACAATTTCAATTCGCGCGCGGAGCACAGCATGCCTTGCGACTCGACGCCGCGCAGCTGGCCCACCTTGATTTCAAACGGCTTGCCATCGGCGCCAGGCGGCAGCACGGCGCCCGCCATCGCGCACACGACTTTCAAGCCCGGGCGCACGTTCGGCGCGCCGCAGACGATGTTGAGCATGGTGCCCGTGCCGACATCAACCTGGCACACATTCAGGCGGTCCGCATTCGGATGTTTTTCCATCTCCAGGACCAGGCCCACCACCACGTTCGAGAACGGCGGGGCGACAGGATCGACGTCCTCGACTTCGAGACCGGACATGGTCAGCAGATGGGCCAGTTCGTCCGAAGTCATCTTCGGATCGACCATGGTACGGAGCCAGTTTTCGGAAAATTGCATAATCAAGCCTTCAAAGGGTCAAAGCTCACAGCGCGAGCGCACAGGCGCTCAAGCGCCATGAATCAAACGGAACAACGCTTAGTTGAATTGCTTCAGGAACCTTAAATCGCCTTCATAGAACAGGCGCAGGTCGTTGATGCCGTAACGCAGCATCGTCAAGCGTTCCAGGCCGGAGCCGAAAGCAAAACCGATGAATTTCTCGGGATCGAGGCCAAAGTTCTTCACCACGGTCGGATGCACCTGGCCGGCGCCCGACACTTCCAGCCAACGGCCTTTCAATGGACCGGAGCCAAAGGCGATGTCGATCTCGGCCGACGGTTCCGTGAACGGGAAGTACGATGGACGGAAGCGCACTTGCAAATCGTCCGTCTCGAAGAAGGCCTTGACGAAATTCAGGTACACGCCCTTCAGGTCGGCAAAGCTGATGTCTTCGGCGATCCACAGGCCTTCGACCTGGTGGAACATGGGCGAATGGGTGGCGTCGCTGTCGACGCGGTAGGTGCGGCCCGGCGCGATGACCTTGATCGGCGGCGTGTGCGTGCGCGCGTAGCGCACCTGCATCGGGCTCGTGTGCGTGCGCAGCAGCAAGGGTTTGCCATCGGTATCGTTGCCGTCGATGTAGAACGTGTCTTGCATGGAACGGGCCGGGTGGTTTTCCGGGCTGTTCAGCGCCGTGAAGTTGGTCCAGTCGTTCTCGATTTCGGGGCCGTCGGCCACGTCAAAGCCGATCGAGCGGAAGATTTCCTCGACCCGTTCCCACGTGCGCATCACGGGATGGATGCCGCCGGGCATGCGGCCACGGCCTGGCAGGGTCACGTCGATCGCTTCGGCGTTCAGACGGCCTTGCATCTGGGCATCGGCCAGCGCATCACGGCGCGCCGTCAGCGCGTCCTCGATCTGCACTTTGACGGCGTTGATCAGGGCGCCTTGCGCCTTGCGCGCGTCCGGGTCCAGCTTGCCCAGGCCCTTCATCATTTCAGTAATCTGGCCAGTCTTGCCCAGGTAGCGGGCTTTGGCGTTTTCAAGTGCGGCAGCGTCTGCGGCGGCGATAAAGTCAGCCTGGGCCGAGACGACGAGTTCTTCTAGGGAGTTCATGCGGCATTTCCTGTTTTGGACATCAATTCTGGACTCGCTTATCTAAAGTCCAACAATCAAAAACGGAAACGGGGCATAAGGTTCACACCCCTGCCCCGCTCTTTATGACGTCACCCTACGGATGACGTTGTGCAATGACCGATGCTTACGCAGCGATTTTTGCTTTAACTGCGTTGACAATCGCAGCGAATGCTGGCTTGTCCATCACAGCCATATCGGCCAGGACTTTACGGTCCAGTTCGATATTTGCTTTTTTCAAGCCGTTCATGAATACGCTGTACGTTACGCCATGCTCACGGGAAGCGGCGTTGATACGGGCGATCCACAGGCGGCGGAAAACGCGTTTCTTGTTGCGGCGATCGCGGTAAGCGTATTGGCCAGCGCGCATAACTGCTTGCTTGGCAACACGGTATACACGGCTGCGGCGACCACGGTAGCCTTTAGCTTGAACAAGAATCTTTTTATGACGGGCACGAGCTGTAACCCCACGTTTTACTCTAGGCATAGTAACTCCTTAAATTGAGTGTGAGATTAAGCAGTCGGCATCATGCGCATGACGGATGTGACATCCGATGCGTTGATGTTACGGGTACCGCGCAACTGACGTTTGTTTTTGGTGGTTTTCTTGGTCAGGATGTGGCGTTTGAACGCGTGACCCGACTTGACTGTTCCACCTGGACGCACGCGAAAACGTTTTTTCGCGGAGCTTTTGGTCTTCATTTTAGGCATAGCAATCTGTCCTCTTACGGACAGCTCCATTTATAACAGGATTGCAGGTGGCAACACGACGCTGCGCTTAGATGCCTGCTTTCACATGTTGTGCAGCGGATGCGAGTCCACTACAGTTCACGCGGCCCGGACATTGCTGACCGGGCCGCGCAAATTCTGCCTGGAATCTGGTGTCGCGCCCATGCAGGCACAAACCACGTCGATCCACAGTAAAACGCTATTGTAGCTTACTTCTTCTTCTTAGGCGAAAGAACCATGATCATTTGGCGGCCTTCCATCTTCGGGAACTGCTCGACCTGGCCGTACGGCTCCAGGTCGGCTTTCAGACGTTCCAGCATGCGGAAGCCAATATCCTGATGCGCCATCTCACGACCGCGGAAACGCAAGGTGATCTTGGTTTTATCGCCATCTTCGAGGAACTTGATGAGATTACGCAACTTGATATTGTAGTCACCATCATCAGTCCCCGGACGGAATTTGACTTCCTTCACGAGGATGATCTTTTGCTTCAATTTGGCTTCGTGAGCTTTCTTTTGCTCCGAATACTTAAATTTGCCGTAGTCCATCAAACGGCACACCGGTGGCTGCGCGGTAGGCGCAATTTCCACCAGGTCGACGTTTGCCTCTTCCGCCAGGCGGAAGGCTTCAGCCAAACTTACGATACCGAGTGGCTCGTTATCGACCCCGCTTAAACGCATTTCAGGGGCAGTGATTTCGCCATTGATGCGATGTGACTTGTCAGTAGCTATTGTAATTTCCTTTAAAAATCTTGTAAGACGGTCGTGCAGCGAGTTTCCTCGTCAGGCCTTGGTGTCGACTTCATGTTTGAGTCGCTCAATCAGGGCATCGACGGACATGACGCCCAGATCGACATTGCCCCGCGCCCGCACGGCCACTGTATTCGCATCCCGCTCTTTGTCGCCAATCACTAAGATGTAAGGCAATTTTTGTACGGAATGTTCACGTATTTTATAGGTAATCTTCTCGTTACGCAAATCAGCCTGTACGCGCAGCCCCGCTTTGCGCAGTTTTGTTGTAACTTCCTGTACATAGTCGGCTTGAGCGTCGGAAATATTCAACACCGACACTTGCACTGGCGACAACCACAGCGGCATGGCGCCCGCATAGTGTTCGATCAGGATGCCGATGAAACGTTCCAGCGAACCGACGATCGCGCGGTGCAGCATGATGGGCACCTGGCGCGTATTGTCCACGGCCACGTATTCCGCACCCAGGCGGCCCGGCATGGATGGATCGATCTGCACGGTACCCACTTGCCATGCGCGGCCCAGGCTGTCTTTCAGGTGGTATTCGATCTTCGGACCGTAGAACGCGCCCTCGCCCGGCAATTCCGTCCATTCCACGCCGCAGGCGCGCAAGGCCGAACGCAGCGATTCCTCGGCAAAATCCCACGACTCTTCCGTACCGATGCGGTTATCCGGGCGCAAAGCCAGTTTCACATCGATATTCGTGAAGCCGAAAGCCGTGTACACATCCATCGCCTGCTGGTGGAACGCCGTCACTTCGCCGGCGATCTGCTCTTCCAGGCAGAAGATGTGACCATCGTCCTGCGTAAAGCCGCGCACGCGCATCATGCCGTGCAAGGCGCCCGACGGCTCATTGCGGTGGCATTGACCGAATTCGCCGTAGCGCAATGGCAAGTCGCGGTAGCTGCGCATGCCATTGTTGAAAATCTGGATATGGCCAGGGCAATTCATCGGCTTCAGCGCATAGGCGCGGTTTTCCGATTCCGTGATGAACATGTTTTCACGGTAATTGTCCCAGTGACCGGTTTTTTCCCACAGGCCACGGTCCAGAATTTGCGGCGCCTTGACTTCCTGGTAGCCGTTGACCTGGTACACATTGCGCATGTATTGCTCGACTTGCTGCCAGATCGACCAGCCTTTCGGATGCCAGAAGATCAGGCCTGGCGCTTCTTCCTGGAAATGGAAGAAATCGAGCTGCTTGCCCAATTTGCGATGATCGCGCTTTTCCGCCTCTTCCAGATTGTGCAGGTACAATTCCTGGTCTTCCTTCTTGGCCCAGGCCGTGCCATAGATACGCTGCAGCATCTCGTTTTTCGAGTCGCCGCGCCAGTAGGCGCCGGCCAGCTTCATCAGCTTGAAGACTTTCAGCTTGCCCGTCGATGGCACGTGGGGGCCGCGGCACAAGTCCGTGAACTTGCCTTCGGAATACAGCGACACTTCCTGGTCGGCGGGAATCGAGCCGATCAGCTCCGCCTTGTACGCCTCGCCGATACCCTTGAAGTATTCGATGGCTTCGTCGCGCGCGACAACCTTGCGCGTGACTTGCTCATCCTTCTTGGCCAGTTCCGCCATTTTCTTTTCGATCGCCGTCAAATCTTCGGGCGTGAACGGACGCTTGTAGGCGAAATCATAGTAAAAGCCGTTGTCGATCACGGGACCGATGGTCACTTGCGCGTCAGGGAACAACTCCTTGACGGCATACGCCAGCAAGTGGGCCGTCGAGTGGCGGATCACTTCCAGGCCATCGGCGTCCTTGTCCGTGACAATCGCCAGTTCCGCGTCCTGCTCGATCAGATAGGAAGTATCGACCAGTTTGCCGTCGACCTTGCCGGCCAGCGCAGCCTTGGCCAGACCGGTACCAATATTGGCCGCAACCTGGGCCACGGTGACCGGGCCGTCGAATTGACGGGCGGAACCATCGGGAAGTCGGATTGTAAGCATATTGATCTCCATATCGGCGCTGGCGCCAGGTAAAACTGCAATGTGATGGGTAAAATACTGAAAGGAAAACGCAGACGCAAAAAAACGCGGACTAGCCGCGTTTTTCACTTTCTTGAGACAAAGGAAACCCGTTCGACTAGCGTCACTCCCAAAGCTTGGTAGTAGTTCGCGGTGTCATAACCGGTTTTACCTTTCTCTCTAACTGCATTCTGGTGGGCGGTGAGGAATTCGAATCCCCGACCCCTTGGATGTCGACCAAGTATTCTAACCAGCTGAACTAACCGCCCGTAAAACTTTTGTTGATCATTGTATTTCAAATGACCGCTTGCGGCTTGCGCCAGCTTAAAAACCATCTACTGCCAAATTCTGGTGGGCGGTGAGGAATTCGAATCCCCGACCCCTTGGATGTCGACCAAGTATTCTAACCAGCTGAACTAACCGCCCCGAAGACCAGCATTATAGAGAGGCTTTCCCAGAATGACAAGGGCTGTTTTACAGGAAACTTTAATCATTTCCCGGGGCGTCAGTCCCCTTTATATGGAGATGGCCCGGCACACGCGGAATGCCGCTAGAATCGCGGCATGAACTCCACCATATTAGCCTGGCTGAAAACCCTGAGCCGCATCTGCGGTTTTGAAACGGCCGACTCCTTCCCGCCCGGCCACCCATATGCGCGCACGCGCTGGGAAGCCGCGTATTTCGATATCGCCTCCGACGTGAAGCCGGACGAGATCGAACGGCGCATCTGCGCGGCCATCGCCAACACGCCGAGCGTCTTCGCCTACATCACCAATCCCACGCCGCGCATGCAGCGCGCGCTGCTGAACGTGATCCACGACCGGCTGCGGCGCCAGCCCGGCGCGGGCGCCACGGACCTGGTCTTGTTATTGATCAATGCCTACGCCAGCGACCACATCACAGAAGCCGTGCCCGGCCTGCGCGCCCTGATCTACAACACGGAGCATGAAGACACGAATCTGCGCGTGCATGCCATCCTGGAATTGCTGGTGGGCACGCCACGGGGACTCGATGTCATCGACATGTAGTCGTCACGCATGATTCGCGGGAACATAGCGCGCCCGCAAGCGCATGAACGGCGTTTCCACCAATATATATAAGAGCCAGCCCGTGACGATGCTCACAGCGATACTGACCAGTATCGCTGTGAGGCCATCCGGCCCGTAGCCAAAGTCTTGCAACAAGGGTCGCAGCAAAATGCACAGCTGCTTGTGCAGCAGATAGATCGCATACGACCACAAGGCCAGGCTGGCGGCGCCCGGCACGCGCAGTGTATAGAGTGCGCTGGCTGGACTGAGCGCCGCGATTAGCAGCAGGGTAAAACTGGCCGCCAGGGCCGGATAACCGAACACCGTCACCCAATAGCCATAGTGATCGGTGAGAAACACATAAAACATCAGCGCCGTGCCCGCGATTCCCGCCAGCAAGCTGCGGTTGCCGTAAGAGGTCAGGCGCGCCCAGGCGACCGGATGGTGATTTTTCAGCAGCGCCAGCGCCACGCCCGCCACCAGCTCGTCAAAGCGGCACCACGACGCGTAATAAATATACTTGTAATACCCGAGGCCGCCGCGCGGCACTTGCACGTATTCATCCCACAAATAGGCGCGCACCAGCATGCCGACGATAAAGCTGGCGGCCACGGCCAGCCAGGCCCACAGCAGCGACTTGCGGCAGGCGGCGATCACCAGGGCCACGGCCGGCAGCAGCACATAGAACTGCTCCTCCACGCACAAGGACCACGCATGCGAAAACGCCGTGCCCGGCGTCAGATTGATGTTTTGCGTAAAGGTCAGGAATTTCCACAGGGGCAGCAGCGCGCTATCGCCGCGGAACGCGGGCCACAAGTAATACAGGGCAAGCACGGCATAGAAACTGGGCAAGGTGCGCAGGAAGCGCCGCGCATAGAAACGCGGCAAGGAAAAGCCATGTTCGCTGCGCAAGGCCGCAAAAATCTGGTTGCCGATCAGATAACCGCTGAGGGCAAAGAACAGGTCCACGCCCACCCAGCCGATTTCGCCCCAGAAACCAAACGCCCCACCCTCGCTGACGAACAGCAAATAATGGTTCATGAAGACAAGCACGATGGCCAGCGCGCGCAAGGTATCGAGGCCGTACAGGCGGGAAGGATGGGACGTACTGGACATGGAATCGGCAAGGGAAAACAACGGTGGCGCCGATCATGCCACGCCGCACGCCGCCATGGCCAACTTTTTACAGGCGTCCACGGCGAATCCCGCTAAAATATGCCGACCCCGCTTTCCCTTCCCGCAACAGCATAGGATATGTCCAGCATGAGCAGCGCACTCCACTTCAAATCCATCAACTACACGGGCCAGGGCAGCGGCCCGCGCCTGATCGTCACGGGCGCCGTGCACGGCAATGAAACCTGCGGCACCAAGGGCATTCACCGCGTGATGGCTGAACTCGACAGCGGCGCCCTCTCCATCGTGGCCGGCAGCGTCACCTTCGTGCCCATCACCAATCCGCTGGCCTATGCCAAGGGCGTGCGCAGCGGCGACCGCAACCTGAACCGCAATCTGTTCCCGAACGACAATCCGCAGGATTTCGAAGACCGCATCGCCAATTGGCTGTGCCCGCTGTTGGGCCAGCATGACGTGCTGCTGGACTTGCACTCGTTCAATGCCGACAGCCAGCCCTTCGTCATGGTCGGACCACGCAACAACGATGGCCCGCTGCAACCGTTTAAACATGAAGAAAAGGAACGCGCGCTAGCGCGCCGCCTGGGCGTGCGCCGCTTCGTCGACGGCTGGCTGCATGCGTACGGCCAGGGCGTGCAGCGCCGCCTGGGCAATAGCGACCAGGTGGGCCTGGTCTTGCGCTACGGTGTGGGCACGACGGAATACATGCGCTCGACGGGCGGCTACGCCTTGACCCTGGAATGCGGCCAGCATGCGGACCCGGCCGCGCCGGATGTTGCTTACCGCGCCATCATGAACACCTTGGCTTTTTTGGGTTTCATCGACGCGCCGCAGCCGGAAGCGATCGCCGACGCCGACATGGAAGCGCTGAACATGGTCGTCGTGCACGACAAGCTCGATGCGGGCGACCGCTTCATCAAGACCTGGTCCAGCTTTGACAAAGTCAAACAGGGCGAGCAGATCGGCGTGCGCGCGAATGGCACGCCCGTGACGGCCGAGTTCGACGCCTACATCCTGTTCCCGGACGTCAATGCGGCGGCGAATGCCGAGTGGTATTACCTGGCACGCGTGGCTGCCAGCTTTTGATCAGTGACCGACGGACTTTGAAAACAAGTTAATGACAAGCACGCCGGCAATGATCAGCCCCAGGCCGATCAAGGCTGGCGTGTCGAGGCTTTGCTTGAACCAGAACCAGCCGACGGCGGAAATGAGCACGATACCCACGCCCGACCAGATGGCGTACACGATGCCGGTAGGAATGACCTTCAAGGTCAGGGACAAGCACCAGAAGGCGATGCTGTAGCCAATCACGGTGATGACACTGGGCCACAAGCGACTGAAGCCCTCGGACGCCTTCAAGGCGCTGGTGGCGATGACCTCGGCGATGATGGCGATAGCCAGGTAGAAATACGTCATGGCAAGACTCATGCTGGCATCCTTTATTGTGGGCTGAGCAGTTTCAAGCCCAGGATGCCCGAAACGATCAGGGCGATGCAGGCGATGCGCGCGGCGCTGGCCGGCTCGCCCAGCACCATGATGCCGAAGATGGCCGTGCCGACGGTGCCGATGCCCGTCCAGATGGCGTAGGCCGTGCCCAGCGGCAAGGTGCGCAAGGCCAGGCCCAGCATCACTACGCTGCCCAGCATGGAAATGGCGGTCAATACGGATGGCACGAGGCGGGTAAAGCCGGCACTGTATTTGAGGCCGATGGCCCAGCCGATTTCCAGCAAGCCCGCCAATACCAGAATGATCCACGCCATACTTTTCTCCCGAGGCGGCAGGGTCGTCCCCGCCATACAGCCCCGTCATCGAGCAGGGTCGTCCCCACTGGAGCAAAGGGAAAAGTATACCATTGGGTGAAAACTCTTGCCGCCAGCACATTTTTTCTAGTACGTCCGCTCCAATTGAAAGTTGCCAAAAAACATGCTGATGGCAGCATAATTGCTGCATCCATTCACTTTCGGGAACAATGATGCTACTTCTGGCCCAAATCCTTACCGCCCTCATCCTGCTGCTGCACGTCTACATCGTGCTGCTGGAAACCGTGCTGTTCGATGCGCGCGGACGCAAGGTGTTTGGCCTGTCCAAGGAAAAGGCGGAGATCGTGCGTCCCGCCATGTCGAACCAGGGTTGCTACAACGGTTTTCTCGTCGCCGCGCTGGCGCTGGGCTTTTTTCACCCGGACGCGGCCATCGCCTATGCGTTCACCGTGTTCGGCCTGGCCTGCATCGCCGTGGCCGGCGTGTGGGGCGCAGCCACCGTCATGACGCGCATCCTCTACCTGCAAACCGTGCCTGCCGTCATCGCCCTGCTGCTGTTCCACTTCGCCTGATACCTGCCAGGGCGGCCAGCCGGCCGCCCTGGCCCGCTCCGCTCCACACTGCCTGCGCATACCCCAAATGGGTGATGTTTCCAAAAAACATGCCCGATACAATTCCTTGTAGCAAAAATACCACCAGACACATGGTGGCAAGTCACAGTCCACAGGGGAAATCATGCAAGCACATCCAACCACCTTTGCCGTCACGTTGCTCGGCTGCCTCATGCTGTCCGCCTGCGGTGGCGGCGGCAGCGACGGCAGTGGTTCCAGCAGCGGTTCCACCAGCGCCGGCGGCACCAGCGGCACCTCGGCAAACTGCCAGTACAGCAACCTGATCAGCGATACGGAACGCAAGCAGGCCAGCGCCTGCGGCGTCCAGGTATCGGGCAACTACGCCCAGGCGGACTCGGGATACGACAGCGTGGTCGCCGCCTGCAAGCAGGGGCAGAAAACCATTGCCGATACCTATTACGGCGGCACGTACCAGAAAATGGTCGACTACGCGCGCTCCGTGAGCAAGGAGCTCGGCTGCGGGCAAAACAATGGCCCCACCTTGCCCAACAACACGACGGCAAGCAACTACAATTTCTGTGTCAAGAGCACCACCGTCAGTGGTAAGCTCAGCTATGAAGGCGCTTGCTACGGCCCCGTCAAATCGGGCGAAGGCGGCTGCGGCAGCGGCTATAACTATGTCAGCCAGTACGCCAGCCTCAGCACATGCACCTCCGGCGGCAAAAGCTGGCTGGAAGCGCGCTAGGGAAGCCGGGCGGCCGTAGCAAGGGCCGCCCCCAGATGTGTCTTGTCCACCGCTTGCCGCCATGAGGATCGCCAATGACGCCATCGCTCGCCGTCGCCAGCCAGGCACTGACTGCCCTGATCTACGAAGCGGCCACGCGGCATGGCGCCTGGTCGCAATTCCTCGCCGCCTTTGCGCGACAACTGAAATCGCACGCCGGTTTGATCTGGGCCAATGATTTCAGCAACCGCTCGGTCGACGTCCAGCTGCCCGGCAGCGGCCTGTCCGCCACCTATGGCTTCGAGTCGGATGCCATGGCCAGCTTTGCCAGCTATTACGGCGCGCGCAATGTCTGGCTGGAAGACGTCACCCTGCACCGCGAGGGCGCCGTCGTCACCGGCTCCATGCTGTTTCCCGACCATTGCCTGAAGAAAACCGAATACTGGAACGACTGGCTGCGCCCGCAAGACATCTTTTATACGGCGGCGGCCATCGTCGAACTGCGCGCCGAGCGCTCCACCAATGTCACCGTGGTGCGCCGCGAACAGGCGGGCGCCTATGACGCGGGCGAACTGCCGCTGGTCCGCAGCCTGATGCCGCATTTGCAAACGGCCTTTGCCCTGCAGCGCAAGCTGCGCCGGCTGGAAGTGCTGTCCCAGAGTTCCACGCAGGTGCTGGAATTGCTGCCGTTTGGCGTGCTGCTGCTCGACGCCACGTCGCAACTGCTGTACGCCAACGAGCGGGCACTGGCCATGACGGCCGCGACGCGGCTGCTGCATCTGCGCGAAGGCGCACCCCTGTATTGCCCGCGCGAAGCGGACAACGGCGCGCTGCGGCGCATGCTGCACGAGGCGGCCCAAACGGGCACGACTGCGGCAGGCGGTCCCGGCGGCGTGCTCAACCTGAATGGATTGACGGGCGAGCAGCTGCGCCTGCGCGTCACGCCCCTGCCTTCCTGGCACAGCCCTTTCGGCTCGGCCAGCGCCATCGCCGTTTTCCTCAGCGATAGCAGCGACCTGATCACCTCCCTGGCCGCCACCCTGCGCAATTTCTATGGCATGACGGTGGCCGAGGCGCGCCTGACGGAAGCGCTCGTCAACGGCTATTCCTTGCAGGAATACGCCGAACGCCAGCGCATTTCCATCCACACGGCGCGCACGCAGATCAAGAGCGCCACCGCCAAGGCCGGCGCCCAGCGCCAGGTGGATCTGGTGCGCATCGTGCTGACGGGCCCGGCCGTGCTGCAGCGCAATCCCCTTCCCGCCTGAATCCGTTCAAAAACGCGCGCCGGCAGCACGCCTTTCATTTATATCGTAAGATGGTCATATCGTAAAACAGCGATATTAGAATTGAACAACTACGATATATACATCGCTGAAAAGCGAATTGTATGTTCAGGAGAAACAATATGGATATCGACGCCATCCACAAGGCGCTGGCCAATCCGGTGCGCCGGCAGATTTTGCAATGGCTGAAAGAGCCGCAGCTGTATTTCCAGGAGCAGGATCACCCGCTGCACCTGGGCGTATGCGCCGGCCTGATCGACCGCCGCCTGAACCTGTCGCAATCGACGGTCTCGGCGCACCTGGCCAGCTTGCAGAAAGCGGGCCTGATTTCGGCCACCAAGGTGGGCCAATGGAGTTTCTTCAGCCGCAATGAAGCCACCATCGAAGCCTTTCTCGAACACATGCAGCAAGGTTTGTAAGCACATAGTTCATCTTGACAACCCCGTCTCAACACCGCCTGAACGGCACCCACAAGGACAATCATGGCAACTTTATTCGACCCCATCACCATTGGCAGTTTGCAACTAAAAAACCGCATCATCATGGCGCCGCTGACGCGTTCGCGCGCCGGCAACCCGGGCCGCGTGCCCAACGCCCTGATGACCGAGTACTACACGCAGCGCGCTTCGGCCGGCATGATCATCTCGGAAGCGACGGCCGTCACGCCCCAAGGCGTGGGCTATGCCGACACGCCGGGCATCTGGTCCGAGGAACAGGTGGAAGGCTGGAAACACATCACCCAGGCAGTGCATGACGCAGGCGGCCTGATCGTATTACAACTGTGGCATGTGGGCCGCATTTCCGCCCCCGTCTTCCTCGATGGCGACTTGCCCGTGGCGCCCAGCGCCGTCAAGCCGGCCGGCCACGTCAGCCTGCTGCGCCCGAAACAGGAATTCGTCACGCCACGCGCGCTGGACACGGAAGAGATCCCCGGCATCGTGGCAGCCTACCGCCTGGGCGCCGAGAATGCGAAAAAAGCCGGTTTCGACGGCGTGGAAATCCACGGTGCCAATGGTTATTTGCTCGACCAGTTCCTGCAAGACAGCACCAACTTGCGTACCGACAACTATGGCGGCTCGGTTGAAAACCGCGCCCGTTTGATGCTGGAAGTGACGGACGCGTGCATCGACGTGTGGGGCGCCGACCGGGTCGGCATGCATCTGGCACCGCGCCGCGATGCGCACGACATGGGCGATTCCGACCCGCGCGCCACTTTCGGCTATGTGGCACGCGAGCTGGGCAAACGCGGCATCGCCTTCATCTGCGCCCGCGAAGCGCTGGGCGACGACCGCCTGGGCCCGTACCTGAAGCAGGAATTTGGCGGCGTGTACATTGCCAACGAGAAAATGGACAAGGCGGCGGCCGAAGCCCTGCTGGCCAACGGTGAAGCCGATGCCGTGGCCTTTGGCCTGTGGTTCATCGCCAACCCCGACCTGCCCATCCGCCTGCACAGCGACGCGCCATTGAATCCCCTGAACCCGGATACCCTGTACGCAGCGGACGCTGCCGGCTACACGGACTACCCGGCACTGGCGGCACACGCCTGAACGGCTCCCTGAGACTCCCTGAGAATACCGTGAGAGCTCCCTGAGCGGCACTACACCGCTCCTCCCCCACTAGCGGCGGACGCAACGATACCAACGCAACTCACTGCGTGACGATCGCGGCGCCCGCCGTTTTCGCCGCTTTTTTAATGACGCCGCCGCTCCCCCATCGTCAGCGCCATCGGCGCCGTGCCGGCCGGGCCGGACGACGCGCCTGCACGCTGCTGAAGACCCGGCGTATCACCTCGACCGGTACCGCGTGTTCGCGCAAATAGGCTGTCGCCACCGTCCGTCCCAGGGTGTGATGAAAAGCGACGCCCCGCTCGACGAGCTCGGCCATCGCTTTGTCCGTTCGCACATGCTCCCCATTTACATCGTCGATGTTGTTTTTCATGCCATGGCTCCATGTCGGGTGGATCAACGCTGCGTCAAGTTTTGACCACATTGTGCGCATTTAGTGCCCGACACAGTGACCAAGCATCGTTAAAATAGCGGCAGCAACCGCCTCGACACCGCATGAATAGCGGCCTCGGCTGCTTGTCGCCATCGCCAGCCCCGTATAGAATGCCTGCGCAGAATTTTTGCTTCAAGGAAAATGGCCACCAGCGCCATCCCATTAAGAACAGTGTCACTGAAGGGTATCAATGGACGATTTATTTGTAAAAGCGGGCGACTTGCCGACCTGGCACCAGCGCTGCGCGCTGCGCGTGCTGCACCTGTTTGGCTGGCGCATGCGCTTCCGTCCCCTGCCGGGACCGCGCGGCATCGCCGTCGTCTACCCGCACACGTCCAACTGGGATTTCATGGTGGGCCTGTTCGGCAAATGGGCGCTGTCCCTGCCATTCCGCTGGCTGGCCAAGGATTCCCTCTTCCGCGGCCCGATGGGCAAGGTGCTGCGCTACCTGGGCGGCGAACCCGTCGACCGCAGTACCACCAGCGGCACGATCCAGCGCCAGGCCGAGCGCATGCTGGCCGCCGACTGGTACTGGCTGGCCATCACGCCGGAAGCGACGCGCAGCTACCGCCCGAACTGGAAGAGCGGCTTTTATCACCTGGCCCTGGCCGCCAAGGTGCCCTTGCTGCTGGTCTACATCGACTACCCGAACAAGGTGCTGGGCGTCGTCGACCATTTATACTTGACGGGCGACAAGGATGCCGACATGGCCGCCATCGCCGCCGTGTATGCGGGCCATCAGGGCTTGCATCCTGAAAAAGCGGCGCCCATCGTGCTGTCCGAGCGCCGCCCCGGCGCCTAATTCATTCCCATCAGCACCACGCCGGCGGCCGTCAGGGCCACGCCGGCCACACGCAGCATGCGCTCGGCCAGTACCTGGCCGATGAAACGTCCCGCCCCCAGCAAGATGGCCGAAGCCAGCAGGAAGCCGCACGCGGCCGAGGCGGCCGGCAATTCCTGGCCATGCGCATTGCCATGCGCCAGCGCAAACAGGCCCACCAATCCCATGCCCAGCCAGTTCGGCAAGGCCAGCGCCAGCGCGATGGCCAGTCCCACCAGCGCCACCGTGGCGGCGATACCCGTTTCCAGCCCGGGTACCGCCATGCCCGCCATGCCGGCCAGCGCGCCCAGCAGCATCATGCCGAGGAAAGTGGCGGGCTGGGCCAAGCCGCGGCGCTGCTGGCCGCCCCAGATGCCCACGCCCAGCATGGCCAGCAAATGGTCGATGCCCGTGAACGGATGGGCGAAACCGGCCAGGAAACCGGCGCTCTCTCCATGGCCGGGGTGGGCCATGGCGGGCAAGGCCAGCAGGCACAGCGCCGCCACGGCGGCCGTATTCTTCATCAGTCTTGCGCTCATTGCAGCTCCTTGCCTGGTTGATCGAGCAAACCTTGCTCGCGGATAAAGTCGATAACGATCTGCACGCCGTCGCCGCTGCGCAGGTTGGTAAACACGAAGGGGCGCTCGCCGCGCATGCGTTTGGCATCCTGCGCCATGATGTCCAGATTGGCCCCCACATACGGCGCCAGGTCCGTCTTGTTGATAATAAGCAAATCGGAACGCGTGATGCCGGGCCCGCCCTTGCGCGGGATCTTTTCGCCGCCGGCCACGTCGATCACATAAATGGTGAGGTCCGACAATTCCGGGCTGAAGGTGGCGGCCAGATTGTCCCCGCCGGATTCGACCAGGATCAAATCGAGATTCGGAAAATCTGCCTGCATGCGCGCGATCGCTTCCAGGTTGATGGACGCGTCTTCGCGGATGGCCGTGTGCGGGCAGCCGCCCGTCTCCACGCCCATCAGGCGCTCGGCCGGCAAGGCATTCGCGCGCAGCAGGATTTCCATGTCTTCCTTGGTGTAGATGTCATTCGTGATGACGGCCATGTCGTAGCGCTCGCGCATGCCCTTGCACAGCATTTCGCACAGGGCCGTCTTGCCCGATCCGACGGGGCCGCCGATGCCCACGCGCAGGGGATTGGAAGTGATCGATGTCATTTTTTGCTCTCTCATAAAATTTTCAGGAACGGTACAGCCGGCTGTACTGCACTTCGTGCCGCATCGACAGCAGCGACAGGCCGGGCGCCCAGTTGCCCATCTCGTCGTCTGGTAACGTCTGCGCCGTGAGGGCCGCCGCTTCCAGCTCGGGCCGCAGCGACAGCAGCAATCGCTGGCCCGCCACCTGCCCCAGCGGCACGGATTTCACGCAGACGAGCACCTGGTTTTCCGCCCACGCAAACAGTATGGCCAGCAGCGCCTCTTCGCGCGGAATCGCCAGCGCCGCCACGGCGCAGGCATAGGCCGTGGGCAAGGCCACCTCCGGCTGGCCCTGCAGCATGTCGATCAGCACGCCGTCGGCCACGCCCAGCTCGGCCAGCAACTTGGTCAGCGAATATCCCATCTGGATGGTTTCGGCGCGAAATTCCGCCGTGTCGCGCGAAGCGATGAAACGCTCGCTCCAGCGCTGCACGGCGCACAGATCCTGCGCTTCGAACGCTTGCATCAAGCGCCAGCACAGCGGGGCTTCCCAACGCGCCACCACTTGCGTCAGATGCTGGGCGATCCACTCGCGCGCCGTGGCCGCATCCACTACCAGGCCGGATTCGAGCACCGCCTCCAGCCCCTGCGAATAGCTGTAGGCGCCAATCGGCAAGGCCGGACTGGCGAACTGCAGCAAATGCAGCAGGGCGGACGCCTGCATCATGCAGTGTCACCGGGGCGGTGGATTTTCTGCCGCAGCGGCACGGGCGCCAGCAAATGCTGGCCGTGGCCGTCGTGGTGGCCGTGGCCGCCGCCGTACGCGCCCGCCTCGGGCTCGAACGGCGCGCTTTCTTCCGTCACGCTCGCCTGCAAGCCTTCCAGCATCTCCTTGAGCACCACGTCCTTGCGGATGCGCAGGAAGCCGTCGCCCACCTGCGCCTGCGTGTGGCGGTTCCCCAGGTGGAAGGCGCAGCGCAGCAGGGTGTGCGCGTCCGCGCACTGCACCAGATAGGTCGGTTCGCGCGCGGCGACGATCTGCACCACCTGCCCTTCCGGTCCCGTCAGGCGCTCGCCGTCGCGCAGCACCGTGCCGCGCACGGTAAACACGGCCACGTCGTCGCCAGTCGACAGCACGGCGCGCAGCCGGCATTTTTCGCGCTGGTCGTAGGGCAGCACCAGTTGGGCGACGGCGACGCGCTTGTCGTCGGCCGCCAGTTTGGTATGCAAGGTAAGCATGCTTGTCTCCCGCTTAAAATAGAAAATAGCGCTGCGCCATCGGCAGCACGGCGGCCGCCTCGCACACGAGCAGCTGGCCGTCGGCGCGCACGGCGTAGGTTTCCGGGTCCACTTCCATGTGCGGCGTGGCGCTGTTGTGGATCATGTCGTGCTTGCGCAAGCCGCGCATGTTTTTCACGGCGATGACGGATTTGTTCAATTTCATCTGGTGGCCGATATCGAGGTCGTAGGCCGCCTGCGAGACAAACGTAAACGACTTTTTCAGGCCGCCGCCGAAGGCGCCGAACATCATGCGGTAATGCACGGGCTGCGGCGTGGGAATCGAGGCGTTCGGGTCGCCCATCTGCGCGGCCGCGATCATGCCGCCTTTTAGAATCATCGAGGGCTTGACGCCGAAGAAGGCCGGTTTCCACAGCACGATGTCGGCGATCTTGCCCGCCTCGATCGAGCCCACCACGTGCGAGATCCCATGCGTGATGGCCGGGTTGATCGTGTACTTTGCGATATAGCGCTTGGCGCGGAAATTGTCGCTGCGCACCGTGTCGGGCGCCAGCGCCCCCCGCTGCACCTTCATCTTGTGCGCCGTCTGCCAGGTGCGCATGATCACTTCGCCGACTCGCCCCATGGCTTGCGAGTCGGACGACATCATCGAGATGGCGCCGATGTCGTGCAGGATGTCTTCCGCGGCGATGGTTTCGCGGCGGATGCGCGACTCGGCAAAGGCCACGTCTTCGGCAATCGCCGGGTCCAGGTGGTGGCACACCATCAGCATGTCCAGGTGCTCGTCGAGCGTGTTGACGGTGAAGGGCCGCGTGGGATTGGTCGACGAAGGCAGCACGTTGGCCTGGCCGACGGCGGCGATGATGTCGGGAGCATGGCCGCCGCCCGCGCCTTCCGTGTGGAAGGTGTGGATGGTGCGGTCCTTGAAGGCGGCCAAGGTGTGTTCGAGAAAACCGCCTTCGTTGAGGGTGTCGCTGTGCAGCGCCACCTGGATATCCATGCGGTCCGCGACGGACAGGCAGTTGTCGATGGCGGCCGGCGTGCTGCCCCAGTCTTCGTGCAGTTTCAGGCCGATGGCGCCCGCGCGCACCTGCTCTTCCAGCGGCAGCGGCAGGCTGACGTTACCTTTACCCATGAAGCCCAGGTTCATCGGGAAGGCGTCGGCCGCCGCCAGCATGGCGTGCAAGTGCCACGGCCCCGGTGTGCAAGTGGTGGCGGCCGTGCCCACGGCCGGTCCCGTGCCGCCGCCTAGCATGGTGGTCACGCCGCTCATCAGCGCTTCCTCGATCTGCTGCGGGCAGATGAAGTGGATGTGGGTATCGACGCCGCCGGCCGTGACGATCAAGCCTTCGCCGGCGATGATCTCCGTGGCGCCGCCAATAGCCAGGGTCACGCCGGGCTGGATGTCCGGATTGCCCGCCTTGCCGATGCCGAAGATCAGCCCGTTTTTGAGGCCGATGTCCGCCTTCACGATGCCCCAGTGGTCGAGGATGACGGCATTCGTGATGACGGTGTCCATCACCTCGGCCGCGCAGCGCTGCGACTGGCCCATGCCGTCGCGGATCACCTTGCCGCCGCCGAACTTCACCTCTTCGCCGTAGATCGCGTAGTCATGCTCGACCTCGATGAACAGTTCCGTATCGGCCAGGCGGATGCGGTCACCCTTGGTGGGGCCGAACATTTCGGCGTACGCGCTGCGGGGAATGCTGGCCATCTCAATCCTTTCCCGGTGGAGTATCTTGCAGTTCGCCCATCACTTCGCCATTGAAGCCGTAGACCTTGCGCTCGCCCGCCAGCGCCACCAGTTCCACCGTGCGCTGCTGGCCCGGCTCGAAGCGCACGGCCGTACCGGCCGTGATATTGAGGCGCATGCCGTAGGCGCGCCAGCGCTCGAAGGACAACGCCGGGTTGACTTCGAAAAAGTGGAAATGCGAGCCCACCTGGATCGGCCGGTCGCCCCGGTTGGCCACTACCACGGTGGCCGTGGCGCGTCCGACATTCAAGCTGATTTCGCCTTCTTCCAATTTGTATTCGCCTGGGGTCATGACCGGCTCCTGTAATGTCGCTTGTATGGTTAAGGTATCGGGTGGTGCACGGTGACCAGCTTGCTGCCGTCAGGGAAGGTCGCCTCCACCTGGATATCGGGGATCATCTCGGCGATGCCGTCCATGACGTCGGCGCGCGAGAGTATCTTCGTACCGTCCGACATCAGCTGCGCCACCGACTTGCCATCGCGCGCCCCTTCCATGATGGCCGCGCTGATCAGGGCCACCGCTTCCGGATAATTCAACTTCAAGCCGCGCGCCAGGCGCCGTTCGGCCAGCAGCGCGGCCGTAAAAATGAGCAGCTTGTCTTTTTCGCGGGGAGTCAGGTCCATGGTTTTCCTTGCGCTTCTTTCCTGATTAAGTGTTCCAGATGCGGGGCACGACGGCGTCGCGCCCCAGCATGGCGGGACGCAGCAGCTGCCAGGCGGCCAGCATGATGCGGCGCGCCGCCTCGCTGTCGCCGCACAGCAGGCGCACCGCCACCAGCGATTTCATGTGCGTGGCGCCAAACGCGGCGCCGTCCGGCACGGCGATCTCGCGCACGGCCGCCAGCACGGCGGGAGAAACGGGCGTGCCGATGGCGATCAGGGTGGCGCACACGGTGTGGCCTCCCAGGCCCAGCGGGCTGGCCATCAGCGCGCCGCCGGCGGCCAGCACGCCCTGCTCCCACCACAGCAGCTTGCCGCCGCGGCGGATCTGCACCTGCTGGCTGATGCTGCCCGTGTTGAAAACTTCGCCCGAGGCGCTGCGGCCCAGGCAGACGATGTCGCAGCCGATGTAGCTGGCGTCGGCCGCCAGTTCCACTTCATGGCGCAGGCGCACGCAAGCCTGGTCGAAGAAAATGCTCTCCTGCGGCAGCCACTCGATGGCCGCGCCGCTGGCGGCGCGCAGCATGATGTGCTGGCCCGAGACATGGCCGTTGGCGCGGTACCACTTGGCGGCGCCCGGGGACGTGAGCAAGGCGTGCGCACCCTCGCCCACCGTGGCGTCGACGGCCAACTGGTCGCCGCCCACCACGCCGCCGGGCGGATGGATGATGATGGCGAGGCAGACGCGATCGCCCTCCGGATACAGGGGCTTTTGCACGCGCAGGGGGCCGCTGTGCGTACGCTCGACGAGGCGGCTGACGCCATCGTGCAGCGCAAAGCCCAGGCGCAAGTGCGCCTGCCAGGCGCCGTGCGCGCTGGCCTGCAAAAGCATGGCTGGAGGGGTACTGTCTGGCATGCGGGGCAATCGCGCAAATAAGCGATTACCTAAGCAGGATATGTGCCAGCGTCAGGGGAAATAAAAGTGAGAATTGTGCACCGCGCTGCAGCGAACGCACCGGCATGGTGCATCGGCCGCACCGCGGCGCTTAGGCCGCCGCCACGGCCAGGGTGCGCCGTTCGCGCAGCAAGGCCGTGAAGGCTTCCGCGGCCAGGGGGCGGCTGAAGTAATAGCCCTGCATTTCGTCGCAGCCGTGTTCCGTCAAAAAATCCACCTGCTCGCGCGTTTCCACACCCTCGGCGATGACGCGCATGTCCAGGTTGTGCGCCAGCGAGATGACGGAACGGGCGATGGCCGCATCGCTGCTGCTGGTGGTGACATCGTCGACGAACGATTTGTCGATCTTCAGCACGTCGATGGGAAAGCGCTTCAGGTAGCCCAGGCTGGAATAGCCGGTGCCGAAGTCGTCGAGCGAAATGCCCACGCCGATATCCTTCAGGCGCGTCAGGGCCGCCACGGCCTTGTCCGGATCGCCCATGACCGTGCTTTCCGTGATCTCGATGCCGAGGCAGGCGGGCGCGATGCCGTATTTGCGCAAGGCCGCCTCGACGAACGGCACCGTGCGGTCTTGCGCGAACTGCTTGCCGGACAGATTGACGGCCACCTTGATGCTGCCCAGGCCCGCGTCGTGCCAGGCGCGGATCTGCGCGCACACGCTTTCGAGCACCCATTCGCCAATGGCCGTAATCGAACCGTATTCCTCTGCCAGCGCGATGAACAGGCCGGGCGGCACCTTGCCCAGCACCGGATTATCCCAGCGCAGCAAGGCTTCCGCGCCCAGCAAGGCGCCCGTGCGCAAGCACATCTGCGGCTGGTAGTGCACTTCGAATTCATCGCGGCCGATGGCGCCGCGCAGCTGCTGCTGCATCGCCAGGCGGGCGCGGATATCGCTGCCCATGCGCTCCGTGAAGAAGGCGTAATGGTCGCGTCCCATTTCCTTGGCGCGCACCAGGGCCGTATCGGCGTGGCGCAGCACGTCGTCGAGGCTGTCGCCGTCGGCCGGGCACATGGCGATGCCGATGCTGGTGGTCAGCGCCAGGCGCTCGCCATCGACGCTGAGTTCTTCGCGCAAGCCGGCCAGGATGGTTTGCGCCAGCCCCAGGGTGCGCCCCAGCAGGGCATCGTCCTGCAGCAGGATCTGGAATTCGTCGCCGCCCTGGCGCACCACCGTGTCGCCCTCGCGCACGCAGCCGGACAGGAAACGCGCCACCACTTGCAGCGCCTTGTCGCCCACGGCCTGGCCGTGCGAATCGTTGATGTTCTTGAAACGGTCCAGGTCCAGGCACATCAGCACCACTTGCTGGCTGTCGCGCAGGGCGTTCGCGCGCGCCTGTTCGAAGCGCTCGCGCAGCAGCACGCGGTTCGGCAAGCCCGTCAACGCGTCGTGGTAGGAGAGGAAATCGATCAGATGCTGCTCGGCCTTGCGCTCACTGATGTCGAGGAAGACGCCGATGTAGTTGACGACGGCGCCGTCGGGCCCGTGCACGGTGGAGACGCTGAGCAGGCAGGGATAGGTGTCGCCGCTCCTGCGCCGCGTCTGCACCTCGCCCGACCAGCAGCCGCTGCTGCGCAAGCCCTGGCGCAGGGCCAGCAGCACCGCTTCGCCCGTGTATTCGGCGTGCAGGCGCAAAATGTCCGTGCCCACCACTTCCTGCGCCGCGTAGCCGGTGATGCGCGTAAAGGCGGGATTGGCCGTGACGATGACGCCGGCAGGATCCGTGATCAGGATGGCGTCCTGCGTCGCTTCGAAGACCTGGCCGGACAAGCGCAACAATTCTTCATTGGCGCGGCGGATCTGCACTTCGCGCGCCAGCGTGCTGGCCACCTGCTCCAGTTCGGCCGTGCGTTCGGCCACGCGCCGTTCCAGGTTGGCGCGCTCCTGCGCCAGCTGCAGCTGCGCCCGCGCCAGGCGCACGTGGGCATCGGTGCGGGCCAGTATCTCCTCGGCCTGGAAGGGCTTGGCGATGAAATCGACGGCGCCCAGCGCGAAGCCGCGCACCTTGTCGTCCGTGTCGTACTGGGCCGACAGGAAGATCACCGGCACCTGGCGCAGGGACGGTATCTCCTTCAGGCGGCGGCACACTTCAAAGCCGTCGAGGCCCGGCATGCGCACGTCGAGCAGGATCAGCTCCGGCGGGCGCGCCTGGGCCGTCCACAGGGCCAGTTCACCGTTCGGCGCCTGGCGCACCGCATAGCCGGCGCCGCCCAGCAAATCGCTCAACAGCTTCAGCGAAGCCGGCGTATCTTCAACGATCAGTACTTCGCCCTTCGAGTTCACTTCCGAAAAATCGCGGTGCATGTAGCAGTTCTCTCAGCTTTGGATGAGGCGCGGCGATCCGTTGCCGCGCTGGACAAGACATTTCTTTGCGATGAACTACGTACTATCATCATAATCTTTATTGCAATTTAGCACCATCCATCGGTGGCACTTAGCCCGTCTTTTCATCGAATCCGATGTTGTCAGCCCACACTTTTCAAGCGTGCGCCGGCGCACCCTCACTCTCCAGCAAGTCGCACAGCTGGCGGTACTGATGCTGGTCGAGCATGGCTTGCAGCGGCGCCAGCACGGGCGCAGCCGCCGGCGGCAAGTCATCCAGCAGCAGCGCCACCCTGGCCAGGTTCAATTCGCGCAGCGCCACCAGCAAGGCCGCGCGCTCTTCACCTGCCAGCAACTGCAAGTCTCGCGCCCGCAGCGCCGGCGGCGCCTCGGGCACCGGCGCCGCCGGCAGCGGCACGGACACCTGCACGGGCGCTTCCGCCGCCTGCGCGGGTATGCTGAAACGGAAGGTGGCGCCCTGCCCCGGCATCGATTCCACTGTCAGTTCGCCTTTCATCAATTGCACGAATTCGCGCGAAATGGCCAGGCCAAGGCCCGTGCCATCCTTCGGTCCCGCGCTGTCGGCCTGCACGAAGGGTTCAAAAATGCGCTGCTGGTCCTCCGGGGCGATGCCGATGCCCGTGTCGCTGACGGCAAACGACAGCATCCATTGATCGCCATCGCGCCGCGCAGCGCGCACGCGCAAGGTGACTTCACCGCCGCCGGCAAATTTGACGGCGTTCGACATCAGGTTCAGCAGCACCTGGCGCAAGCGCGTCGCGTCGAGCACCACGGCCGCCGGCAGGTCCGCGCAATCGAGGCGCAGGGCCAGGCCCTGCTGCTCGGCGCGCATGCCCAGCATGTCCATCACTTCCTGCAACAGGGGCGCCAGCGCCGCCACGGCCGTCTGCGCGTGCAGGCGTCCCGCCTCGCCCTTCGACAGTTCGAGGATTTCATTGATCAGGGTAAGCAGATGATTGCCGGAGCGGTGGATGATGGCCAGGTTGCGCTTTTCATCGTCCTGCATGTTGGGCGAGGCGGCCATCAGGCGCGAAAAGCCGATCACGGAATTCAAGGGCGTGCGCAGTTCATGGCTCATGTTCGCCAGGAAGGTACTCTTGGCGCGGTTCGCCGCCTGCGCCTGGCTGACGGCCACCGACAGGGCGCTCGTGCGCTCGGCCACCAGTTCTTCCAGGTGATGGCGGTGGCGCAGCAGTTCCAGTTCGGCCTCGCGGTGCGCCGTGATGTCGTAGTTCGAGCCCACCAGGCGCATGGGCTGGCCCTGCCCGTCGCGGAAGATCACGGCATCGGCCTTGATGTAGCGGATGGCGCCATCGGGCCACAGGATACGGTACTCGTGCGTGAACGCCTGGCCGGCTCCCAGCGCGGCGCGCAGGGCTTCCTTGGCGGCCGGCACGTCGTCGGGCATCAGCGCCGCGCGCCAGATCGCCGCGGGTGCCATCCTGCTGTCCGCATCGGCCTTGAACTGCGCATACATCTGCTCATCCCACTGCAAGGCATCGTTGATGACGTTCCAGTCCCAGATGCCGATGCTGGCCGCTCCGGTGGCCATCTGCACGCGCTCCTCGCTGCGCTGCAGGGCGCGGTAGCGGCTGTCGAGCAGTGCCACCATGTCGCGGATGGAGCGGTACAGCGTGCGCAGTTCGCCCAGGAACCAGGCTTTCGGCGGCGTGCCGAATGCTTCGCCCTGCCCCGCCTTGATGCCGGCCGCATACTGGCCGATCGCCTTCAGGGGTTTGAGCATCAGACACCACATGAGCAGCCAGACGCTGGCCACCAGGATCACGTCGAGCGCCACGATCATGGCGCCGATGCCCAGCGCGCGCTGCTGCAGCTGCGCGTGCAGCAGCGCCGGCGTCGCATACACGGCCACGCTGCCGATGACCTGTCCGCCCATGGTCACGGGGCGCCGCTGCACCAGCCAGTCGGGCTCCGCGGACAACGAGGAAAAGCTGTCGATGGCGCCGCTTGCAGTGCGGCGCAAGACCAGCGCTTCCTTGCCAATGCCCGGCGTCAGGGAGCTGGCCACCAGGTCGCGCTTGCCCAGCATGCTGCGCATGATGGCCTGCATCTGCTTTTCATCGAGATTCCACAATGGCAGTTCGATGGCCACGGCCAGCTGGTCCGCGCTCACGGCCAGGCTGCGATGCAGCTGCTGCCAGCGCTGCTCGCGTTCGGACTGGTAAAACAGCACGGCAAACACCAGCAGCAGCGCGGTGACGACAAAGGTCAGCGCCACGCTGACGGCCAGCACGATGGACACGCCGCCCAGGCGCGCGTCTTTGGGCAAGTGAAAAGTCATGCGTCCTCGCCCTGCGGCTCGCTCGCCAGTTGCGCCAGCAAGGCGCACAGCGGCTGGTACTGATGCTGTTCCAGCATGGCGGCGATATGCGCGGCCAGCTGCGGCAGGCTGGTCGCCACGCCGGCCAGCACGATGGCGCTACGGCGCAGATCGAGGGCCTGCACGGATTCGAGCAGCGCCTGCCGCTCGGCAGCGCCCAGCTGGCCCAGCGCCTGCTGCAAGTCAAAGACAGCCACCGGCACGCGCGGCGGCGCGGCGGCAGTACGCTGGAAGCGCACGCCCAGTTGCTGCTCCAGCATGGCGAACAGGTGTTCCTGCTCGATCGGCTTGCGCAGGAAACCGTCGGCGCCGGCCGCCAGCGCTTCCTGTTTTTCCTCCTCGAAGGCGGAGGCGGTCATGATCACCAGGCGCGGCTGCACCAGCGCCGGCTGCGCGCGCAGCCAGCGCGTCAGCGCCAGGCCATCCATGTCCGGCATGCGCCAGTCGCTGAGCACAATGTCGTAGCGCTGCGCCGCCAGCATGGCTTGCGCCTGCACGCCGCCCGCCGCCTCCTGCAGCTGGAAGCCCAGCGGCGCCAGCAAGCCGGCCAGCAGCTTGCGGCAGTTATCGTCATCGTCGACCAGCAGCACCATGCGCCCGCGTTGGGCTGGCGGCAGGCGCGCCACGCGGCCCGGCGCCAGCGACGCGATGGCCGGCTGCTGCAGCACCGGCGCGCGCAGCTCGAAACTGAAGCGGGACCCGGCCCCCAGGGTCGATTCGACGCGCAGCTCGCCGCCCATCAGACGCACGAATTCGCGCGAAATGGTCAGCCCCAGTCCCGTGCCAGCCTGCGCCACGGCGCTGTCGGCCTGCACGAACGGTTCAAAGATGCGCTCCAGATCCTCTTCCGCGATGCCGCTGCCCGTATCGCGCACGGCAAACGCCAGCGCCACCTGTCCATCGCCGTCCGCCTGGCAGGCCAGCGACAGGGTCACGCTGCCCTGCTCGATGAACTTGAGCGCGTTCGACAGCAAATTCAACAGCACCTGGCGCAGTTTGGCGCCATCGAGACGCACCAGCGGCGGCACGCCGGCACGTTCGAGCCGCAGCGCGATGCCCTGGTCGCCGGAGCGCATGCGCACCATCTCGAGCACCTCGTCGAGCAAGCCATTCAAGTCCACGGGCCCCGCTTGCAGCTGCATGCGGCCCGCCTCGATCTTCGACAATTCCAGGATATCGTTGATCAAGGTCAGCAAATGATGGCCGGCGCGGTTGATGATGGCCAGGTTATGCTTTTCTTCCTCGAACATGCTGCTCGAATCGGCCATCATCTGCGAAAAGCCGATCACGGAATTCAAGGGCGTGCGCAATTCGTGGCTCATGTTGGCCAGGAAGACGCTTTTCGCGCGGTTCGCCGATTCGGCCTCGGTGACGGCCACCGACAGGGCCGCCGTGCGCTGCTGCACCAATTCTTCCAGATGGTCGCGGTAGCCGAGCAGCTCCTGCTCGCTTTGCTTGCGCTCGGAAATGTCGACGATGCCGCTGCGCACCAGGCGCCGCCCTTCCATCGGCAAGCGCACCAGCCGCACTTCGCAGGGAAAGATGCTGCCGTCGGCGCGCCGCACATTGCGTTCAACCAGGATGGGTTCACCGAGCATGGCGCGGCGCAGATGCTCTTCCATCATCAGTCCCAGCGGCAGGCCATCGGGCTGCTCGCCGGTATACAGGTCGAACGGCCCACGCGCCAGCAGCGCTTCGCGCGACATCCCCAGCATGCGCTGCGCGCTGCTGTTGGCGTCGATGAAGCGGTCCAGGTCCAGGTCATACACGACGATGGCTTCGGGCGCATGCTCGACGAGGATGCGGAAGCGCTGCTCACTTTCGCGCGCATCGCTCTCGGCGCGGCGCAGGCGGCGGCGCTGCAGCAGCAAGGCGCTCAGCATGCACGCCATGGCAAGAAACACGGCGCCGGCCGACAGCACGGCGACGCGGTGTTCGTGCCACAGTTGCGGCGGGCGGTTGAAGAACAGGGTGTGCGGCGGCAGCCGGCTGAAGTCCGCATCCCAGCGCTGCAGCTGTTCCCAGTCATACATGGGCACCGGGCGGACCGGCGGCAGCAAGGCGCCCGGCGCGGCAGGCGCCTTGCCGGCCAACACGGCCAGCGACATCTGCGCCACCTGCTGCGCGGCCCCTTCGATGTGCAGGATGGAGCCGCCGAGGATCCCCTTGCCCACGTTCGTGTTGTACATGCCGAACGCGGGCACGTTCGCCAGCCGCGCCAGTTCCCCTGCAAACTGCACGGGCGTGGCGATGGCGCCGTCCACATCGCGGTTGACGTTGCCCGCCACCAGCAAGGTATCGGCGGGCAGGTGCGCCACGGCCGCGCGCATCTGCTCCAGGGTCAGGTCATCGAGGTAGCGCATGGCCACCTTGCCCTGCCATGCCTGCGCCGCCTGCTGCATGTTGCGCTTCAATGCCTGGTCGGCCTCGCTGGCGCCGACGGCCATGGCGATGGTTTTGGTCTCCGGGAACAGCGCCATGGCTTGCGCCAGGGTACCGGGGAAATCGACATTCGCCTTTTGCTGCCAGATGGATGCCGGGCTGCCGGCCGGCAAAGCCTTGCCCGAGGTGTTAATCGCCAGCACGGGCACGCCGCGCGCCAGCGGCGCCAGGTCGGACAATAAAAAATCGAGCGCCGGCTGCTGCATGGCGATGATCAGGTCGGCCTTGCGGCCCATCATCTGGGTGTATCTTAAAAGCAACAAATCACGCATCTCGTTGCGCAGCGCCGGGTCGCCCTGGGTATTCAGGTTCAGGTGCTCGACCATGATGTCTTCGCTGGCCAGGCCCGCGGCGGCCATGGCGGCCACATAGGTCCGCGTGTACGACTCCACGCCGGCGCGGCCGTAATCGTAGGCGTTGAGAAACAGCACGCGCTGGCCCTGGTGCGGCGGCGCAGCGGCCGGCGGCGCAGCCGACACGGCGGCCGGGGCTGCGGCGACACAGAACGCCAGCAGCAATGCGCGGCCACAGCGACGCACCGCTGCCCTGCCCATCCCGCCGCCAGGCCGCCAGCCGCCCGGCACATCACGCATCATTCGCCATGCCCATGCTCACTCCCGCCTGTCACCATGTTTCAACTATGCGCTGACTGCTCAGCCACCGACACTTACAAAAACATGATAACGTCAACTGCAGGGGCAAGTCTATTCCTTAGGGCAATCTTTTGACAAGACATCCGCTCGCAGCGCCCACCATCGTTACGCGGCGGTACCGCTGATACCGAACAATTCCAGCTTCAACCCTTTTATGCCAGACGGCACATAAATCGCAATCGCCTGGGCCTTGATCATGCTGTCATAAATACTGCCCTTGTTATCGATCGAAAAGTAATACGTATTGGGCCGCACTGGCACTTCGGCAGGGACCTGGGCCATATGGCGCAACTCGGCACCCGGAAGTGCCCGGCCCAGTAATAGTTCGATAGTGTCCGGAGAGGAAACTTTGAACTGCAATGGCACTGTGGCGACCAGTTCCAGCGCAGGCATATCGGCGTTTACTGCAAGACAGAGTTCGGTCTGCCGGTCAATCCGCTTGGCATCGAGCAAGCCGTGATAGTGGGTGTTCTGTTGCATGTCGTTGGACAGTGCAATCGGGAAGTAGCGCGACAGCAGCACAGTATCGATCAGGTCGCGAATGATGCCATCGAGCTTGCCGAAACCGGGAGCCGCGTCATCGTGACAATACGCCGGCAAATCGCTCAGTGTGTATTTTTTCGAAAACGTCATCAAGCCACCGGCCAATGCCATCAATTTTTCAAACAAATATACGGGATGGTGGCGCCGATAACTGGCGCAATGGCTGAGCATGGCGCTGGCCGTGCTCAAGGTATGGAGCATCCAGAATGAGGAAACATCCCCGCCATGAAATTCAACCGTATCTTTGCCGGGCTGACGGTGGCGGCTGTACAGCGCCTCAACTTTCGCACCCATGCGGTCGATCAGCGACTCGAGCATTTTCTGCAGAGAAGACTCGGCGCTGATGGTCAGGCCAGGCGGGATGAAGGACGTATCGACTTCAAAGCCGCCGTTGCCAGCGCGGTACAGGCGGATCAGCGGAATGGCAAGGTAATCGTTCAGGGGATCCAGTTGCGACAGCAGATACACGCGTTTCTTCAGGTAAGCCACGTCAATGCTGACTGCTTCGCTGTACAGATCCGGAGTTTCGATATCCACCTGAACATAGCGCGCGCCGGCAGAACTCGAATTGCCGCCATGTGCCTGCAGCGCGGGCAGCGCGGCATAAAACGTAAAACTATGTTCGCTGGAAGGCAGCTGGGACAGGTCAACGGCACCGGGCAATACATCGCCAAGCGGCGCTTCAAACAGTTCGCCATCCTGAAAGACGAGCGACATGGCGTCCGCCCGCAGGCTGTTGTTGGCCAATGCATCCGCATTCCAGCTGATGCCATGCACGCCCCATAAATGCGGATTAATGAGCGAGGCCAGACGTTGCAGGCGCGCTTCATGGTAGCGGTCCATCTGCTGGAACTGCTGGGGACCGATGGCCAGTCCTTCGGACCAAAGTAATTTGGATGGCAATGTCATTGCGTTCTCCATGTTGACCGTTGGAATCATGCTGCCTTGCCAGTCTGATGTTGCCAGCGTTGACGTCTTTGATATTGCGCAGCAACCCTATTCAATTATTTGCGCAAACGCAATTTATCTTTGAGCAAACGCTCGGATACTGGCCATTCTGCCGCAAAGACACAGGAAACAGAGATGGAGGACTTGCTGCCGTATTTCGAACGCGAGCTGGTGATGCTGCGGCGACATTGCCGTGAGTTCTCCGAACGCTATCCGCGAATCGCCGGCAAACTGCACATGTCCGGCGAGTCTTGCGAAGATCCGCACGTCGAACACTTGATCGAATCGGTTGCCATGCTGGCGGCACGCATCTCGAAACGGCTCGATGACGACTATCCGCAATTTACCGAAGCCTTGTTCGAAGCCCTGTTCCCCCATTATCTGCGCCCCTTTCCATCCTGCACCATCGTTCACCAGTCCGCCCCAGCCACTGGAGCGGGCGTATTGCACTTGCCGGCCGGCAGTGAAATGGATGCGACGCCTGTGCGCGGCGTGCGCTGCCGCTTCAAGACTGCCTATGGCGTGACGACAGGAGCATCGATACTGGAAAGCACGTTTTTCGATACGATGATCAAGGCGCCGCCAGGCGTACGCCTGCCAGCACAAGCCAGTTCCTCGCTGAACATTGGCATCCGGCATCTCGACGCAGCGCCTGCATCACTGCGCGTTTTCATCGATGGCGAAGCTTCTTTTTCCGCCGCATTGCGCGATGCCTTGTTCATGCATGCAGTCTGCGCTTTTGTGTCCATCGACGCAGTGCAATGGTTTGCTTTACCCGCCGTGCCCTTGACGCCCGTCGGCTTCGCCGACACGGAGGCCTTGATACCTTTCGGTGCCCGTTCCCAGCCGGCCTACCGCATCCTGAGCGAGTATTTTGCATATCCGGAAAAATTCAATTTCTTCGACATCGATATCGCGACGCTGAGTGCGGCCCTGCCGCCTGGGTGCCAGCGCTTTACCCTGCATCTGTGCATGGCAGGTTTGCGACCCGATTGCGCTGCGGCACGCATGTTGTCCAACATTTCCAGCGAAAACTTAAGGCTGGGCTGCAGTCCGGCGGTCAATCTTTTCCGCCAGGAAGGCGTGCCGATCGCCATCACCCGGCAGAAAGCCGACTACTCCGTGCTGGCCCATGCTACCCATGCCCATGGCTACGAAGTCGTCACTGTCGAGGCAGTGCGCTTGTTACGCCAGCGGGGAGGCGAAAGCACGCTGACCGAATTTCGTCCACTGTACAGCCTGCGCCATGGCGAGGGCGCAGCGCAACAAGGCCATTACTGGGTCGTACGCCACGACATGGCTTTGGCCATCAAAAGTCCTGGCCATGAAAAGAAAATCACGCTGGTCGATGGCGACTTCAATCCCTTGATCCATGAAAAGGCCAGCCTGTCGCTGTCGCTGACATGTAGTAACCGCGATCTTCCGCTGTCGCTCAAATACGGCCAACCGCAAGGAGACTTGCAACCGTGCGGCGGCGGAACCGCATTGCATATGCTGCGACGCCCCAGCCAGCCGCGACGCTTTTCACCGGGCGCGGGCCTGCACTGGCGCCTGATTTCGCACCTGACGCTGAATCATCACGCGCTGGTCCAGGAGGGCTTGCCGGCGCTGCGCGAAATGCTGACACTGTATGACCTGTCCCAATCGGCAAGCTCGCAACGCCAGATCGACGGCATCGTCGCGCTGTCGCACTCGCCGACCACGACCTGGCTGCGGCACAGGCGCGGCACCTCGCTGGCGCATGGCGTTGAGGTGCGCATCACGCTTGACGAGGGGGCGTTCGTCGGCAGCAGCATGCACCTGTTTGTGCAGGTGATCGATCACTTCCTTGGGCTATATGTGCAAATCAACAGTTTCATCGAACTGGTGGTGCTGTCACTGCAAAGCGGAGAGGAGCTGATCCGATGCAAACCAAGAAGCGGACTGCAGAATCTGGTGTAATGCACCACTTGCTGGCCGAGCCGCACCGCTACCAGTTCGTGCAGGCGGTGCGTATTCTGCTGTGCTGGCTACGTCGGCAGAATGTCTCCCATGCGCAAGCCTTCGGCCAGGTATTGCGCTTCAAAAACAGCTTGTCGTTGAGTTTTCCCGCCAGTGAAATCGAGCAGCTCTCGCTCGACGACAATGAACAGCTGACCTTGATACCGACGTTCATGCGCTTTCTGGGCATCGGCGGTACCTTGCCTTTGCACCATTCGGAACGTATCGCCAGCCACCGCTTGTCGAGCAAAGACGCCGGCGTTCCGGCCTTCCTCGATATCTTTTCGCACCGCATGCTCACACTGTATTACCAGGCGTGGGAAAAGTATCGGCTGGAATCCTCGCTGCAGACCCACGCAACGGATGTACAACGGCCATTGCTGACGGCACTGGCCGGCGTGCGGCGCAATGCGCTGCCGCCGAGCGCCGAACCCGATGCCATGACGCAGGACGTCGCGGCCTGGTACGCGGGTCTGCTGCGCTGCCGCCCCGTCTCCGCGCAAGCAATCGGCCCCGCGCTGGCCGAATACTGCGCCGTGCCCGTCACCCTGCAACAATTTGTCGGCGGCTGGGACTATCTTGAAAAAGATAGGCGCAGCCTGCTGGGCAGTGTCAACTTTACCCTGGCGCGCGGCGCAACGCTTGGCCTGCGGCTGTGGCGGCAGGATATGCGCGTGTGCCTGCATATCGGTCCGCTGGATCCCGCCGGCCTGCAACGCTTCCTGCCGCGCAGCACAGGCGCGGCGGCTTTGGCAAAGATGCTGGCGCTGTTCGGCGTACCGGACTTGCAATATGAAGTGCGGCTGATATTGAGTCCGCCATGCATTACTCCCCTGCTCCTGAGCTCCAACCCTGCCAAAAGACGGCGCTTGGGCTGGACGACGTTCTTGCAGACAGCACAAGGCAAGGTACGCGGCGCCGAAGTGCGTTATTTGCTGCAACTGGCTTGAGTACTTCACTCCTGGAAAGCGAGGCAAGCATGAAACATGCGGGACGCGGCGTCATCCGGCTCGGAGACGCAACCGATCACGGCGGCAAGGTCACCAGCGCATCGTCCGGCAGCACCGTGATGGGGAAGACGGCGGCGCTGGCCAACGACACAACGTTCTGCCCCAAGTGCAAAGGCAGTTTTCCGATCACGCCGGATGGCGCCGGCGCAAAACACATGGGCAAGCCGTACGCCTATGACGGCGATGCCACCGCCTGCGGCGCCCGCCTGATCACATCCCTGTAACGGAGGCAGGCCATGCATGCAAGCATCCAGGCGGCACTGTCGGCCTTCGACCTCGCCGCGCAAGAACGGCGCCTGCTGAAGATCGATTTCCCCCATGAAGATGGGCCAGCCGGCGCCATCCTGCTGGTCAATTCGCTGACCGGCATGGAAGAGGTATCGCGCGACTTTCGTTTCGAGGCCGAACTGCTGTCCGATGACGCGCATATTGCGCTCAAGGCCATGATGGGACGCATGGTGACCATTTCCATGGTGCGCGACGATGGCACGCTGCGCCACTTCAATGGCTATGTGGGCGAGTTTTGCCTGCTGCGCGCCGATGGCGGCTTTGCGTGGTATCGCATGGTGCTGCAACCATGGCTGGCCTTCGCCCGGCTGCGCCAGGACAATGTGTCCTTTCATGGCCAAAGCGTGATGCAGCTGACCGAGACGACCTTTGCCCATTACGAACAGCGCGACTGGAAAACCAGCATCCATGGCGACGATCCACAGATCACCTGCGCCAATCAGCACAATGAAACCGACTACAACCATCTGCACCGGCGCTGGGAGGCGCTGGGCTGGCATTACTGGTACGAACACCGCGCCGATGGCCATACGCTGTGGCTCGCGGACAACAGCACCCTGGCGGACACGATCGCCACGGCGTCCGGCGATGGTGCCATGCGTTTTCACGCCGAATCGGGTGCCATGGAAGACGATGGCCTGCAACAGTGGCAAGCCGTGCGCCGGATTGGCTCCGGGCAGCTGACCTTGGCCAGTTTCGACTATAAAAATCCCCAGCCGCGCCTTGCCAGCGGCTACTCCCTGAATCGCCAAGGCGACGTATTTTCCCACGAACTGTATGAAAACACGGGCGCCTATGGCTACAAGAATGTCGATGATGGGGAATCCCTGGCACAGCGCCGCATGGAAGAAAGCGACCATCTGCGCCAGTATTTCGAGGCGGCAGGCAATCACCGTGGCGCACAGCCCGGCCTTTGTTTCCGGCTCGATGGGCATTTCAGCGCCGAGGAAAAACGCTATCAGCCTGGCCAGGAGCGCCCAGACAGTATTGCCGAACGCGAGTACCTGATCCTGTCAGTCATGCATAGCGCCAGCAATAATTATCAGCTTGGCTCTGGCACACCTTCCCACTATGTCAACAAGTTGGTGTGCGTGCGTCGGGACATCCGCTGGCGGCCGGGTCGTGACTACAACAGCACACCGTGCGTGGTTGCCGGTGTGCAGACGGCGCTGGTGGTCGGACCGGCCGGAGAGGAAATCCATACCGATGCACTGGGACGCATCCGCCTGCAGTTTCACTGGGATCGTCTGGGTGAATTCGATGAGCGCAGCTCGCCATGGATACGCGTCATGATGCCGATGGCGGGTCCGCAAATGGGACACATCGCCTTGCCGCGCGTGGGCCAGGAAGTCGTTGTGCAATTTCAAGACGGCAATATCGACCACCCTATCGTCATCGGCGTGGTCTACAACAGCGCCAATCCGCCGCCGTGGCAACTGCCGCAGCAGCGTGCCCTGTCCGGCTTGCGCAGCCGTGAACTGGGCGCCCGCAGCGCCAACCATCTCGTGCTCGACGATACCAAGGGTGCGATCCAGGCGCAGCTGCGCAGCGAACACCAGGACAGCCGGCTATCGCTGGGCAACATCACCCGCATCGACGACAATGCCGGCCGCAAGGAAGCGCGCGGCGTGGGCTTTGAACTGGCCAGCAGCGCCTGGGGCGCCCTGCGCGCGGCCAAAGGCATGCTGATTACCACCGAAACACCGGCAGGTGGCGGCTCCGTCAAGCAACTCGACGAAACACAGGCCCGTCTGGCGCAAGCACGTCAACTGCAGCAAGGCTTGGCCGGCATGGCTGTCGACGCGGGCGCGCAAGACAGCGCAGCACAACAAGGCGCCGTCGCCGAGTCCATCCAGCGGCAAAACGCCGCAATCAAGGGCGCCGGCGGCGATTTCCCGGAACTGTCCGAACCGCATTTGCTGCTGGCCAGCCCGGCCGGCATCGAGCTGAGCACGGCCCAGTCCATCCACCTCGCCGCCAGCGAGCATGTGGCGCTCACCAGCAGCAAGCATATTTCACTCGCCAGCGGCGACAGCATGTTTGCCAGCATTGCCAGGACCTTCAGCCTGTTCGTGCACAAGGCCGGCATGAAACTGATCGCCGCCAGCGGCAAAGTGTCCATCCAGGCCCACAGCGACGAGGTGGAAATCCTCGCCCAGAAAGTCTTGTCTCTGATCAGCGAAGCGGACTGGGTCAACATCAAGGGCAAAAAAGGTGTACGCCTGCACGGCGCCAACCACATGCTGGAAATCAGCGACAAGGTGCAGTTCTTCACCTCTTCTCCCGTGCTCTTTAACGGCAACCTGGAAACACTGGCGCCGAAGAGCGTGTCGCAGGAATTCAATGAGAGGCCAAGCAGCAGCTTTGATCAGGAAGTGTTGTTGATGGAAGCGGCCGACGAACCCGCTGTCGGCATCGATTTTTTGAAATACTGCGAGAGGACGGCAACATGGCTGGCAAAAGCGGTGACGACGGCTCGACGAGCCTACAAAAATCCACCGGCATGGACAGCTATGTGATTCGATACAAAGGAGAACTGCCATGAGTGATAACGATGAGCTGAACAAACGCGGCAATCATCCAAGACAATTTACACAGGGTGTGGGCGGATGGGCTGAGTATGCAGTGCAGATGACCAGAACCAGCGATACAGCACGCCATGAAGTCGCCAAGCCCCCCGGCAAAGTTATACCGATCATTTTTCTGCCAGGTGTCATGGGCAGCAACTTACGTACCTCCAAGGCACGACAAAAACGGTTGGAGCGCCCAGACAATCGAGCATGGCGACCGGACGACTTGATGGGGGTGGGGGGAATGGCAGATGTCGCCGCCGGAACTGGTTTGGGCGGATGGTTCAGAGAGGCTACGCCTCAACAACGTCAGTTGGTGTTTGACCCCAACGAAACAGAAGTCGAATATTACCATTACACAGAAAACAATGGACGATTTGACGCGGAAGGGCCAGAAACAATGGCTTCCGATATGCGACATCAGAATGTTCCTGACAGTCTGACACCCATTCCCCCCCTGATTGGATCGAACAGAATCAATCCCGGCAGTCGTCCGGTACAAGGAAAACCGCAAGCGTTCGCAACTCCAGCGCAGGTGGCGCGATGGCGCGGCTGGAGTGAAGTGTTGTTTGATGGCGCTTATGGCTCCATGCTTCAACACACTGAAAAACATATGAACAATATAGTGTTTGGTGGAAAGCTGCATCCAGTCTGGCGCGGCACAAGTGGCTTGAGTGCGTCGGTGATGAAAGACCCTTCCACGTTTGGTGGCATATCAGGTAATCCCATAACTGAAGAAGACTTGAAAAAAATCGCGGCATGCTGGTATCCAGTTCACGCGATGGGCTACAACTTTGTGCAGAGCAATGGCGTCACTGCCGTGACCATTGCCAAACGCCTAAAAGGCCTGGTCAAAGGTTATCGTGAGCGAGGCTTCAAGTGTCATGAAGTCATTCTGGTCACGCACAGCATGGGTGGCCTGCTGGCCCGCACCTTGATACATCCCGACTATGGAAAAATAGTTAACGACAAGGACCTGACAATACTTGGCATTTATCACAGTGTTATGCCCGCCATCGGCGCCGCCGGAGCATATAAACGCATGCGCTTCGGCTTTCAGGAAAAAGACACTACTGCGGGTGAATACGAAGCAGAGGTACTTGGCATCAATGGCATCCATGCGACCGCTATTCTGGCGAATGCTCCGGCACCGCTGGAGATGATGCCTGGCGTCGTCTACGGTGAAAAATGGCTCAGGGTGGTAGATCAGCAAGACAAAGAACTGTGGAGCTGGCCGCGCGAGGGCGCTACAGCATTGGATGCTATTTACTTGCAGCCACCGAATGCGTGGTGGCGGCTGATAAATCCGAAATGGATAAATCCGGCAAACATCGACAAAAAAAGTGGAGGTGGCCTTGAGAAGGTCAAGTATAGGCTTAACGATGCATTCAAATTCCTGAACTCAATAAAAGAAACTTTTCACACCACCACCTTTGCAAGCTACTGCGCCTCACCAAAGAGGTTAAGTTATGGGACTGTCGTATTTAAAGTAATTGAAGGACTCAACAGCGGACTATCAGTTCCTATGGAAATTCAAAATTTACCTCCATCGGAAAAATGGACACTACTTGAAGACAATGCTAAAAATGAGCTTGTTGTTCAAGCTGGCACTCGAAAATTACGATTAAAGCTAATGCCAGCCAGCGCCGCTGGCGATGACACAGTTCCATCAAAAAATTTAGAGAAGTGCTTTAAAAAAGAAAGATTATTTATTCACGGGGTAAAAGATGGCACTGATTACGGACATCAAGATAGCTATTCAAATCCCAATGTACTTGCTTCAATGCTGTATTCCATCATACAAATCGCAAAAACCGCAAAGTGGACCTAATCATGTTTAGTCAAAAAAAAATATTAATTCTTTTCACTACCATTGCATTGTTTGGATTATTTCAACCTTGCAAAGCACGAAGTACCATCGAGGAGAATGCCGTGTCAGAAAATATCGCTCTTACTAAACGTTTTGAAGTGCTCTTTCTGCAAACGAAATTGGCATGTTTTGGGCGTTATGCCCTGCGCATACCGCAAGAGGCTGAATTGATTTCTGGCGAGACATCCCTCCCATCAACGATTGGAATAAGAACCGATGGATTGGTAGGGAGGGACATACAGGTTTTAGAGGATATTGAACAAATAAAGTTCAATAATCCAACCTCGGAAATTATCTACAACGGCATAGGTCCAATTGAAGACAGTTGGCAGATTCAGTATTTTGAGAATGAATACACCAAAAATGAAGGTGATATATATTTCAACACATACATTACAAAAGGAAACATAACATTTACGATAGGAGATTCGACCCCAGAAGGCCAGACCAAGCAAAGTGCTGAACAAAAACAAGTAGTTCGCGCAAAAAATTTACACCTACGCAAAGAAGATGAGATACCGTCCGAATCCGGCAACTGTATTCCTTATGGATTCATTTTTGACAATATTTATGACGAACAAGAAATAGTCAATACGGGACTGTATCTCCCAAGCTTCCCAGATGTAACGTTCTCCGTCAGCTCGAATAAGAACGCTTATGGTGACTACTCGCCTGCTGAGTTCGAAAATAATGTGAGAGGTGCCCTTTCCTTAATTCACCGAATTCAGCAAGCAAAAGACCGGCAAGGCAATCGCTATCCCAAAAGAACCGTGCTACGCGAAGGCAAACGCAACGTCCAGCACTGGCAAGGAGAAGAGTCGCTGATACGGCGTACCGACGGTGTCCATGATTTTGAATGGGCATTGGTAGGCAAACCAAAGGACATCGCGAATCCATCGGTACTGGAGGTCAGGATGTTCACCAAAGTCGCCCACAACATGGTCGGCGCCGCCGAAGCCGCGTCGCTGACCGACGAAGAGGCGGTCGCCCTGTGGGACAAGCTGCTGTCCGGCCTGAAGTTCCGGGTGAAAGTGCCGGGTGCGCCGCCGGGTTCGTATTACATCGATCCGGACAAGCCGGCGCAGTGATGGATGCACTACCCTGGCAGTAGGCCATGCTGGCGTGAAGTCATCTATTGCGCTAGCATGATCTTTTTGCCCGGAAAGCCGCCATGACCATCACCCTGCGCCCCGCCCTGCCCGACGATATTGACGCCCTGTGGGTCCTGCGCACGGTGGCTGTGCGCTTCAGTTGCGCCACGCACTATGCAGCGGAGCAAATTACTGTGTGGACGGCTTCACCCGTGCCGGACTCTTATGCCGCCATGCTGGCTGCGGGTGGCGGCATCGTGGCGATGCAGAACGAAACCATCGCTGGCTACGCCATGCTGGATGTAGATAAACACGAAGTAGACGCTGTCTTTGTCGACCCCTCGCGCGCGGGACTCGGCATCGGCAAGCGCCTGCTGGCGGCGCTGGAGCAACTGGCGCGCGGGCACGGCATTGCGCGCCTGCACCTGTCCGCGTCGCTCAATGCCGTGCCGTTTTACGCGGCTGCCGGCTTTACAGCCTTGCGCGAGCAAGCGTATGCGCACCCGAGCGGCATCAGCCTGGCCAGCGTGGCGATGGAAAAGGCGCTGGCGGCCACCTGAGCCGTCAATCGCCCGTCGCAGCAGCTTCGGACTCGGCCAGGCAGTGCTGCAGCTTCGCGATCAGGGCGCGCACTTCATCGCCGCCCAGGTCCAGCGGGTCGCCGTGCGCGCCAATTGCGATCAGGCAGATGGCCGAGCCGTCGTACCAGGCATCCAGGCGTTCCTTGCCCTCATTCATATTGCTCTGATTCATGTTGCAAATCCCTCAGTAAATCAGCCGGCGCCGCGATGCTGGCGCTGCCTTGCGGCACAGGGAAGACGGAAGCCAGCTGGCCATTCTTGTTCATACCGGGCAGCCACTTGGCCAGGAAATCGCCGAGCGCGACGGCGCGCGGCTGAAAATATTCCCAGTCGCCGCTGGCGCACGCCTGCGCAAACGCGGCTTCCGGCCAGAACGGGACGGCGACCTTGCCATCGACTTGCGCCGTGGCCCATCCATCGCGGTGCAAGCCCCACACTTCTTGCGTATCGGCCACCTTGCGCACGAAATAGCCATGGCGTTCGGCGGACGGCAGCCCCACCACCTGCTTGAACTTTTCAGGATGCATGGTCATCCCATACCCGCAATTGCGGCCCGCACCAGCCCGTCACCATGTCGAGGGCGTCCAGTATCACGTCTTCCAGCGGCCCTTCCTGCGCGCTGTCCTTCATAGACGGGCGCAGTTCCTGCAGCAAGGCGGCCACTGGCGCGGCCGTCACGCCGCTGGCCTTGTAACGCAGCAGGATGGCGCGCAGCGTGAGCAAACCTGCCCTGGCATCCAGCGCGGCCAGCAAGTCCCGGTCGATATCAGCGATGATGGTTTGCGGCATGTCAATCCGCCTCCCACGCGATGGCGGCCGGCCGCGCGCCGCCTGTCCTGAAAAACTCGGCAAAGGCACGCTGGCATTGTTCCACGTCCACGCACCATGCCTCGGGATACTCGTCCACCTGGCCATTCGACAGCAGATAGCTGCAGGCACCGTCTGCCTCCTCGTCGCCCAGCGAGTGAAAACTCAGGTCGTCCTGCCCCGACAGATACATCAGCCAGGCATTGCCACCATTGCGCAACATGCACAGGGCCGGGCCCTGCTCCGCGTCCGTGGCCAAGGTCAGCCACAGCTCGCACTGCGCCAGCGCGCGCGCCTCATGCAGCGCTTGCTCCAGCGCAAGAATTCCATCCACCACGCGCGGCTCGCCGTGCAGGTTCAGTTCCATCGTCATGCTTTTTCCCCACTTAAATCGGCCGTCGCCAGCGCCGTGCTCAGGTACAGCTTACCGCTCAGGTCTTGCAATAAACTGCTCTGGCGCAGGCGGTCCATCACGGGGCCTTTTACTTCGGCCAGGTTCAGGCTGATGCCGCGCTTGGCCAGTGTGCTGTTGAGCTCGATCAAGCCCAGCAGGGCCGTGCTGTCGATCTGGTTGACGGCCGACAACACCAGCACCAGATGGCGCGCCGTCGGGTGGCCCCGCAACTCGTCTTCCACGCGCTCCGTGACGGCTTCGACATTGCCGAAGAACAGGCCCGCATCGATGCGCAGCAGCAGGACGTCGGGCAAGGTTTGCGCTTCATAGCGCTCCACGTTGCGGAAGTGCTCGCTATTCGGGATGCGGCCCAGCACGGCGATGTGCGGGCGGCTGGCGCGCCAGATCAGGGTGCCCATCGACAACAGCACGCCGATCACCACGCCCGCTTCCACGCCCAGCACCAGCACGCCGGCCGTCGTCGCCAGCAGGGCCAGCGCATCGCTGCGGTCGTAGCGCCACGACAGTTTCAAGGTGTCCCAATCCAGCAGGCTGCTGACGGCAAAGATGATGGTGGCTGCCAGAACGGGCAGCGGCAGCAGGGCCAGCCAGCCCGTGGGGGCCACCAGCGCCAGCGCCAGCAGGCCGGCCGTGATGATGCTGGCCAGGGGCGTGTTGGCGCCCGCCTGGAAATTGACGGCCGAGCGGGAAATCGATCCCGTGACGGGGAAGCCGCCCGACAGCGCGCTGGCCACGTTGGCCGCGCCCAGCCCCAGCAGTTCGCGGTTCGTCTGCAGCTTTTCACCGCGTTTTTGCGCCAGGGTCTGGGCGGCGGACATGCTCATCAAAAAGATGATGAAGGCGATCAGGAGCGCCGGCGACAGCAGGGTGCGCCAATGGGCGCTCGAGGTGGCCAGGTTCAGGCCCGGCAAGCCGCTGGGCACGTGGCCCGTCGTCTGCACGCCCATCGCTTCCAGGCCGCCATAGGCGACCAGCGCGATGCCGGCCAGCACCAGCGCCATCGGCGCCAGGCGTGCGCCCACGTCGGCCGCCACCTTGTTCAGGCCGCAACGCTGCAGCAGGCGCGACAGATAACGCTTGGCCAACCACAGGAACAACAGGCCGGACAGTCCAAGCACGAGGCTGGGCGTATGCCAGTGGGGCCAGGTGGCACCCAGCAAGGGCGTGATCTGGCCCCAGATGATCAGGATCGCGGCGCCATTGCTGAAACCGCTGATCACGGGGCGCGACAGGAAACTGGCCATGAAGCCCAGGCGCAGCACGCCGCACAGCAACAGGACGAGGCCGCTGATGAAGGCCAGCTGGGCGGCCAGGACGATATACAAGGAGGAGCCGGGGTCGGCCAGCGGCGCCAGGGCGGCGGCCGTCATCAGGGATACGATGGCCATGGGGCCCACCGATTGCGTCATGCTGCTGCCGAACAGGGCGTACAGCACGGGCGGCAAGATGCTGGCATAGATGCCCACCACGGGCGGCAAGCCGGCCACCAGCGCATAAGCCATGCCTTGCGGCACCATCATCATGGCGACAACGATACCGGCAGTGATGTCTCCGGCCAACAGAGGACGCCGGTATTGCCTGAGCCAGAGCAGCATGGATGATCCCGAAATCTGAAAACCGAAGCCTATCATGCGACGAGGCCGGCTGACAGGGGGAACGCGTTCACTCTTGCAGCAATTGCGCCTTCACGGCATCGAGGATTTCCGCCGACAGGGCTTCGTCATCGACGGAACGGGCCAGCACCATGGCCCCCACCATGGCGGCAAACGTGGCGATCGCCTGCTGGCGCCGCTCTTCCGGGGCGCCGTCGGGCAGCAAACCCTGCAGCAAGGCGAACTGCTGCTGCGTGGCCGCCGTAAACGCGGGACGCGCGCCGGGCGACATGCGCGCCACGTCGACGCCCATGGCCGCCGCAGGGCAGCCGCCGCCGGGCTGGTCGCGGTGCCGGGTGGTCAAATAATTGTCGATAATGGCCGGCAACGCCCGCTGCGGGTCGCTGGCGACCTTTGCCTGCCAGCCTTCCAGCGATTTCTCCAGGGCATGCTGGCACGCCTCGATCATCAAGTCTTCCTTGGACGCGAAATGGCCATAGAAACCGCCATGCGTCAGGCCCGCGTTCTTCATCAAATCGGCCACGCCGATGCCGTCATAGCCCTTTTCGCGGAACAACTTGGCCGCCACCTCCACGATGCGCTCGCGGTTCAGCGCTGCCTGTTCCCTGCTTACCTTCATGCTGCCCTCCCACATTTATGTCAATCATCATATAACTTTACGCCTGTTTGCGCCACTCTGTTAGCAAGCGCACCGTTGGATGCGGTTGCCGCGCCGATACTGGACCTTCGTTTCCAGGGAGGCCAGCATGAACGAGAACAAGGACCAGTCCGCCGGTAACTTGCAGCGCAGCATACAGCAGGAGCAGGATCAGGAAGACAAGCAGCGCGATGCCACCAAGCAAGGCAAGGCAAGCAAGCCGCCCGTGCAGACGGGCCACCGCAACCAGCCGACGCCGCCCCTGCCCGCCCAGCACCTGGACAAGCCCGGCCTTGAAGCACAGATGGCATTGAAACCCCGTTTCCTGGCGCCCGACTACTGCGGCAGCGGCAAGCTGGCCGGCATGGTGGCCATCATCACGGGCGGCGATTCGGGCATCGGCCGCGCCGTGGCCGTGCTGTACGCGCGCGAAGGGGCGGATGTCGCCATCATTTACCTGAACGAACACGCGGACGCCCACGAAACCAAGCGCTACGTGGAAGCGGAAGGCCAGAGCTGCCTGTTGATTGCCGGCGACGTGCGCGACCAGGGCTTTTGCCAGCAAGCCGTCAGCCAGGTGCTGGACAAATTCGCGCACATCGACGTGCTGGTCAACAACGCAGCCTTCCAGGAACATGCGGAATCCTTGCTGGACCTGAGCGAAGAACGCTTCGACCTCACCATGAAAACCAATGTCTACGGCTACTTTCATATGGCCAAGGCCGTCCTGCCCCACTTGCAGCGCGGCGCGTCCATCATCAACACGGGCTCCGTGACGGGTTTGCAAGGCTCGAAGCATTTGCTCGACTATTCCACCACCAAGGGTGCCATCCATGCGTTTACGATGGCGCTGGCTGGGAACTTGCTGGATAAGGGCATACGCGTGAACGCCATCGCGCCCGGGCCGGTCTGGACGCCCCTCAACCCGGCCGACAAGTCGCCCGAGGACATCCAGAAATTTGGCCAGGACACGGACATGCGCCGCCCGGCCCAGCCGGAAGAGCTGTCGCCCGCCTACGTCTTCCTGGCCTCGCCCGCCTGTTCCAGCTATATCAGCGGCATCGTCCTGCCCGTCACCGGCAGCGTGGGGGACTAGGCGATGGCGCGCGCACTGTGGAAAGGCGCCATCAGCTTCGGCCTTGTGCACATCCCCGTCGAGCTGATTTCAGCCAGTCTCGACCATGAACTGGACTTGTCCATGCTGGACCGGCGCGACTTTTCACCCATCGGCTACAAGCGCTACAACAAGAAGACGGGCAAGGAAGTCGAGTGGGACGACATCATCAAGGGCTATGAATACAAGACGGATGAGTACGTGGTGCTGTCCGAGGAAGATTTACGGCAAGCCAATGTGAAGGCCACGCAAACCATCGACATACTGACCTTTGTCGATGCGCTTGAGGTGCCGCTGACCTTTTACGAGCACCCGTATTATTTGCTGCCCGCCAAGGGCGGCGAAAAAGTCTATGCGCTGCTGCGCGAAACCTTGCGCAAGGCGAACAAAGTGGGTATCGCCAGCGTGGTCATGCGTACCAAGCAGCATTTGTGCGCACTCGTGTGCGTGGGCGACGCCATCGTGCTCAACACCCTGCGCTACGCCGATGAAATCCGCCCCACAGACGACCTGGACTTGCCCGGCAGCACCCTGAAATCGGCCGGCATTTCCGACAAGGAACTCAAGATGGCCCTGTCGCTGGTGGAAGGCATGAGCGAAGCGTGGGAACCCGGGCAATACCACGACAGCTACCGCGAAGACGTGCTGGCACTGGTCAAGAAGAAAATCAAGGCCAGGCAGACCAAGACCATCACGCCGCCCGCGCCCGAACCAGCAGAAGAGCACGGCAGCAACGTGATCGACCTGGTCGCCCTGCTGCAGCAAAGCCTGGGCAAGAAAGCGTCCGCCGCGCCGGCCCGCAAGCGCGCGACCTCGTCCGCCGCCCGCAAGCCGCCGCCCGCCAGGCGCAAGGCGGCCTGAACCACCCCACCCGTTTAGCGAGACTCTGCCATCATATAAATGCATTGACTTTGATCCGGCTTCTCGCTACGTTATGCACAGGCCTGCCACCCGGCAAGCCCTGTCATGCGTGCGGAAAAAATGGATGCCGAGTTCGATCAGCTTATCCTCAGCAACGCCCCTGGCGGCGTTGTCATCACGAACGAAGAGCATGCCGTCGTGCGCTGGACAGCCGGGGCGCAGCGCATCTTCGGCTATGCCAGCGACGAAGCGCTGGGCCGCACGCTGTGGGAACTGATCTCCTTGCCGGGACAGGCAGAGGCACCCTCCCTGATTGACGAACAGCTGGCCTTGCACGGCAGCTACGACCGCGAATCGCTGCGGCGGCGCAAGGACGATGAGCTCATCTACGTCGACGTGGCATGCCAGGCCGCCCACGCGGCGCCGGACGGCCACCGCTACCTGATTTCCACCATGAAGGACACGACCTTGCTGAAGGCGGCGCGCGACGCCCAGTTCGTTGACGTGCGCTACCGCGTGCTGTTCGAATCGACGCCGGACAGCGTCATCATGGTCAATGCCACGGGCGCCATCGTGCTGGCCAACCAGCAGGCACAGCGCCTGTTCGGCTATGCGGAAGGCGAATTGAGCGGCAGGCAAATCGATAGCCTGCTGCCGCAACGCCTGCGCCATGCGCACGTGGGGCACCGCGCGCGCTATTTCGACCAGCCCCGTACGCGCACCATGGGCGCCGACCTGGAATTGCTGGGCTTGCGCAAGGACAACGTCGAATTCCCTGTGGAAATCAGCCTGTCGCCGATCCAGACGGAAATCGGCACCTTCGTCATCAGCGCCATCCGCGACGTCAGCGACCGCCGCCGGGCCGAGCAGAAGTTCCGCGGCCTGCTTGAATCGGCGCCGGACGCCATCGTCATCGTCAACGGCGATGGCGAGATCGTGCTCGTCAACTCGCAGACGGAACGGCTGTTCGGTTACTCGCGCGCGGAGTTGCTCGGGCGCAATGTGGAAGTGCTGATCCCGGCCCGCTATGCAACTGATCATCCGCATCACCGCCAGTCCTTTTCCGCGGCGCCGCGCGCCCGCTCCATGGGCGCGGGCCTGGAACTGTATGGCTTGCGCCGCGATGGCACCGAGTTTCCCGTCGAAATCAGCCTGTCGCCGCTGGAAACGGAGGAAGGCGTGCTGGTCTCGTCAGCCATCCGCGACATCACGGAGCGCAAGCGCATCGAGCGCACGCTGAACGAACAGAAAATCGAACTGGAACGGGCCAGCCAGGCGAAGGACCGCTTTCTCACCAGCATGTCGCATGAATTGCGCACGCCGCTGAACGCCATCCTCGGCTTCGCCCAGCTGCTGGCCAATGAAGCCCTGCCCGCGACCGTGCTGCAAAAACGCGCTTTCGTGCAAAACATCGTCACCTCGGGCCGCCACCTGCTCACCCTGATCAATGAAATCCTCGACCTGGCGAAGATCGAATCAGGCAGCCTGAGCCTGTCGATCGAGCCGGTGGCGCTGCCCGTGCTGCTCGAGGAAGTGCGCGTCATGGTGGAAGAACAGGCGCAGCAGCGCCAGATTCACCTGGTGTTTCCAGCCTGCGAGGCGCTGACGCTCAGGGCCGACCATACGCGCCTCAAGCAAGTGCTGCTGAACCTGCTGTCAAACGCCATCAAGTACAACCGCCCGGCCGGCAAGGTGGAGCTGGAAGTGTCGCAGCCCGGGGCGCAGCGCGTGCGCATCGCCATCCGCGACACGGGCAAGGGACTGGATGAGACGCAGATGGCGGAACTGTTCCAGCCGTTCAACCGCCTGGGACAGGAGGCAGGCAGCGAGGAAGGTACCGGCATCGGCCTGGTCGTCACCAAGCGCCTGGTTGAGCTGATGGGCGGCAGCATGGGCGTGCACAGCTGCGTCGGCGTGGGCAGCGTGTTCTGGATCGAACTCGACACAATGACCGCCCCGCCCGCCAACCGGCAGCCGGAATACCTGCCCGAGCCCGCCTGCGACGTCCGGGACGATGCCGGCGGCCAGGCCCTGCTGTTGTATGTGGAAGACAATCCGGCCAGCCTGCGGCTGGTGGAAGATATCGTCAGCTTCCTGCCCCATCTGCGCATGATCTCGGCCACCGACGCCCGCCAGGGTATCGCGCTGGCGCTGGAACGCCGCCCCGACGTGATCCTGATGGATATCAACTTGCCCGGCATGAATGGCAACCAGGCGCAGCGCATCCTGCGCAACGATACGCGCACGGCGCACATCCCCGTCATCGCCTTGACGGCCAACGCCATGAAGGGCGATATCCGGCATGGCCTGGCCGCGGGTTTTTTTCGCTACCTGACCAAGCCTGTCGAGATCACCCTGCTCAACGCGGCCATTGAGGAAGCGCTGCAGCTGGCGCGCGCCGTCCTGCCGTTCAAGCCGGAGGAGTAAAGGCTAGCTTTTTCATCGCCGCATCGATGCCCTTCGCGCTGCGCGCGTAGCCGTCCCATGGCGCGTTGCCCACGTCGAGACGGCTGTGGACATTGCCCACATTCCACTGATCGCCCGCCTTCAGTTTGTCGAGCTCATCCCAGGCCAGCGGCACGGAAATGCCCAGCCCCGACCGCGTGCGGGCAGACCACGCGCATACGGTGGTGGCGCCTCGGCCATTGCGCAAATAATCGATGAAAATCTTGCCGACGCGGTTGGCGGGGCCGCTTTTCAGGACGAAGCGCTGCGGAATGAGCTGCGCCATGTGCGCCACGATGGCTTGCGAAAACGCTTTGACCGTATCCCAATCGTGTTTTGGGCGGATCGGCACGACCACATGCAAGCCCTTGCCGCCGCTGGTTTTCAGCCAGGCGGGCAGTCCCAGCTCCGTCAGGAAGGCACGCAGCAATACGGCCGCCTCGCGGATGGCGGGCCAGGCCACGCCCTTGCCCGGGTCCAGGTCGAACACCAGGCGATTCGGCGTGTCATAGGCGCTGGCCAGGGCGTTTTGCGTGTGAAATTCCACCACATTCCACTGCGCCGCAGACAATAAGCCCTGTGTGCTGGCCACTTCCAGCATGCAGGCATGCTCCGGATCGAGGCCGGGATCGAGCTGTTTGACGCCGGGCATGCTGGACGTGTCCGCATGCTTCTGGAAAAACAGCTCGCCGCCCACGCCGGCTGGCGCACGCACCAGCGACACGGGCCGCCCACGCAAGTGCACGAGCATCAGCTTGCCCACCAGCGCGTAGTAGCGCACCAGGTCGATCTTCGTCGCGCCACTGTCCCGGTCGATCACCCGGTCCGCATGGCTGACCTTGAAACTGGCCGGCAAGACGCCGTCCGGCGTGGATTTGCTCTGCATCGTCTTCTCCCTGTCGATTCGCTGCGCCCGCTCGCGCACGATGGCGGCTGGCTGTTTATCCTCGCGCAAGCCGTGAAACACGGCATGGCGCACGGCGCCACCGCTGGTCCATTGCGCAAAGCTCACTTCGGCCACCAGTTGCGGCTTGACCCAGACGGGCTGGCGCACGCCGCCCGCCTTGCCTGCGAACGGACTCGTGCCGGCTGCCAGGGTGTCAAGCCGGCGCCGCAATTCGCGCAGGCAGGCATCGCCGAAGCCGCTGCCCACATTGCCCGCATAGAGCAGCCTGCCCTGGTCATCATGCACGCCCAGCAACAGAGAACCGATGCCTTCGCGCGCGCCCTGCGGCGCCGTATAGCCGCCGATGACGAATTCCTGGCGCAGCCCGCATTTGAGCTTGATCCAGTCGCCCGAGCGCCGCGTGACGTAGGGCGAACCGCGCCGCTTGCCGATCACGCCTTCCAGCCCCAGCCGGCAGGCGTGCGCCAGTATCTGCTGCGGCGTCGCGTCGAGCGCGGCGCTGAAGCGCACCAGGGGCGACGCTGGCAAGCTCTGCAGCAGCTGTTCCAGCAACGCCCTGCGCGCCTCGACAGGCTGGCCCCGCAGATCGTGGCCATCGAAAAACGCCACGTCGAACAGGTAATACACGATCTCGCTGGTCGTTTCCGCATCGAACGCGCGCTGCAATGCGCCAAAATCCGGGTGGCCGTTGGCGTCGTTGACGACGATTTCACCGTCATACCAGCCCGGCGGCAAACTCAACTGTTCCAGCGCCTGCCGCAGCTTCGGCAGTTTTTCCGTCCAGTCATTGCCATTGCGCGTGATCAAATTGATCCGTTCGCCATCGCAACGCGCGAGGATGCGGTAACCGTCGAATTTCACTTCGAAAAGCCACTGCTGCGCGTCTGGCGGCGGCGCATCGACCAGGGTAGCCAGCTGCGGCGACAGGGTGGCGGGCAATTCGGCATCCGGCGCTGCGGAGCGGTCCGCGCTCTTCTTGCGCTTGGGCATGGCCTTGTTCTTGACGCTGTCGGGAAACTCGTCCACGACAGAAAATTCCAGTGCCGGCCGGGCAAATGCGTCCTTTTCCTTGATCAGCAGCCAGGCAGGCTGCTTTGCGCTGCGTTTATCGCCTTTGCCTTTCATGCGCACCAGCACCCAGTTGCCATGCATCTTGTGGCCATGCAGGGTCAATTTCAGTTCGCCGGCCGCCAGCGCCTTGCGCGCATCAGGCGTGGCCGGCTGGGCCTGCCACGTCCCCTTGTCCCAGATGATGACCTTGCCCGCGCCATACTGCTTTTCGGGGATCGTGCCTTCAAAACCGGCATACGCAATCGGATGGTCTTCCACCTGCACCGCCATGCGCTTGTCGCGCGGGTCGTAGCTGGGTCCTTTCGGCACAGCCCAGCTTTTCATCGTGCCGTCCAGTTCCAGGCGAAAGTCATAGTGCAAACGGCTGGCCCAGTGCTTCTGGATGACGAAGGTGAGCGCCTCGCCCGCTTCCTCGCCGCCATCCGCAGGCTCGGGCGTGGCGGCGAAATTGCGCTTGGCTTGATAGGTTTTCAAGGCGGCTTTCATGGCGGACCCATGCGGTGACGATGGCATCGAGTCTAGGCCGCTGCCGTCCCTGGCGCGGTACGCCAGCTAACAGAGTACCTGCCCCGGCAAATGTAAGTGTTTGTAATTAGCCCGAATCGCTGTCAACGCTATTGCCGTACGGCGCGTTTTTGCCTCAGTGACAGGGGAAATGCATCTCCTGAACTACAACCCCACTTCTCGAGGAACTGCACCATGAAAAAAGTAATCGCTACTCTGATCGCCGGCTTGTTCGCTACCGCAGCCTTTGCTCAAACGCCAGCCGTGCCTGCCAAGGCCGAAGCCAAGCACACCAAGGAAGTGGCAAAAGCGGAAGCCAAGGAAACCAAGGCCGTCGTGAAAGCCGATGCGAAAGAAGCCGCCGTCGCCGCCGATGCGAAAGCCGATGTGGCCAGCGCCAAGGCCGACGCCAAAGCCACCAAGGCCAAAGCCCATCACAAAGCCACCAAAGCCAAGGCAAAAGCCGCCGAAGACAAAGCTGAAGCGACCGCAGCAGCGAAGTAATCGCCATCCCGCCATGGCGGGAGGCACCATGCAAAAAGACAGCTTCGGCTGTCTTTTTACATTTTCTCTCCTTCTTCTTCAATTAACGTCGCTCAAATCACCTGATTGTAAGAAAGTGTAAACCAGGTCAACCATTACCTTCCGGGCCGCGTTTTCTGCTCAGTGACACGGGAATCATCCCGGCACACCAGACAAACCACCACCGAGGACTGCACCATGAAAAAAGCAATTGTTACCCTGATCGCCGGCCTGTTCGCTACCGCAGCCTTCGCCCAAACCCCTGCCGCTCCAGCAGCATCGGTTCCCGCCAAGGCGGAAGCGGCCCACACGAAAGCCGTGGCCAAGGCTGAAGCCAAGGAAACCAAGGCCGTCGTGAAAGCCGATGCCAAGGAAGCCGCCGTCGCCGCCGATGCGAAAGCCGCTGTGGCCAGCGCCAAGGCCGACGCCAAAGCCACCAAGGCCAAGGCCCATCACAAGGCCAGCAAAGCCAAAGTGAAAGCGGATGCGGCCAAAGCGGCGGAAACCGTTCCCGCAGTGCCGGCAGCGCCAGCGAAATAAGCGCGAACGACGTCACGGGAGCGCGTCCGCCGGGTCTGCGCTTGCGTGACCACGCCGATTACCAGGGACAGCTTCGGCTGTCCTTTTTGCATGGCGCGGCGCCAAATGACATGGCTTCCTGCGCGCCTTCATGCAAACTTCATCGAACCGGCCAGCTTGCGCGCGACAAAGCGGTGCACATGGAGGACACTGGCACTTCCACCATCGCCGCGAAGCCTATCCCATGCGCCACCTGCCCCTCATCCTGACTACCGCCCTGTATCTGCCTTGCGCCGCCAATGCGCAAGATATCCCTGCCACCCTGGAGCAAGTCCTGCAAGCCCAGGACCGCGACAGCCATGGCGATTTGCGCGCCGTCGTCGTGCTGCGCGATGGCGCCGTCGTGGCCGAACGCTATTACAACGGCGAGACGGCCGATACCCTGCACGACATCCGCTCGGCCGGCAAGAGCATCACCGCCCTGCTGGTGGGCGCGGCCGTGGCGCGCGGCCAGCTGGCGACAACAAAAACGGTGGGCGACTACTGGCCCGATGTCGCCGGCAGCGCGGCAGGCAAGGTCATCCTCGACGACTTGCTGACCATGCGTTCGGGCCTGGCCGCCTTCGATGAAGACGAACAGTCGCCTGGCAATGAAGACAAGCTCGATGCGGCGCCCGACCCGGCCGCCTTCGTGCGTGCGATACCGGCTGCCACGGCGCCGGGCAGCATGTATCGCTACAACTCGCTGGGATCATATGTCGCGGGCAGAGTGGTGGAAAACGCCAGCGGCACCGACCTGGAAGACTACGCCGCCAGGGTGCTGTTCGCGCCAATCGGTATCACCCGCTGGAGCTGGGGCCGCGACGTGGCACGCCACCCGAAAGGCCAGGGCAATCTGTCGCTGCGCCCGCGCGACACGGCAAGGATCGGCCAGATGGTGCTCGACGAAGGCGTATTTGACGGCAAGAGGGTAATCGATGCCGCCTGGCTGCAAGCGGCGCTGGCGCCGCGCGTGGCCATTGGCGCCGTGGACCGCTACGCCGACAGCTACGGCTATTTCTGGTACGCGAAGACGCAGGACGTCGGAGGACAGAAGATTGCCGTGCATTTCGCCTCGGGCAATGGCGGCAACAAGATCTATGTGATACCCGCCCGTCGCATGGTAGTCAGCATCGCATCGAGCGCGTATGGCAAGGGGTATGGGCAGCGCCGTTCGGAAGACATCCTGAAGGCTATCCTGAAAGCGGATGCAACGCAGATGTAAGCGTTTGTAATGACCGTCAACGCAAGCGTCCGGGGGCGCGTTTTATGCTCAGTGACACGGGAATCATCCCGACACAAACAGACATACCAGACAAACCACCACTGAGGACTGCACCATGAAAAAAGTAATTGCTACCCTGATCACCGGCCTGTTCGCAACTGCAGCCTTCGCCCAAACCCCGGCAGCACCTGCGGCCGCTCCGGCAGCGCCCGCCAAAGTGGAAGCGGCCCACACCAAGGCCGTCGTGAAAGCGGACGCCAAGGAAGCGCAAGCCGTCGTGAAGGCGGATGCCAAGGAAGCGAAAGCCGTCGTCGCCGCAAAAACGGACGTCGCCAGCGCAAAAGCGGAAGCGGCCACCACGAAAGCCAAGGCACACCACAAGACCAAGAAAACCAAGGCCAAGGCTGACGAAAAGCTGGCATCGGCTACCGCCGAAGCGGCTCCAGCCAAGTAATTCCGACACACTTTACTGACCACGCATACCAAGGATCTTAAAATGAAAAAAGTTATCGCCACCCTGATCGCCAGCCTGTTCGCCACCGCCGCTTTCGCCCAGACGCCAGCCGTCGCGCCAGTCGCTCCAGTGGCACCGATTCCTGTCGTCGCCCCTGTCGTCAAGGCCGAAGCGCCGGCAGCCGCCGTCAAACCAGCGGCGCACAAGAAAGCCAAGCATCACAAGGCGAAGAAAGCCGCGCCAGCCGACAAGGCAGCGCCTGCGGAAGCAGCAGTACCGGCAACGCCAGCAGCGCCAGCCAAGTAATCGCGGCGGCACCATCAAAAAAGACAGGGTTTTCCCTGTCTTTTTTTTCGTCCGCTTTTTTGTGCGCTTATTTCGGCATCAGCACCGTGTCGATCACATTGATCACGCCATTCGACTGGTACACGTCATAGGTGCTGATATTGGCGCTGTTGCCCCCCTCGTCCATCACGACGATGTTGTGCATGCCGTTCATGGCGAACATCAGCTTGCCGCCGCTGGCCGTGGGCAAGGTGGCTTTACCGTCGTGCATCTTGATTTCCTTCGCCAGCGCCTTGAAGTCGTATTTGCCGGGCACCACGTGATAGGTGAGGATCTTCGTCAGGGTCGCCTTGTTTTCCGGCTTCACCAGGGTCTCGACGGTGCCTGCGGGCAGCTTGCCGAAGGCCGCATTCGTCGGCGCGAACACGGTAAATGGACCCTTGCCTTTCAGGGTGTCGACCAGGCCGGCCGCCTTGACGGCAGCGACCAGGGTCGTGTGGTCGGCCGAATTGACGGCGTTATCGACGATGTCCTTGGACGGATACATGCTCTGGCCACCCACCATGGTCGTCATGTCGGCGGCAAACGGGGCGCTGGCGGCCAGCATGGACGTAATGAACAATGCTGCGGGAACGAAGGTGCGCATGATGATATCTCCTGGATGACTGCGTTTGCGTGATTGCAGGAGTACTTACGCCGTCGTTCCGCAAACGGATTCAACTCGCTGAAAACAGAAAAAACGGCGCCGTGCAATGCACGACGCCGTTCTTGGCAGGCTCCCGCGTCGCGTGCCGGGAAACTAGTTGGCCGCGACCTGCGGCTCCGTTTCGCCCCAGCCGCCGCCCAGGGCGCGGATCAGCGCCACCGTGGTGACGGCGCGGTTGCCGCGCAGCTGCACGGCATTGCGCTCGATGGTGGCCAGGTTGCGCTGCGCGTCCAGCAGATCGAGGTAGCTGGAACGGCCCGCGTCATACAGCTTTTGCGCCAGGTCGGCCGAGCGGCGTGCCGAAACGACGGCTTCGTCGATCTGCTGCGTCTGGCCCGACAGGATGCGCAGGCCGGCCAGGTTGTCTTCCACCTCGGCGAACGCCACCAGCACGCTCTGGCGATACGTCGCCACCGACTCTTCCAGCTGCGCTTCGCTGCGGCTCACGGCAGCTTTATTGCGTCCGCCGTCGATGATCGGCATAGACATCAGGGCGCCCAGCAGCCAGGAGCGGCTGCTCCACTTGAAGATGTCCGAGAAGGTATCGGACGCGCCGCCGCCGGAGGCGTTCAGGGTCAAGGCCGGGAACATGGCCGATTTCGCCACGCCGATGCGCGCATTCGACGCTTCCATGGTGCGCTGCGCCGACGCGATGTCGGGACGGCGCTCCAGCAGGGACGACGGCATGCCGGCCGGGATCACGGGCAGGAAGCCGCTGTCCTGCAGCGGGTTGACGGTCGCCGTGAAACTGGCGGCAGGTTTACCCAGCAGGACGGCCAGCGCATGTTCGCTGGTGGCGCGCTGGCGCTGCAGGCCGATGGCTTCGGCGCGCGTCGTCGACAGCTCCGTGCGGGCACGGGACAGGTCGAATTCGCCGATGTCGCCCAGGTCGTAGCGGCGCTGGTTCACATGCACGCTTTCCTCGCGCAGGCGCACCGTCTGTTCCAGGGTCGCCAGTTCCGCATCCGTGGCGCGCAGCTGGAAATAGGTCTGCGCCACGTCGGCCTGCAAGGACAGCAGCACCGAACGGTATGTCGCTTCCACGGCCAGCGCATCGCTGCGCGAGGCACTGACGTTCGAAGCGACCCTGCCGAACAGGTCGACTTCGTAGCTGGCCGTCAGATTCGCCTGGTAGACATTCGTGGCAGCCACCGGCGCGCCGTTCGGCAAGCCGAGCGACACGGCGGAAGCGCGGTTGCGCTGGCCGCCCACGTTCACGCCCACTTGCGGGATGCGGTCCGCTTCGGCGATGCCGGCAATCGCCCTCGCCTGCTTGACGCGGGCGGCGGCGACGGCCAGGTTGGCGTTGGCCTGCGTGGCTTCGTTGATCAGGCTTGTGAGGGCCGGATCATTGAAGGCCAGCCACCATTCGCCGCGCGCCTGGCGCTCGGCGGGGACGCCCTGTTTCCAGCGCGTGCCGTCCGCCGCCGTCTGCACGGCAGGCGTTTGCGCTTCCTTGAACGCCGTCGGCGTCTCGATCTGCGGCTGCTTGAACTCCGGCGCCGCGCAGGCGGCCAGCAGCACGGCTGCGGCCATGGCGGTCAGCACGGGCTTGACGCGCCAGATGATTTCCTTGGTTTTCAATATATATCTCCTTCCAGGTTCAATGCTGGCGCGGCGGCAGGCTTGGCAGCAGCATCGGCTGGTTTTTTCTCAAAACGCTGCGCCAGGGTGCGCAGCAGTACATAGAACACGGGCGTCAGGAACAGGCCGAAGAAGGTCACGCCCAGCATGCCGGCGAAGACCGCCACGCCCATCGCATGGCGCATTTCCGAACCGGCGCCGTGCGAGAACACCAGGGGCACCACGCCCATGATGAAGGCGATCGACGTCATCAGGATCGGACGCAGACGCAGGCGGCACGCTTCCAGCGCCGCTTGCACGACGGTGCGGCCATGCTCTTCCAGTTCGCGGGCAAATTCCACGATCAGGATCGCATTCTTCGACGCCAGCCCCACCAGCACGAACAGCGCGATCTGGGTGAACACATTGTTGTCGCCGCCGGTCAGTTTGACGCCCAACAAGGCGCACAGGATCGACATCGGCACGATCAGGATCACGGCCAGCGGCAAGGTCCAGCTTTCGTACTGGGCGGCCAGCACGAGGAATACCAGCAGCACGCACAGCGGGAAGACATAGATCATCGTATTGCCGGACAAGATGTCCTGGTAGGTCAGCTCCGTCCATTCATACGCGATCCCCTGCGGCAGCACTTCCTTGGCGATGCGTTCCAGCGCGGCTTGCGCCTGGCCGCTCGATACGCCAGGTGCGGCGCCGCCATTGAAGTCGGCTGCGGCATACGCGTTGTAGCGCTGCACGCGGTCCGGACCATAGCTATCCTTCACGCGCATCAACGACGACAGCGGGATCATTTCGCCCTTGTCATTGCGTACCTTCAGCTGCGCGATATCCTGCGCATGCGAACGGAACGCCGCATCGGCCTGCACGCGCACCTGGTAGGTGCGGCCAAACTGGTTGAAGTCGTTCACGTACAGCGAACCGAGGTTGATCTGCAAGGTCTGGTAAATCGTTTGCAGCTGCACGCCCATCTGCTTTGCTTTCACGCGGTCGACGTCGGCGAACAGCTGCGGCACGTTGATCTGGTAACCCGAGAACACGCCCGCCAGTTCCGGCGTCTGGTACGCCTTGGCGGCCAGTGCCTGGGTGGCGTTGTACAGCGCGTCGTAACCGAGATTGCCACGGTCTTCGATCATCATCTTGAAGCCGCCGATGGTACCGAGGCCGTTGACGGGCGGTGGCGGGAAGACCATGATGAAAGCGTCCTGGATACCGCCCAGGCGCTTGTTGATCTCGGCCGCGATGGCGCCGCCCGACAATTCCTTGCTGCTGCGTTCGTCGAACGGCTTCAGAGTGGCGAAGACGATACCGGCGTTCGGCGCATTGGTGAAGTCGTTGATCGACAGGCCGGGGAAGGCGATGGTCGATTCGACGCCAGGCACCGACTTGATGACGTCGGACATGCGGCGCACGACATCTTCCGTGCGGTCCAGCGAAGCGGCGTCAGGCAATTGCGCAAAGCCCACCAGGTATTGCTTGTCCTGCGCTGGCACGAAGCCGGCCGGCACGGACTTGAAGGTGAAGATGGCGGCAACGACCAGCAGCGCATACACGCCCAGGGAGGCGCTCTTGCGGCCCAACACGCCTTTTACACCCGCTTCATAGCGGTGCGAAGCGCGGCCGAAGAAGCGGTTGAACCAGGCGAAGAAGCGGCCGAAGACCATGTCCATGCCGCGCGTCAGCGCGTCTTTCGGCGCATCGTGCGGTTTCAGCAGCGCGGCCGACAGGGCTGGCGCCAGGGTCAGCGAGCTGAAAGCGGAGATCACGGTCGAAATGGCGATCGTCAGCGCGAACTGGCGATAGAACTCACCCGACAGGCCAGGCACGAAGGCGATCGGCACGAACACGGCGCACAGCACCAGGGCGATGGCGACGATAGGACCGCTGACCTCTTTCATGGCCTGGATGGTGGCGTCGCGCGGCGACAAGCCTTCCTCGATGTTGCGCTCGACGTTTTCCACCACCACGATGGCATCATCGACGACGATACCGATGGCCAGCACGAGGCCGAACAGCGACAGCGTGTTGATCGAGAAGCCAAAGCCCAGCATTACGGCAAAGGTGCCGACGATGGAGACGGGTACGGCCAGCAGCGGAATGATCGATGCGCGCCAGGTTTGCAGGAAGATGATCACCACCAGCACCACCAGGGCGATGGCTTCCAGCAGGGTATGGATCACGGCTTCGATGGACGAGCGCACGAACTGCGTCGGGTCGTACTCGATACGGTATTCCACGCCTTGCGGGAAGTCTTTTTTCAGTTCGTCCATCTTGGCCCGCACGTCGGAAGACAATTGCAGCGCGTTGGCATTCGGCGCTTCGAAAATACCCATGCCGACGGCCGGATTATTGTTCAGGAGCGAACGCAGCGAGTAGCTGTTGGCGCCCATTTCCACGCGCGCCACGTCCTTCAGGTGCGTCACGGCGCCATCGGCATTCGTGCGCACGATGATGGCGCCGAATTCCTCGGGCGTCTGCAGACGGCCCTGGGTATTGACGGTCAGCTGGAAGTCCGAGTTCTTCGCCGGCGAAGCGCCGATGACACCTGCAGCCACCTGCACGTTCTGCTCGCGGATAGCGTCGACGACGTCGTTCGCCGTCATGCCGCGCGCCGCTACCTTTTGCGGGTCGAGCCAGATGCGCATGGCGTAGTCGCCGGCACCGAAGATCTGGATGTCGCCCATGCCGGGCAAGCGTGCCAGCTGGTCCTTGACGTTCAGCACCGCGTAGTTACGCAGATACATGTCGTCATAGCGCTTGTTCGGCGAAACCAGGTGCACGACCATGGTCAGATTGGGCGACGATTTGACGGTCGTCACGCCGATCTGGCGCACTTCCTCGGGCAGGCGCGGCAAGGCGCGCTGCACGCGGTTCTGCACCTGCGTCTCGGCCTGCTCGACGTTGGTGCCGATCTTGAAGGTCACGGTCAGCATCATCGCGCCATCGGACGTGTTTTGCGAGGACATGTAGAGCATGTTCTCGACGCCGTTGATCTGCTCTTCGAGCGGCGCGGCCACGGTTTCGGCGATCACTTTCGGGTTGGCGCCCGGGTATTGCGCGCGCACCACCACGGATGGCGGCACGACGTCGGGATATTCGGAGATGGGCAGGCCGAAAATCGACAGCAGCCCGGCCACGAATATGACGATCGACAGCACCGCCGCGAAAATCGGCTTGTCGATGAAAAAGCGGGAAAAATTCATGTTTATTCCTTGGAGGTCGATGCTGCTTTCGCGGCGATCTTGGCGTCTTTTACTTCAGGTTTTGCAGGGGCGGCAGGCGCGGTCGGATCAAAATCCATGGCCACCATCTGCGGCGTCACCGGGGCGCCGGGGCGCACGCGCTGCAAGCCGTTGACGACGATCTTCTCGCCCGCCTTCAAGCCTTCGCGCACCACGCGCAAGCCATCCGAGGCCGGGCCCAGCTTGACGGCGCGGTATTCGGCCTTGTTGTCGGCACCCACCACGTAGACGTATTTGCGGCTCTGGTCCGTGCCGACGGCGCGGTCGCTGATCAACAGCGCCGTGCTTTGCGCCTGCGGGCCGTTGCCGCCGTCGAGCTGGATGCGCGCGAACAGTCCCGGCACCAGCTGGCGCTCGGCGTTGGCGAAGGTGGCGCGCATGCGCACGCTGCCCGTGGCCGGATCGAGCTGGTTGTCGACGAATTCCAGCTTGCCTTCGTGCGGGAAGCCCGTTTCGTTGGCCAGGCCTACCTTGACGGTGACGGGCGTGCCTTTTTGCGCCGTGCCGGCCACGCGCAGGTAGGTATCTTCATCGCCGTCGAAGCTGGCGTAGATGCGGTCCGTCGACACCACGGAGGTGAGGATGGCGGAAGCGTCGATCAGGTTGCCGACGGTGATTTCCGCCTTGCTGACGCGGCCGCTGATCGGTGCCTGCACCTGCGTGTACGACAGGTTCAGCCTGGCCGCTTCATACGCGGCTTGCGCCGAGCGGGCGTTCGCGTCCAGCTCTTTCAGGCCCGACGCTTTTTCGTCGAATTCGCGCTGGGCGATGGCTTTTTCGGCCAGCAGCTTTTCAGCGCGCGACAGTTCCAGCTTGGCCAGTTCCGCCTTGGCGCGGGCCGAAGCGGCCGTGCCTTCGGCGCGCGAGACTTCGGCCTGGAATGGGCGCGGATCGATGACGAACAGCACGTCACCCTTTTTCACTTCGCTGCCCGGCTTGAAATTGACGGCCGTGATGAAGCCGCCGACCCGCGAGCGGATTTCCACGCGCTCGATCGCTTCCAGGCGGCCCGAGAATTCCTGTGTTTCCGTGATCTGTTTTTCAACGACGGCGGCGGCCGAGATGGGCGGGCCGCCGGCCGCTGGCGCGTCGGGCACCTTGCTATTGGCCGAATCGCAGCCAGCCAGGCTCACGGCCACCAGTCCTGCCAGCGCGAGCGAGGCAGCCAGGGGCTTGAGCAGAGTGGAAAATTGTTGAACGTTTTTCATTTTATTTCCCTGTTTTATGAAAATTTCTAATGGTATGGGCGGCAGGAAGCAACCCAACTGAAAAAGTGAATGGTGGTGCCATGGCGCCCGACGGCGCTCGATCAAAGGTAAACAGGCCGCCAGCTGCTTAAAAGCGGACGGGGACGACGAAGCTGGCTGTGCGAACGCACAACTCAGGCATGAAGGGAACTACACTGCGTAGTGTAGCAACCAAAACTCAAAAAGTAAACTGATTAGTGTAAGTTTTTTTGCGATGCCGCGGATGGCGGCGTCATGACTCGGGCTCCTGCCCCAGTCCGGCGACGAAACTGCTAATTTCGCTCAATACCTGCACCTTGCAAGCGCACTCATTGCGGGCGGTGGCGTCCTGCAGCGGCGCGGCGGCCATGCGCCGCACGGTGGTCTTGATGCCGCAGGCGATCAGTTTGCTGCCGTATTGTTCAGCCTCGTCGCGCAATGGGTCGTCTTCGCTGGACAGGATGAGCGCTGGCGGCAGGTTCTTCAGGCGGCTCGACTGCAATGGCGACGCATACGGATGGGTACGGTCAGCGGCATTCGGCAGGTAGCCGCGGTAGGCGGCGGCGCATTGATCGGCCACTTCCGCCAGGTCAGGACAGGTCGGCAAGTTGCGCATCGAGCAGGTCGACAGGCCGGGATCGAGCATGGGCATGATCAGCACCTGGCCCGCGAGGGGCGGTCCGCCCCGGTCGCGCGACATCATGGCGCATACGGCAGCCAGGTTGGCGCCCGCTTCGATGCCCGACACCACCATCTGCTTGCCCGTCCAGCCCAGCTTGGACTTGTTCTTTTTTGCCCACAGCAGCACGGCATGCGCGTCTTCCACGGCGGCGGGAAATGGCCGCACACGGGCCAGGGTGTAGTTCGCGGCCAGCACCACGTGGTCGGGGTTGCTCAGCACGAGGCAGCGCAGGAAGTCGTCCGCATCGTCCAGGTCGCCGTCGACAAAGCCGCCGCCATGGAAGAAAACCATCAGGTTCGGCTGCCTGGCACCCGGCATGCCGGCCGTGTAGACGCGCGCGCCGAGCGCATCCTGCGCGCCCTGCACCTGGATGTCGCGTATCTTCAACGCCTGGCCAGGTGCCAGTTCGGCCGCGGTGTCGGCAAAGCTCATTGCGCCACCACCGGCTGCACCGCAACATCGAGCACCGTGTCGTTCAGGCACAACAGGGCAACGCCGCCCACTTCATGGGTCAGGGCGCTATAACCGCTGGCTTCGCTTTGCGCCGCCATCGAATATGCATCCGTCGATACCATCGCGGCCAGAGCGAGCGAGCTCATAGCGAGAGCGAGCACTGCAAAGATTCCATTCCGATGACCCATGATTTTTCTCCTGTGAACTTCCTGCGGCAATCAATTTATGCTGCAGTACAACAACTATAGACTTGATCTACAATCTGATAAAGAGTGCAATGACGAATTGATTGTTCAGGATTCTGAATAATCACGCATAAAGTGATAGGAATTCAAGTGAACAAGCTGCAAGCCATGGAAGTTTTCATCCAAGTCGTCGATGCGGGCGGCTTTACGCGCGCGGCGGAAAACATGCAGCTGCCGAAAGCCACCGTGTCGACCCTGATCCAGTCGCTGGAAGCAAGCCTGTCGGTTAAGTTGCTCAACCGCACTACGCGCCATGTCAGCATCACGTCCGACGGCGCCGCCTATTACGAACGCTGCGTGCGCATCCTGTCGGACGTGCGCGAGGCCGAGGAATCGCTGTCGCGCACGCGCTTGAGTCCCAGCGGACGCCTGCGCGTGGATGCGCCCACGGCCCTGGCCAGCGAACTGATCATTCCCGCCCTGCCCGACTTCTTTGCCCGCTACCCGGACATCTCGCTGGAGCTGGGCTGCAGCGACCGTCCCGTCGACCTGATCGAGGAAGGAGTCGATTGCGCCGTGCGCGGCGGCGAATTGGGCGACCTGAACCTGATCGCGCGCCGGGTCGGCGTGCTGCACTTCATGACGTGCGCCTCGCCCGGCTACCTGGCGCAGCACGGCACGCCGCTGCATCCGGACGACCTGGCACAGCACAGGGGCGTGAATTTTTTCTCCGCCAAGACAGGCAAAACGTTTGATTGGGATTTCACGCGCGCCGGCGAACGCATCCAGATCGCCATGCCCAGCCATATCGCCCTGAACGATTCGAACGCCTACACAGCCGCCGGCCTGGCGGGCCTCGGCATCGTGCAAATGACGCATTTCATGCTTGCGCCCCTGATAGAACAGGGCAAAATGGTGGAATTGCTCGGCGAATGGGAATCCGACCCGTTGCCCATCCACGTGATCTATCCGCCCAACCGCCATCTGTCCGCCAAGGTGCGCGTGTTTGTCGAATGGGTCGCCGACATGTTTACCAACCACCCGGCCACGCAGCTCAAGGGCAAGAGCAGTCCCGCGAGCGCGCGCGCCAACCTGACCGAGGTCCAGCCATGACAACAGCAAGCACATCGCCGCAGCCGCACCGCATCGTCTTTCTCGACCGCGACAGCCTGATCGCCACCGTGCGCCCGCCCGCCTTTGCGCACGGCTGGGAAGAGTATCCGCACACCAAGGGCAGCGAACAGACGGTGTCTCGCCTGCAAGGCGCCAGCATCGCCATCACGAACAAGGTGCCGCTGCGCGCGGCCGAGCTGGCGCAGCTGCCGGACCTCCAAATGATCGCCGTGGCCGCCACTGGCACGGACATCCTCGACCTGGCCGCCTGCCGCGAACGGGGCATCGTCGTGGCGAATATCCGCGACTATGCGCGCGCCACCGTGCCCGAGCATACCCTGGCCCTGATGCTGGCCCTGCGCCGCCAGCTGGTCGCCTACCGCGCCGACGTGGAAGCGGGTCTGTGGCAAGCGTCCGACCGCTTCTGCCTGTTCGGCCACCCGATCCGCGACCTGGCCGGCAGCCGCCTGGGTTTGCTCGGCTACGGTGCGCTGGGCAAGTCCGTGGCGCAGCTGGGACGCGCCTTTGGCATGCAGGTGCAGGTACACAACCGCTCCCCTATCGATGAGGACGGCGTGACGCAAGTGACGTTCGACGAATTGCTGGCCACCTCCGATGTGCTGAGCCTGCACCTGCCGTTGACGGACAAGACGCGCAACATCATCGGCGCGGCAGAGCTGGCGCACATGCAGCCCACATCCCTCCTGATCAACACGGCGCGGGGCGGCCTCGTCGACGAGGCGGCACTGGCCGAAGCGTTGACCCGTGGCGTGATCGCCGGCGCCGGTTTCGACGTGTTATCCAAGGAGCCACCGCTGCCCGACAACCCGCTGCTCAATGTGCGCCTGCCCAACTTCATCCTCACGCCGCACACGGCCTGGGCCAGCGGGGAAGCCATGCAGAAGCTGGCCGACATCTTGATCGGCAACGTGGAAGCGTTCGAGCGCGGCGCGCCCACGAACGTGGTGGCATGAGCGTATTGCACGAACTCGATGAGCTGCTAGTCCTGGACAGCGGCGAGTATGACCGCCTCGACCTGTTTCAGGAGGCGGCTGAGCTGATCGGGCAACTGCAGCCCGCCGACGTGCCTGCACTGCTGGCCCTGTGGCAGGCGCGCCCGCTATCCTGGCAGCAGCGCTGCACGCAAGCGAGCACCAGCATCGACGCCGCCGTGCTGCGCGCCCTGCTGGCAGGTTTGCTGCAGATCAAGGAAACCACCCACGGCGTGTTCGAGCTGATGGCGCGCCTGCCGCCCGTGGCCGACGCCTCTGCGCTCAGCGAAGCGCTGCTCGATTACGCCGAGCAAGCCTGGCATGCGCAGGGGCCGGCCCGGCACCGGCAAATCCAGATCAGTTGCTGGAGCTGCGGGCTGTCGGGCCGGCTGTTGCAGCGGCTCGGTTTATCCTCATGGAAAGAAGCGGGCTTGTAGGAACTACGGCGCGGCAGGCCGCTCAAAGGAAAAGCCCGGCGCATACGCGTGATAACCGTCGAAATCGCCCTTGCCGATGGCCGCGCCGCCGCTGCGCGCGATCGCATACGCCATGCTGAAGTGAAAATAGAAATTCGGCAGGATGTACAAATTCAAATACTCATCGGCGGGCAAGGCGATATCGGCAAAGCCGGCGCGGTCGCGGCAGATGCGCCCGGGCGGCCCGTCAAAGCGTTCCGGGGGGATGGTCTTGAGGTAGCGCATGGTCTGCGCGATCTGCTCCTGCAGACTGGCGGCGGCGCTGAAATCGGCCACCTCCAGCCCCGCCAGCGGACAGCAGCCGCGCAGGGAAAAGCTCACGGCCGCGCGCACTTGCTGGGCGAACGGCAGCATGTCCGGGTGCAAACGCGCCGCCAGCATATGCGGCGCGGTGCCGGTCTTGTCGAGCATGGCGGAGAGCTGCGCCAGCGAGCGGCAAAAGATGGCGGCGGGGTGGATATGCGTCGCGTCCCTCATGCCAAGCCTTCCTGCTCGGCGACCTTCTTCAGCACGCGGATCAGCCGGCGTTCATGGCGGCCCACGGCATCCCAGTGCCAGGCGTCGGTCGGACCGAATTCCGGGTAATGCGGCTGCCATTTTTCCGCGCGCTTCTGCGAATTGGCGCCCACATGCGACGCCAGTCCCTTGCCGCTGGACAGGCGCAGGTACACGCGGATGAGGCCCCAGCCTTCGCACACGTAACGGTAGGTGAGGCCATCGCACTTGGCCGGGTCGAGCGCGATACGGCGCGGGGCAAACTGCCCGCCCATGTCCGGGTAATGCACGGCCAGGAACACCTCGCTGGCGCCTTCGGCCTCCAGCCTGGCCGCATACGCGCACAGTTCGGCAGGCGAATGAAAGTGCAGCGTTTCCTGTTCCGCCTCCGAATACGCCTGCGCCACGGCCGCGCCGGGCTTGGCGAAGATCGCCTCGGCCATGGCCGCGATACCTGCTTCTGACATTGCCACCATACTCCCCTCAAGTTGCCGCATAGCACTGCAGCGATGGCCGCCATCCTAGCATGGCGTCAGCGGCGATGGCGGCTGAAAAAGTCCCACATGACTTCATTCGCATCGATGGCGCGCGTGGTCTTGCCGATGGGCAGGCCGATATTGAAGGCATCGGCGCCCGGCCAGGTGTGGCCGCCGTCCTTGATGGTGAGCAAAGCCACCTGCTGCGCGCCATTGCCCTGCGCTACATGCGTCACTTGCGTATCGTCACCTGCCACGGTGGGTAGCAGGCGCGCCGGTGGCGCGGCGCCTTCGATGCCGTTGTGCCTGCGCCAGTAATCGAACGTGCCTGCTGCCGACAGGTAGCTGGCAGCCTTGCCTTCATGCAGCACGACCTTGTCGGCCGTCCCCTGTATCAACAGCATGCCGACCTTGTCCGTCTTTTTATGCTGCTGCAGCACCGGTTCCGGCATCGGCGCCCCCACCGAGGCGACGGCGGCGAAGTGCTGCGGCAGCTCGGCCGCCAGGCGCAGGGCAAAGAAACCGCCACGCGACAAGCCCGTGGCATACACGCGCTTGTCATCGATGCGGTGAGTCTGCTTGAGCTTGGCCAGCATGGCTTGCGTAAAGCCGACATCATCCGTGCCCGCCAGGTAATCCATGCCGAATCCCACGTTCCAGTCCTGCTTGATACCTTGCGGGTACACAACGATGAACTGGTGCCGTTCGGCCGTCTTGTTCATCTGCGTATACAGCATCTGCTCGGCCATGCTCATGCCGCCGCCATGGAAATTGAAGACGACGGGAAAGGCTTGCTGCGGCGCACTGTCGTAGGCGGCGGGCGTATAGACGATGTAGCGGCGCTTGTCTTCCTTGTGCTGCAGCGATTGCACCTGCGCCAGCACTGGCGTACACAGACAGGACAGGACGAACAGGCTGATGGTGATTTTCATGGGCTTCCCTTCAAATAAAAGAGCAGCCAGCATAAGCAAGACGAGGTGAAATCGCGGTGAAATCCGGCGACTTCTTTTATTGCGCCTGGACGGGAAGGATGGCGACACGGTACTGCGTCGCGCCGGGGTGGAAAACAATGTCCCATTGCATGGCTTTTGCCAGGCGCAGCAGCAGGTTCTGGCCATGCGCGAAACCGTGGATGCGCCGTGGATGCCCCGCCTGCACGGTATTGACGATGTTCAGGCGGCCTTGCGCAAACACAATGCTGATGCGGCAGTCGGGGCCGCCATGGAACAGGGCATTCGCCAGGCAATTATTGATGAGCAACATGAGCAGTTGCGGGTTGCCAAGCACCTCCAGCCGCTCGGGCAAGTCCAGGGTCAGCAGGCTGGCATCCCAGCGATGTTCGTCGAGCAGGCGCAGCAGGCATTGCTCGATGCAGGCGCGCAACTCCACCACTACACCCGATAGCTGTTCCGCCCGGGCCAGCGCGAACAGCACGTCGATGGTGGCGCGCATCTCGTCCGTGGACTGCCGCAGCTGCGCCTGCTCTTGCCCGCTTAAGGGCTGCGCATTCGCCAGCGCCAGGGTGTTATGCATCAGGGTGAGCGGCGTGCGCAATTCATGGCTGACGTCGCGGGTGAATGCCTGTTCGCGCCGCAAGACCGACTGCAGTTCGGCAAAAGTGGTTTCCAGGCGGCGCGCCAGGAAACCGATCTCGTCGGGGCGGTCGCGCTCGCTGAAATGGACGGCACTGCCGGGCGCCAGCTGGCGCGCTTCCTGGGCCAGACGCTGCAAGGGCAGCACGAGACGCCGCGCAAGCCAGTATGCCAGCAGCAAGGCCAGGGCGATCAGCGCCAGCGCCACGCCAGCCACGACACCACCCACTTCCCGCGCCAGGCGCGACACCACCAGCACGGGTGCCACGTCGGCCAGCAGATAGCAGCGGGCCGCCTTGCCGCCGGCAAGGACATCGAGCGCCAAGACATGATAATGCTGGCCCGTCGTGGTAAACACTTCCCCGCGCGGGGCGGACGGCGGCACTTGCGCGCGCACCGCCTGAGGCAAGTCAAGGTAACTGCCATAAACCGTGATGAGGTCACTGCCGGAAGGCGTAAGCTTGCCGTGCTGCTGCCAGCGCATGCTGACGGCCGCCGCTTCGCGCTCGAGCAGGCGCTGTACCAGCATGTCTTCCGTCACGTAGGCGATCACCAGCGCCAGGCCCGTGTAGCACAGGCACAGCAAGACGGTGAAGCCGGCCAGGGCGGCGAACAGACGCTGCCGGATCGACTTGCTCATGAAAACGCCGCGGAATCGAAAGCAAGGCGGTAGCCCAGCTGCGGTATGGTCACCAGCATGCCCGCCGCGCCAGCCCCGCCAAGCAACTCCAGCTGCTTGCGCAGCGCATAGATGTGCGATTTGAGGGCGTCGCTGTCGGGTGGCTGACTGCCCCACAAGTGTTGCAGCAGCGCCGAGCGCGAGACGGCATGCGGATGTTCGCGGCACAGCAGCAGCAAGATTTTAAAACCCGTCTGCGTCAATGGCAGAGGTGCGTCGCCATACAGGGCGCGCCCTGCGCGCGTCTGCAAGGTGAATGGCCCCACGCGCATTTCCTGGTGCACGTGCAACTGCTGCCGGCGCGCCAGCGCTTCGCAGCGCAAAGCCACCTCGCGCAGGTCGAACGGCTTGGTCAGGTAATCGTCGGCGCCGTCGCGAAAACCGCGCGCCTTATCTTCATACGCGTCGCGCGCCGTCAGCATCAAAATCGGCACATTGCTGGGAGCGGCTGCCTTGATGGCGCGGCACACTTGCAAGCCATCCATGTCGGGCAAGTTCAGGTCCAGCAGCACCACGTCATAGCTGTTGCACGTGGCCAATTGCACCGCCAGCGCGCCCGTGCCCGCATGGTCCGTCTGCCAGCGCAAGCCGTCGAGAAAATCGAGCACCTGGCGCGCGATGGCCAGGTGGTCTTCCACCAGCAGGATACTCAAGGGTAGCTTGTTCATCGCACGCCGGCAATGCGCGCATACAGCCAGAAATTGCCGGATCTTCCGCGAACTTGCCGGTAACAGCGCAGATAGCCCTCCCGCTCGAAAGCGCAGCGTTCGAGCACGCGGACCGAACGTTCATTGCTTTCCAGCACAGTGGCCTGGATGCGCAGAAAGCCAAGGCGCAGGAAGCCCCAGTCCACGACAGCGTTCACGACGGACGTGGCCACGCCCTGCCCCCATACAGTTGGGGCCAGGTCGTAGGCGATCTCCGCCGTGCGGTGCTGCGGAGAAATGGCGTTGAAGCCGATCGTGCCCACCAGCCGGCCACCCTCGCGCAGCACGACAGCCAGCCGTATGGACGAAGACGGTTCTGCCGATGCGTAGTCATCGAAATTGGCCTGCAGATCGTCGACGCAACGCAAGTTCCAGCTCGTGTGCTCCACGACGGCAGGGTCGGCCAGGTAGGCATACCAGGCGGGCGCGTCGCTACGTTCCAGCGGGCGCAAGGTCACCAGCGGGTGGCCTGAAGCTGGTAAATCAGCAGCTTTCATCGCCTTGCATCCTTTTTAGTCAAGCGGGCAATCGGCGGCCAGCCAGGACACGAAATCATCGGCGGCCAGCTCGAAATCATCGCGCTGCATCGAGCCATGCCCCACCAGGTAGACGGCGCGCTCAGCGCCATCGAGCGCCAGCATGACGGCGCGTCCGCCGCTGTCATCGCCGATGGTCATGTAGCCAGGACAGGATTGCTGCGTGTCATAAGTTTCGTTGCGTTCCCGCAAGCTTTCCACGCCGTACAGCAATACCTGCTCGCCGCGCAAGCCTTCTTGCCCGTCCTGCAGAAAGCGCAGGTAGTGCGCCGGCAAGGCGTGGCCCAGCCAGTGCTGGAACGCGTCGATAGCTTGCCCGCTCACGCGGCGCCCTTGCGCCGCGCTTCCCACTCACGGCGCAGCAAGCCGTACAGGGCCGAATCGCTGACCTGGCCTCCGACGATCCAGCGTTCGGGCAGAAAACCTTCCTTGTTGAAACCCTGGCGTTCCAGGGCGCTGGCCGAACCGGCGTTGTGCGGGTCGATGTCGGCTTCCAGGCGGTTCAGGTCGCGCTCGACAAACGCATACTCGATCAGCGCCGACAGCGCTTCGTGCATATAACCGTTGCCCCAGTACGGACGGCCCAGCGCGTAGCCGATCTCGGCGCGGCGGTTCTGGCGGTGCTCGGAAAACAGGCTGCAGCTGCCCAGGTATTCGCCCGTCGCCTTCAGCTCGACGGCGAAGCGGAAAAATTCCTCTTTCTCGAAAGCGGCGATGTCCTCGGCAATCTGGCGCGCGGCGCGGCTGGCATCGGTCCATGGTGGTTCGCTGAAATAGCGCATCACTTCGGGGTCGGAATGCATGGCGAATTGCGCCGCCTCATCCGATGGTTGCGGCTTGCGCAGGATCAATCGTTCAGTGGTGATGGTCTTGCTGTAGGTCATGGCGCTCCAGTCTGGCGGCAAACGGACGAATGCTTATTATTCCATGCAACTATAACGATGTGGCAATTTTGTCCGCCTGCTTTTAATGTAGTATGGCAATATTTCCACCATATCATTGATGCAACTTCATGATTCGCCCATGTACGCAGTAACCGACGCGGCCAACGCCGAAGCCAACCATGCCCTTCCCTAGAATCGCCCTCACCATGCCCGTCACCCTCATCGCACTGGCCATCTGGCTGGGCTTGAGCCTGGGCGGCCGCTGGCTGGAAGCGGCCGGCTACGCCTTGCCGGGCGCCGCCGTCACCGGCCGCATCGGCCTGTCGTGGGCGCTGGCCGCCCTGTTCGCGCTGGCGCTGCTGCTGGCCTCAAGCCGGCGCCGCGCGGCGGGCCTATGCGCGCCGCAGCCATGGAAAACGCTGTGGCTCGTCTGGCCGCCCCTGCTGTATGCGCTGCTGATGCTGTTGCTGGCCTGGGCCGGCGGCTGGCCGCAGCCGCGCGTGCTGCTGATCGTCGCTTGCAATGCGGCGCTGGTGGCCGTCTCGGAAGAGCTGATGTTCCGCGCCATCTTGCTGCAAGGCATGCTGGAGCGCTACGCCGTCTGGCCGGCCGTCCTGATGTCATCGGCACTGTTCGGCCTGGCCCACACGGCCAACGGCCTGGCCACGGGCGACGTCAGCGGCGCCCTGTGGCAAGCCGTGGCCGCCACCCTGCAGGGCGTCGGCTACGCGGCCATCCGCCTGCGCACCCGCTCCATCTGGCCCATGGTGCTCGTGCATGGCTTGTGGGACTACGCGCTGGTGACGGCCACCTTGCCCAACCCGGCCGAAGACGGCGCATCGATCCTGCCATATATCGCCCTGCTGGCCGTGCTGCCCCTGTGCCTGTACGGCGTCTACCTGCTGCGTCCCAGCCAGCGCGCCCCCATGTCGCAACTGCAACTATAATATTGCAACAAGATTTACCATCCCTATGTTGAGGAGTGTGCATGGCGTTTTTTTCCCGTGATTACGAAGTATTCCTGCTGCTGGCCGCGCCCGATGCGCCGCCGCTGTGGGATGCGGCGCAATGGATGCCGTTTGCCGCCAGCCTCGACGGGCTCATGGCGCAGGCAAGCGCGAGGGGCAAGCCCGGCGTGCGCAGCCATCAATACAATCCCAAGGGCAAGTCAATTCCCTATGGCCGCCTGGGCTGGGACGACAAATCGCACGCCAAGTGGACGCACACGCCGGAAACACGCGACGCCCGCTTCATGAGCCTGGAAGCATGGGCGCCCACCTGGACCATTTGCGAAAAGGACGACCAGGCGCCCGATGTGTTCCTCGCCCTGGCCAACGAATCGCTGCTGGGACGAGCAGGCAAGCCCTTGCAATTTGGCCAGCGCCTGGTGTGCGCCATCGCCACGGACATGGGGCCGGAAGCGAGCGCCACCTTGCGGCACGCCTTGACGCAGTTGGCGGCGCAGCAAGACGCCGTCGTCTTCGCCTGCACGCAACGCCAGTGGGGCCGCGCCGCGTACGGCGGTTTCACGGGCGCCATCCAGGATATGCTGATCGGCGGCCTGTTCCAGCCCGACGACCCGCATGCGCGGCCGCTCGATGCGGCCACGTTCCGCGAGCCATGGACGCGCATCGGCAATTGACAGCGCCAGCCATTCCATGGCATCGTTGCGCCATGCAATCGCCATTTCCTCCCCTGCCATCGATTATTGCCGCCATTCCAACGATGGTGGCTTAGCAGGACAGTGATTGCCAAAGCCGCCTGAAAGGCGGCTTTGATTTGCAGCAACTGGTCAAAACGTCTCGCAGGCTTTATGTCTTTTTTAGCGAGCGACCATGCAAGCCACTCCCCGCACCAGCGTTACCCCCACCCTGCACCTCGTGTGCGGCAAAATTGCCTCGGGCAAATCCACCCTGACCGCCCGGCTGGCCAGCGCGCCACACACCGTGCGCATCAGCGAAGACAGCTTGCTGGCGCAGCTGTATCCGGGCCAGATCGCCAGCCTGGCCGACTACGCGGCTTGCGCTGCGCGGCTGCGCGCGGCCATCGCCCCTTTGGCCCTGCAGATGCTGCAGGCGGGCGTGTCCGTCGTGCTCGATTTCCCCGCGAATACGCCCGCCAGCCGTGCCTGGATGCGCGAACTGTTCCAGCAGGCGGGCACGCCGCACGTGCTGCATTACCTGGACGTGCCGGACGAAGAATGCAAGGCGCGCTTGCGCCAGCGCAATGCCAGCGGACTGCACCCGTTCTCCACCAGCGACGCGCAATTTGATGACATCACGCGCCACTTCGTGCCGCCCCAAGCGTCGGAAGGCTTTGATATTGTGCGGATTACCGCTTAAAACGTGCCCGGCAGCAGGATCTTTTTATCCACGTGCTGCAGGTCGCGCAAGCCGCAAAAGGCCATCGTCAAGTCCAGCTCGTTGCGGATGATGTCCAGGCATTTGGTGACGCCAGGACCGCCCATGGCGCCCAGGCCGTACAGGAAGGGGCGGCCGATGTACACGCCTTTCGCGCCCAGGGCCACGGCCTTGAGCACGTCCTGGCCCGAGCGGATGCCGCCGTCCATGTGCACTTCGATCTGGCTGCCGACGGCGTCGACGATGGCGGGCAAGGCTTCGATCGACGATTGCGCGCCATCGAGCTGGCGCCCGCCGTGGTTCGAGACGATCAGCGCGTCGGCGCCGCTTGCCACGGCCAGGCGCGCGTCTTCCGGGTCCATGATGCCCTTGATGATCAATTTCCCGCCCCAGCGCTGCTTGATCCATTCCACGTCCGCCCACGACAGGCTCAGGTCGAACTGCTGCTGCGTCCAGGCCGACAGGGACGACATGTCCGACACGGATGTGGCATGGCCGACGATATTGCCGAAGCCGCGCCGCTTCGTGCCCAGCATGCCCGCCACCCAGCGCGGCTTGGTGGCCATGTTGATGATGTTGGGAATCGTCAACTTCGGTGGCGCCGACAGGCCGTTGCGCAAGTCCTTGTGGCGCTGCCCCAGCACCTGCAAATCGAGCGTCAATACCAGCGCGCCGCATTTGGCCGCCTTGGCGCGGTCGATCAGGCGGTTGATGAATTCGCGGTCCTTCATCACATACAGCTGGAACCAGAACGGTTTCGTCGTGTTCGCCGCCACATCCTCGATCGAGCAGATGCTCATGGTCGACAGCGTGAACGGCACGCCGAAACGCTCGGCCGCCTGGGCCGCGAGGATTTCGCCATCCGCATGCTGCATGCCCGTCAAGCCCGTGGGCGACAGGGCTACCGGCATCGATACGTGCTGCCCCACCATGGTCGAAGCCAGGCTGCGGTTTTCCAGGTTGACGGCCACGCGCTGGCGGAATTTGATCTTCGCGAAATCGCTGTTGTTGGCGCGGTACGTCGACTCCGTCCAGGAGCCGGAATCGGCGTAGTCGTAAAACATGCGCGGCACCCGTTTCTGGGCCAGCACGCGCAAGTCTTCGATGCAGGTGATGATACTCATGCGTTTCCTCGGTCGATGACAAGTCGAACCATGATCGTGCATTTGCCTGCAATTGTCTATCCGGCAGGCAATGCCACCGGCCCCCGCGCCACACTTACCAGTCGCGCGCGCCGAGGATCTGCTCGCCCAGCGCCGTCAACCGTGCCTGCGGATAACGCAGCTTTTCCTTTTCCTCGGGGTCGCCGGGAAACGCATAGCCCCGCGGCGCGCTGCGCTCGCGCCAGCTTTGCACGCGCCAGTCGCGCAAGGCTTGATTGTCTTCCTGCGCTGGCGTGAAGGAAATATATTGCGCCAGGCGCACCTGGTCCGCCGATGTGTTCGGGCGGATGCCGTGCGCCAGCAAGCTGTTGAAGATCAGCAGCTCTCCTTTCTTCATGGCGATGAATTCCATCGGGTACGGCACCGTCGCCAGGTCCGGCTGCCACGGGTTGCGATCGAGCGGCACCGTCTTGCGCCACGCCAGCAAGTTGTTGAACAATTCTGGATAACACTGGAAACCGCCGCTCTCGGGCGAGGTATCGGACAGGGCCAGCACGCCTTGAACGTTGACGGGCAGCGGGTCGAGCGTGGTGTCGGCATCCCAGTGGATGAAGCCGCCAAACTTGCGCTTACCGTTGTTCGGCGTGTTCAGGTTGGCGCGGTCGATGGTCACCCACAAATCCTGACGGTCCCAGATGTCGACAAAGGCGTCGTACACGCGCTGGGTCTGGCGGTTATCCCACAGGGTCTGGTTGTGGTAGGCCTCGACCATGCCGGAACCGTTGAGCTCTTTCATGGCGTGGTCGCGCAGCTGGTCCCGGTTCCAGGTGGCGGGGTCATGCTGGTCGAGTCCCTGGAATTCCCACAGGAAATCGGTTGTGCGGCGCACCTGTTCCGGCGGCACGGCATGCTTGACGATGACGTAACCGTAGGTTTGCCAGTGCAAAAAGTCGCTGTCGGACAGCACGCGCAGCGGCAGCTGTTTCTGGATGTCGCGCAACTGGGTTTGTTCCGTGTAGGCCACGGACGGGTTGCCGGGACGGTCTTCGCCGTATTGATATCGGTCTTCTTGCATCGCTGTCTCCTGTGTTGGTGTGAGACAGATTGTGCTTCGGCAGTGCCGTGTAAAATGGGTGCGCAGCAACCAATACTGATACTATCCTGACTATCGACTACCTTAAAACGTCACGATGACGCCTTTATTCGAACAAGTCACGATCCCGACGGGCCACTCCTGGGGCTTGCTGTGGCGCGAACTCGATGCCATTCCCTTCATCTGGCACTACCACCCGCAGTTCGAGCTGACCTTGACGGTCAATGCGCGGGGGCAACGCTACATCGGCGACCACCTGGGCGATTTCGAGCCGGGTGACCTGGTGCTGCTGGGGCCGAATTTACCGCACACGTGGTCGGCCAGCGAACGCATCGACGGCACGCAGCCCATGCTGGCCGTCGTCGTATGGTTTTCCCTCGAATGGGTGGAGCAACTGGCGGCCTGTTTTCCGGAGTTGCACAGCGTCCGGCAACTGGCGCGCCGCGCCGGCCCTGCCCTGCATTTTTCGCCGGCAACGAGCGCGCGCAACGCATCCAGACTGCTGCAATTGAATGCGCTGCCCGTACCGCAGCGCTTGCCGCTGCTGCTCGACGTGCTGCTGGATCTGGCGGGCGATGGCAGTGCGCAGCCGCTGGCGTCAACAGCGCAGGCGCCGATGCCCGATGGACAGCAAAAGCGCATGGAAATCGTGTTTGACTTCATGCACGCGCATTTTCGGGAAGAGATTGCACTGGAAACGCTGGCGCAGCGGGCGGCCCTGTCGCTGGGCGCCTTTCACCGCTGTTTCAAGCGCCACGCGCATTGCACGCCGGGCGAATACCTGGCGCGGCTGCGTATCGGCCGCGCCTGCCAACAGCTGATCGAAAGCAATCTCGCCATCGCCGTCATCGCGCAAGAGGCTGGCTACCGCAACCTCGCGCATTTCAACCGCCAGTTCCGCGCCGCCAGGCAAGTCACGCCGCGCGCGTTTCGCCGGCAATACCGGCGTGGCGCCACTGGCGCAGCGTAAATCCATTCAGAAACGAAAAAGGGGATCAGATTTTACAATCTGACCCCCAATATTCTGGTGCGGCTGGCAGGAATTGAACCCACGACCCCTTGGTTCGTAGCCAAGTACTCTATCCAGCTGAGCTACAGCCGCCTAAGACAAGATTATAGCAGGGCTTTGCAGAATGGCAAAGGGCGCCGTGCGGATATTTCACAATTGCCCAGGCCGCCAACATGCACCCTGCCCGCGTCCCGTCAGGACGAAAAAAAACCCGGAAAGCGAACTTTCCGGGTTTTTTCACTACTGCAAATACTGGTGCGGCTGGCAGGAATTGAACCCACGACCCCTTGGTTCGTAGCCAAGTACTCTATCCAGCTGAGCTACAGCCGCAAACTCTGACACACTTCGCCGGACGGCGCGAAGCTTGAAACTTTCATCAACATGAAGCGAACTCCATCTTGGCAATACTGGTGCGGCTGGCAGGAATTGAACCCACGACCCCTTGGTTCGTAGCCAAGTACTCTATCCAGCTGAGCTACAGCCGCAAAACTTCTACAACATTCCATCGACAGCATGGAGGTGAAACTTGTTACAACAAAACCAGGCAAAGTCTGATTTTCAGTATTCTGGTGCGGCTGGCAGGAATTGAACCCACGACCCCTTGGTTCGTAGCCAAGTACTCTATCCAGCTGAGCTACAGCCGCGCAGGCAAACATTATAGCGTATTCATTTCGCTTTGAAAAGTTCGATTTTTCAATCGCTTAGCTGATTTTGCAGAATACCGCCCCGCATGATCGACTACCTTTTCACTGCCAAAAAGCTCACGCCTTTTTATCGATGGACACTTCTGCTTTCACAGGAGCCTCCAGCGAATCGAGAAGTTGCTGTCTCGAAAGAAGCGGGATTATAGGGACTGCTTTCCAGCCTGTCCAGTGCTATCTGCAGGCGGCGCGCAAGCGTGCGGTGGCGGCGCGGCGCTTGGGGCTACAATACCAGTCAGACAGGGGCGCTTGTGCCTCCCCTAATTCATGACGGCGGGCAATTCCATCATGCTCCATTTAACTGAGCTTAGCGGCGGCGGCCCGGCGGGGCAAGCGCCCGTGCGGCAGACTCACTGTTGCAGGATTTCCGATGGCCAAGCATGACCGCGAGCAAGATCTGCTTCCCCCATCAGCGCCGCTGAGCCTATCCGACGAGCGGCTGGCCAACCTGCTGGAGGGCATCACCGATGGCTTTTGCCTGCTCGACCGCGACTGGCGCATCCGCTATATCAATACGCGCGGCACCGACATGCTGGCGCCGCAGCGTCCGCCTGGCGCCAGCCTGGCCGGCAGCAGCCTGTGGCAAGCCTGCCCGGAACTGCTGGGCACGGAACTCGAAACGCAGTATCGGCGCGCCATGGCGCAACAGCACGGCGGCAGCTTCGAACTGCTGTACACGCCGCTGGGGCGCTGGCTGGAAGTGCGCATCTTCCCTTCCAGCGATGGCTTGACCACGTATATCCAGGACATCAGCCAGCGCAAGGCCAGCGAAGAAAGCTTGCGCCACAGCGAGGAAGACTTGCGCGCGCTGGCCAATTCCATCCCGCAACTGGCCTGGATCGCCGGCTTCGATGGCACCATTGCGTGGTACAACCAGCGCTGGCACGACTATACGGGCACCAGCGCCGAACAGATGGCGGGCGATGGCTGGAGCATCGCCTATCACGCGCAGCACCTGCCGCCCATGCTGCATGCCTGGAAGGCCGCCTTGCGCGATGGCACGCCCTTCGAAATGGAGTTCCCCATCCGCGGTGCCGACGGCCAGTTCCGCTGGTTCCTGACGCGCGCCAATCCCGTACGCGACCGGGGCGGCCAGCTGCTGCGCTGGTTTGGCACGAGCACCGATGTCGACCAGGTCAAGCGCGCGCAGGAAGCCCTGCGCGATGAAACGCGCGTACTGGAGTTGCTCAACAATACGGGCGCGGCCCTGGCCGGCACCCTGGACTTGCCGGCCCTGCTGCAGGAAACCGTCGATGCGGCCACGCGCATCAGCGGCGCGCACTTCGGTGCCTTGTATTATGACGATGCGGGCGAGCTCCACGACAGCGCCGCCCCACTGCCCGCGGCGCGCGCCGTCAACGGCATCAGCCTGTGCGAGGCCGATGCCATTGCCACGGAACTGCGCCAGGGACCAGCCATGCGCCAGAACGACTTGCTGGCCGCGCCCGACGCCAGCGCCGGCGGCGCGCCGCCGCTACGCAGCTGCCTGAGCCTGCCCGTCAGTTCGCGCTCGGGCCTGTTGCTGGGGCGCTTGCTGCTCGGTCATCCGCAGGCGGGCATGTTCAGTGCGCGCAGCGAACGCATCGTTTCGGCCATCGCGGCCCAGGCCGCCGTCGCGCTCGACAATACGCGCTTGTACGCGGCCGCCACGCGCGCCGCGGAAGAGCGCAAGGTGCTGCTCGACAGCGAACGCGAGGCGCGCGCCGAGGCCGAGCGCACGAACCAGCTGAAAGACGATTTTCTCACCACCCTGTCGCATGAGCTGCGCACGCCCTTGTCGGCCATCCTGGGCTGGGCCCAGGTGCTGCGGCGCGGCACGCGCGACGAGGCCGACCTGCACCGCGGCTTGCAAAGCATCGAACGCAATGCGCGCGCGCAGGCGCAGCTGATCGAAGACTTGCTCGACATGAGCCGCATCACCTCCGACAAGGTGCTGCTCGACCTGCAAACCATCGTGCCCGCCAGCATCATCGCCTCGGCCATCGAAACCCTGCGCCCGGCGGCCGACGCCAAGCACATCGCCATCCACAGCAATATCGCCAGCGATGCGGGCCGCATCACGGGTGACCCCAGCCGCATCCAGCAAGTGATCTGGAACCTGCTGTCGAATGCCTTGAAGTTCACGCCACAAGGAGGGCGGGTCGATATCGGCGTGCATCGCGAAGCGACCCGCCTGGCCATCACGGTGGCCGACAACGGCGTCGGCATCAAGAAAGATTTCCTGCCCCACGTATTCGACCGCTTCCGCCAGGCCGACGCCTCGACCACGCGCCGGCATGGCGGCCTGGGGCTGGGGCTGGCCATCGTCAAGCACCTGGTGGAGCAGCACGGCGGCACGGTCACCGTCAGCAGCGCCGGCGACATGCAGGGCGCCAGCTTTACCGTGCGCCTGCCCCTGGGGACGCCGGCCGTTGCCGCGCGCCAGGCGGGCAGCGCCCCGTCCGCCAGCCATGACTTGCGCGGTGTCACGGTGCTGCTGGTCGATGACGAAGCCGATGCGCGCGAGCTGACGGAGCGTATCTTGCGCGACAACAATGCCGAAGTGCACAGCGCCGGCAGCGTGGCGCAAGCGCTGCAACTGCTGGAGCAGGTGCGCCCGGATGTGCTGGTCAGCGACATCGGCATGCCCGATGCCGACGGTTTCGACTTGCTGGCGCAAGTCCGTGCGCACGCCTCCCCTGAGGCGGCCCGGCTGCCCGCGCTGGCCCTGACGGCGTTTGCGCAACCGCAGGATCGCCAGCGGGCGCTGGCCAGCGGCTTCCAGGACTGGGTGTCGAAACCGCTCGACCCGGCCGAACTGGTGGCGGCAGTGGCGCAACTGGCCGCGGCGCGCGTGACCGGCTCGCCGCCTTGAACAGCGCCGCCAGGGCGGCAAGATAGTCCGCAAAAAAGATGATGCAAAGAAATACATAGTGCAGAACAAAATAACTATTTTGTGGTTTAGCCTTCCTACTTTCAGACGCGGCACTGTCCTACAAGCAACTAAGCTGAAGTTTGCTACACTGAAATGCAGAAGCACACCTGCATGGCAGGCTGGAGACCGTCGACCTTGGCTGCCGTCATTGGCAGAAGCGAGTTCAAGCGCTGTTGTGCGCCCTATCTTGTTGCAAAGCGCTACTATCATCCGACCGCCGTCAGCCGCGCCGCCAGCCTATTCGCTGCGGTAGAGGCCAGTGTTGCATAGACCGTATAACCGAGACCCTACATGCCCAGCCAAGATGAGATTTTGAAAGCCAAAATTTTGGTCGTTGACGATTCACCCGACAATGTCGACCTGATGCTGGAAATCCTGCGCGATGCCGGCTACACCAATGTTACGGCAACCATGCGTCCGGCGCAGGTCTGCCCCCTGCACCAGGAGCATTGCTACGACCTGATCTTGCTGGATCTGCAGATGCCGGAACTCAATGGTTTCCAGGTCATGAAAGGCTTGAAGGAAATCGAACATGGCGGCTACCTGCCCGTGCTGGCCCTGACGGCGCAGCCGAGTTTCAAGATCGCCGCCCTGGAAGCAGGCGCGCGCGACTTCATCAGCAAGCCCTTCGACCTGATGGAAGTGCACAAACGCATCCACAACATGCTGGAAGTGCGCCTGCTGTACAAGGAACTGGCGCAATACAGCAAGCAGCAGCAGGAACTGGCGCTGCACGATCCGCTGACGGGTTTGCCGAACCGGCGCCTGCTGGAAGACCGCATCGAGCATACCTTGCAGCAATCTGCCCGCAGCCGCGGCAAGTCCGCCATCCTGTACCTGGACCTGGACGGCTTCAAGGCCATCAACGACAGCTACGGCCACGGCTATGGCGACGATATCCTGAAAATGGTGGCGGGCCGCCTGGTGGGCGCATCGCGCAAGGAAGACACGGTGGCGCGCATCGGCGGCGATGAATTCGTCATCGTGCTGGGCAACCTGGCCGGCAAGGGCGACGCGCGCGAACCGGCTGCCAAGCTGATCGAAGTCATTTCCGAGCCGTATTTCATCAACGACCTGACCCTGCGCCTGTCGACCAGCATCGGCATCGCCATCTACCCGGACGACGCCAGCACCGTCGAATCCCTGCTGGGCGCGGCCGACACGGCCCTGTATGAAGCCAAGCGCGCCGGCAAGAACCGCTTTTGCTGCACGCCGCACGAAGTGATCGCCTCGCAGGTCAACATGCAGAAAAGCAGCATCCCGTCGATCGCCTGAAGTTCCGATCGCCTGAAGTTCTTTACTGAGCGGCACGTAAAAAAACCGGCAAGCCTCACGGCCAGCCGTTTTTTTTGCTTTGGATGCTTTATTTCTTGCCAGCGCTCACTTCATGCTGGCCCGCATGCTGGTGATCCGTTTGCGCATTGACGGTTTCGGGCGGCACTTCGATGCGCGTGATGCCGGCATCGACGGAAATCGGGTCGCTGGCAGGGAACGTCATTTCCACGGCGTCATCGAGCAATTCTTCCTTGGCCCGCTCTTCGCCGCTCATGCCCTCCTCATCGGCCAGGATGGCCAGCGCGCTGGCCCATTTGACGAAATTGAGGTTGGACAGTTCGCGCACGGTGTTCACGCCAAACGCTTGCTGCAAGGCCTTGGCATCCTTCGCGCTGACGCCGCGCAGGGCGCTGATGGGCGCATTGACGATGTCGCGGAAGCTTTTGTCGAGGTATTCCTTGTCGACGATGGTATCGATATTCATGGCATGTCCTTTCGTTTCGGTAAGCGGGCCTGTATCGCGCCCTGCGCCGCGGGGCGGCTATGCTGCATGGGGATGCACAGCCCCACTATGGCAGCGCGCAGCGTCCCGGTATGTGCGCAGCCGTACGTAACGACGGGAACTTTGCCCGCTGGCGAAAGCGATAATATTGCCTATCATATAAAAATGATGGAAGGAGATCAAAATTGCCGAAAAGACAGAAATTTTCCATCCATGCGCCCCGCGATGAAATCCTCATGTATGATCCACAACTTGAATTTGGTCCTCACCTTTCACCATTCACGGGGCGCTATGTCCGCACAAACAGATCCGAACAAGGAAGCGGCCCAGGCCGATGCGGAACGCGCCGCCGACCTCAGCGAGTTGCTGGGTCATGTCAACACCAGCTGGGACAATGAACGGCGCGCCCTGTCGCGCCAGTTGCACGACAGCCTGGGCTCCTCGCTGACGGCACTGACCATGCACCTGTCGCTGCTGACGCAAAAGATGCCGCAGGAAGCGGCTCTGCTCGACCGCGCGGCGACGATGAAGCAATTGCTGCTGAATGTGATCGAGACCAACCGCCAGATGCAGATGAAGCTGTGGAACGACAAGCTCGAGTTTCTCGGCGTGAATGTGGCGCTGGGCGAACTGGCCGCGCAATTTGCCGAACAGCACAAGATCACCGTGCGCTGCAGCCTGCCCGAAGATGAACTGATTTGCCCGCGCAACGTGGGCGTGGCCCTGCTGCGCACCCTGGAAGAAGCGCTCGGCAACATCGCCGCGCACGCCCACGCCACGCAAGTGGATATCATCATCGACGACAATGAGGACGCGCTGATGATGACCGTCAAGGATGACGGCGTGGGGCTGCCGAAGAGCGAGCCCGTCGAAATGAGCAAGCACGGCCTGCGTTCCGTGCGCGAGCGCGTGCATTACCTGGGCGGCACCCTGAGCCTGACGGCCAATCCGCAAGGCGGCACGGCCCTGACCGTCGTCTTGCCGCGCATTACGCCAAAAGAATAATTTCCCGCAGCGGGCGCCGTGCCCGCCTCAACGGGGCAGCGGCATCCCCTCTTCCGGCAACAGCAGTTGCGCCCCCAGCACATCGCGGCGCGCGCCATGCCCGGCCAGGCTGGTGCGATCGCCTGCCAGCACCTGCAAGAAATGTCCAACACGCAACACATCCGTCAATTGCGCCGCCAGGGCGGCATCGGCCGGAGAACCCGCCTGCCGCCATCCCAGCGCCAGCAGGGTTTGCCAAACGTCGGGCAATGCCGTGCGCCAGCCGGTCGAGGCGAGGAAGACGCCGACCGGCTGCTCCAGCGCTGCACAGGCCCGCGCCAGCAAGTCCTCGCGCGCCAGTTCGCCGGGCCAGCCGTCAAGCTCGGCGCGCCACAGGGGAAACGTGGCCAACGGCGCCGGCAACGCATCCAGGCTGCTGATGAAGCGGGACTTGCCATAGCCATCCGTGCGGAAACGCGCGACCTGTCGCAGGCTTTCCCCCGCTTCCCCCTTCGCCCTGCAGGCCAGCAGCAGCTGGTAAAAATCGAGCTGCTCCGGGTCCAGGCCCAGGCTTTTCAGGCTGATGTAGCGCTCGTCGAACTGGCCCGGCCTGGCGGCGCCGCGCGGCTGCGTGGAAGTGTCGTGCATGATTGTCCTTGGCGTGATGGTGGTGACGGTCGGCATCTTTCCCGAGTATAAAGTGTTTGCCGTGTGCAGCCCAGCATCGGCTACACTGGTCAGGCACGCCACCGGCGTGCCCTAGTGACCGCTAACATCGCAACGACAGGAGATGGCATGCAACGACTCGCAACGACCTTGCTGGCAGCGCTGCTGGCCATGGGTGCCGCCCAGGCCGCCGACAACACCGTGCCGCCGCCGGAAACCGTGGACAAGCTGGCCTGGCTGGCCGGCTGCTGGAACGTCGATGGCGCCGAGCCCGGCTCCGGCGAACAATGGAGCACGGCCGCCGGCGGCACCATCCTCGGCACCAGCCGCACCGTCAAGGGCGGCAAGACGACAGCCTTTGAATTCGTGCAGATCCGCCTCACGGAACCGGGCCAGCTGGCCTACATCGTGCAGCCGTCGGGCCAGCCGCCCGTGATCTTCAATCTGCTGCGCCAGGACAAGCCGAATGAATTCATCTTCGCCAACCTGGACAATGACTTCCCGAGCCGCATCATCTACCGCCACGACAGCGAGCGCATCCTGCATGCCAGCATCACCGGCACCTTGAAGGGCAAGCTCACCACCATCGATTTCCCAATGACGCGGGGACGCTGCGAAGCGGCGCCCATCGCGCGCGGCAAATAAAAAGGGGCCGCAAGGCCCCTTTTTGATGGGATAGCAACGGCTTAGTGCAGCTTGACCTGTGGCGTGCTGCGCTTGATCAGGAAACGGCCCATGGCCATGACGGCCGTGCGCACGCTGCCCAGCACGGCATTGTGGTGCATCAGGTGCAGGCTGACATACATCATGCGCGCGACAAACCCTTCAACGAACCAGCTCAGGCCCTTCAGGGAACCCATCAGGGTGCCGACCGAGGTGGTGCGGCCAAATGACACGAGCGAACCGTAGTCCAGGTATTCGTACGGCTTCGTTTGCGGCGGCTTGCCCTTCGCTTGCAGCAGGAACGTTTTCAGCAGGTAATCGGCTTGCTGGTGGGCCGCCTGGGCGCGCGGCGGCACCAGCTTGCCATCGGGCCCCGTGCAGGCGGCGCAGTCGCCGAGCGCGAAAATATTCGCGTGGCCCTGCACATTGAGCATGCCCGTCACTTCCAGCTGGCCGGCGCGGTTGGTCGGCAGTCCCAGCGTGGACAGGAATTCCGGCGCGCGGATGCCGGCGGCCCACACGCAGATGTCGGCCGCATAGCTGGTGCCGCTGGCCACCGTCACCTTGTCGGCTTCGATCGTGGTGACGCGCGTGTCGGTCACCACCGTGATGCCATGTTTATACAGCAGTTTCGAGGCGGCGATGGACACGCGCTCGGGCAGCGGCGCGAGGATGCGCGGCGCCCCTTCGAGCAGGGTGATGCGCACATCCTTGATGGCATTGAGATTCTGGAAACCATATGCCGCATACACGCCGCTCGCTTCGCGCAATTCGGCCGCCAGTTCCACGCCCGTGGCGCCGCCGCCGATGATGACGATGTCGACACCGGGGTGGCCCGCGTCGCCCTGGCGCTGCTCGGCCATGGCCAGCAGTTTCAGCAGGGTCAACCGGAAACGTTCGGCATCTTCCGTGGCATTCAGGGAAATCGTGTTTTCCTGGGCGCCGGGCACGCCAAAGTAATTCGAGGTACTGCCCACGGCCAGCACCAGCTGGTCGTAGCTGACAGTTCGCTGCGGCAGCAGCTGCTCATCCTTGTCGGTGGCGATGGCGCCCACGGTGAGGCTGTTCGACGCGGCGTCGAGCCCGATCAACGGACCATAGACATAGGTAAAACCATTGTCATGCGCCAGCATCTGGTACGACAGGCCCTCTTGATGAATGTCCAGGGTACCGGCCGCCACTTCATGCAGCGAAGGCTTCCAGATATGGTACAGCCGGCTGTCGACCAGGGTGACCTGGCCGGCGCCGAGCTTGCGGCTGAGTTTGCAGGCCAGCTCCAGGCCGCCTGCTCCTCCCCCTACGATAACGATTTTACTGTGCAAAGATCCTCCTGCGTGTTAATCCCTGTGCCCGTTGCCATTGCCGTGACCATTGCCATGGCCCTTGCCCGGCTTGTTGTCATGCTTGTCGCGCTTGTCATCATGCTTGTCAAAGTGCTTGTCATGCTTGTTGTCATGACGGCCGCGGTCACCGTAATCGGGACGGCCATGGTCGCCATGCTGCTGGCGGTAACGGGGCACATATTGGTTGTTATACCAACTATCCTGGACGAAATATACCTCTTGGTTACAGGCATTATACTTGCGGCAGTGCTTCGACCAGTTTTTCGCATGGCCGGGCGGCACGCGCAGATAAATGGGGCGCGCCGAATAGTATTGCGGGCGCTGCACGATGACGGGCTGGGCATAGATCAATTGCGGCGCTGGATAGTCGCCTATGTCGATGCGTCCGTAAAAGCCCGGCTGGCCGACGGTGACGGAGACGCCAACCTGGGCGACGGCAGCGGTAGCGGCCGACAGCAGGACGGCGGCGAGAATGAGGGTTTTCATGGGACACTCCTTTTATCAGTTATGCCGCAATTGTAGACCTTGTACAACCAACTGTTTGTTCGCAAGGACACATAAGGAAAGCCGTGGCAATCTCACCACAGCTTACCCAACGGCACGACCAGGCCGCTGAACAGCGACCAGTCCGGCGACGCCGCCGTCACACCGCGCGCCAAGCCGATATCGATGGCCAGCCGCGGCGTGGGACTGTAGGTGGCGGCCAACAAGAGCTGGGCCGTGGCCGGCACACCGCGCAAGCGCGTGCCCGACACTTCCGCCGTGGCGCCCCAGCGGTCGCTGACGGGCGTGGAAAAGGAGGTCGCCCAGCCCGTTTGCACCCTGCCCGCGCCAGGGTCCGATGCCCCCAGGCGCGTGGCGTTCAGGTTGGCATCCACGTGCACGGCGCCCAGGTCGCGGCTGAGAATGCCGTTCAGCGACACGTCGCTCTTGCCGCTGCCGATGCTGTCCTTGGCTGTCGGCAACTTCCAGCCCAGCTCCAGACCCAGGGCCGTGGCGCTGTCGAGCAAAAAGGCCCGCTTGAGCACGACCGTCGTGTCGCCCACGCCCGTTTCGCGCCGGCCCGTTGCGTCGCGCGCGCGCACGAAGCCCTCGCCTTCCAGCAGCACGCCCCATTCGGGCGTAAACGCCAGTTTGAACGTGTACGGCAGGCTGGCGCGGCGCGTGCCGTCCGTTTTCGACAGCAGGCCGCCGGCCTCGAATTCCAGCTGGCCCGGCACGGGCAGCTGGGCGGGACTGGCCACCGAAGGACGGTAAGGCAGGACGGGATCGCTGTCCTGCGCCTGCGCCAGGGGCGCCAGGGACAGCAACAGCAGAGGTAAGCACAGCAAGCAGGAAGACGGCATGAAAGACCCGGAAGTGGTAAACGCGCAATAGCGACAGCCTACCACCGCCGCGCCGATTGCGCCCGATCCCGCCGCCGTCAGGCCAGGCGCCGCACGCCCTGCCTGGCGGGTGGCGCCGGCCGGCGCAGCGGCGTGACGTTGCTGGACGCGGGCACGGCCATCTGTTGCGCCTGGGCATGCAGGCGGAATACGCCCACCAGTTCCGTCAGGGTTTGCGCCTGGTCTTGCAGCGATTCGGCGGCGGCCGCCGCCTCCTCAACCAGGGCCGCGTTTTGCTGCGTCACCTGGTCCATCTGCAGCACGGCCTCGTTGACTTGCTCGATGCCGGCACTTTGCTCGGCGCTGGCGGCCGTGATTTCCTGCATGATGTCGGCCACCTGGCGCACGCTGGCGACCACCTCATCCATCGTCTTGCCCGCGTCATGCACGAGTTTGGAACCGATCTCCACCTGCTCGACGGAGTCGCCGATCAGGGTCTTGATTTCCTTGGCGGCACTGGCAGAGCGCTGCGCCAGGTTGCGCACTTCGGATGCCACGACGGCAAATCCGCGCCCCTCCTCGCCCGCCCTGGCCGCTTCCACGGCCGCGTTCAAGGCCAGGATATTCGTCTGGAAAGCGATGCTGTCGATGACGCTGATGATGTCGACGATCTTGCGCGAAGACGCATTGATCGATTCCATCGTCTGCACCACCTGCCCCACCACGGCGCCGCCCTTGCCGGCCACCTCCGAGGCGGCACCGGCCAAAGCATTCGCCTGGCGCGCATTGTCCGCGTTCTGCCGCACGGCCGACGTCAGTTGTTCCATCGACGATGCCGTTTCTTCCAGCGAACTGGCCTGCTCTTCCGTACGGGACGACAGGTCGAGGTTGCCCTGGGCGATTTCGCCCGAGGCCGTGTTGATGGTGTCCGTTCCCGAGCGCACCTGGCTGACGATGCCCACCAGCTTGTCGCGCATGGTTTTCATGGCAAACAACAGGCTGGCGCTGTCGTGGCTGGCCGTGCGGATATCGACGGTGAGGTCGCCCTCGGCGATGGCGCCGGCGATCTTGACGGCATACGCCGGTTCGCCGCCCAGCTGGCGCGTCAGTCCGCGCGTGATCAGCGCGCCCAGCGCCAGGCCGGCGGCCACGCTGCCCAGCACCAGCGCGATCATGAAACTGCGGCTGGCCTGGTACACGCCCGAGGCTTGCTCGGAAGCGGCCTTGGCGCGCTCTTCTTTCTGCAATGATAATTTGTCGAGCACACCGTCGAGCTCATCGGCATGCAGTCGCGTCTTGTTGAGCAATTCGATCAGCTGCGCGCTGCGCTGGGCCAGCGGTTCGGCCGCGGCCAGCGTGAGCGCCTGCTGCATGGTGACGACGTACTCGGCTTCGACGGCGGCAAAGCGGGCAAACAGTTCCTTGGCGGCCGGCGTGACGAACAGCGGCTGGGCCTTGGCAAGATAGGCCCTGTTTGAATCGAGAAATTTGGCGATGTCGGCCTGGCGCGTGGCGCGTTCCTCGGCGGTCGTCGCCAGCAAGAAATTGCTGCGCGCGCGGCCCACCTTGATCAAGGCGATATTGGCTTCCTTGATATACGACAAGCCCAGCAATTCATGGTTGTACATCTGCCCCGCCATGGTATCGATCTTGCCCATGTTGAAGATACCGATGCCGGCCACGATGGCCCCCATTAGCGCGACGCAAAAAAAAGCCGCCAGCAAACGCGTTCCCACCTTCATCCGGTTCAACATGATTTCTCCCATAAGACTGGCCGATACTCGATGTAACTGGAGCGTACTGGCTTGAATATAAAGAAAAAACACGGAAAAAAATGCTCGGATTGTCACCAAACAACAATTCATTGATTTATAGCAACACACGAAACGGCTTGCCATGCTAGGCAAGCCGTTCAGGACGGTACCTGATTGCCCGCGTTAATGGCCCGAGTGGGCGCCAGGTTTACGCACCGTCATCTCGACGCCGCCTTTCACCACTTGCTTGCCCGCACCCTGGCCGCGCACGGGTTCCGGCAAGGCGCCCGTCCATTCATAGGCCACGCTGCCGGCCGGGTGCTTGTACCAGCCCGGGTCGCGGTAGTCGCCCGGTTTCTGGTCCTTGCGCACCTTGACTGTGGTAAACATGCCGCCCATGCCGATGGCGCCGAAGGGGCCGTCGCCCGCCATCATCGGCAAGGTATTGTCGGTGATCGGCATCTGCATCTCGCCCATGTCGGCCATGCCCCGCTCGCCCATCACCATGTAGCCGGGCACGAGCTGGTTGATCTTTGCGGCCACGCCCTGGTGGTCGACGCCGATCATGGTGGGCACGTCATGCCCCATGGCATTCATCGTGTGGTGCGACTTGTGGCAGTGGAAAGCCCAGTCGCCCAGGTCCGTGGCCGTGAATTCCACGGCCCGCATCTGGCCCACGGCCACGTCCGTCGTCACTTCGGGCCAGCGCGATTCGGGGCGCGTCCAGCCGCCATCCGTGCCCGTCACCTCGAATTCATGGCCATGCATGTGGATCGGGTGGTTCGTCATGGTCAGATTGCCCACGCGCACGCGCACCTTGTCGCCCTGGCGCACGACCATGGGGTCGATGCCGGGGAAGACGCGGCTGTTAAACGTGAAGAGGTTGAAATCCGTCATGGTCATGATCTTCGGCGTGTAGCTGCCCGGATCGATGTCGTAGTTGCTGAGCAAGAAGACGAAATCGCGGTCCACCTTCATGAAGTTCGGGTCTTTCGGGTGCGTCACCCAGAAACCCATCATGCCCATGGCCATCTGCGTCATTTCATCGGCATGCGGGTGGTACATGAAGGTGCCGGGCCGCTTGGCGACGAATTCATAGACGAAGGTCTTGCCCGGGGCGATGCCGGGCTGGGTCAGGCCCGTGACGCCATCCATGCCGTTCGGCAAGCGCTGGCCATGCCAGTGCACACTGGTGTGCTCCGGCAATTTATTGGTGACAAAGATACGCACGCGGTCGCCCTCCACCACTTCGATGGTGGGTCCTGGCGACTGGCCGTTGTAGCCCCATAGATTCGCCATCATGCCGGGCGCCAGTTCGCGCACGACGGGCTCGGCCACCAGATGGAATTCCTTGACGTTGTTGTTCATGCGCCAGGGCAAGGACCAGCCATTCAGGGTGACGACGGGGTTGTATGGACGCCCGTTCGGTGGCGGTGGCGGCGCCTTGGTGTCGGCGCCAGCCATGCTGACGGCTTCCGGCAACGATGCCGCACCGACTCTGCTGACAGCGGCGGCACTCAGGGCGACAGCGCCCGCGTTCATGAAAAAGTTTCTACGTGTAATCATCATTATTCCTTGTTGGCTGGGCCGCTGCCATTGATGGCGCCTTGCAGTTCGGTTTGCGCAATCCAGAAATCGCGCTGGGTCTCGATGGCGCTGTTGACGCTGGCAACCTGTTCGCGCGCATCGGCCAGCAGTTCGAACACGCTGGCCAGCATGCCGTTGTAACGCAGCAATACTTCATGCGAGATCGTCTTGCGCAGCGGCACAACTTCATCGCGGTAGTGGCGCGCCAGGTCATAGGCCGTGCGGTAGCTCGAATAAGCCTCGCGCACTTCCGAGCGGGCCCGTACGGCCGTGCCTGCCGTGCGCTGCAGCGACTGCTCGTACAACGCTTGTGCCTTGGCATTGCGCGCCGAGCCCCAGTCGAACAGGGGCAATTCCAGCGAGACTTCATAGCCATTTTCGCGCGGTGCCTCGCTGCTGCTCTTGTTGGTATAGCCCACGTCGAGCACGTTGACGAATCCCGTCACCTTGGCCAGGCCCAGCGCGTCGGCCGTGGCATGCGCGTCGAGTTTGCTCATCTGCACGTCGAGGCGCTGCTCCATCGCCTGCGCCTCGATATTGCCCGCCTCGGCTGGCTTGGCCGGCAAATCGGGCAAGCGCGACGGCAAGGTGAAGGCCGTTTGCTTGCCCCACAGGCCCAGCAAGCGCGTCAGGTGCTCGCGCGTGGCCGTGGCCTGGTGGCGCGCGCGGGCCAGGTCGCCGACGGCGTCCGCATAAAACACTTGCTGGCGCGCCTGGTCGAGGCGGCTCCAGTTGCCCGCCTGCTGCAAGCGCGTGGCCAGTTCGGCGCCCGCCTCGGCCGACAGCAGCGCCCGCTGCATGAAAGCTTCCGTCTGCACGGCGGCCACGGCATTGAAGTAGGCGCGGCGCGTGTCCGACGCCAGTTGCACGGCGCTATTGGCGGCCTGCAGCTTGGCTTGCTCGAAACGGCCCTTCTCGATGTTGACGCGCATCGGCATGGTCAGCAGGCCGGCCAGGTCGAAGCTGACGCCGCGGTCGATTTCATTGCCGTGACTGCCATGCGAGCGGCCGAACGACAGGCCGGGATTGCGCAAGCGCCCCGCCTGCACCAGGTCCGCTTCGGACGCGCCCAGTTCGGCCAGCGCCACCTTCATGCCGTGGTTGTTCATCAGGGCGATGCGCACGGCGCTGTCGGCATCCAGGGGCTGGGCCAGCAGGGCAGCCAATTTTTCCTCGCCGCCCTTGTCGGCCAGCGCTGCGGGAGCGCCCGTGCGGGCGTCGGCCAGCGCGGACACCGCCTGCATGCCGCCATCCTGGCTGAAGCTGGCGCAGCCGCTGAGCAGCAAGATTGCCGCCAGCGCCAGCGGCGTCAGGCAAGTTGATTTTGTGAAGCGGGCCATGTCAGTGTCCTTCATGCTGGTGTTGCGGGGCGGGCTGGGCATCCGGCTTGGGACCCGGCTTATCCATCGGCATCTTGTGCCCCTCCATCTTGTGGCCATCCATCTTGTGGCCATCCATCTTCATCATGCCCATGTGGCCGCCGGCCTTGCCGACTTTCTCGTTGACGGCGCGCCAGGCCTGGTCGGGCGTGGCGTCATCCTCGGCGGCGGGACGGTAGCCGAGGAAGGCGGAGCGGTAAGTGGTGGCAGGCACGGATGCCTGCGCCTCTTGCGGGGCGGACGGGGATTGCGCTGCGGCGGCCAGCGGCAGTACAGCCAGCGCAAGGCTGAACAGGTGTTTCATGGTATTCCTTGAATGACAGGGTGTGGCGCGGCGGGCGCGCGACTGGAACGCTGGCGCGGCCGGTGCAAGGCTCAAGATGCTGGGACGTGCGACGGCGGCACCGCCAGGTTCAACGGGCGGTCAGGCGGAGCGCGTGCTTCTCGGGGGACGTTCGGGACCAGGCGGGATATGCCCGGCGAACAGGGAATCGGGCGCCAGCGCGGGAGGCGGCGCGCGCAGGGTCAAGGCATGCAAGGCAGGCATGCCGGGCGGCGCCGTGGCGCCCACCGTACACGCGCCATGGTTGCTGCAATCGTGGCCGTGGTGCGTGACGCCGCCATCGTCCATGGCCATTTTCATCGGCTGGTCCTGCATGTGCATGCCGGCCATGTCGCCCATGTCATGGCACTGGGGTGCCGGCATGGCCTCGGCGGCAACCGTGACGGCGGCCACCAGCTCGTCCACGCAGCAGCTGCGCATGGCCGACGCAAAGCCCTGCATGGGCAGCGTGACGGCCAGCAGCCAGAGCAGCGAGCGGACGAGAAAGCGGAAAAAGGCACGGTTCATGGCGCCACTATAAACCTTCCCACATGAGGAAGGTCAAGCCCCTATTTGCGCCGGTAGCCGTGCGTCAGCCAGATGACATAGATGCCGTAGTAGCCCTGCCCTTCGAAGATGGCCTGGCCATCGGCAAAAGACACTTTTTGCACTTCATTGACGGTGAAATACGCGCGGGCATCTGCCGCCTCGACATCACCCCAGTAGCGTGCGCGCAGGGGCCGGTAGCCGCTGGCGCGCCCGATCGCGTCCATCAAATCGCTGATCATGAAGTCGTACAACATTTCGGCCAGCAGCGGCCGGTGGCCCGCCAGCATGGCCGTGATGTCGGGATAGCCGGCCTGCATCAGCTCGGGCAAGTCGCTTTCCTCGTCCTGCAGGTCGTCTTCGCGGCAAGTCTGGATAAAACTGTTAAACGGCTCGTCAAGCAGGCCCGCCAGCGCCGTTTCCGGCACGCTCAGGCGGAACGGATGCAGCGGCAGCACGCTGTGCTGGCCATAGTTGAGTCCGCGGCATCCGAGGAAGGCCAGCGGGTGTGGCCGCCCATTGACGTCGCAGCGGATACCAAGTTCTTGCTCAAACGTCATCAACATCCAACCCTGCCATGTCCGTTATCCTCGTTGTACCTCATCAGGGCTATATGGTAAGCGCTGGCAGGCAAACGGAACAGGCTCAGATGCAATAGAAAACAGCGTATCAGTTCATGCCGCACGGCCCGCCTGTCAGGCGGGCTCCGTGATGCCCACGCAATTGCGCCCATTTTCCTTGGCCACGTACAGGGCCGCATCGGCGGCGCGCAGCACGGCGTCCGTATTGCCCGCCTCCTGTTCCGACGATACGACGCCCAGCGATACCGTGACAAAGCCCGCGCCGGGAATCACGGCGGCGGCTACCTTGGCGCGCAAGCGCTCGGCCACCTGCATGGCCACGTCGAGGTCGGCATCGGGCAGCAGCATGATGAATTCATCGCCGCCATTGCGGCACAGTACGTCGGCATCGCGCGAACAGGCGCGCATCAGCTGCGCCAAGCGCAGGATGACTTCGTCGCCCACGGCATGGCCCCACTGGTCGTTGACTTGCTTGAAATGGTCGATATCGATGGCGATGACGGAAAACGGCCGCGCCTGTGCCTGCCACGCATCCAGCGCCGCCGCCATGCCGCGCCGGTTCGACAGCCCCGTCAGCGGGTCCGTCTGCACGTCGGTCTTCAACTTGCCGATCTTGTTCTGCAACAGCGCCAGGCCCTTCAGCAGAGCTTTCTTGATTTGCGCCGCCTCCACGTACCAGGAGCGGATGGCGGCGATGTGCTCGGCAGTGCCGGGCGCATCCATGCGCCGCGCGCCCTCGGCCAGCTGCACCAGGGGCCGCGAAATCAGGCTGGCCAGCCACCAGATGAATGGCAGGCTCAGCAAGGCAATCGGCAGGGAATGCCATACCGTGTTGGCCATCAGCTGGTTCAGCGGGGCCAGGGTCATGGCCGTGGGGCGCTGCGCCACGATGCCCCAGCCCGTCGACGGCATGATGGCGTAGCCGGCCAGCATGTCCACGCCCAGGCTGTTGTGCATGCGCCGGTTGCCGCCGCCCTGCTGCGCGATGATGGCGTCGATGACTTCATTGCTGCCGGCCACGTCGCCCAGGCGCTCGGGGTCCGGGTGGTACAGCAGGCGCCGGCTCTGGTCGACCACGTACAGGTAGGAACCGTCGCGGTAGTAATGCTGGCCCAGCATGGTGTACAGGATGTTTTTCTGTTTCAGGTAGATGCTGCCGCCCACATAACCCAGGTAGCGGCCATCCTTGCCGAGGATGGGATGCGAAATGAAGACCACCAGGTTGCCGGCCGAGGACACGTACGGCTGCGTCACCAGTGGGCGCCGTTCGCGCAACGCCTGCACGGCACCGGCCGAATCGAGCGTGCGGTTCTTCAAGGCCAGCGTTTCCGGCGACACGCCCAGCACCTTGCCCTGGGCATCGACGATGAGCACGGAATTGAAGCTGTTCGTTTGCAGGCGCAGGCGCTGCGCCTCGTCCGTCAGCCAGTGCTCGTCGCCCATGCGCGATGGCAGGCTGCCAGCGCTGTAGGCCAGTTGCTGGCGCGCCGACTGCAGGAAGTCCTCGGCCGTGCTGGCCAGTTTGCTCGCGTAAGCGTGGTTCGCTTCCAGGGTGGTATCGATCAGCAACTGGCGCTGGACGCTGTAGCTGGCATAGAAGGTATTGGCCAGGGACACCAGGGCGCTGGCGAAGGCCACGAGCACGATCAAACGGCGCAAATTCATGCGCAGAACAGGTTTAGTCCACATGGGTCGGCAAAAAATCGGAAAGTATTGCGCTAAAGAAAGGGCGCATTATACCGAGACACCCGTGCCAATATTGAAATGTTGGCATCCATGGTCAAAGAATGTGTACAAGCGGCAACGCAGAGCGCTGCCGCCTTGATATGCGTCAAGCGTGGATGGCGTGCTTGCGGACCCAGTCCGTGTAGCGCTGCATCCAGCCCTGGAAGAAACCGAGGCTGGCCGGGCCGATGCCGCCATGCTCGTCGAACAGGCCTTCCTTGGCCTGGATGAACATTTCCGGTTGTCCCAGCAGCGGCACGTCCAGGTAAGCGAGCACATTGCGCAAATGCTGCTGCGCCAGCGCCGTGCCCGTGGCGCCCACGGAAACGCCGAGCACTGCGCCCGGCTTGCCGCCCCACACGCTCTGGCCATACGGACGCGAGCCGTGGTCGAGGGCGTTTTTCAGCACGCCGGGGATCGAGCGGTTGTATTCGGGGGTGAGGAAGAGCAAAGCTTGCGAAGCAGAAATATCCGACTTCAGACGCAGCACCTGCTCGGACTGCGCGCCATCGTCATCCTGGTTGTACAACGGCAAGTCGCCAATTTCGATGTGCTTGAAGGAAAATTCGGGCGGCGCCAGCTTGACGAGCGCATCAGCCAGTTTGCGGTTGAAGGAATCCTTGCGCAGGCTGCCGACGATGATAGCAACGTTATATTGACTCATATAAATCCCCGATGATGATTAAAAAGAAGCCCCGGAGTGGAGTTCACACCGGGGCTATCTTGCCACACAATCATCGGTTTTGCGCTGCTTAGCGTGCGCCGCCAGCCAGGCCTCGATACTCGCGGTAATAGCGTCCGCCCAGGTTGGTCAGCACCTCATAGCCGATGGTATTGGCCATGGCCGCCACCGCGTCGACCGGATGTTCGGCGCAGATCAGGTCGACCAGGCTGCCCGGCGCGACGCGGTCGCCGGCGATGGCACTCACGTCGAGCGTGATGGAATCCATCGAGATGGCGCCGATCTGCGGCACTTTCACGCCGTCGACGATGGCCAGGCCCTGGTTGCTCATGCTGCGCAGCCAGCCATCGGCGTAGCCGACGGAAACAGTGGCCACCTGGCGCGGCTCGCTGGCCGTGTAGCGGCGGCTGTAGCCCACGTGGTCGCCGGCGGCAATCGTGCGCGTCTGCATGACCTTGCCTTGCAGGCGCACCACGGAGCGCAGGGGATTCGGTTCGCCGCCCTGCGGCCCGATGCCATACAGGGCCGCACCGGGACGCACCAGGTCAAAGTGGAAATCGGGTGATAAAAAGATGCCCGAGGAATTGGCCAGGCTGGCGCGGTACTGCGGCAAACGGGCGCGGATGGCGGTGAAACGGGCCAGCTGCTCGCCATTCATGGGGTTGCTGCGCTCGTCGGCGCAAGCCAGGTGGCTCATGATGTAGCGCACCTTGATGCCGTCGAGAAAATGCGGGTCCAGCAGCCAGGCGTCGATTTCCTGCGGCGACAGGCCCATGCGCGACATACCCGTGTCGACCTGCACGATGGCGTCCAGTGTGGTGCCCAGCGCCTTCGCATGCGCGCGCCAGCCGGCCACCTGGGGCTCGCTGTTGAGCACTGGCGTCAAGCCATGGGCCGTGAATTCGCCTTCCGTGCCGACGGGCGGGCCGTGCAGCACGAAGATGTCCGCATCCGGCGCCACATGCGGGCGCAGGCTGATCCCCTCTTCCAGGTGGGCCACGAAGAAATGGCGGCAACCTTCTTCATACAGGGCCGCGCCCACTTGCGCGGCGCCGAGGCCATACGCGTCGGACTTCACGACGGCCGAGCAGGCGGCAGGATGCGCCTTGTCGCGCAACAAGCGGTAGTTGGCGCGCACGGCGTCGAGGTCCACCGTCAGGATGGCGCCGCTACGCTCTTTCGGAGGCATGCTGGCCCCCATCTCAGGCCACCGCGTGTTGCAGTTTGCCATTGCCCTGTGCGCCGCTGTAGCGGCTGACGGACAGGTCGTCGGCCAGGATGGCCGGCTTTTTCGACGACATCAGGTCGGCCAGCAATTGGGCCGAACCGCAGGACATGGTCCAGCCCAGGGTGCCGTGGCCCGTATTGAGGAACAGGTTGCGCAGCGGCGTGCGGCCGACGATCGGCGTGCCGTCCGGCGTCATCGGGCGCAAGCCCGTCCAGAACGTGGCTTCGGCCGTGTTGCCGCCGCCGGGGAACAGGTCGTTGACGACCATTTCCAGGGTTTCGCGGCGGCGCGGGTTCAGGTTCAGGTTGTAGCCGGCGATTTCCGCCATGCCCCCCACGCGGATGCGGTCGTCGAAACGCGTCACGGCGATCTTGTAGGTTTCATCGAGGATGGTCGACACGGGCGCCTTGGCCGCGTTGACGATAGGCACGGTGATCGAATAGCCCTTCAGCGGATACACGGGGATGTCGAGCAGCGGCTTCATGAAGCCCGTCGAATAGGAACCGAGCGCCACGACGTAGGAGTCGGCCTTGACGATTTCCGCGCCACATTGCACGCCAGCGATTTCATCGCCCTGCGTCAGCAATGCATCGATGGCGACGCCATAGCGGAACTTCACGCCCAGCGCCACGGCCATTTCGGACAGGCGCGTGGTAAACAGCTGGCAATCGCCCGTTTCATCGTTGGGCAGGCGCAAGCCGCCGAACAGTTTATCCTTGACCGCTTCCAAGGCCGGTTCGGCGCGCGACAATTCGTTGCGCTGCAGCACTTCATACGGCACGCCCGCGTCTTTCAACACTTCGATATCCTTGGCGGCGTCGTTGTATTGCTTTTCGGTGCGGAACAATTGCATCGTGCCTTGCTGGCGGCCTTCATACGTGATGCCGGCCTCGGCGCGCAGCACCTTGAAGCAATCGCGGCTGTATTCGGCCAGGCGCACCATGCGTTCCTTGTTCACCGCATACGCTTCCGGTGTGCAATTACGCAACATCTGCCACATCCATTTGAGCTGGGCAGCGCTGCCGTCGAGCGAGATAGCCAGCGGTGCGTGGCGCTGCATCATCCACTTCACGGCTTTCAGGGGAATGCCGGGCGCAGCCCATGGCGAAGCGTAGCCGGGCGAGATTTGCCCCGCATTCGCGAAGCTGGTTTCCAGTGCCGGGCCCGGCTGGCGGTCGATGACGGTCACCTCATGTCCTGCCTTGGCCAGATAGTAAGCACTGGTGACGCCGATGACGCCGCTACCCAGAATCACGATACGCATAGTTTCCTCATTATATTTTTTAGGCTGACGCCAGATTAACCGCTATCATATTGGGAAAGAGCCAGTATTTGTTCACGTATAAATCGAGATATTCAGCAATAAATCATGAGAATCCTTAAAGAATCGGCACGTGGCCTCGACAAGCTGGATCGCCACATCCTGCGCATCCTGCAACAGGATGGCCGTATCTCGATGAAAGACCTGGGCGAACAGGTGGGACTGTCCATCACGCCCTGCATCGAGCGGGTCAAGCGCATGGAGCGCGACGGCGTCATTACGGGCTACCATGCCAAGGTGAACCCGGCCGCGCTGGGCGCCAAGCTGCTCGTCTTTGTGGAGATTACGCTGAATCAAAAATCCGCGTCCGCCTTCGAGCAATTCCGCCGCGAAGTGCTGCAGATTCCCGAGGTACAGGAATGCCACCTGGTGTCGGGCGACTTCGATTACCTGATCAAGGCGCGCATCCATGAAATGGCCGAGTACCGCAAGCTGCTGGGCGACATGCTGCTGCAGCTGCCCGGCGCCGCGCAATCGAAAAGCTATGTGGTGATGGAAGAAATCAAGGAAACCCTGGCGCTGTCGACCGACGTATTGCAGAGCCGGTAAAGGTACCGCCTGCCGGTACCGACAGCATCAAATTTTGCGCCTTTGTATAATCTTGTAGCACATTCGCGGCGACACAAGCACACTCCTGTCCTGACATCACGCCCGTCCCCTCTGAGATTGGAAGCAGTGATGCACACTGGGAGTCCATATGAACACATTGATAAAACTGGCAGCTTCCTGCCTCGCGGGCCTGGCCGTGGCCATGTGCACCGCCAGTGAATACAAGGTCAACCGCGCGCCGGACAATGGCGCCATCTATCAAAACATCAAGGTGGGCAAGACCACCCGCCTCGACCTCGACGCTGCCCTGGGCAACGCCACCGTCGTCAGCTTCGATCCCGGCTATGAGGTCTGGGTCTACAAGAACCAGCTGCAAGCACCCAAGATGACGCGCCTGATCCCCCTGCTGGGCGAAAAAGGCACGCGCGAAGTGGCCGTCATGTTCGACCAGGCGGGCATCGTCAAGAAATTCCGGATACACGAGCCGCGCAGGTAAACACCTGCTCCCCTGAATAAACGGCTCAGGCCGGGCATGGCGCGGCAACGGCGCCCAGGGCAAGCCTGCGCGCGCCGGCATCGATTGCCTGTGGACTGCCCGCCCCATCGCGCTCGTCGCCGAGCCTGAACGTACCGACCAGCGCCGCCATCTGGATGGCCTGCTCCTTCAACTGCTCGGCGGCGGCCGCCGTCTGCTCCACCATCGCCGCATTCTCCTGTGTCATGCGATCAAGCTGGCTCACCACCACATTGACCTGGCCGATCCCATCACTCTGCTCCCTGGCCGAAGTGCTGATTTCGCCTATCATGGCCATGACATGGCCGACACTGTCGACGATTTCATCCATCGTCACGCCGGCATCCTGCACCAGGCGGCTGCCCGACGCCACGCTGGCCACGGAGGCGTCGATCAACACCTTGATTTCCTTGGCCGCGACGGCACTGCGCTGCGCCAGGTTACGCACCTCGCTGGCCACTACGGCAAAGCCTCGTCCCTCCTCCCCCGCGCGCGCCGCCTCGACGGCCGCGTTCAAGGCCAGGATATTGGTCTGGAAGGCAATGCCGTCAATGGTGCCAAGAATATCGGCAATGCGCTGGGAACCCGCATTGATCGCATTCATGGTCTGCACCACCCGGGCAACGACGTCGGCACCCCGGCTGGCGACCCGCGAGGCGGAGTTGGCCAGCTCGGTAGCTTTCCTGGCCGCGTTGGCCGTATTGCCGACAGCACCAGTCAATTCCTCCATCGAGGCCGCCGTTTGCTCCAGGCTGGACGCCTGCTCCTCCGTACGCATGCTCAGGCTGGTATTGGCCATGGCGATTTCCACTGCCCCCGTGGACATCGCCTGCGACGCTTCGCGCACCTGGCCCACCATCGTCGACAGGGCAGTTTGCATGGCCACCAGCGAGGCCATGACACTGCCGCCCGGCGCCTGCACTTGCTCGCCTGCATGGCTCAAATCCCCTCCGGCAACTTTTTGAGCCGCCGCGCCCAGCAGCGCCGGTTCGCTACCCAAGGAACGGAACAAGGTGCGCACGATCCACAGCCCGGCGCCGCCGGCCGCCATGAAAGCGAGCAGGCAAACGCCGACGAGCAGATTGCGCTGGGCGGCAAACGCCTGCTTACCCGTCAGCAAGCGCGCCTCGGCCCTGGCCGCGGCATAACGCGCGTACTCATTGGTCGTCCTTTCCAGGCGCATCAGCAATGGCTGGCATTCGCGGTTCAACTTGTCGATGGCGGCAGACTTCTGACCAGTCAGCGCCAAATCGACGATGGACAACGCCACCGGCCCATACAGGGCTTCCACCGCTTCCATTTCCCGTATCAGTCTGGTCGCTGTCTCGGTGATCTGGGCCGATTGCGCAGCGCTGCGCTGCAATTGCCGCAACTGCGCCTGCACCCGGGCGTGGGCTTCGGCGACACGCTCCTTTTCCTGCGCGATATCTTGTGCATTCACAAACAGCAGCAAGTTGCGTGCGGCGATGGCCCGGCTATCAACCGCCTCCTGCAGTTTGGCAACCAGGACGGAGCGGGCATTCGTTTCGGACAAATAGGAATCGAAACGCGCATTCGCATCCAGCAGCGAGGTGATGGAAATGCCGGAAACGGCCAGCACCATCAGCGCCAGTCCGGCAAAGGCGATGGCCAATTTGCCCTTGATCGTACGGATATTCATATCATTTCCCCTGTGAATGGTATAGCCACGGTGGCCTGCGCACTTGCACGCGCATCTTCTTGCTTGCATTTCTTGAGGCACGGCGCCTAAGCTGGCGCTGCGTCGGGAAAAAAGACCACGCAATCCTTGCCGGACAGTTTCGCGCTGTACAGCGCCTCATCGGCCCTGCGGAAACTGTCCGCCACGGCATTTCCCTGCATGCGCGCGATACCGACACTGATCGTCACGCCCCGCCTGACAGCCGTCGAGCGCCGCACCGTGTCCAGCAGCTGATCCGCAATGTAGGCCACGCACGCCAGGTCGGCATCGATCAGCATGGCGAATTCCTCGCCGCCGATCCGCCCGTGCGGACAACCTGCCGCCGACGCGGCAATAATCTGGCCCAGCTCCCGCAGGACGATATCGCCGGTATCATGTCCAAATTCATCGTTAATCCTCTTGAAATCATCGACATCGGCCATTAACAGGTATGCAGGCGACGACTTGCCATCTCTCATTGCCGCATGCAGCGCATCGAGAAAACAGCGGCGATTGGGTATGCCAGTCAAATAATCGCGGTAAGCCATGTCTTCCAGGCGCGCCGTGGCGACATGGTGCATATAGCGCAGGCGAAAAAAACAGCTGCTGAAAAGCAGGCCGATCAACACCCCCGCCGCCGCATACATTACCGACCATTCGCCGCTGGCCAGCAATGCCTGCTCGAAACCGCCCAGCCCCAGTAAAAACCACACAACCAGTATCAGCACCAGATACGTCAATGGATCACTGGCGATGGCCGAAATGGAAACCGTCATCAAGACTCCGAGTGGAAACATCCAGTACCCGCTAATGCCGCTTGCCGACATGAGCACGCGAAAGCCGGCACAAGAAAAAATGGCAGTCACCAGGCCGCCAATATTCAGATACCGTAAATTTCCTGCCCTGCAGCTGATCACAATTCCAAGCAAGACTCCGGCTACACAAATCAAATACTCCTGACCCACCGCATAAGATAATCTGCCAGCCAGGAAATATGACGCGAGCATGCCAATAAAGGCCATGCATTGCAATGCCAGACTCGGCGTCTTCAATTCCAGATAAAAGTATCGCTGCTGCGATAAATCATACGCACCGGCATGAGGCACCCTGCATATTTCCGCCATTTTTTTGTGTAATGCACGCATCTCCGCTCCCACATCGCCATTATTTAAAAAATACTTACCGCTTAAGCAAGGGTGCGTTTTTTGTAAATTTTATTTTACTAATATTTCCTTATTCGCCATGCATTCATGATATTTCCACTTGGAAATCTAACCACGACACGGTACATTTATCCTGAAGCAAGCGATACTACACTTTGGTTCTATTGATAGCGGCACCCGAAATCCGTAGCATCTCGCTCGGCAACTTCAACCAAATCGTCTCACTGATGGAGATAACAGCAATGTTGCTATTTAGGGAATGTGAGGGAATTATTTTCAAAAGAAATTACTGGCTTCTCATTACCTATATTGTCTTTTCAATAGCAATCAGTGTCTTGGGATTTGCGGCGCATGTCGGGGCGCAAGGAAGGGAGACGATAGATGCCGCGCAGCCGACGAGCTTAGGTTTGCTCCGGCACTACCAGGCACTGGAAGACAGCAGCTGTGAACAGCCAGTCGATGCCGTCAGGCATAGCCCGCACTGGATCTCCGTGACGGGGGAGCCGCCCAACGTCGGCCTCGCTGGCGCTTGCCGGTGGATCAGGTTCAACCTCGACAATTCTGGCCCGCAGCCGGCGCAGGTGACGGTTGACCTGGGCACGCCCTTGCAGGATTTTGTAGACTGGCATGTGCTTGACAGGGCCGATGGACGCCTCATGACGAGCATCCAGAGCGGCGACCGGCGCAATTTCAACTTCCGCTACCAACAGTCCTGGACCTTGTCATTACCGCTGGCCATCGCTGCCGGACAACAGCTGGCAGTGTATGCCAGGCTTGCCAGCCTGGACGGTTTTCAGGAACCGCTTGCCCTTACCGTGCAGGCCAGCGATACGTTTTTCTTGCAGAAATCCAAGGAAAAACTCTTGATGGGAATGTATTTTGGCTGCCTGCTGGCCTTCTGCATTTACAGCATCTTTCTTTTCATCTCCACCAAAGACAATATTCATATCATCTACGCGGCATTTCTCGCCCTGCTGAGTTCCACCACATTCTTCTATTATGGCGCCAGCGCTGAATTTCTCTTTTATAGCAATCCCGAATTCAACAATTCACTACTGCCATTCCTCTTTTCACTGTGCATGTTCTTTTTTTTCATTTTCGCCAGATCCTATCTGAAAATGTCGGATCTTCCATCCAACAGTTTCATCACAATCTACAACATCATCACTGTCGCCATTTTACTGGAATCGCCGCTGGCATTCCTTATTGGCTATGCAGCCAGCTATACCATCAATACGATACTCGTGCAAACCAATATACTTGTCCTTCTGATTCTACTTATTCCTCTATGCCTGAACAAAAATATGAATGCCATTTTTCTATTGATTGCTTTCTTTCCGCTTGGAACAACACTTTCCTTAAAACTACTTAGCCTGGATAACTTCATTACCTCCCAGCATCTGTTTGAACATAATTTCCATATGGCGGAAAGCACGATTTTCTCCGTGATCGCCTTAAGTTTTTCCATCGCTTACTCCATGAAAATCATGCGGCAGGCGATGCAGGAGGCTAACTCGCGCGAAATGACATCCACGATCGCGCTGCAAGACAACGAGCTCAAACTGATGCACCTGTCGCGCGTCACCCTGGCCGGCGAATTGAGCGGCGCCATCGCCCATGAACTGAGCCAGCCGCTCACTTCCATCCTGGGCAATGCCCAGGCCGCGGAATTCATGATCAGGAACCGGCACTTCAATGAACCCGCACAACTGGCGATCATCCGCGACATCATCGATCAGACCAAGCGGGCTGCCACGGTGCTCACGAAAATCAGGAAACTGCTGTATCCCGGCAAGAAGTGCACGGAACGTATACGCGTCAATGACGTACTGACCAGCGTACGACAATTCATGCGGCACGACCTGGCACTCAAAAATATTCGCTTGACGGAATATTGCGACCACGAAATGCATGTCAGCGGAGACTTGGTGCAGATTCAGCAAGTCCTCATCAATCTGTTGGCCAATGCAATCGACGCGGTCAAGGACTTGCCCGACGAGCGCAAGTGCATCTACCTGTCGGTGCGCCACTATCTGGGCAAATATGCCCTGTTTACCGTCAGCGATACGGGGGTCGGCTTGCCGCCCGACCATCACGACAGGATATTCGATGCTTTCTATAGCACCAAGGAAGGCGGCATGGGCCTGGGCATGAATATTTGCAAGAAAATTATCGCTGCCCACTATGGCGAAATCTGGGCCCGCTCCGCCTATCCCTTCGGCTCCACCATTGAATTCACCATACCCATTGATGAATAACACCAGTGCCGCCGCGCCCTGCGTTTTCCTCGTCGACGATGACCCGTTCATCCTGCGCGCACTGGAAAGAATTCTTTCCTGTACCAGCCACCAGGTACAGTCCTTCTCTTCCGCTGAAGCGTTTCTGGCCGAGGCCGACCTGCAGCAGGCGGGCTGCCTCGTCCTGGACCTGTCCATGCCCGCCATGTCCGGTCCCCTGCTCCAGGAGCACCTGCTGCACTGCGAATCGCTGCTACCGGTGATTTTTCTAACAGGCAATGGCGACGTGGCAAGCAGCGTCAAGGCCATGAAGCTGGGGGCGGTTGATTTCCTGACCAAGCCCGTCGACGCCCTGCGCCTGTTCGATGCCGTGACACTGGCGCTCAAGCTGAATGGCAGGCTCACCGCGGACCGGGCGCTGCTGCGTTCCATCGAGCTGCGCCTGGGCAGGCTGACGAAACGCGAACACCAGGTCATGGAGCTGGTGGTTGCTGGCCGGCTGAACAAGCAAATCGCGGCGGAACTGGGAACGGTGGAACATACGGTCAAATTGCACCGCGCCAGCGTCATGCGCAAGATGCAGGCCGATTCTTTCTCCGACCTGATGACAACGATCAATACCCTGCGCCTGCTCAAGCCGCAAGCCAGCGGACGCTGATCGGGGCGAGTCAGGTGGGCCTGCCGTGCCAAGCCCGCCCTGGCGGACGCCCGGCGGCGTCCTCTTGTTCTACACTGGCGTTTTATTCTCCGGTGCCCCCATGCTATTACCCGCACGCCTCGCCCATATCTCGACAGACAAGGACTGGCAACACGACACGCCTTACCCGCCCCTCGGCTTCACCCCCTTTTCCGAAGGCGCCTTGGGCAATGGCGACACCTTCGGCCTGTACTGGCCCATCGGCCGCGAAGCGGCGGAACCGATCGTCGTCGAGACGTGGCATGACGAGTGGCGCATCCAGCCGCACTTTTCCAGCCTGACGACGTTCTTGCAAGCCTGCGCGGCAGCGGAGGACGAATATGTCGGCGCGCCATCGCTGGCCGACGACCCCGCTTCGCCGCGCGCCGCTTATCTGGAGGCCAAGGAATTGATTGCGCAGCGCAACCCGGACGCGGCCATCGCGCTGCTGGAAGCGGCGCTCGCCATCGTGCCCGAATATACGGATGCGCTGGTGCTGCTGCACGGCCAGTATGTGCGTGCGGGAAGAATCGGTGAAGCCGTCAAGGTGGCCATCCAGGCGATCATTTCGCCGCCGTCATTTGGCGGCCCGCCATTCAAGGCCTTGCAATGGCTGCGCACGCAGGCGGTGCCGGAGGGGGAACTTGACCCCATATGGCGCGCCTGCGGCCAGCTGTCGTTCAACTTTGGCGGCAGCAAGGAAAATGCCGATTACCCCGTGCTGCTGGCCGCCATCGCCACCTACCTGGAGCAAGGCAACCATGTTTCCGCCTCGACCCTGATGCAGACCTACGCCGAACTGATGAGCGCGGAAACCGTCTCCTTCCAGGAGCGCTACGCCTTCGAGCCGGCCGCCTTCCTTGCGCGGCAAATCGCCGTCAGCGCGAAGCTGCCGCAGGGCAGCCGCGACCCGGCGGCGCTATGGTCGTCCGGCAGGAATTAGCTGCTGCCGGAACAGCTTGCGATACGCCGATGGCGACGTCTGCAAGCTGGCGCGGAAATGCTGGCGCAGCGACAGGGCCGTGCCGAAGCCAGCCTCTTGCGCCACGACATCGATCGATGCCGCGCTTTTCTCCAGCAAGCCTTGCGCATGCGCCAGGCGCTGGTTCAGCAGCCACTGCTTGAACGAGGTGCCCATGGCCTGGCGGAAGTGACGCGTAAAGTTGCGCCGGCTCATGGCGGCCTGTTCGGCCAGCGCATCGATGCTGTGCGCCTTCCCCAAATCGGCTGTCACGCTGGCCAATACCTCGGCAAAACGCCCTTCGCTGCCGGACACGGGCAGCGGACGCGCGATGAATTGCGCCTGCCCGCCCTGGCGGTGCGGCGCCACCAGCAGCCGGCGCGCCACCCGGTTGGCCACCTCGGCGCCCGCCAGCTGGCGCAGCAGGTACAGGCAGCAATCGAGGCCGGCCGCCACGCCGGCCGACGTCAATACGCCTCCATCATCCACGTACAGCACTTCCCGGTCCACCCTGACCTTGGGATAACGGGCCGCCAGCCGGTCCGCCATGCCCCAGTGCGTGGCTGCGCTCTTGCCATCCAACAAGCCTGCCTGTGCCAGGGGAAACGCGCCCAGGCACAGGCCCACCATGCGCGCGCCGCGCCGGCTGGCCGCCTGCAGCGCCGCGACCAGGGGCGCCGCCGCATCGCGGCAATCGTCGTGCCAGGCGGGCATGATGACAATATCGGCCCCCTCCAGTCCTTCCAGGCCGAACTCGGGCGTGATGCCGAAGCCGGCCGCCGTGCGCAAGGGCGCGGGATCGGCGGCGCACACGCGCACGTGGAAAGGCGGCAGATCGGCCTCGTCCGTCTGGGCGCCGAACACGAGGCAAGGCACGGACAGGTGAAACGGCGTCATGCCGTCAAAGGCAATCACGGCCACGCTCAAGGGAGAGGCAGAAGCGGGAATAGTAGTCATGGCCCGATTTTATCGTAGATATGCCTTCGGGCCACTTTTTATTGACAGGATACGGGCAGACAATGACGGTATCGGGGAAGCCCTTCCCCGTTCAACCATGCCAGGAGTTATCCATGTCTGCCGCAACATCCACCACCCCGCGCCGCGCCCTGCTCGTCATCGATGTACAAAATGAATACTTCACGGGCGACATGCCCATCGAATATCCGTCCGTCGATATTTCCCTGCCGAACATCGTCACTGCCATGGCCGCCGCCCGCGCCGCCGGCGTGCCCGTGATCGTCGTCCAGCACGATGCGCCGGAAGCCTCGCCCATCTTCGCCAGGGGCAGCGACGGCTGGCAGCTGCATCCGCAAGTGGCCGCGTTTGCCGCCGACCACCGCATCAACAAGGTCATGGGCAGCGTCTTTGCGGGCACGGACCTGCGCGCCTGGCTGGAGGGCCACGGCATCGACACCCTGACGGTGATCGGCTACATGACGCACAATTGCGACGCCGCCACCATCTACCACGCCGCGCACGATGGCTTGCAAGTCGAATTCCTGCAGGACGCCACCGGCACCCTGCCCTACGCCAACGCGGGCGGCACGGCCAGCGCCGAGGAAATCCACCGCGTCTTCAGCGCCGTGTTCCACTCGAATTTCGCCGCCGTCGCCAGCACGCAGGACTGGCTCGCTGCCGTGCGCGAGGGCAAGCCGCTGGAAAAGGACAATATCTACTTGTCGAACCAGCGCGCGCGCAAGGCGGCCAGCGCCGCCTAAGTACGGAGATTAAAAGCGCCGGTGCCCGTCATCGGCGTCGCAGCGGCCGCTGAACTTGATCAAGCCATCGACCGTGATCACGCCGCTGCGGCGGTTGATCACGAGGGTAGGACGATTCAAGGCGTTCAGTTGGAAACGACCGCGGATTTCATCGTGACCGACGACCAGATCCATCACGTCCCACCAGCCATCGTTGCTGCCGGCATGAATCGGTGGAATCAGCTGCTTCGGCAAGCGGATTTGCGCCGCGCTGCCGTGAATGGAAACATTCACGGCCGTATCGAAATTGCTCTTGCCCGTCTCCAGCGTGGATTTCTGCACATACTTGTGCCTGTCGTTGTCCCACTCCATGCCGGAACGGTTTTCCATGGTGATCTTTTCCGCCTCGCCATAGCAAACGAGCTGGATATCGTCGCCGCGCCCGGCGGATCCGGAGCGGTCATACTGGTTCGATGGGTCGGACTGGCCCGCCTGCGCGGCAAAGGCCATGGCGATCAGGATGCTGGATACGGCTGTCATGCGGGTTCTCCAATATAGAGGGGTGGCACACAGGGTTGCCATATCGCCAAGCTTAGCATAGACGAATATCCCCCTGCGCTGGCTTGAGAACGCGCAAGTCATCTGCCATCTGCTACAGTCGCGCTCACGAAAAACCTGCTGGATGCATAGCGATGCGAACAATACGATGGACCGCCCTGCTGGCGCTGATCACTTTCCTGCTGTCAACCACTGCCCTGGTGCTGGCGGGACTCAACGACAAGCTGGCCCCCGCCGACGTGATCGTCGTACCGGGCAATACGATTGCGCCCGACGGCACGCCCAGCCCCCGCCTGCAGGCACGACTCGACGTGGCGCTCAAGCAATTCCAGGAACACCGGGCGCCGCGCATCCTCGTCAGCGGGGCGACTGGCAAGGAAGGTTTTGACGAGGCCGCTTCCATGGCCCGCTACCTGCAGTCGCGTGGGGTGCCGGCCAGCGCCATCCTTGAGGATAATCAAGGCTGGACCACGGACGCCACGGCCCGCAATGCGGCGGCCCTGATGCGCCAGCATGGCTGGCGCACGGCCATGGTTGCCACGCAATATTTCCACGTGCCCCGCTTCCGGCTGGCGCTGGAGCGCAACGGCATCGCCGTCAGCGGCAACGTACACGCGCCCTATTTCGAGCTGCGCGACCTGTATTCCGTTCCCAGGGAAACCGTGGGCTACCTTGTGTATTACGTGAAATCCTGAACATGAAGATACTTGCCTTTGCCGCCAGTTTTGGCCTGGTGGCCGCATGCACAGTGCCATCGATGGCCGCCGCCGATGCGGAGCCGATAGGCGCTGCTGCAAGCCTGTCTCTGTTTGGCGTGCTGATGCTGGGGCTGTGCATCGCCGCCTTTGGCGCACTGGCGCGGCGTGTGGACGTGGCCCATGGCCACTGGCTGTCGGCCTGCGCGGGCGCGCTGTGCGGCGCGGTGCTCTATGGCAGTTTCGCGCTGGCATTTGCAACGCAATCGATCACGGCGGGCCTAGCCTATGCCGCCAGCGCGGCCCTGTTGCTGCCGGGCCTGCTGAAGCGGGCGGCAAGGTTGATGGCAAGGCCAGGCCAGTAAGCAGTCACTCGCTCCAGTCGCGCGAGCGCTCCACGGCGCGCTGCCACTTGTGTAGCCGCGTCAGGCGTTCGTCGGCCGCCATGGCCGGTTCGAAACGGCGTCCCACCTGCCACTGGGCGGCGATTTCTTCCTGCGATTCCCAGAAACCCACGGCCAGGCCCGCCAGGTAGGCGGCGCCCAAGGCCGTCGTTTCCGTCACCACGGGGCGCACCACGGGCACATTCAGGATGTCGGCCTGAAACTGCATCAGCATGTCATTGCGGGCCGCGCCGCCGTCAACGCGCAGCTCGCTCAAGGCGATGCCCGCGTCATCCTGCATGGCCGACAGCACGTCCACGTTCTGGTAAGCCACGCCCTCGAGCGCCGCGCGCGCGATATGCGCCTTGCCCGTGCCGCGCGTGATGCCGATCAGGGTGCCGCGCGCATACGGGTCCCAGTACGGTGCACCGAGGCCCGCGAACGCGGGCACGAAGACGAGGCCACCCGAATCGGGCACGCTGGTGGCCAGCGCTTCCACTTCGGACGAGTCGCGGATGATGCCGATGCCGTCGCGCATCCATTGCACGGCCGCACCGGCGATGAAGGCGCTGCCTTCCAGCAAATAATCTGTCTTGTCGCTGCCCGCGCCCAGGCTCCAGCCCACCGTCGTCAGCAGCCGGTTTTTCGATGGCAAGGGGCGCTTGCCCACGTTCATCAGCATGAAGCAGCCCGTGCCGTAGGTATTCTTCGCCATGCCCGGTTTCAGACAGGCCTGGCCGAAAGTCGCCGCCTGCTGGTCGCCCGCGATGCCGGCGATCGGCACGGAGATACCCAGCAAGTCGGTATAGGTGTGCGCCGCCACGCCGCTCGAGGGTACGACATCGGGCAGCAAGGAGGCGGGAATGTCCAGCAGCGCCAGCAAATCCGTGTCCCACTGCAGGGTGTGGATATTGAACAGCATGGTGCGCGCCGCGTTGCTCGTGTCCGTCAAATGGGCGCCGCTCATTTTGTAGATCAGCCAGCTGTCGACGGTGCCGAAGGCCAGTTCTCCCCGTTCGGCGCGCGCGCGGGCACCGGGAACGTTGTCGAGCAGCCATTTGAGTTTGGTGGCGGAAAAATAGGCGTCCAGCACGAGACCCGTTTTTTGCTGGATCAAGTCCGCCTTGCCATGCTCGACCAGTTGCTCGCAGTAAGCCGCATTTCTGCGGTCTTGCCAGACGATGGCATTGGCGACGGGCTCGCCAGTGGCGCGGTCCCACAGCACCGTCGTTTCGCGCTGGTTGGTCACGCCGATGGCGGCCACGTCGGAAGCGGCCACGCCGCTGTCGCGCAAGACCTGCTGCAGCACGCCCTCTTGCGACGCCCAGATTTCGTTCGCATCATGCTCGACCCAGCCCGGCTGGGGGAAAATCTGGCGAAATTCGCGCTGCGCGCTGGCGTGCGGCCGGCCCGCATGGTCGAACAGGATGGCGCGCGAACTGGTGGTGCCCTGATCTAAAGCAAGTATGTATTTGGTCATTGTCTGGTGGTGCGAAAAGCGGGTAAAAACAGGCACGGAGGGTGTTCGCTCCGTGCCCTCAGGACAGCGCAGGCAGTTTACCTTACCTTGCCTTCTTTCCAGGCTTGCAGCAGCTTGTCGTAGGCAATCGTTTCACCCTTCGGCTTTTCATTCGCCAGCTTTTTCCATGGGGCGTGCTGGTCCGACAGATACTGGTTCGGATCGACCTTCGGATTGAGCTTGGGTGCGCACGCTTTCATGCCGGCCCGTTGCAACCGCGCCATGACCTGGTCCATTTCCTCGGCCAGGTTATCCATGGCGGCTTGCGGCGTTTTTTCCGCCGTGATGGCCGTGGCCACGTTCTTCCACCACAGCTGGGCCAGCTTCGGATAGTCGGGCACGTTGTTGCCGGTCGGCGTCCACGCAACGCGGGCGGGGCTGCGGTAGAACTCGATCAAGCCGCCGTATTCGTTCGCGTGTTTCGTGAAGTAATCGTGGCGGATGTCCGAATCGCGGATGAAGGTCAGGCCGACGATGGATTTCTTCAGCGACACGGTTTTCGACGTGACGAACTGCGCATACAGCCAGGCGGCGGCCTTGCGGTCATCCGGCGTGGACTTGAACAGGAACCAGGAACCGACGTCCTGGTAGCCATTCTGCATGCCTTCTTTCCAGTACGGGCCGTGCGGCGACGGCGCCATGCGCCATTTCGGCGTGCCGTCCTTGTTCACCACCGGCAAGCCCGGTTTCGTCATGCCGGCCGTAAATGCCGTGTACCAGAAGATTTGCTGGGCGATTTCACCCTGTGCCGGCACGGGGCCCGATTCCGAGAAATTCATGCCGTTCGCCTGCGGCGGCGCGTATTTCTTCATCCAGTCGATGTATTTCGTCAGCGCAAAGACGGCCGCCGGCGAATTGGTGGCGCCGCCGCGCGACATCGATGCACCCACGGGCGTGCACTTGTCGGCCGCCACCTTGATGCCCCACTCGTCGACAGGCATGCCGTTCGGAATGCCCTTGTCGGCTGCGCCAGCCATCGACAGCCACGCATCCGTGAAGCGCCAGCCCAGGGATGGGTCTTTCTTGCCGTAATCCATGTGGCCATAGACTTTCTTGCCGTCCAGCTCCTTCACGTCATTCGTGAAGAAATCGGCGATGTCTTCATACGCGGACCAGTTTTGCGGCACGCCCAGTTCGTAGCCATACTTGGCCTTGAACTTGGCTTGCAAATCCTTGCGCGCGAACCAGTCGGCGCGGAACCAGTACAGGTTGGCGAATTGCTGGTCGGGCAACTGGTACACCTTGCCATCGGGCGCAGTCGTGAAACTGATGCCGATGAAATCCTTCAAGTCCAGGCCCGGATTCGTGAATTCCTTGCCCTTGGCGGCCATGTAGTCGGACAGCGGCTCGACCGCGCCATAGCGGTAGTGCGTGCCGATCAGGTCGGAATCGGAAATCCAGCCGTCATAGATACTCTTGCCGGACTGCATGGAGGTCTGCAGCTTTTCCACCACGTCGCCTTCCTGGATGATGTCGTGGCGCACCTTGATGCCCGTGATTTCCTCGAAGGCCTTGGCCAGGGTCTTCGATTCGTAGACGTGGGTGTCGATGGTTTCCGAGACCACGGAAATTTCCTTGATGCCCTTGGCTTTCAGCTTGGCCGCCGCATCGATGAACCATTTCATTTCAGCAAGCTGTTGCTGCTTGCTCAGGCTGGATGGCTGGAATTCCTTGTCGATCCAGGTTTGCGCCTGCTTGGCGTCCGCCAGGGCCGCATTCGACACGAGCATGGCCGCAGCCGCGAAGACCGTGAACTTCAATTTCATCGTGAATCTCCTTTTATAGTTTTTACCGGCCGCCTGCTGGCGGTACGGCATCCATCAACACCGGCAAGCCGGTCATCCCCAACGCATTACAACCAACAACAAGACAAAACTGATCGCAGCCCCGATGGCTTGCTGCATTTCCGTGAACCCCGCCCACGCCAGATTGACATACGCGGCCGTCAACAGCCCGATGAACAAACGGTCGCCGCGCGTGGTCGGCATCGGCAGGAAACCTTTTCGTTCGATGCTGGGCGAACGGATCTGCCACACCGTCATGCCGGCCAGCATCAAGCCGATGCAAATGAAGAAGATGGCCACTTCCGGCGTCCACGCCATCCAGCCGAACAGGCTGGCTGTGCTATCGGTATTTTCCATATCACACCCTCCCCATCGCAAAACCCTTGGCAATGTAATGCCGCACGAACCAGATCACCAGCGCGCCGGGCACGATGGTCAGCACGCCGGCCGCCGCCAGCACGCCCCAGTCCATGCCGGCCGCCGACACGGTGCGCGTCATGGTGGCGGCGATCGGCTTGGCATTGACAGACGTCAAGGTGCGAGCCAATAACAGTTCCACCCAGCTGAACATGAAGCAGAAGAAGGCCGTCACGCCCACGCCCGATTTGATCATTGGCAAGAAAATGCGGATGAAGAAGCGGGGGAAGCTGTAGCCGTCGATATACGCCGTCTCGTCGATTTCCTTCGGCACGCCGGACATGAAGCCTTCCAGTATCCACACGGCCAGCGGCACGTTGAAGACCATGTGCGCCAGCGCCACGGCCAGGTGCGTATCCATCAGGCCCACCGTCGAATACAGCTGGAAGAATGGCACGAGGAAGACGGCGGGCGGCGTCATGCGGTTGGTCAGCAGCCAGAAGAACAGATGCTTGTCGCCCACGAAGTTATAACGCGAAAAGGCATACGCGGCCGGCAAGGCGACCGTGACGGACATCACCATGTTCAAGGCCACGTAAATCATGGAATTGATGTAGCCGCTGTACCAGGACCGGTCGGTGAAGATCGTGTGGTAGTTGGCGAACGTCAGTTGCTGGGGCCACAGGCTCAGCACGCCGACGATTTCCTCGTTGGTCTTGAGCGACATGTTGAGCATCCAGTAGATGGGCAACAATGACGCCAGCAAAAAGACGGCGAGGATGGCACTGCTCATTTTCTTGTGCATCATTTCTGGTCTCCCGTGCCGACGCGCTGCATCCACGTGTACAGCACAAAGCAGAACAGCAGGATGATGAGGAAATAGATCAGGGAAAAAGCGGACGCCGGCCCCAGGTCAAACTGGCCCACGGCCTTTTGCGTCAGGTATTGCGACAGGAACGTGGTGGCATTGCCCGGTCCGCCGCCCGTCAGCACGAACGGTTCCGTATAGATCATGAAACTGTCCATGAAGCGCAGCAACACGGCGATCATCAGCACATTGCGCAGTTTCGGCAGCTGGATGTAGCGGAACACGGCCAGGCGCGAGGCGCCGTCGATACGCGCAGCCTGGTAATACGCGTCGGGAATGGCGCGCAAGCCCGCATAGCACAGCAGCACGACCAGAGGCGTCCAGTGCCAGATATCCATCACCATCACCGTCAGCCAGGCGTCGAGCGAATTGCCGTTGTAATTGTAGTCAAAGCCCAGCTGGTTCAGGGTATAGCCCATCAAGCCGATATCGCCGCGGCCAAAGATTTGCCAGATGGTGCCCACCACGTTCCAGGGAATCAGCAGGGGCAGCGCGATCAGCACCAGCGCCAGCGACGCCTTCCAGCCATCGGCCGGCATGCACAGGGCGATCAGAATGCCCAGCGGAATCTGGATGGCCAGCACGGAGCCGGAAAACAGCAGCTGGCGCAGCAAGGCGCTGTGCAGGTCGCCGTCCAGCATGACCATGCGGAACCACTCCGTGCCCACGAAGACCTTTTGCGTGGGGCTCAGAATATCCTGCACGGAATAGTTCACCACCGTCATCAGCGGCAGGATCGCGGAAAAGGCCACGCACAGCAGCACGGGCAGGATCAATAGCCAGGCGCGGCGGTTGTTATCGGTTTTACCGTTATGTATCATCAGGCCACCCGCTTATCGTTGACATAGAACAAGGTGCGTTGCGGCGGAAAGCGCAGCCGCACGGCATCTCCCGCGACGGCATCGACGGCGCGCAGCTTGGCCGCCACCGTCGCGCCACCCAGCTGGAATTCCGCCAGGTAATGCGTACCCATGTTGCGCACGGCCGTGACCGTGGCATCCAGGCAGTGGTCGCCCCCTTCTTCTCCCGGGTACGCCTTGACGCACTCGACGAATTCGGGCCGCACGCCCACCGTGATTTTCCCTTGCGCACCCGACAGCGCCGCACGCGCGGCGGCGGACACGGCGAGTAGCTGCCCCGCCACGCGCACGCCGCCATCGTCCAAGGTGCAATCGAGCAAGTTCATGCCCGGATTGCCGATGAAATAGCCGACAAAGGTGTGCTCGGGTTCCTCGAACAGGGCTTGCGCGCTGCCCGTCTGCACCACCTCGCCCTGCGTCATGACGACCACCTGGTCGGCAAAGGTCAGCGCTTCCACCTGGTCGTGCGTGACGTAGATCAACGACAATTTCAGTTCGTGGTGGATTTCCTTCAATTTTCTGCGCAACAGCCATTTCAAATGCGGGTCGATCACCGTCAGCGGTTCGTCGAACAGCACGGCCGCCACGTCGGGACGCACGAGGCCCCGTCCCAGTGAAATCTTTTGCTTGGCGTCCACGGACAAGCCACTGGCGCGCAATTTCAGGTCGCCCGTCAATTCCAGCATCTGTGCCACTTGCTGCACGCGCTTTTTCACCTCGCTCTCTTTCCAGCCGCGATTGCGCAGCGGAAACGCCAGGTTGTCGTGCACGGTCATGGTGTCGTAGATCACGGGAAACTGGAACACTTGCGCGATATTCCGCGCCTCAGTCGGCAGCTGCGTCACGTCCTTGCCGTCGAACAGCACCTTGCCGTGCGACGGTTTCACGAGGCCTGAAATGATATTGAGCAAGGTCGTCTTGCCGCAGCCGGACGGTCCCAGCAAGGCATACGCGCCGCCGTCATGCCACTCCATGCTCATGGGCCGCAGCGCGTAGTCGCTTGGTGCCGTGGGGTTTGGTTTGTAGGCGTGGGCCAGGTCGACCAGTTCGATGCGCGCCATGTCAAGCTCCTCCCGGTGCAAACAGCAACCCGCCGTCTTGCGCGAAGATCAGCAAGGCGTGCGGCTGGCAATACACGGTGCAGGCGCTGCCGATCTCCAGGTTGTGCACGCCGCCCAGCTGCGCCACCAGGGCCAGCTCGCCGCGGCGCGCATGCACATAGGTTTCCGAGCCGCTGATTTCCGCCAGGTCCACCTGCGCCGCGATGGGCACGTCGCCATCGGACTGGGGAGACAGATGCAGGCTGTGCGCGCGCACCCCGAGGATCACCTCCGTACTGTCGCCCAGGCGGGCGCGCTGTTCGCCGCTCAGGTGTATCGACAGGCCGTCCGCCGCCTGCGCCACGCCGTGCGCATCCACGCGCGCGGGGATCAGGTTGATGGGCGGGTCGCTGAAGGTGCGCGCCACATCGATGGAATTGGGGGCATTGAAAACGTCCAGGGTCGGCCCCTGCTGCAGCAAGCGTCCCTCGTGCAGCACGGCCACGTGGCCGCCCAGCTGCAGCGCTTCCAGCGGCTCCGTGGTCGCGTACACGACCGTCGTGCTGCCGCTGGAAAACAGTTCCGTCAATTCGCGGCGCAATTCCTCGCGCAACTTATAGTCGAGGTTGACAAGCGGCTCGTCGAGCAGCAGCAACGATGCATCCTTGATCAGCGCGCGCCCCAGCGCCGTGCGCTGCTGCTGCCCGCCCGACAGTTCCCCGGGCGTGCGCTGCAGGTACGGCGTGATGTGCAGGCGCTCGGCCAGCGCCAGCACTTTCGTGCGTATCTGTTCCTCGGGCACCTTGCGCAAGCGCAAGGGCGAGGCGATATTGTCGTAGACGGTGAAGGCCGGATAGTTGATGAATTGCTGGTACACCATGGCCAGGTTGCGGCGGCTGACGGGCACGCCCGTCACGTCGACGCCATCGGCCGTCACGGTGCCCCCGCTGGGCTTGTCCAGGCCCGCCATCACGCGCATCAGGGTCGTCTTGCCGGCACGCGTGGTGCCCAGCAAGACGTTGATGGCGCCCGGCACCAAGGCCAGCGACATCGGATATAAAAAGTCGTCAGCCCCCTGCTTCCTGCTGATCTTGTCCAGTACCAGTTGCACGCGCTTCTCCTCCAGTGATGGTTTCTTATTCTTCGCCGCACCCTCTGCGGGGCGCGGTCGCCAACGTCTTGTGCTTACGGCAAAGGGGGCTGCAACAGCCAGGCATCGAGCCTGTCCGCCGTCTCGCGCGGCAGGTGCAGGCCCAGCTTGGAGCGCCGCCACAGGATGTCGGCCGCGCTGACGGCCCATTCATGGCGCCGCAAATAGTCGACTTCCGCCGCGTACAGGCCGGCGGCGATTTCCTCGCCCATGGCCGCCACGTCCGCCCTGCCCTCGAGCAGCACGTGGATGCGCGTGCCGTAGGCGCGCGCATAGCGCGCCACCAGCGCCGCCGGCAGCCACGCATACTCGCGCTGCAAGCCTTGCACGAACTGGCCGAACTCGCGCACGGCCCTATTCTGCGGCGTGCTGCCGAACACATCGCCGCCGGGCAGGCAAGCCTGCTCCGTCCAGGCCCGCCGCCGCTTGCCCGGCTCGGGCACCAGCAACGGCTCCAGCACATCGAGCGCTTCCTCGGCCAGCTTGCGAAAGGTGGTGATCTTGCCGCCGAAAACACTGAGCAGCGGCGCACCTTCCTGGTCCAGTTCAAAGCGGTAATCGCGCGTGACGGCCTTGGCGTCGGCCGCCGCGTCTTCCACCAGCGGACGCACGCCCGCATACGTCCACACCACATCGGCAGGCACAATGGGCTTGCTGAAATAGTAACTGGAAAGCTCGCACAAGTAACGAATTTCCTCGTCGTCGATTTCCACCTTGCCGCTGTCGCCGTGATAGTCGAGGTCGGTGGTGCCGATCAGGGTGAAATCGTGCTCATATGGAATGGCAAACACGATGCGCCCGTCCGGATGCTGGAAGATATACGCGTGATCATGCTCGAACAGGCGCTTGACGACGATATGGCTGCCCTTGATCAGGCGCAAATGCCGGCCCTGTCCGCCGGGCGCCGCCTGCTGCAGGAATTCGGCCGTCCACGGCCCGGCCGCATTGACGACGCTGCGCGCGCGCACGGACAGCTCACGCCCGTCGCCCCGCAGCAGAGTCGCCTGCCAAGAAGCGTCCGCACCCGCGCCGTCGCGCCACAGGGCCGTGCAGCGCGTCTGCGTCAGCACATGCGCACCGTTGTCCGCCGCATCGATGGCGTTCAGCACTACCAGGCGCGCGTCGTCGACCCAGCCGTCGGAATACACGAAGCCGCGCTTGAACTCGGGTTTTAACGGTTTGCCGGCCGCGTGGCGCGTCAGGTCGATGCCGCTGGAGCCCGGCAGGATTTCCCGCTTCGCCAGCATGTCGTAGAGGAACAGGCCGGCGCGTATCAGCCAGGCGGGGCGCTGGCCCTGCGCATGCGGCATGACGAAGCGCAGCGGCCACATGATGTGCGGCGCCGAGCGCAGCAGCACTTCGCGCTCGATCAGCGCCTTGCGCACGAGGCCGAATTCATAGTATTCGAGGTAGCGCAGGCCGCCGTGTATCAGCTTGGTCGATGCGGATGAGGTGTGCGCGGCCAGGTCGTCCTTTTCGCACAGCAGCACGGACAAGCCCCGCCCGGCCGCATCGCGCGCGATGCCGGCGCCATTGATGCCGCCGCCCACCACCAGCACGTCGCATGCCATCGCTGTCTCCACACCTTGCTGTGCTGCGGTCATCGGGACTCCGTGTATGTCGGGGACACGCTGGCGAGGAAAGACTAGGCATCGCCGGCGACTGTCGTTAAGATCACCATCTGGTAATACGCATGCAATATGAATAAGATACGCCAGAATGCGAACTCATAGCAACATATTTTCATCACTATTTGTTCGTTTCTGTTCGTTTATGATTTTTAAAGAGACAAATCCATGATTTTGAATCCCCGCCAGCGCCGCCTGCTCGAAGTGGTGCGCCAGAAGGTCACCATGTCCGTCGAAGAGCTGGCCCAGCAGCTGGGCGTGACGCCGCAAACCGTGCGCCGCGACGTCAAGCAGATGGAAGAAGCGCGCCTGCTGGCCCGCTACCACGGCGGCGTCGGCTTGCCCTCGTCCGTGGAAAATATCGATTACAGCCAGCGGCAGGTGTTCAACAGCGACGCCAAGCGGCGCATCGCCGCCGCCGTCGCCACGCAGGTGCCGCACGGCTGTTCGCTGCTGATCAATATCGGCACGACCACCGAGGAAGTGGCGCGCGCGCTGGGCCGGCACACGGGCTTGCACGTGGTGACGAACAACCTGAACGTGGCCGCCATCCTGGCCGACAACGCCGCCTGCGAAGTCATCGTGGCCGGCGGCGTGGTGCGCGGGCGCGACCGCGGCATCGTCGGCGAAGCCACCATCGACTTCATCCGCCAGTTCAAGGTCGACATCGGCATCATCGGCATTTCCAGCATCGACGAAGACGGCAGCCTGCGCGACTTCGACGCGCGCGAAGTGAAGGTGGCGCAAGCCATCATCGAGCAGTCGCGCGAAGTGTGGCTGGTGGCCGACCAGCATAAATTCGGCCGCAAGGCGCTGGTGCGCCTGGCCGACCTGGCGCAAATCGACATCTTGTTTACAGATGCGCCGCCACCGCCCCGCTTTGCAGAAGTATTGCGCGACGCGGGCGTGAAGGTGGTGCTGGCCTGAGCGGGCCGCATTTCTGCAAGAAAACCCCGCACTGTCGCGTGGGCAATACGCCGTGTGTGGGCAAGCGCACCGAATGATATGAAATATTTATCAATTCGGCAAAAATGCTGTTACCATTGATGCAACATGAGTTATTTTTTTAATCTTCCTCTCTGGCAATACGATTATTTGCTTGATATTGTTTTTTTATCTCTCCAGAGCAAGAAAAAAGGAAAAACTCTTTGCCGGTAAGTGATTTCCTGTGAAAACAGTGTTAAAACTATCTCAAGCACGATGATTGTTCCCAAACAAACCACTCGACAGCAAGCGTGAAGGCCTTAACCATGCCGGCAACGCCGCCCAGTGAAGGAAAAGAAATGAACCATAATTTTGAAGCGGCCGCCATGCCGCAATCCGCCCATCCCAACAGCGTCCCCGTCAGCGAGCTGGAAGCCCACCTCGGTTATTGGCTGCGTTTCGTTTCCAACCACGTTTCCCACAGCTTCCAGAAAAAAGCCGAAGCCAATGGCGTGACGGTCTCCGAATGGGTGGTGCTGCGCGAAATGTTCCGCCTGGGCTGCACCTCGCCCACGGTGCTGGCGCAAGTGTCCGGCATGAGCAAGGGCGCCGTATCGAAACTGATCGACCGCCTGGAAAGCAAGGGCATGCTCAGCAAGTCCATCCTGCTGGCCGACCGCCGCCAGCACTCGATCGAACTGACCACGGAAGGCGAGGCGCTGGTGCCCGTGCTGGCCGAGATGGCCGACCAGAACGACGAGGAATTCTTTGGCAAGCTGCCGCGCCAGCTGCGCGACGACCTGCTCGAAGCCATGAAGGAAGTGGCGCGCACGCATCAGCTCAAGAGCGCCCCGCTGAATTAACAGCAGCAACACTCCCTGCAAGGGTGACACGGTGGCGCGGGTGCTTCGGCTATGATGCTGGCCTGACTGTCTACCAGGAACACGCATGGCCCTGCACATCGAAACTCCCTTGCTCAACTCACGCGCCCTGAGCCTGCACAGCGAACGCGCCATCTGGCTCAAGCTCGAAGCCCTGCAGCCGCCAGGCTCCTTCAAGATCCGCGGCATCGGCCTCGCCTGCGAAGAATACGCGCGGCGCGGCGCCAGCCGTTTCATCTCCTCTTCCGGCGGCAATGCCGGCATCGCCGTCGCCTATGCGGGACGCCAGCTGGGCATTCCCGTCATCGTCGTCGTGCCGGAAACGACAAGCCAACGGGCCAGGGCCCTGATCGCGCAGGAAGGCGCCGAAGTCATCGTGCACGGCGCCGCGTGGCAGGAAGCGAACGCGCTGGCGCAGTCGATGCTCACGCCGCAGGACGCCTTCTTGCATCCGTTCGACGACCCGCTGCTGTGGCAGGGCCACGCCGGCATGATCGATGAAGTGGCGCGCGCGGGCCTGAAGCCGGACGCGGTGGTGCTGTCGGTGGGCGGCGGCGGCTTGCTGGCCGGCGTGGCCGAAGGCTTGCAGCGCAACGGCTGGGATGATGTGGCCCTGGTGGCCGTGGAAACGCAAGGCGCGGCCTCGCTGGCGGCGGCCGTGGCCGCGCGCGAACACGTGACCCTGCCGGCCGTGACGAGCATCGCCACGTCGCTGGCCGCGCGCCAGGTCTGCGCGCAGGCATTCGCCATCAGCCAGACGCGCCTGCTGCACAGCGTGGTGGTGTCGGACCAGGCCGCCGTCGACGCCTGCCAGCGCTTCATCACCGACCAGCGCCTGGTGGTGGAGCCGGCCTGCGGCGCGGCGCTGGCGGCCGTCTACGGCAAGGCGCCGGAACTGGCCCCCTACCGCAATGTGCTGGTCATCGTGTGCGGCGGCGTGACGGCCACCACGCAGCAGCTCGACCACTGGACTGCCACCCTGTAATACTCAGGGCGCCGCCTCGAGCAGCGCCACGCCATCGCGGCCCTGCCCCTTGGCGGCATACAGGGCCTGGTCGGCCAGGTCCAGCAACTGCGCCGCCGTCAGCGCGCCTTCGCGGAAGATGGCGATGCCGATGCTGGTCGTCACCGGCAGCGGGCCGCTGGCCAGTTCGAAGGGCTGGCGGATGGCGTCGATGATCTTGGCGCCCACGTGGCGCACTTCGGCCGCGCCGTTCACGCCTTCGAGAATGATCACGAATTCATCGCCGGCCAGGCGCGCCACCAGGTCGCTGGCGCGCACGCTGCGCACCAGGCGCGAAGCGAATTCCTTCAGCACCTCGTCGCCCGCCTTGTGTCCCAGGCTGTCGTTGATGGCCTTGAAACGGTCGATATCGAGATAGGCCAGCGCCATCGGCGCGCGCGCAGCCCGCGTGCGCTGCATGCTTTGCGCCAGTTGCTCGTCGAAGCGGCGGCGGTTGGCAATGCCCGTCAGGGTGTCGGTGGCGGCGGCAAACTGCAGCGCCGTGTGCATCGCCTTGGTCTTGGTAATTTCATGAATCAGGCCATACACGCCTTCCACCGTGCCGCTCTCGCCCACGTCAGGCACGTAGCTGGTCTGGAAGGCGCGCCGGCCGGCGTCCCCCTCGCCGCCGATGGTGAATTCATACTCGACCTCCTCGCCCGCGAAGGCGCGCCGCAGGTATTGCTCGCGCAGCTGGTACGCTTCCTCGCCCAGCACGTCGCGGATCGACTGCATCAGGCTTTCCTGCTGCGACCTGCCGAACCATTTTTCAAACGTCGCGTTGATGAACTGGTAGCGGTGCTCGCGGTCGATATAGACGATCACCACGGGCACGTGGTCCGTCAGCAGTTTCAAGCGCCGCTCGCTGTCGCGCGTCTGCGCCTCGGCGATTTCGCGCTCGGCCACCAGCGAGTAAAAGTCGCGGCTCAAGTCGCCGATCTCGTCGCGCCGCTCGATTTGCAGCGCCTCGATGCCCAGGCGCTGGCGGCGGATCTGGTGCACCTGGCGGCGCAAGCGCTCAAGCGGCAGCAACAGGCGCAGCACCACGCGCCAGCCGGCCAAGCCCGCCAGCGCCGCCAGCAGCACGGCGGCCAGCAGGATCTTGCTGCGGATGGCGTGCAGCGGCGCGAAGGCTTCGCTCATGGGATACACGGACGCCAGTATCCAGCCCGTCGAGGCGATGCGGTGGTAGGCGAACAGGGCATCGACGCCTTGCGTGGTGGTGCCCGTCAGCCAGCCCTCGTAACCCTGCATGGCGCGCCGCGTGGGCACGCTGACGGGGCCATGGGCTTCGATATGCTGCATGATGCGCGACTTGTCGGGATGCTCGACGATGACGCCTTCGCTGGTCATGATGTACAGATAGCCGCCCTGCCCCGGCTTGAGGGCGCCCAGACGGCCCAGGAAATCGGGCTGGCGCAGGTTGACGCTGGCCGCCAGCACATAGCGCACGCCGCCCTGCGCGTCGAACACGGGCTGCGTCACCACCACGATGGGCATGCCGGAAATACTGCCGTTCAGCGGCGCGGAAATCACCGAGCGCCGGGTCGCCAGCGTCTGTTCAAAGTACGGACGGCCCTTCACGTTCAGCCCCGCCTGCGGCTTGAAGGGACTCACGCTGGCCAGGACGTCGCCGTCGATGCCGACCACGCCGGCCGAATAGAACTCCATCCCCAGCACCGTTTGCGCGGCCAGGAAACGCTGCAGGCTGGCGCCGTCTTGCGCGCCGCTGGCCGCCAGGCTGTCTGCCATCGCGCGCAGCACATTGCGCTTCGCGTCGAGCTCCTCGTCGATGAAGACGGCGGCGCTGGCCAGCGATACGTACTGCTGGCGCCCCATCACGTCGCGCATGCCGCGTTCGGCCACAGCCAGGGTGGCCAGCGCCAGCGAAGCGACCGCGCCCAGCACGAGCAGGAAGACGACCACGCTCATGCGCGCCTTCAGGCTGGCGGGCAGGCGCCGGCGCAGCCATTTGCGCAATGTCCCTCTTGTCGCCGTCATGCCGTCACGTCCGCCGCTGCAAATACCGGTACAGGCGCTCGACCGACTCGTCCAGCGCCAGGGTGCCCGTGTCCAGGGTCAGCGCGGCCGCCAGCGGCGCTTCGTAAGGGGCGGAAATGCCCGTGAATTGCGCCAACTGCCCCGCGCGCGCCTTTTCATACAGGCCTTTCGGATCGCGCGCCTCGCACACGGCCAGCGGCGTGCTGACGTGGACTTCGATGAAATGCGCCGTGCCGATGATGGCGGCGGCCATGGCCCGGTCGGCGCGATACGGCGAAATGAGGGCGGCGATGACGGTCAGCCCCCCTCCGTTCATCAGGCGCGCCACTTCGGCCGTGCGGCGGATGTTTTCATGCCGGTCTTCGGGCGTAAACCCCAGGTCGCGGTTCAAGCCATGGCGCAGCTGGTCGCCGTCGAGCAGCGCCACGGCGCGGCCCTGCGCCTTGAGCCGGCGCGCCAGCGCATCGGCGATGCTGGACTTGCCGGCGCCGCTCAAGCCCGTCAGCCAGACCGTGTCGTGTTGTCCTGCTGTCATCACACTGCCTCTCCTCTTGTAGAGCTGGCAATATAACAAAGCCGCGCAGGAAAGGACAGATTATCAGGCAGCGCTGCGCGTCTCAAGCAGCAATTGTCGTATCTCCGGCAAGCAGGAGCCGCAATTGCCGCCCGCCTTGACGCAGGCCGTCACCTGCGCCGTCGTCGTCAACTGCTGTTCCACGATGGCCGCGCAAATGGTATTGCGTCCCACGCCAAAGCACGAACACACGGTGGGCCCCGCGTCCACGCCCTTGCCGATGGGCTGCCCCAGCAGCACGCCGGCGCGGTCGGCCGCATCCATTTGCGCGTGCGCAAACAGGCCCGCCAGCCAGCTGCGCGACGGCAGGTCGGGACGCGGCGAGACATACACGCATTGCGCGATGCGCCCCTCGTCCAGGTGCACGGCGCGGTACACGCCGGCACTGGCGTCCGCATAATCGAGCCAGTCGGCATTATCGTCCGTGACGCCCAGCAGCGCGCGCGCCCAGGCGCCCAGGTCTTCGATGCGCTGGCGGCCGGCCAGCTCGTAGCGCAGGAACTGCTCGCCCTGGATGCGCGTCCAGTGCGCCACGCCGTCGAGGTTCAAGGGCGTGCGGCTCAGGACAAACGCATGCCAGTGCACGCGGAACTGCTCGATGCGCACGGGCGTGTGCTTGAATTCCGGCTCGCCCGAGACAGGATCGACGACGGGGTTGACGACGGCGCCCACGCGCGCATCGGACGCATTGGCGTCGCTCCAGTGTATCGGCACGAAGACCTGGCCACGCGCGATGCCGCCGCCATGCACGACGCGCGCCACCATCGCGCCCCAGGCGCTGGAAATGCGCGCCAGCTCGCCTTCGCGCACGCTGTACAGCAGCGCATCCTGCGGGTGGATGTCGATGAAGGCTTCGGCGATGTGGCACGACAGTTTCGCCGCCTTGCCCGTGCGCGTCATCGTGTGCCACTGGTCGCGCACCCGGCCCGTGTTGAGGATCAGCGGATAGTCCTCGTCGGGCATGTTGCGCGGCGCGCGCGGCGCCGTGGGAACGAAGCGCGCGCGCCCGTCCGCATGCGCGAAACGGCCGTCGCCGAACAACCTCGCCTGGCCCTGCGGCCACTGCTGCGGCGCCAGGGCGTCATAGCGCGCCGCATCCAGGCCGGCCAGGTGGCCCAGGTTGAACAGGCGCGCCGTGTCTCCCGCGTTGCGGAAGGCGGACAGGCGCGCGTGTTCGTCGAAGATGGCCTGCGGCGACGTGAAATCGAAGCCGGCATGGCCCATGCGCCGTGCCACGTCGCACAGCACGTCCCAGTCGGCGCGCGCCTCGCCGGGCGCCGGCAAAAACGCCCGCTGGCGCGAGATGCGGCGCTCGGAATTGGTCACCGTGCCATCCTTCTCTCCCCAGCCCAGGGCCGGCAGCAGCACGTCGGCATGGGCATTCGTGTCCGACCCGGCGCTGATGTCCGACACCACCACCAGTTCGCATTTGGCCAGCGCGCGGCGCACCTGGTCGGCGTCCGGCATGCTGACCAGCGGATTGGTGGCGATGACCCACACGGCTTTCACCTTGCCCGCCTCGATGGCCTGGAACAGGTCCACGGCCTTCAGGCCAGGCTTGCTTGCCATGCGCGGGGAGCCCCAGAAGGTTTGCACGGCTTCGCGGTGCAGCGGCTTGTCCAGCTCCAGGTGCGCCGCCAGCATGTTGGCCAGGCCGCCCACTTCGCGCCCGCCCATGGCGTTTGGCTGGCCCGTAAGGGAGAACGGCCCCATGCCGGGCTGGCCGATGCGCCCCGTCGCCAGATGGCAGTTGATGATGCTGTTGACTTTGTCCGTGCCGGAGGACGACTGGTTCACGCCCTGCGAAAACGCCGTGACGACCTTGCGCGTGGCGACAAACGCCTGGTAAAACGCCAGCAAGGCGTGCGGGTCGACCTTGCAGATGGCCGCCACCTGCAAGGGGTCGCCGCAATCCACGTGGGCGGCCGCCAGCGCCTCGTCCAGTCCCGCACTGTGCCGCGTGACGAAAGCGTCATCGATCACGCCTTCGCGTGCCAGGTAACACAGCAAGCCGTTGAACAGCCACACGTCGGTGCCCGGTTTCACGGGCAGGTGCAAATCGGCCAGCTCGCAGGTGGCCGTGCGGCGCGGGTCGATCACCACCAGTTTCATGTGCGGCCGGCTTTCCTTGATACGTGTGATGCGCTGGAACAGGATCGGGTGGCACCAGGCCGTGTTCGAGCCCACCAGCACCACCATGTCGGCCAGTTCCAGGTCTTCATAGCAGCCCGGCACGATATCCTCGCCGAACGCCCGCTTGTGGCCCGCCACGGCCGACGACATGCACAGGCGCGAATTGGTGTCGATATTCGCGCTGCCCACATAGCCCTTCATGAATTTGTTGGCAATGTAATAGTCTTCCGTCAGCAGCTGGCCCGAGACATACAGGGCGACGGCGTCGGGGCCGTGCTCGGCGATGATGGCGCGCAAGCCGCCGGCCACCTGGTCCAGCGCGGCATCCCAGGAAGCGCGCTGCAGCACGCCATCGACACGCACCTGCGGATACAGCAGGCGCTTGTCGAGGTCCAGGGTGTCGCCCAGGGCCGAGCCTTTCACGCACAGCTTGCCCAGATTGGCCGGGTGGCAGCTATCGCCGGCGATGCGGATGGCGCCGTCGGGAAGGCGTGTCGCTTCCACGCCGCAGCCGACGCCGCAATACGGGCAAGTGGTTTTCACGGGCATGCAGCTAGTCATGAAAGTATCCTGTTGGTCGCTGTCAGGCGGCCTGGGCGCACAGCGCCTGGCCAAACAATAAATGGGTGCGCAGTTTGCTGATGTCGCGGCGCTGCTGAATCAGGTCAAAATACCAGGGACCGTCCTGCACGTCGCCATACAGCACGGCGCCGGCCAGGCGGCTGCCCTGCACCACCAGCCGCTTGTAGACGCCGCGGCGCGGGTCGCGCAGCACCAGGTCTTCGCTGCCCTCGCCGCCGATGATGTCGCCGGCCGAGTACAGGTCGATGCCCGTCACTTTCAGTTTGGTGGCGCTGGCCTGCTGCACGTAGCGGCGGTGTCCCGCGCCGGCCAGGTGCGCGCCGCACACGCGCGCCTGTTCCCAGATGGGCGCGACCAGGCCGAAGGTGGCGCGCCGGTGCTGCACGCATTCGCCCACGGCGTACACGCGCGGGTCGTAGCTTTGCAGGCAGTCGTCGACGACGATGGCCCGTTCGCAGTGCAGGCCGGCCGCTTGCGCCAGGGCGATGTTGGGGCGCACGCCGGCCGTCATCACCACCAGGTCGGCGGGGATGCTGCTGCCGTCCGCAAACTGCACGCCTTCCACGCGGGCGCTGCCCATGATGGCGGACGTTTGCGCGTGCATCAGAAAACGCAGGCCGCGCGCTTCCAGCGCCGATTTCAGCAGCATCGATGCGGGCGCATCGAGCTGCTGGTTCATCAGGGCGCCGCTCATGTGCACGACCGTGACGTCCATGCCCTGGCGCTGCAAGCCGTTGGCCGCTTCCAGCCCCAGCAAGCCGCCGCCGATGACCACCGCGTGGCGGTGCGTGCGCGCCGCCTGCAGCATGGTGTCGACGTCGCTGATGTCGCGAAAGCCGATCACGCCGGGCAGCGCATGGCCCGGTACGGGCACGATGAAGGGCGTGGAACCGGTGGCCAGCAGCAGGCGGTCATAGGCAACCGTGATGCCGGACAGCGACTGCACGGTGCGCGCCTTGCGGTCGATGCGCACGACGGGGTCGCCCGCGTGCAGGGTGATGCCGTTGTGCGCATACCAGTCGCGCGTATGCAGCATGATGTCGTCCACCGACTTTTCGCCGGCCAGCACGGGAGAGAGCAGGATGCGGTTGTAATTGCCGTGCGGCTCGGCGCCGAACACGGTGATGTCGTACAGGTCCGGCGCGAGTTTCAACAGTTCCTCGACCGTGCGCATGCCGGCCATGCCGTTGCCGACCACCACGAGCGCGGGACGCCGGGGCGGGTTCACAGGGCCACCCACACCATGTCCGCGAACACGCGCGCGGGCCAGGTGGCCACCGAATGCTCGGGCGCTTCGATGCACTCGCCGCTGGCCAGGTCGAAGTGCTGCTTGTAGATGGGCGACGCCACCACGACGCGCTCGCCGATGCTGCCCACGAGGCCCCGCGACAGCACGGAAGCGCCCGCATTCGGGTCGACATTGTCGATGGCGTACACGCGCGGCGCGGCATCGCCGACGCGGAACACGGCCACGTGGCGGCCACCGAGCAGCGCGCACACGCCCGTGTCGGGCACGATGTCGGTCAAGGGACAGATGGCTACCCAGTTGTCGGCGGTGGCGCCGGAAAGTTCATTCATGGCATTCATGGCTCAAACCTCCACGGCAAGGATGGGGATCACGGTGCTGCGGCGTTCCATCTCGGTGGCGGGGCGGATCTGGCCCCGCTCTTCGACGAACACCACGTTTTCATCGCCTTTGTCGCTGTTGACGAAATGGCGGAAGCGCTGGCGCACGGCGGGGTTGGAAACGGCTTCCTTCCACTCGCAGGCATACGTGTCGACCACGTGCTGCATGTCCGCTTCCAGCTCGTGGGCGATGCCCAGGCGGTCGGCCACGACGACGGCTTTCAGGTAATCGAGGCCCCCTTCGAGGTTGTCGCGCCACACGCTGGTGCGCTGCAGGCGGTCGGCCGTGCGCACGTAAAACATCAGGAAGCGGTCGACGTAGCGCACCAGGGTGGCTTCATCGAGGTCGGACGCCAGCAACTCCGCATGGCGCGGCTTCATGCCACCATTGCCGCACACGTACAGGTTCCAGCCCTTTTCCGTGGCGATCAGGCCGATGTCCTTGCCCTGCGCCTCGGCGCATTCGCGCGTGCAGCCGGAGACGCCGAACTTGATCTTGTGCGGCGTGCGCAGGCCCTTGTAGCGGTTTTCCAGCTGGATCGCAAACCCCACGCTGTCGGCCACGCCATAGCGGCACCAGGTGGAGCCGACGCACGATTTCACCGTGCGCAGCGACTTGCCGTAGGCGTGGCCCGACTCGAAGCCGGCCGCGATCAGTTCTTCCCAGATGGCCGGCAACTGGTCGACGCGCGCGCCGAACAGGTCGACCCGCTGGCCGCCCGTGATTTTCGTGTAGAGACCGTATTTTTTCGCCACCATGCCCACGGCGATCAGGCCGTCGGCCGTCACTTCGCCGCCCGGCATGCGCGGCACGACGGAATACGTGCCATCCTTCTGGATATTGCCGAGAAAATAATCGTTGCTGTCCTGCAGGCTGGCGTGCACGGGAGACAGGACGAAATCGTTCCAGCACGATGCCAGGATGTTCGCCGCCACGGGCTTGCACACGTCGCAACCCAAACCCTGGCCATGCGCGGACAGCAGCGCGCCGAAGCTGCGGATCTTGCCCACGCGGACCAGGTGGTGCAATTCCTGGCGCGAGTACGCAAAGTGTTCGCACACGTGGTTGTTGACGGCCAGGCCCTGCTTCTGCATTTCCGCCTTCATGATCTGCGTCACCAGCGGCACGCAGCCGCCGCACGCGGTGCCGGCTTTCGTGCAGGACTTTAATGCGCCGATGGTGGTGGCGCCATCGGCGACGGCCGCGCACAGCGCGCCTTTGGACACGTCATTGCACGAGCAGATTTGCGCCGACTCGGGCAAGGCATCCACGCCCAGGCCCGCCTTTTGCTGGCCGTCGGCCTGGGGCAGGATCAGGAACTCGGGCGATGCCGGCAGCTCGATTTTATTGAGCATCATCTGCAGCAAGGTGCCGTACTCGCTGGCGTCGCCCACCATCACGCCGCCCAGCAGGTATTTGCCGCAATCGGAAACGACGATCTTCTTGTAGATCTGCTTGCGTTCATCCATGAACTGGTAGGAGCGGCTGCCCGGCGCATTGCCGTGCGGGTCGCCCAGGCTGGCCACGTCCACGCCCATCAGTTTGAGCTTGGTGCTCATGTCGGCGCCCTTGAACGATGCTTCGCCCTCTTCCTGCAGCACGTGGCGCGCCGCGATGCGCGCCATTTCATAGCCGGGCGCCACCAGGCCAAACACCAGGCCGCCCCACAGCGCGCATTCGCCGATCGCGTAGATGTCCGGGTCGGACGTGACGCAGCTGTCATCGATGGCGATGCCGCCCCGCGGTCCCACCTCCAGGCCGCAGGCGCGCGCCAGTTCGTCGCGCGGGCGGATACCGGCCGAGAAGACGATCATGTCCGCTTCCAGGTGGCTGCCGTCGGCGAACTGCATGCGGTGCGTGGCCGCTTCGCCGTCGACGATGGCCAGGGTGTTCTTTTGCGTGTGCACGGTCACGCCCAGTTCCTCGATCTTGCGGCGCAGGACGCGCGCGCCGCCTTCATCGACCTGCACGGCCATCAGGCGCGGCGCGAATTCCACCACGTGGGTGTCCAGCTTCAAATCCCTCAAGGCCTTCGCGCATTCGAGACCCAGCAATCCCCCGCCGATCACCACGCCCGTTTTTGACTTTCCGCCCCAGGCCAGCATGGCTTCCAGGTCTTCGATGGTGCGGTAGACGAAGCAGCCATCGCGCTCCTTGCCCGGCAGCGGCGGCACGAACGGCGTGGAGCCGGTGGCGAACACCAGCTTGTCGTAGCCCAGCACTTCACCCGTGCTGGCGGTGACGGTTTTCGCCGCGCGGTCGATGGACACGGCGCGCGCATTGAGCTTCAGGACGACGTTGCCCTTGTCGAAGAAGCCGGGCGCCACCAGCGACAGGTCCTCGGCCGATTTTCCGCTGAAAAATTCGGACAGGTGCACCCTGTCGTAGGCGGGGCGCGGCTCTTCGCACAAGACCGTCACGGACAGGCGCGTGTTGTTCTCCAGCGCCAGGCGTTCGAGGAATTTGTGTCCGACCATGCCATGGCCAAGGACGACGATGTTCAAGGGGTGGTTCATTGTTCTCTCCTCAGGCCGCGGCCATGTTTGGTTCAGCCGCTTCGCGGGTAAAGCGCACGGCGATGGCGCACAGGGCCGAGATCACCACCAGCGCGCTGAGGATGATCAGGGTCTGGCGGATGTCGCCCGTGCCCTTCATCAGGAAACCGGCCGCCACGGCGCCCACATTGCCGCCGGCGCCGATGATGCCGGCCACGCCACCCAGGGCACGGCTGTCGATGAAAGGCACCAGCGCATAGGTCGCGCCGCACGCCATGTGGGTGAACAGGCCGAAGACCAGCATGGCGATGACGGCGTACGTGACGCTGTCGACCTTGGCAAACCACAGCAGGCCCACGCCTTCGCCGATCATCAGCATGAACAGCAGGGTCACGCGGCTGTTCAGGTTGCCACGCAGGGCCAATTTATCCGACATCCAGCCGCCCAAAGCGCGGGCAAACAGGGCCAGCAAGCCGAAGCTGCCGGCGGCCAGGCCAGCCGATTTCAGGGACAGGCCGAAATGGTCGACGTAGTACACGGCGGCGATGTTGTGGATGAAGATTTCGATGCCGAAGCAGGCACCGTAGGTGACGAACAGCAGCCACACGCGATAATTGCTGCTGGCGGCCTTGAAGCTGTCCCAGCCCCCCTTCTTGCCACCCTCGATAGGCACGCCGGCGGCGCGCAAGTCCGCGTAATTACCTTCCGGGCAATCCTGCGTATAGCGCCAGTAGAGGGCAGCCATCACCAGCATCAGCACGCCCGGCACCAGCAGGGCCACGCGCCAGCCCATCGATTCGGACACGCCCAGCATCAGCACGGCACCGAGCAGCAAGGGCATCAGCGCCTGCGCCGCGCCGCCGCCCGCATTGCCCCAGCCGGCTGCCGCCGCATTCGCCGTCCCCACTACGCGGGGCGCGAACATCACGGAGGTGTGATATTGCGTGATGACAAAGCTGGCGCCGACGGCGCCGATGCCCAGGCGGAAGAACAGAAAGCTTTCATAGCTTTGCGAAGCGGCCACGCCCAGCACGGGAATGGCACCCAGCAGCAGCAAGCCCGTGTAGGTCTTGCGTGGGCCGTAGCGGTCGCACAATGGTCCCACGATCAGGCGCACGAGGATGGTGATGGCGACGGCCGCGATATTGATGTTCGCCACTTGTGCCAAGGAAAGGCCGAACTCGCCCTTGATGACCGGCATCAGGGGGGCGCAGGCGAACCAGGCGAAGAAACACACGAAAAATGCCATCCACGTCAGGTGGAATGCGCGCATGGGTGGCGTGGCGAGGGAGAAGAGCGCGATGCTCGTTGCTTTTTGGCTGGCCATGATAGGTTCCCGAAATATCCCGTTGATAAAACAAAACGGCGCCCGCCCCCGCCGATGAGAAAAATCAGCCTGGGCGGACGCCGTTGTCCATGTGGTCCGTCGTTGGACCGTTGTGCGTTTATTCAGGGGATCGCCGTTGATCCGTACCTTCTGTTTAGCAAGTGCCGTGCCAGCTTGCCTGACGGGCACGCAGCATCATTCACACCGGCTTTGCGCCAGATCATGGCCAATCACGGTGCAAGCATGCCACTTGCTGGTGCATGCGGGAACCAGCAAATGGCATATCTTGTCTAACTGCCATCTGAAGCAGTACGGGAGGCCACGATGGTCAAGACATTGCGTTGGCTACGGCCGCCATGGCTGGCTGGCGTGTGTGCGGGGCTGCTGCTCATTACGTGGAATAACACTGCCGCCGCGCAAGAGCCGAAGGAACACAGCGAACTCGATGCCACCGTCGCCGCGCCCTTTCACGCCGCGCGCGGCGAGCGGGCAACGCAGGCGCGTGCATTTGTCGTGCGCCTCGCCTATCCGGGCGAAGGCCGCACCCATGCGGTGCGCTGGACATTGACCTTGTCCGGCCCGGGGCCGCAAGGCGCCGTGCTGCGGCGCTGGTCGGGCACGCAACAGGTAGGGGCCGGCGGCAAGAGTGTCACCTTGCCATGGGATGGCCGCACCGACGCCGAAGCGCCCAAACGGCGGGGGCTGGCGCCAGACGGCTTGTACCAGTTGCGCCTGCTTGCCGTGGCCGATGCGGGCACGCCGCAGGAAGCGCTGGTGGAGCAGCAATGGCCGATCCAGGTGCGGCGGCGCAGCAGCACGGCGCCCACGGTGCCCGCCTTCCAGGCCGGCTTGCAACAACTGCCCAGCCTGGAAGGCCAGCCCGGCTACCGCATCGTCTACGCCAACCTGCACAGCCAGACGCGCCACAGCGACGGCGGCGCGGCGCTCGATGCCTGCCATGGCGCGCAGGATCCGCAAACGGCGCCCTTCGGCCCCATTGATGCCTACAAGTATGCGCAGCAACATGGGCTCGACGCCCTGCTGACATCCGAGCACAACCATATGTATGACGGTTCCGACGGCACCAACCCAGCTGCCACCGCTGCCGAAGCGACAGCCCTGTACCAGACGGGGCTGGCCGAAGCGGTCGCGTATTCGGCCGCCCACCCCGGTTTCCTGGCCCTGTACGGCATGGAATGGGGCGTCATCAACAAGGGCGGCCATGTGAATATCTTCAATAGCGAGCAGCTGCTGGGCTGGGAACGGAATGCCCTGGGCGAGCTGCTGGCCGACGTGGAAACGCCGAAGGGCGATTACGCGGGCCTGTACGCGCTGATGCGCGAACGGGGCTGGATCGGCCAGTTCAACCACCCGGCCCAAACGGGCCAGTTTCTCGTCAATGGCCAGCCGCTGGGCTACACGCCGGATGGCGACGCGGCCATGGTGCTGTGCGAAGTCATGAACACGTCCGCGTTTTCCACCAACGACCAGGAAACGGAGACGCGGCGCAGCAATTACGAGGCAGCCTGCAACCGCGCCCTGTCGGCCGGCTACCACCTGGCCTTCAGCAGCAACCAGGACAACCACTGCGCCAACTGGGGCGCGTCGTATGGCAACCGCACGGCCGTGCTGGTGACCAGCCCGGCCGCCGGCACGCCTGTTTCACGCGACAGCTTCCTCGAAGCGCTGCGCGCGCGCCGCGTGTTTGCCACCATGGACAAGCATGCGCAGCTGCTGTTCACGGCCAACGGCAAGCTGATGGGCGAGCGTTTCGACAACCATGGCCCCTTGCACCTGGCCACCCATTTCAGCAACAGCGCGGGGCGGCAAGCGGCCGCCATTGCCATCTTCCACGGCGTGCCGGGAAGCAATGGCTCCGTGACACAGGTATCGGACCAGGCCGAGCTCACCCTCACGCCCGCGCCCGGCCCCCATTTTTATTACGCGCGGCTGGTGCAGGACGATGGCAATATCGTCTGGTCGGCGCCCGTGTGGGTCAATCAGCTGCCGTGACGGCGACAGTGACAGCGGGGACAGAATACCGGGCCATCAGTTCGGCCACCCAGTCGATAAAGACGCGCAGTTTCTTGCTGACATGGCGGTTCGGTGGATAGGCAAGATAGAGCGGCATGGCATCGACCGTCCATGCGGGGAACAGCGGCAGCAGCTCGCCCCTGGCCACGTGCGGCCGCGCCATGTAGTCGGGCAGCCACAGCACGCCCAGCCCCGCCACCCCGGCCGCCAGGTAGGCGTTGCCATCGTCGATCGACAGCACGTACTGGCCATGGATCTTGACGCTCTGGTCCTCGCGGTGCATCACGTACGGAAAGCCGTTGCCGCTGCTGGCCCAGCGAAAGCGCACGATACGGTGCGCGCTGTCCTGCAAGTCCAGCGGATGCAAGGGCGTGCCCACCCGCTGCAGATAAGCGGGCGCCGCATACACGCCCAGCGGCAAGTCGGCGAGCTTGCGCGCCATCAGCGACTGGTCGGTGATGTTACCGCCGCGTATCACGCAATCGACATTCTCGCCGATCACGTCGACCATGCGGTCGCTGGCGCCCATGTCGAGCACGATATCGGGATACCGCGCATGGAACCCGGGCAGCGCCGGCACCAGCAGCAAAGCGGCGAGCGGACTGGGCACGTCCACCCGCAACTGGCCCCGCGGCAAGGCGGCGGCGTGCGGCAAGCTCGTTTCGATTTCTTCCAGGGTGTCGAGCACCTGCACGATGCGCTCGTAGTAGGCGGCGCCATCGGCCGTCACATTGACCTTGCGCGTGGTGCGGTTCAGCAGCTTCAGGCGCAGCCTCGCCTCGAGCTGCTGCACCAGCTGCGTCACCGTGGTGCGGCTCATGTGCAAGGTCGCGGCCGCCCGCGTAAAACTGCCCGTCTCGACCACCCGCACGAAAGCCTTCATCGCATCAAACCTGTCCATCTACACCTCCGCCATTCGATTGTTTGGATTATACAAACAGTGCAGGCGATTCTGACCGCTTTATCAGCTGACTGGCAGCAGATAAAGTGTTCCCCAGGCAGCAACTTCGCTGCATCAACAAAGGAAAGCTGATGAAACGCGACGTCGTATTCCCTCCGGGCCGCCAAGCCCTGTATGAACAGAACCGCTATTCCCCGGCCGTGCGCGCCAGCGGCCTGCTGTTCGTCTCCGGCCAGGTCGGCAGCCGCGAAGACGGCACGCCCGAACCCGGGCTCGACGCCCAGGTCCGGCGTGCGTTCGACAACCTGAACGCCATCTTGCAAGCGGCCGGCTGTACCTTCGACGATGTGCAGGACGTGACCATCTTTATCGTCGACCCTCAGGCCAACTTCCAGCGCATCTGGGATATCGTGCAGGCCGGGTACTGGGGTCAGGCGCCGCACCCGACGGTGACGGCCGTGGGCGTGACGTGGCTGTATGGTTTCCAGTTCGAGATCAAGGTGGTGGCCAGGCTGCCTGGCCACCACGCAGACCCTGGAAGCGTGCAGGAAAAATAGCGGCAGGTTGTCCCTCGCACGATTGCCCGCCGCAAGGTGTGCTGGCACTGATCTGTGGCAACATGGCAGCGCCGTTTTGACAGCATGTTGACAGCAAGGCGGCGCAAGCAACCCATGCCAGGAAACCCAATGAAGCCAAAAGCGCTGATCATCGCCCATATCGAAGCGTTCTTGCTGGAGCCGCTGAGCGCAGCAGGCTTCAAGTTCTCGCCAAGCCAGCTGACGTTCAAGCGCACGCAGAACGAATTCGTCCAGGCCATCCATTTCCAGGCCAACCGCCATAACGAAGAGCATCTCTACGTGGCATTCTGGAGCCACTATCAGGTTTCGTCCAGATTCTATACATCGTGGCACAAGGCGCGTTACGCTCACGAACCTGCCAACAATATCGTTGGCGATGTGGCCGACTGGAATATCAGAAACTGGCAATTCCCTGTCATCGATGGCAAGGAGGACAAGGAACACCAGCTCGTCGATCCGTCCCATCGGACAACAGTCATGGCCTGCCTGCGGGACAATCTGCTGAAGTTGGCCATTCCCTGGCTCGAGCACCGGTCCAACTGGGAAAATGCGGCCCTGGCCCTGGTCGAAGCGCAAGGCTCGCATGCCAGGGCCTGCGATTTTTATCTGATGGCCGGCAAGCAGGAAAAAGCCTTGTGGGCCTTGCACGAAAGCATTGCCTACTGGGAAAGAAACCCCAAGGCATCTTATCCGCAAGAAAAAGAGGAGATCGCTTTGCGTATGGAACACTACTTCAATGCGACACCAATCTGAACCATGACAGAGATCACTTGCCCCTACGATGGCGACTGCGGGCACTCATTCGCCCCCAGCGCAATGGCAGCGTCGGATGGCGCGTTCTTAACAACGGCCATCGCCAAAAAGATGACGTTCATGTTCCTGCACTGCCCCGCATGTACAAGGATGTTCCAGTTCAATCCGGTCGCCTGGACAGCGCAGGCTTGCGAAGCCGCCGCGCCCAAGGCTGCCAGGGTCGCGAAGAAAAGCGGCAAGCAGCTGGACAAATTGCTGGCCAGGGACAAAGTGGCCCTGCCCCCCGCCTATCTCGATCACCTCCACAGCGGAAAGTCGCGTCGCGAGGTGGCGATTTGCAGCGATGAAGATCCCTTCACGCTGTACAGCCTGGACGAGCTGTGCAAAGAGGTCGATGTGGATGGAACAAGCTATCTGGCAGTCAGGCAACTGGCAGGCTTTGCCCAGGCCCTGGCGCAAGCGGCGGGAGCCGGCTCGAAGCAGGCAGCACCGTTCAGTCCTGCCGAGCTGGCGGCTTGCCTGGCCATCGGCGAGGAAAATACGCGCATCCTGTTCATCGACAGCCGCGACAACGAGGCATTGTGGATTTATCACCCCGACGGCGGCGATGTCGACAAGACACGGCTCACCGTGACCTCCCTGATTGGGCCTGGCGCCCCCTGAAGGGCGCATCACGCCGCAGATTCTGCGGCCTGCTTCCGTTCCAGCAAACAATATTGGAAAAGCATGTTATTTTTTAAATAGTCGTTTATAGACACTGGTTCCCCGCAGCAATCCATGGCACCATGGGTGCGCCGTTTTGACAGCAACACGGCACAACCGACCATCGTCAAGGAACCCTGTCCATGTCTTTTTATCGCAAGTTTGCCGGCAGCATGCTGCTGGGCCTGGCCACAGCGGGCGTCGCCCATGCCCAAGCCCCGGCGCCCGCCTCCACCCCTACCGATCCCCACCTTTGGCTGGAAGAAGTCCTCGGCGACAAGCCGCTGGCCTGGGTCAGGCAGCACAATGCCGTGAGCACCAGGGAACTGGAAAGCCAGCCCGGTTTCGCCGCCCTGCAGGCGCGCCTGAAAACCATACTCAATTCCAAGGAGCGCATTCCCTACGTGAGCAAGGAAGGCGAGTATTACTACAACTTCTGGCGCGACGCCCAGCACGTGCGCGGCATCTGGCGCCGCACCACCCTGGCGCAATACCAGCTGGCCGAGCCAAATTGGGAAACCGTGATCGACCTCGACCAGCTGGCCGCCGGCGAGAGTGAAAACTGGGTCTGGGGCGGCGCCACCTGCCTGTATCCGAAGGGCGAACGCTGCCTCATTTCCCTGTCGCGCGGCGGCGGCGACGCCAAGGTGGTGCGCGAATACGACGTGGCCAGGCGCGCCTTTGTCGACGGCGGCTTTACCCTGCCCGAAGCAAAAGGCAGCGCCAGCTGGATCGACCAGGATACCCTGTTCGTCTCCACGGATTTCGGCCCCGGCTCGATGACCAGCTCCGGCTACCCGCGCATCATCAAGCAGTGGCAGCGCGGCACGCCGCTGGCGCAGGCGCAAACGCTGTATGAAGCCAAAGCCGACGACCTGAGCGCGGGCGCCTACAAGGATTTCACGCCCGGCCACGAACACCAGTTCATCGAGCGGCAAATCGATTTCTACAGCGGCGAAATGTTCCTGCGCGACGGCGCCGAGTTGAAAAAAGTGCCGAAACCGGATGACGCGACGGCATTCACCGTGCGCGACCAGCTGGTCATCACCCTGCGCTCGGACTGGAAAGTCAACGGCAAGACCTATGCGCAAGGTTCGCTGCTGGCGACCGACTTCAAGTCTTTCATGCAGGGCAAGCAGGAACTGGAAGTGCTGTACGCGCCGACGGCCACGTCTTCGCTGGACAATGTCACGGCGACGAAATCGGCCATCCTCGTGACGACCCTGGACAAGGTCAAGAACCGCCTGACGGAACTGCGCCACGTGAACGGCAAGTGGCAGCGCCGCGCCGTCGATGCGCCCAAGCTGGGCACCCTGGCCGTCAGCGCGCTCGATCCCGTCGATTCGGACCAATACTTCCTGACGGTGACCGACTTCCTCAATCCGACCACCCTGTACCTGGCCACGGCGCAGAGCGACAAGCGCACGAAAATCAAGTCGCTGCCCGCCTACTACGACGCGGCGCCATACAAGGTGGAGCAGTTCGAATCGACGTCGAAGGATGGCACCAGGGTGCCGTATTTCGCCATCATGTCCAAGAAGACGAAGTTCGACGGCAGCAACCCCACCGTGCTGTATGGCTATGGCGGCTTCGAAGTGTCGCTGAAACCCAGCTACAGCGGCACCACGGGCGTGGCGTGGCTGGAAAAGGGCGGCGTGTACGTGCTGGCGAATATCCGCGGCGGCGGCGAATTCGGTCCCCGCTGGCATCAGGCGGCATTGAAGGAAAACCGCCAGCGCGCGTATGACGACTTCATCTCGGTGGCGCAGGATCTGATCAAGCGCAAGGTCACCAGCCCGCGCCACCTGGGCATCATGGGCGGCAGCAATGGCGGCCTGCTGACGGGCGCCGTGCTGGTGCAGCGTCCCGACCTGTTCAACGCCGTCGTCAGCCAGGTGCCGCTGCTCGACATGCGCCGCTATAACAAGATGCTGGCGGGCGCCTCGTGGATGGGAGAGTACGGCGACCCGGACGTGCCGGAACAATGGGCTTATATCAGCAAGTACTCGCCGTACCAGAACGTCTTCAAGGACAAGAAATATCCGCGCGTGCTGTTTACCACTTCGACGCGCGACGACCGGGTCCACCCTGGCCATGCGCGCAAGATGGTGGCGAAGATGGAAGAGCAAGGCCACGACGTGCTGTACTGGGAAAACACGGAAGGCGGCCATGCGGGTGCCGCCAACAACGACCAGCAGGCGCTGATGTGGGCGCTGACCTACACCTTCCTGCTGGAGCAGCTGAAGTAATGGAGTGGTGTCGGATTACGCATCCCGCCAATCCGACCTGCCCGGCTGCAGGATTGCCTACTTCGCCTGCGCGCTGGGGCGTTCGGCGATGCGGTCGCGGTAAGCCTGCAGGTTGGACAAGCCTTCCGCGCCGGGGCGGTACTTCATCAGGCCACGCGCAAATTCCAGCGCACAAAATGCCGTGATGTCGGCAATCGTGAACCGTTCGCCGGCGATGTACGGCTGGCTGCCCAGCACCTGGTCCAGCCATTGCGCCGTTTCGCGCAGCTTGCCCGCCTGCGCCGCGGCGAAATCGGGAAACTGCGGGTTTTCCAGCGCCACCAGGGCCGGATGGCCGTGGCGCACCCAGTTGGCGGTGGCGCTGAACAAATGCAGTTCCACGCGGCGGTCGGCCATTTCGATGAAGGCGCGTTCCTCGAAGCCTTCGCCCATCAGGTTCGGCTGCGGCTGCAAGCCTTCCAGGTAGGTGCAGATGGCGCGCGTCTCGGTCAGCACGCGCCCGTCCGCCAATTCCAGCACGGGCACGCGGCCCAGCGGGTTTTTCGCCAGGAAGGCGGGATCGCGGTGCTGCCCCGCCATCAGGTCGAGCGCCACTTCCTCGATGCCGGTGATGCCCTTCTCTGCGATGAACATGGTGACGCGGCGTGGATTGGGCGTGCGGGGGCTGATAGTCAGTTTCATGTGCAGGTCTCGTCTCGTTGTAGTGGTGGATGGTGGTTGACAATCAGGTGCGGCACCAGCCTGTGGCAATGCAGTCAGGCGCCCATCATACCAGCGCACCGTCGTGGTGCGGCGCTCCTGGCGCGTTGACTTTGCCCCCGTTTCCACTTAGATTGCTGTACGGGAACGCTGGCTTCCAGTTCCAGCGATGTCCCCCAACCGCCATCAACGCCCGCAGCCTACCCGGCCGGCGGGCGTTTTACCCATGAACGAAGGGCATACCATGCATCGCACACCGACTCCGCGTTTCCGCCGCAGCCATCTGGCCGCCGCCGTCCTGGCGCTGACCGCCGTCACCGGCTTCACCCCGGGCCACGCCGCGCCCGCCGCCAAATACGCGTCGGCCAGCCACGCCCTTGGCACCACCACGCAGCTGCCGCGCGGCGTCACGCCTTTGCACTACATCCTGTCGATCACGCCGGATGCCGCCGCCTCGACCTTCAAGGGCGAAGCCGCCATCAAGGTGGCCGTCGACACGCCAACGGCCAGCATCACCTTCAATGCCCTGAACCTGGCGTTTGCCGCCGCCGCCATCGAAGGCGCGGGCGGCAGCAAGCAGGTGACGCGCAAGATCGATATCGATGCGGACAAGCAGACGGCCACCGTGCATTTTGCCGAGCCGCTGGCCAAGGGCGAGTACCTGTTGCGCATCGACTACACCGGCAAGATCGGCACGCAGGCGACGGGCCTGTTCTCGCTCGACTACGATACGCCGCAAGGACGCCAGCGCGCCCTGTACACGCAGTTCGAGAACTCGGATGCGCGCAGCATGCTGCCATCGTGGGATGAACCGGACTACAAGGCCACCTTCGCGCTGGACGTGGTCGTGCCAAGCAACCAGATGGCCGTCGGCAACATGCCGATCGCCCGCAGCGAAGAGCTGGGCAATGGCAAGAAGCACGTGTATTTCGCCACCACGCCGCGCATGTCGACCTATCTGCTGTTCTTCGGCCTGGGCGACTTCGAGCGCGCCACGGCCATGAGCGACGGCACGGAAATAGGCGTCATCACGAAGAAGGGCGCGCTGGCGCAAAGCCGCTTCGCGCTCGACGAATCGGCCGCCCTGCTGCGCGAATACAACGATTATTTCGGCGTGCGCTACCCGCTGCCCAAGCTCGACAACATCGCCGCGCCGGGCCGCAGCCAGTTCTTCGGCGCCATGGAAAACTGGGGCGCCGTCTTCACCTTCGAATACGGCCTGCTGCTCGACCCGACCATCTCGACGCAGACCGACAAGGAAAACATCTACACCACCCTGTCGCATGAAATGGCGCACCAGTGGTTCGGCGACCTGGTCACCATGCGCTGGTGGGACGACCTGTGGCTCAACGAAGGTTTTGCGTCGTGGATGGAAAGCCGCACCACGGAGCGTCTGCACCCGGAATGGAACACGGCCCTGTCCAACGTGGGCGGACGCGAATCGGCGATGAGCCAGGATGCGCTGCGCACCACGCACCCGGTGGTGCAGCGCATCGCCACCGTGGAACAGGCCAGCCAGGCCTTCGACGGCATCACCTACCAGAAGGGCGAAGCGGTGATCCGCATGCTCGAAGCGTACGTGGGCGCCGACACGTGGCGCACGGCCGTGCGCAGCTACATGCGCAAGCATGCGTATGGCAATACGGTGTCGGACGACCTGTGGCGCGAAGTCGATGCGGCCGCGGGCAAGCCCGTCAGCGCCATCGCCCATGACTTCACCCTGCAGCCGGGCGTGCCGATGATCACCGTCGGCGCAGCCGTGTGCAGGAAAGGCAGTACGCGCGTGACCTTGACGCAGACGGAATTTTCCAAGGATCAGCCGGACAAGAAGCCGCTGTCGTGGAAAGTGCCGGTGATCGCTTCGACGGTCGGCAACGGCAAGCTGGCCAAGGTAGTGATCAAGAATGGCAAGGCGACCCTGAACGTGCCCGGTTGCGGCGCCCTGCTGGTGAACGCGGGCCAGAGCGGCTACTACCGCACCCTGTACGCGCCAGCCGGCACGCACGCGCTGGCAGGCAGCTTCGCGCGCCTGGCGCCGATCGACCAGCTGGGCTTGCTGGCGGACAGCCAGTCGCTGGGCATGGCGGGCTTGCAAGACCCGGCGGCTTTCCTGGAACTGGTGAAGGCCACGCCGCTGTCGGCCGACCCGCAAGTGCTGGGCCGGGTGGCCGGGTCGCTGAACGGCCTGTATGAGCAGTATGCGGGCGATAGCGCGGAAAGCAAGGCGCGCCAGCAGGCTTTCGGCCGCTTCGCCATGGCGCGCCTGGCGCCGATGATGGCGCAGACGGGCTGGGAAGCGCGCGCCGGCGAAGCGTCGAGCGTGGCGACCCTGCGCGGACGCCTGATTTCCATCCTCGGCGACATGGGCGAGCCGGGGGTGATCGCCGAAGCGCGCCGCCGCTACGCCGCCAGCGAACAGGCCGGTGAGCAAAATGCGGCCGCCATGCCTGCGCCGCTGCGCCGCACCATCCTGGGCGTGGTGGCGCAGCATGCGGACGCCGCCACCTGGGAGCAGCTGCACGCCAAGGCGCAGCAGGAAAAGACGCCGCTGGTCAAGAACCAGCTGTACGACTTGCTGGCCTCGACCGACGATGCGGCCCTGGCGCAGCGGGCGCTGGCGCTGGCGCTGACGGATGAACCTGGCGTGACCAACAGCCCGGCCATGATCTCGCGCGTTTCGCGCAGGCATCCTGAACTGGCCTTCGACTTCGCGCTGGCACACCTGGAGCAAGTCAATGCGCGCATCGACGCCAGTTCGCGCAGCCGCTACTTCCCGCGCCTGGCGGCCGGTTCGGCGCAGCCGGAAATGATCGCCAAGCTGGAAGCGTATGCGCAGGCCAACCTGCCGGCCAGCGCGCGCGGCGACGCCGACAGTTCCGTGGCCGGCATCAAATACCGCATCAAGGTGCGTGCCGAGCGCCTGCCCGCCGTCGATGCGTGGCTGGCCAAGCAAACGGGCTAAGCGCCCGCGCCCGGCGCCGCATTACGGCGGCGCCGGGTATTTTCCAGCCCTGTACGAAAATCCAGGCAAAAAAAAACCGGCTTCGCAAAGTGCGGTAGCCGGTTGAAACGCTGTTTCAGAGCGCAGGGATAAAGCAGGAAAACACATGAAAAAGTGGAAATCGTGCCGGTCATTGAGGTGTCCGGCAACCTTGCGCCCGGGGTTTCCGTGCGCCATGTATCCACTATGCCAGCCCTTGCCGGAAACAGGCTTAGGACTTCATTAAATCCCCGCCCGATCCCCGCATTTCCCCTGTCCCACCCTGCAATCATTACTATAAAACAAGTTTTACATATCTGGTGCCGATGGTTGAGCTCACCGGCTAAGCTGTTGAGTCATGCCTGCATCCTATCGCTCCCGGAGCGTAGTGATTTGCGCATTGCATGCTGTGTGCCAACAAAAGCATCATAACAGCGCCATATGACCGCCTTATGACGCAGGCTAAACATTGGCGTGCTCACGCGGCATGAAACTGGTGCCGCTGGCCCGCGCCGCGCACCGCATCGACGAGCGCCAGCACGGCGGGCGTCTTGTTGCGAGGAAACGCATAAAAGCGGGCGTCGGGCAGCGCCGGCAAGCCTTCCGCCGTGCCCAGGATGCGCAAGCCGTCACGCATCTGGCTGCGCGCCACCGGGGTGACGGCAAATCCGGCCAGCGCCGCCGCCACGCAGCCGGCCATGCTGGCACTGTCAAACACCAGCCGCCAGGCCTGGCCCGCCTGCGCCAGCGCCGCGATGGCCGCCTCGCGGTAGACGCAGGGTGCGGGAAACAGGGCCAGCGGCAAGGCCTGGCCGGCATCGGGCAGCCGCCCGGCCGCATACGCCCACACCAGCGGTTCGGCCCACAGCAATTCGCCTATGCCTTCCGTGCGGCTGCATTGCTTGCCGAAAATGACATCGATCTGCTCGTGCGCCTGGCGCCGCAGCAAGTCGGCCGTGATGCCCACCTTCAACTCGATCGACGCTTGCGGATGCCAGCGCTGGAAGGTGTGCAGCACTTGCGGCAGCCAGGTGCCCGCGAAATCCTCCGACGCGCCCAAGACCAGCCGGCCCTGCATGGATGCACCGCTGAGCCTGGCACGCGCCTCGCGTTCCAAGTCGACGATATTGCGCGCATACATATACAGCAGCTCGCCGGCGGCCGTCAGTTCCAGGCTGCGCGTCGTGCGCGCCAGCAATTGCTTGCCGGCGCTGTGTTCGAGGCGCTTGATATGGCCGCTGACGGCCGACGGCGTCAAGGCCAGGTTTTGCGCGGCCAGCGCGAAACCGCCCGCGTCCACCACTTCCAGCAGGCTGCGCAAGAGGACAATGTCCAGGGTGTTTGCTGGCAAGGCGTGCATGCTACGCTCCGATTCATCATGATCTACACATAATACTGATGAATTACTCACGAATCAAATGCATTGCCGGCGCTACCATGACTTCCTCACCTCACTTTCGTCAGGAATGCCATGCAAGACTATCAACACATCGCCACCCCGCTGCTGGACGTGGCTTACCTGGAATGGAACCCGGCCGGCAACCGCAGCGCCGTGCTCGTGCACGGCTGGCCCGACAGCCCGGAAAGCTGGACTGGCATGGCCACGCTGCTGGCCGCCGCCGGCTACCGCGTGCTGGCGCCCGCCCTGCGCGGCTTTGCGCCCACGCGCTTTCGCCACGCGGACACGCCGCGCAGCGGCCAGCTGGCCGCACTGGGACACGACCTGCTCGATTTTATCGATGCCATGCAACTGGATCAGCCCTTGCTGGTGGGACACGACTGGGGTGCGCGCGCCGTGGCGAATGCCTGCGGCCTGCGCCACGATGCGGCCTGCGGCCTGGTCATGCTGTCCGTTGGCTATGGCACGAACGACCCGCGACAGGAATTGTCGTATCAGCAGGCGCGCAATTACTGGTACCACTGGTTCATGGCCACGCCGCGCGGCCAGCATGCCGTCGAACACGACCGTCACGCGTTTGCCCGCATGATGTGGGATAGCTGGTCGCCGGCAGGCTGGTACGAGGAAGCCGATTTCGCGCAGGCCGGCCGCGCCTTCGATGGTCCCGACTGGGCCGCGGTGGTGCTGCATTCCTACCGCCACCGCTGGGCGTTTGTCGAAGGCGACCCCGCCTATGCGGCCGACGAAGCGCTGCTGCATCCGGCACCCGTCCTGCACCTTCCCACCCTGGTGCTGCACGGCGCGGCCGACAGCTGCAACCAGCCGGACAGCTCGGCCGGGCGCGAACGCCATTTCAGCGGCCCCTACCAGCGTGTGCTGCTGGAAGGCATCGGCCACTTCCCGCAGCGCGAAGCCCCGCAGGCCGTGGCGGGCGCCATCCTGATGTTTATCGACGGGCAGGTCCGCTAATGCCTGTCAATCCCTGACGGCGCTCTTGATCCCCGTCAATTCGATCTCCACGCGGCGGTTCGGCTGCAGACAGGCGATCAGGGCGGCGCGCGGCGCCACCTTGTCGCAGGCGGCGACGGGTTCCGCCTTGCCCTTGCCATACGCGCTGATGACATTGGCGATGCCTTGCTCGCGCAGCAACTGTTTCACCGTCAGCGCGCGCCGTTCGGACAGGGCCTGGTTGTAGCTGTCCGAACCCAGGCGGTCCGTGTGGCCCGTTACGGAAAGGGTATCGATCTGCACATAGCCCCGCTTCAGGCGCGCCGCCAGTTCCCGGATTTTCTCGACGCCCTGCGGCAGCACGTCGGCCGCACCCGCCTTGTCGAAGCGGAACAAGGCATCCATGTCCAGCGTGATGCGCTCATGCTCGATGCGCGGCGGCAGGATTTCCGGCGGCTTCGGCTTGTCGGCCGGACAAGCCGCGGCGGCGGACCGGGCGGCGGCCTGCGCATCCTCGGCCAGCTGCACGTAAGGGTTCGCGTGGCGCCAGCCCTGCTGCTTGTACTCATTGCCCGCATGCACCAGCTCCACTTCGCCGCACGCCACCTTCTGCGCCGCGCAGGCGAAGCCGGGCGACTCGCGCAACGTTCCAAAGCCGGACCACAGATCGTCGCGCAGGCGCGTGGCATCATTCACCAGCGGCGTGGCGTCGCCGGGATTGGGCGTGCTGCCGTCTTCCAGCGCGGCGACGATCTTTGCCGATTCCTGCAAGGCTTGCAGGGGAAAGGCCGAGCGATCGTTGCGCGTGTACTCATGGAAGGACACGTCGAGCCAGCATTGCGCCTTGGACAGGTAATAATCGCCCACGCGCACGCCGCCGTCGTTGAGCTTCTTGATGCGTTCCTGCAGCAGGCGGTAAGCCTGCTGGTCCGCGGAGACGGCCTGGTCGCTGATGCGCAGCTGGGGCATGGCCAGCGGCGCCGTCGGCAGGGTGGGCGTGGCCGCCTGGGCCAGTCCCATGGCCAGCAGGCTGGCGAGCGGTATCAGTGCGTTCATTGGTATCTTCGTCGGTGTCATCGTCGGTGTCATTTTCGGAGTCATGGTAGTTTTCATGGCCGGGCCAGGGTACGGTTGATGGTGGCGTCTTTGCCTTTGAACAAGTTTTCATCGAACTTGAAGCGCAGGCGCAGATAAGGGCCGCGCGCCGTGTAGTCGGCGCCCGTCAGGTCGCGGTCGGAAAAGCCCGACCAGTTGTGTCCGGCCGACAGCCACAGGTTTTGCGCCAGCAGATAGCCCACTTCGACGCCATTGGCCCACTGGCGGCTGCCCCCTTGCGGGCTGCCCATCACGGCCGCCAGCACGCCGATATCCCAGTGCTTGCTGATGTCGTACACGGTGCGCCCGGAAAACAGCCATGCCGTGTATTTCTCTTGCCCGGCAGGCAGGTTCTTGTCGTTGTTGTGTTTGGCGGCGACCCGGCCCGTGAACCACCACGGACGGCTGGGGTGGTAATCGAGATGCGTGGAAACGATATGCGCGCGGTAATTGTCGCCATCGATCTGCGACTGGTCGCGCACGGTCTTGTACTCGTAGCGGGCCAGGCCGTTGAAACGGTTGTCGTCCACGGGGCGCCAGGCAAAGCCCAGCTGCGCCCTATCCTGCAGCACGTTGCCGACAGGCGCGCCGCTGGCGTCGTCGTTGTTGCGCGTGTACAGCAGGTAATTACGCGCAAGCAAAGTCCAATCGCGGCTCAGCTTGCGCGCCCAGGCGATGGTATTGAGCCATTGATCCTGGCGCTGGTTGCCCGGCGCGATCTCGCTGTCGAACAATCGCCGGTACTCGAGCTTGACGGAGCCACGCCACAGGGGATTGACGGCATAGTCGAATCCCGCCGCCACGGCCACGGCTTGCTGCTGCTGGCCGTTCATGACTTTCAGGTATTCGATATTCGTGTTCGCCGCCAGCCCCTCGCCCAGGTTCCACGTGTTGCGCAAGCCGGACGCCAGCTGCAGGTCGCGCTGGTTGCTGAGGCTGTAATCCATGGCGTCGCGCATGCGGTACTCGCCAAACACGGTGCCGCCCGGCATGTAGCCCGTATCCGCGCCGGCGATGAAACTGGTGCTGCGGTCGGCCGGATTGAGCGAGTAGGCGGATGCCAGCCCCGTCTGGTTTTCATAGCGCGCGTACAGGCGGCTGCGTTCGGCCAGCTGGTATTGCGCGCCCAGGCCATAGCGGTGCTGGTCCGCATCGGAGACGCTTTTTTCCACGTCGCCATTCAGCGTCCAGCGCTCCGTGGCCTTGTATTGCGCCCCCAGGCGCACGGTGGTGGCGTCCAGCGGCGCCGTTGTGCCCGTGCCAGCGCCGGGATTGATCGGCGCAAACGTGGTGATGCTGCCGCCCGTGACGGGGTCGATGGCCGTATTCGCCGTGCCGTTGCCGAAGAAGCCGCCCGTGGGATTGAGGCCCGTGCCCAGCGGCGAGGTATTCGGCGCGATGCCGGCCGTCGACGGCATGCCGCCGCTCTCCTTCATGTGCTGGACGGACACGTCGAGCAGCCAGCGTTCGCTGGCGTTCCACGCCACGCCCAGGCGCTGCGCATCGCGGCGCGCATCCGTGCTGCGCTCGTCGCTGCGGATGGCCTCGCCATACACGGTGACGGCGGGACTGAGCTTGTAGCCCGCCTTCACGCCCGCCTCGCCCCGTCCGCCCGTGATGCCGGCCGCCGTATTGTTGAAATCCCTGTCGGAACGGTTCCAGTAGGCTTTCGCTTCCAGCTTGTCATCCTTGTGCTGCAACTCGACCCGGGCCGCATTGCCGCTGACTTCATCGCGCAGCTCGCCCGCCTGGCCGGATGGCGTCGTGTAGATGCTGCCGCCCGCGCTGTAGCTGGTGGACGTGGTGCGCGCCACTTCGAGCACCAGCAGGCTGTGCTCGCCAAAGCGCAAGCCCGCATTGACGCTGTGCAATTTATACGGCGACAAGGGGTTTTTATCTTCCACGGCCGAGCCGCCGAGCGACACCATCTTGCCCAGTTGCACCTGCCCATCCACGCCCAGGGTCCAGAATTTCTCGCCGCCCTGGTCCACCTCATAGCTGATGCGGATCGATTGCGGGTCGCCATTCGGCGTCAGCGCGGGGATCGCCTGCTTGAACAGGATGCGTCCGCTGAACGGCTCGAAGCTGTAATCCTCGAAACGGCGCAACTGCGTCACTTGCACGATATTGCCGTTCTGGTTCTTGTCGCGCACCACGATCTCGATCTTTTCCGAGTTTTCGATGGCGTTGTTGTTGCGCACGGCAAACGGTCCCGACGTGCCGTTCGCCCGGTATTCCTCGACGACCTGCTTGAGGCTATCGTTGATGGCGAAGGCATTCGCGACGATGCCATCCCGCTCGTAATGGCCGCGCCCGCCCGTGGCCGTGCGGTTGTACTGGCCCAGTTTTCTCTGCTGCAAGTTGGCCACGGCGCCGCCGCCCGTCATCTGGCTGAAGCCGTCGCCGGTGGCAAAGTCGCCGTACAGCACATAGCTTTTCTGCTGGTCGATGCGCACGTACAGGCGGTCGCTGGAGCGGGCGTCGAAATTGCGCACGGAACTGTCGCCGTAGACGGGATAAAACTCTTCCGGATTGACGTCGCGCATGAGACGCGCGCGCGTATCCTTGTCCGAGTCGTAGGCGGCCGTCAGCAAGGCGTCGCCACGGATCGTCCCTTTTAAAAACATCGCCGCGCGGCCCGCCACGTTGGCCTTGCCATTGTTGAAGGCGCGGCTCCAGCGCACGATGTCGCGTTCGAAACCGTCATTGAAACGCGACGGCGAAATGTCGCTGCTCGACAGGCTGCGCTTGCTGATGATGCCGTCGATCAAGCCCACGGCCAGCATGTCGCGCAATTCCGGCAAGAAACTGATCGTGCCCTGCGCCGCCACCTTGCCGGCCGACACGCGCAGCAGCACATCCTGCGGCGTAGCCGGAGCCAGCAGGCTGAAGCTCGCTACACCATCCTCCACCGTCAATTGGGTGCCAGGCGTGACCTTGTCGGCGTCGCGCCGCTCCGGGCCCAGTTCATCGGTCCGCGCGCCGGGCAGCAGGATACGCCCGCCGCTGGCCTCGATGGTCAGCAAGGCCGTGCCCGTCAAGGGCTTGTCCTGCGCGTCATACAGCCTGACCGTCACCTTGACGGGGCTCTGGCCATCGGCCGGTGCCTCGCCGTGATCCGTCTCGACGGCGATGCGCGCCACGCCCCGGTTGATGGCGTAATCGGTGCCGCCGACCTTGCCGGCGAGGAAGGACGGCGCCGCCACGACGGAGCCTGCCGCATGCTCCGGCAAGGGCAGTTGCGCCAGGCTGGCGGCCGGGAATGCCAGCAGGGCCAGCGCGGCGGCCATGCGCCGGGGCGCGGGGAGCGTTCTCTTCATGGCTTGTTTCTCTTTGGCGGCATTGGCAGGCGGCAAGTAGGGTAAAAGAGGCTTATTGCGCATGGCTGCCTCCATCGGCTGGCGTGACCAGGCGGGGCGCGACGACAGGCTGGTTGGCGCTGTCCGTCGCCTGGGCCGGTGCGGCGGCCGGCTGGCTGCTGAAACTCAGTCCCGGTCCCCTGCCCTCCCTTTCCACGCTGCGCACTTCGCCCTGGGCACGGCGCGCCTTGACTTGCTCGAGCACGGGATTCGAGCACGAGCCCTCGATGAAGTCGGCGCGCAGCAGTTCGCCGTTCTTGGTATCGAGGAACAGGCTGTGCGGGTCGCCGAGGTTGCGGTTCGACGCTTCCATCATGCGGCTCAGACGTGGCAGGGTCGCGCCATCGACCTTGATCACATGGCTGTTCGGCGTGATGCCGCAATAGCTGTACTTGCCTTCCACGTCCGTGGTGAAGTTCGTGCCATCTTCCATGTACAGGCGCACGCCCGGAATGCCCAGTTCCTCGCCGTCCTGCACGTGGTTGTTGTTGCAGTCGACAAACACCTTGCCGGCGAGGCAGGCATCCGTGGTGAACACGCCGCCCGTGACTTTCACTTTCGCGCGCGCCTCGTTCGACGGCGGGCCGTTGGTGGTCGTTGCCTGGGCGCGATTGACGCCGTCGCCCTGCAGCGAACCGACGCCCACGCGCAGGCGGTAGCGGAAGCTGGCGCTGGCATTCGGCGCCAGGGATTCCAGCTTGAAGCTCAGCTGCGGCCCCGGCTTGCCGGACGGATCGGGTTGCACCACGTTGTTGCGCGTGGTGGTGCCATCGATGTAGCGGAAACCGGCCGGCAGTTTATCGAGCACGCTGACGCCGAATGCCGTCGCCACGCCCGTGTTCTTCACCTCGATCGTGTATTGCAGGCTGTCGCCGATCTCGGCTTGGGTCTTGTTGACGCTCTTGCTGATCAACAACATCGGCTTGTCCGTCGTGTTGAACACCACGGGCGTAAAGCTCGGCGGCGTCGCGCCGGGCGTGGCCGGCAGCAGCAAGGTATCGGCCGAACTGGCCAGGGCCAGCACGCTGGCGGGGGCCACCGGCGTCGTCGACGTACCCGTGCCGCTGTAGCTGTGGCCGATGTTCATGCCTCCGCCATCCGTGCCGAACATGGTGCTCGCATACACCTGGTTCAATTGCGGCACCGTGGGAATCGCCGCCACGCTGCCGAAGTCGACCAGCACGGTGAAGCCGATGCTGCAGCTTTCCTGCGGCTGCAAGTCACCCTTGCCATTCAACAAGCCAAACACGGTGGCACCGTTGAAGTCGGGATTGGCGACGCAGGCCGTGGCGCTGGCGGGCCGCGCCGTGACGGCCAGGCTGCCCGGCTTGAGGGTGACGCTGGTGGCCGTGGGGAAGACGGCCCTCAGGTTTTCCGCCACCTGCACCATGGTCGAGGTCGGGTAACCGGCAGGATAGCGGTTGGCCGCCTGCACCGTGTAGCTGATCTCGAACTTGCTGGCATCGACTTGCTGCTGGGCCGAAACCGCCTTGATGACATCGACCACCTGGCGCAGCAAGACCACGGGCGTGGGCGTGTCTTCACCCGTGAACGGCACGCCGCCCACGGTTTCCGACGCATTGCCGTTGCGGTTCGGGTCGACCTTTTCCGCCAGTGCGGCCACGTCGGCGGCCGTGGCCACGGCGCCCGCATGGCCGCCGCCATTGTTGGAAGCGTCAAACACCAGGCTGCCCGCCGGCGGCGTGTAGCCCGGATTGGCGGCGATGACACCTGCCGCCGGCGCCGGCGGCACGCTGATGCTGCCGCCGCCGTTGGCGATGTTGCCGCCCAGGGCGCTGGCAAACACGCTGTTGTTGTACTGCGGCGCGCTGCTGTCTTGCACGGTGATTTCCACGGTGAAAGTAATGACGCTCAGTTCGCCTTCGGCCAGGGCCGCATCACCGCTGAGCAAACGCAGATCGCTGCCGCCGCAACCGCCCGTGAAGCCCGGGTTGACGGCCAGTTGCCTGCTGCCGCCGATGGCCGGAGCGGCAGGCGGCGTGACGATGCGGCACGCCACCGGCTCTGGGAAGGCGGCGCGCAGGCTGTCGAGCGCCTGCACGTTCGATGCCGTGCCCTTGCCCACATTCTTGACGACCACCGTGTACGGCACGTTGAAGACCTTGGCCGACAGCTGGGTCACCTTGCCCACGCCCAGCGCCGCGCCGATGGCCGGATTCGCCACTTCCGTGACGGCCGTGCAATCGGATGCTTGCGCGCAACGCGGCAAGTCCGTGCCGGTCGGCACGATGGTATTGCTCAAGCTGCCGCTGGCGGCCACTTTCGCGCTGACGGTGACGGCGGCCACGGCATTGGGCGCCAGGCCGGCCGGCACCGTGCAGACCAGTTTATTTGCAGCCAGCGGTGCGCACACGGTGGGGGCCGCTGGCGTGACGGCGATGTCCGTCAGGCTGGTAGCCAGGTCATCCGTCAGGACGATGGCCGCCGTGGTGGCGCCGCTGCCACCGTTGGCGGCCGTGATCGTCCAACTGACGGTGTCGCCGATGCTGGCGTTGGCCTTGTCCGCCACTTTCTTCACCATCACGCTGGGGCTGGTGACATTGGTGCTGGTCTGGCAATCGCCTGGGGTCAGGCACAGCGGCGCATCGGGCCCCGATGGCACGACGCTGTTGCGCGCGCTGCCTGCCTGGGTGACGGTGGCCGACACTTCCACGCTGGCTTCGCCGCCATTGCCGATCAGGCCGGCAGGCACGCTGCAGGTGAGCACATTGCCGGCCACGGGCGCGCAGGTGGCGCGCAGCGGCGTCACCACCACATTCGTCAAGCCGGCCGGCAAGGTATCGACCAGGATCATGGCGGCGCGCGTGGGACCACTGCCCGAGTTGGTGGCGCTGATCGTCCACACCACGGTCTCGCCCACGTTGGCGGCCGCGCGGTTGGCGATTTTCTTGACGGCCACTTTCGGCCCCGTCAGCACCACGCTCGATTCGCAGCTGCTGGCCTGCGCGCAGGCCGGATTGTCCGGACCGCTCGGCATGACACGGTTCGACAGATTGCCTTCCAGGGTGCCGGTGGCCGTCACGCGCACGCTGCGCGCGCCATTCACGGCTGCCAATTGACCCGCCGCAATGCGGCAGCTTTGCACGCTGTTCGCGACCCAGCTGGCCAGCGGCGGACACGTCACGCCGGCGTCGGCATTGACGGCCAGCACGGAGATATTCGCCGGCAGGATATCGGCCAGGGTCACGATGCCCGCGTTGGCCACGCCGCCGCTGTTGACGGCCGTGATGGTCCAGACGATGCTGTCGCCCACGTTGGCGTTGACCGTGCTGGTGCTCTTCGTGACGCGGATCACGGGACCCGGCATGGTCACCGTTGCCGTATTCGGCAAGTCGTTCGCCACTTCCGTGGAACTGGTGGCGATGATGCTGACAATGGTCGACACATTGCTGGCCGGCTGGATATAGGACAGGCCAAAGCTGTGCACGTCGTTCAGCGCCAGGCTGGACGGCAAACCCTGTACCGTCAGCATGCCGCTGACGGCGTCATAGTTGCCCACGGCGCCGCTCAAGGTCACCCCCATCAGGCCCTGCGCCAGTTTCAGGTTGTACGTCACGTTCTCGGCGGTGCCAGGGCCCGCATTGCTGAAGGTCACGATGCCGTTGATCTGGTCGCCCGCATTGGTGGCGCCGGGGAAACCGTTCAAGGTGGTCGTCACGTCGACCAGCAGTTTGATGGCCGTGGTGCTGGTAGTGCAATCGGCCGCCTGGATACACACGGGGTTGTCGGGACCGGCAGGCAACACCGTGTTTTGCAGCACGCCGGCGGCGCTTATTGTGGCGCGCAGCACGACTTGCGCCTGTCCACCTGGCGCCAGCCCAGCCGTCACGCTGCAGGTGACGATATTGCCGGCCACTGGCGCGCAGGTGGCCAGTTGCGTCGACAACACCTGTACGCCGCTGACGCCGGCTGGCAAGTTGTCGGTCAGCACGATGGCGGACTTGGTCGCGCCCGTGCCGCCATTGCTGGCGGTAATGGTCCAGGTCAGCAAGTCGCCCACGTTGGCGCTGCTCTTGTCGACGCTCTTGCGCACCGCGACTTGCGGCGCCACCAGGGTACTCGTGGCTTGGCAGGCGCTGGCAGTGTCGCAGGCGGGATTGTCGCCGCCGGAGGGCACGACGCGGTTCGACAGGTTGCCGCCCACCGATCCACGGCCCGTGACGACGATCTTGCGGCTGCCATTGCTGGCGGCCAATTGACCTGCCGCCACCGTGCACGCCTGCACGCTGCCCGGCGTCCAGCTGGCCGCCGGCGGACACGTGACGCCCGCATCGGGCGTCACGCTGACGATGACGATGTTGGCGGGCAGCACGTCGCTGACGACGACCGGGTTTTGATTCGGCAAGTTGCCCGTGTTGACCGCCGTGATGGTCCAGGTCAGGATATCGCCCACAGCTGCGTTCACTTTATCGACCGTCTTGCTGGCGCGGATCACGGGGCCTGGCAAATTCGTCGTCGCCGTGTTCGGCAAGTCATTGACGATTTCCGTGGAACTGGTGCCCACCACGCTGCTGATGCGCGAACTGTTGCTGGCCGGCTGGGTGTAGAACAGGTTGAAACTGGCGCTCTGCCCCGCGATCAGGGTGGCCGGCAAGCCGCTCAGCACGAACAGGCCCGTGCTGCTGTTGTAGGCGCCGCTGATGCCGGGCGCGCCGCTGATGGCGCTGAGCGATACGCCGGCCAGGCCCGTTTCCAGCTGCAGGCTGTAAGTAACATTTTCCGCCACGCCCGGCCCCGTATTGGCAAAGGTCACCACGCCACGGATGGCGTCGCCCGCATTGCTGCTGGCGGGGAAGCCGTTCAAGGTCGTGGTCACGTCGACCAGCAGTTTCGACACCACCGTGGTGGTCTGGCAATCGCCGGGAACGGCGCAGGCGGGATTGTCCGGCCCGCCGGGTACCAGCGCGTTGACAAGGCTGCCTGATGCGGTGGCCGTGGCGCTCAGCTTGACGCTGGCGGCGCTGCCTGCGGCCAGGCCGGCCGGCACGCTGCACGTGACGACATTGCCCACCGGTACGGCGCAAGTGACGGGCGCCACCGGCGTGACCAGCACGTTCGCCAGGCCCGCAGGCAAGGTATCGCTGAGGGTAGCGATGGCCGTGCTGGGCCCCGTGCCGGTATTGCGCAAGCTCAGGCTCCATATCAGGGTGTCGCCCACGTTGGCCACGGTCTTGTCGACGGTTTTGCTCGCCGTTAACAGGGGCGAACTGACCGTGCTGGTGGTGCCGCAATCGCCCGCCTGCAGGCAAACGGGGGTATCCGGACCGCTGACGCTGACGCTATTGGCCAGACTGCCGGCGGCGACGGCGCGCGCCGTCACTTGCAGCGTGGCGGCACTGCCTGCGGCCAGGCCGGCCGGCACGCTGCACGTCAGGATATTGCCAGCCAGCGGCGCGCAGGTGACGGGCGCGGCGGGCGTGACGACGATATCCGCCAGGCCGGCCGGCAAGGTGTCCGTTACGGTGGCAACGGCCGTGCTGGCACCCGTGCCCGTGTTGGCCAGGGTGATGCTCCAGCTCAGGCTATCGCCGATATTCAGCGCAATCTTGTCGACGGTCTTCTTCAGCGCCAGAGCCGGGCTGGTGATGGTGGTATTGGTCTGGCAACTGCTGGCCTGGAAGCAGGCCGGATTGTCCGGACCGCTCGGCATCAGCTGGTTGGCCAGGCTGCCGCCCGCGCTGGCCTTGCCGGTCAGCACGATCTGGCGTTGGCCATTGCCCGCCGCCAGCTGGCCGATAGCCACGCTGCAGCTCTGGCTGCTGTTGGCGACCCAGCTGGCCAGCGGCGGACACGTCACGCCGCTGTCCGGCGTCACTGCCGTGATGACAATATTTGGCGGCAGCAAGTCCGTCAGCACCACGGCGCCCTGGTTGGCCAGGCTGCCCGTGTTGCTGGCCGTAATCGTCCAGATGATTTCCTCGTTCACGTTCGCCACGGCCTTGTTGGCCGTCTTGCTGACGCGGATGATGGAACCAGGCATGGTGACGGTCGCCACGTTCGGCTGGTCATTCGCCACTTCCGTCGATGTCGTGGCGATGCGGCTGACCACGGTCGACAGATTGCTGGCCGGCTGGGTGTAGCCAAGCTGGAAGCTGAAGCCCTGCCCCAGCGCCAGGGTCGCGGGTACGCCGGTGAACGTCACCAGGCCCGACCCTGCATTATAGTTGCCTGTCACGCCATTCAAGGTGACGCCGGCAAGGCCGGGCGCCAGCTGCAGGCTGTAGCTCACGCCTTCGGCCGCGCCGGGACCGATATTGCTGAAGGTCACCGTGCCGGCAATCGTGTCGCCGGCGTGCGTGCTGCCGGGGAAGCCGTTCAGGGTGGTGGTCACGTCGACCAGCAGTTTCACGGCCGTGCTGGTGGTGCTGCAATCGCCGGGCTGCAGACAGGCCGGGTTGTCCGGACCGCTCGGCACCACCGTATTGAAGAAGGCGCCGGCCGCCGTGGCCAGGCCCTTGACGATGATATTCAAGGTGGAACCTGCGGCCATGCCGGCGGGAATCGCGCACACCAGCTGGTTGCCATTCGGCACGGCGCAGGTGGCCGGCGCCGATGGCAAGACCTGCCATAAGGTCAGGTTGGCGGGCAAGGTATCGGTCAGGGTGATGACGCCGCGCGTCGCACCCGTGCCCGTGTTCGCCACGGCAATGGTCCACGTCAGCGCGTCGCCGACATTGATGCTGCTCTTGTCGACGGTCTTGCGCACGGCCACCTGCGGACTGAGGATGGTAGTCGTGGTCTGGCACGAGGCGGCCTGCGCGCAGGCAGGATTGTCCGGTCCGCTCGGCAGCACTTTATTGCCCAGGCTGCCGCCTGCCGTTCCCGTGGCGCTGATGGTGATGCTGCGACTGCCATTCACGGCGGCCAATTGGCCGGGGGCGATGGTGCACGCTTGCGCGCTGTTGGCCAGCCAGCTGGCCAGCGGCGGACACGTCACGCCAGCGCCCGGCGTCACGGCCAGTACCGTCACGTTGGCCGGCAGGATATCCGTCAGGGTCACCACGCCCAGGTTGCCCAGGCTGCCCGTGTTCGTCGCCGTGATGGTCCACGTCACCGTCTCGCCCACGTTGGCCGTCGTCTTGTCGGCCAGTTTCGTCACGCGGATGATGGGACCGGGCACGGTCGCCATGGCCGTGTTCGGCAAGTCGTTCGCCACTTCCACCGAGGTGGTGGCGATCGTCGACGTCACCGTCGACAGGTTGTCGGCCGGCTGCGTATAGCCGACATTGAAGCTCGTGCTCTGGCCATTCGCCAGGGTCGCAGGCAAGCCGCTGAGGGTCACGACGCCCGTGGCGGGATTGTAGCTGCCCACGGCGCCCGTCAAGGTGACGTTGGCCAGGCCCGGCGTCAGCTGCAGGGTGTACGTCACGCCTTCGGCCGGGCCCGGTCCCACGTTGGCGTAGGTGACGGTGCCGGAAATGCTGTCGCCCGCCAGCGTATTCGGCGGGAAATTATTCAGGGTGGTGGTGACGTCGACCAGCAGCTTGACCACCGTGGTGGTGGTGCCGCAATCGCCGGGCTGCACGCAGGCCGGGTTATCGGGACCGCCCGGCACCACGCTGTTGACGGCGGCGCCGGCCAGGGTGGCCGTGGCGCTCACGAACACCTTGGCGGAAGCGCCGGCGGCCAGGCCGGCCGGCACGCTGCACGTCAGGGTAGCGCCGGCCAGCGGGGTGCAGGTGGCGGGCGACTGCGGGCTGACGACGACATTCGTCAAGCCGGCCGGCAAGGTATCGTTCAAGGTCACCGCGCCCGTGCTGGCGCCCGTGCCGCTATTGCTGACATTCAAGGTCCAGGTGATCGTTTCGCCCACGTTGACCGTGGCCTTGTCGACGGTTTTCTTCACGCTCACGTTCGGGCTGGTGACGGTCGTCGTTGTCTGGCACACGCCCGGCGTGGCGCAGGCCGGATTGTCGGGGCCGGACGGCGCGAGGCTGTTGGCCACCGTGCCCGGCGCATTGGCCACGGCTTTCACGACGATGCTCGCTTCCGTGTTGGCGGCCAGGCCAGCCGGCACGCTGCACGTGAGCGTGGTGCCGACCGGCACGCCGCATGATGCTGGCGCAACGGGCAATATTTGCAGCGCGCCCACATTGGCGGGCAAGCTGTCCGTCAAGGTAATGACCGCGTTCGTCGGACCGCTGCCGTTATTGCGCGCTTTCAAGGTCCAGGTGATGGTGTCGCCCAGGTTGACGGTGGTCTTGTCGACGCTTTTCGTCACGGCCACGCTGGGGCTGGTCACCGTGCTGGTGGTGGCGCAATCGCCGGCCGTGGCGCACGTCGGGTTGTCGGGACCGGACGGCACGACGGTATTGGCATAGGTGCCGGCAGCCGTGGGCTGGGCCGTGACGGTAAAGCCGCCAATGCCGCCGTTCGCGGCCAGGCCGGCTGGCACCGTGCAGGTGAGGATATTACCCGCTGGCACGGCGCAGGTGGCGCTGCCGACGAGCGCCACGTTCAGGCTCGCCAGATTGGCCGGCAAGGTATCGGTCAGGGTGATGGGCGCGGTACTCACCCCATCGCCGCTGTTCGTCACCACGACGCTCCAGCTCAGGGACGCGCCGATATTCACGCTGGCATGGTCAACGGTTTTCTTCACCGCCACTTTCGGACTGGTGATGGTGCTCGTCGTCTGGCATACGCTGGCCGAGCTGCAAGCCGGGTTGTCCGGACCGCTGGGCATGATGCGGTTCGACAGGCTGCCAGCGGCCGTGGCGTGTGCGGTGATGATGACCGTGCGGCTGCCATTCAGGGCAGCCAGCTGGCCGGCAGCGACCGTACACGTCTGCGTGCTCGACGCCACCCAGCTGGCCAGCGGCGGGCACGTCACGCCCGGTGCGGCCACCACGCTGGTCACCACCAGGTTCGGCGGCAGCAAATCGGCGAGGCTGACGACGCCCTGGTTGGCGACATTGCCCGTATTGCTGGCCGTGATCGTCCAGACGATATTCTCACCCACGTTGGCCGTGGCCTTGTCGGCCGTCTTGGTGACGCGCACGTTCGGTCCCGGCACCGTCACCGTGGCCGTGTTCGGATAATCGTTCGCCACCTCGGTGGAAGTGGTGGCGATGATGCTGGTTACCGAGGAAATATTGCTGCCCGGCTGGGTATACGACAGGTTGAAACTGACGCTCTGTCCCGGCGCCAGGGTCGCGGGCAAGCCCGTGAACGTGATCAGGCCGGTACCCGCGTCATACGTGCCGCTCACGCCAGTGACCGACACCCCGGCCAGGCCTGTGGCCAGTTGCAGGCTGTACGTCACGCCTTCGGCCGCGCCCGGTCCCAGGTTGGCATAGGTCACGATGCCAGCGATGACATCGCCCGCGTTCGAGGTGCCGGGGAAACCGTTCAGTGTCGTGGTCACGTCGACCAGCGGCTTGCTGACGACGGTCGTCGTCTGGCAGGCGGCCGGCGTGACGCAGCCGGCGCCGTTGCCTCCCGACGGCAGCACGCTGTTGATGAAATTGCCTGCCGCCGTGGGGCTGGCGCTGACGATCACCTGGGCGCTGGCGCCCGGCGCCAGGCCGGACGGTACCGTGCAGGTGAGCGTGTTGCCGGCCAGCGCCGCGCAGGTGGTGGGCGCCGTGGGCGTGACGACGATGCTGGCCAGGTTGGCCGGCAGGGTATCGGCGAGGGTCAGGGCCGCCGTGGTGGCGCCCGTGCCCGTGTTAGCGGCGCTCAAGGTCCACTGCACGGTGTCGCCCACCGTGGCGGCCGCCTTGTCGACGGTTTTCTGCACGCGCACGAGCGGGCTGACGATGCCCAGCGGCTCGCTGTCGACGTTATTCGCGGGGATCGGGTCCAGCGTAGTCGAGCCGGCCGTCGTGGTGATCGTCAGGCTGCCGCTGGCGGGCAGGTTGAAGGTCGAACTGCAATTGATGCGCGAGCCGGGAATGAAGGGCGACACGGGCGCGCTGCAGCTGGGCGTGGCGCCGGCCGGCAAGCCGCTCATCACGCAGGTGGGCGCGGCCGCGTTGTCGGGGCCGTTATTCGTGCACACGCCCGTGACGGTGATGGCGCTGCCCGCATTGTAGGGGCCGGGCGGCACGGTGGTGACCGCCTGCATGTCCGCCTGCAGGCGGCGATTGCTGATGGTACACGTGACGGGGGCTTCCGGCATGGTGAGGTTGCCCGCGCTGGCAGCGCCGCTGGAAATGACGGCTGCCGTATCCGTGCGCGCGCAGCTGTAGCTGCTCTGGTACTGGGCCAGGATGGTGGCCGTGCCCGCGCTTTCCGCGAACGTCGCGAGGTTGCCAACTCGCACTACGGCGCTGGCCGTGGCGCCGTTGCCGCCCTGCGCGCCAGCCGTACCGTTGGCATTCATGATGAACAGACCGCTGTCGCCGGCGGGCGCCAGCACCTTGAGCACCGTCAAGGTATTCGTCCTGACCGTGGCCGTGGTGCTGCTGCTGTTGTTGCTGAGATCGCTATCCGTTTCATTGGGCGAGACGATCACATTGGCCGTATTCACGATGCTGGCGGCGTCGCCCGGCGTGGCCGTGATCGTCACGGTCAGATAAGAACCCGTGGCGGGGTCGCTGACGGCCGCATTCACAGGCAAATTACCCAAGGTAATACCGACGCTGTTGCTGCCCGAACCCGAGGTTTTCGTGCCGCAGGAAGCGCTGCCGCTGGCGGCGCAAGTCCAGCTGACATTGCTCAAGCTGGCTGGCAATATATCGTTGAAGGCAGCGCCCGTGCTGAGGGCCGGGCCGCGGTTCCAGATTTTCACGGTATAGCTCAAGGGCTTGCCGACAGAGAACTGCGCCGGGCCCACCTTGCCGACGGCCAGGTCGGCCTTGCTATTGGTGCAATTGGCATAGGAACTGGCCAGGCTGGGATCGCGCAATTGCGCTGCGGGAATAATTTCCGTCACATTGTCAGGACGCGTCCAACGCATGTGCAAATAATTGATGCCGCCCACGTTATTCCACAGGACGCGGGCCAGATAACAGCCGCCCGGCGTGGCGCTATTGAAATTGCCGGCCAGATTCTGAAAATCCGTTTCATTATTCGAATATTCGGCCACGCTGCCCACGGGCACGTTGTACACGGTATTGCGGTAATTCGTCGAATACTGGGTCGAGAAATCGACTTTCACGTCATCATCATGCGCAACGCTGAATTTGTAATTTCCCGCCTGTGGAAAGACCACCAGCGTGTACATCACCCGGCCCATGATCCAGGCCCGGCAGGCAGCCGACGTTTGCTGTGTGTCGAGGTTGCATAATTGCGCAGGATTGCCGGCCGTGCCATTGGCCCAGTCCAGCTGCGGCGAGGTACCCATGCGCGCCGCGTTGGCGGGAGGATTGGTGGCCAGCGCCGCCAAACTGGCGAGCCGGCCAGCGCTGCCCGCGTTGAAGCCATTGTTGTAATTGGGCGCGAGCGGATTGGCCGGCACCCGCTCGACGCCCCGGTAATCCTCCCACAGCACTTGCGCACTGGCGGGCGCGGCGGCGCCCAGCAGCAGGGAAGCCAGGGCCAGCGGAACGACATGACACTTGGAAAACTGGGGCAAGCGGGTGCGGCGGACTATCGCGGCCAGCATCCCCGTGTAGCGCCCGGAGGACGAAAAAGCTGCATGGCGGCCGGAACGGCCTGCCGTTTCCTGTGGTGTTTTGATCATGTTGTTCGCTAAGAAGTGTACTGCGGCCAGCACAGATACATATAAAAATGACATTTAATTGTCATGATTATATGAACAAGTAACAGTTCAAGCGTACGACAACAGTGACTTTTTTGTTTCCAACAAAGAAATTAAATTATCTCGTTGATATTTCACAACACAATCATCAAATTAATCGTGTAGTTACGCTGACATTTTATTTTCTGCCGCATACTGATTAGCTCGACATAATATTTAAATTATCATTTACATAATCATGCGAAACTATCAAAGGCATAGTTTGTTTTTCAAAAGAAATTATTAATTCTGATTATCACTAATTATTTCAATACACATTCCTCTTCCATTATCAGTATTCCATCATTCGATCCTGCGCTGCCCCCCATTCATTCTCAAACGCCTGCTTCAATACCAATTTCACTTTATTCACGCATGCCGCCCTGCGAAACAGGGTACCCAGAAGGCCGAATTGGTCTTGCAAAACGGCCGCGCACACGATCCTGCTATCGCGCCGGTGCCCGGATCGCTTACTATCGCCCCATTGCGCCCTGCGCCACACCGTTGCCATCCACTGCCAGGAGTCCTCATTGACGCCACACGCCCACCGCCGCACGCTGCTGGCCTGCGCCTGCGCCTGCGCCTTGCTCGCGGCCTGCACCCCGTTCGCGCCGCCGCCCGCCGCCTCGCTGCCAGCCGCGCCAGTTCCGGCACCAGCCATGCAAGCGCCAGCGTGGCAACAGCAGGGCGTGCAGGTGCTGCATATCGTCCCGCAAGAATCCCTGCTGACCATCACCGTGCGCCGCGGCGGCGCGCTAGCGCGGCTCGGACATGACCACGTGATCGCCAGCCGCAGCCTGCAGGGCGTGGTGGCGCCCGCGCCGGGACGCGCACAATTTCGCTTTCGGCTAGACGAGATGAGTGTGGATGAAGAAAGCCTGCGCCAGGCGGCCGGCTTGACGACGACGCCGTCGGCCGACGCCATCGCCGGCACGCGCCACAACATGCTGGTGCGCGTGCTCGAGGCGGAACGCTATCCGTGGGTGCGCATCGACGCCCGGCGCACGGGCAACAAGGAAGTGCTCGAGGCCGACATCACCCTGCATGGCGTGACGCGCACGGTGCAGCTGCCGGTACGGATCGAACAAGCGGCCGACGGACGCCGCCTGCAAGCCAGCGGCAGCCTGCTGCTGAAACAGAGCGACTTCGGCATCGTGCCCTTCGCCGTCCTGGGCGGGGCCATGGCCGTGCAGGATCAGATGGAACTGGCGTTCCGCATCACCGCCCGGCAAGACGTCAGCGCGCCAAGATCAGGCGCAAGCCCAGGCCGATGAAGATGGTGCCGGCCACCCGGTCCAGCCACAGGCCGGCACGCGGGCGGCGGTTCAGCCACTTGCCGACGGCGCCGGAAAAATAGCCGAGCAGGCCGAACAGCACGCAAGCCTGCGCCGTGAAGACCAGGCCCAGCTGCGCCGTCTGCCAGCTGGCATTGCCCTGGCCAGCAACGATGAACTGCGGCAGGAACGAGAGGAAAAACAGCACGACTTTCGGATTGATACTGTTGGCAAACAAGCCCTTGCCGAACAGGCGCAGCAAGGACTCGTCGGGCAAGGCCGCCGCGCCATCGACCCTGGCGCCGCCACGGCTGCGCAAGGCGCCGATGCCCAGCCACACGAGGTACAGGCCGCCAGCCACTTTCAGCAGGGTAAATGCGGTGGGCGAGGCGGCCAGCAGGGCCGACACGCCGATGGTCGCCAGCACGGTGTGCGTAAGGCAGCCGAGGGCGCAACCGAGGCCGAACGCCATGCCCTGGCGGCGCCCGCGCGACATGCCGACGCCCAGCACCATCAGGTTGTCGGGGCCGGGACTGGCGGTAATGACGACGGCGGCGGCCAGGAAGGCCAGGAACTGGTCAGGACTGAGCATGAAGATCTCGCAAGCAAAAGGCGCCATGATACCGGAGCGCTCGCCATGCCGGCAGGACATGAAATTGCCCGTGTGCCACCGAGAGTCGATTAAAATGGGTACTCCACAGCAAACGGCGTTGCCGCCATTTCCCGCGCGACCATCACCAAACCCATCGATGCCAGCCCACCCGCCCCCATCCAGCCACCGCGCTTCCAGCTCCCGCGTCAGCGCCTGGCTATGCGGCTGGCCGCTTCTGTTCAGCTTGCTGATCAGCCTGCTGGGCCTGGCGGGTGCGGCGCAGGCGACACCCTTGCCCCTGAACAAACAAGGCATCCAGCACCTGGGCAACGGTGGGCAACTGTTTCTCGCCGGAAGTGAGGCCGCACCTGCCGATGCGGCCGCCCTACCCGCCTGGCTGGCGCGCCAGCGCCCGGCCGAACAGGTCGACCTGTTCGGCGGCGCCTACTGGCTGCATGCGCAAGTGCGCAACGACAGCAGCGTAGCAGCCTGGGTCATCGACCCGAACGATACCCTGATCGACCTGGTCGATCTGCACGTGTATGGCCCCGGGCCACAGACGGCGCCGCAGACCCTGCTGACGGGCTACCAGCGTCCGCACGAATATCTGCTGCACTACGGCAGGAACGTGCAGCTGGCGCCGGGCGCCACATATGACATCCTGATCCGCTTTTCCAGCCCCTACTATGCGCGCGCGCCCATGTTCGGCGTGAAGACGCAGCAGGATTACCGCAAGCTGGTGGGCAAGGAAAACTTCCTGATGGTGGCATCCATCGGCGCCCTGCTGGCGCTGGGCCTGTTCAATTTCTTCATCTTTTCCATCACCCTGGAAAAAGCCTCGGCCTATTACGCGCTGTACGTGCTGACCTATGGCCTGGCCTGGGCCATGACCTTCCACGTCTTTGCCGACCTGTTCGACTGGCACATGCTGCAGCTGCATTACGTGCCGTTTTTCCTGCTGCCCGTCTTCAGCACCCTGTTCTACACGCATTTCCTGCGCCTGCGCGACTACTCGCCCCTGCTGTACCGGATCAGCAAGGTCAACCTGGTGCTGCCCTTGCTGCTCTTGCCCAGCTGCTTCTTCGCCCTGTCGTATGCCCACACCCTGGCCACCATCGCCATCAGCATCTGGATGCTGCTGGCGCTCATCTGCGGCATCGTCGTCTGGTGCCGCGGCTACCAGCCGGCGCGCTTCTTCGTGCTGGCCTTCGTCGCCCTGATGCTGCCCGGCTTTCTGATCCTGCCGGCCAACCTGGGCCTGATGCCCGCCATGGTGGCCAACGCCCAGCTGGTGACCCTGCTCGGCGGCACCTTCGACGGCTTGCTGCTGGCGTTTGCCCTGGCCGACCAGATCCGCCTGCTGCGCAACAACCTGGAACAGCGCGTGCAGGAACGGACTTTGGCGCTCACCCTCAGCAACGACGCCCTGCTGAAGGCCAAGGAACACGCGGAAGTGGTCAGCCGCCACCGCATCGATTTTCTGTCCGCCATGAGCCACGACATCCGCACGCCGCTGGCCGGAGTCATCGGCATGCTGAAATTCGCCCTGCGCGACCAGTCCGTACGTGGCCGTACGCAGGAATACCTGCGCATCGGCCTGCACAATGGCGTGTCGCTCTTGACCATCCTCAACGACATCCTCGATTTCTCGAAGATCGACGCGGGCAAGCTGACCCTGGAAACCGTGGACTTCGACCTGCTGGCGCTGATCGGCGACGCGGCCGGCATCGTGCAGGGCCAGGCCGATGCGAAAAGCCTGCTGCTGCGCCGCGAACTGGCGCTGGACCTGCCGCGCTACGTGCGCGCGGACCCCACGCGCCTGCGGCAAATCCTCATCAACCTGCTGGGGAACGCGCTGAAATTCACGGCCAATGGCGAAGTGCTGCTGGAAGTGCGGCGCGCCCGCACGCCGCCGCGCCACGATGGCCGCAGCGCCATCGAATTCATCATCAGCGATACGGGTCCCGGCATCGACGCGGACACCTTGCCCCGCTTGTTCCAGAAATTCGAGCAGGCCGACCATTCCACCACGCGCCGCTACGGCGGCACGGGCCTGGGCCTGGCCATCTGCAAGGAACTGGTCGAACTGATGGGTGGCACCATCGGCGTGGAAAGCCGCGTCGGCATCGGCTCGCGCTTCCATTTCACCTTGCCGCTGCAAGACGGCAGCGCGCCGGCGGCCGACGCGCGCCGGCCCGCACGCCACGCGCGCCACGCCTGCCGCCTGCGCATCCTGTGCGCCGAAGACGTGCGCACCAACCAGATCATCATCGGCACCCTTCTGGAAGGCATGGGACATGACGTGACCATCGTGGAAAACGGCGAGCAGGCGCTGCGCGCGCTGGGATCCGGCGCCTACGATTGCGTGCTGATGGATGGCCGCATGCCGCAGATGGATGGCGAACAGGCCGCGCGCCTGATCCGCGACGGCGGCAACGCCCAATTCCCCATTCCCGACGCGCACATCCCCATCCTCGCGCTGACGGCCAACGCCAGCGAACATGACCGGCAACGCTACCTGGCAGCCGGCATGGACGACTTCCTCAGCAAGCCGGTCGACGAAGCGCTGCTGTTCGAGAAAATCGACGCCATCATCGACCTGCTGCTGGCGCGCGGTCACGCGCTGCCGCCTGCCACGCCCACCGAAGACGACGCCCTGGCGCGCCAGTTCGGTCTGGAAGGCGCCGCCGACGAGCCACCGGCGCCGGCCGATCCCATGACGGCGCCCGTGCACATCCTGCCGCTGGCAGGCCTGTCGCCGCAGCACTTGCAGCGCATCGCGCAAGCGTTCCTGACGGAAGCGCCGCGGCGCCTGGACCTGGCCTGCCACGCCGTGCGCGACGGCAACGCCAGCGCTGCCGCTGCCGCCTTCCACGCCTTGAAGGGCAGCGCCGGCTACCTGAGCCGCCCTACCCTGCACGGCCTGTGCCACCAGATGGAAACCCTGGCATCGAACGGCCAGCTCGATAACGTGGAGCAGTTCCTGCCGCAGCTCCAGGCGGCGCTGGATGCGGCGCGGCGCGACCTGGAAGCTCAGCCTGCCGGCTGAGCCATCCAGCCATGCGCCCGCAGCCACGCCAGCAGCAGCTGCGGCCAGGCGGCCGGCTCGCTGCCCGGCTTGCCCAGGCCCCAGCCATGGCCGCCGTGCTGGAATAAATGCAGCTCGACGGGCACGCCTGCGCGGCGCAGGGCTGCTGCCATCAGCCGGCTGTTCTCGGGCGGGGAAATGGGATCGTCCAGCGCATGCGCGATGAAAGCGGGCGGCGTGCGCGCATCGACATGCAGCTCCACCGACAAGGCGTCGCGCGCCGCCTGCGTGGGATCGGCGCCCAGCAACTGCTTCTTCGCGTGCGTCGTGTCAAATGGCGCTTGCATGGTCAGCACGGGGTACAGCAGCACGGCAAAGTCGGGCCGCGCGGAGACGCCATCCATGGCGTCGACGGGCGCGTAGCGGGAAGCGTCAGGCTGCACGGCCGTCATGCCGGCCAGGTGCCCGCCGGCGGAAAAACCGAGCATGCCGATGCGCGCCGGATCGATGCCCCATTCGGCCGCCCGCGCGCGGATCACGCGCATGGCGCGCTGGCCATCCTGGAACGGCGCGCTGACGCCTCCGCCCTCCTGCGGCAAGCGGTACACAAGCTCAAACGCCGTGATGCCCTGCGCCTGCAGCCAGTTGGCGGCCGGGCCGCTCTCCTTGCCCGCCTCGATATGCGCATAGCCGCCGCCGCTGACAAGCAGGATGGCCATGCCGTTCGGCTGTGCCGGGCGGTGGGCGATCAGGTAAGGCTGATCAACCTGCGTGATGGAGCCCTTGGCGCTGTCGCGCTGCGGGCCCGGCGCCGCGCCGCCGGGCGGCGCGCCGGGCCATAGCACAATCGCGCCGGGCGGCGCGGCGCCCGCGTACAGGTGGACAAGGACAAGACTCAACAGCATCAGGCGTTGCATGGCTCGCTCGCGCAGGGAACAATGAAACGCCATCATAGCGAAATAACTAAAAATCCGTCTCCCCCTGGATCACGGCCGGATAGCCCGTCATGGCACGCGAGGTCTGCATGCCGGCCATCACGGCCGCCTCCACGCAGCCCGCATTGATGCCCGTCTTGATCCAGTCGCCCGTGAGGAACAGGTTGCTGAAGCCCGACTGGTCGGTGGCCAGCCGGTACTGCGTGCTGCCCACCACCGACATCACGTAGCGCTCGGACGGGTCGACATTCGCGCGCCAGTACTGGCTGTCGAAGCGCGCCGGCCCCGCCCCCTCCTTCGCATCGACCAGCCATTGCCACGGAAACGCGCCCGGCCCGCCCGCCTCGGGCCACAGCGCGCCGATCTCACGCTCCAGCTGGTGCAGCGCGCCCTGCTTCGCCCTGGCCGCGCAGCGGGCCGGGAAATCCGTGTCGGTGACGGGCGGGTAGCTGTCGACGGGGAAGGCGCTGCAAAAATACGAGACATTTTTAGGTTCATGCCCCGCCGGCCAGTCTTCGTGCGCCAATAATTGATCCATCGGCGCCCATGTGTCGTACGGCTCCGTGAAGGCCGACAGCACCGGCTGCTGGCCTTTCGGCTGCGTGGTCCAGCCCATCTGCCCCAGATTCTTGTTGAGCCATACCTGATAGGCCTGCGTGGCCACGGTTTGGACCTTGTCGGTCGCCAGTTGCAGGGCAGGGCTTTGCGCCAGCAGTTGCGGGCACAGGGCCTGCAGCGAGCCGATGGAAATGCCGAACACCACCTTGTCGAAGTCGACGCCCTTCTTCAATACCGTGGCGGGCAGCGCGCGCCCGAACGCTTGCTGGTACTGCTGCGGCCAGGCGCTCCAGTACGACTCCAGGTTGACTTCCTGCGCTTGCAGCAGGGCCGCTTGCGCTGGATCAAGCTGCGCATAATCGGGTGCGCTGGGCCAGCAAGCCAGTCCCTTGACGTCCACCAGCGGCGCGTAGCCGGCGGCGGGGTCCTTCAATTGCACCTGCTGCGTGATGCGGATGCTGTCGATGTCGCCCGCGCCCGGCACCAGCTCTTCCACGCGCTGGAAGAATTTGAATTCCACGCCGCGGTTGCGCAGCACTTCGTACAGCGGCGTGAAAATCGTGTCGCCCATGCCGGCCTGCATCTTGAACATGATGCCGCCCTTGTAGGCCAGGCCGATGCGCGCCATCGCCCGCAAGAGCGTTCCCGCCTCGATATTCGGTTTCGCAAAATCGCCGCCCTCGTAGGCGAACACCAGGTCATAGAAGCCGCGCACGGGCGCCGAATTGACGCTGAACTGCTCGTCGCCGCCATGTTTTTTCAGCCAGGCGCGGAAGTCGATATCGTTGATGACGTCGAAGCCGTTCTTGAACACGCCATCCTCGAACATGCCCTTCATGACCGTGATGCCCAGGTCCAGGCAAATGAACAGGCGGCGCAATTCATCGTCGCCATCGATCAGGGCGCGGTAGCGCAGGCGCAGCCACGCGCGGATGCCGTTCAGGGTACTGGCCAGCAGCTGGTGGCGCGCCTGGTCGTGGCGCGTGGAATCGGGCGCCAGGTCGGCCACCAGCGCCACCAGCGCGCCCACGGACAGGCCCACGTCCAGGCCCAGTTCATCGGCCTGCCCCACCACTTCGTCGGCCAGCCGGCGCAGCCAGCCCGGCCACACGCCTTCGCCTTGCGACGCGCTGGCGCGCACGATGCGCGCGTCGGCGTCCGCCACTTGCCGGATCTGGCGGATCCACTGCTCGATCCAGCCCACCATGGCGATGGCCATCTGCCACAGGGTGATGTCTTCGCCGCCCTCGCCCGGCTCGCCCGGCAAGGTGGGAAAGACGATGGACCAGTTGCGCCACTTGCCCTTGACGTCTTCCGACAGGGCCACGTAATCGTGCTGTTTGAAAGCGTCGCGCCAGGTGGCCAGCGGCGCGCCGGGCGGACGCTCCAGGCTCGCGTACGCTTCCTTGATCATCTTGAAGGCGTTCGCGTAGAAGCCGAACCAGATGTGCAGGCCGTGTTCCTCGATGCGCTGGCCCACCTGTGCATTTCGCCCGCCGGCCCCCTTGCCGCCCAGGCGCCAGCCCAGCTGGTAGACGGTGATGGCATGCCGGTTTTGCCAGCCCGGCTGGTTCGTCAGATAATACGCCGTGGTCATGGCCGCCACGCCGCCACCGAGGATGGCGATCTTTTCCGGCGCGATGCGGGAATTGTCGACCAGCTCCTCGCCCGGCATGGCCGTGAAGTCGAAATTCACCTGGAACGGCAATATCGCCGCCTGCGGCCCCAGTTTGAGACCCAGGGTCTGGTCCAGCGGGAAGCTGTCGAACGCATGCAGCGTGCATTCATATTCGTAGCCGAGCAGGCGCGCGCTGTGCAGGCGGTTGATCTCGGCGGGCGCGGCCACCAGGGCCTGGTACACGGCTTTCACACCGGCGCTGTCGGGGAATTGCTTGAGGAAAATCTGGTCGATGCGGGGGTTGCGCAGCAAGGACAAGATATCGGCCCAGCCGGCCTGGTCCATGTCGAAGAAATCGGGGATGGAGAGGAAAATCTGGAACGCCTGCTCGATGAGTTCCAGGAAACTGTTGACGCTCTTGTGCTGCCCTGTCTGCACGGTGGCGTTGACTTCCAGCAACGGATGCAGGGCCAGTTTCGTTTCCGGTGAAAAATGCTGGAAGCCCTTGGCAGCCACGGAACAGCGCAGCGGCTCGCTGCCGGCGGCGGGAATCTCGTAGTCGCACAGGTATTTCGGATAGCCGAACAGCTCGCGCCCGTTGATCAGGGCCATCGCGTCATCGACGAAAATGTGGCACGGGTACCAATAGATATGCGCAAGCTTGCCCTGGGCATCCATCTGGCCGACCATGATCCAGGTGACGATGTCGACTTCCGTGATCCAGCCCTTGGCCTGGTCGACGGGGTTGGCGGAGTCCGCATGGTTGACGCGCGTAAACGTCAGCATGACATACGGCGACAGGGCTTTCAGGGTCATCTTGCTGCCCGCCACCTGGTTCAGGGTGGTATTCACGGTCGCTTGCAGTTTCGCCAGCTCGCCCCTGACGAAATAACCGTACATTTCCGACTGTTTCAATTGCAGCGGCGAGTGCATCATCACCGAACCGCCCTGATAGATATACGAAGGTCTTGCCGAAGGTGTCGCCGTCATTGCCCTGTCCCCTTTAAGTTTCAGTCAAACAAGATTTCTACAGTGTATTTGAGAAATATCAATGAATGATATGAAATAAATTAAAGGATTTGCCAAGATGCATAGGGTTGGAGGCGATCCCGGCAGAAAGCCGCTTGCGCACGGCAGCCGGGGCAAGCCCATGCCATCGGGTGTACGATGAAGCATCTTGAGCATTCCGAGCAACATGCCATGGCAATGATTACCACCGATTACGTTTCCACCTATTCAGGCAACCGTTTTTATCCCTTGCGCCCGCATATCGACAAGGTAGCCATCGAGGACATCGCCCACGGTCTCGCCTACCAGTGCCGCTTCAATGGGCAGACGCAAGTGTTTTACTCGGTCGCCCAGCACAGCCTGATCGTCGCCGAACTGGTGCCATCCCATTTGCGCCTGGCCGCCCTGCTGCACGACGCGGCCGAAGCCTACCTGGGCGACATGGTGAAACCCTTGAAAGTGTTGCTGCCGGAATTTGCCGTACTGGAAGACAAGGTCAGCGCCATCATCGCCGCCACGTATGGGCTGGATTTTTCCGATTACGCGCCCATCAAGCGGGCAGACCTGATCGCGCTGGCCACGGAAAAGCGCGACCTGATGCCGCACTCGGCCGAACGCTGGGCTTACCTTGACGGCATCGCCCCCTTGCCCGGTATAATCGAGGCCATGGGTCCGGCCGAAGCCAAGCAGCGCTTCCTGCATGCCTTTGCCCAACTGGGCGGGATTGGGCTGGCCGCATGAATGCTTCCACCCCGCCGTACGAATCGGCGCTAAGCCCCGGTTTTTTCACGGCTTTTTTAGATATCCACAGCAACTGTGGATAAAGTTGTTGATAAGCCCCTCTTGACAAGCCGCAACGCCAGTATTGATGCGGGTTTCAATAATTTGCTGATTTCACAGGCAATTTTTTACCCCAATGAAATCAATGACTTGCAATCATGAATTTGCGCTGGCGCAAACTTAATCTGCCACCATGAAAATATATTTTTGCTGTGCATAAGCCGATGTGGCGCGAGGCCGTCTTGCTTGAACAGCATTGTTTTGACAAACCCCGCAGACTGGCATAGTGTGGAGTAGCGAGTACGATCAACGGTGGATAAACGCATGAATATAGATAGCGATAGCGCCGCCAAGGAGGCGGACGAACCCGACTGGCTGGTCGACGAACCGCTGGGACGGACAGACGCGGCGGCAGAACCGTCCACTGCGGCGCCTTGGCGCGTGCTGATTGTCGATGACGATGTCGACGTGCATGTGGTGACCAAGTTCGCCCTCAGCCAGGCCAGCTTCCAGGGACGCAGGCTGAGCTTTTTGCACGCGTATTCGGGCGCCGAGGCGCTGGCCTTGCTGCGCAGCACGCCTGATATCGCCGTGGTGCTGCTCGATGTCATCATGGAAACCCAGGATGCCGGGCTGCAAGTGGCGCGCCAGGTCCGTGAAGAACTGCACAACAGCGCCGTGCGCATCATCCTGCGCACGGGCCAGCCCGGCCAGGCCCTGGAACACCGCATCATCATCGATTACGACATCAATGACTTCTGGTGCAAGACCGACCTCACCACGCGCAAGTTGTTTACCACCGTGATCGCCTCGCTGCGCACCTATGCCACCTTGCGCGAAGCGCAGCAGCAGGTTACCGAACTCGCTGCCGCCCTGGCCCAGTGCGGCGACACGCCGGCGGCACCGGCCAGCGGCACACCCTGACCATCGGCCGCTACTTTCAGTCATAAAAACAAGAGCACTGGATAGGCATACAGGCTTGTGGAATGCCCCGTTTTGGCCCATCTTGCCCGCCGATTGCATGGTGTGGGCGGCTCCCATTTCCTAAGTGGCGGATTGTTAAGCGCTTTTTCAGATATCCACACGGACTGTGGATATCTTTGTGGATAAGGGCCTATTGACAGGCCTCAAAGCCACAGCCCGTGCGGCTTTCAATAAACTGCTCAATCAAACAGCAAAAATAAAACACATTAAAATCAAGCACTTAGAAACTCACACATAATCACAAGAAAATTATTTCGCCAATTTCGTTAACTCATCATTTGTGCATAACTGAGCCGTAATGATCAATCCGACAACAGCGGATCGCGGCCTCCGGCAACACAGTTGCCGTGGGGATACTCAATGCACGGTCTGGCGGCGCTGCTCGGGATGCAGCAGCACGCGCTCGATCAGTTCCGGGGCGACATTGTATGACTTCAGGTATTCCAGTGCGCACAAGGTACTGAAGGCCGCCTGCACGGCGATGCCCAGATTGACGATATCGCACATCTTCTGGTCGACCCGGGCATGCAGCACCACGGTTTTGACGGGTATATGCAGCGTTTCTGTGGAATGAGGCATGATGAACAACTCCTGCGAAGGGGACGGAGGGAGGAGACGGCGTAGCGGTGCGACCCGCGACAGCCCGGACAGGGACAGCGGTCATGTTGCCGATAAAAGTATTGCCGATAAACTCTCGATGTCAATGGCAGGGAAACATGAGCCACGGTTTTTTTCTTGCAGGCACAAGCGCAGCCGAAAGCGATGGACAAGCGCGATCGGCCACGGCGATAATCAGCCATGCCCTCCCCCTCCTCCATCCAGCCCGACCTGCCCCGCCCGCAGCCCGCCTCGCTTGCCGACCTGTTCTTCTCGTTCACCTGGCTGGCCCTGCAGGGATTCGGCGGCGTGCTGGCCGTGATCCAGCGCGAGATGGTCGAGCGCAAGCGCTGGCTGACGCAGGAAGAATTCCTGGAAGACTGGGCCGTGGCGCAAATCATGCCCGGGCCAAATGTCGTCAACCTGTCGCTGATGGTGGGCGGGCGCTATTTCGGTTTGAAAGGCGCGCTGACGGCGCTGGCCGGCATGCTGGCCGTGCCCCTCCTCATCGTGCTCGTGCTGGGCGTGCTGTACACGCGCTTTGGCGACAATGCGCAGATGGCGGGCGCCTTGCGCGGCATGGCGGCCGTCTCGGCCGGCATGATCGCCGCCACGGGCGTGAAACTGGCTGCCGCGCTGGGCAAGCATCCGCTGCCCTTGTGGCTGACCTTGTCCATCACCGTGCTCGGCGTGCTGATGGTGGCGATCTTCCGCTGGCCCCTGCTGTACATCCTGCTGGGCCTGGGCGGCATCGGCTGCCTGCTGACCTACCGAAAGCTGTCCGCATGAATCCGCCCTTGCAACTGGTGTTGAGCGCGGGCGACTGGCTGAACTTGTTCGGCCACTACCTGATGCTGTCGCTGATGTCGATCGGCGGCGCCATTTCCACCACGTCCGAAATGCACCGCTTCCTCGTCGAACAGCATGGCTGGCTGACACAGGCGCAATTCAACGAATCGATCGCCATCGCCCAGGCCGCGCCCGGCCCCAACGTGCTGTTCGTCGCCCTGATGGGCTGGAACGTGGGCATGAACGCGGGCAGCTACGCGGCGGCCTACCTCGGCGTGCTGGTGACCATGGTGGGCATCATGCTGCCCAGCACCACCCTCACCTACGTGGCGGCCCAGTGGGGCTACCGCAACCGCGACCTGCGCCCCGTGCGCGCCTTCAAGCAAGGCATGGCGCCCATCGTCGTCGCCCTGCTGATTTCCACGGGCATGATACTGGGCGGCGCCAACCATGACATCCGCACGGACTGGCCCCTGTGGAGCCTGTCCATCGTGGCTGGCCTGATCATCTGGCGCACGAAGATCCATTTATTGTGGCTGCTGGCGGCCGGCGCCGTGCTGGGCTGGTTCCAGCTCGTCTGACCTTACACGGCCAGGTGCCGCTTCACGTCCTCGCCATCCATCTGTTCCGCCTTGCCGCTGGCGACGACACTGCCGCGCGACAGGACGATGAATTCGTCGGCCAGTTCGCGGGCAAAATCAAAATACTGTTCGCACAGCACGATGGCCATGTCGCCCCGCTGTTTCAACAGGCTGATCACGCGGCCGATATCCTTGATGACGGAGGGCTGGATGCCTTCCGTCGGCTCGTCGAAGATGATCAGCTGCGGCTCGGCCAGCAGGGCGCGGGCGATGGCCAGTTGCTGCTGTTGCCCGCCCGATAAATCTCCGCCGCGCCGCTGCAGCATCTCCTTGAGCACCGGAAACAGCTCATACACGTGGGGATCGATGCGCGCAGCTTGCCGGCCGCCCTTGCTCGCCATACCCATCAGCAAGTTTTCCTCGACCGTCAGGCGCGCAAAGATGTCGCGGCCCTGCGGCACGTAAGCGATGCCCAGCTTTGCCCGCGCATGGGGCGCCAGCCTGGTAATGTCGCGTCCATGGAACACCACCTTGCCCTGCGCCACGGGCAGCACGCCCATCAGGCATTTCAGCAAGGTTGTCTTGCCCACGCCATTCCTGCCCAGCAAGGCCAGGCATTCGCCCTTGCGCGCCGACAGGTTGATGCCGCGCAAGGTGTGCGAGGAGCCATAGTATTGATTCAATTGTTCGACTTCCAGCATGCTTACCTTCCCAGATAGACTTCGATGACCCGCTCGTCCGCTTGCACCTCGTCCATGCGGCCCTGCGCCAGCACGGCGCCTTCATGCAGCACGGTAACGATGCCTTGCCGGGCGATTTCCGTCACAAAACCCATGTCGTGTTCGACCACCATGATCGAATGCTTGCCGCGCAATTCATTGAGCAACTCGGCCGTGCGCGCCGTTTCCGCATCCGACATGCCGGCCACGGGTTCGTCCAGCAAAATCAGCTGCGGCTCCTGCATCAGCAGCATGCCGATTTCCAGCCACTGCTTTTGCCCGTGCGACAGCAAACCCGCCGGCCGCGCCTCCTGGCCGTTGAGGCGGATCAGGCGCAATATCGCGTCGATCCTGCCTTCCTGCTCGGACGTGAGGCGCGCAAACAGGGTGGGCGCCACGCGCTTGTCCATCTTCATCGCCAGTTCCAGGTTGTCGAACACCGTGTGCTGCTCGAACACGGTGGGGCGCTGAAACTTGCGGCCGATACCTGCGTGGGCGATCTGCGCTTCCGTCATGGTGGCCAGGTTCATGGTCTGGCCAAACCAGGCCGTGCCGGACGTGGGCCGCGTCTTGCCCGTGATCACATCCATCATCGTCGTCTTGCCCGCCCCGTTCGGGCCGATGATGCAGCGCAATTCGCCCACGGAAATATCGAGGCTGAGCTTGTTGATGGCCTTGAAGCCGTCGAAGGACACGCTGATGTCTTCCAGGTACAAAATGGCGCCATGCGTAGTATCGACGCCCTCGCCTTTCACGCGCGAGTACGTCGGCCCCGCTTCCGCGCTGGCCATGCCGGGCAACATGCGGATACTCATGCGGCCTCCTCTGCCATGGCGGCGATTTTTTTACGTTTGAGCTTGTTCAGCACGCCCAGCATGCCCTGCTGCATGAACAGCGTGACGACGATGAACAACAGGCCCAGCGCGAACAGCCACAGTTCCGGCAAGGCAGCCGTGAACCAGCTTTTCAAGCCGTTGACGGTGAAGGCGCCCAGGATGGGACCGATCAAGGTGCCACGTCCGCCCACGGCCACCCACACGACCATTTCGATGGAGTTCGCCGGCGACATTTCGGACGGGTTGATGATGCCCACCTGCGGCACGTACAGGGCGCCGGCGATGCCGCACAGCACGGCCGACAAGGTCCAGACAAACAGCTTGAACCACAGCGGGTTGTAGCCGAGGAACATCAAGCGCGCCTCGCTGTCGCGCACGCCCTGCAGCACCCGGCCCAGTTTCGAGCGGACGATGGCGCGCGCGCCGATCAAGGCCGCCAGCAGGAAGGCCAAAGTCAGCAGGAACAGCACGGCCCGCGTGGCGGGCGCCGTGATGCTGTGGCCCAATATCGTCTTGAAATCCGTGAAACCGTTGTTGCCGCCAAAGCCAGTGTCATTGCGGAAGAACAAGAGCATGAACGCATACGTCATCGCCTGGGTGATGATGGAAAAATACACGCCCTTGATGCGCGAGCGAAAGGCAAAGTAGCCAAACACAAAGGCGAGCACGCCCGGCACCAGCACGACGAGCGCCATGCAGTACCAGAAATGTTCCGTAAACGCCCAGTACCAGGGGTAGGTTTTCCAGTCGAGAAAGACCATGAAGTCGGGCAGGCTGCTGCGGTACTGGCCCTGGTCGCCGATGGCGCGCATCAGATACATGCCGTGCGCATACGCCCCCAGGGCAAAGAACACGCCGTGGCCCAGGGACAATATGCCCGTGTAGCCCCAGACGAGGTCCAGCGCCAGCGCGGCCAGCGCATAGCACATGAACTTGCCCACCAGCGCCACCGTGTAGGCGGACACGTGCAACGCATGCCCTTCGGCAAACGCCAGGTTAAATACCGGCAACAACGCCGCCAGCACCGTGCATCCGGCGATGGCCAGCCAGACGGGCCGCGTGAACAGGCCAGGCTTGATTTGATAGGAGGTAGTCATTCGACGCTGCGTCCCTTCATGGCAAACAGGCCCTGCGGCCGGCGCTGGATGAAAATGATGATGAACACCAGAATGGCGATCTTCGCCAGCACGGCGCCCGCCACCGGTTCGAGGAATTTGTTGACTTCACCCAGCCCCAGCGCGGCAATCACGGTGCCGGCCAGCTGGCCCACACCGCCCAGCACCACCACCATGAAGGAATCGACGATGTAGCTTTGGCCCAGGTCCGGCCCCACATTGCCCAGCTGCGACAGGGCCACGCCACCGAGCCCCGCGATGCCGGAACCGAGACCGAAGGTCAGCATGTCGACCTTGCCCGTGGCCACGCCCACGCAATCGGCCATGCGGCGGTTTTGCGTGACGGCCCGCACGAACAGGCCCAGGCGCGTCTTGTTCAGGATCAGCCATACGGCCGCCACGACGACGATGGCAAAGGCGATGATGGCCAGGCGGTTGTACGGCAGCACGAGGCCGCCCAGCACGGTGACGCCGCCCGACATCCAGGCGGGATTGGCCACTTCCACGTTTTGCGCGCCGAAGACCGTGCGCACCGTCTGCATGAGGATCAGGCTGATGCCCCAGGTGGCCAGCAGGGTTTCCAGCGGCCGGCCATACAGCCAGCGGATCACCGTGCGCTCCAGCATCACGCCCACCAGTCCCGCGACCAAAAAGGCGGCCGGCAAGGCGGCCAGCAGATACGCATCCTGCAAGCCAGGCAGGTAGCTGCGGAAGAACAGCTGGCACAGGTAGGTCGTGTAAGCGCCTATCATCAGCAATTCGCCATGCGCCATGTTGATGATGCCCATCAATCCAAACGTGATGGCCAGCCCCAGCGCGGCCAGCAGCAGCACGCTGCCCAGCGAAATGCCGTAGAACACATTGCCGGCGAACTCCATGCGCGCCACCCGTCCCTTGATCTGGCGCATGGTCTCGATGGCGGCCAGCTGCACGGCCTCGTCCGGCTCGCCGGCCTTGCCATCTGGCCCTTTCTCCAGCATGGCTTGCAGCACGGGCAGCAAGCGCGCATCGCTGCTGCCCGCCAGCGCCTGCACGGCGGCCTCGCGCGTGGCGGCGTCGGGCGCATGCAGGTTGGCGCTGGCGATCAGCACCTGCAATATCTGTTTGATGTCAGCATCGTTTTCCTGCGCCAGCGCAGTGCGTATCAGGGGGACCTGTGCGGAATCGACGGATTGCTGCAGCGCCTGCGCGGCGGCCAGGCGCGTGGCCCGCTCGGGCGCCAGCAGTTTCAACCCCGACAAGGCGCCCGCCACGGCCGCGCGCAAGCGATTATTGACCATCACGCCGTCGATGCCATCGGGCAGCGGTACGCCTTGGCCGCTTGCCGGATCATATGCCTGTTCACCGTCGACGATATACACCTTGCCGTCGGGGGCCGCATATAACTGATCGTCCTGCAAGGCTTGCAGCACCCGGGCGGCCTCGGGCGTGGCCAGGGCGGCGATCTGGGCGACGGCCGCGATCCTGGTATCGGGATCGTCGCCGGATAGCGCTTTGAGCAGATCGGGAGGGATGGCAGCCTGCGCGAACGAGGATAGCAACAGGCAGGCGAGGACCAGCAGTTTGGAGATGAACCTCATTGTAAGTTCCATGGAAAAACTGCACGGGGCGAGCGCTTACCCCAAAGGCGAGGACTGGGGTCGGATGGGGACGCCTAGTCCCTGAGGGTCCGACCCCGGCATTTGCTGGTGGGTGATAGCGCCTACAACTTCTGCTTGCCCTCATTCCCCTTGATAAACGGGCTCCACGGCTGGGCGCGTATCGGTTCCTTGGTTTTCCACACGACATTGAATTGCCCGTCGGCCTTGATCTCGCCGATCATCACGGGCTTGTGCAGGTGGTGGTTGGTCGGGTCCATGGTCAGGGTAAAGCCGGACGGCGCCTTCACGCTCTGGCCTGCCATGGCGGCGATCACCTTGTCCGTGTCCGTCGATTTCGCTTTTTCCACGGCTTGCGCCCACATGTGGATGCCGACATAGGTCGCTTCCATCGGGTCGTTCGTCACGACCGAACCCGCGTTCGGCAGCTTTTGCGCCACGGCATACGCTTTCCACTGCTTGATGAAGGCCGTATTCACGGGGTTCTTGACGGATTCAAAGTAATTCCACGCCGCCAAGTGCCCCAGCAAGGGCTTGGTATCGATGCCGCGCAATTCTTCCTCGCCCACGGAAAACGCGACGACGGGCACGTCCGTGGCTTTCAAGCCCGCATTGCCCAGTTCCTTGTAGAACGGCACGTTGGAATCGCCATTGATGGTGGAAATGACGGCCGTCTTGCCGCCCGTGGAAAATTTCTTGATGTTGGCGACGATGGTTTGATAGTCGGCATGGCCGAACGGCGTGTAGACCTCGCTGATATCGCTATCCTTGACGCCTTTGCTTTTCAGGAAGGCGCGCAGGATCTTGTTGGTGGTGCGCGGATACACGTAATCCGTGCCCAGCAGCACGAAGCGTTTGGCGCCGCCACCATCCTTGCTCATCAGGTATTCCACGGCAGGAATCGCCTGCTGGTTCGGTGCGGCGCCCGTATAAAACACATTCTTTTCCAGCTCCTCGCCCTCGTACTGGACCGGGTAAAACAGCAGGCTGTTGAGTTCCTTGAACACCGGCAAGACGGATTTGCGGGACACGGATGTCCAGCAGCCAAACACGACAGCCACTTTATCCTGCGCCACCAGCTGGCGCGCTTTTTCCGCGAACAAGGGCCAGTTCGACGCGGGATCGACGACGACGGCTTCCAGCTTCTTGCCCAGCACGCCGCCCTTGGCATTGATCTCGGCGATCGTCATCAGCGCCACATCCTTGAGCGACGTTTCGGAAATGGCCATGGTGCCCGACAGGGAGTGCAAGATGCCCACCTTGATCGTGTCGGCGGCCAAGGCTGCCTGCATGGTGGTGGACATGGCCAGGGCCAGTGCGCCGGCGGCGGCCGCTTTCAGGATGATGCGTCGTGTCATGGGGACTCCTGTGATGGGTTCGTGGGGGTCGAGCTGGGTCTGCCATGTTGTTAAAGCAGAATGCATGCCAGCACCGGCAGGCGTCCGCCATGGTGCAAGCGGCGCTCGCCGCACGAAAAAAAACCTGGCTGCACAAGGACTGTGCAGCCAGGTTTCAAATTGCCGTAAAACGGTGCGCAGGATGCAGCAATCCCGGCATCAATCCTTGCGCGGAGCTCCACGCAGGCGGCGCCAGCCCTTGCGGCCCAGCGGGAACAGCAGCACGAAAGCGATCAGCCACGGCAGGATGTAGGCCATGGCAGTGATGGCGTTGGCCACGCCTTCCGACAGGTTTTCCGTGAAATTGCCCAGCGCGCGCTTGACGGGCCGCCAGAACGATTGCCTGCCTTCGGCGCTGATGGCCACGTTCAACAAGTCCGTATCGATACGCTGCATCAACAGCGCATTGGCGGCCGTCGCCTGCTCCAGTTCCACTTGCACGGTGGCCAGTTCCTTGGTCACCTTGATGAGGGCATCGACGTTGGTGCCCGAACGTTTTTCCAGGTCTTGCAATTGCGCCTGGTATTGCTTGAGCATTTCCAGGCGTTTCTTGCTGTCGAGCACGGGACGGCCCAGGTCTTCCACCTTGGTGCCCTGGCTGGTGACGTCGCCTTCGGCCGCGACCAGCGCGACGAGCTTCTTGATGCCGGCCGGCTTGGCGCGCATGCTGATGCGCGCATGCACGTAGCGGCCGCTGTCGACGCTGGAATCGAGCAGCAGGCAGCCGTTTTCCGTATCGGCCTTGCAGGCGGCGACCACTTTTTCATACAGGGGCCGCACTTGCGCCTCGCGCGTATCGACGCTGACATTATGTTCATAGGCAAGGAACTCGCTGCCCTTTTCCTTGCCTTCGAGACGCGCGGCGCTCGACTGCCCGCCGCTCTCGCCCTTGCTGCCGCAGCCGGCCAGCAGCAACAGTCCAAACAGGCATATGGATATTTTTTTCATGATTTCTTTCTTTGGATTATTTTTGCAGCGGCAACAATTCGATATCGGGCAAGTGCGCCGCCACATCCTGCACGGTCGCATGGCAGGTCAAGGACGCCACCACCTGCGACAACGGTTCCGGCCAGATTTCCGGCAAGTCGCGCTCTTCGGGCGCGAGCACGGGAAAGGCCAGCTGTTCCCGTGGCGGCGTGAAGGCGGCAGCGACGCCGGGCTTGTTGCCGCGCGCATCGATGCGGTACCAGCCAAACTCCTGCAGATACACGGCATTCAAGCCATGCAGGCAGAACGACGGCCCCACCTCACCCACGGCCAGGCGCTGGTAGCACAGGCCGGCAGGAATGCCGTTGGCGCGCAGCAGCGCCGCCAGCAAATGGCTCTTCGCATAGCAATAGCCCGTGCCGTGCTGCAAGACATCGGAAGCGCGGCAGGTGACGGGATTGCGCTGGTAGTCCCAGCTATGCGCGATCTCGTCGCGCACGAAGGCAAAGCAGCGGGCCGCGATGGCGGCGTCGCCCACCGCGCCTGCCGCCAGTGCAGTCGCCTTGGCGCGCACGGCAGGATGGTCGCTGTCGATGTAAGTGCTGCTGGCTAGATACGGGGAAAAGTCGGTAGACATGGCGTCAAGGTCATGCGAAAAGATAATGCGCGATTCTAGTCGAAACGGCACGAAATCGAGCGTTTCCTTGCGCAGGAACAAAGAAAATCCACGCCTCAGCCTTACTGCGCGGGGGGCGGCGACTTTGGCGGCGGCCCGGTAGCTGGTATCATGCGGGCAAACGCAGCCGGCCATATTGGCGCGGCACATGCACTACCCTGCGAAGCGGACCTGCCCTCCGGCGCGCCGCCGACGCCTCCCTACAGATCAGAGAAACGAGTTTCCTATGAGCACATCATCGTCGCACCCATCGTTCTGGCGCCGTGTCCCGCTGGCCTTCGGCGCCTTCTTCAGCACCCTGTCGGACGCCGCCTATGCGGCCCGCGTGGAAAAGCTGGCCTTGCCCGAGGCGGCGCCCGCCGCTCCCGTCGCGCCAGTGGCCCCTGCCCCGGCGCCAGCCGCCGCGCCCGTCATTTTGAAGGAAGCGACGCCGGACGCGGCCCTGCAATTGCTGGCCCTGCTGCAACGCGAAGCGCGATTGATCGATTTCACCCAGGAAAACCTGGGCAGCCATGCCGATGCCGATATCGGCGCGGCCGCCCGCGTGGTGCATGAAGGCTGCGCCAAGGTCATGCGCGAGTATTTCACCATCGAGGCCGTGCGCCAGGAAGCCGAAGGCAGCCGCATCGTCCTGCAGGAAGGTTTTGATAGCGCCCAAGTACGCCTGACGGGCAACGTCGTCGGCTCCGCGCCGTTCACGGGTACCCTCAGCCACCGCGGCTGGCGCGCCTCCAGCGTGCGCCTGCCGAAACTGAGCGAGCAGCACGACGCCGCCATCCTGGCACCGGCCGAGGTGGAACTGTGAGCGACACGATCAACCCTACCCCGCGCTACGCCATCGGCATCGACCTGGGCACCACCCACAGCGCCCTGTCATATGTCAACCTGGTCGAGAGCGACGGCGAAAAGTCCAGCCATGGCGTGCTGAAAGTGCCGCAGCTGTCGGCGCCGGGCACCGTCGAAGAGCTGTCGCTGCTGCCATCGTTCGTCTACCTGCCGCACGCCGATGAAGTGGCGGCGGGCGACCTGGCCCTGCCCTGGGTCACCGAGGAAGCCGAAGCGCCGTTCGTCGTTGGCGAAATGGCCCGCAGCCGCGGCGCCACCACGCCGATCCGTTTGGTGTCGAGCGCGAAAAGCTGGCTGTGCCACCCGGGCGTGGACCGCCGCGCGGCGATCTTGCCGAACGACGCGCCGGCCGAAGTCGCGCGCATTTCGCCCATCACGGCCGCCACGCGCTACCTGACGCACTTGCGCCAGGCCTGGGACAACGCCCACCCGCAAGCGCCGTTCGCCGAGCAGGAAATCACCGTCACCATTCCCGCCTCGTTCGACCCGGCAGCGCGCGAGCTGACGATGGAAGCGGCGCAGGCGGCCGGCTACACCTCGCTGACCCTGCTGGAAGAGCCGCAAGCGGCCCTGTACAGCTGGATCCAGACCAGCGAAGGCCGCTGGCGCAAGGAAGTCAAGCCGGGCGACATCATCCTGGTGGTCGACGTGGGCGGCGGCACCAGCGACTTTTCGCTGATCGCCGTACTCGAGCGCGACGGCGTGCTGGAACCGCACCGCGTGGCCGTCGGCGAACACATCCTGCTGGGCGGCGACAATATGGACCTGGCGCTGGCCCACCTGGTGGCCCGCAAGCTGGCCGCCAACGGCACCCAGCTCGACGCCTGGCAGATGCGCGCGCTGACCTACGGCTGCCGCAGCGCCAAGGAAAGCCTGCTGGCCGACAGCGGCCTCGATGTGGCGCCCATCGTCGTGCCGAGCCGCGGTTCAAAACTGATCGGCGGCTCCATCCGCACGGAACTGACGCGCGCGGAAGTGTCCACCTTCATCCTCGACGGCTTCTTCCCGCAAGTGGAAGCATCGAGCCGTCCTGCCGTGCGCACGCGCGCCGGCCTGACGCAACTGGGCTTGCCGTATGCGCAGGATGCGGCCATCACGCGCCACCTGGCCGCGTTCCTGGGCCGCCAGGTGGCGGCCACCAGCGAGCTGGAAGGCTTTGCCGGCCGCCAGGCGGACGGCGCCAGCTTCCTGCACCCGACGGCCGTGCTGTTCAACGGCGGCGTCTTCAAGTCGGACCTGCTGGTGCAGCGCATCATGGCCACCGTCAACGACTGGCTGTACATGGAAGGCGCGGAACCGGCGCGCATGCTGGCCGGGGCCGACCTGGACCTGGCCGTGGCGCGCGGCGCGGCCTACTACAGCTACGTGCGGCGCGGCCATGGCGTACGCATCCGCGGCGGCACGGCCAGCGCCTTTTATGTCGCCATCGAATCGGCCATGCCGGCCATCCCCGGCATGGAACCGCCTATCCAGGCCCTGTGCGTGGCGCCGTTCGGCATGGAAGAAGGCAGCGAACTGGAACTGCCAGGCCAGCAATTCGGCCTGGTCGTGGGCGAGCCTGTGCACTTCCGCTTCTTCGCCTCGTCCACGCGGCGCAACGACCAGATCGGCGACTTGCTCGATTTCTGGGGCCCCGATGAATTGCAGGAGCTGAGCGAAATCCAGGCGACCTTGTCCGCCGAAGGCCGTCAGGCCGGCGACGTGGTGCAAGTCAAGCTGCACGCGCGCGTGACGGAAGCGGGCACGCTGGAGCTGCTGGCCGTCTCCCCTGATGGCGCCGAGCGCTGGAAGGTGGAATTCGACGTGCGCGGCACGCCGCAGCAATAGGCATGCGCAGCGCTGTGGGCAAGCCGGCCTTCCTGGTCGGCATCGACCTGGGCACCACCAACACGGTGGTCGCCTATGCCAATGCCGCCAATGCAGCCGATATGCAGGCGGGCATCGAGCTGTTCGCCATCGAGCAGCTGGTCGCTCCCGGCGAAGTGGGCGCACGCCCCCTGCTGCCGTCCTTGCGCTACCACCCTGCCGCCGGCGAACTGGCGGCGGGCGACTTGCAGCTGCCCTGGCCGCAGCAGGACCTGGAGCATGCCGTGCTGGGCGCTCTGGCGCGCCAGCTCGGCGCCCAGGTGCCGGGCCGCCTCGTTTCCAGCGCGAAGAGCTGGCTGTCGCACGCGAACGTGGACCGCCAGGCGCCCATCCTGCCGTGGGGCGCCGAGGCCGACGTGGCCAAGGTATCGCCTGTCGCGGCCAGCGCCAGCTATCTCGCGTATGTACGCGCCGCGTGGAATCACCGCTTCCCGGATTCTCCGCTGGAAGAGCAGGAACTGGTGCTGACCATCCCCGCCTCGTTCGACGAGGGTGCGCGCGCACTCACCCTGGAAGCGGCCCGCATGGCGGGCTTGCCTGCGCTGCGGCTGGTGGAAGAACCGCAGGCGGCCTTTTATGACTTCCTGCAGCGCCGGCGCGCCACCCTGCGCGAGGACCTGGCCAACACGCGCCGCATTCTGGTGTGCGACGTGGGCGGCGGCACCACGGATTTCAGCCTGATCGACGTGGACTTCGATGACGACGGCGAACCGCAGCTCACGCGCAGCAGCGTGGGCAACCATTTGATCCTCGGCGGCGACAATATGGACCTGGCGCTGGCCCACCTGGTGGAAACGCGCATGGCGGCAGGCAGCGAAGGCGGCATGAAGCTATCGGCCGCGCGCCTGTCGCAGCTGATGGAACGCTGCCGCGCCGCCAAGGAATTGCTGCTGTCGAACGATGCGCCGGAAAGCGCCACCGTCACCCTGCTGGGCGCCGGTTCGCGCCTGATCGGCGGCAGCCGTTCCGCCGACGTCACGCGCGAGGAAGTGGCGGCCATGGTGGTCGATGGCTTCTTCCCGAAGGTGGAACTGAGCGAGGTGGCGAGAAAAGGCCGCGCCGGCATCGTGGAATTCGGCCTGCCGTATGCGCAGGACGCGGCCATCACGCGCCACCTGGCCGGCTTTTTACAACAACATCAGGGCGCACTGCCCGATACCCTGCTGCTCAATGGCGGGGTGTTCCGCGCCGACGCGCTGGCGCGCCGCCTGGCCGAGACCCTGGCGCACTGGCGTGGTCAGCCCTTGACCATCCTGCACAATGACAATCCCGACGTGGCCGTGGCCCGTGGCGCCGTCGCCTACGCGCTGGCCCAGCGCGGCCAGGCGCCGCGCATCGGCGGCGGCTCGCCGCGCAGCTATTTCCTCGTGCTGGGCGAAGCGGGCAAGGACAAGCGCGCCGTCTGCATCCTGCCCCGTGGCAGCGCCAGCGGCGAGGAAATCCGCCTGACCGAACGGCTGTTCGCGCTGCGCCTGGGCAGGCCCGTGCGCTTCCACCTGGCCACGTCCCTCTTTGAGGCGGGCACGCCGCCGCAACTGGGCGAAATCGTCGACCTGGACGCCGGAGAATACTTGCGCCTGCCGCCGCTGGCCAGCGTGCTGCACGACAAACAGGATGCCAGTGACAAGCGCGAAATCACCGTGCAGCTGGCGACAGTCATGACCGAGGTAGGGACTTTGGAAGTGCATTGCGTGGCCGCAGCGGATGCCGGCCAGCGCTGGCTGCTGGAATTCCAGTTGCGCGCTGATAAGGAAGAGCAAGGAGATGGCGAGGCTCAAGCCGTTTCGCCGCGCGTGAAAGAAGCGGTCGAGAAGATTGAGCGCATCTTCGGCGGCAAGGCGCAAAAGGTCGAAGCCAAGGAAGTGCGGCAGCTGCGCCAGCACCTGGAACGGGGGCTGGGCGGACGTGAAAGCTGGGAGACTCCCCTGCTGCGCCAGCTGTTCGACGCCCTGCTGCTGCGCGCCCGTGGCCGGCGCCGCTCCGCCGAGCATGAATGTGTCTGGCTGAACCTGGCCGGCTACTGTTTGCGGCCCGGCTATGGCGACGCGCTGGACCCGTGGCGCATCGAGCAGCTGTGGGCCATGTTCGACGCGGGCGCACAGCATCACAAGGACAACCAGGTGTGCGCCGAATGGTGGACCCTGTGGCGCCGGGTGGCCGGCGGCTTGAACCCCGAGCAGCAATTGCGCCTGCTCGACGACTTCGCCTTCAACCTGCAAGCCGATGCGGCCCAGCGCGGCAGCCGCCCCGTCACCCTGGTCAACGGCAGCGACGACGACATGCTGCGCCTGGGTGCGTCGCTCGAGCGCATCCCCGGCGCCTACAAGGCCGAAGTGGGCGCCTGGCTGATCAAGCGGCTGGAGAAAGCCGGCAAGAAGGGTGAAGCGGCCGATACGAATACCCTGTGGGCGCTGGCCAGGGTCGGCGCGCGCCAGCCCTTCCACGGCAGCGCGCACGAAGTGGTCGACAGCGCCAGCGTGGCCGACTGGCTGCACGTGCTGCTGGCGCTGGACTGGAAAAAAGTGGAACCGGCCGCCTTCGCCGCCACCCACCTGGCACGCATGACGGGCGACCGCTCGCGCGACATCGGCGACGAGCTGCGCGCCACCATCCTGGCCCGCCTGAAAGCCGTGGGCGCCCCGCCCCTGTGGCAGGCCATGGTCAGCGAAGTGACGCAGCTGGACGAAGCGAACACGAAACGAATGCTGGGCGAGGCGCTGCCGCCGGGGTTGAAGCTGATCAATTAATCAACTGCCATCTCGCTACACCAGCGCCACCACCAACAGCACCACCGCCAGCGGCGCCTGCACCAGCACGATGCCAGGATGCGTACGGCGCAGCTGGGCCCACACGGACAGGCCCGGCACTTCCTCGTGCGGATGGTGGGCTTCGTCGCGCAGCGACATCGCGTGCAGGAACATGCCGGCGATCAGGGGGCCGGGGTTGACCCACCAGCCCTGTTCGAGCAAGCCGCGCGACAGGTAGATGGCCAGTGCGCCGATGGCAAACGGCGAGGCCCACACCAGCACCAGCATCAGACGGATGCCATAGAATTCCGCCAGGGTGCCCATGCGGTGCAGGCGGCTGAAATCGTGGTCTTCCATGCGCCGGTCGATGGCCAGCTCGGCGCGGCCGTACAAGGTCCACAGGCCGCCGAACAGGCAGCCCAGCAGCACGCCGATGACGATGTCGGCCACGAACACCGCATATTTGTTGACGTCGGCCGTGCCGATGCCCAGCGACGTGTGGGCGGCCGCATGCAGGTGCAGGCTGGCCTGCTCGCCTTCGGCCGTCGTGTAGCGGTCGCGCACGTCATACGTGCTGCCGATATACACGACATTCTTGCGCAATGCCACGGCCTCCACGCCAGCCTGGCCATCGATTAGTTTGACGCGCGTGCGCGTGGGATTCAGGAATGCCGGCGCCACGGCGGCCGGGTGAAACGGTGCGGTGACGGCGTTCTGTTCGGCCGCCGCCTTGGCGTCGCCGCGGATGACGGGCTCGAACGCCCAGCGCGCCAACTCCTTTTCGCTGCCCGTACGCCGCGCCAGTTCGCACACGCGGCCAGCCAGCGCCACCACTTCCTTTTGCTCGGACAGGGCGGCCGGCATGGGTTGCTTCTGCTCCTGCTCGTCGGCGCCATGCGCCAGCTCGAAGGCCACGGCCGCCAGCACGGGGCTTTTCAGCTCGATGCGCGTGACGGCGCCCATGCGTTCGCGGATCCGCGGGCTGGCAAAGTGGATGCCGGCGGCGCAGCGCGCACGTATCCACGGCAGGTTCGCATTGCGGTCCGATTGCTCGGGCAGGATCAGCACCAGTCGCCGGCCATCGGCGGCCAGCCGGTCGAGCAGGCGGTCCAGCGGCCGCTCGCCCGCCTTGTGCTGCTCGTACACGGCTGGCGCCAGGTCCAGGTCGATGGCCAGCACCTTGCTGCCGCGCGCTGCGGCGCTGGCGATCAATTGTTCCAGGCGCGTGCGTTCCAGTGGTTCACGCTCGTCGAAGACCTGTTCGAACGCGGGCTGGTCGATTTCGATGATGCCGGGCCGATAGGCGGCGCCCGGGTCCTTGCCCCGGTTTAGCAGTTGCCCCTGTTCCGCGCTGGCGCGCAGCATGGCCGCATCGAGCCATTCGAGCACGTGAAAACCTTCCAGCGCCAGCATCAGCGCGGCGATCAGGCTGGCGCCGATCACGTGGTGCAGCAGGTGCGTGCCCGTCAGCTTGAAGGCCGAGCCCAGCTGGGTGACCGGCCACAGCAGGCGCCGCCAGAGCGGCGGGCGCGGTTGATCCTGCTGGCTGGTTTCCACGGTGCTTCCCCTTGCGTGCGCTGCATGAATACCATTCAAGCAACAAATAATGACGAAAGGATAGTGTATTGCAGTTGCGCCCGTTCCGCCGCACGGCTGGCACGGGCCCGCCCGCAGATTACTTCGGCTTGGCCAGCAACAGCTTGCCCAGCGCCTCGAAGGCCGGCGTGGTGGTCGGGTCGTTGGCCGCATTGGCCGCCGTCGGCGTGGAGGCGAAACGCACGATCACCATTTCCGCCTTCGGGTCGATGTAGATACGCTGGCCGTACACGCCGCGCGCCATGTAGGCGCCATGGTCGTTATGCGTGACCCACCACATGTCGCGGTAGCTCCAGCCCTTGAGCAAATCATAGCCGCCCTTGGCGAACAGCTGTTTGTCGCCGCCGCGGCGGATATCGTCGACGGCCGCCTTGGGCAAAATCTGCTGGCCGTTGTAGCGGCCATCGTTGCGCAGCATCTCGCCGAAGCGGGCCAGGTCGCGCAAGCCCGCATTCAAGCCGCCGCCGGCAAACGGCGTGCCGGTCGAATCGACCGTCATGTAGGCATCCTGCTCGGCGCCCAGCTTTTGCCAGATATGCTCGGACAGGTATTCGTTGACGTTCTGCCCCGTGACGCGGGCGATGATCCAGCCCAGCACGTCGGAGTTGACCGTACGGTAGCCGAAGCCCTCGCCATGCCGGCCCTCGTGCCGCACCGTCTGCAGATACTCGAAATAACTGCGCGGCCCCGTGTAATCCTTCGGCTTGGGCAGCGGGCTGCCGGCCGCCGCGTGCTGCCATACTTCCGCTTTCGGGTCCGCGTAATCTTCGCTGAATTTCAGGCCCGTGGTCATGTCGAGCACCTGGCGCACGGTGGCGTCGCCAAATGCGGACTTCGCCAGTTCCGGCACATACTCGGCCACTTTCTTGCCTGGATCGAGCTTGCCTTCGGCCACCAGGGCCGCGCCGATGGTGCCCATGACGGACTTCGTCACGGACATGGCGCCGTGCTGGCCGCTCTCCTTCAATACGCCGAAATAGCGTTCATACACGATGCGGCCCCGGTGCAGCACGACGATGCCGTCCGTGTAGTTGGCAGCCAGCGACTGCTCCCAGGTCATCGCGTCCTGCGCGCCCAGGGGCGTGAAGCGCAGGCTGTCGATATCCTTGCGCAGCGCGCGCGGCAAAGGCACGGGCGCTTTCAGGCCGCGCGCCACTTCCACCGTCGGCATCAGCTGGCGGAAGTGCGACACGCTCCAGCGCAGCTGGGGGAAATTGAAATAGCTGCCATCGTCGAAGCGGATGATCTTATCGGCCGGCGGCGGCGCGCCCACCATCCATTGCAGTGTAGCCGGGTCGCTGGCGGCGGCCGACAGCGGCGCTGCCGCATGGGCGCTGGCAGCCAATGCAAGGCAGGCTGCGGCCAGGGCCATGCGTTTCATGCTGGGGAAATCGTTCATGTGATGCTCTCCTTGATAAACGGAATACTTAATATACCCATACGACGTTGGCCAGCCATCCCGTCCAGGTCCGGGCCTGTCCGTTCACCAACTGGTTCACGCCGGACTGCGCGAACGAGGCGCTGAAGCCCAGGGTCAGGTAGGTATTCGGGTTGACGACGCGCACATACTTGACGAAGACATCGTTCGCCAGCATCGGGCGCAGCACGCCGGAGATCACCACGGGCGCGTCGCCCGGCACGTCGAGGCGCGTCGCCTGGCCGAACTGCAACGGGCTGCCCATCCGGTTGGCGCGTACCTGGGCCAGGTAAGCGGTCACGGTGTCTTTAGGCGTCGGGTGAAGCTCGATGGTGGCCTGCAGCGCATTCACGTTGGCATTGACAAAGACCCAGGTCGCCTTGCTGCCCGAAGCCCAGGCGCCCGGCGTGCCTTCGAAAAACAGCGGATCGAAGCGCTCGTTGCGCGCCGTGCGCGGATCGTCGCCGGAAAAGCTCTGGTAGCCAAGGGTGAACTTCGGCGTCCACGCCACGTCGGGCAGCGAAAAGCCCCCTTCCGTGCGCCAGCCCCAGGCCCGCATCGGCTCGCGCGTATTCCATTCGCGCGCCGCGTCCACGCCGAACCAGCCTTTCGGCAGCACGGTGGGCAGTAAGGGCACGCGCGCGTAGCCATACACGAACTGCAGGTCCTTGCGGCCGTCAGGCACGGCCAGCGGCGCGCCGATGCCGCCCGGCGCCGCCTGCGGATACGCGGCATGCGAACGGGGCGCCTTGCCATACGCGATGCCCGCCTTGCGGTCGTTCGCGGGCGCGTAGCTGACGTCAACGCCCACGACGCGCGTGCCCGAATCGTTGTCGGGGTTTTCATTCGGGTCGAGATAGAATGCCTGGGCGCTGAGCGCGTCCTGGCTTATTTTGGCCACCACGGAATTCTGGAAGGCCTTGCGCGGCCCCAGTTTCAGCGCGCCACGGTCAAAGCCGTTCGAGCCGCCATTGGCGATCAGCATGCCTGTGCCCAGCGTGAAATTCTGCGCGCCGGCCGACAGGTCGAGGGTGGCGCGCGTGCCGCCGATCGGCATGCGGATGCCGGCGACGAATTCCTCGATCGAGATGCGGCCCGTATCGCCCGCGCCAAAAGGGTCATGGCGCAAGGTGCCCGAGCCGACGGCGGAAACGCGCGCATACAGTTGCTTGCCGTCGCCCAGATTGCGCTTGAAGCCGAGCGCCGGCTTGACATAGAACTCGTACCAGTAGGGATGGAAATCAAAGCCGGGATTGCGCGCCGGCGTATTCGACAGCTTCCAGAACAGATTGCTCTCGCCTGCCACCTGCACGCCCGCTTCGACGGAACGCGTCACCTGCCAGTCGGCGCCGAGGGCCGGCTCGACGGCGGCGCGCCGGGCCACTTCCTTTTCCATGCTGCTCTGGCCATCGGGATCGAGCTGGCCGGCGGCGCCGCAGGCGGTGCTCCAGCCCAGCATCGCCAGCACCATCGTTCTGCGTACCAGGAACATCGCTTGCATTGCCATAGATATCCCTTGCGCTGGCTGACTGTATATTTGAGCGAATGTTATCAGAGATGCTCTTGTTGTAAGGCATCCTATCGTGCGGTGCGGCCGAGGTGAGACAAACGTCTCGCGGCAGTCCCATGCTGCAATGCGGCATGCATGTGCCGGCGCTTCGTGCTACAAACGGAAAGACCATCACAACACCAGATACCGAGACACTGGAGAGCGCCATGCCCTACGTCCGCCAGACCAGCCATATCGACCGCGTGCGCGACCTGATCGCCGGCCGTATCGTCAATCCGGGAGCCGATACGGCCAGGCTGGCCTCGTCGTACCGGCGCTCGCTGGACGACTACCGGCTCGACCCCGCCTCGACGACAGGGCCGCGCATCCTGACAAGCGCCGAACTGCGCGCCATCCAGCAGTCCGAGGAAAATTTTCTGCGCTCCACGGGCCAGTGCCTGCCGCGCCTGCACGCCATGGTGCGCGAAGCGGGCTACTGCGTCATCCTCGCCAATGCGCGCGGCGTGACCATCGACTACGCGGTCGACACGGACCAGCGCAAGGATTTCAAGAAGGCGGGCCTGTATCCCGGTTCGTGCTGGTCGGAAGAAGAGGAAGGCACGTGCGGCATCGCCTCCGTGCTGCTCGACCACGAAGCCATCACCGTGCACAAGACCGACCATTTCCGCGCCGCGTTCACGGGCCTGACCTGCAGCGCCGCGCCGATTTTTTCGCCGCACGGCGACTTGATCGGCGTGCTCGATGCGTCGGCCCTGAGTTCGCCCGACGCGCGCGACAGCCAGCGCCTGGTGAAACAACTGGTGCGGCAAGGCGCGACGCTGATCGAGGACGGATTTTTCCTGAAGTCCTACGGCCATTGCTGCATCCTGCTGGCCCACCGCAACCGCCACTTCGTGGAAGTGCAGCCGGAGATGCTGCTCGCCATCGACGAGCATGGCGACATCGTCGCCGCCAACCGCTGCGCGCGCGATGTCATCGGGGGCCTGGACGTCCTGCCGCGTCCCGTCGGCGAGGTGCTCGAAGTGCGCGCCGAGCGGCTGTTCGATGCGCGCGCGGGACACAATCTGCTGTCCCTGCGCCTGGCCGGCGGCAGCACCTGGCTGCACGCCCGCGTGCGCGCGCCGCTGCGCCAGGCCAGCGCGCGAACACGCGACAAGAACACGGCCCCTGTGACGGAGGGCGTGCTGGCCTGCACGCCGCCGGAGCTGGCCGAGCGCACGCGCATCGCCCACGCCATGAACGCCGCCAAATGGCGTCCGCTGCAGGCTGCCGCCATGCTGGGCATCTCGCGCGCCACCCTGTACCGCCGCCTCAAGCACTTGAAAATCGTGCCGCCGCACCGCCAGTAACCGATTGAAAAGCTGAGATTTCCGTCTCAACTTCAGCCATGCTGCGCTGCGGGATGCGGCGCCGGAACGCCAGTGTTACAACATCGTCAGCGGCAAGACAGCCGCATCCCATCATAAAGTCAGCAGACTTGGAGGAGACACGATGCAAACCGAAATCAACCCGCACGACCTGGCTGTGGCCGGCATCCTGGAGCAGCTCGAAGGCGCTCTGCGCGCCAGCGACAGCACGGGCGCCGCGCAACTGTTCGAACAGGACGGCTACTGGCGCGACCTGGTGCTGTTTACCTGGAACCTGAAAACCCTGGAGGGCCGCGAGCAGATCGCCGCCATGCTGGCCGCCCAGCTGGGCGCCGTGCAGCCCGTTTCCATCCGCATCGCCGATGGCGAACATGCGGTGGAAGCCGGTGGCGTGCTGCAAAGCTGGATCACGGTGGAAACGAACGTGGCGCGCGGCGTGGGCTTCATCCGCATCCGCGACGGCAAGATCTGGACCCTGCTTACCACCATGAGCGAATTGAAGGGTTTTGAGGAAGCCAAGGGCGGCCGGCGGCCCATGGGCGCGGAACACGGCGCGCGCACGAACCGCAGCAGCTGGCTGGAGCACCGCGAGCAGGAAGCGGCGGAACTGGGCTACGCGCGCCAGCCCTACTGCGTCATCATCGGCGGCGGCCAGGGGGGCATCGCGCTCGGCGCGCGGCTGCGCCAGCTGAATGTCCCCACCATCATCATCGAGAAAAATGCGCGTCCCGGCGACAGCTGGCGCAAGCGCTACAAATCGCTGTGCCTGCACGACCCCGTCTGGTACGACCACATGCCGTATATCCCCTTCCCCGACAACTGGCCCGTCTTCACGCCCAAGGACAAGGTCGGCGACTGGCTCGAGATGTACACCAAGGTAATGGAGCTCAATTACTGGGGTTCGACTTCATGCGAATCGGCCAGCTTCGACGAGGCCAGCGGCGAGTGGACGGTGCAGGTCCTGCGCGACGGCCAGCCCGTCACCCTCAAGCCAAAACAGCTGGTGCTGGCCACCGGCATGTCGGGCAAGGCGAACATGCCGAAGTTCAAGGGCATGGACATATTTCAGGGCGAGCAGCAGCACTCGTCGCAGCATCCGGGGCCGGATGCGTATGCCGGCAAGAAGGTGGTGGTCATCGGCGCGAACAATTCCGCGCACGATATCTGCGCCGCCCTGTGGGAGGCGGGCGTGGACGTGACCATGGTGCAGCGCTCGTCGACGCACATCGTCAAGTCCGATTCCTTGATGGACCTGGCGCTGGGCGACCTGTACTCGGAACGGGCGCTGGCCGCCGGCATGACGACGGCCAAGGCCGACCTGACGTTCGCCTCGATCCCGTACAAGATACTGGCCGACTTCCAGAAGCCCGTCTTCAAGGCCATCCGCGAGCGCGACGCGGACTTTTATGCGCGCCTGGAAGAACGGGGCTTCATGCTCGATTTCGGCGACGACGATTCCGGCCTGTTCATGAAATACCTGCGCCGCGGCTCCGGCTACTACATCGACGTGGGCGCCTCCGAGCTGGTCGCCGAGGGCAAGATCAAGCTGAAAAGCGGCGTCGGCGTGCAGGAATTGAAAAGCCACTCCATCGTGCTGTCCGACGGCACGGAACTGCCGGCCGACCTGGTGGTGTACGCCACCGGCTACGGTTCCATGAATGGCTGGGCGGCCGACCTGATCTCGCCCGAGGTGGCGAATAAAGTGGGCAAGGTGTGGGGCCTCGGTTCCGCCACGACGAAGGACCCGGGGCCGTGGGAAGGCGAGCAGCGCAATATGTGGAAACCCACGCAGCAGCAAGCCCTGTGGTTCCACGGCGGTAACCTGCACCAGTCGCGCCACTACTCGCAATACCTGTCGCTGCAGCTGAAGGCGCGCATGGAGGGATTAACTACCCCCGTGTATGGGCAGCAGGAGGTGCATCACCTGGCGTGATCCTAACCAGCAATCCGACCTACCAATGACAAAAAAATGGCGACGGACCGAAGTCCGCCGCCATCTTGCATCATGCAGCCAACAATTACTGCTTGATGGCTTCGATGGCAAACGTCAGGGTCACATCATCGCTGACAGCTGGCGCATATTTGCCGGCGTTGAATTCCGAGCGCTTGATCTTGGCCGTGGCGTTGGCGCCGCAAGCGTCTTTTTTCAGCATCGGGTGCGGTGCGCAGGTGAACGAGGTGACGGTCAGGGTAACTGGCTTGGTCACGCCTTTCAGGGTCAGGTTGCCGTCGACGGACGCCAGCTTGTCGCCGTCAAAATTGAACTTGGTCGATTTGTAGGTGGCGACCGGGAACTTGGCCGTGTCGAGGAAATCTTCGCCCTGGATGTGCGAGTTGAACAGGGTCGAACCCGTATCGACGGACTTGGTGTCGATCAGCACTTCGACGGCGCCCGTCTTGGCGGCGCGGTCCAGGGTGACCTTGCCGGTGGTGTTATTGAAACGGCTTTGCTGCGTCGAGAAACCCATGTGGGTGTACTCGAAACGGGGGAAGGTGTGGCTGCCATCGATGACATAGACTTCAGGAGCGGCAAACGCGGACAGCGAGAAGCCGGCGGCGGCGATAAAAGCGAGCAGTTTTTTCATTGTAGGTTCCTGATAGAAAGTGGAGGATATCAAAACCGCAAGCAGCTGCAGGCGAATGGCACATGCGGCTGATTGTCTGGCTTCAGTTGCAACAGATTATGCATGGCATGAAGATCGATGTAAAACGGAAAATATACCTAGTTAGCATCGATAAAATCGATAATACCCGCCAATAAGGTCCGCCACAGCGCCTTCTGTTGCCGATTATTGTCTGCATTACCAAAAATATCCAGCGTTATCCAGCAATACAGATGAGAATGATTCTTGTTATTATTTGATGGGCTTGCTATCATTGCCGGCTTTGATAACGAGGAAACGCGCGGTGCTTGAACGCTATTACCAGGAATTGCTGCGCTTGATTTCGCGCTCCACCGGCTGCCGCGACAAGGCGCAGGACGTGGTGCAGGAAGCCTACGCCCGCATCCTGGCGCGCAAGCCGCTCGGCGGCGCAGCTCCCCTGCAAGGGGGCATGGCACCCGATAGCGGCCAGCGCGCACTGCTGTACGTGACGGCAAAGAACATCGCCATCGACGAACAGCGCTTGCGCCAGCGCCGCCCCCACGACGACATCGACACACCGCATTTCCAGCTGCGCGCGCCACGCGCCGACGAACCCGAACAACGGCTGCACGACCGGCAAACCATGGAACGTCTGCTGGCCATCATCGAAGCCTTGCCGCCGCGCTGCCGACAGGCTTTCGCGCTGTACAAATTCGAAGGTATGAGCCAGATCGAGATCGCCGCCCAGATGGACATCTCCGTCAACATGGTGGAAAAACATATCATCAATGGCATGCTCGCCTGTAAAAAAGGCATGCCCGAACGCGATACTGGAAAAGACCGCGCATGACACCCAACCCGACTCCGGCAGACGACATCGATTTCCAGGCCGCGCAGTGGCTGCTGCGCCACGACGCCGGCCTGGCCGCGCCTGAACTGGCGGCGCTGCGGCAATGGCTGGAAGCGGACGCGCGCCACCAGCATGCCTGGGATGCGCTGGCGCGCACCGACGCGCTGCTGGCCAGCCTGCCCGCCCAGCGCGTGGCCGCCTTCAGCCAGCCCGCCCTGCCCTCATCCGCCGCAGCACCTGTTTCGCTGCTACAGCGATTGGCGCATTTACCGCTGGCGGCGAGCCGGCTGCCGCGCGGCGCGCTGGCCGGCGGCTGCCTGCTGCTGTGCGGCCTGCTGGCCTGGCCGCTGGCCAGCCATCTGCAGCAGCCCGGCTTCCAGCACGATTACAGCACGGCGCGCGGCCAGTTCGCCACGCAAGTCCTGCCCGACGGCAGCCGCATCGAACTCGATAGCGGCAGCGCCATCGACGTGGCCCTGTACCGCGACAGGCGCACCGTGCGCCTGCTGCGCGGCCAGGCCATGTTCCATGTGCAGGCCGACCCGGCGCGTCCATTCCAGGTGCTGGCGGGGCCGGCCACGGCCACGGTGCTGGGCACGCATTTTTCCGTGCGCCATGTAGGGGCCGCCACGCAAGTCAGCGTGGCGCAAGGCACGGTGCGCGTGGAAGGGGAAGGCGACGCGCGCGCTGAAGTGCTGCAGGCGGGCGACGCTGTCACCGTCACGCCGCAGGGCTTGAAAACGCTGGCCCGGGTCAGCGCGCAAGCGGTGGGCAACTGGCGTGCCGGGCGCCTCGATTTCGAGGACGCCACCCTGGCCGAAGCGCTGGCCGAATTCGAGCGCTATGGCGACACAAACCTCGTGCTCGGCGATCCGGCCCTGGCCGGCCTGCGCCTGAACGGCAGCTTCGACGCGAAGCTGCCGGCGCAATTTGCCGCCGCCCTGCCGTTGGCGCTACCCGTGCGCCTGCTGCGCCAGGACGGCAAGCTGCATATCGTCGCCCGCTGATTGCCGGAACATGCAGCGAAATAAAATCAATCCGCACGTCAGGGTAAATGATACTCATTCGTTTTAACTATGAATGATCACCACATCACCATAGGAAAAACATGCACATGACTCCACCGCGCCATCCCTTGCACGCCCGCCTGTCTCCCCTGTTCCTGGCCATCGGCCTGGCCTTCGCCACACCCGCCACGCATGCCGCCACCGCGCCGGTGGCGCAGGTGGAATGGCAGATCCCCGCGCAACCGTTGAACCGCGCGCTGAACGAACTGGCGCGCCAGGCAGGCATGGTGCTGCTGGCCGATGCGCGCCTGACCGAAGGCCGGCACAGCGCCCCGCTGCAAGGCCGGCATTCGCTGCCCGAGGCGCTGCGCCAGCTGCTGGCCGGCAGCGGCCTGCAAGCACAGCTGCAGGGCGGCACGACCATCATCATCAGCGCACCCGCGCCTGTCGCCGCCGGCGCGGTGCAGATCGGCACCCTGCGCGTGAATGGCCAGCGCGGCAGCGGCACGTTCGAGGCGGACGACACGGATCCGGCCGACCTGCCCTACCTGACGCCGGCCGCCTCCGTGTACATCGGACGCGAACAGATCGAGCGCTTCCGCGGCACCTCGCCGGCCGATATCTTCAAGGGCGTGGCCGGCGTGCAGGTGGGCGACAGCCGCAACAGCGGCGCCGTCGACGTCAACGTGCGCGGCATGCAGGGCCAGGGCCGCGTGCCCGTGCTGATCGACGGCAGCCTGCAATCGTCGACCGTCTACCGCGGCTACGCGGGCATCGCCGACCGCAGCTACATCGACCCGGACCTGATCAGCGCCATCCGCATCGACAAGGGGCCGAACCTGTCGGCGCAGGGCGCCGGCGCTATCGGCGGCATGGTCAGCATGCAGACCCTGCGCCCGGAAGACATTCTGCTGCCAGGCCAGCGCACGGGCGTACGCCTGCGCGGCGGCATCCAGGACAACAGCGTCACGGCACCCGGCGATTTCGGCAGCGCGCCGCGCACGCACCGCAACAAGCTGGCCGACCCGCGCAGCGGCTTTGGCAGCATCGCCGTGGCGACGCGCCAGGACGACTACGACCTGGTGGCGGCCATCAGCCACCGCAGCATCGGCAATTATTTTTCCGGCACCCGCGGTTTCGAACGCTATCAGCTGCTCAACGAATGGGGCGACGACAATGGCGTGACGCAGTTCTTCAAGCGCGGCGATGAGGTGCTGAACACGGCCAACCGCACCACCTCGGCCCTGCTGAAGGCCAACCTGCGCCTGCCGCGCGAGCAGAAGCTGGAACTGGGCTACCGCTATTTCGACAGCAGCTATGGCGAAATCATGCCCTCGCAAATCTACCGCAACAGCACCGGCAGCATCCCCCAGTGGGACCCCAGCCAGGTGCGCACCAACGCGCTGACGGCGCGCTACGAGTGGAAGCCGGAAGGCCAGAACCTCATCGACCTGAAGGCCAACCTGTGGCTGACGGACATGCAGAGCAAGTCGCGCAACGGCGACATCTTCAGCAATCCGCTGGAAGGCAAGGCCAATCCGGGCGACCATGAATGCAAGGAGTGCGTGGAGGTGCTGTACCTGGCGAAGAACCAGGCGCGCCGCGTTGGCGCCGACCTGACGAACACCTCGCGCTTCACCACCGGCATGGGCGCGCTCAAGCTCGATTACGGCTTGTCCCTGCAGAACGAGGATATCGGTCCGGCCGACAGCGTGCGCATCCTCGATGAAGACTTGAACGCCAATCACACCCTGCGCAACGGCAAGCGCCACGAGCAAAGCGTATTCGCGTCGCTGCAGTGGCAGGCACGCGACTGGCTGACCGTTGACGCGGGCGGACGCTTCCAGCGCTTCGATTCCCGCGACCGCAACCGCCGCGCGGAACAGCAGTACCAGCCGCAGGGCTGGCAATGGGTCACCATGTGGGACAAGGACGGCGATCAGCTCGGCGCCGCGAAATGGTACCAGGATGCGCAGGGCCAGTTCACGGCGGCCACCAATCCCGCGCTCGTGGGCGGCATGGTGGAACGCTATGGCGAGGAACCGGCGCCGCTGGACATCTCGCAGGTGGACCAGTGGAGCGGCAACGATTATGTCTTCCGCGACGCCATCCCCGGCCTGTTCAAGTACAGCACGCCGATCCGCCGCAAGGACCACGGTTTCTCGCCCACCTTCGCCCTGACGGCGCGCCTGTCCGACAGCGTCAGCCTGTTCCTGCGCGACGCGCGCGGCCTGCGCATGCCCAGCCTGTACGAATCGACGATGGGCTTTTCCGCCACGTATTCGTCGCCGCTCAAGCCGGAGCGCAGCCATAACCGCGAAATCGGCGTCAGCCTGGTCAAGGACGGCGTATGGAGCGCCGCCGACAAGCTGCGCCTGCGCGTGTCCTACTTCGACAACGTCACGCACGGCTACATCACGCGCCGCCCGATCCCGGACCTGCCGGCCTATGCGCAGAACTTCTCGATGGCGAACACGGACAAATACAGCGTCTCGGGGATCGAACTGCAATCGTCATATGACCGGGGTAGCGTGTTTGCCGATTTTTCCGGCACCTGGAACCGCAAGACCCTGATCTGCGACGCGGCCACGGCAGCGTATTTGCGCAAGGCCAGCAAGTGGCAATCGGATATCTGGAACACGCCAGACTGCTCGCCCATCGGTTTTTCCAGCTCGTATGTCAGCAACCATATCCAGCCCAAGCTGAGCGCCAACCTGACCCTGGGTACGCGCTGGCTGCAGGAAAAGCTCACGGTGGGCACGCGCCTCACGCACGTGGGCCATCCGCTCGCGCGCCAGGACGACAAGGCCGTCTGGCAGTCGTGGACAGGCACCTCGCCGCAAGTGCTGACGCAGGCCTACACCCTGGCTGACCTGTTTGCCAGCTACAAGATCACGCCCAACGCCACCCTGGACGTGGCGGTGGACAACCTGACGGACCGCTACTACCTCGATCCGCTGACCCTGAGCCTGATGCCGGGACCGGGCCGCACGGCGCGCGTCACGCTTGGCCTTCGTTTCTGATTTGATTCATCCTTATAATAGAGAGCAGATATTCCATGCATGCAGCAAGCGACACCAGCAGCACCTTGAACGCCATTCCGATTAACGCGGCCCCAACCCGCAGCCAGCGCCTGAAAGCCGACACCATGGCCACCCACGAATTGCTGGACCAGCGCATCATGGCCAGCGCACCGTTTTCCAGCCGCGAGAACTATGCGCGCTTTTTGCAGGCGCAGTACGCGTTCCTGCGCGACGTCGACGCGCTGTACGACAACGCGCAGCTGGCGGCCCTGCTGCCGGACCTGGAACAGCGCCGCCGCTACGCCAGCATCGCCGCCGACCTGCGCGACCTGGACACCGCGCTGCCGTCCGATGCGGCCACGCCGCCGTTCGACGCGCAGCTGGACCTGGCCACGGCGCTGGGCTGGCTGTATGTGAGCGAAGGCTCGAAGCTGGGCGCGGCCATCCTGTATAAACTGGCCGGCAAGATCGGCCTGGACGAGCATCACGGCGCGCGCCACCTGGCCGGCCACCCTGACGGACGCGCGCGGCACTGGCGCGAGTTTACCTCCGTGCTCGATACGGCCATCCTCGATGAGGCGGGTGAAGCGCGCATGATCGACGGCGCGCGCGCCGCTTTCCTGCGCATGCACGGCCACGTGGAGGCCTGCGCCTGATGGAAGAGCCAGTCATCCAGGCCGGCGCGGAAGCGCACACGGCACGCCTGCGCCGCTGGGCGTGGACGGCCGCCGGCATGCTGATGGTGGCGCTGGGCGTGATCGGCGCCATGCTGCCCGTCATGCCGACAACGATCTTCCTGATCCTGGCGCTGGCCTGCTTCAGCCGTGCCTCGCCGCGCCTGGAGCACTGGCTGCTGCATCACCCCCGCTTCGGCGCGCCCCTGCGGCAGTGGCGCGAACACCGCGCCGTGTCGCGGCGCGGCAAGGCCATGGCCTGCCTGGGCATGGCCATCGGCTTTGTCGCCATGTGCCTCGGCCATCCGCCCTGGTGGGTGATCGCCATGGTGGGCGCGGTGGAAATCGCCGTCCTCATCTATCTGCTGCGCCGCCCGGAAGGGCCGGCGCCGACGGCGGCCGCCGACAAGACGCCGCCGACCGACTGGCGCCGTCCGCTGACGATAGCCGCCGTCTTCGCCATGCATGGCGCCCTGCTGGGATGGGCGCTGTACCACCGCGCGCCGGCTGCGCCCGTGCTGGCCATCGTGCCCGACGCCGCGCAACCGGCCATGCTGCTGTTCCTGCCGGCCGCCGCCCCGCCCCGCCCTTTGGAGCAGAATCTTGCTGAACGGGTCAGCGCCGCCGCCGCGCCATCCGCCGCCATTGCCAAAAAGGCAGCGCCGGCAATCCAACAATTGGTACTGCCGCAGCCGGATGCCGCACCCATGCCGCCGCAAGCCGAGAGCATCGCGGCCGTCGCCGAGGTGCGGCATGCCCCCGTGACACCGGCACCGGCGGCGGCGCCGTCCATCGCGGCGGCGCCGCCTTCGCCCGCCCTGCCGCCCGCGCCGCAGGAGCTGCGCAGCGGCGTATCGAGCTGGGAAGGCAAGGTTTTGGCGCGCATGGAGCGCTTCCGCCGCTACCCGACGGCATCGCGCGCCAAGCAGGAACAGGGCGTGGTGTACCTGCGCTGCCGCATCGACCGCGATGGCCAGGTGCTGGCCGCCGCCATCGAGCGCAGTTCCGGTTCCGCGGCGCTGGATCAGGCCGCGCTCGATACTTTGCAACGGGCCGCGCCACTGCCGCGCATTCCCAAGGAACGGCCGGACCCGCTGGAATTATCGATTCCCGTCGAATTTTCCATTGGCTGATCGCACAAAAACCGCTTTTACTCTCGCCAAACACCCATATAGACATTATTTGCATATTCAAAGCAAGATTCTGTCGTAGGAGTAATAACACGATCGGAGGTATACTACGCAACCGACGTGGCAGGCTGGGCGATTTGGCCCCTGCAAGCAAGCCTGTCACGGTCCAATAAAAAAGGAAACACTGCATGACCACACCACACCGTACGCCGGTGATTCGCATCGATGGCGCAAACAAGACCTTCGCGCTGCCCAAAGGCGAACAATTCCACGCGGTCAAATCGGTCACGCTGGAAGTCTATCCCGGTGATATTTTCGGCCTGATCGGCAAGAGCGGCGCCGGCAAATCGACCTTGCTGCGCCTGATTAACCTGCTCGAGCGCCCCGACAGCGGCACCATTACCGTGGCCGGGCGCGAATTGACACGCCTGGGCAAGAGCGAATTGCGCGACGCGCGCCAGAACATCGGCATGATTTTCCAGCAATTCAACCTGCTGCAAAACGCCAGCGTGTTCGACAACGTCGCCTTCCCGCTGAAAATCCATGGCACGGCCAAGGGCGAGCAGATCGCCGCCCGCGTCGAGGAATGTCTGGCGCTGGTGGGCCTGTCCGACAAGCTGCACAGCTATCCGGCACAATTGTCCGGCGGGCAGAAACAGCGCGTGGCCATTGCCCGCGCCCTGGCCAGCCATCCCGACGTGCTGCTGTGCGACGAGCCGACGTCCGCGCTGGACGCGGAAACCACGCGCGCCCTGCTCGACACCCTGCGCGACATCAATGCGCGCCTGGGAGTGACGATCGTCATCGTCAGCCATGAGCTGTCGGTGCTGGGCGCCATCTGCAACCGCGTGGCTGTCGTGGAAAACGGCGCCATCGCCGAACAGTTCGATTTGAGCGACACGGCCACCCCGCGCAAGACGGCGCTGGGACGCGAGCTGGCTTATTACGGCACCGAGGCGTTTGAAGCCACCGCATGGAAGGATGCAACACATGTTTGAAGAATCGATCAATAACGTCATCAACCTGCTGCCGGAAATCTGGGTGGCGCTGGGCCAGACCATGACCATGCTGGGCATCGGCCTGACCGCCGCCATCCTGATCGGCGGCCCGCTGGGCATCCTGCTGTTCCTCGTCTCGGAAGGCCAGTCGCTGGAAAACCGTCCGCTGTCGACGATCCTGGGCTGGCTGGTGAATACCGTGCGCAGCTTCCCGTTCATCATCCTGCTGGTCGCCCTGACGCCGTTTACACGCGTCATCGCCGGCACCTCGATCGGTCCGCTGGCGGCCAGCGTGCCGCTGTCGTTTGCCGCCATTCCCTACCTGGCGCGCCTGGTGGAACAGAACCTGCGCGAAGTACCGCGCGGCGTGATCGAGGCGGCGCATGCCATGGGCGCATCGGAAATGCAGATCATCTTCCGCGTGCTGCTGGTGGAGGCGCGCTCCGGCCTGGTGCTGGCCCTGACCGTGCTGTCGATCAGCTTCCTGTCGTATTCGGCCGTGGCCGGCGTGGTGGGCGGCGGCGGTATCGGCGACCTGGCCATCCGCTACGGCTACTACCGCTTCGAGACGGACATCATGATCGCCACCGTGGCCATCCTGATCGTGCTGGTGCAAACCATCCAGTTCGCCGGCACGCGCATCGCCAAGCGCCTCGACAAACGTTAATTCATATTCAGTATTTCAGTACAAGGAAAAGCATGAACCACATTCGCCGCAACCTGCTCCTGGCCGCCGCCAGCCTGGCCTTCGCCACCGCCGCCCACGCCAAGGACCCGAAAGAACTCGTCATCGGCACCAGCTCCGGCCCGTATTCGGACCAGCTGAAGCTGGGCATCAAGCCTATCCTGGAAAAACAGGGCTACAAGGTCAAGATCGTGGAATTCAACGACTACGTGCAGCCGAACTACGCGCTGGCCGAAGGTTCGCTGGACGCCAACGTGTTCCAGCACATCGTCTATCTGACCAAGTTCGCCACCGATAACAAGCTGCCACTGAGCTCATTGATCACCGTGCCGACCATGCCGATCGGCCTGTACGGCGGCAAGCAAAAGTCCTTGGCCGACGTGAAGAACGGCGCCACCATCACCATGCCGAACGATCCGACCAACCAGGCGCGCGCGCTGGTGATGCTGGCCAAGATGGGCTGGATCAAGCTCAAACCGAACGTCGATCCGCTGCGCGCTTCCGAGCGCGACGTGCTGGAAAACCCGAAGAAGCTGAAACTGGTGCCGCTGGAAGCGGCGCAGCTGCCACGTTCGCTGGCCGATGCCGACTACGCTTTTGTCAACGGTAACTTCGCCCTGGCCGCCGGCATGAAGCTGACGTCGGCCCTCGCCGTGGAAAAGATTTCGGATAGCTACATCAACCTGGTCGCCATCCGCACGGCCGACAAGGCCAAGCCATGGGTCAAGGACCTGGAAGCGGCCTACCGCTCGCGCGCCTTCCTCGACGCGACCAACAAATACCTGGCCGGCTACGAAAAGACGGACTACCAGCTGGCGCTGGAAAAGACGCTGAAAAAATAAAGCAAAGCGCTGCACGCAAAAAAACGGCCAGGTTTACACCTGGCCGTTTTTTTATTGCCCGCGCCGCGTGGACGCCGTCATGCCATGCTTAGAAACGGTAACCCACACCGACGCCGATCAGGAGTGGATCCACCTTGACTTCGCTGATCTTGGCGCCACCGGCCAATACGTCGCTGCGGATCTGCACTTTCTTGATGTCGAAGTTCAAGGACCAGTTTTTGTCCAGTTTGTAATCGACACCGGCTTGCAGCGAGAAGCCCCAGCTGTCATGTTCCAGGCGGCCGGCGCCGTTCAGCAATTTCACGTCCGAGATATTCGTGTAGTTCACGCCCGCACCCACGTATGGGCTGAACTGTTTTTCAGGCATGAAGTGGTATTGCAGCGACAGGGTCGGCGGCAAATGCTTGAAGCTGCCGATCTTCGTGCCGGACAAGGTGACGTCATGCTTTTGCGGATACGTCAGGATCAGCTCGGCAGCGATATTTGGCGTGAAGAAGTAGGAAATATCGATTTCAGGAATCGTCTTGCTGCTGACGTGAATCAGGTCGGATGCGCCGACGCCACCAACGGGAGCAGATTTGTTGGCCGGATCGATATGCACGGCGCGCGCACGGACCAGCCATGGGCTTTCCTGTGCCATTGCGTTGCCGGCGAATGCGCCGATGGCGGCCAGGACGATTGCTGCTGCAGTTGCGGACTTTTTCATTTTATTTCCCTCTGTCGTTAAGTAACGCTGCGAAGTCTAAGAGTGCAGTGCAACAAAAACTTTGATCCACATCAAATAGTGCTAGATGGCATCATCAGAGGGATTTTTTCCTTTGCCCAGGTCAAGAAAATGCGGCAGCGCAGCGCACGCATACGTATCAATGCACGCCGTCAAACAGGCTGGCGACCCAGTCGGCAAACACGCGCACACGGGGCGACAATTGCCGGTGGTGGGGATACAGCACGGACACGGGCAGCGGGTCGGGACGCAAGTCCCGCAGCACTTCCACCAGGTCGCCGGCCGCCAGCGCCCGCTCCAGATGGTAGCGGGGCGCCTGGATCAAGCCCATGCCCGCGCGGCAGCAGGCGTGGTACGCATCCGCATTGTTAACGGACACCGTGCCCGGCAAGGCCACGCTGTGCCGCTGCCCGTCCACCTTGAAATCGAAGGGCCAGACCTTGCCCGTCTGGGTGGAAAAGAAATTGACGGCGCGGTGGCCCGCCAGTTGCGCCAGAGTCTCCGGCGTGCCGTGCGCGGCCAGGTAGGCGGGGCTGGCGCACGTCACCTGCTCCAGCAACGCCACGCGGCGCGCCACCATGGACGAATCGCCCAGCTCGCCCACGCGTAGCACGCAATCGACGCCTTCGCGCACCAGGTCGACGAGGCGGTCACCCATGCCGATTTCCAGTTCGATCAGCGGATAGCGGGCGCAGAACTGGTCCAGCACGGGCATGACGAAATGCATGGCCAGGGTCGCGTGCAGGTCGATGCGCAGCTTGCCGGCCGGCTGCTGGGCCGCCGAACTGAACACGGCTTCCGTTTCTTCCAGGTCCGCCAGCAGGCGCACGCAGCGCTGGTAGTACGCCTCGCCATCGGGCGTGGGCGTCACTTGCCGCGTGGTCCGCTGCAGCAGGCGCACGCGCAGCCGCGCTTCAAGCTGCTTGATCGCATGCGTGACGGTCGCCTTCGGGTAGCCAAGGTCATGCGCCGCCTGGGTGAAACTGCGCAGTTCGACGATGCGGGTAAAAATGCGCATCGCATCAAATCGGTCCATCTTCCTGCCCCATTGTTATTCCTTGCTGCACAGTGTAGCGATATCACCGTTGGTTTTGCAATTGCAACGCAAGATGCGTGCAACGCAATCGACGCTTGCGCCGATGTCACTGGTCTGCCGGTCGGCTAGCCAGCATAATATTTCCACTCCGCACAATACAAATGAGAATAGTAATGATTATCATTTGCGATATAATGCACTACCTCGCTCAAGCGACTACAAAAAGGAATGGGAGACATGGATATATTGAGGGAACTGCGTGAATCGGGCTTGAAAGTAACCATCCCCCGCTTGCGGATTCTGCAGCTGTTTCAAGAAGGCACGATCAAGCACCTGAGTGCGGACGATGTCTACAAACTCTTGCTGGCCGAAAAAATCGACGTGGGCCTGGCCACCATCTACCGCGTGCTGATGCAGTTTGCCGAAGCGGGCATTTTGTTTCGCCGGCACTTCGAATCCGGCCACGCCGTGTTCGAACTGAACGAAGGCCAGCACCACGACCACCTGGTCTGCACGGGCTGCGGCAAGGTCGATGAATTCGTCGACGAAGGCATTGAACTGCGCCAGAACGAGATCGCCGCCGAGCGGGGCTTCGTGCTGCACGAGCACGCGCTGTCGCTGTACGGCACCTGCGCCGAGTGCACGGCGAAGAAAGTCCCGCCGCGCAAAGCGTCCTGAGGCAGCGCGCAGCGTAGCGCCTGGCAAGCCACCTGCGCTACACTGCGTGCGCCGCAACTCAGCTCAACAAAGGACCAGCATGTACATCGGAGAAATCGCCCGCCTGGCGGGCACCTCGCCCAAGGCCTTGCGCCACTATGAAGCGCTGGGCTTGCTGGGCGACGTGCGCCGCTCGGGCGCCTACCGCGTCTACACACAGCAAGACCTGGCGCAAGTGAGGCTGATACGCCAGGCGCAGGCCCTGGGCTTCCGCCTGGCCGAACTGCTGCCCATCCTGGCCGGCGACGATACCGACTGGGCCGCCCTGTCGCAGCACATCGCCGCCAAGCGCGCACAGGTGCGGCAGGATATCGCCCGCCTGCGCCAGCTCGATGCGCAATTGGCCGACATCGACACGGAAATCCGCGACTGCCTGGCGCAGGAGCGTCTGCAAGAGGCCGCTTGACTCTGCCCTCAGGGGCAGGCTTTAGCATGCAAGCTCTTCTTTAACGGACAGCCTGCATCATGACCAAGACGACACCCAAGCGCATTTTGATACTCCTCGGCCACCCGTCGGGCGACAGCTTTTGCGCCGCCCTGGCCGAGGCCTATGCCGCCACGGCCCGCAGCGCAGGCCACATCGTGCGCGAACTGCGCCTGGGCCAACTGGACTTCGATCCCATCCTGCACGAAGGCTACCGCCAGGTGCAGCCGCTGGAAGCGGACTTGCTGGCGGCGCAGGAAGCCATCAGCTGGGCCGAACACCTGGTGTTCGCCTACCCGATCTGGTGGGGCGGCGCACCGGCCCTGCTGAAGGGCTTTGTCGACCGCGTCTTCCTGCCCGGCTACGCTTTCAAATATCGCCCCGGCAAGGCTTTCCCGGCGCAACTGCTGAAAGGCCGCACGGCCCAGCTGCTGGTGACGATGGATACGCCGCCCTGGTATTTCCGCTGGGTCTACCGCATGCCCGGCATCCACCAGCTGCGCAAGACGACGCTGGAATTTTGCGGCATCAAACCCGTCAGGGTGGCCAGCTTCGGCCCCATCCTGCACTCCACCGAGCCGCAGCGCGCGCGCTGGCTGGCGCAGGCACAGGTGCTGGCCCGGCGCCTGTAAGTTGCTTGCCATGCAGCCATCTTGCATACGGTTTTGACAAGCTGGTAATCAAGCCGTCATATTCCAAGGCTACCATGATGATATTGCCTGTTTGTCAGTCGCCTTGCCGTCGCGACAACAAGGGTCCGATCGTCATGTAAAGGTAGCCGCTGTGGAGTTCAACGCTTCTCGATTGCATCTTCCCCGTTATCGCACGTCCGTGGCGTCCGACCTGTGCATTCCCACGGAATCCGTGCAGGCCGACGCCAGCAACTTCGCCGTGCTGGAATTGTTCACGGAACGGCGCGACATGATGAGCCTGCCCGTCACGGAGCAGCAGAAGCCCATCGGCCTGATCAGCCGCAACATCTTCATGTCGCAGATGTCCAAGCCCTTCTATCACGAGGTGTACGGCAAGAAGAGCTGCATCGCCTTCATGGACAAGGAACCGCTGATCGTCGATGGCGCCATGAGCATCGAAGACCTCACCTTCCGCGCCGTGGAAGCGGGCGAAAAGGCGCTGGCCGACGGCTTCATCATCACTGCCGATGGCGCGCTGGCCGGCGTGGGCTTCGGCTTGCAGCTGATGAACGTCGTGGCCACCATGCAGGCGGAAAAGAACCGGCAAATCATGCACAGCATCGATTACGCCAGCGTGATCCAGCGCGCCCTGCTGCGCACCTCCGATGCGGAATTGCGCGCCACCCTGCCCGACGCCCACCTGGAATGGCAGCCGCGCGACGTCGTCGGCGGCGATTTCTACTTCTTCGAGCGCCACGCGGGCGGCTGGTTCGCCGCCATCGCCGACTGCACCGGCCACGGCGTGCCGGGCGCCTTCATGACCCTGATCGCCTCGTCGGCCCTGAGCCAGGCCTTGCGCGAGCTGGGGCCGCACGACCCGGCCGCCCTGATCGGCGCCGTCAGCCGCGCCATCAAGACCCTGCTGGGCCAGGACGGCACCGGCAGCGGTGAAGCCACCGGCCACGCCGGCTCGAACGACGGCATGGATTGCGCCTTCCTGTGCTACGACACGGCCAGCGCCAGCCTGCGTTTCGCGGGCGCGAAACTGGCGCTGCATGTGGTCGCGCCGGGCGAAGAGAGCGTGCGCGCCATCGACGGCGCGCGCATGGGCGTGGGCTATGTCGACACGCCAGCCGGCTACTGCTGGCACAACGAGACGCTCGCCATTCCCGCCGGCAGCCTGCTGTTCCTCACCACCGACGGCTTGCTCGACCAGATCGGCGGCGCGCGCGACATCGCCTACGGCAAGCGGCGCATGCGCGAGCAATTGCTGGCGCGGCGCGACGCTTCCGCCGGCGACGTGGCGGCGGCGCTGCTGCAGGACAGCGCCGCATGGCAAGGCAAGCAGCCGCGCCGCGACGACCTGACCTTTTTCTGTTTCCGCCTGTAGTTTTGGCGCCATCGAGCCACCTTATCAACAAGAAACCGGGTCACCGGCTAGCCAGGAGCACGGACGTGCTGTACGAAGAATTCAACGAGTTTTGGGATGTGGCCCGCAAGCGCAACATCATCTTTTTTTACGTGGGCTATTTCTCGCAGCACGTGGTGAATGCCATTTCCGAAACCATCAAGGCGCGCCTCGATACGGCCGGCGCTGCCGGGCCCACGCGGCGGCGCATCTTTTCCTCGTTCATCGAGATGTCGCAAAACATCATGCATTATTCCGCCGACAGCCTGACGCCCGATGCGCAGCTGGACCAGCAGATGCGGCGCGGCTCGTTCTGCATCGGTACGCGCGGCGACAGCTTTTTCCTGCTGTGCGCCAACCCCGTCTCGACGGACAACGTGGCGCAGATCCGCGCCCGATTGGAACCGCTGCATACGATGACGATGGAGGAAATCCGCCTGGCGTATAAAAAGGCCCTGCGCGAGGAAGCGCCCGCCGACAGCAAGGGCGCCGGCCTGGGCTTTCTCACCATGGCGCGCGACGCCAGCGAGCCGTTGGAATTCGAATTCGTCCAGGATCCCCAGGAACCGGGCCACACCATCTTCTGCATCAAAGCCATCATTTGAAAGAGCCGACTCAGGAAAGCATATGCAATTACCGTCACCACTGTTCATCGCCGCGACCCCGAGTTCGCCCGAAATCGACTTCCGTTTCGAGCAGCACACCCTGTCGATCAAGGGCGAGTCGTACCCGGAAAACGCGGCCGCCTTCTATGGCCCGCTGATCGCCGCCGTGCGCGCCTACCTGGAAGGCTGCCGCGAAGCAGCCATCACCGTCAACGTCTCGCTGGCCTACTTCAACAGCTCCAGCACGAAGATGCTGTTTACCCTGTTCGACACCCTGAACCAGGCGGCCGTGGACGGCAACCAGGTGCGCCTGAACTGGTATCACGACGAGGACGACGACACCATCCTGGAATTCGGCCAGGAGCTGCAGCAGGACTTCACTGCGCTGGACTTCCGCGACCATCCCGTGCAGGGCAGCTAGGACATGCGCGCCGCCATCTCCGAGTCCGGACTGGAGCCCGACCTGTTCACCGTGGAAGCGGCGGCGCTGGCTGCCGCGCGCCGCATGCATGCCGACGCCAGCGCGTCGAGCGCGGAACAGCGGCGCGTGCTCGGTGAACTGATCAATCACTACGAGCGGCTGATGCGCGAGACGCGGCGCCTGATCGGCCGCAGCGACCGCGCCGAGCGCGACATGCATCTGCTGAACCGGCAATTGCAAACCCTGGCCGGCCAGCTCGAATACCGCGCCACGCACGACCCGTTGACGGGCGCCCTGAATCGCGGCGCCGTGATCGACCACGCCTCGCGCTGCCTGGCGCAGGGCGACATGGCGCTGATCGTGCTCGACATCGACCTGTTCAAGCAGGTCAACGACGATTTCGGCCACCCTGCAGGCGATGGCGTGATCCAGGCCGTGGTCGACTGCCTGAAAGGATTGCTGGGACAGGAGACGGCCATCGGCCGGGTCGGCGGCGAAGAGTTTTCCGTGGTCTGGCCCACCTCCTCGCGCGACGACGCGGCGCAAGTGGCGCAGCGCATCTGCGAGACTGTCGGCCGCCAGCGCCATGCCGCGCCCATCACGCGTGCCATCACCGTCAGCGTGGGCCTGAGCTGGAACCGCGCCGGCACGGCATTTGAAACGGCCTACAGCCACGCGGACCAGGCCCTGTACCAGGCCAAGCGCGAAGGACGCAATTGCATGCGCCAGTGGCTGGAAAAGCTGAAGCGGCCCTTAGCGGATATGTTCGCGCGCCATGCTGCCGTCGCGGCGCATGGCCGCCGCCGCCCGCTGCATGGCCAAGGCCTGCGTCTCGGGCAATTGCCTGTTGCAGGCGAGGTAAGTCTGCACCCGGTTGAAGGTCAGCAGCGGCACCACCTTGCCCTCCCACTCCTTGCCGGCAAACGGCTTGCTGCCCACCGCCATGCCGACGGCCCACAAGTCGATGCGTCCGAGCAGCAGCTTTTGCGGATTGAGCCACTCCTGCGTCACGGGCGCCACGTTCAGGCCGCGCTGGCGCAGGTAATCGTCGCGCGCGTCGCCCAGCACAGTGCCGATTACCAGGCCGCGCGCATCGGCCAGCGTGCGCAACGCCAGGTGCCGTTCGGCCAGGCCGTAGAGTATCCATTCAGCTTCGTTGAGGGGACCGATCCAGCGAAATTGCGCTTCGCGCTCCTGCGTGCGGCTGGTGGAAAAGATGCAGGTATCACGCTCGCGCAGCGCCTGCGCATACGCGCGCTTCCACGGCAGCAGCTCGATGCTGTAGGAAAGGCCCGCGCGCGCCATGATGTCGCGCACCTTGAGCGTTTCACGTCCCACGACGACATTGCCTTCCATCATGCTCGACGGCGGCAAATGCTCGCCGACGATGCGCACGTCCGCCGCCGCGGCCAGCGCCGGCATCAGCAGCGCCACTGCCAGCAGCCGTGCCATGCTTGCTTGTTTCATGCTTGCTTTCATCTGCCACAGGGGATACAAGCCGATGTTACCATCGGCTCACCCTGGCATTGCCGGATATTGTCAATTTCGGGACATACTTTCCACAACGTGGCAACAGGCCAACGCCAGCGGAGGATGATGCAAGGGAGGAGGAGAGAGAAATGATTGGCGGAAAACAGTAGGAGTCGAACCTACGGGAGAACGTCTGACGCCCTCCACCGGGTTTGAAGCCCGGCCACATCACCGGATGAGTGTGCTTTCCGCGGTACCTGAACTAGTACTTAGCTCTTGGGCAAGGCTGTGGTGTAGGACCACAACGCTTGCGGGCGTAATAGATGCCCATTGCCAACACGGCGAGTATAACCGACGCGGTCAAAAAATTCCAAAACCTGGATCGCCCGCTTGCGGCCCAGGCCGCTGGCGTCGCGGAAGGTGGCCGCGCCCACGGCGCCATTACCGGCCGGCAAGCCTGCATCCCCTTCCGCCTTGTGCGCCAGTTCCCGCACCAGCTGCGCCAGCTCGGCCAGCGCCGCCTGGTGATAAAACAGGTCGTGCACGACCTGGCTGATCTGCCCTGCCTTGGCAAGTTTGCGCAACAGCCGGCGCGTTTCATCCTCGGCCAGGCCGAAGCCGCGCGCCAGGTCGCGCGTCCACGGGGGATCGGATCGCCCCTGCTCCAGGGCGGCCAGCAAGGGCTCGGCCACCGCCTGCTCCTGCGGCGTCAGTTCCACGCTGTGCGTCGGCAAGTGCAGGCTGGCGCCGCGCGCCAGCACCTCGCCGCGCGCCAGCAAGCCTTCGACCAGGTGGCTCCACAAGGCGTCTTCCATCTCCGCGTCGACGATGCGTTTCAAACGCCACAGTTCCGGCCCCGCCTCATCGGGCGCGCGCGCGTGGAAGGTTTCCAATTCTGCCAGCACCCGCCCTTCCAGCGCCAGCAACGCCGGCGGCGCCACCAGCAGGGCGTCGCCACCGCGCAGGGCGATACGCCGCGTGTCGGGCGGCAGCGCCAGGGCGTCCGCCGGCAGCAGGGACAGGCGCACCAGCAGCGATTCGCGCAAGCCCAGCGGGCCTTGCGCCAGCAGGGCCGCATAGTCGCCGTGCGCGACAAACGCGGCCAGCGCATCGAGCCAGGCCAGCCTGGCCGGGCTGCGCCGCTTGCGCGCGGGCCCGAACGGATCGAGCACCATGCCGCCGCCCACCGTTTGCGTCGCCTGCGCGTTGCGCACGACGAAACGGTCGCCCGGCACGCCGTGCATGGGAGACTCGAATACCAGTTGTACCCTGCCCGTCTGTCCCGGCGACAGGGTTTCGCCATCGAGCATGACGGCGCGCGCCAGCTGGTGCGCCGCGCCCAGGTGCACGTGCAGCGGCGACCAGGCTTTCAGGTGTACTCCCGCGTCGGGCAGCAGGGTCAGTTCCACGTCGAGGCGCTCGGCACACTGCGCCAGCTCGGGCGCGACGATCCAGTTGCCCCGCTCGATGCGCTCGCGGTCGATGCCGGCCAGGTTCAGCGCCAATCTCTGGCCCGCCATGCCCGTCCCGGCTGCGCGGTTCTGCGCATGGATGCTGCGCACCCGCGCTTGCGCGCCACCGGGCGCCAGTTGCAGCATGTCGCCCACTTGCACCCTTCCCGCCAGCGCCGTGCCGGTGACGATCGTGCCCTGCCCCGACAAGGTGAACACCCGGTCCACGCCGAGGCGGAACAAGCGCCGTTCATCACGCTGCGGCAGGCTGCGCGCCGCTTGCGTCAGGTGCGCCAGCAAAGCGGCCACGCCGGCATCATTGTCGCGATTGGCGGCCGTGGGGAAAATCGGGCTGCCCGCCAGCGGCGTGCCGGCCAGCAGCACTTCGATATCCGCTTCCACCTGCGCCACGCGGGCGCCATCGGCGCGGTCGATCTTCGTCAGCGCCACGGCGCCCTGCGTCACGCCCAGCAGCTGCAAGATGGCCAGGTGCTCGTGCGTCTGCGGCATGACGCCATCGTCGGCGGCCACCACCAGCAGCGCGAAATCGATGCCCGTCACGCCGGAGGCCATGGTGCGGATGAATTTTTCGTGGCCGGGCACGTCGATCACGCCCAGCACCGTGCCGTCCGCCAGCGGCAGATAGGCATAACCGAGTTCTATCGAAATGCCGCGCGCCTGCTCTTCCTTCAGGCGGTCCGTGTGCACGCCCGTCAGCGCGCGCGTCAGCGTCGTCTTGCCATGGTCGATATGGCCTGCGGTGCCGACGATCATGCGGACAACCCGGCAAGCTGCGCGATGAAGGTCGTCTCGTGCGCCGCTTCCAGGCAGCGCAAGTCGAGCCATAGCGTATCTTGCCCGATGCGCCCGATCACGGGGCACGGCAAAGCGCGCAAACGCTGCTCCAGCACGCCCAGCGGATTGCTCAGGCGCGAACCGGGCGCGCTGCGGATGGCCAGGCCAAAGCTGGGCAGCTGGTCGACGGGCAAGGCGCCGCTGCCGATCTGGCTTTTCATGGCTTCGGCGGTAACCATATAGGTGGCGCCGAGTACGCTTTGCAACAGCGGCAGCAGGGTTTGCGCCTGCGCGCGCATGGCGGCGGCGGGACGCGTCAAGAGGCGCAAGGTGGTCAGGCGTTCGGCCAGCAAGTCCGGCGCGCGGTACAGCTGCAATACGGGTTCCAAGGCGGCCAGCGTCAGCTTGCCGACCCGCAGCGCGCGTTTCAAGGGGTTGCGCTTGATCTTTGCGATCAGATCGGCGCGCCCGACGATGACGCCGCATTGCGGGCCACCGAGCAGCTTGTCGCCGCTGAAGGTGACCAGGTCGGCCCCCGCTGCTATGGTTTCGCGCACCGTCGTTTCATGCGGCAGGCCGTATTGCGCCAGGTCGACCAGGGTCCCGCTGCCCAGGTCCACGGCGGTCGGCACATGGTGTTTTGCCGCCAGCGGCACCAATTCGTCGAGCTCCACGCTCTTGGTAAAGCCGGTGATCGCGTAATTGCTGCAATGGACCTTCATCAACAGGGCCGTGTCTTCACTCACGCCATTCGCATAGTCGGCCAGGTGCGTGCGGTTGGTGCTGCCCACTTCGCGCAGCACGGCGCCGGCTCGCGTCATGACGTCGGGGATGCGGAAGGCGCCGCCGATTTCCACAAGTTCGCCGCGCGAGACGATGACTTCCCTGTTCTGCGCCAGGGTGTTCAGCATCAGCAGCACGGCGGCCGCATTGTTGTTGACGACGGTGGCCGCTTCGGCCCCCGTCAGTTCGCGCAGCAGTTCCTCGACGAGGTCGTCGCGGTCGCCGCGCTTGCCCGTTTCCAGGTCGAATTCCAGGTTCATCGGCCACTGCAGCGCTTCCACCACGGCTTGCACGGCGGCGTCGGGCAGCAGCGCGCGGCCCAGGTTCGTGTGCAGCACGGTGCCCGTCAGGTTGAACACGGCGCGCAGTTGCGAACGCGACTGCGATTGCAGCCGTTCTTCCATGTGCGCGGCGATGGCGGCAATCGACGCACCCTCTTCGCACACGGCACCGGCCAGCATGGTCGTACGCAATTCGGCCAGCACGGCGCGCGCACAGGCCAGCGTTTGCACGCGGCCATGGTGCGCAATCAGGGCCAGGCAAGCCGTGTCGCCCAGGATGCGGTCTACCGATGGCAGGCGCACGGTTTGCCCCGTCGTCATGACTGCTGGCCCTCGCTGCTGTCGCTCTTCCCCAGCCACAGCAGCGGATTGCCGCTGGCGCGCTGGTAGCCCGCTTCGCCCACCAGCAGGTCGAGCATCAGGCTGGCCAGGTCGTCGGCCAGCGGTTCGACGTTGTAATCGTGTTCCTGGTTGAAGACCTTGCGGTAGGTGTGGCAGTCGTCGCAGGTTTCCGCGCGCGCCACCTTCTTCGGATCGTTCGCCTTGTTGGGCAATTTGTCGTCCTTCGCCGTCACGGGGTCGAACGGCGCGGCGTCGGCAGCGTCCAGGCCCTGGTAGGCGATCTTGCCATTCTGTTCGCAGGTCGAGCACTTCACGCGCACCATATGCCATTCGCTTTCGCAAATGCCGCAGTGCAGATAGCGGTAGCCCTGCGCCCCGCCGCCGATGCGAATCACGCTGGCGACGGGATGCGAACCGCAGACGGGGCACAGGGCGCCCGTTTCCAGGTCCGGCACGCGCGCGGCGCGCAATTCGCTGGCCGACACCGACCATAAAATTTGCAGGGCGGCCGCGACGAACGGCGCATGCATGGGATTGAGGTTGTCGCCGTTTTCATCGAGCACGGCATCGGCGCAGGCGTCCAGCGCTGGCGCATCGAGCGCGCGCAGCTGGGCCAGCACCTGCGTCAGGCCGCCGGACAATGCCGGCTGGCTTGTCGCCGTGGCGGCCAGTTCATCGAGCAGGCTGGCAAAGATGTCGCGCCAGACGGGCGGACGGGCGCCGCTGACGGGCAGCACGGGCATGCGGTGCTGGATGGCGCGGCGCAGCGCGTCCGGGTCGGCGGCAGGCACGGCGCCGGGCGCCAGTTTTCCCACCACGGCGGCCTGCGCATCGGCCAGCGCGGCCATCAGCACCAGGTAGCCCTGCATGCCCGCATCGACGGGAATGCCCTTGATTTTTCCCTGCGCCAGTTCGCGCAAGCGCAAGGCGCGCGCCTTAAACAGGCTGTCAGGCTGCGGCAGCAGCAGGCGCGGAATCGCGTTGTGGTCCAGGCCTTCGATTTCGCCTGGCTGAAGAATGCGTTGTACCAATGGAGTTTCCCATCAAAAAAGGGGCTGTAAAGTATTCTAATCGATAAAAAGAAAGGGGTCAGTCCTGGGACTGACCCCGGGTAATGCCGGTGTCATCAATATCAAGAACTTAGTCTTTTGTATTGCGAATGACAGCCTCAAACCACTTCGGATGGTGCTTGCGCGCCCAGCCGTAGGTGACGGTGCCGCGCACCATGGCGCCGATCGAACCCTTGACCCACAGGGCCGCATAGATGTGCACGATGATGGAGCAGATGATGCCGAACGCGCACACGGCATGCAGCAAGGCGGCCGCGCGGATGACGGGAATCGGGAAATAGAACGCAAAGTACGCGCGCCAGATCACGATGCCCGACAGCAGCAAGCCCACCATGCAAGCGAGCAGCACGAAGAACAGGATCTTCTGGCCGGCATTGTATTTGCCGATCTTCGGAAGCTTTTCTTCGCGGTTGTTGAGCACGTCGTCCATCTGTTTCAGCCACTGCTTGTCGCCGTCCTCGAACTTGTTGTGGTGCCAGAAGCGCACCACCAGGATCGCGAACGAGACAAACATCACCAGGCCGGCAAACGGATGCAGGATGCGCGTCCATTGCCCGCCGCCGAACAGGTTCGCCAGCCACGCCATCGAGGGATGGAACATGGCCAGGCCGGACAGGGCCAGCATGACGAAGGTGATGGCGGTCACCCAGTGATTCGTGCGCTCGTTCGGGTCGTAGCGCTGGATCAGCGGGTTGCCATCCTTGTCGCGCAGCTTTCCATCATGCAGATCACTGTGGCTCATGGTCTTCCTCCCGGATGCGTTTGGCCTCTTCCAGCGCTTCGTGCTCTTCGTCCTTGCTCACTTCGTTCGGACCGACACGCGTGTAATGGAAGAAGCCTGCCAGGGCCGTGGCGGCCATGCCGGCCACCGCCAGCGGCTTGGACCAGCCCTTCCAGAAGCCCACCATCGGGCTGATGCGCGGACGTTCCGGCAAGTTCGAATACAGCTTCGGCTTGTCCGCATGGTGCAGCACGTACATCACGTGCGTGCCGCCCACGCCCAGCGGGTCGTACAGGCCCGCATTCTCGAAACCGCGCGACTTCAGGTCGACGATGCGCTCTTCCGCATGCACCTTCATGTCTTCCTTGGTGCCGAAAACGATGGCGCCCGTCGGGCAGGTTTTCACGCAGGCCGGTTCCTGGCCCACGGCCACGCGGTCCGAGCAGAGCGTGCACTTGTAGGCGCGGTCGTCCTTTTTCGAAATGCGGGGCACGTCGAAAGGACAGCCGGCCACGCAGTAGCCGCAGCCGATACAGTTTTCCTGGTGGAAATCGACGATGCCGTTCGTGTACTGCACGATGGCGCCCGGCGCCGGACAGGCTTTCAGACAGCCCGGGTCCTCGCAGTGCATGCAGCCATCCTTGCGGATCAGCCACTCGAGGTTGCCGTCGTTGTTTTCGTGTTCGGCAAAACGCATCACCGTCCACGATTGCGGCGTCAGGTCCGTCGGATTGTCATAGGTGCCATGGTTTTCGCCGACTTCATCGCGCAAGTCGTTCCATTCCATGCACGCCGTCTGGCAAGCCTTGCAGCCGATGCATTTCGACACATCGATCAGCTTGGCCACGGTGCCCGTCACCGGGCTGCGCGCTTGCGGCGGCGTTACCGTGGTAGCCGACAGGCGCCGGATATCTAAGGATTGCAGTGCCATTATTGAGCTCCCATCATGCTTTTTCCACCTTCACGAGGAAGGACTTGAATTCCGGCGTTTGCGAATTCGCATCCCCCACGCCCGGTGTCAGGGTATTGATCAGATACCCAGGCTTGGCCACGCCCGTGAAGCCCCAGTGCAGCGGCAGGCCCACGGTATGCACCGGCTTGCCCTCGATCATCAAAGCCTTGATGCGCTTGGTGACGACGGCCTTGGCGATGATGTGTCCCCGCTTGGAACTGACGCGCACTTCACCGCCGGCAACGACGCCGATGCTCTTGGCCAGCTCTTCGCCGATTTCAACGAATTGCTGCGGCTGGATGATGGCATTCAGGCGTGCATGCTTGGTCCAGTAATGGAAATGCTCGGTCAGGCGGTAGCTGGTGGCCACATGCGGATATTCCTCATGCGTGCCGAACATTTTCCGGTCATCGGCGAACACGCGCGCGGCCGGATTGCTGGTCGCTTGCGGGTTTTTCGGATGCATCGGGTTGTAGCCCAGCGGATTTTCGAACGGCTCGTAATGCTCGGGGAACGGCCCTTCGGCCATGGCGCCACGCGCAAAGAAACGCGCCACGCCCTCGCCCAGCATGATGAACGGGCCCATGCCGTTTTCCGGCGGTTCGTCGACCTTGAAGTCGGGAATATCGGCCCCGCTCCAGTTCGTGCCATTCCACTCGATGAGCTTGCGGGTCGGATCGAAAGGCTTGCCCTTCAAGTCGCACGAGGCGCGGTTGTACAGCACGCGGCGGTTCGCCGGCCACGCCCAGGCCCAGCCCAACGTCTGGCCGATGCCGGTCGGGTCGCTATTGTCGCGCCGTCCCATCTGGTTTCCCGCCTGCGTCCAGCTGCCGGCGAAGATCCAGCAACCGCTGGTGGTCGTGCCGTCGTCGCGCAATTGCGCAAACGAAGCCAGCTGCTCGCCCTTTTTCACCAGCAGCTTGGTCGCGTCCTTCGGATCGTACAGGTCGGCCAGCGCACGGCCGTTGAATTCGCGGGCGATTTCTTCCGGCTGCGGATTATGCGGCTGCGCATAATTCCACGTCAGGTTGACGATAGGATCGGGGAACTTGCCGCCCTCCTTCTTGTACATGTTGCGCATGCGCAAGAACAGGCCGGACATGATCTCCAGGTCGCTGCGCGCCTGGCCCGGCGGTTCGGCCGCCTGCCAGTGCCATTGCAGCACGCGCGAAGAGCTCACCAGCGAACCGCGTTCTTCGGCGAAGCAGCTGGTCGGCAGGCGGAACACTTCCGTCATGATCTTGGTGGGATCGACTTCGTGGTACTGCCCGTGCGCCTTCCAGAATTCGCCCGTTTCCACGGCCAGCGGATCCATGATGACGAGGAACTTCAGCTTCGACAGCGCTTCCGTGACCTTCTGCTTGTTCGGCGCGGACGCCAGCACATTGAAGCCCTGGCAGATATAGCCCGTCATCTTGCCTTGGTGCATGTTCTCGATGGCTTGCATCAAGTCATACGGCTTGTCGAGTTTCGGCAGGTAGTCGAAGGCATAGTTATTCTCCGCCGTGGCAAAGTCGCCCCACCACGTCTTCATGAAACTGACGTGGAATTTGCGGTAATTGCTCCAGTAGCTGAGCTGGTTCGGCCGCAGCGGCTTGGTGGCGCGCGCGGCGATGTAGGCGTCGAAGTCCTGCTCGCCCTCGTTGGGCAGGGTCATGTAACCTGGCAACAGGTTCGACATCAGGCCCAGATCGGTCAAGCCCTGGATGTTCGAGTGGCCGCGCAAGGCGTTCATGCCGCCGCCGGCGATTCCCATATTGCCCAGCAACAGCTGCACCATGGCGCCCGTGCGGATGGTTTGCGCGCCCGTCGAGTGGTGCGTCCAGCCCAGCGCGTACAGGATGGTGCCGGCGCGTCCCGGCACGGCGGTCGAAGCCAACGCCTCAGCCACCTTGTGGAACTTGTCGGCCGACACGCCGCACGTACGTTCGACCATCTCGGTCGTGTAGCGCGCATAGTGCTTCTTCATCATCTGGTAGACGCAGCGCGGGTGTTCCAGGGTCGGATCGACCTTGGCATAGCCGTCGTCGCCGATCTCGTAATCCCAGGTGGCCTTGTCCGTGTACTTGCCTTTTTCCTTGTCGAAACCCGAGAACAGGCCATCCTCGAACGCATAGTCTTCGCGCACGATGAAAGGCATGTCCGTGTAGTTGCGCACGTACTCATGCTGGATCTTGTCGTTCGTCAGCAGGTAATTGATGATCGCGCCGAGGAAGACGATGTCCGTGCCGGTACGCGTGGCGCAGTAGTAATCTGCCACGGATGCGGTACGGGTAAAGCGCGGATCGACAACGATCAGCTTGGCCTTGTTATGCGCCTTCGCTTCCGTTACCCATTTGAATCCGCAAGGATGTGCTTCTGCTGCATTGCCGCCCATGACCAAAATCACATCGGCATTCTTGATATCGACCCAATGATTCGTCATCGCGCCACGGCCAAACGTCGGGGCAAGACCTGCCACCGTCGGTCCGTGTCATACACGCGCCTGATTATCAAAGGTCAGCATCCCCATGCTGCGCACTGTCTTGTGGGTCAGATACCCCACCTCGTTGCTGCCGGCGGACGCGGCAAGCATGCCGGTGGAGAGCCAGCGGTTGACGGTCTTGCCGTCGGCATTCTTTTCGATCAGGTTGGCATCGCGGTCATCCTTCATCAGGCGCGCGATCTTGTCGAGCGCCACATCCCAGGAGATCGGTTGCCATTCCGTGCCGCCCGGTGCGCGGTATTCGGGCACTTTCAGGCGGTTCGGGCTGTGGATGAAGTCGACCAGGCTGGCGCCTTTCGGGCACAGCGTGCCGCGGTTCACCGGGTGATCGGCATCGCCTTCCACGTGGATGATGCTGGAAACGGCATTTTTCGCGCCGTCGCCCAGCCCATACAGCAGGACGCCGCATCCTACCGAACAGTAGGGACAGGTATTGCGTGTCTCGGTCGTGCGAGACAGCTTGTATTGCCGCACTTCCGCCATCGCCTGGCCCGGTGCGAAACCGAGCAGGGCGAGGCTGGAACCAGCAATGGTCGCGCCAGTTACCCGAAGGAACTGGCGCCTGGACATCTGAACCATATTCAGGCCTCTATGATGTGAGTAAATAAAAAGTCATACGGCGTCGTGGTCGTGTCATATCACCAAGATATAAGCACCATGCCTGTGCCGTATGACAGTATTTTACCCCTCAAACTCCGACAAGGCTTAGTCCGCTGGAAAAAATTGCCTTTAGTCAACATTAATTTGACGATACCGAATATTCCCTCTAAACAATGCCAGTCTGCCCGGCACGCTTGCACATCGCTACCCACCATGAAAAAACCCGCTCGCGAGCGGGTTTGGTATGCGTCAGAAAAATGACAAATTACAAGCTGTAGCGCAAGGTCAGCGCCACATTACGCGGCGCGCCCGGCAAGCTCAGGTTCGGGCTGGAACCGTGGCCCGAGACGATGTAGCGCGTGTCGCCGATATTGTTGACGTTCAGTTGCACTTCATAGCGGCCCGTGCGGTAAGCGGCCATGGCGTCGGCCGTCACGTAGCCTGGCAGCACGACGGTGTTGCCAGGGTTGGCGAAGCGGCTGCCGACGGCATTCGCGCCGCCACCCACCGTGAAGCCGTGGCCCAGGTCTTTCGTCAGCCACAGATTGGCCGTGTTGCGCGCCGTCAAAGTGGCGCGCTTGCCCTTGATGGCGACGGAACTGGCCGTCGTCGTGCCCGGCGCATTCACGCTGCGGTCGACGGCGATGGAATCGGTGATGGTGGCGTCCAGGTAAGCGTAGCCGGCCATCATCTTCCAGCCATCGTGCAAGTCCGCGTTGAAGGTCAGCTCCAGGCCGTCCGTGCGCTGCGTGCCGACGGGCACGATGCGGTTCGTGATCGGGTCGCTGGTCTTGATGTTGTCGCGCTCCAGGCGGAACAGCGACACGGTGGCGTTGGCGCGGCCGCCCCACAGGTCGTACTTGGCGCCCACTTCCGTGTTGCGCGTGGTTTCCGGCGCCAGGTCGGCATTGTTGGCGGCCAGGGCGAAGTTCTCGCCACTCGGCTGGAACGAACGGCTCCACGACGCGTAATACGATTGCGCAGCGCTCGGTTGCCAGACGAGGCCGGCGCGGGGGCTGTAGGCCGAATCCGTGCGCGACAGGTCCGCCGTCGTCACGCCAAGCGCATTGGCCAGGCGCGACTGCTGCTTGTAGCGGTCGTAGCGCAGGCCGGCCAGCGCCTTCCACTCGTCGCTGAAACTGATGGCGTCCTGCACGTAGGCAGCGGCCGTGTCATAGGTGCCGAAAGTATCGCTGCGCACGCCCAGCTTGCTGCGGTTGACCTGCGGCAGGACGGGATTGAAGATCGATACATTCGTCGCCACCACGGTCGAAGCCCAGCTCGACGCATCCTTGTTTTGCTTGCCGAATTCGGCGCCGTACAGCACTTCGTGGCGCAAGGTGCCCGTGACCAGCTTTTGCGTCAGTTCCGTCTGGTTAAACCAGCCGCTCTCGTCGCGGTTGAGCTTGGCGTGACCCAGGCTCATCGTGCCCTTGACTTCGTTGACGTTGCCGGAAATATTAGTGTTGTTGCGGTCCAGGTGGTAATCGTAGTAGCGGAAGGCATTGCGCAGCGACAGAGTATCGCTGAACTTGTGCGTCAGTGTCGCGGCCGTGGACACCACGCGCGACTGGCTGAAGTCCGCATCGCGGGCGTTGGCGGCGCCATAATAGGTGCCCGCATCGACGGCGACGGGGCGGCCCTGGTAGGATGGAATACCGAAGTCCGTCAGGCGGCGGTCTTCCAGGTAATCGCCCTGCAGCAGCAGTTTCGTCGCGCTCGACAAGCGGATGGCCACGGAAGGGGCCAGCGCCGTGCGGTTGATGAATTGCTGGTCGCGGTAACTGTCCGACAATTCGCGCGCACCCGTGACACGCCAGTCCACCGTCTCGCCGACACGGCCGACGTCGACTTCGCCGCGGCGCCCTTTTGTGTTCGTCAGGCTCAGGGCCACGTCCGTGATATCCACGCCCGGTTTTTTGGTGATGCGATTGACCAGGCCACCCGAGGAACCGCGGCCGTACAGCACGGCGGCCGGTCCCTTGATCACTTCCAGGCGCTCCACATTCGACAGGTCGCGGAAATACAGCGCGTCATCGCGGAAGCCGTCGACGAACTGGTCGCCAATGGCCGTGAAGCCGCGGATGAACACCTGGTCGCGCTGGCCGTCGCCCGTGGACAAGCCCACGCCCGGGATATTCTTCATGATGTCCTGGATCGACATGGCGTTCTGGTCGCGGATGACGGCGGCCGGCACCACGTTGATCGTCTGCGGCACGTCGCGCAAAGCCATTTCCGTCTTGGTGCCGCTGGCGGAGGTGGCGGCAACATAGCCATCCTTGTCCTTAGCCGCCGTCACGGTGACGGCGGGCAAGCTTTCCTGTGCCCAAGTAGCCAATGGCGTGGCGCCAAAGGTCAAGGCGCCCAGTACTGCGATGGTGATCGGTTTGAATCCTGGCTTGCGCTGCATACAATTCCCTGGTCGATGTTTTAATACGAATGATTATCATTAGTATTTTATCAGGCGGCCAAGCGATAAGTCAGCACTTATGTAAGTGATAGTACTTATAGCACAGGTACTTGATGTAAAAACACAACAGGAAATCAATATCAAAAAACAATTAAAATTGCTTTGAAAAACTATTTCTCTGCGTCAATGCTATACTTGCGGCTTGCTGGGCAGCGGTCAGCCTGACCGACATGCCCCTTGCTTCACCTCCATCGCCACGCTCAGCGTGGCGCGCCGCACAGCCATCACGCGGCACCCGAAGACCCCGATCCCCTGCGCCTTGCGGCGCCTGTCCGCCCCTGCTGGCGGCGGCGATCATGACTATTAAACTGTTAGGAATTACATGAAAAACCTGAACATCGGCAGCCGCCTTGGCGTCGGCTTTGCTGTCGTATTGCTGTTGCTTGCCGCCTTGACCATCACCGCCCTCGTGCGCATGCAAACGGCCAGCGACCTGACTTACCGTCTCATCAATACCAGCATCAAGAACCAGCGCATGGTGGCCGAATGGTCGAAGATCATTGAACTCAACAGCGTGCGCGGCGTCGCCTCGTTCGAGATCACCGATCCTGTCGTGCGCGCCAAGATCGAGGAAGACTTGAAAGTCGATGCGGAGCGTTCCAGCAAGCTGCAGGACGACATCATCGCGTCCTTGCTCAATCCTGCCGTGATCGAGCAATTCAAGGTCGTGCGCAAGGTCCGCACCGACTACGTGACGACGCGCGCGCGCGCCTTCAAGATGAAGGCCGACGGGGACGTGGCAGGCGCCAAGGTCGTGTTCGACAAGGAAGTGGCGCCGATCACCGTGGCCTACCTGGCCGAAGTCAAACGCTTTGCCAACATGCAGATCAAGGCCGCCGACGGCGTCGGCGCCAGCATCATCGAAGCCTACAGCGGCACCCGCATCTTCCTGATCACCATGGGCGTGCTGGCCGTGCTGATGGGCATCGGTTTCGCGTGGTGGATCACGCGCTCGATCACCGGCCCCATCCGCGCCGCCGTGAAAGTGGCGGAAACCGTGGCAGCGGGCGACCTCACCAGCACCATCACGGCCCAGGGCCGCGATGAAACGGGCCAGCTGATGCATGCCCTGAAAACCATGAACGACAGCCTGGTGGGTATCGTGGGCCAGGTGCGCAGCGGCACCGACACCATCGCCACGGCCTCCGCGGAAATCGCCGCCGGCAACCAGGACCTGTCGTCGCGTACGGAACAGCAAGCCAGCTCGCTGGAAGAAACGGCGTCGTCGATGGAAGAACTGACCTCGACCGTGAAACAGAACGCCGACAATGCGCGCCAGGCGAATAAACTGGCCGGCGACGCGGCCGGCATCGCCAGCCGCGGTGGCGCCGTGGTGGCCGAAGTGGTCGCCACCATGGGCGAAATCAATACCTCATCGAAGAAAATCGTCGACATCATTTCCGTCATCGACGGCATCGCCTTCCAGACGAATATCCTGGCCCTGAACGCGGCCGTGGAAGCGGCGCGCGCCGGCGAACAGGGCCGCGGCTTCGCCGTGGTGGCCACGGAAGTGCGCAACCTGGCGCAGCGCTCGGCAGCGGCGGCAAAAGAGATCAAGGGCTTGATCGACGACTCCGTGCAAAAGGTCGACGTGGGCACGGACCTGGTCGACAAGGCCGGCAAGACGATGGAAGAAATCGTGCAAAGCATCGGCTTTGTCACGTCCATCATGAGCGAGATCAGCAACGCCAGCGAAGAGCAGAGCGCGGGCATCGAGCAAGTCAACCAGGCCATTTCCGAAATGGACCAGGTGACCCAGCAAAATGCGGCCCTGGTGGAAGAAGCCTCGGCAGCGGCCGAAGCGATGCAGGAACAGGCGAGCGAACTGGCGCAGGTGGTCAGCGTCTTCCGCCTCGATGCCAATGCAGTAGCGACCGACCGTTTCAGCGTAAAAGCGGCACAGCGCAGCGCAACGCCAACTGCTGCCGCACCAGCCCGCAAGGCCTCGCCCCCTGCCCTGCGCCTGCCCGCGACGCGCGCCAGCAGCAAGGCAACTGCGCCGGCCGAAGGCGAGTGGGAAGAGTTTTAAATCTGCTTAAGCAAGCCGTGCGGCATCAAGCCGCACGGGCTTGCGCTTTGGCGATCAGTACCGCCAGCTCGCGTGGCACGGATTGCCCCAGAAATTCCAGCGCCAGCACCTCCGGATCGATGGCGGCGTCCGCTGGCAAGCCATGCTCGAAGCCGCCCACCATGGTGCGGCAAAAATGCGGCGACTCCGGCCGCGTTTCCACATACCAGCAGCCCGCATGGCCTTGCACGAAGTATTCGCCGATAAAATAGCCGAGCATGGTTTTTACCCACTGCCAGCTCTCGTCGCGAATGACGATGGTGCGCATGGCCGCGTCGATATATGGCAGGTATTCGGCCGCGCTGGTCAGCACTTCGTGCGCCGGCTGGATGCCCAGGCGCTCGACGAAATTCACCAGCGAGGCGCCCAGCGCGTCATAGTAGGCGTCGAATCCCGCCTGGCTTTGTTGCAACAATTGTTCTTGTTCGTTCGACAGCATTCACACTCCACAGACATTCAACAATCCCCTATTTTACGCCACGCCGACATCCACCCCGGCCCGCTGCAGCAAGGCCTGGTTGCGGGTGGATAGATGCGTCACCTGCAGATGCTTGCCCGCCTTGTCATAGCGTTCATACAAGGATTCGATGGCGGCAATGGCCGAGTGGTCGGCCATGTGCAGGTGCCGGCAGTCAAGGATGACGCGGGCCGGGTCCGACGCTGGCTGGAACAGTTCCTGAAAATGCGTGGTGGAAGCAAAAAACAGCGTGCCATGCGGCAGGTACACGCGCGCGCCGGCGCTGCTGTCATCGATATCGGCACGCATTTCACGCGCATGCTGCCAGGCAAAATTCAAGGCGGCGATGACGATGCCGCACAGCACGGCCATCGCCAGGTCCGTGAATACGGTAATGACCGTCACGGCAACGATCACCAGCGCATCCTGCAACGGCACCTTGCCCAGTACGCGCAAGGAACCCCAGGCAAACGTCTGCTGCGCCACGACGAACATCACGCCCACCAGGGCGGCCAGCGGGATGCGCTCGATCAGCGGCGACAGGAACAGGATGAACAGCAAAATCATCACGCCGGCCGTCACGCCCGACAGGCGCGAACGGCCGCCCGAGCTCAGGTTGATCATGGTCTGCCCGATCATGGCGCAGCCGCCCATGCCGCCAAACAGGCCGGAAACGACATTCGATGCGCCGAGGGCGATGCATTCGCGGTTCGGCTGGCCCCGCGTTTCAGTCATCTCATCGGTAAGATTAAAAGTGAGCAGTGTTTCCAGCAAGCCCACCATGGCCATCAGGGCTGCATATGGAAAAATGATGTGCAAGGTCGCCATGTCCAGCGGCACGGTGGGCCAATGCAGGGCCGGCAGGCCGCCGGCGATATGCGCGAGGTCGCCCAGGGTGCGCGTGGGCAGGTGCAAGAAATGGCTGAGCACGCCCACGCCGAGGATGGCCACCAGCGCGGGAGGCACGGCCTTCGTGACGCGCGGCAGCACGTAGACGATGGCCATGGTCAGCGCCACCAGCGCGCCCATCACATACAAGGGCATGCCTTGCAGCCAGGTTTCACCCTGCGGCGTGGCCTGGCGAAAGTGTTCCAGCTGGGCCATGGCGATGACGATGGCCAGGCCATTCACAAAGCCCAGCATCACCGGATAGGGCACCATGCGGATCAGCTTACCCAGCCGCAAGATGCCGAACAAGGCCATCAGGATGCCGCTCAGCACCACGGTGGCCAGCAGATACTGCACGCCATGCTGAGCCACCAGTGCCACGATGACGACGGCCATGGAGCCGGCGGCGCCGGAAATCATGCCGGGGCGTCCGCCAAAGATGGCCGTGAATGCGCAAATGATGAAGGCGCCATACAGGCCCATCAGGGGATTCAATTGCGCCACCAGGGCAAAGGCGATGCATTCAGGCACCAGGGCAAAGGAAGTGGTCAAGCCCGCCAGGACGTTCTTTTGCAGGTTCGAGAACCACTCATCCCGAAAAGTTGTGTTGATCATTGATGCGTATCCAAAGTCGGAACAGGAAAATGCCGGCCTGATGGACAATCATCAGGCACAGCCATACCAGCGGGCGTCACAAAAAAGCTGCGCTGAGGTCGAACGGAGCAGGAAAGTCGTCAGTGACTACATCGGTATGGCGGAAAGGGGAAGTTTCATCAAGGCGCCAGGCGGCGCGGCTGAGCTTGCCGGCATTATACAAGATGCGCAGCCGGCAAAAGTCAGGCAAATGCGCGGACAAAAAAATAGCCCACTCGAAAGTGGGCTATTTTTTTCATCTGGAGGCGAGGACGGGAATCGAACCCGTCTAAACGGCTTTGCAGGCCGCTGCATAACCTCTTTGCTACCTCGCCAGAGGAACTGCTTGGATGGGCCTTGCGGCACACCTTGAAAACTGGAGCGGGAGAAGAGTCTCGAACTCTCGACCTCAACCTTGGCAAGGTTGCGCTCTACCAACTGAGCTACTCCCGCATACGAACCGCTATTTTACTGCTTTTTGCTACCGTTTACCAGTGCTGCTTTACTGCTGATCCAGTATTCACTGGAGCGGGAGAAGAGTCTCGAACTCTCGACCTCAACCTTGGCAAGGTTGCGCTCTACCAACTGAGCTACTCCCGCAGTGGACAACATTGTATCAGAAGCTCTACTACATCGCCAGTACTACTTTTTACTGCATTCGCTGTTTTTACCTATGACACGATCCAGAAAACTGGAGCGGGAGAAGAGTCTCGAACTCTCGACCTCAACCTTGGCAAGGTTGCGCTCTACCAACTGAGCTACTCCCGCGTCATCAACAACAGGCCAGCATTATAGAGGGATTACAGGGGCTGTCAACGGGCAATATCTGGTGTTTTGCAAAATATTCCGCACAAAGCAGCCGCCTGCCTATTCTTAGTGCAAATTTCCCGCTTTTTCTTTAATCAGCGGCCATGCCAGACGCAAATAATAGAACATCGACCACACTGTCAGCACGCAGGCGATCCACAGCAGCTTCTCGCCCCACACGTGCGTGTCGATCGCGCCAAAGATCACTTCGTGGTACAGCAGCAGGGGAATGGCCGTCATTTGCGCGGCCGTCTTGATCTTGCCGATCGAGCTGACGGCCACCGATTTCGATGCACCGATCTGCGCCATCCATTCGCGCAACGCGGAAATCGTGATTTCGCGGCCGATGATGATGAAGGCCAGCACGGCATTCACACGGTCCAGCTGCACCAGCACCAGCAAGGCACCCGCCACCATCAGCTTGTCTGCGACCGGGTCGAGGAAGGCGCCAAAGGCCGAAGTCTGGTTCCAGCGCCGCGCGAGGAAACCATCGAACCAGTCGGTGACGGCAGCAACAATGAAGACCAGGGTGGCAACCAGGTTCTGGTCGCCATGCAGCAGCATCGACGGCGGCAGATAAAACACGCCGACGACGAGTGGTATCAGGGCCACGCGCAGCCACGTCAAAAGGATGGGGATATTAAAAGGCATAAGGAAGCAATCGGCCGACAGGTAAATTGAATATGAAGAAAGTATGAAGAAAGCGCCACTAGTCTACATGGCCCAGGGGTATTAGCCTAGTCCGGTTGCCGCAGCACCGGACCAGGCCATCTATCCATCAATGCAGCTGCTTGTATATTTCTTCTGCCAACTGCGTGGAAATCCCCTCCACCGACATCAGATCCTCGATGCTGGCGTCGACCACGCCGCGCAAGCCGCCAAAGCGCGACAGCAATTTCTGGCGGCGCTTGGCGCCGATGCCCTCGATCTCTTCCAGGCGCGACGTCTGGCGCGTCTTGGCCCGCTTGGCACGCATGCCGGTAATGGCGAAGCGGTGCGCTTCGTCGCGGATCTGCGCGATCAGCATCAGGGCCGCCGATTCCTTGCCCAGTTCCTGCGCCGCGCGGCCATCGACGAACAGCAGGGTTTCCAGGCCCACCTTGCGCCCCTCCCCCTTGGCCACGCCGACGATCAGGCTGATATCGAGTCCCAGCTCGGCGAACACCTGGCGCGCCATTTCGATCTGTCCCTTGCCGCCGTCGATCAAGACCACGTCGGGCATCACGCCATCGCCATTCGCCACTTTCTCGTAACGGCGCATGAGGACCTGGCGCATGGCCGCGTAATCATCGCCGGGCGTGATGTCGTTGATGTTATAGCGCCGGTATTCGCCATTCTGCATGGCGTGATGGTGGAACACGACGCACGACGCCTGCGTCGCCTCGCCCTGCGTGTGGCTGATGTCGAAACACTCCACGCGCAGGCTGTCGAGGTCTTCCGTTTCCAGGCGCAGCGCCTCCGCCAGCGCGCGCGTGCGCGACTGCTGTGAACCCTGCTCGGACAACAAGCGCGCCAGCGAAATCTCGGCGCCCTTCTGCGCCATTTCCAGCCACTGGCGGCGCTGCCCCTGCGGCTGGAAGATCAGGTTGATGCGGTGGCCACACTGCTCCATCAGCGCCACCATCAGGGCTGGCTGGTCGAATTCGATATTCAGGATCAGGGTGCCGGGAATGAATTTTTCCGTGTAGTGCTGGGCCAGGAAGGCGGCCAGCACTTCCACCTCGATCGGTTCCTCGGCAATCGCCGCCGCATCGCTGAGCTGGCTGGGGAAATAAGCACGGTCGCCCAGATGGCGTCCGCCGCGCACCATGGCCAGGTTGACGCAGGCGCGCCCGCCCTGCACCAGCACGGCGAGGATGTCGACATCGGCGTCACCCGTCGTCTCCATGCTTTGCTGGTGCAGCACGCGCGACAGCGAGGCGATCTGGTTGCGCACCACCACGGCCTGCTCGAATTTTAATTCAGCGGCAAACGCGTGCATCTTCTTTTCCAGGTCGGCCAGCACTTCGCTCTGGCGCCCGCGCAGGAAGCGCGCCGCGTTTTCCACGTCGTTCTTGTAGTCTTCCTTGCTGATCAGGTCCACGCAGGGCGCACTGCAGCGGCCGATCTGGTGCAGCAGGCAGGGACGCGTACGGTTCGCATACACGCTGTCCTCACAGGTACGGATCAGAAACACCTTTTGCAGAATCTGCATCGATTCCTTGACGGCCCAGGAGCTGGGGAACGGCCCGAAATACTGATTTTTCTTGTCCACCGCGCCCCGGTAATACACCATGCGCGGCGCATCGCCATTCGTGATTTTCAAATAGGGATACGACTTGTCGTCGCGGAACAGGATGTTGTAGCGCGGCTGCAGCGCCTTGATCAGGTTGTTTTCCAGGATCAAGGCTTCCGCTTCGCTGTGCGTGACCGTCGTTTCCAGGCGCGCGATGCGCTCGACCATCATGGCGATGCGGGGACTGGCCAGGTTCTTCTGGAAGTAGCTGGAGACGCGTTTTTTCAGGTCGCGCGCCTTGCCGACATACAGCACCTTGTCGGCGGCGTCGAAATAGCGGTACACGCCGGGCAAATTCGGCAGCTTGGCGACGGTCGCCAGCACTTGCGCGCGGGGATCGGGTGGCGTTTCCGCCAAGGAAGATTCTGGGCTTGCTTCGGTCATTGCTGGCTCATTGCGCACTTATAGTTACACTGCCTGTTCCACGATCACGAACGCGACCGCATATTCTTCTTCATCGCTGATGGTCACTTGCGCGCTCAGGCGATTTTTCTCCATGAACTGCGCCAGCACGCCGCTGCAGACAATCATCGGCTTGCCGCTGGGGTGGTTCAGCATCTGCGCGGCGGGCCAGGTCATCGGCATGCGCAAGCCCAGGCCGATGGCCTTGGAAAACGCTTCCTTTGCCGCGAAGCGCGTGGCAAGGAAGCGCACGCCGCGCGCGGCATTCTTGGCGCTGCGGGCGCGGAATTTTTCCAGCTCCTGCGGCCCCAGTATCTTTTTCGCGAAACGCTCGCCGTGCCGCGCCAGCGCCGCCTCGATGCGGGGTATCTTGCAGATATCGGTACCGATGCCGTAGATCATGCCCTACTCCCCTGTCAGGCCCTGTGACCGAGGCGCGTGGCCACCATGATGGCCTTCATTTCGCGCACGGCGTTTTCCCAGCCGACAAACACGGCATGCGCGACAATGGCGTGGCCGATGTTCAGCTCAGCAATATCGGGAATGGCGGCGATGGCCTGCACATTGGTGTAATGCAAACCGTGACCCGCGTTGACTTTCAAGCCGCGGCCCACGCCAAACAGCACGCCCGCCTTGATGCGCTCCAGCTCCGCCAGCTGCTCGGCGCCTTGCGTATCGGCATAGCGCCCCGTGTGCAGCTCGATCACGGGCGCGCCGAGCTCGGCGGCGGCAGCGATCTGCTGCTCGTCCGCATCGATGAACAGGCTCACGCGGATGCCCTCGCCTTGCAATTGTTGCACCGCCGCCTGCACTTCCTTGAAGTAGCGCACCACGTCCAGGCCCCCTTCGGTCGTCACTTCCGTGCGCTTTTCCGGCACCAGGCAGACGTCCGCCGGCTTGATGCGGCAGGCGAAATCGATCATCTCGGCCGTGACGGCCGCTTCCAGGTTCATGCGCGTCAGTAATTGCGGTGCGATGGCGATCACGTCCGCATCCTTGATGTGGCGGCGGTCTTCGCGCAAATGCAGGGTGATGGCGTCGGCGCCGGCCTGTTCGGCCAGCAGGGCCGCGCGGATCGGGTCCGGATACGCGGTGCCGCGCGCATTGCGCAAGGTGGCCACGTGGTCGATGTTGACGCCCAGGTCGATGACGGGGCCGGAAGGCTGCAAAAAGCTCATATAAAAGGTATCCGTAAAGTGCTGTCCTGCTGCAAACTTCAGCTACAGCTGCATTAAATCAATCAGTATCTGGCGCGTGTTCAAGGTGGCGCCGCCCAGTTGATGGGCCAGCAAAAAGCGCATCAGCAGCTTGCTTTGCGCCTGCGTGGCCACGTCAAGATAATCTTCGCGCTCCATGTCGAGCAGGGTCTTGCCCGTGATCCTGGGCCAGGCGTCGGCGGCGCGCGCCGGGCGCGGCCCCCGCTCCGGGTCGACCACGTACACCTGCCCTGCCTCGACGGCCTGGCGCGTGCCCGTGCAGCGCGTCAGGTCGGCCGCCACGCCCGTTTCCTTGAGCAGGGCGCGCTCGAACTTGCGCAGCACGATGGGCGGGGGCTCATTGTGCGCCAGTTGATTCAAGGTAGCAACGTAGTGGTCGAACAGGACGGGATGCGGGTCGTCGCGCGCGAGCAATTTGACCAGCAATTCGTTCAAATAAAAGCCGCACAGCAAGGCGGTCTTTTCCAGCGGCAACATGCCACCCACCCATTCCGCACCGGTGAGGATGCGCAGCTCGGACTTGCCCGTCCAGCCCGCTTGCAGCGGCTGGAACGTCTGCAGCACGCCGCGCAACTGCGAATGGGGCCGCTTGGCGCCCTTGGCAACGAGCGCGATGCGGCCATACTCGCGCGTAAACACGTCGACGATGAGGCTGGTTTCTTTATGCGGGTAGCTGTGCAGCACAAAGGCTGGCTGGCCCGTGATGCGGCCGTCGCGCGTGGGCGGACGGCTGCGCCGGGGTGCTGTGGGAGGTACGGCCGGCGGCGCGATGGCCACCGGCGCGGGGACAGGTGCGGAAACAGCAGGTGAAGCTGGCGCAGGATGGTGCAGCGCTGGCGTGGTGGTGCTCATGCGTGTGGCGTCGCCCCCGGGTTGCGGATTACTCGTAGCCGTAGGCGCGCAAGCCCGCCTCGTTGTCGGCCCAGCCCGACTTGACCTTGACCCAGATTTCCAGGTACACGGGACCGCCGAACAGCTTTTCCATATCCAGGCGGGCCTGTGTGGAGACTTCCTTCAGGCGCGCGCCCTTGTTGCCGATAATCATGGACTTGTGCGTATCGCGCTCGACCAGGATGGCGGCAAACACGCGGCGCAGATCGCCTTCCTGCTCGAATTTCTCGATCAGCACGGTGCTCGTGTACGGCAGTTCGTCGCCGACAAAGCGGAAGAGTTTTTCACGCACGATTTCCGAGGCGAGGAATTTCTCGCTGCGGTCCGTGATGTCGTCCGGTCCAAAGATCGGCTGGTTTTCCGGCAAGAAGCGCTTGATTTCGTTCTGCAAGCCTTCCAGCTGGAAGTGCAGCTTGGCGGAAACAGGCACGATGGCGGCGAAGTCGCGCATGGCGGCGATCTTTTGCGCGAACGGCAGCAGCACGGCCTTGTCCTTCACGCGGTCGGATTTATTGATGACGAGGATGCATGGCACTTCCTTCGGCAACAGGTCCATCACTTGCTGGTCGGCCGGGCCGAACGTGCCCGCTTCGATCACGTACAGGATGACGTCCGAGGAAATCAGGGTGTTCGTGACGGTCTTGTTCAGCGTCTTGTTCAGCGCGTTCGAGTGGCGCGTCTGGAAGCCTGGCGTGTCGACGTAGATGAACTGCGCATCCGGCACCGTCTGGATACCCGTGATGCGGTGGCGCGTGGTTTGCGCCTTGCGCGAAGTGATGCTGACCTTCGCGCCGATCAGCACGTTCATCAGGGTCGATTTGCCCACGTTGGGGCGGCCCACGATGGCGATATAGCCACAGCGGAAGTTGTCGGGCATTTTGGTGGCTGTCATGCTAGTGTCGATTCTGTTTAGTGTGAGCGGCGATCGCCGGGGCTGCAGGAGCTTGCGCGTCGTCGCTCTGGATGGTGGCAATGCCGGCCAGCTTGAGCTGGGCGGCGCGCGGTTTGGGCTTGCGGCTGGCGGCAGGCGACTTCAACAGCGCCTGCTCGGCCACGTCCAGCGCCAGTTTGGCGGCGGCTTGCTCACCGGCGCGGCGGCTTCCGCCACGGCCGTAGACCTGGATGTTCAATTTCGGCACCAGGCATTCGATCTCGAATTCCTGGCTGTGGGCGGCGCCGTGGGTGGCCACCACGTTGTACTGTGGCAGCGAAATTTTCTTGCTTTGCAAAAACTCCTGCAGCAGGGTCTTGGCATCCTTGCCCAGGGTTTGCGGATCGACCGAATCGAGGATGGGGATGTAGAAGGCGCGGATCACCGTGCTGGCGGCATCGAAGCCCGTGTCGAGGAAAATCGCGCCCAGCAAGGCTTCCAGGGTGTCGGCGAGGATCGATGGACGGCGGAAGCCGCCCGATTTGAGTTCGCCTTCGCCCAGGCGCAGGAATTGCGACAGTTCCAGCTTTTGCGCGATTTCATACAGCGACTGCTGCTTGACCAGATTGGCGCGCAGGCGCGACAGGTCGCCCTCGTCGATGGACTTGAAGCGTTCGTACAGGATGGAAGCGACCACGCAGTTGAGGATGGAGTCGCCGAGGAATTCCAGCCGCTCATTATGCAAACTGCTGTGGCTACGATGCGTCAAGGCTTGCTGCAACAGGCCAGCATCCTGGAACGTATAGCCTAAACGGGTTTGCAATAGCTGAAGATTCATTGTTGTTTCTGTGTCATCTGAGTAATTCGGCTGGCCGCCACGCGGGGAATCGGCGCGACAGCCATGGCTGGTCTTTTACAGACCAGACCGGCTTAGTGTATGCCGCCCACGCGTTTCGGATTGCTGAAGTTCATCCACACCAGGAAAGCCTTGCCGACGATGTTCTCGTTCGGCACGAAGCCCCAGTAGCGGCTGTCCGCACTATTGTCGCGGTTGTCGCCCATCATGAAGTAATTGCCTTGTGGCACTACACACGTAAAACCGTCTTCGTTGTAGTTGCACGCATCCTTGTGCGGGAAATCCTTCACTTCGCGCAAGTTCAACGTTGGAGCAGGCTCGTCGTTGAGGATGCGGTGGCTCACGCCCGTCAGGTTTTCTTCCAGCTGCTTGTGGTAGACCGTGCTTTCATCGTCCAGGTAGTCGTCCAGCGGCGTGTAGGCCACTTCCTTGCCGTTGACCGTCAAGCGCTTGTTTTCATAGGTGATTTTATCACCGGGCACACCGATCACGCGCTTGATATAGTCTTGCGACATATCTTTCGGATACTTGAACACCATCACGTCGCCGCGCTGCGGATCGTTGACTTCAATGATGCGCTTGTTGACGATCGGCAAACGGATACCATAGGTGAACTTGTTCACCAGGATCAGGTCGCCCACCAGCAAGGTCGGCACCATCGAGCTCGACGGGATCTTGAATGGCTCGTACAGGAACGAGCGCAGGCAGAACACGAGCGCGATGACGGGGAAGAAGCTGCCCGAATACTCGACCCAGGTCGGCTGGCGCAACAGGGCCGCCTCGATGCTGGCGCGGCTGCCGCCCGCATCGGACTTGATGCCCTCGGCGGCCAGCTTGGACTGGCGTGCGTCGAACTCGGCCAGGGCGCGGTCGGCCGCCTTGCGGCGCTGCTTGGACAGATAAAACACATCCAGGCACCAGACCAGGCCCGTCAACACCATCAGCACGAACAGGATTAAAGCGAAATTTCCTAAAATCACTTGCAGGTTCATTGATTAACCATCCACTTGTAAAATTGCCAGGAATGCCTCTTGCGGGATCTCCACGGAACCCACTTGCTTCATGCGTTTCTTACCCGCCTTTTGTTTTTCCAGCAATTTTTTCTTGCGGCTGATATCGCCGCCATAGCACTTGGCCAGCACGTTCTTGCGCAAGGCTTTCACGTTCTCGCGCGAGATGATGTTGGCGCCGATGGTGGCTTGAATGGCCACGTCGAACATCTGGCGCGGGATCAGTTCACGCATCTTGGCAGCCACCTGGCGGCCACGGTACTGGCTGTTCGAGCGGTGGACGATAATCGCCAGCGCATCGACTTTTTCGCTGTTGATCAGCATGTCGACCTTGACCACGTCGGCCGCGCGGTATTCCTTGAACTCGTAATCCATCGAGGCATAGCCGCGCGACGTCGATTTCAGGCGGTCGAAGAAGTCCAGCACGATTTCGGCCATCGGCATTTCATACACGAGCTTGACCTGGCGGCCGTGGTAGCTCATGTCCATCTGAATGCCGCGCTTGCCGATACACAGGGTGATCACGGAGCCCACGTATTCCTGCGGCATGTACAGATTGACCGTGACGATAGGCTCGCGCACTTCCTCGATGCGCGACGGATCGGGCATCTTCGATGGATTGTCGACGTTGATCATGGTGCCGTCGCGCTGGATCACTTCGTACACCACGGTTGGCGCCGTCGTGATCAGATCCATGTCGAATTCGCGCTCGAGGCGTTCCTGCACGATTTCCATGTGCAGCAAGCCCAGGAAGCCGCAGCGGAAGCCGAAGCCCAGCGCCTGCGACACTTCCGGCTCGTACATCAGGGCCGCGTCATTCAGTTTCAGCTTTTCCAGCGAGTCGCGCAGCGCGTCATACTGGTTCGCTTCCACGGGGAACAGGCCGGCGAACACTTGCGGCTGTACTTCCTTGAAGCCGGGTAATGGCGCGGCGGCAGGACGGTTGGCCAGGGTGACGGTGTCGCCCACTTTCGCCGCTTTCAATTCCTTGATGCCGGCGATGATGAAGCCCACCTGGCCTGCCGACAATTGCGGCAAGGATTGCGAACGGGGCGAAAACACGCCGATGTCTTCCACCAGCTGCACCGAATCGGTGGCCATCAGGCGGATCTTGTCTTTCGGTTTCAGGGTGCCGTTGATGACGCGCACCAGCATGACCACGCCCACATAGGCGTCATACCAGGAGTCGACGATCAGCGCCTGCAGCGGCGCATCGGGGTCGCCCTTCGGTGGTGGCACCTTGACGATCAGCTGCTCGAGCACGTCCAGCACGCCGAAGCCCGTCTTGGCCGAGCAATGCACGGCGTCGCCCGCGTCGATGCCGATCACGTCTTCGATCTCGGCAATGGCGCTCGGAGGATCCGCGTTCGGCAAGTCGATCTTGTTCAGGACGGGCACCACTTCCACGCCCAGGTCCAGCGCCGTGTAGCAGTTGGCGACCGTTTGCGCTTCCACGCCTTGCGACGCGTCAACAACCAGCAGCGCGCCTTCGCACGCCGACAGCGAGCGCGACACTTCATAGCTGAAGTCGACGTGGCCTGGCGTATCGATCAGGTTCAGATTGTAGATCTGGCCATCGCGCGCCTTGTAGTGCAAGGCCGCCGTTTGCGCCTTGATGGTAATGCCGCGCTCGCGCTCCAGATCCATCGAATCGAGCACCTGCGCCTCCATCTCGCGGTCGGACAAGCCGCCGCACAATTGAATGATGCGGTCAGCCAGGGTCGATTTACCGTGGTCAATATGGGCGATGATGGAGAAATTGCGTATGTTGTTCATTAACTAATATAAGTGCGAAGTTGACGACACTGCTTTAACAGGAATCATGGGGATCATGCTCGGGCCAAACAGGGCCAAAACCGGGCGCCCCACTCATGATGAAAAAAAGCGCTCCGAGCAGGACATCTGCATGCCCAGGCGAGCGCTTTTGAAGCGACAGAAGCTGCTGCCTCGGACAGTAGCTTTTTCGACCTCCCCATTTTACCGGATTTCAGAGTAGAAAGCCCGTCTTATGAGGCCGGCACCGGGGCAAGCCGACATTTTCGGCTGTTTTCGGCACCAGAATGGTGCATTGCAGTGTCAATATTAACAGTTAAGCTACACCAGGCAGCGCCGCACAGCCTCTTCGTCAAGAAAATAATGACATAGCTCGGGCTGCGCCAGGTCGCCAAACAGCACCGGCACCAGTTCATCGAAACGGGCCAGCAGCGAGGCATCGGGCGAGGCATCGATATCGATCACGTCCACGGTAAACGGTTTTTCAGGCGGCTGCTGCAGAAGCAAGGCATCGAGCATATCCTGGCATAAATGGCAATAACTGCGGGAATAGAGGGTGAAGTGCATAGCGGGAAGAATACCGCATCCCGGCTGCGGCCGGAATGCGGGATGATCACATAGTTACTTCGCTGATGGACGCAGCGAAACGAATTGCGCCACGTCGCCACGGCGCACCAGCACGGCCGATGTCTTTTTCGGATCGAGCTTGGCGACCAGGGCGTTGAATTGCTTGGCGTCTTTCACGGCAACGTTATTCAATTGCAAAATCACGTCGCCAGGCTGCAGGCCAGCCAGGGCCGCCACGCCATCCGCCTCGTCGACCAGCACGCCCGCGTCGATCTTCAATTCCAGCTTCTTCGCGGCCGGCACGTCGCTGACCTTCAGTCCCAGTGCGTTGACGGCTTGCGCTTCCGGCTCCTTGGCGCCCTTCTTCGCCGTCTTCTCGCTTTCCAGCTCGACGACGGTGACGGGAATATCCTGCTGCACGCCCTTGCGCCAGACCGTTATCGTGGATTTGCCGTTGACGGCGGCACCGCCTACCAGGCGCGGCAGATCGGATGAACGCTCGATCTGAGCACCGTTGAATTTCAGGATGATATCGCCCGGCTTGATGCCCGCCTTGTCGGCCGGGCCACCCGGCTCCACCATCGATACTTGCGCGCCCTTGGCGTTCGGCAAGCCCAGCGATTCCGCCACGTCCTTGCTCACTTCGCCGATCTGCACGCCGATGCGCCCGCGCACAACTTTACCCGTCTTTTTCAGCTGCTCGCCCACGCGCATGGCTTCATCGATGGGCACGGCAAACGAAATGCCATTGTAGGCGCCGGACAAGGTGGCGATCTGCGAATTGATGCCGATCACTTCGCCGCGCATATTGATCAGCGGACCGCCCGAGTTGCCAGGGTTGACGGCCACGTCGCTCTGGATCAGCGGCAAGTAGTCGCCCGTGTCGCGCGACTTGGCGGAAATGATGCCGGCCGTCACCGTATTTTCCAGGTTGAACGGCGAACCGATGGCGATGACCCACTCGCCCACGCGGATCTTGTCCGAGTCGCCGATGGTCAGGCGCGGCAGGTTGCCGCCCTCGATTTTCAGCAGAGCAACGTCGGTACGCGCATCGGCGCCAATCACCTTGGCCTTGAATTCGCGCTTGTCCGTCAAGGTCACGTACACCTCGTCGGCGCCATCGACCACGTGGGCATTGCTCAGCACATAGCCATCGGCCGAGATGATGAAGCCGGAACCGACGCCGCGCTGCACTTCCTGCTCCTGCGGCACGGCGCGGCGGCCGCCGCGTGGCGCCTGCTGGCGCGGCGTGGGCATGGCGCCGCCAAAAAAGCGGCGCAGGAATTCCTGCATTTCCTGTTCATCCTGGCCGCCCACGCCAGCCCCGGCGGCGCCCATTTTCAGGCGCTCGGTGGTGCGGATATTCACCACGGCCGGGCCGACGGCATCGACCAGGTCAGAAAAATCAGGCAGTTTCACGGAAGGCACGGCGGCCTGCGCCTGCGGCGCAAGGCCCAGCATGGTGGGAGCAAGGAAGACGCCAGCCGTACCGAACAATAAGGCGGAAAGCGTCTTCACTGAAAACGACTTGCTGGCGGCACACATGTTTTTTTTCATGGAAAGGATCTTTTCGAGTATATATAAACGGTAAACGGATCAAAACGCGGATCAGGCAATTGCCTGCGCGCATGATTGGCCGTCATGACGGAAAACCAGGGGCAAACCCACCTGACAGCGCGCATGGCAGCAACAATATATCGTAAAAGCAAGATATTGCCTGTGCACAGTGTCAATCGTACCGAAGGCCAGTGTCAAGAGGGTGACAGGAACGTTAAGCCTGGCATAAGATGGAAAACGCGACAGCTAGCGCTGCGCCAGCGGCCCCGCCTCCAGCGGTTCGGCCGTGCCCGGCGGCACGATGCCGGCGGCAAGAGGTGGCAGCGGCTCCGCATGGGCAGCCGGCTCATCGGGCGCCGGCTCGGCGGCCAGGCGGCTGGCCAGGCGCGCATCGAATTGGGCGCTCAAGGCATGGCCGTACTGCTCCGAGCGCAGCACGTCACCGATATGGCGATAGGCATCCCAGGCTTGCCGTCCCGATGGCGTATCGAGGGCGGCAAAAGCCAGTTCGAGTTCGTTCGCCGCCAGCTCGCCGTCGGCCAGCGCGGAAATAGTCTCGTGCAATCGTGTGTGCGTATCCATGATGGATCCTGCCATTTCAAGAGGGTCGGTGCGGAAAACGGACGCAGCCATGCCAACCTCATACTCTCCAGATTACCAGCGCTTGTCAATCGGCATGTCCAGCAATGGCTTCAATTTCTCCGCAATCACTTCGCGCGCGCGAAAAATCCGGCTGCGCACGGTGCCGATGGGGCACGCCATGATCTCCGATATTTCCTCATAGCTCAGGCCCTCGATCTCGCGCAGCACGATGGCCGTGCGCAACTCGATGGGCAGCACATCCATGGCCGCATTGACGGTGGCGGCAATCTGCTTGCTGGCCAGCACCGATTCGGGTGTATTGTTATCGCGCAATTTATTACCGTCATCGAAAGACTCCGCCTGCTCGGCGTCGGTATCGCTGGACGTGGCGGCGCGCCGCCCCTGCGTGACGAGATAATTCTTGGCCGTATTGATGCCGATGCGGTACAACCAGGTATAAAAGGCAGCCTCGCCGCGGAAATGGCGCAGCGCCCGGTAGGCCTTGATAAAGGTTTCCTGCACCACATCTTCGGCCTCCGCCGGGTCATGCACGAGGCGCGACACCAGGCGCATCAAGCGGCGCTGATATTTCGATACCAGCACATCAAATGCCCGTTTGTCGCCAGCCTGTACCCGCTCGACCAGCAACTGATCATACTCGCGCTCTGTCCTCACGCCCGATGTCCCTGTAGTCATGCAGCGTGGGCGTCTGTATGGATATAGAGTTGGCCCGCTGCAAGAAGTTCAGTGTTCGCCGCACTTTTATTCTTCCCTGTTCCGCGCCGCGATCGCCCGGCAAGCCACGGCCAGCGGACGGAAGGCGGCGCAGTTGCCGCCACGCTGCACCAGCACATCCGTGCGCCGCCCGGCCGCATCGGCCAGGCACAGCACGAGCAGCGACGGCCACAAGGTCGAGCCCGGCAACAGGCGCAGCCCCTGCACCCCCGCAAGCCCCGGCCCGGCCGTCTCCGCTCCCCCGTCAGCAATAGCCCCTGGCACCTCGCCATGCTCCAGATATACCGCCAGGCGCACCTGGCCAACCGGCGAAATATCAAGCGCCTGCGGCTTTCTGCGCCGGCGCAGCAAAGCCAGCAAAAACACGCCGCCAGCCGCGCTCAGCAGCGCAGCACTCCAGCCAAGCGCGTAGCCGCCCACCAGCTGACCAGGGCCGGAAGCAGTCCCGGACACGGCAGCAACGCGCCACGCACCGCTCAAGGGCCAGGCGGCCAGCACCGCGCACAGCCCCAGCACCGCTTGCAACAGGCGCAAACAGACAGGCGTGCGAATGACAGCCGCTACCGCGATCGACATACTTCATGGGAAAAAAAAGGCGCGCCGGCACCATGCCGGGCAAATTCAGGCGCCAACGAACGTTGGCGCCGAATCAGCGCTCACTACAGTTTGACCGTAGCGAGCGCTTGAAAGTTCCTGCTTATTTCGCTTTACCGAAAATCAGCGTGCCATTCGTTCCGCCGAAGCCGAACGAATTCTTCACTGCATAATCGATCTTCATATCACGTGCCGTGTTGGCACAGAAATCGAGATCGCAAGCCGGATCCTGGTTGAAGATGTTGATGGTCGGTGGCGACACCTGATGGTGCAATGCCAGGACCGTAAACACCGCTTCCAGACCGCCCGCGCCGCCCAGCAAATGGCCCGTCATCGACTTGGTCGAGTTGACGACCAAATTCTTGGCGTGCTCGCCGAAGGTGCGCTTGATGCCCATCACTTCCGCCACGTCGCCTTGCGGGGTCGACGTGCCGTGCGCGTTCAGGTACTGAATCTGATCCGCGTTCAAGCCAGCGTTGTTGAGGGCCGCGATCACCGATTTGCTGCCGCCGCTACCATCTTCCAGAGGCGAGGTCATGTGATAAGCGTCTGCGCTCATCCCGAAACCATGCACTTCAGCATAGATCTTGGCACCACGGGCCACCGCGTGCTCGTACTCTTCCAGCACCATGACGCCAGCGCCCTCGCCCAGCACGAAGCCGTCGCGGTCGGTATCCCACGGACGCGATGCCGTTGCCGGATCGTCGTTGCGGGTCGACAAGGCACGCGCCGAAGCGAAACCGCCCAGACCCAGTGGCGACACGGTCGATTCAGCACCGCCGGCGATCATGACGTCGGCATCGCCGTACTCGATCATGCGCGCTGCGGCACCGATGCTGTGCAAACCGGTGGTACACGCTGTAACGATCGCCAGGTTCGGGCCCTTCAGACCATATTTGATCGAAAGGTTGCCAGAGATCATGTTAATGATCGAGGCAGGCACGAAAAATGGCGAGATACGGCGCGGACCGCGCTTTTCGTACTCGGACTTGGTCTCTTCGATCAGCGGCAAGCCACCGATACCGGAACCGATGATCACGCCGATACGCTCGGCGTTCTCTTCAGTGACTTCCAGACCGGAATCCTGCATCGCCTGGATGCCTGCAGCCATGCCGTAATGGATAAAGGTATCCATGTGGCGGGCTTCCTTACCGGAGATGTACTCTTCGATATTGAAGCCTTTGACTTCACCAGCAAAATGCGTGGTGAATGGCAGTGCATCGAACTTGGTAATCGTGGCAATGCCGGATTTACCTTCAATGATTGCGCCCCACGCCTCGGCAATAGTATTGCCGACAGGTGAAACGCAGCCCAGGCCGGTGACAACAACACGACGGTTTTTAGAACGGCTCAAGCGATTCTCCTGAAGTCGGTCAGACAGGCTTAGGCCTTGACGTGTGCAGTGGCGTAGTCGATCGCCTGTTGCACGGTGGTGATTTTTTCAGCTTGTTCGTCAGGGATTTCCATTTCGAATTCGTCTTCCAGGGCCATGACCAGTTCCACGGTGTCCAGGGAATCGGCGCCGAGATCGTCGACGAAGGAGGATTCGATTTTGATGTCTGCTTCTGCAACGCCCAGTTGCTCAGCGACGATTTTCTTAACGCGTTGTTCGATATCCGACATGTTATGGCTCCAAAGTGTGTGTTACGGAAAGTGCGCGCATTTTATCAGGTTTGCGCGTCCGAATACTAATTTCGGTGTCTGCTGCTAATTCGACCGAAGCTGCTGCTAAAAGATGCGATTATAGACAAAAACGGCCGTTGAATCATGCCACAAACGCCCGCCCCGTCTAGCTTTCACATCAATTCATGTACATTCCACCGTTCACGTGCAAGGTCGTGCCCGTGATATACGCCGCTTGCGGCGAAGCCAAAAAGGCTACCGCCGCTGCCACGTCTTCCGGCTTGCCCAGGCGGGACAGGGGAATTTGCGTCAACAGGGCCGCGTGCTGCTCTTCGCTCAGCGCCTTGGTCATGTCGGTATCGATGAAGCCCGGGGCGATGCAGTTCACGGTAATGTTGCGGCTGCCGATTTCGCGCGCCAGGGCGCGGCTCATGCCTTCCACGCCGGCCTTGGCCGCCGCGTAATTCATTTGCCCAGGATTACCCGACGAAGCCACCACCGACGTGATGTTGATGATACGCCCAGTTTTGGCTTTCATCATGCCGCGCAGCACGGCGCGCGACAGGCGGCCGACGGCCGACAGGTTGGTGGAAATGACGCTGTCCCACTCTTCGTCCTTCATGCGCATGGCCAGCTGGTCTTGCGTGATGCCTGCATTGTTGACCAGGATCGACAGGCTGCCGTAGGTTTTCTGCACCTCATCGACGACGGCAGCGCAGCGCGCCGCATCGGTCACGTTCAGGACCAGACCCTTGCCCGTCACGCCTTCGGCGGCCAGGTAATCGGTGATAGCTTGCGCGCCGCTTTCCGAGGTGGCGGTGCCGACCACGGTGGCACCCTGCTTGCCCAGTTCGGTGGCGATGGCGCGGCCGATGCCGCGCGAGGCGCCCGTGACCAGCACGACTTGATTTACTAAATTCATGAGTATCCTTAAGAGCAACCGCGGCAGGCAGGCTGCCGCGGTCTGATGTTTATTTGAGCTGCGTCAAAATGCGTTCCAGCGAGGCCTGGTCGACGATGGCGTCGCCCACCAGTACCGGATCGATGCGCTTGGCCAGGCCCATCAGGACCTTGCCCGGACCGCACTCGATCACTTGCGTGATGCCGTCGGCCGCCACTTTTTGCATGGTTTCCACCCAGCGCACGGGGCTGGCTGCCTGGCGCACCAGCGCATCCTTGATGCCGGCCACATCGTTGACGATGGCCACGTCGACGTTGTTGATCAGGGCGATCTGCGGCGCCGAGAACGTCAAGCCGGCCATGTATTCGCGCAAACGGTCCGATGCGGGCTTCAGCAGCGACGAGTGGAATGGCGCGGAGACGGGCAGCTTCATGGCGCGCTTGGCGCCCTTGGCCTTGGCCAGTTCGCAGGCGCGCTCGACGGCCGCCGTATGGCCGGCGATGACGACTTGTGCTGGCGCATTGAAATTGACGGGCTCGACCACCAGGGCCGGGTTTTCCGCCGCCGCTTCCGCACAGGCGGCGCGCACGTCGTCATCCGACAGGCCCAGCACGACAGCCATCGTGCCCTGCCCGACGGGCACGGCTTCCTGCATGGCTTGCGCGCGGAAACGCACGAGCGGCACGGCATCCTTGAACGAGATGACGCCGGCGGCGACCAGCGCCGAGTATTCACCGAGGCTGTGACCGGCCACGACCGTCGGCACGGGGCCGCCGGCCGCCAGCCAGGCGCGGTAGAAAGCCACGGCCGCCGTCAGCATCACCGGCTGCGTATTGGTGGTGAGATCGAGTTCTTCCTTCGGACCTTCGGCGATCAGCTTGCCCAGGTCGAATTGCAGGGCGTCCGACGCTTCGGCAACGGTCTGCGCAACCACGGGGTTGCCGGCGAAACCGTCGAGCATCGCAATCGCTTGCGAGCCTTGACCTGGGAAAACAAATGCAAATTGTGTCATGTCGACTCCGTTTTTTTAATAGTGTTGCGGGATTACATGCGCGCCAGCACGGCGCCCCAGGTAAAGCCGCCGCCCACGCCTTCCATCATGACGTTGTCGCCCTTCTTGACGCGGCCATCGCGCACGGCGATGTCCAGCGCCAGCGGGATCGAGGCGGCCGAGGTGTTGCCATGCTGGTCGACGGTAACAACCATCTTCTCCAGCGGCAAGCCAAGTTTCTTGGCCGTGCTGTTCATGATGCGGATATTCGCCTGGTGCGGGATCAGCCAGTCGATCTGGTCCGACGTCATGTTGGCGTGTTCCAGCGCTTCGTGCGCGACCTTTTCCAGCACGGACACGGCCAGCTTGAATACGGCCGGGCCATCCATGTAGAGGAAGGCGCTGCCGTCCAGCGCGCCGCCAGCCAGGCTGCCCGGCACGCTGAGGATGTTCGAGTGGCGGCCATCCGCGTGCAGCTTGGTGGCCAGGATGCCCGGCTCATTGGAGGCCGTCATGACGATGGCGCCGGCGCCGTCGCCGAACAGCACGCAGGTGCCGCGGTCGTCGAAATTGAGGATGCGCGAAAACACTTCGGCGCCGATCACCAGCACATTCTTGTGCATGCCCGACTGGATGAAGCTGTCGGCCGTGGCGACCGCATACACGAAACCGCTGCAGACGGCTTGCACGTCGACGGCAGCGCAGTTGTTCGTGATGCCCAGCTTGTTTTGCACGATGCAGGCCGTGCTGGGGAAGCTGCCGAAGAAATCGGGAGTCGAGCTGGCAACGATGATCAGGTCCAGGTCATTGCCGTTCAGGCCAGCCATTTCCAGGGCCTTTTTGGCCGCTTCCACGCCCAGGTCCGAGGAGTTTTGCGACGGCGCCGCGTAATGGCGCGCCGAAATGCCGCTGCGCGACACGATCCATTCATCCGACGTCTCGATGCCCTTGGCAGCGAGCTGTTCGGTCAAATCCTGGTTGGTGACGCGCTTCTCCGGCAAGTAGCTGCCGGTACCGATAATTTTGCTGTAAGTTTTGCTAAAAACAGTCATGCAAATACCCGTCCACTAAATGGTAGAGCTTGTTGATGTAGGTTCGTCCGGTACTGGCGTGCGCGGCATCAGCTCGGCGATCAGGCTGGCCAGGTGCGCTTGCACGTCATTTTTTGCCGCATCAAAGGCGCGGCGCAAGGCCCATTCGAACGAATAGGCATCGGCGCTGCCATGGCTCTTGAAGACGAGGCCACGCAAGCCCAGCAGGCTGGCGCCGTTGTAACGCGATGGATTCAAACGGTTGCCGATGGCTTTCAGGGCCCCGCGGGCGATCAGCGCGCCCAGCATGGTAATCGGATTGCGCTTGAATTCGGAAGTGAGCACGTCTTTCATGAAGCGCGCCAGGCCTTCGATGGCTTTCAGGGTGACATTGCCGACAAAACCGTCGCAGACGACGATATCGGTCGTGCCCTTGAAGATATCGTTGCCTTCCACGTTGCCGTAGAAGTTCAGCGCGCCACGCTCGTGGTCGGCCTGCAGCAGCTTCGAGGTGAGCTTGACCACTTCATTGCCCTTGATATCTTCCGTGCCCACGTTCAGCAAGCCGATCGTCGGGCGTGCGATGCCTTCCATGGCGGACACCAGCACGGAACCCATGATGGCGAACTGGTGCAAGTGATGCGGTTCGCAATCGACGTTGGCGCCCAGGTCCAGCATGTAGGTGGGGCCGTTCTTTTGATTCGGCAAGATGCTGCAGATGGCCGGGCGGTCGACGCCGGACATGGTTTTCAATACATAGCGCGACACGGCCATCAGGGCTGCCGTATTACCGGCGGAAACGGAGGCTTGCGCCACGCCGTTCTTGACCTGTTCGATGGCCACGCGCATGGAGGAATCCTTCTTGCGGCGCAGGGCCACTTCCAGGGGATCGTCCATGGTAACTTGTTCGGAGGCATGCAATACCGACAGGCGCGGGTGCGTGTCGGCTTTATGTTTTTTCAGTTCGGCACGAATCACGTCTTCCAATCCAACAAGGATCAGTTCAGCTTCAGGCTCATGTTTTACGAAGGAAATTGCTGCGGGGATAGTGACTGAGGGACCGTGATCTCCGCCCATGCAGTCGATAGAAATTTTGATTGTCATTTGTGTTGATTCAATACCGCTGCGGGCGTGCGGCAAGATGTGAATCGGACTGGAGCATATGCAGGGCGCAGCATGTCATGCACCGCCTGAGCAAGCTTGATTCAAAATGACGGGTGCGCAAGATGAATTGCAGCCGATAAAAAAGAAGAAGCGGCGCCACGCCGAATAACCACGCAACACCGCTTTCATCTTACCCAACAAAAACGTCGATTACTCGTCGTTTTTGGTCTTCAACACTTTACGGCCACGATAGAAGCCGTTAGGGCTGATATGGTGACGCATGTGTGTTTCGCCGGTAACTGGCTCGACGCTCAATTGCGGCGCGACCAGGAAGTCGTGCGAACGGTGCATGCCGCGCTTGGAAGGGGTTTTCTTGTTCTGTTGAACTGCCATGATGACTCCTAATACATAAGTTCTAAAATTTTAGCACAATCGATTAGCAAATACATGCGAATCGAGTATCCCAGCGGCAAAGACTACCCGAAAATAGCCCGGACCGACATCGTTTATTACAATTACATTTCACTACACTTGCCATACTCGATTACTACACGCGTTTGACACGTTCTTTACTCGGAACCTCACAAACCTGCTGCGCTGACCGCTCGCTACGGTTTTTGAGCCCCCCCTACAAACTACCACTACTACTTATTCTCTTAACTTATTCTGGCTTCAAGTCTTTCAGGGCCGCAAACGGCGACTTCTTTTCAGTCTTGAGAGCATCGAGCTGCGCCGTATCGGGGCAGACGTCGTGTTTGGGTACCTGCGGCAGGGCCAGCAAGGCTTCATCTTCGATCAGGGCCGCGGCATCCATGCTGCGGCTGCCGACGATCACGTCGATCGATTCATCGTTGATGATTTCTTCGATCTCGTCCGCGTGCTCGTCATCCTTGCCCAGCATCAGAGTGGTCGTCGAATCAATTGCGTAAGCATACGGAGTCAGGCAGCGCTGGCAAACCAGCTGAACGGTGCCGTTGACCGACAAGGTCAGTTGTGGGTAGCCCAGCTTGCTGGTGCCGCCGACGATCTTCCAGGCGATCTCGCCGGAACTATCTGCACAATCCTTGGTCAACCGGGTCATTTCAGCGACAGGAGTTACACCCTCGCGGCTCCCGCTGATACGACAAAAATCAAAGGCGTCGATCACAAAAGCATTCATTGGTAGAAAATTTCCCCGGAAAACCTGCGATAATAACAGGGTTTTTAGCACGGAGTCAAAGGCTAAGCATCTTTTTTGACGCAATCATTGCCATAAACATGACAACTTCATCAACACCGTCATGCCGCATGGAGCCTCAGTTGTGGGCTCTGCGCCCTGGAATTTGCGTGAAATTCCACTGACATCGACCAGCGCGGCCATGCCGGCCGCCATCCACTACCGAATGATACCAACTTCCGTCCCATTGCGCTTGATTCTTGCATCGAGTTCGACCTACCGCAAGGAATTGCTGGAACGCCTGCGCCTGCCTTTCGAGGTCGCCGTGCCCGATCTCGACGAAAGCCCGCTGCCAGGAGAAAGCCCCAGCACCACGGCCCTGCGCCTGGCCCAGGCAAAGGCGCAGGCCGTGCTCGATCGCTACCCTGGCAGCCTCGTCATCGGCTCCGACCAGGTCGCCACCCTGGATGGCGCGCAGATCGGCAAGCCGGGCAACCATGCCAACGCCCTGCTGCAGCTGCAAACCATGCGCGGGCGCCAGACCGTGTTCCACACGGCCCTGTGCCTGCTCGACGGTCGCCAGAGTCCGCCTGTGGCGCAAGTGGAAGATATCCAGACCCTCGTCACCGTGCGCGACTTGTCCGATGCCGAGCTGGACGCCTACCTGCGCATCGAGCAGCCTTACGATTGCGCCGGCAGCGCCAAGAACGAGGGCCTGGGCATCGCCCTGCTCGAGCGCATCGACAGCACCGACCCGACCGCCCTGACCGGTTTGCCGCTGATCGCCCTCACCGGCATGCTGCGCAAGGCGGGCGTCGCGTTCTTCACCCTTTAATTCATTGAATATACCGACAATAACAATATGACCGGCATCCTGTACCTGATTCCCAACCACCTCGGCCTTTCCGACAGCCCAGCCGACCCGCTGGCCCACATCATTCCCGAGCAAGTACGGCAGATCACGTCGCAGCTCGATTATTTCGTGGCAGAAAACGCCAAGACGGCGCGCGCCTTTTTGAAATTGATCGGCAACCAGCATCCGCTGGCCAAGCCGCTGCAGGAAATCACGATTTCCGAACTTAACGTAAATACCCCGGCGCAAGCGCTGGCCGGCTTGCTGGCACCCCTGCTGGCGGGGCGCGATGCGGGCCTCGTCTCGGAAGCGGGCGTGCCCGCCGTGGCCGACCCCGGTGCCGACCTGGTGCGCCTGGCGCATCAGCACGGCATCAAGGTGCGCCCGCTGGTGGGGCCATCGTCGATCCTGCTGGCCGTGATGGCCAGCGGCTTGAACGGCCAGAGCTTCGCCTTCAACGGCTACCTGCCCACGGACGCGGCCCTGCGCGCCAAGCGCATCAAGGAACTGGAAGTGCGTTCGCGCACGGAAAAGCAGACCCAGCTGTTCATCGAAACGCCGTACCGCAATGCGGCCATGCTCGAAGCGCTGGTGGCGCAATGCGCGCCATCGACCCTGATCTGCGTTGCCACCGACCTGAGCCTGGACACGGAAAGCGTGCAAACGTGGAATGGCGGCCAGTGGAAGAAGCAATTGGCTGCCGGCAAGGCACCTGACTTCCACAAGAAACCGACCGTGTTCCTGCTGCTGGGACAGTAATCCCCCGCCCATAAAAAAACGCCACGGTCAAATGCACCGTGGCGTTTGCATTACCCCGCTACACCAGTCACTACACGCGACGGGTACCGGTATTTTTCTGTCCGCCCTTGCCCGTTTCCAATACGAACTTCGCGCCATCGTCGCGGCCCAGCACCTTCACCAGGTACGGCATGACTTCGCGCAACATCGGCTCCAGCGTGTACGGCGGGTTCAAAATGAACATGCCGCTGCTGTGCAAGCCAAAACCGTCCGGCGACGGGGTGTTGACCGTCAGGGTCACGTGCAGCCAGTCCGAGCTGGGCAATTGCTTGAGCTTGTCGGCAAACTGGCGCGATTCCATGCGCTGCAGCACGGGGTACCAGACGGCATACATGCCCGAAGGGAAGCGCACGAGGGCGTCGGCCAGGGTGTCCTTGACCTTGCGGTAATCCATCTTGTCTTCATATGGCGGGTCGATCAGCACCAGCGCGCGGCGCGATGGCGGCGGCAGCAGGGCTTTCAGGCTCTGGAAACCGTCCGCCTTGGTGATCAGCACGCGCTTGCCGCGCACGGTCGGACGCTCGCCCTGGGCCAGCGCATGCGCCTCGACCTTGCGGAAGTTGTCGGCCAGAATCTTTGCGTCCGCCGGATGCAGCTCGAACAGGCGCAGACGGTCTTGCTCGCGGCTGACCTTGTCCGCGCAGTACGGCGAACCCGGGTAGTAGCGCATCTTGCCGCTCGGATTCATTTCCTTGATCAGCTTCATGTACTCGGCCAGCGAGGCCGGCAAGTCCGTGCGGTCCCACAGGGGCGCGATGCCCGTTTCGTACTCGGCATTTTTCGACGCATAGCCGCCGTCGAGCGCATACACGCCCGCGCCGGAGTGGGTATCGATATAGCTATAGGCGGTATCTTTTTGATTCAGATATTGCAACAACTGAATCTGCACATAATGTTTCAACACATCGGCGTGATTACCCGCGTGAAAGGCGTGGCGGTAACTCAACATAAGCTGGCTAATTCCATAATAAAAATAAATAAAGGCGGGAGCGCTGACACCGGGCAGGGCATGAAAACAGACTGGAGGGGTCAGGCTGCGGGGCCAGGAAACAGCATGGACCAGCGTAATCAGCGCGCAATAACCAGCATTATCCACCAGAAAGGTGTATTGCATCAAAAAACACGGATAAACAAGCCCATGCATTCCCGGGACTGCGGTGGCCGGGCGCGGTAGAATACGCGCATCGGGCGCCCGGCGCCCATCGCCCTACTAACCAGATACGACCATGCACAGCCTGACCCTCACGACCGATAACCGCGCCGACGTCGCGGCAGCCCTGGCCGGCCCGCGCTGGACGGTGGCCTGCCTGTGCGCGCTGTGGTGCGGCACTTGCGGCAGCTACCGCGCCACATTCGAGGAACTGGCCGCGCGCCATCCTGACACCGTCTTCGTCTGGGTCGACATCGAAGACCAGGCCGACGTGGTGGGCGACCTCGACATCGACAACTTCCCCACCCTGCTGATCCAGCACGAGGACAACGTGGCCTTCTTCGGCACCGTGCTGCCCGACGGCGGCCTGGCGCACCGCATGGTGCAGGCGCAGCAGGCGCTCAGCGGGGCTGAACTGGCGGCGCTGGCCACCAGCACGCAGGAGCGGCGCGACTGGCAGCGCGACTGCAATCTGCGCAACCTCCTCGCCGCCACCCTGGCTTGATGTAAATTAACCCAGGCGCAGCGGCAGGCTGCGCAGCCGTTTTCCCGTCAGGATGAACACGGCGTTGGCCACGGCCGGCGCAATCGGCGGCGTACCGGGCTCTCCCACGCCTTCGGGGTGTTCCGCGCTGGCGATGATGACGGTTTCCACCTCGGGCGTTTGCCCCATGCGCAGCACGGGATAGTCGTGGAAGTTAGCCTGCTCGACCTTCCCCTCCTTGAAGGTGATCTCGCCGCCCAGCGCCGCCGACAGGCCAAACAGCACGGCCGACTCCATCTGCTGGGCGATGATGTTCGGATTGACGGCGATGCCGCAATCGATGGCGCACACCACGCGCTGCACGCGGATTTCTCCGTTTTCCACGGACACCTGCGCCACTTGCGCCACGATGCTGCCGAACGACTGGTGCAAGGCCACGCCATGCGCATGGCCGGGCGGAGGCGTTCCCGCCTTGGCAACTGCCGCATCGAGCACAGCCAGGTGGCGCGGGTGCCGCACCAGCATGGCACGGCGGAAAGCAATGCCATCCTGCCCCGCCGCATGGGCCAGTTCGTCGATAAAGCTTTCCTTGAAAAAAGCGTTGTGCGAGTGCCCCACCGAGCGCCAGTAACCGATGGGCACGGGACTGTCCGCGATCACGTGGGCGATGCGCTGGCTGGCAATTTCATACGGCATGTCGAATTCGCCTTCGGCCGTGGTCTTGTCCGGCCCCGCACCGGGCAAGCCGAAATTACGCTGCAAAAACTGGTGCGTGATGGAGCCGCTGACGGATTTGTTGTCCCAGGAAGCGATGCGGCCGTGTTCATCAAGGCGGGCCGCAAAGCGGGCCAGCGCGGCGGGACGGTACATATCGTGCTGCGTATCCTGTTCGCGCGTCCACACCAGCTGCACGGGCGCGCCGCCGCACTGCAGTGCGATGGCCACGGCCTGGGCGATCATGTCCACTTCCAGGCGGCGGCCGAAACCGCCACCGAGCAGCAGCACCTCGATGACGACGTCCTTCGCAGCGACGCCTGCCACTTTCGCCGCCACGTCGACGGCGATGCCGGGCGCCTGCGTCGAGACCCACAGCATCACCTTGCCATCCTTGACTTGCGCGGTGCAATTGACGGGTTCCATGGCGGCGTGCGCAAGGAATGGCGCGCGGTACTCGGCGCTAACCTGCCGCATGCCCTGCACGGCCTTGCTTTCCACCTGGCCGCTGGCGTGATAGGCATAGCCCGCTTCGCTATCGAGCAGGCGGGCAAACTCCGCATACACGCCGGCGCTGGACAAATTCGCCTGCGGGCCGGCCTTCCACTGCGTCGGCAAGGCGGCCGCCGCCTGCCTGGCGCGCCACCAGGTGTCGGCCACCACGGCAACACACGAGACGCTGCGCTGAGCCAGGTGCGGCGTCAGGTCCAGCACCTTTTTCACCCCGGGCATGGCCAGCACGGGCGCCGCGTCGAACGCGGACAGGATATCGCCCAGGCGCGGCGGCAGATGCAGGGCCGCATACAGCATGCCGGGCGGGCGCGCATCGATGCCGAAACGCGCGCTGCCATTGACTTTGGATGGCGTGTCGCGGCGCGGCGCCGGCTGGCCGATCAATTTGAAATCCTTGGGCAGCTTCAGCACGGGCGTGCCCGGGTCGATTGCGGCGGCGCGCTGCGCCAGGCTGGCGTAGCTGGCGCGCCGCCCATCCGGGTGCAGCACTGCGCCATTTTCCGTGCGGCACTGCGCAGCCGGCACCTGCCACAACGCGGCGGCGGCCCCCACCAGCATGGCGCGCGCCGACGCGCCCGCTTCGCGCATGGGACCCCAGCCATCCTTCACGCTCGACGAGCCGCCCGTGACGATCACGCCCAGCTCGCGCGCCGCCTTGGCCACCGTCCACTGGGCCAGCGCTTTTACGCGGCCCTGGTCGTCCGGGTGGAAAGGCAAGCCGTCCTGGAGCATGGCGACATTGCCGAAGATCTTGTCCATGGGCGCCTGGATCAGTTTCACGCTGGACAGCGGCACGTCGAGCTCCTCTGCGACCAGCATCGGCAAGGCCGTGTGCACGCCCTGCCCCATCTCGCTGCGCGGCATGGCCAGGGTCACCGCGCCGTCGGTGCCGATGGCCAGCCAGCCGTTCAGCGCCACGGCGCCATCCTGCAGCGGCAGCGGCACGCTGCCATGCAGGCGCTGGCGCGGCGGCAGCACGCCCCAGCCCAGCACCAGGGCACCCACGCCGGCCACGCCGAGACCCAGGCCGCGGAGCAGGAAGCGGCGGCGCGACGTATTTTTTTCTCCGGCCATGGGATACCCTTTAATTGGTTAGTGGTTGATCCAGCGGGTCGATCCAGCGCTCCAGCATATCCTGTGCCAGCACCGGGCGACTATAAAAATAACCTTGCGCCAGCTTGCAGCCATGGCGCAGCAGGAAAGCCGCCTGCTCTTCCGTCTCCACGCCTTCGGCGATCACGGACAATTGCATGCTCTTGCCCAGCTGGATGATGGCAATCGCAATCGCTTCGTCATTGACGTCCGTCGAGATATCCTTGATGAAGGAGCGGTCGATCTTCAGGGTTTGCACGGGCAGCTGCTTCAGATACGCGAGCGAGGAATAGCCGGTGCCGAAATCGTCGATGGCCAGGCCCACGCCGATGGCGTGCAAGTCGTTGATGAAACCAAGCGCGTCGCCCGTGTTCATGATGACGGACTCCGTCACTTCCAGCTGCAGGCGCTGCGGCTCGAGACCCGTTTCCTTCAGAATGTCGGCCACCATGCCGGCGATGCTGCCCCGCTCGAACTGCTTTACCGACAGATTCACGGCCATCTTCGGCACGTGCAAGCCCTGCGCCTGCCAGCGCATCATCTGGCGGCATGCTTCGTCGAGCACCCATTTGCCCAGCTGGTTGATGAAGCCGCTATCCTCGGCCAGCGGGATGAAGCGCGCGGGCGGCACCAGGCCCAGTTCCGGGTGGTTCCAGCGCACCAGCGCCTCGACGCCGACCAGGCGGCCCGTGTCGATTTCCACCTGCGGCTGGTAATTGAGGAACATCTCGTTCTTTTCCAGCGAACGGCGCAAAAAGGTTTCCAGGCGCAGCCGCTCGACGCCTTCGCCCGTCATCGACGGCGCATAGAAGCGGTAGCCATTGCGCCCGCGCGCCTTGGCCTGGTACATGGCCACGTCGGCATTGCGGATCAACATGTTCAAGTCCAGCGCGTCGTCCGGATACAGGCTGATGCCCACGCTGCAGGTGACGAACAGTTCGTGGTCAGCCACCGTGAACGGCTGGTCGAACATGGTCATCAGCTTTTCCGCCACCTGCGTCGCACCGTACTCGCCGTCGACGCGTTCGAGCAGCACGATGAACTCGTCGCCGCCCAGGCGCGCCAGGGTGTCGCCCTCGCGCAGGCGGGCCGCCAGCTGGCCGGCCACCTTTTGCAGCAGTTCGTCGCCCACATGGTGGCCCAGGGTGTCGTTGACGTTCTTGAAGCGGTCCAGGTCGATGAACAGCACGGCCAGCTGCTCCTGGTCGCGCGCGGCGCGCAGCAAGGCGTGCTGCAGGCGGTCGTGGAACAGCAAACGGTTCGGCAGGGCCGTCAGCGGATCGTGGTGGGCCATGTGGTCGAGCTTTTCCTGCGACTCCTTGATCAGGGTGATGTCGCTGAACACGCCCACGTAATGCGTGGTGCCGGCGCGCGCGTCGCGCACGGCGCTGATCGTCAGCCACTCCAGATACAGCTCGCCATTCTTGCGCTGATGCCAGATTTCGCCGCGCCAGAAGCCGCTGCCCTTCAGCTCGTTCCACATGGCTTCGTAGAACGCAGAGTCGTGGCGCGCCGAGCGGGTCAGCGAAGAGTGCTGGCCCACCGCCTCCGCTTCGGCATAGCCGGTGATCTGCGTGAAGGCGGGATTGACGGTGACGATGATGCCGCTGGCATCGACCACCATCACGCCGTCGGCGATATGTTCGAGCACGGTGGCCGACAGGCGCAGTTTTTCCTCGGCTTCCTTGCGCGCCGTGATGTCGGCATACACCCAAATGCTGCCTTCATTGGGGCGCAGCGGATCGAGCGCGCAGCCGCTGACCAACGCCCAGAACAGGCTGCCGTCGCGGCGCTTGTACTGGCGCTCCTCGCTGAAGTCGCCGCCCATGGCCAGCGCCGGATACTGGCGCTCGCCCGCCTCCTCGAAGTCATACGAACTCATAAACACCATGGCCGTCGAATTACCCGTCATCTCGGCATGCTCGTAGCCGAACAGTTCCTCGCAGCGGCGGTTGACGGAAATGATGCGGCGGTGGCGCACGAACATCACGCCGAACATCACGTTGTCGAGAATCGCGCTCTGCTCCGTCAGCAGCGCTTCGATGCGCATCTCGTGGTGCTTGCGCTGGCTGATGTCGGCAATGATGCCGTCGACCCAGATGACGCCCTGCTCGCCCGCCTGCGGCTGGCCATTCTCGGCCACCCAGCGCTCGATGCCGAAAGCGTCGATGATGCGGTATTCCAGCGCATATGGACGCACCTCGGCCACCGCCTGGCGGACGGCGCGGCGGTGCTCGCGGCGGTCTTCCGGGCAGATCAGGTCGGCCCAGGCATGCGTGGTGCCGCGCATGAACTGGCGCGCCGAATAGCCGGAAATCTCTTCGATGGCATCGCTGACAAAATCGATGGGGCCGTCGGGCCGGTAGCGGAAGACGGCGCCCGGCACCTGCGTGACGATGGTGCGGAAACGCTCTTCGCGCTGGCCCACATCCTCGAACAGCTGGCCGATGGCCGCGCGCATTTGCTCAAGCTGGGCCGTCAGGCGGCCCAGCTCGTCAGTGCTGTGCGAGGTCAGGGGCGTGTCGAAATCGCCGTGCGACAGGCGGTCGGAAAAGCGCGTCAGGCGGCGCAGGGGCTTCAACAGGCGGCGGTTCAGGAACAGCACGATCAGCGCCATCGACACGGCCAGTTGCGCGCCCAGCACGAAAATATAGGAGATCTGCTTTTCGCGCAGCTCCTGCTGGCTGCGCGCATCGTCCATCTCGACGACGACGTGGCCGATGCGTTCGCCGCGCACGAGGATGTCGCGCTCGGCGCGGTACAGATTGCCCACGGGCCGCTGCGGCGCCTGCAGGCGGATGAATTCCGTGTCGCCCTGCCCCAGCACCTTCACCAGCAGCACGGAACGGTCGCGCATCACCGACTCGACCAGCGAATGGGCCGATTCCGCGTTCATGTTCCACAGCGACTCCTGCATGCCCAGCGCCAGGATATCGGCATTGCGCTGCAAGGCTTCGTTCAGGCTGGTGCGCGCCGACTGGCGCTCATGCACGCCGACCAGCACATAGCTGCCGAAGATGGCGGGAACGACGAGGCCGCCAAATACCACCAGCAGCAAGGCGCCATAGATAGACGAGCCGTACAGCACACGCAGGCTGGCGCGCAGGCGCTGGTAAGGTGAATTAAACATGCGGCAACAGGGCAACAGGGATCAGGCGGGCGATCATTGACTTTACAGGGGAATCGGGTGGTGAGGCGGGAAGAAACTTTATCAGGAGCAATTATGCATGGAAAAAGCGGGGGAAGTCACCAATAAACACACGCCAACGGCTACCTCATGTCATATAAACAGGGTTGAAAAACCACACGCCTCCCGGCGCGCCCGGCCGGCGCCAGCAGAAAAGCGCGCAGCTTGCTATCATCGCGCCACTTTACCTAGAGGAACCACCATGACCTTCTCCATCTACTCCGCTTCGATCCCCGTCTTCAAACAGATCCTGGGCAGCCTGGCCGCCATCCTGGACAAGGCGGAAACGCACGCGCAAGACAAGAAAATCGACCCGAACGCCCTGCTGCAATTCCGCCTGTTCCCGGACATGCTGCCGTTCGTGCGCCAGATCCAGATCGCCACCGACTTCGCCAAGGGCTGCGGCGCGCGCCTGGCCGGCGTGGCCGTGCCACCGTATGAAGACAGCGAACAGAGCTTTGCGGAACTGAAAGCGCGCATCGTGAAAACCATCGCTTTCCTGGAAAGCCTGCCGCAAGCGGACATCGACGGCAGCGAAACGCGCGCCATCACCACCGGCAGCGGCGAAAAGACCAAGCACTTCACGGGCCAGACCTATCTGTTCCACTACGCGCTGCCGCACTTCTTCTTCCACGCGACGACGGCGTACGACATCCTGCGCCACAATGGCATTGAAGTGGGTAAAAAGGATTTTATTGGTAGCTACTGATCGTTAGCGCCAAAAGTACCGGGGTCAGTTCCTTCGGAATCGAAATGCTTCCCATTGGGAAGCATTCCCCCGTCTGGTCTGACCCCGACAGTTGCAGCTGGGTTAAATCAAGTATTCCGGCGCGGATACCCCTGCGCCAGAATCCTCACCCACACCACTTCCTTCTCTTCATCCGTCATCGACACCCAGTGGGCCACTTCCACTACGCTGCGGCCGCAGCCGCGGCAGATTTCATCAAAGGTTGTCGAGCACACGGCCACACAGGGCGTGTCTGGACGCGGCGGCAATTCCTTGTCCGCCATCAGGACACCTTCGGCAAGCCGAGCTTTTCCCAGCCTTCGGTGCCCAACGCTTCCAGCGTGGCAATATTCTTGTCAAAGATTTCCGACGCTTCCGGGAACGCCTCGACGGCGCGCTCGATGCTGTCTTCGCGCAGCAGGTGCAGGGTCGGGTACGGCGAGCGGTTGGTGTAGTTGCTGATGTCGTCCTCGAACGTTTCGGCAAACTGGTAATTCGGATGGAAACTGGCCACTTGCAGTTCGCCGGCCAGGTGCATGTCTTCCACGGCCGCGTCGGCCACGTCGAGAAACTCGTTGTAGTCGAGGAAATCGTTCAAGGTGTACGGATGGATCAGCAGGGTCGTGTCGATCTGTTCGGGATCCGTGTCGGCCAGGGTTTGCAGCTCGTCCATCAGCATCGCCAGCAGATCTTCCGGATTGCCCGATTCGCACACCACATAACGGATCTGCTTCTTGACGTGCACGGCCTTGGCGAACGGGCACAGGTTCAGGCCGATCACGGCCTTTTCCAGCCAGGCAACGGTATTGGCGATGATGACGGCGTTGTCGTCTTCGTGGCGCGGCGGGGTGTTCATATACTTGACTCTCTATTAATAAGGCGGCCGGCGGCTGAATGGCCGGCCAAAGCCAAATTGTACGCACTTTTGCGCAGCCTCATACCGGGCGCCATCCAGGCTTGCGCCAGCCTCTTCCCCATGTATGCTATAACAGCGGCCGAATCACGCATCGGGCAAATTAAATTTGCAATAATGACAGCATTTGCGAATGGAAACTCAGCCGTTACCCACTTATTGCCGCTTATTTCCTGTCATCATGCTGACATAATTCTTGACTCCGGCATGTGGATATACGTACACTCGCTGCTTGATCATGGGTCTGTCCGATGTTTCTCCGACGACAACAATGGAACACTATGCACGAAAACTCCTTTAAATCTACCGTCCTGGCGGCGTTGGCCCTGGCGCTTGCGCCCGCCCTCAGCCAGGCGTACGAAGCCGGTGTTGAGAGCGATAACGCGCCAGTCGCCGCCGCCGCACCCGCCCTGATCCCGATGACCGCCCAGGTCACGGCGAAACTCCCCACTCTCGACAACCGCCTGCAAAAGACCGACCGTCTGCTGAAAAACCTCAGCGACAATTCCGATCCGCTGCGCGAAGCCGACGTCTGGGGCCGCATCCGCAGCGGCTATGCGATTCCCGACATCAACAACCAGCTGGTGGCGAACCACGTCAACTGGTACGCCACCCGCCCCGACTACATCGCCCGCACCACGGCGCGCGCATCGCGCTACATCTTCCACGTGGTGCAGGAACTGGAAAAGCGCGGCATGCCGACGGAACTGGCCTTGCTGCCGTTCATCGAGTCCGCCTTCAACCCGCAAGCATTCTCCAGCGCCAATGCGGCCGGCATGTGGCAATTCGTGCCCGCCACCGGGCGTGATTTCAACCTCAAGCAAAACATGTTCAAGGACGAGCGCCGCGGCGTGCTGGCCTCGACCGATGCGGCCCTGACCTACCTGCAGCGCCTGTATGACATGTTTGGCGACTGGCAACTGGCCCTGGCCGCCTATAACTGGGGCGAAGGCTCCGTGCAGCGCGCCATCAAGAAAAACCAGGCGCTGGGCAAGCCGACCGACTTCGAAAGCCTGGCCGACCTGATGCCGGCCGAAACGCGCAACTACGTGCCGAAACTGCAAGCGGTGAAAAACATCATCGCCAATCCAGCCCAGTTCGGCCTGACCCTGCCCGTGGTCGACAACCAGCCGTATTTCACGGCCATCGACAAGACCAGCGACATCGACATCACCGTTGCCGCCCAGCTGGCCGAGCTGTCAATGGATGAATTCAAGGCCTTGAATCCGCAATTTAACCGCCCCGTCATCATCGGCGGCGAAAAGACCAAGATTCTATTGCCACAGGAAAACGCCGCCAAGTTCACCACCAACCTGGCGCAATGGGGCCATGCCTTGTCCAGCTGGACGACGCACAAGATCACCAATGCGCGCGAACGCATCGAAACCCTGGCGTCGAAATTCGGCACCACGGCCGACGTGCTGCGCCAGGCCAACAATATTCCCCAGCGCACCAGCCTGCGCGCCGGCTCCACCATCCTCGTGCCGAAAACTTCGGCCACGATGAACAAGGACATCACCCAGGAAATCGCCGACAGCGCCACCATGCTGCTGGAAGCGGACCGTCCGGAACGGGCCGCCAAGGCACTGCGCCGCGCCGCCAAGGGTGGCAAGGTGCAAGCCGCGCCAATTTCCCTGGTGAAACCGCGCATCCAGCGCGGCGGTGGCAACAGTCGCGCCAAGGCCCGTCACTGATCGCCTGAGCTGTATTGACCTACCTCACCGGCCGCCACAGCTTTGCTGTCGCGGCCGGTTGTACATCCGCCCACCCCGCCCACCTACCCAGACAGGAGTCGTCATGGCTTTCTTGCAAGGCAAAAAAATCCTCATCACGGGCTTGCTGTCGAACCGCTCCATCGCCTATGGCATCGCCAAGGCTTGCCACCGCGAAGGCGCCACCCTCGCCTTCACGTATGTGGGTGTACGCTTCAAGGAACGCATCACGGAATTTGCGGCGGAATTCGGCAGCGAACTGGTATTCGACTGCGACGTTTCCAGCGATGAACAGATCAGCGCCGTCTTCAGCGACCTGGCGCGCCACTGGGAACATCTCGATGGCCTGGTGCACGCCATCGGTTTTGCACCGCGCGAAGCGATCGCCGGCGACTTCCTCGATGGCCTGTCGCGCGACAGCTTCCGTATCGCGCACGACATTTCCGCCTACAGCTTTCCCGCCATGGCCAAGGCCGCCCTGCCCCTGCTGCACCCGGGCGCTTCGGTGCTGACCCTGACCTACCTGGGCGCCGTGCGCGCCGTGCCCTACTACAACACCATGGGCCTGGCCAAGGCGTCGCTGGAAGCATCCGTGCGCTACCTGGCCGAATCGCTGGGTCCGCGCGGCATCCGCGCCAACGGCATCTCGGCCGGCCCCATCAAGACCCTGGCCGCTTCCGGCATCAAGGATTTCAGCAAACTCCTGGGCTTTGTGGCCGAACACGCCCCGCTGCGCCGCAACGTCACCATCGAGGAAGTGGGCAACACGGCCGCCTTCCTGCTGTCCGACCTGGCCTCGGGCATCACGGGCGAGATTACCTACGTCGACGGCGGCTTTTCGCAAGTGATGGCCGTCAATCCCGAAGTAGAGTAATGCGGTGGCGGCCGATATTCTGCGGTTGTCACTTGACAACCGCAAAATATCGACCTACATTGGAGGCATCGCATGGCGCGCTCCCCGCATCCGAAGAAGGACATCGAAGCGGCGCTGCGCCACGCGGAAAGCCAGGGCTGGCGCGTGGAAACGGGTGGCAGCCATGCCTGGGGCAAGATCTACTGCCCGTACAACGATGCCGGCTGCCGTTGCGGCGAATTCTGCATCGCCTGCATCTGGAGCACGCCGAAAAATCCCGGCAACCATGCGCGGGCGATACGGCGGGTGGTCGACAACTGCACTTTCAATAAGCTGATGCACGACTGCATGCAACGCAAATCCAGGGGGTAGCCATCATGGATTACATCTTTACTCTCAAATACCGCCTGCCCGATAACGAAACCGACCTCGATGCGCTGACCGAGCGCCTGGGCGGCGGCTGCGACGATGCCCTGGCCGGCATCGGGCAAGCGGGACGCCTGGCGCTGGAATTCACGCGCGAGGCCAGCAATGCCAGCGAAGCACTGCTGAGCGCCATGGCCGATGTGAAAGCCATCGTGCCCGGGGCCGTGCTGGTCGAGGCCGCCCCCGACTTCGTGGGACTGACGGACGTGGCGCAGGTGCTGGGCTTGTCTCGCCAAAACCTGCACAAGCTGATGAACAAACACCGCCACAACTTCCCCGCGCCCGTGCATGAGGGCAGCGCCACCATCTGGCACCTGGCCGACGTGCTGGCCTGGCTGCAGGCCAAGGGGACTTACCAGCTGGAACGCAGCCTGGTCGACGTGGCGCAAGCGGCCCGGCAAATCAACCTGGCCAGGGAAACGCGACAGGCGCCGCCGCTGCCCGCCGACATCGTGGCCATGCTCCATTAAACGGAAGAAAACTACGTATTCTTACTGATTTCACATAGGAAACATGATCAAAACGTGGTAGGACTGTCGTTTCTTCCCATTTAAGCCGTGCAAAACGGCTGCAAATACGGTATAGTGTCGTTGTGCGCTGCAATATGTTTCCTTGAAGCGATGGCAACACCGCAGTTACATGCACTACAAACTTAGCAGCTTCGCAAGCCTTAGCGCATCCACAGGATGCCGCTTATAAAGCCCTCCCGCCTTGTGTGTCGCACCTGACACCGTCCCGGCGCAAAGCTTTTGTGCCGAAATTTCTTTCTAGTTGAGTCATTTCGTTTTGGTTGGCGTTGCTATTTTGCGTTCTGCTTTTTGCAAGAACGCTGATTTTCACGAAAGAAAAAGAATGACATTTGAATCCTTAGGCCTGCATCCGTCCATCATCGCCGCTCTGACCGAATCGGGCTACACCGCGCCAACCGCGGTACAGTCGCAAGCGATTCCAGCCGCGATCGAAGGCCGTGACCTGCTGGTCTCGTCGCAGACCGGTTCGGGCAAGACGGCAGCTTTCATGCTGCCATCGCTGCACAAACTGGCCAGCGCCGAACAAAGCGCCGCCGGCAAGACGCCGAACCAGGAAATGCAAGCATCGCGCGCCCGCGGCGAGCGTCCACGTTTCAAGGCTGCCCAGCCAAAAATTCTGGTGCTGACGCCAACGCGCGAACTGGCCCTGCAAGTGACCACCAATACCGACAAGTACAGCACCGGCATCCGCCGCATCAAGGCTGTGTCGATCCTGGGCGGCATGCCTTACCCTAAACAGATGCAATTGCTGGCCAAGAATCCTGAGATCCTGGTCGCTACCCCCGGCCGTCTGATCGACCACATGGACTCGGGCAAGATCGACTTCTCGCAACTGGAAATCCTGGTGCTGGACGAAGCCGACCGCATGCTGGACATGGGTTTCATCGACGACATCGAAAAGATCGTGGAAGCGACGCCGGAAGGCCGTCAAACCATGCTGTTCTCGGCAACGCTGGACGGCGTCGTCGGCAACATGGCTCGCCGCATCACGAAGAACCCGCTGGTCATCCAGGTGGCAAGCTCGAGCAACAAGCATGAAAACATCACCCAGCGCGTTCACTTCGTCGACGACCTGTCGCACAAGAATCGCCTGCTGGACCACCTGCTGCGCGACGAATCGCTGGACCAGGCTGTTGTGTTTACCGCCACCAAGCGTGACGCCGACACCATCGCCGACCGTCTGAACATCGCCGGCTTCTCGGCTGCCGCCTTGCACGGCGACATGCATCAGGGCGCGCGTAACCGCACCCTGGACGGCATGCGCCGCGGCCAGGTCAAGGTGCTGGTTGCCACCGACGTTGCCGCCCGCGGCATCGACGTGCCAACGATCACCCACGTGTTCAACTACGATCTGCCGAAGTTCCCGGAAGACTACGTCCACCGCATCGGCCGTACCGGCCGCGCTGGCCGCAATGGCCTGGCCATCTCGCTGGTGAACCACGCTGAAGGCATGAACGTCAAGCGTATCGAACGCTTCACCAAGCAATTGATCCCGGTCAATGTCATCGAAGGTTTCGAGCCTAAGAAAACGGCATCGGCTCCACGTTCGAGCGCCCGTCCAGGCGGCTGGAAACCAGGCGACAACCGTGGCGGCGCGAAGCCAGGTCAACGCACGTTCAGCAAGCCAGGCGCACCACGCAAAGACGGCGCACCGAGCACCGGCGGCGGCTACAAGGGTTCCAACCCGCGCAGCACCGACGGCGCACGCCGCAGCTACGGCGACCGTTAATCACGGCGCCATGCCGCCCACGGGCGGCAAGCAATAAAAAACGGCCACCAGATCGCTCTGGTGGCCGTTTTTTTATGTCCGCAACGACTTATTTCTTCGACACTTTCTGGCGCGAAAGCTTGCGCAGCTTGGCCTGCTCGAAGCGCGCGTGCTGTTCCGGCGTTTCCAGTACCAGCGGCGGCACGGCCACCGGTTTGCGGTTGGCATCCACAGCCACCATCGTGAAATAGCAGCTGTTGGCGTGGCGTACCAGGCGCTGCTGGATGTTTTCCGTCACCACGCGGATACCCACTTCCATCGACGTCGTGCCCGTGTAATTGATCGACGCGAGGAACGTCACCAGTTCGCCCACGTGGATAGGCTGCAGGAACATCACCTGGTCCACCGACAGGGTCACCACATAGCTGCCCGAATAGCGGCTGGCGCAGGCATAGGCGACGCTGTCGAGGTATTTCAGGATGGTGCCGCCGTGCACGTTGCCGGAAAAATTGGCCATATCGGGCGTCATCAAGACCGTCATCGTCAGTTCGTGGGCCGACCAGTTCATCGCGCTGTCCAAAGTATTCTCCAAAGGGGGAAATTAAAAGTGAGGGGAGATGTGAAAACCGGCCACGAGGGCCGGTTGTGAGCCTTACAGACCCAGGGTGTCGATGTCGGCCAGCGACTCGCGGCCCTTGTCGGAAATGTCGTAGCCTTCGCCTTCGGCGCGCGCCACGATGTGGGCTTTCTTGCCCAGGAAGTAAGCCACATCCGATTCCAGCTTGGTCAGGGGATCAGTGGCGACGGCGCGCAGCCCCATGATGCAGCGGCGCAGGAACAGCAGTTGCTGTGCTTTCTCGGTGATGGACAGACGGCCATCGCGTGCATAGCTGAGCAGCTTCAGGCCGGACAGGCGCTTGGCATTGCGGGCAACGCAAGCGCTGGGGCGCTCGGTCTTGATGCCGCGTGCAACTTGCTCCAGCGCGTCATATTCATCGGTTGTTAATTTCTCGTTCTTCATTACTTTTCCATAAAAGGCCAGGTGTTCGGCCCCCATGGTACGCGCCCCGCTGCGCATCGGCAACAGGCAACGTGAATCAGTCACCGCCCGCGCGGCGGACGGCTGACTGGAAGACGGGCAGGACAGCCCTTATTTATAGTTGCGCAGCAGCAGCCAGGCCAGGCCGCAACCCGCCACGGCGCCCGCCAGGGCCAGCGCCACGAGGTTTTTGCTGGTCATCACAGGCCGCCGGCCCAGGTAGATTTTGTTATGCAAGGAATTGCCCATGATGGTCTCCTGTACAAGAATTTTTATGATGTCTCATTATAAGAACAGAATCGTGACGGCCGCATGACACTCGACAGTTAGAGTTTGATTTGTATCCACTCGGCAACATTTATTGACGTTTTTGTTGTTTAAATGGCGTGGCGCCGGCGGCCACCGCGCAGTCCATTTCCGATCGGAAATAAACACGGCGCACATCTCCCCGTCACCGCCATGTCGGCGGCGCACCGCGCCCCGTCACTGCATTTTCACGGGCGGTGGCGGCGGCGTCGGTTCCTCGACGGGCACGGGCTCGATGTGGGGCGGCGTTTCCGGCGGCGGCGTGACGGGATCGCCTTCCGGCGGCGGCATATCGGGTTCGGGCGTGCTGTGCGCACGCAACAGGGCAGGACGGAATTGGGTTTGCATGTGACCTCCTTTGCCCCACTCTAGCCGATGCGGCCAAATCCTGGCGCCCGCCAGTGGCACGCGACGGGGGAACTAAACGGCGTGGCGCCACTCCAACCTGGCAGGTCTCTCTCCTGCGAGTGCAAGCGATCCCCATGGCGCGCAAGAAAATCCTCTTTATGGCCGAGGCAGTGACCCTGGCCCACGTTGGCCGCCCCCTGAGCCTGGCCCAGGGACTCGACGAGGACAAATATGAGGTGCATTTTGCCTGCGCCGATGGCTATGACTTTTGTTTCAAGCAAGCCTCCTTCCGGCGCTGGCGCATCGATAGCATTTCATCGCTGCAATTCCTGCAGGCGCTGGCCCACGGCAAGCCTGTCTACACGGAAAGCACCCTGCACGCGTACGTGGAAGACGACTTGCGCCTGCTCAATGCGGTCCAGCCCGATCTCGTGATCGGCGACTTCCGCCTGTCGCTGTCGGTCAGCGCGCGCCTGCAGCGCATTCCCTACATTACGCTCAGCAATGCCTATTGGAGTCCGTACGTGCGCCAGCACTACACGGTGCCCAGCCTGCCCCTGACAAGCCTGCTGCCGATCTGGCTGGCCGCCCCCCTGTTCCGCCTGATCCGCCCGCTGGCCTTCGCCTCGCATGCCGTGCCCCTGAACCGCGTGCGCCGCCGCCATGGCCTGCCATCCTTGGGCAGCGACTTGCGGCGCATCTATACGGATGCCGACCGCACCTTGTATGCGGATATTCCGCAACTGTTCCCGCCGCACGCCATGCCGTCCACGCACGACTACCTGGGCGCCATCATCTGGGCGCCGCCGCTCGACTTGCCGGACTGGTGGCAGCGTCCGGAACTGAGCAGCGGACGGCCCATCATCTATGTCACCCTGGGCAGTTCCGGCCAGGGGCAATTGCTGCCGCGCGTGCTGCGCGCGCTGGCGCCCCTGCCTGTCACCGTATTGGCAGCCACGGCCGGCACCATCCGCGTCGACGCCGTGCCGCCGAATGCCTATGTCGCGCCCTTTCTGCCGGGCGATGTGGCCGCACGGCGCGCCAGCCTGGTGATCTGCAACGGCGGCAGCCCCACCAGCCAGCAGGCGCTGACGGCGGGCGTACCCGTCATCGGTATCGCCGGCAACCTCGATCAATTCCTCAACATGCACGGCATCACGGGGGCCGGGGCCGGCCTGCTGCTGCGCGCCGACCGCTTCCAGGAAACCGCCCTGCGCCATGCCGCCACGCGCATGCTCGACGATGGCAGGGCCAAGCTGGCGGCGCGCCAGCTGGCCACGGCCATGCGCGACTATGTGCCAGGGCAACGCTTGCTACCCCATCTGCACGCCCTGCTGGGCTCGTTGCCTCTAGGCAGCCAGCCTTGACGGGCAGCGTCGGTTTTTCTTACAGCGAGTCCGGCAAAGCCTGCACCGCATCAACAAAAACACGCCAAGTCATTGATTTCAAAAGGGCCTCATGCGTTGGCATGGAAGTCGCTAGGTACTGGCCATGAGCACCTGCCGACAGGACTCAGCAAGACTTCCAGACTCACTCAACCACGAGGTGAATACAATGAAACTCTCGAAACTGAAACTGCTCCCGGCCGCAGCGGCACTGGCCATGCTGTGCGCCGCAGGTAGCGCACAGGCGGGCGCCTACGGCTATTCCTACAACAACATCTTCGGCCTTGTGATCGGCGTGCCAACGGGTCAGATCACGGTGGCCAACAGCACCACCATCTCGCGCAGCACGGCCACCCTGAATGGGGTAAGCGTCATCAATGGCGGCGCCGGCTCGCTCGATGCCCTCCGCGCCAACGTCGGCGCCGTCACCAAAGGCGAGAACGACTTCACGCAGCAAGGCCCCACCAACACCTATTCGCGCGGCGATGCGCAGATCGTCAGCACGCAGTTCCCTTCGTTCCCGCCCGGCTCCACCTCCACCCAGGTGGTGAACGTGGCCGAAGCCCACCTGGACGGCCCCGCCGGCACGGCCGATGCGTCCGGGCGCAATGGCTCGACCACGGGCTTCTCCGTCGATTTCATCGTCGGTTCGCCCACGGCAACGCTGAGCTTTGATTTCCTGGCCTCGCCCTTCATGCAGGTCTTCCTGCAAAGCACGGTCGGGCAGCTGTCCACCGCCACGGCCAATCTGGTCGTCACCTTCACCATCACGGATGCGACCGGCGCAACGGTGTTCAACTGGACGCCCGATGGCGTGATCGGCTCGGGCATCTCGGGCGGCACGGAAAACGCCGATGGCGCCAACCTGAACACCAGCCTGGCGACCAATTTCCTCACGCGCGGCAATCTGTTCACCTACGACCCATCCGGCTGCGGCACGCCCACGGGCACCGGTGTCGGCACCGCGTGCGGCAGCAACTTCAGCTCCGTCAGCAATGCTTTGACAGCCGGCAACTACACCTTGACCCTGAATGCGGTGGAAAGCGTGGATCTGGTGAAACAGGCCGCGCCTGAGCCCGGCACCCTGGCTCTGCTGGGCCTGGGTCTGGCTGGCCTGGGCTATGCCCGTCGCCGCAAGGTTGCCGCCTGAACCAGGCAACAGGGGGATTCACAGGCGGGGAGGCTCTCCTCGCCTTTTTTATGTAGCAAGCCTGTCGGTTTTCCTTACAACGCGGCCGATCAGGAGATGAGGATTTTTCATGACGACATTTTCTTGCACCCGACTGCCAACGGTCTTGTTCGCCTTTCTGCTGCTGGCCAGCAGCGGCACCGCCAGCGCCGCCGCCTACGGCTATTCGTACACCAGTGTCTTTGGCCTGGTCATCAGCAATCCCTCCGGCTCCGTCTCCCTGCTCAGCAACATCGACCTGTCGCGCACCACCGCCACGCTCAACGGCAGCAGCATCATCAACGGCGGCAGCAATGAGATCGACGCGCCGCAAGCGACACGCGGCGCCGTCACCAAGGGAGAAAACGACTTTACCCGGCAAGGCATGGGCAATGCCTCGTATGCGCGCGGCGAGGCGCAAATCGTCACCTCGCAAATCCCCCCCTTTCCACCGGGCTCGACCAGCACACACACCGTAAACGCGGCAGAAACCTTCCTGGCGGGCGGCGGCAGCGCCGACGCCTCGGGACGCAATGGTTCCAGCACCGCGATGACCGTCAATTTTGTCGTCGGCCAACCGGGCGCAACCATGGCCTTCGACTTCCAGGCCCTGCCCTTCATGCAGCTGTACCTGGACGCCTTGGCCGGCACAGGCTCGGCGGCCACCACGAATATGGCGATGACGTTTAGCATCATCGATGAACATGGCCAGATCGTCTTCAGCTGGGCGCCCGACGGCAACCTCGGCTCCGGCATCCTGGGCGGCACCGAACTGGCCGATGCCGCCAACCTCAATACCGGCTACGCGCAAACGCCGCTCACCAGCGGCAGCATGTTCACCTACGACCCCAGCGGCTGCGGCGCACCCACAGGCACCGGCATCGGCACGACGTGCGGCGGGCAGTACAGTGCCGTCACGGATCACCTGGTGGCGGGCAACTACACGCTGGTGTTAAACATGCTGAACAGTTCCGAACTGGTCTACGTGCCAGGCGTCACGCCAGTGGCGCTGCCGGGAACCTTGCCGCTATTGGCGGCTGGCCTGGCAGCGCTGGCCAGCCTGGCGCCACGGCGCCGACAAGGCTGAGGCGCGCGCATGGCGTCACGCGCGCCTTACTGCCCCGCCGTTGGCGCCACCAGCAAGTCTTGCAGCGGACGGCGCAGCGAGCGCGCACTGGCCGCCGGCCCGGCGCCTATGCGCCCGAGAAACACGGCCCGCTCAACCGCCGTGGCGCCCAGCACGGCCTGGCATTGCGCGGCCAGCTCCTGCGCCAGCTCCTGCATGCCATCGGTGCGCGAAAAAGTGCGCCGTTCGCGCACATAGCGGGCAAAGATCAGCGGCGTCAATTCCGGCNGCAATTGCAGGCCCAGCTGCGTGGCCGCGCCATGCAGCGCTTCTGGCTGACGGCCACGCAGCTGGGCCTGCAATTGCAGCCGGAATTGACGCCGCTGATCTTTGCCCGCTATGTGCGCGAACGGCGCACTTTTTCGCGCACCGATGGCA
>NZ_LRHX01000009.1:0-252118 GCF_001758645.1 Janthinobacterium sp. MP5059B | reverse complement strand
GGGGGCTGCTCCTAGTACGAGAGGACCGGAGTGGACGAACCTCTGGTGTACCGGTTGTCACGCCAGTGGCATTGCCGGGTAGCTAAGTTCGGAAGAGATAACCGCTGAAAGCATCTAAGCGGGAAACTTGCCTTGAGATGAGATTTCCCAGAGCCTTGAGCTCTTTGAAGGGTCGTTCGAGACCAGGACGTTGATAGGCTGGGTGTGGAAGTGCAGTAATGCATTAAGCTAACCAGTACTAATTGCCCGTACGGCTTGTCCCTATAACCTTAGCAGGTACAGAGGATAAGACGGTACAACGTTGCGTGTGTGTTGATACTACCAGTCATTACCCCAATCTTTGCTTCTTCCAGATTCATGGCCTTGTCGTCCCACAGGAGACAAGCGCCAGTACAAGTTATGCCTGATGACCATAGCAAGTTGGTCCCACCCCTTCCCATCCCGAACAGGACCGTGAAACAACTTTGCGCCGATGATAGTGCTGCAACCAGTGTGAAAGTAGGTTATCGTCAGGCTTGTTATTCGCAGTAAGAGAAAAACCCGATCAGAAATGGTCGGGTTTTTTTTCGTCTGGCGGTTTGTGATGGCGAACCCCAAACGAAGGCTGGGGGCAGACCCCCTCGCGCGTTGGCGTCGAATCTGGCGTTGGCGGTGTGGAGGGTCTGACCCCGGTGGTTCGGTTCAGCAGGCGAAAAAAAGGCAGCGCTACGCGCTGCCTTCTTCTTGGTTTTATTGGCCGGCCACTACCGGCGTGGCGCCGCTCCTGGCGACCCATTCAATCAGCGCATCGACCGCTGCGCGGCCATTACCATTGCCCACCAGGTCGCTATTGATCATGGCGACCACCACGCACAGCTGGTTGTTGGCGTCGGGCACATAGCCGGCGATGGCGACGACATTCTTCAACGTTCCCGTCTTGATGCGGGCCCGCGCGGCGGCCGGGCTGTTCAACAGGCGCTTGCGCATGGTGCCGTCCAGCGCGACGATGGGCAGGCTGGACTGGAACTCGGGCGCCCACGGACTTTGCTGCATCGCCTGCAGGACGCCGGCCATTTGCGCTGGCGCAATGCGTCCCGTGCGCGACAAGCCGGAACCGTTGTCGACTAGCATGCCTTGGGTATCGATATTGTGCCGCTGGAACCATTCCTGGATGACTTGCCGTGCCCGGCTGGCCGTGTCTTCCGGCGCCGCCATGGCGACGGGGCGGCTACCCAGCCAGCCATCGCTCTGCAAACTGCCCAGGCTCAGGAACAAGGTACGGGCCAGGGTGTTGTCGGAGCTCTTGTTGATATCGCGCAAGACCTCGGGCAAGGCGCGCGCCACGTGGTCGGCCAGCATGCGCGTGCCGACCGGTTCGGCCGTTGGCGGCAAGCCTGTTGCCGGCGCTTCGCGCACCGTGCCCGTGATCGTGCCGCCCAGGCGTTTCCAGGTGGCACGGAACAAACGGTCCGCATAATCGTTGCGGTCGAGCACGTTGATGCTGGTGGCCTTGCTGCAATTTTGCGGGAAGGTGCCGTGCAGAATCACCTGCAGCTTGCCGTTCGCATCGCGCCGGTATTCGGGCGGGCGCCAGCCGTCTTCCCATCTGGCGCAACTGCCCTTGACCAGTTTCATGTCGCTCGTGATGCTGACATTTTCGAGCGGCGGCTGCATCAGGATGCTCAATTGCCGCTCCGTCGAGTTCATGTTGATATCGAGCAGATTGGTGTTCAGCAATAAGGCGTCGGGAATGACGTTGTAGCGGAATTCGGCGGATTCGTCGAACGGTGCTGCGCCGATATCGGGCCGGGCCGGCTGGAACAGCTGGCGGTCGAGGATCAAATCACCCTTGATTTTCACGATACCCTGGTTGCGCAGGGTTTGCAGCATGTGCGCGAGTACGTCCGCATTGAAATCCGTGTCGGCGCCGCCGCGCAGGATCAAGTCGCCTTTCAGCACGCCATTGATGACATCGGCGCTGGTGCGCAACTCCGTGCGGCCGCGAAAGATGGGGCCCAGCTGCTCCAGGCCCACGGCCGTCGTCACCAGCTTCATGGTGGACGCGGGCTGCATGCTGCGCTCGGCCCCATGCGACAGCACGGTGGCGTTGCCGCGCAAGACGATGGCGCCCATGGCGTCTTCCGGAATATTTGCGCTGCGCAGCAGCAGGCTCACGGATTCGGGCAATTGCGCGTGGGCAGTCGACAGGCCAAGACCCGCCAACAGTGCAGCCATCAGAACAGGACGTAACATGGTGCTCCTTAGTGGAAAAAGACGTAGGCAACGAAGACGGCGGTAATCACGCCAGCCAGATCCGCGATCAGGCCGGCCGTGATGGCATAGCGCGTCTTGCGGATGCCCACCGAGCCGAAGTACAGGGCCACGATATAGAAGGTGGTGTCGGCCGAGCCCTGGAAGACGCAGGCCAGGCGGCCGACGAAGGAGTCGACACCGTAGGTATTCATGGCGTCGATCATCATGGCCTTCGAGCCGGAGCCGCTGAGCGGCTTCATCATGGCGGTCGGCAAGGCGGGCACGAAGTCCGTATTGATACCCAGGTTGGCGAAGAACCAGTTCATGCCGCTCATCAGGAAATTGAACACGCCCGCATTGCGGATCACGCTGATGGCTACCAGCATGCCGACCAGGTAGGGAATCACGGTGATCGAGGTCTGGATGCCGCCTTTTGCTCCTTCGATGAAGGCGTCGTACACGTTCACCTTCTTGCGCAGCGCACCAATAATAAATATGGCAATCACGCTGATCAATACCAGGTTGCTGACCACTTTGGACACCAGCTCGATTTCCTGTTTCGTCAGGTATTGCGTAAAGTACCAGATCATGGCGACGATGGCGCTCGTCATGCCGCCCATCCAGCCCAGCACGACCCGGTTGAGCAAGTTGATACGCTGCTTGATGGAGACCGTGATGATGCCGACCATGGTGGCCACATAGGTGGCGATCATGCAGGGGATAAAGATGTCGGACGGGTCTGCCGCGCCGAGGATGGAGCGCTGCGCCATGATGGCCAGCGGAATCAGGGTCAGACCCGAGGTGTGCAGTACCAAAAACATGATTTGCGCATTCGTCGCCTCTTCCTTGTTCGGGTTCAAGGTTTGCAGGCTTTCCATGGCCTTTAAACCGAACGGCGTGGCCGCATTGTCCAGGCCCAGCAGGTTGGCCGAGAAATTCATCACCATGTGGCCCGTGGCCGGGTGGTCTTTCGGAATTTCCGGGAAGATGCGCGAAAAGAAGGGTGCAATCACTTTGGCCAGCCAGCCGACGATGCCCGCCTTTTCGCCGATGTTCATGATGCCGAGCCATAAGGTCATCACGCCGGCCAGCGGCAGGGCGATATCCATCACTCCCATGCGCGCCGTCTCGAAGGTGCCATCGATGATGCGCTTGAAGATATCGGTATCGCCGAGAAACAGCCACTGCAGCACTGCGGCCAGGAAGCCAACGAGGAAAAAGCCGGACCAGATGTAATTAAGTGCCATATGCGATCAGTTCTGTGTGTCGGGAGTGAAAAATGTCTGCAAACAAAGTATAGGGGTAGCCCGATACGAGTTGATGAAAGAATGCAGCAATCGCATGCCAAAAAGTTATAAGCTGGCAGCCTGTTTTCATTGGCGCCCCGTCGCTTGCCCGCGTAGTGTGGGGGATGCCTGTCGCTTAGCGCTGTTCCTTACCTTTGTCTGCACTGGATCACTGATGATGTTTTTACGCAAAACCGCCTGCACCGCCGGCCTGGCCCTGTTGACGCTTTTCACGGTACCGGCCCATGCCGCCGCAGATGCCGCCCGCGCCGGCAAGACCCTGCACTTGTTTTTGAGCACCAGCGAGACGGGCCTGGACCCGGCCGTGGCATCGGACCTGGCCAGCCTGAACTTGATGGAAAACATTTTCGACCCGCTCTTGCGCTATGACTACTTGGCGCGCCCGGTGCAGCTGCAGGGCAACACGGCGCGCGGCTTGCCGACCGTGGAAGATGGCGGACGCACGTATATCTTTCACTTGCAGCCCGGTATTTTCTTCACCCCCGATCCCGCCTTCAAGGGCAAGCCGCGCGAAGTGACGGCGCAGGATTATGTGTACAGCCTGACGCGGCTGTATGACCCCAGCCTGAAGTCGCCGTGGTTGTTCTTGCTGGAAGACAAGCTGGTGGGCGATGCGGCCCTGAAAGCCAAATTCAGCTACGACACGCCGATCGCCGGCCTGCAGGCGCTGGACAAATACACCCTGCGCATCCGCCTGAACGGCGTCGATCCGAACTTCCTGTTTTACCTGGCGATGCCGGCAACAGCGGTGGTGGCGCGCGAAGTGGCTGAAGCGTACCCGGCGGCAGGGCAGATCGGTAATCACCCCGTGGGCACGGGGCCGTTCCTGGTGAAGGAATGGAAACGCAGCGACAAGATTGTGCTGCAAGCCAACCCGACTTTCCGTGCCACCGTGTTTCATACGGAGGCCAAGGCGCTGGCCGCCTTGCCGCTGGAGGCGCGTACCATCGCGACCGCGCTGGAAGGCAAGCAATTACCGCTGGTCGAGCGCATCGAGGTGCGCATCGTCGAGGAATATCAATCGCGCATGCTGGGTTTCCTGAAAGGCGAATTCGATTATCTGGAGCAAGTGCCGGAGTCGATGACGGATATGGTGCTGGAAAATGGCGCGCTGAAACCGGCATTGCTTGCCAAGGGGCTGCAGCTGACGCGCTTTCCCGTGCTGCAAACGTATTACATGTGGATGAATATGGACGATCCCGTGCTGGGCGGCACGAGCAAGGACAAGCTGGCCCTGCGGCGCGCCATCGCCCTCAGCTATAACAGCCGCGAAGACATCGCCTTGCTCAAAAAAGGCCTGGCCTTGCCGGCCCAGTCGCCGCTGCCGCCGAATGTGCTCGGTTACGACAAGCACTACCGCAGCCCCGTCGCCTACGATCCCGTGCTGGCGCGCGCCCTGCTGGACCGCTTCGGCTACAAGGCGGGTCCCGATGGTTTCCGCACCCAGCCGGACGGCACACCCTTGCTGCTCACCATGCACACGGAACCGAGCACGGTGGGACGCTTGCGCGACGAATTGTGGCGCCGCAACCTGAACGCCATCGGCCTGCGCGTGGAATTTAAAAGCGACAAGAAGACGGAAATCATCAAGGCGTCGCGCCTTGGCAAGGTGCAGATGTTCGAAACCAACTGGATCGCCGACTTCCCCGATGGCGATAACTTTATGCAATTGTTGTATGGTGGCAACGTTGGCCGCGCCAACTATGCCCGCTTCAATTTGCCCGATTACAATAAACGCTATGAGGAGGCGCGCCTGCTATCCGATACACCGCGCCGACGCAGTCTGTACTTCGACCTGTTTCAGCTGATCCACGCTTACACGCCGTGGGTGTTGCTGACGCATCCCATCTCTGCCGACCTGCAACAACCGTGGCTAAAAAACTACAGGCGCCACCCCGTGGAATTCACGTCCTGGCGCTATCTGGACGTGGATAAAAGCAGGGCTAGCCCCGCAGGCAAGTGACCATGTCACTGAAAAGGGCATTCATTCCAAAAAGTTATGGTTAGGAAAGCATTTTTCATTGGCTGGGCCCGGATGCATCGCGCTACTCTGAAAATGAAAACAAATAAAGTCATGCGCAAATGTCATAAAAAAATGTACTGCGAGACAGACAGTTGCGACGTGAAAAAAACAGCCTGACTTGAGAACTCAAGTTTCGATTGCCCAAATAAAGGAGAGACCCGTGAAATTGAAGAAGCTAGCGCAATTGGTGGCATTGATGGGGGTGGTGGGGCCGGTGATGGCACAGGAAGCGGCGGCACCAGCAATGCAACGGGTCGAAGTCACGGGCAGCAGCATCAAACGCGTCGCCAAGGAAGGCGCGCTGCCGGTGCAAGTCATTTCGTTTGAACAGATCGAAAAGCAGGGCATCACGACGACCGAGCAACTGGTACGTACGCTGTCGGCGAATGGCACGGGCGCCGATAACATGACTTCGGGCAATAACGTGTTTGGCGCGGATGCCGACAGGGTCAGCGGCGGCGCCTCGTTCGCCTCGCTGCGCGGCCTGGGACCGTCGAGCACCCTAGTGCTGTTGAACGGCCGCCGCATCGCCACGCATGGCGCCAGCGGCAAGTCGGTCGACCTGAACTCGATACCGCTGGGCGCGATCTCGCGCGTGGAAATTCTCAAGGATGGCGCCTCGGCCATCTACGGCACGGACGCCATCGGCGGCGTGATCAATTTCATTCTGAAAACCAATTACAGCGGCGTGGAAGCGTCCGTTTCCACCAACGACACGCAGGCAGGCGGCGGCGCCACGCGTCGCGCCTCGCTCCTGGCCGGCACGGGCTCGCTGGAAAGCGATCGCTATAACATCATGGCCAGCCTGACCGTCGACAAGGCGCAGCGCCTGAATGGCAGCGACCGCTCCTTCGTCAACGGCTTCCAGCCGGGCCGCGGCCTGTCGCCCGACACCACGGGCACGCCGTTCGCCAACCAGATGGCGGGTGCCGGCACGGCGCTGGGCGCCTCGTTCCAGCTGCCCGGCGACGCGAATAAATACCTGCAAGCCAATCCGTTGAGCTTCCAGGGCAAGTGCGACAGCATCGCCGGCATGTCGCAGTACCAGACGGAGCTGTGGAAAGACGTGACCTCGCCGCTGCGCACCAAATATTCCTGCGCCTACGACTATGGCGCCGACTATGTGCTGCAATTCCCCGTCGAACGGGCCAATCTGTTGTCGCGCGGTACGTTCCAGCTGGCGCCCGACCACCGCATGTTTGTCGAAGTGCTCGGTTCGCGCACCAAGGCCACGGCCATTTTGACGCCGATGCAGGTGCAGGCGACCGTCGCCAACAAGAATCTGTATCCGGTCGGTGGCGCGTACTACCAGGACCTGTCGGCCTACATCCCCTCGTTCGACAAGACCAAGCCGCTTTCCTATAAATGGCGCGCCAATGACGTGGGTAACCGCACGCAGGAAAACACCACCGACAATGCCCGCGTGCTGGTGGGCTTTGAGGGTAACTTTGCCAAGTGGGATTACAAGGCCGGCATTTCGCGCGCCGAAAGCAGCACCAAGACCAAGCTGACGGATGGCTATTCCTATACGGACAAGCTGTACGCGGCATTGGCGACGGGCATCATCAATCCGTGGGTGGGCGCCGGCCAGAGCCAGACGGAAGCGGCCAAGCAATTGATCGAATCGACCAAGTTCCGTGGCGACTTCCAACATGGCAAGACAACCCTGACGCAGATCGACGGTTCCGTTTCGGGCGAGCTGTTCCAGCTGCCGGCCGGTGCGCTGGCCATGGCAGCCGGTTTTGACTTGCGCCGCGAAGGTTACAGCTTCGGGCAAGATGTCGACGCCATCCAGATCCTGCTGGCGCCGGGCAATGCCGCATTGAAAGATGCCAGCCGTACCGTCAAGGCCGTGTATGCCGAATTGCTGGTGCCGGTCACGAAGGACCTGGAAATGCAGCTGGCCATCCGCCGCGATGATTACAGCCTGGTAGGTGCGACGACGAATCCGAAAGTGGCTTTCCGCTACCAGCCAACGGATTTCCTGCTGTTCCGTGGTTCGGCCAGCAAGGGTTTCCTCGCGCCAAGCTTCCAGCAGCTGTACTCCGGCTCGCTGAGCCAGGAATTGCCGAACGGCGTGATCGACCAGGAAGGCTGCGCCAAGCATCCGGGCGTGCCCGAGTACTGCGCCATCGACCGCCTCGACTACAAGACGGGTGGCAACACGAACCTGAAGCCGGAAACGTCGAAGCAGGGCAGCGTCGGTTTTGTCATCGAGCCATTCAAGGGATATTCGGCCTCGTTCGACTACTGGGCCATCAATACCAAGGATCGCATCCTGAACCGCACGCCGCAAATCGTGCTGACCAACTACCAGGCACTGAACCAGTACATCCACCGCAATCCGGACGGCACCATCGAGTACGTGCAGGCGGGCTGGATCAATGCGGCAGGCAGCCGCGTGCGCGGCCTCGACGTGGGCTTGCGCGGCGAAGGCAAGATCCGGGACGCGAAATGGACGGCGACCCTGGACGGCACGTATATGGACAGCTTCAAGTTCGCGGAATATCAAGGCCAGGAATACCAGGAACTGGTCGGCAAGTTTTATACGCGCGACCTGTACCTGCGCTGGAAACACAATGCCAGCTTCGGCGTGTCGCGCGGCGACTGGAGCGGCTTGCTGATCCAGAGTTTTTCGTCGGGCTACAAGGACCAGGTGCCGAATGGCGGCAAGGGTACGCCGCCGCCAGGTTTCAAGCCGGATGTGTCTAGCTACACCACGTATAACTTGTCGGGCACGTACACGGGCTTCAAAAATACGACGATTACCGTGGGTATCCAGAACTTGTTCGACCGCGATCCGCCGTTCACCGCGCACAACGTGGATGAAGTGGTGGGCGCCGGCTGGGACCCGCGCGTAGCCGACCCGCGTGGCCGTTCGCTGTCGTTCCAGCTGAAGTACAAGTTCATGTAAGGCAGCCATGCCGGCGGTGATCCTGCCGGCATGCTAACCTCGTGCGGCGGCGCCTGGCGTCGCCGTTTTTTATTCCAGGAAAGGGCCGCATGTCCAGTCAGACCAATCTCAGCCGGCGCCGCTTCGGCGGCTTGCTGGCCGCCACCCTGGGGGCGGCAGGCACACCGGCGTGGGCGGCGGCCGCGCAAGGGAAGGGCAAACGTATGCAACAGCAACACGCATTGATCAAGCCGGCGCGCCTGCGCGACGGCGATCTGGTCGCCATCATCGCACCGGGCGGTTTTACGGATGAGGAGTCCATCGCCAAGGCCGTACGCAATATCGAATCGCTGGGCTTGCGCGCCAGCCTGGGCGCGAATATCCGCGCCGTGCACGGCAACTATGCGGGCACGGTGCAGCAGCGCCTGGACGACCTGCACGCGGCGTTTCGCGATCCGGAAGTCAAGGCCGTCTGGGCCATCCGCGGCGGCTCCGGCTGCATTTCGCTGCTGGCGCTGCTCGACTATGCCTTGATCCGGCGCAACCCCAAAGTACTGATCGGCTATTCCGACATCACGGCCCTGCACCTGGCCATCGGCCGCCAGACGGGCCTGGTAACGTTCCACGGCCCCGTGGCGTCATCGACGTTGTCCGACTACACGGTGACGCAGCTGCGCAATGTGCTGATGACGCCGCAAGACAATTACACGATCCCCATGGCGCTGGACAATCACCGCCGCGCGCAGACGCACGCCAACTTTGCCATCCGCACCGTGCACGGCGGCCAGGCCACGGGACGCTTGACGGGCGGCAACCTGTGCATGGTCAGCGCGCTGGCGGGCACGCCGTATGCGGCCGATTTCCGTGAACACATCCTTTTCCTCGAAGAAATCAATGAAGTACCGTACCGCATCGACCGCATGCTGTGCCAGCTCGACCTGTCCGTGGGGTTTAACAAGGCTGCGGCCTTGATGCTGGGCATCTTCGAGCATTGCGAGGCGGCCGAGGGCGACACCGGGCTGACCCTCGATGCTACCCTGGATCAGCATTTGCAGCCTTTACGCGTGCCGGCTGTCAGCGGCTACTCGTTTGGCCACATCCGCCACCAGTTCACGATACCGATGGGCATATTGGCGACCCTGGATGCGGACCGGCAAACCCTGACCTTGTTGGAGCCGGCCGTCTGCTAGCGTACGGTGCAGCGGGGCGATTGTCAGTATGCTAGTGTGATTGCAGGCGCGGCACGAGGCCGCGCCGTCTTCTTCACCGCACCCGACATGATCAACCGCCACGCCAGTACCTACATCCTCAGCCACCCGCTGGCCTTTACGCTGCAGGTGCTGAAGGGTTTCCGCGCCAACCAGGGCCTGCTGCTGGCGGGCGCCGTCGCGTATTACTCGCTGCTCTCCATCGTGCCCCTGCTGATGCTGGTGGTGGTGGCCCTGTCGCACGTGATCGCGCAGGACGAATTGCTGCAAACAATCGGCCATTACCTGGAATGGCTGGTGCCGGGGCAATCGAAAGCCATCGTGGCCGAGATCGCACATTTTCTCGATAACCGGGGCGTGATCGGCTGGCTCTTGCTGCTGACCATGCTGTTTTTCAGCTCGCTGGCGTTTACCGTGCTGGAAAACGCCATGAGCGTGATTTTCATTCACCGCGTGGCCATCCGCCGCCGCCATTTCCTCATTTCCGCCGTGCTGCCGTACTGCTACATCCTGTGTCTGGGCGTCGGCATCTTGCTGATCACCCTGGTGGCGGGCGGCTTGCAGGTGATGGGCGAGGAAAGCGTGCGCTTCCTGCGCCATGACTGGGGCCTGGAAGGGGTGTCCGGCGTGCTGCTGTATCTGCTGGGGTTGGCGGGTGAAATCCTGGTGCTCAGCTCGATTTACCTGGTCATGCCGGTGGGGCGCCTGTCGATCACGCATGCGCTGATCGGCGGCGTGACTGCGGCCCTCTTATGGGAAATCGCGCGCCACGTGCTGGTCTGGTATTTTTCCACCTTGTCGCAGGTCAACATCGTGTATGGCTCGATGACGACGGCCATCGTCGTCATGTTCAGCCTGGAAATCGGCGCCACCCTGTTGCTGCTGGGCGCGCAAGTGATTTCCGAATACGAAAGAGTGGCCCGTGGCGGGGAAGAAGACAAGCCGTTGGCGCTAAGGACTTGATTTAAAAAGGTTGTTGCGCTGCACAAAAATCTGTGCTATACTCCGTTCAGTGATTGAGATTTGGCGACAAATTATCTCACCATCCAGTTTCAGCGCGGCGACCGACAGGTGTAATGTCGATGGCGTGACAGTGCGAAGAAATGGATTTTGTAATTCCGGATACGATGGTCGATTTTACACTTGGAGTCACCATGCAGATAGCATGGGAGTCCGAAAATCAGGAGGCACTTTGCAGATAGCACTGGCGTCCATGACACGATTAAAGCATTGGTAATACATTGGAACAAGCCCGCGTTTTAGCGGGCTTTTTTTCGTCCATCGTTGGCAGTCGCTCGGGGTCAGACCCGGCGGGTCTGACCCCAGCATTTGACGTGGGGTTTACAAAGCCCGCGCAATCAAAATCTTCTGGATATCGCTGGTGCCCTCGTAAATCTGGCACACGCGCACGTCGCGGTAGATGCGCTCGACGGGGAAGTCGGACACATAGCCGTAGCCGCCGTGCACCTGGATGGCGTCCGAGCACACTTTTTCCGCCATTTCCGACGCAAACAGCTTGGCCATGGCCGCTTCTTTTAAACACGGCAAGCCCGCATCCTTCATGGCTGCCGCATGGCGGATCAGCTGGCGCGCCGCTTCAATTTGCGTGGCCATGTCGGCCAGGCGGAATTGCACGGCCTGGTGCTCATAGATGGGCTTGCCGAAACTCTCGCGCTCGCGCGCATAGCTCAGGGCCGCTTCATACGCGGCGCGCGCCATGCCCACGGCTTGCGAAGCGATGCCGATGCGTCCGCCTTCCAGGCCGGACAGGGCGATCTTGTAGCCTTGCCCTTCTTCGCCGATCAGATTTTCCGCCGGGATGCGGCAGTTGTCGAACAGGATCTGCGCCGTGTCCGACGAATGCTGGCCCATCTTCTGTTCCAGTCCCGCCACGATGTAGCCTGGCGTGTTCGTCGGTACCCAGAAGGCGCTGATGCCGCGCTTGCCGGCCGCCTTGTCGGTGACGGCCATGACGATGGCCACGTCCGCATACTTGCCGCTGGTAATGAATTGCTTGGTGCCGTTGATGACATACTCATTGCCGTCGAGCGTGGCCGTCGTGCGCAGGGCCGAGGCGTCGCTGCCCGTGTGCGGTTCCGTCAGGCAAAATGCCCCCAGCATGGCGCCTTGCGCCAGTGGACGCAGCCATTGTTCCTTTTGCGCATCGTTGGCGTACATCATGGCGATGCTGCACACGGGACAATTATTCACTGAAATGATGGTCGACGTGCCGCCATCACCGGCGGCGATTTCTTCCAGCACCAGGGCCAGCGACACGTAGTCGAGGCCGGCGCCACCGAGCGCTTCCGGCACGGCCACGCCAAAGGCGCCCAACGCGGCCAGTTCCTGCAATTCTTCTTTCGGGAAATGATGTTCCTTGTCCCAGCGGGCCGCGTTGGGCGCCAGGCGCTCGCGCGAAAAACTGCGCAGCGCTTCCTGGATCATGGTCTGTTCTTCATTGAGTATCATGGGACGTCGTCTCGTATTTTTTTATAGTGGATGCGGGAATTACCAGCCGATGGGCTTGCCATCGTAGTTGCGGAACACGGCCTTGTCCGTGGCCGGCAGGCTGGCCAGGGTGGCGCGGATGCCGGCAGCGCTTTGCTCGGGTGAAATATCGGCGCCGGCGCCGCCCATGTCCGTGCGTACCCAGCCCGGGTGGAACGCCACGCAGCTGACGCCTTGCGGGCCATGCACGAGGGCTGTGTCGATCAGCACGGAATTCAGGGCCGCCTTGCTGGCGCGGTACAGCGAACCGGTGGGATTGCCCCGTTCGCTCAGGGAACCCATGTGCGAGGACAGCACGGCCAGCTTGCCTTTCGCGTTGGCCACCAGCGGCGCCAGGATCGGCAGCAGCCGCATGGCCGCCAGCACGTTCGTGTGCATGACGAGGTCGAAATCGGCTTGCGCTGGGAAACCGTCGTGGCGGGGGCCGTACACGCCCGCGTTGAGGATGGCCACGTCGAGCTTTTCATCGTCGAGCTTCCAGCCCAGGCCGGCACAGCCTTCCACGTCCGTCACGTCCAGCTGGTGCGCTTCCGCGCCCAGTTGCGCGAGGGCGTCGCAAGCGTCCGGTGTGCGCGCCGTGGCGATGACACGCCAGCCATCGTGGCGGTATTGACGGACGAGCTCGTGGCCGATGCCGCGCGAGGCGCCGATGATCAATGCGGTAGGCATATGTTTTCTCCCTGAAAATAAAATGAAAGGGCGCGCACCGTGAACTGCGGTGCGCGCCCGTGCTCAGGAAGAGCTTATACCAGTTCGATCGCCATCGCCGTCGCTTCGCCGCCGCCGATGCACAGGGCTGCCACGCCGCGCTTGCCGCCGGTTTTTTTCAGGGCGCCCAGCAGGGTGACGATGATGCGCGCGCCCGAGGCGCCGATCGGGTGGCCCAGCGCGCACGCGCCGCCGTGGATGTTGATCTTGCTGTGCGGAATGTCGAGGTCGTGCATGGCGGCCATCGGTACGGCCGCGAACGCTTCATTGATCTCGAACAAGTCGACATTGCTGCTGCTCCAGCCCGTTTTCGCGTACAGCTTTTTCACCGCGCCGATGGGGGCCGTGGTGAATTCGTTCGGCGCCTGCGCATGCGTGGCGTGGCCGTGGATTTTCGCGATGACGGTGCAGCCGAGTTTTTTCGCCGTCGATTCGCGCATCAGCACCAGGGCTGCCGCGCCATCATTGATCGACGAAGACGAGGCGGCCGTGATGGTGCCGTCTTTCTTGAACGCCGCCTTCAAGGTCGGGATTTTTTCCAGGCGGGCTTTTTGCGGGCCTTCATCGATGCTGACGATGGTGTCGCCGCCACGGCCGGACACGGTCACGGGCACGATTTCCCATTCGAAACTGCCATCCTTGGTGGCCGCTTGCGCGCGTTTGACGGATTCGATGGCGAACGCATCCTGCGCTTCGCGCGTGAACTGGTACTGGCTGGCGCACTCTTCGGCAAACGTGCCCATCGAGCGGGCATTGCCCTTTTCATCGCGGCTATAGGCGTCTTCCAGGCCATCCATCATCATGTGGTCATAGATCATGCCGTGGCCGATGCGGTAGCCGCCGCGCGCCTTCGGCACCAGGTAGGGGGCGTTGGTCATCGATTCCATGCCGCCCGCCACCACCACGTCGGCGCTGCCGGCGAGCAAGGTGTCGTGCGCGAACATGGTCGTCTGCATGGCCGAGCCGCACATTTTCGACAGGGTCACCGCGCCCGTGGAATCGGGCAAGCCAGCCTTGCGCAAGGCCTGGCGCGCGGGTGCCTGGCCCTGGCCAGCCATCAGGCAATTGCCGAAATACACGTGTTCAACGGCATCGGGGGCCACGCCGGCCCGTTCGACGGCGGCGCGGATGGCCACGGCGCCCAGGTCGCTGGCGGTGACGTTGGCAAAGTCGCCCTGGAAGGCGCCCATGGGGGTGCGCGCGGCACCGACGATTACGACTGGATCATTCATGTTGGATCTCCGGTTAAGGGTGGGGATGGTGACTGCATACAAAAACGCAGGTGCTGCGGATAAGGGAAGACGTCCTCGATATGGCCGTCTTCGATGCGCTGCTTGCGCGCCTGCCAATATTGCGCCGTTAGCAGGTCGGCATGGTGCTGCATGAAATAGGTGCGGATGCGGGGATTGCCCAGCAGGAAGGTGCCAAATTGTTCGGGAAACACATCGTGTTTGCCGATGGGATACCACGGTTCGGCCGACATTTCTTCCTCCTCCGTGCGCGCTTCAGGGATGACGCGGAACTGGCAATCGGTGATGTACTCGATTTCATCGTAATCGTAAAAAACGACACGCTGATGACGGGTCACGCCAAAGTTTTTATACAGCATGTCGCCCGGGAAAATATTTGCCGCTACCAACTCCTTGATGGCGTTGCCGTACTCGACGATGGCGTGTTCGACCAGGTCATCGCGGCCTTCTTTCTCGGCATTGCTCAGCCACATGTTCAGCGGCACCATGCGCCGCTCGATGTACAGGTGGCGGATGATGATCTGCTCGTGGTCTTCCTCGATCAGCGAGGGGGCGAACTGTTTCAGCTCGGCCAGCAATTCCTCGGCAAAACGGGCGCGGGGAAAGGCCACGTTGGAATACTCGAGCGTGTCGGCCATACGGCCCACCCTGTCGTGGTGTTTCACCAGCAAATACTTTTGCTGGACTTGCGCGCGCGTCGTTTCCTTGGGCGGCGGGAAGAAATCCTTGATGACCTTGAAGACATACGGAAACGACGGCAGGGCAAACACCAGCATCACCAGGCCGCGGATGCCGGGCGCGCTCTCAAAGTGGTCCGACGAGTGTTTCAAATGCTGCAGGTAGTCGCGGTAAAACAGCGTCTTGCCCTGTTTTTGCAGGCCCAGTATCGTATAAATTTCGCTGCGCGGTTTGCGCGGCAGCAAGCTGCGCAGGAATTGCACATAGGCCGATGGCACTTCCATATCGACCAGGAAATAGGCACGCGTAAACGAAAACAGCACGGCGATCTGTTGCTGCTCGAACAGCACCGTGTCGAGCACCAGCTTGCCGTGGCGGTTGTGCAGGATCGGCACGACAAACGGGTATTCGCGGTTGCCGTTGATGCCCTTGCCGACCAGGTAGGCGCCCTTGTTGCGATAAAACAAGCTGGTTAGGACCTGGATCTGGTGGTTCGGTTCCAGCCGGTCGCCGCCAAACAATTGCTGCAGGCGCGCTTCCACCTGGGCCACGTCACGCTCCAGGTTGGCAAATGCGCAGCCCAGCTGGAAGTCCATCACCATGCGCGTCAGGGTGTGGCGCAAGCCATCCTGGCCGGGGTAATACACGCGGTAGGTGGGGGCCGGGTCTTGCGTTTCGATGTATTCCGTGGACACGACGGGCCGCACGAAAATATAGTCGTTATTGAAATACGTGCGGTGCAGGATGTTGCAGCAGACGGAATTGAAGAAGGTTTCCGCCAGTTCCGGCTGCTTGTGTTCCGTCAGCATGCCGATGTAGTGCAGCTTGAGTTCGCGCCACACTTCGTCGCTCAACTCCGACTCTTCGTACTCGTCTTCGAGCATCTGCACGCATTCCTGCACGCGCTTGTCATAAAAGTCGATGCGTTCTCGGGCTGCCGTCTGCGCCGCGGCCCAGGCGCCCTGCTCGAAATACTGCTTGGCGTGCTGGCTGGTTTCGCGGAACAAACGGTAATGCTTGTCGAAGCCGTCGCGGATGGTGCGCGCGATATCGAATGCAATCTGGGAAGAGAGCAATTTGGGGAAGGCAATGTGCGTCATATCTGTGCTCGCATGAATAGCTCATCACCCAGTCGATAATCGCGCGCCCGTACTTACTTGGTTTCCGCAAACAGTTCGCGGCCTATCAGCATGCGGCGGATTTCGCTGGTCCCGGCGCCGATTTCATACAGCTTGGCATCGCGCCACAGGCGGCCGGCCGGATACTCATTGATGTAGCCGTTGCCGCCCAGGGCCTGGATCGCTTCGCCTGCCATCCACGTCGCCTTCTCCGCACTATACAGAATGGCGCCGGCCGCATCCTTGCGCAGCTGGCGCACGGCTTCCGGCGTGGTGGCGCGGTCGCAAGCCTGGCCCACCGCATACACATAGGCCTTGCACGCCATCATGGTCGAATACATATCGGCCAGTTTGCCCTGCATCAATTGGAATTCGCCGATGGGCTGGCCGAATTGCTTGCGGTCATGCACGTAAGGCACGACCAGGTCCATGCACGCCTGCATGATGCCCAGCGGGCCGCCGGACAGCACGGTGCGCTCGAAGTCGAGGCCCGACATCAGCACGTTGACGCCCTTGCCCAAGCCGCCCAGCACGTTTTCGGCCGGTACTTCGCAATCCTGGAATACCAGTTCGCCCGTGTGCGAGCCGCGCATGCCCAGCTTGTCGAGTTTTTGCGCGATGGAAAAGCCCTTGAAATTCTTTTCGATCAGGAACGCCGTCATGCCGCGCGGACCCGCTTCCAGGTCGTTTTTCGCGTACACCACCAGCACGTCCGCGTCGGGACCGTTGGTGATCCACATCTTGGTGCCGTTCAAGACCCAGCGGTCGCCCTTGAAGTCGGCGCGCAGCTTCATGCTGACGACGTCCGAGCCCGCATTCGGTTCCGACATGGCCAGGGCGCCGATGTGCTCGCCCGTGATCAGTTTCGGCAGGTATTTGGCTTTTTGCTCGGCCGTGCCGTTGCGCTTGATCTGGTTGACGCACAGGTTCGAGTGGGCGCCATAGGACAGGCCGACGGAGGCCGAGGCGCGCGAGATCTCTTCCATGGCGATGATGTGCGCCAGGTAGCCCATGCCGGCGCCGCCGTATTCTTCGCTGACGGTGATGCCGAGCAAGCCCATGTCGCCCATCTTGCGCCACAGGTCCATGGGGAACTGGTCCGTGCGGTCGATTTCGGCCGCGCGCGGCGCGATTTCGGCGGCGGCAAATTGTTGGATCGCTTCGCGCAGGGAGGCGATGTCGTCGCCGTGGTCAAAGGTCAAGCCTGGGAGATGGAGCATGTCGTCCTCGTCGTCGTTATAAGTGTGGCGGTCATGGATGCCGGGTCAGTGAAGCTATGATACTCAGTTGTGACGTTTACGTAAACGTAAAGCGATACGCGTAAAGCGCTGCGCGGCAAGCGCCGCCGCATGGATACCTAGTTTGTTTGCGCCTTATCAAGGCTCAAGTCCGCCAGCATGCGCGCGCAAGCGTCTTCATGCGCGCTGATTTCCGCCAGCGCCATTTCGATATCGATGCGCTGCTGCTCCAGCGTCTGCCGGTGCTGCGCCAGCACGCCCAGGAAACGGTCCATCTGCGCGCGCGTATCCTTCGGCGACTCGTACATGTCGACCAGGCTCTTGATTTCCGACAACGCCAGGCCCAGGCGCTTGCCGCGCAGGGTCAGTTTCAAGCGGGTGCGGTCGCGCGGCGTATAGACGCGGCTGCGGCCGCCGGCGCCTTCGCGTTTCGGGCTGAGCAAGCCCTGGTCTTCATAGAAACGGATGGCGCGCGCCGTGATGTCGAATTCCCGCGCCAGTTCGGTAATGGTATAGGTCGTCATTGCTGCGGGCGGTGTCGGTTGCATGGGTGGTCGGTCGCTGGATGGGTGCTGCAGGGTAATGGGTGGCAAAGTGCCGTTTACGTCAACGTCAATACTATTGTAGCGTGCCCTGCCCGTGCTGCAACAAAGAAAGGCGTGAATGGGGGGATTTGGCGAATAAGGCAACAATTACTGAAAATAAATTGATTCTTCTTGCGCAAACGCGCTTAAGATCGAGAGTTGGTGGCCAAGATGACACCAAAAAGAGCTTTCCTGGCATAACAGCGACATTCTTTTCGCTGCGATGGCAGTAAAATTTTCAGGCACAGATTCTTTCCAGCCGGCACGATCAAAAAACAACGTTTCACTATGAGTACGTCGTTCATATCGTTTCCATGTTGGAAACAAAATGGCCCTTCTGAAAACTTTGTCTACAAGAAATTGTATGACATGGGCATTGCGTGTATCGGTAGAGAAGGGCATTATCCGATACCGTACGTTGTAATGCCAAACCGAGGCTTTGAATCGTGCTGCAGTGCGAAAATCAAGGCTAGCCGCGAATTTGACCCGAAGCCACGCAGAATCGCAAGAGAAAATTTGGCCCACTTTTTCACCTGAAAAGCCCGGCTGGAGTGTTAATTGTTAATTTATACTCTTTTCAAATGTAACAATCTGTATGGTCATTCAAGAAACTGACTTTCATGTTACAACATGAAATAGTACACCTATGAATTCTTCTAACGAACGCGAAAGCTTCAGCCAGCGACTTCAGTTGGCTCTCAAAAACGCCCATTATTCTCCAGACAGCCCGACCAGACTGGCCCGGGAATTCAATATCCGTTTCGACGGGCGCCCGATTACCGTGCATGCAGCTAGGAAATGGTTAGTAGGTGAAGCAATTCCGACGCAAGAGAAATTGCGCATGATTGCCCAATGGTTGGGCGTTCCAGCGGAATGGTTGCGTTTTGGTGGTCCGGAAAGCGCCACGCCGAATGGCGAAGCGGGCAGCGCTTTGTCGCGTTTTGAGTCCGCCGATGTGAAATTAATTGCCGATTTGCAAAGATTAGATGAACATCATCGTCAAATCGCGCGAGAATTTATTCGCATGCTGGTCAGAGTCAACTACCAAAAGTAAGCATTCAGGCCATCCCCGGCCGGCGCCGTCCGCCTTTCGCTGACGGTGCTCTCCCTGTCCTTTTATTTGCGCAACGTCATACTGGAGACATGATTTTGCCGCACAATAAGACCTCGCATGTTGCGCTGCAGCGGAATTATTTAACAATAATCCCGCTCGCGGCGGCGCAGCGGCCAATACCAGCGCATAATCACATCAGAAGCAGCCAGTTCATCCACTACGGAGCCGAGCATTTGAGCCGTCTTATGAAAAGTAACTACAGCAATACCGCGCAGCTGAAGGACTTGATGACCGTGCCCCCCATGACTGCCGCGCAACATGCGGAAGTGATGCGCAAACGGATCGCCCACCGCAGGATGGTTGAAGAAGCCAGGGATTTGAAGCAGGCAAGTGCCACGCAATTCGAAAAACGCTAGTGGTGGATGCTTGACCAAAGCTGCTGCGCGTCGGCATAGCTAGCCTGCGATGCTCACCGTACTAGAGTACGGTTGCGCTTCTCGACTAGCTCTTCCTTCCGCTCGCTACGCTTTTGTCAGGCATCGTGATGCCAGTTAATTCGTGACGCCAACTAGAGGATAGGGGTGTCGCCAGCGGACTTCAAGCCATTCCACCGCGGTGCCAGGCTGTGCTCGATGCCCAGCAGGTCGATGACGCGCGCCACCGTATGGTCGACCATTTCCGCAATGCTCTGCGGGTGGTGATAAAAGCTCGGCAAGGGCGGGAAGATGATGCCGCCCATTTCGGTCACGGCCGTCATATTGCGCAGGTGCGCCAGGTTGAACGGCGTTTCGCGCACCATCAGGATCAGGCGGCGGCGCTCCTTGAGCACCACATCGGCTGCCCGCGTGATCAAATTATCCGACAAGCCATGCGCCACGGCCGCCAGGGTCTTCATCGAGCACGGTGCGATGACCATGCCATCCGATTGAAACGAGCCGCTGGCGATGCTTGCGCCGATGTCGCGCAGCTTGTGCACCACGTGCGCTTGCGCTTCGATTTCCTTGCGCCCCACGCCTGTTTCCTGGTGCAGGGTTAGTACGGCCGCATCGGACAAGACCAGATGCGTCTCGACGCCAGGGATGGCGCCGAGCAATTGCAGCAGCCGCAAGCCATACACGGCGCCCGTGGCGCCCGTGATGGCCACGACGATACGGCGCGGCCGCGCAAGCTGGCTATCAGGCATCCAGCAGGGACTTCAGTTCGCCCGATTCAAACATTTCATTCATGATATCGGAACCACCGATGAACTCGCCTTTGACATACAGCTGCGGAATGGTAGGCCAGTTCGAGTAATCCTTGATGCCTTGGCGTACTTCCGGGTCATCCAGCACGTTGACGGTGGCGATGTTTTCCACGCCGCATGCTTTCAGGATCTGGATGGCGCGGCCGGAAAAGCCGCACTGCGGGAACTGGGCCGTGCCCTTCATGAACAGCACGACTGGCGTGCTCGTCACGGTTTCTTTGATCCAGGTTTGTACGTCGCTCATAGCTGCCTCTGATGGGTAAATAAATAGATGCCGTCATTTTATAAGAAAACGCCGGCACGGGTATGCGCTCAAGTCATAAATCGGGCAAGTCAGCCACGTTGAGGCTTATAAGGTCTTGCCCAGGCACACCGATTGTGCCGCGCCCACGTATTTACCCCAGGCAATGACGGGCGCATAGCCGTGTTTGGCATAAAACGCCACGGCGCGGCCATTTGCCACGCGGGTGGACAGGTGCAGGGCATGGTAGTGATGCTGGCGCGCCTGCGCCTCTACATGGGCCAGCAGGGCCGCGCCCACGCCGGCGGCGCCAGGGCGCGCATACATGCGCTTGAGCTCGCCTATGGTGCTGTCCGCCTCGCCCAGCGGCCGCAGGGCGGCACAGCCTAGCAGTTCTCCAGCGCCATCGCGCGCCAAGTAAAAGCCGCCGCGCAAAGTTGCCGCTTCGACATCGAAGGAGGAACGGCCGCTGTCGCCATTGATGCGCAGCAGCGTATCCGACAATTCATCGAGCAGCAGCTGCGCCTCCATGCTGGCGGCGTCCACCGCCAGGATGACGAAATCATGCCCGGCGGCCATGGACTTAACCGCGCAGCTTGGCGAACGCGGCGGCCATGCTGCCGGCCGGCTCGGGCGCGTTGCGCGACTGCGACTGGTGCTGCGCCATGCTGCGGCGGTCGTTGCGGTCGCCCTTTTGCTCGGGCTTGCTGCCCGCTTGCGGCGCGCTGTCCGTCAGGCGCATGGTCAGCGCGATGCGCTTGCGCTTTTCATCGACTTCCAGCACTTTTACGCGGACGACTTGTCCCGCCTTGACCACCGTGTGCGGATCTTTCACGAACGTGTTCGACAGGGCCGAGATGTGTACGAGGCCATCCTGGTGCACGCCGATATCGACAAAGGCGCCAAAGGCGGCCACGTTGGTGACCACGCCCTCGAGGATCATGTCCGGGCGCAAGTCGCGGATTTCTTCCACGCCTTCCTTGAAGGTGGCGGTGGTGAACTCCGGACGCGGGTCGCGGCCCGGCTTTTCCAGTTCCTTCAGGATGTCGGAAATGGTCGGCACGCCGAAGGTTTCATCCGCATATTTGGCAGGGCTCAAGGTTTTCAGCAGCGCCGTTTCGCCGATGACAGCCTTGATATCCTTCTTGATATCGGCCAGGATCTTTTCCACCAGCGGGTACGATTCCGGGTGGACGGCCGAGGCGTCCAGCGGATTGTCGCCGCCCATCACGCGCAAGAAGCCGGCGGCCTGTTCGAACGTTTTATCGCCCAGGCGCGGCACGGCTTTCAAGGCTGCGCGCGAGGTGAACGCGCCCTTCATGTCGCGGTAGGTGACGATGCTTTGCGCCACGCTGGCCGACAGGCCGGAGACGCGCGCCAGCAGGGGCGCCGACGCCGTGTTCACGTCCACGCCCACGGCATTCACGCAATCTTCCACCACGGCATCGAGCGAGCGGGCCAGCTGGCTTTGACTCACGTCATGCTGGTACTGGCCCACGCCGATCGATTTCGGGTCGATCTTGACCAGTTCGGCCAGCGGGTCTTGCAGGCGGCGCGCAATCGACACGGCGCCGCGCAGGGACACATCCATGTCCGGCAACTCTTTCGAAGCGAATTCGGACGCGGAATACACCGACGCGCCCGCTTCCGAGACGACGATCTTCGTCATCTTCGCTTCCGGATGCTGCTTGATCAAATCCTGCGCCAGCTTGTCGGTCTCGCGCGAGGCCGTGCCGTTGCCGATGGAAATCAGGGACACATTGTGCTTGGCGGCCAGGCGGCCCAGCGTATGCAGCGAGCCATCCCAGTCGTTCTTCGGCTGGTGCGGATAGATCACGGCCGTGTCGACCACTTTACCGGTGGCATCGACAACCGCCACTTTCACGCCCGTGCGCAAGCCAGGATCGAGGCCCATGGTGGCGCGCTGACCGGCCGGCGCGGCCAGCAGCAGCGCTTTCAGATTGGTGGCGAACACGTTGATCGCGTCGAGTTCCGAGCGTTCGCGCAGGGCGCCCATCAGTTCCGTTTCCAGGTGCATGAAGCTTTTCACGCGCCAGGTCCAGCGCGCCGTGTCGGCCAGCCATTTGTCGGCCGGACGGCCTTGTTGCTTGATGCCGAAGCGGGCGGCGATGCGGCCTTCGCACGGATTGTGCGGCGCATCCCATTTCGGTTTTTCCGCTTCCGTGTCCAGGCGCAGGGTGACGTCGAGGATGCCTTCGCGGCGGCCGCGCAGCAGGGCCAGGGCGCGGTGGGAGGGGACCGTGGAAATGGTTTCCGAGTAATCGAAATAATCGGCGAATTTTTCGCCTTCGTCCTGCTTGCCCTCCACCACTTTCGATTCGACGATGCCATGTTCCTGCACGTATTCGCGCAAGGTTTGCAGCAACGTTGCGTCTTCGGCGAAACGTTCCATCAAAATCTGGCGCGCGCCGTCGAGGGCCGCCTTGGTATCCGCCACGCCCGGGTTGTTGCCGTCGGCACTCGTAAACGCGTCGCGCAGGAACTTGCCCGCTTCCATTTCCGGCGTCAGTTCGGGATTGTCCAGCAAGCCGTCGGCCAGCGGCATCAGGCCCGCTTCGATGGCGATCTGCGCCTTCGTGCGGCGCTTTTGCTTGTAGGGCAGATACAGATCTTCCAGGCGCGTCTTGTCTTCCGCGTGCATGACGGCGTCGAGCAATTCGGGCGTCATCTTGTTCTGTTCCGTGATCGACGCCACGATGGCGGCGCGCCGCTCTTCCAGTTCGCGCAGGTAGCGCAGGCGCTCTTCGAGCAGGCGCAGCTGGATATCGTCGAGGCCGCCGGTCGCTTCCTTGCGGTAACGGGCGATGAAGGGCACGGTGGCGCCTTCGTCGAGCAGTTCGATGGCGGCGGCAACCTGCACCGGTTTGGCGGCAAGTTCAAGGGCAAGACGTTGTTCGATAGTGGGCAGCATGGTTGTTTCCAGAGCGATCAAGCCTGGAATGATACGCAATCGGCGCGATTGCGCAATCTTGACAGCGCAAATGGACTGTGCGTTGACAACGGCGTCAACGTGGCGGCAGCAGCGGGCTGGCGGGCGGTGGGGGACTTGGGCGCTGCGGCGTGACGGACTTGCCAAAGGCATTGCCCATGCGGTGTTCGAGGGCGGCGCGGTTGTACAGGCCCAGCTGGTTCGACGGGCGCTGCACGATCGCTTCCGCGCCGGACAGGGCGGGCGGCTGCCGGTTCAGTGTGTTGCTATTGGGTAATAATTTTTCATTCAAGCATGACATCGATTGCGTGCGCTGGCCATTGACTTCCACTTCCACGCAGCCCTTCTGCGGCGCGGCGGCCTTGACGACGACGGTGTGTTCGTCCGCCTGTGCGGACAGGGCGGCGCAGGCCAGCAGTAACAGCAAGAACAGGTGTGCCATGGCGGCTCCCGGAGCGGTGGTGAAGCGCCCAGCATAGCAAGGTCATATGTCGCGGTGATGACACAGGCCGGGATGCGGGCTGGCGCCATGTCATGCAGTTGTCATTTTATGAAGCTACCATCTTGCCATTCTGCAGACAACATTGCAGTCAAGACACTTCATGAGCAGGCTTTCTCGTTGATTTCCCTGGAAAATGACACAAACCTACCGCCGCGCCGCAAAGGGCAATGCCCTGTCCGCCTGCTTGCTGATGACATTGATGACATTCATGACATTCGTGCGACCGGCTGCGGGTGCGGACGGTGCTGATGCCGCCGCGCACGCTACCCTGCACTTCGACTTGCCCGCCCAGCCGCTCGATGCGGCGCTGGTGGCGTTTGGCGAAGTGACCGGGTATTCCGTGCTCGTCAGCAGCCAGCTGGCGGCCGGTCGCGTGGCAGCGGCCGTGCGCGGCGACTACACGCCGGCCGAAGCGCTGCAGCGCCTGCTGGCCGGCACGCAGCTGGGCGCGCGCTTCAGCGGCAGCAACGCGTTTACCTTGCTGGCGCTGGCGGACGCCCCCGTGGCGCCGGCGCCCGTGCCGGCCGAGGCCGTTCCCGCCGCGCCGCCGTTGCAAGGCTATGCGGCCGTTCTGCAGCGCTCGCTCACGCGCGCCCTGTGCCGCTTGCATCCGGACGCGTTTGGCCGCTACCGCCTGGCTTTCCAGCTGTGGCTCGACGAGCGGGGCAAGGTGCGCGCCGTGCATGTGCTGGAACCGAGCGGCGTGGAACAGCGCGACCGCGCCGTGCTGCAGCGCCTGCGCAGCCTGCTGATCGATGACGCGCCACCGGCGGGCTTGCCGCAGCCGCTGACGATTTTACTGACGCCGCGGCCCGACCCAGGCGCCGATTGCGCGCCCTACCTCCTGTCCGGGGTGTCCTGACCATGCCGGACTTGCTGAAAGCCACCTTGCGCAAGCTGTTCCTGGAACGCTACGGACAGTTTCGCCGCCACTTGCAGCGCCGCCTGGGCTCGGAAGACCTGGCCAATGACGCGCTGCATGAAACGTATCTGCGGGTGGAACGGATGAATGCGCCCGAGGCGATCAGCTACCCGTCCGCCTACCTGATGCGCATCGCCATCAACATTGCGGAAGATCAACGCCGCGACAATGCGCGCCTGCTCAGCCTGCCGGATATCGACGATCTGTACGAGATGGCCGATGAATTGGCCGACCCGGCCCGCACCTTCAGCGCGCGCGCCGAGCTGGAAGAACTGGAACGGGCCTTGCAGGAGCTGCCGAAACGCCGGCGCGCCATCGTCATCGCCGCCCGCGTCGACCAGTTGCCGCACCGCGACATCGCCGAGCGCTTCGGCATTTCCGCCCGCACGGTGGAGAAGGAATTGCGCGCCGGACTCGAACATTGCTGCGAACGCATGGGACGCGATTTCATCCAGCGCTTCGGTCCCGGGGCGGGAAAAACGTCTAAACATCATGACTGAACAAGCGGAAGACGACATGGGTGTCATCGAACAGGAAGCGCAGGCGTGGGTGGTGCGCCTGGCCTCGGGCCAGGTCAGCGAGCGCGACGCGCAAGTGTTTCGCCACTGGTGCGCGCGCAGCCGCAAGCATGCCAATGCGTTTGCCGAGGCGCGCGCCGTGTGGGGCGCCATGGCGCCGGCCGCGCGCGCCGTCAAGCGGGCGCAGGCGCCCGTGAACGTGGCGCGGCGCGCCTGGCTCGGTGGCGCCGTCGCTGCCGCACTGGGCTTGCTGGTGCTGCGCCCGCCCACGGACCTGTGGCCGGCCGTGGCGGGCCTCGCTGCCGACTACGCCACCGGCACGGGCGAGCAGCGCGAAGTGGCGCTCGATGGCGGTGTGCTGGTGCAGATGAATACGCAGACGCGCCTCGATGCGGCGCCGCTGCAGGATGGCGCCGCATCGCTGGTACTGCTGGCGGGCGAGGCGGAATTCCAGGCCGGCTTGCGCGGCGCGGCGAGGGTGCGCGTGCAGGCGGGCGACGGCACGGTGTCGGCCGGCAGCGCGCGCTTCAATATCCGCTTGTTCGGCCAGGAAGTGTGCGTGACCTGCCTGGCGGGCCGCCTGCGCGTGGCGCAGGCCGGCAACGATGCGGAACTGGCGGCGGGCCAGCAGCTGCGTTATCGGCCCGAGCATTTCGGCATCGCGCGTGCGGTGGCGAAGGGCGACGTCAGCGCGTGGCGCCAGCGCCTGCTGGTATTTAAACAAAGCACGCTGGCCGAGGTGGTGGACGAGGTGAACCGCTACCGTCCCGGCAAGCTGATCCTCAATGGCGAGGCCTTGAAGCACACGCGCGTGCAAGCGAGTTTTTCGCTCGACCGCCTCGACGATGTGATCGCCCTGATCCAGGACGCGTATGGCGCGCGGGTGACGCGGCTGCCGGGCGGCATCGTGCTGTTTGGCTAGCGATGCAGGCCGATGGCATCTCGCCAATTATGACATTTTCATGACCTTTTGCAGTCCCGGACCTTGTTCCCTGTCAATGCTGCTGGAAGCCGCGAATCAGTGCCTGCCGCCCGCCCCGTGCGTGCCGCGCGCCGCCTCGCGATATCGGTCAGCAACGGAACATGAAAAGGGAATGTCGCCATGCAGCGAAGCAAGTCGGTCACGAAACACGCATCCTCCTCCGCCATGGCGGGCAACCGGACCGGTCGCCCGGTGCGATTGAAACCGCTGGCGCTGGCCATCGCCGTGCTGCTGCAGGCGGGCGGCGCGCAGGCGCAGCAGCCATTCAGCGGTGCCTGGTTTGCCGGCAAGGGTGCGCAGCAGGGCACGGCCGCCGCCACGGGACGCTTGCCGAATGGCCAGGCCATCATCGGGACGGACAATAAGCAGGCGCAGCAGCAAAAAGCCAATGCACAGCTGCAAAGTTCGCTGAACAATCTGCAACTGGCCGCACGCGCCATCGCCGTGCAGCAGGCGGCCCAGCAGGCGGCGCGCCAGGCGGCCATTGCCGCCGGCTCGAAGGTGCCGGAAGGCTTGGCCGAAGGCGGCTTGAAGGTCGACAGCAACAGCCTGACGGCGGGCTGGTTCAACGCGAATGGCCCCACGCAGGCGCAGGCCGACGGCAAGACCGTGGTGACCGTCAAGCAGACGGCCGACAAGGCGATCCTGAACTGGGAAACGTTCAATATCGGCCAGAATACCACCCTGCAATTTGACCAGTTGGCGAACTGGTCCGTACTCAACCGCGTCAACGATCCGCTGGCCCGTCCCAGCCAGATCCGCGGCCAGATCAAGGCTGACGGCACGGTGATGCTGGTCAACCGCAATGGCATCGTGTTTACGGGCAGCAGCCAGGTCGACACGCGCAGTCTGGTGGCCGCCGCCGTGGGCATGAGCGACAGCCAATTCCGCAAGGGCATCTACAGCGAAACGCAGGGCTCGGGCTTCAAGCCCACGCTGGCCAACGATCTGGTGCTCAACGGCAGCGTGGCCACGCACGCCAACGCCACGGCCGACGTGGTGGTGCAGGCCGGCGCGCAGATCAGCACGCGCAAGCCGCAGACGGTGACGGAAGGCGGCGGCTATGTGCTGCTGGCCGGGCGCGAAGTGCATAACGGCGGCAGCCTGTCCGCGCCGAACGGTCAGGTGACGCTGGCCGCCGGCGACAGCTTCGTCATCCGCAAGGGCCTGGGGACGGATGCCAACCAGACTTCGAGCACGCGTGGCAACGAGGTCGACGTCAAGTTCAATGCGCAAAGCGGCGCCGGCAAGGTGACGAATAGCGGCCTGGTGCAGGCGCTTACCGGCGACGTCACCCTGACGGGCCGCGACGTGAAGCAGGCCGGCGTGCTGCTCAGCAGCACCAGCGTGACGACACGCGGCACCGTGCACCTGAAGGCCGACGGCAGCGAAGGCCTGGTCACCCTGGCGCCGGACAGCCTCACCACGGTGCTGCTCGACGACAGCGGCGCCACCGCGCTGGACGTGCAGCGCGACGCGCTCATCAAGGATTCGGCGCTGCCCAGCGACGGCGCCTACAACCGCCGCGACCTGTCGCTGATCCAGATTGCCTCCGGCGGCGATATCGCCTTCGATACCGGTTCGCTGACGCTGGCCACCGGCGGCCAGGTCAATGCGCTGGCCACGCGCCGCACGCAAGTGGCGCGCGGCGCCAGCATCGACGTCTCCGGCGCCGTGGGCGTCAACGTGGCGATGGCTTCGAACAACGTGCTGATCAATGCACAGGGCAACGAGCAGCGCGACGCGCCCGGCAACCGCGACAGCAAGGCCCTCAACAGCACCGACCTGTGGGTCGACCGGCGCGACCTGGTGCGGGTGGCGGCAGGCACGAATGGCTATCCGACCGACCGCTGGTACACGGGCGGCGGCTTGCTCGAAGTGAGCGGTTATCTGAACACCAGCGGCCATGGCATCGGCGAATGGGCGGCGCAGGGCGGCACGGTGGCTTTCCAGGGCGGTGAACTGGTGACCCAGGCCGGCTCTCTGCTCAACGTGTCCGGCGGCACTTTTGACGTCCAGACGGGCATGATTCGCCAGAGCTGGCTCAGCGGCAAGGATGGCCAGCTGTACAGGCTGTCGACCGCGCCCGGCGACGTGCTGTATACGGGCGTCTACCAAGGCTACGCCGCGCACCACCAGCGCTGGGGCGCGGAAACGACGGAAAATTTCGCCAATCCCCTGATCGGCGCCCAGCAACGGCTGGAGAACGGCTATACCGTGGGCCGCGATGCGGGCCGCGTGGTGGTGGGAACCACATCGGCCGTGCTGGAAGGCGCGATCGAATCGGGCGTATTCCAGGGCGAGCGCCAGCAGGATGCGCGCGATGCCAGCCTCGACAGTTATCGTCAGTCGCAACTGGCCGCCGCCCGCAACGGCCAGCTGGTGCTGGGCCAGCTGGCGCCCGTGTACGATGCCGCCAGCGCGCAGCTGCGCGACAATCCCGCAGCGCTGCTGCAGGCCATCCATATCGGCAGCGGCGGCGCCAGCGCCGGCAATCTCCAGCGCGAAGACGCGCTGCCCGAAAACCTGGTCGGCAAGACCTACCTGGATGCCGGCTGGCTCAACGCGCAAAACCTGGGCGGTATCAAGGCCTACGCCGGCAGCGCCATCGAGGTCGACGCCGCCGTGCACGTTACGCCGGGCGGCGACATCGCGCTGCATGCGCCGCAGGTCAAGGTCAACGCAGGCCTGACGGCGCGCGGCGGCAGCATTGCGCTGGGCGACATCGTCAGCAAGCAGGCCAATGCCACCAGCGGCTGGCTCGAAACAACCGTCGCCACGCCAGCGGCTGGAACAAAGGTGGGCATCGATGTGGCGGCCGGCGTGACGCTCGACACGCGCGGCCTGTGGAGCCAGCTCAAGCTGGATCCGGGCAACACCTCCGGCTTGCCCTATGTCAACGGCGGGTCGGTGGCGCTGGTCAGCAGCGGTAGCATCAACCTGGCGGCCGGCAGCGTGATCGACACGTCCTCGGGCGCGGCCGTGCTGGCCGACGGCAAGCTGAAAGGCGGGCGCGGCGGCGACATCAGCTTGCGCGCGAATCAGAACGATATCAACGGCGTCAAGTCGGAGACGCTGGTGCTCGATGGCGAACTGCGTGGTTACGGCGTCAACGGCGGCGGCACCCTGACCATCGACAGCGGTACCGGCGTGGCGCTGGGCGGCGGCGTGCTGGCAGATAATGGCGTGTTGCCAGCCGGCCAGTCCGTACCCGTGCACCTGACCTTGGCAGCAGCCTTCACCATCAAGGCCGGTACCGTGCTCGATACCGACTTCAGCTATATCAGCACGCAGGCCCAGCCCGGCCAGCCGCTGCTGGACTTGCCGGACTTCAGCGCGGCGCGCCCGTACACCCTGCCGGCCGCCTGGGTGGTGCCGCCGGCCTCGATCAGCTATGAATACATCACCGTCACCGGCAGCAACGGCATCGGCTACACCAGCGGCATGACCGTGCCGGCCGGCGTCACGCTCACGGGCGTGCGCGGCAAGCTCGGTTCGGGCTACCTGGTGCCGGCCAACGCCTTCCCGAACGGCATGCCGGTGGCCGCTTTCAACGCCAAGGTGGCGGCCGGTACCGCGTTCGCGTTTGACGTGACCCTGAATGCGGGCGATCGCCTGCTGGCCGGCAACCGTGCGCCGCAGGATCTGGCCGTCAAGCCGCTGCTGGTGCTGGACAACACACTGTTCCAGCGCGGCTTTGCGCACTACAACATCAACGGCCAGCAGGGCTTGCAGGTGGCGCAGAACGCCGCCATCGACGTCAGCATGCCCGTGCTACGCGCCGACTTGGCGCTGGCGGACCAATTGTCCACCGGCGCCGATCCGGCCGCCGTCCTGCAACCGTGGCTGGCGCCGCTGTGGCAGGAAAATGCCGTGAAAGGCGTGCTCAAGCAACGCGCCGGCGCCGATATCGCACTCTCGGCCGGCACCCGCAACGCCAAGGCGCCGCTGGTCGTGGGCGAGGGCGCCACGCTGCGCGTGGACGACGGCAAGAGCATCAGCCTGACCGGCAACGGCCAGATCACCGTGGAAGGCACATTGAGCGCGGCCGGTGGCCGCATTTCCGTGTTGCCGGGCACGCTAGTCACCGGTGGCGAGATCAACCGCCCGGACGGCAGCGCCAATGCCCAGTCGATCTGGATCGGCGAGCGCGCGGTACTCGACGTGGCTGGCCGCGCGGCCACCGCCACCGACGCCCAGGGCGGCGTGTATGGCCATGTGGGCGCTGGCGGCACTATCGAGATCGGTGCCAGGCACAAACTCGACGCCACCCAGGTGGAGGCGGCCGACGCCTTTGTCATCGTGCGCCCCGGCGCGCGCCTGGAAGCATCGGGCGCCGCCGCCCGGCTCGATCTGCCCGGCCAGGGCAGCGTGCAGGTGGCCGCTGACGGCGGCACCATTGCGCTCAGTTCCTTCCGCGGCTTGTTGCTCGACGGCAGCCTGCATGCGGCCGCCGGTGGCGCCGGCGCGGCCGGCGGCACCCTGGCGCTCAACCTCGAAGCCCCGAACTACGGCATCGTCGGCAAACTCGACTTGAAGGGCCTGGGCGTGGAAGACGCGGTGCGCGTGCCGCGCGAGCTGGTGCTGTCGCGCCTCCAGGGCGACAGCGGCCTGGCCACCGACCTGCAGGCGGGCGACAGCGATCCGGCGCTGCGCTACGGCGTGGCACGGCTGGGCGCGGACCGCGTGGCCGCCGGCGGCTTCGACCACCTGGCCCTGCTGTCGAATGGCTTGATCAGTTTTGATGGCAACCTCGACCTGTCGCTGGGGCAGAGCCTGCGCCTGACGGCCAGCGCACTGGCCCTGGCCGAGCATGCCGACGCCACCGCCACCGCGCAAGTCAAGCTGGCGGCGCCCTACATCCGTCTGGCCGGCACCAGCCGCACCCAGAGCGACGACCACCTGATGCCCAATCCGGTGCGCGGCTCCGGCAATGGCGGCGTCGGCGCCGGCAAGCTGGGCGTGCCCGACGTGGACGACCACGCCAGCCTGACGCTCAATGCCGCGCTGATCGACCTCGCCAACGCCGTCAATGTCGGCAGCAACGGCGTGATCGCGCAAAACGTGGCCGACGACCTGGTCGTCAAGCGCGATGCCTTTGGCGAGCTGGCGCTGCGCTCGAGCGGCGACATCCGCATGCGCACGGCGGCCGCGCTGTACACGCCCGGCAACCTGACCCTGGCGGGCGCGCAAATCTATCCGGTGAGCGGCGCCACCGGCAAGGTGGAGGTCGGCAAACGCAACGTGATCAACGAATTCGGGCTGCTGTCCACCGAGTTCGACCCGGCCCGCAAGCTGACCATCGAGCGCAGCGGCGACCCTGCCGCGCCGTTGCCGGCCCTGCCCTACTCGGTGTTCGGCTCGCTTGAACTGAGTGCCGGCACGGTGAACCAGGGTGGCGTGCTGCGCGCGCCGCTGGGCAAAATCACGCTGGGCCAGAATACGAATGGCGCAGTGACGGGCCACACCAATCTGCTGCCTGGCAGCGTGACGTCGGTCAGCGCCAATGGCCTGGTGATGCCGTACGGCGGCTCGCTCGATGGCCTGAGCTACATGATGGACGGCGTCGATGTCGCGTACAAGGGCGTGGGCAATGACCCGGCCGTCGTGCTCGCCGGCGAACACGTCGATGTGCGCGCCGGCGCCGTGCTCGACCTGTCTGGCGGCGGCACCCTGACCGGCGCGGCCTTCCTGGCCGGCCGCGGCGGCTCGACCGACGCCCGCCTCAACCCGCTGGTGCAGACGTCCGGCAAAGGCGGCTTCGTGCTGCCGGGCCTGGCCACCAATCCCGTCTACGCCATTGTTCCGGGCACGCAGGCGGGCTATGCGCCCATCGTGGCCGAGAATGGCGCCGGCGATCCGGCGCTGGGGCGCCAGATCACCATCGGCGCCGGCGTGCCCGGCCTGGCTGCCGGCACGTATACCTTGCTGCCATCGAGCTTTGCGCTGCTGCCCGGCGCGTTCCGGGTGGAGCTGAACGGCCTGGCCGCCGGCGGCTTGCCCGTTGGGTCGGCCACGGCCATGCGCAATGGCTCGTTTGCCACCGCCGTGCAGCTGGGCACCAGCAATACCGACCGGCGCGCGGCGCTGCCATCGCAGGCGGTGCTGACGCCGGCCGACGTGTTGCGCAGCTATTCGCAATACAATGAAACGAGCTATACCGCATTCGCGCTGGCGCAGGCGGTGCGCGATGGCGTGCCGCGGCCGCTGCTCGAACGCGACGCCAAGGCGCTGCACATCGAACTGGTGCGTTCGGAGGCCGGCACGGACGACGCGCTGCGCTTTGCCGGCACGGCCAATTACACGCCAGGCAAGGACGGTTTCGGCGGCAGCGCGCTGCTGCTGGGCGGTTCCGGCAAGAACTACGAAATCATCGGCAGCGCAGCCGCGCCTACCGTCGGCTTCGATGGGATCGCCGTGCGGGCGGAAGCCCTGAATGCCATCGGCGCCCCGCGCCTGGGCATTGGCGGTTTACCTACCGTCAACTACAGCGGCGTTACCGGCAACCAGCAAGCCAATATCGCCCAGTTCCAGGGCGGCGTCGACAACATCGTGGTGCGCGATGGCGCCGTGCTCAAGGCTGGCGAAGTGTTCCTTGTGACCAATAGCAAGGCCGGCGGCATCGTCATCGAGCAGGGTGGCGGCATCAATACCCTGGGCCGTGGCAAGGCGGCCTGGGATTCGGCTGACGGCTACGTGTATGCGCCTGGCACGTCCAGCGTGCTGGCCGTCTCGAATGGCCGGCTCGACATGCTGGCGCCCGGCGTGAGTATCGATCCGCGATCGGGTCCGGGCCGCATCGACATCGGCGCCTGCGCGGCGGGCGCCGTGTGCAGCGGCAGCACCCCGCTGTATTCCGAGGGGACCATCGCCGCCGCCACTGACCAGAGCTTCAACCTGCGCGACGCCACCACCTACGGCACGCGCAACCTGGTGCTGGCCGTGGGCGGCATCAACGTGGGCAGCGCAGCGTCGCTGGCCGCCATGGCCGCGCGCGACGCGCTGCCGGCCGGACTGACCCTGAACCAGGACATCCTCGACCGCCTGCTGCGCGGCGACGCCAGCGCGGGCGCGCCGGCGCTGGAAAACCTGGCGCTGACGGCGCGCGACGCCATCAATTTCTATGACAACGTCGAATTGTCGACCATCAACGCGAGTACGGGAAAATCGTCGCTGGAGCGGCTGGTGATCGGCACTCCGGCGATCTACGGCGCCGGCGGCAGCGATGCCGTGGCGCGCATCAAGACCGATGTGCTGGTGTGGAACGGCGCCACGACCGCGCCGGGCCTGGTCGCCACTGGCGGCGCCGGCAGCGGCAGCGGGCGCCTGCAGGTCGACGCCCGCCAGGTCGAGTTTGGCTATGGCCCGAACAGCCGGCCCGACACCATCCACAGCATGGATCGCTTGATCCTCGGCTTTGGCGACGTCGTGTTCAACGCCAGCGAGCGCATCACCGCCAACCATACGGGATCGTTATCGGTGTACCAGTCGCAAAGCGGCTGGGATACGGCCAGCAAGGGCTATCTGCGCAGCGGCGGCAACCTGGCGCTGAACACCGCGCTGCTCACCGGCGCGGCCGGCTCCGTCAACAAGATCAAGGCGGGCGGCGACATCCGTGTCGCCAAGCCATCGGTGGCGGCCGCAGCGGCCCCGGACGCGGCCACCCTGGCCGGCGCACTGGGCGCCGAAGTGGCGCTGGACGGGCGCAGCGTGACGCTCGACACGGCCGTGCTGCTGCCAAGTGGCAAGCTCAGCGTATCCGCCGAACAGGACGTCGTGCTGGGCGATGGCGCCAGGCTCGACCTGGCCGGCCGCAAGATCGATTTCAACGGCGTGGCCAAGTACAGCTGGGGCGGCGAGGTGGTGCTCGACAGCCGCCACGGCGACGTGCGCCAGGCGGCCGCTTCCAGCATCGATTTCTCGGCCGTCTCCAACCGCGCAGGCAAGCTGACGGCCACCGCGCTCGATGCGCAGGCGGGCAGCGTGGCGCTGCTGGGCAGCATCGCCGGCGGCAGTAGCGGCCACTACGACGCGGGCGGTACCGACGTGCCGTTCGCGGCGGGCGGCCTCGACGTGCGCGGCCAGCATATCGAGGATTTCAAGGGCTTGAACCAGCGCCTCAGCAAGGGCGGCGTGTTCGGCAGCCGCAGCTTCCAGCTCAAGCAGGGCGACCTGGTGCTGGACAGTGAACTGAAAGCGCGCGAAATCGCGGTCTCCGTGGATGGCGGCCACCTGGCCGTCAACGGCACGGTCGACGCCAGCGGCGAACAGGTGGGCAGCATCCGCCTGGCCGCGCGCGACGGCGTCAGCGTGGCCGGCGGCGCGCTGCTCGACGCCCACGGCAGCGTGCTGCGGGTCGACAGCTACGGCAAGGTGATCGAGGCGCCCAACCGCGCCGTGATCGACATCGATGCCGGCAGCGGCCGCCTGGTGCTCGATACCGGCGCGCGCATGGACTTGCGCGCCGGTACCGCCGGCAAGGCTGATCAGATCGCATCGCTGGGCACGCTGGAACTGAGCGCCCGGCGCGTGGGCGGCGCCACCGGCAACGACATCGCCATCGATGCCGCCGGTCCGCTGGCCATTGACGGCGCCCGCGCCATCACGGTCAATGGTTTCTGGTCGTATAACGACGCTGCGTCCGGCACCGACGCCGGCGCGGACGGCCGCCCCTACCAGGTCATCAACCAGGCTTACCTGGACCGCAAGCACGACGACAGCGTGGCGTTCATGACGGGCGCCCTGGCCAACGACGGGCTGATGAATGGCCGCCTATCCGGCCTGCGCAAGGACAAGGATGCCTTCCACCTGCGTCCGGGCGTGGCCATCCTCAGCGCCACGTCGGACGGCGACCTGCACGTCGATGGCGACATCGACCTGTCCGGCTACCGCTACGCCAGCGTCAATCCGTACACGCAGCAGACCGGCGTGGCCGGTTCCGGCGAAGCGGGTGCGCTGGTGCTGCGCGCCGGCGGCAATTTGAACGTCTTCGGCAGCATCAATGATGGCTTCGATGGCAAGGCCTTGCCGGTCACGCCGGACGACAAGGGCTGGATGCTGGCCAAGGGCCGCGTGCCGTTCGGCGCCGACGTCATCGTGCCGCATGGCCAGCTGGTCACGCTGGCCGACGACACCTTCTTCCAGTCCGGTCGCACCTTGAACTACGACTTGCCGATGAAGGCCATGAGCTTGCGGGCCGGCACGGCGCTGCCGTCGCAGGCCACCTTGACGGCCGAGGTGGAATTGCCAGCTGGCACGGTGCTGGGCGGCGCCGTGCGCAATGCCGCCGGCGATATTGTGTATGCGGCGGGCACCGTGCTGGCGAAGGCGGTCACGCTGGGCAGCGGCACGCGGCTCGATGCCGGCACCCGCCTGCCCGTGGGGATGTCCGTGGCGGCCATGACCTGGCCCGGCGGCGTGCCGCTGCCGTACCCGGTGGGCGCCGTCAGGGATACGCCCAGCCCCGACTACGATGGCAACGGTGAACCTGACACGCCCGCCAACGGCGTGGTGCTGGCCGGCGAACTGCAGCTGCGCAAGGGCGCGCTGGTGCCGAGCGAAACCTGGGTGCGGCTGCCTGGCGGCGCCGCCTCCGTGGCCCTGCGTCCGGCCGATGCCGATGGCAACCAGGGCCGCAACTGGGCGCTGGCGCCGATGCTGGCCAGCGGTTCGCAGTCGTGGTCGATGCGCCTGGTGGCGGGCGCCGATCTGCAGGCGGCCGATAGCCGCGCGCTGCGCCCCGTGGGCGAGAACCGCAGTCTGCTGCTGACCGACCACCATTACGGCGTGGTCCTGGGGCCCAGCGTGCCGACGGTGGCAGTGCCGCCGATCGAGGGCGTGGCCGGCAATTTCTACTGGATCGGCGACTCGGCGCTGTATTTCAGCGCCGAGCCCGGCACCCTGATCAATGTCGACGATTTCGGTGGCGTCGAGGCCCTGCTGGAACTCAATAACATGAACCTGGGCGATCTGGTGACATGGCTGCCCGAAGGCGGCAGCTTCCCGACGGTGTCCCTGCCTGCGCGGCAGCAGCTGTTCAGCGTGCTGCGCACGGGCACGGGCGACCTCGACCTCCTGGCCGGCGGCAACTTCAACCAGAGTTCGCCGTACGGCGTGTATACGGCCGGCACCCAGGCGGCCAATGTGGCGGCCGCTTACCGGCTGCCGCGGGCGGCGGATCGCAAGGGTTCCATCCTCGGCCCCGATGGCGACGCCTTCAAGCCCTATGTCGACGGTGGCGCACAAAGCCTGTACCAGGCCTGGTATCCCGAGCATGGCGGCAACGTGCTGGTACGCGCGCAGGGCGACGTCACCGGCGACCTGGTGGGCGCCGGCTACAGCACCGAGCGTCGCCCCGACGACGTGGGCTATTTGCGGCCGCAGCAGGACAGCAGCGCCGTCGGCACCTGGCTGTGGCGCCAGGGCACCGGCAGCGCGGTCGCCCAGGGCGAGGGCGTGCCCACCGCCTGGTGGATCAACTTTGGCAGCTACGTGGCCGGCGGCATGGGCACGAACTACCTGTACGAGACCCTGCCCGTGATGACCGGCTTTACCGGCATCGGCACCCTGGGCGGCGGCAACCTGGTGTTCGAGGCGGGCAAGGCCGCCGGCATGCTGTCGCCGCGTACCGACCCGGGCGGCAAATTCGTCATGCGCAGCCAGGGCCTGAACCTGGCGGTGGCCAGCACCGGCCGGGTATCGGCCGACGGTTCCGCGCTCACGCTGACCGGCGGTGGCGACCTGGACGTGCGCATTGGCGGCGGCCTCAATCCGGTGGCTGAAGTGCGCTCGTTTGCCGACACGACAGGCGAGATCACGCCCGATACCCGTTTTTCCGGCACGCGTGGCGACCTCAATAGCACCTTCGTCAATCTGCGCGGCGCCTTGCGCATGGAAGCGGGATCGGTGGGCGGCATCGAGCTGCGCTTCGACAAGGGCGACAGCCAGGAATCGCGCGCCTACCAGGTCTATACCGCCACCTCGTCCATCGCGGGCGGCGGGCCGGTGGTGGTGCCGGGCGACTCCGGCGTGCGCATCGACGCGCGCGGCGACCTGGTGCTGGGCGGCGTGGGCGATGCCGGCCGCGTCAGCCAGATCAACAATGGCACGCCGTTCACGGCGAAGGGCGTGGCGCAAGACGGCGAGGGCTACAGCTGGTTCTCGCTGTGGACGCCTTCGACCGCTATCGACCTGTTCAGCGCGGGCGGCAACCTGACGCCATCGACGGCCTGGAGCGATGACCGCGCCAGCGGCAACCAGGCGTCCAGCGGTGGGCGTTTCGTGATGCCATCGCAATTGCGCGCGGTGGCCGCCAGCGGCAACCTGTATATGGGCAACTCCGCCCAGGGCGCGACGGACAGCGGCTCCAACATGCTGGCGCGGCCGGCCACCGGCCTGCTGCTGGCGCCGTCGCCGGTCGATGCGCGTTTCACGCGCCGCACGCCGGGGCAGCTGGAATTGCTGGCCGCCGATTCGATCTACGCGGGTGCTTATTCGGTGACGGCGTCGGGCGCCGATCCGACCGCGCTGCCGAGCCCTTTCAATCCGGGCTTCGCAGGCGTCTCCGGCGTCACCGAATACGGCGACATGTACACGCATAACGTGAACCAGAATGCACAGGCGCCCAGTGTGCTGTTCGCCTCGCGCGAAGCGGGTGCCACACCGCAGCGCTATCCGCTGTTCACGCTGACGCCGCCCACCGCCTCGGGCTACGCCGTGCAAAACCAGCTGCCGGCGCGCTATTACGCGCTGGCGGGCGACATCATCGGCCTGCGCACCGGTTCCATCATCACGCGCGGCGGCGGCAACGCGGCCAGCCACAGCAGCTGGTACGAGGGCGCCGGTCCGGTCGATATCCGTGCCGGACGCGACATCGTCAACGCCGGCACGGCGCTGGGGCTGGTCGAAGCCACGCCGGAAGGATTGCTGGGCTGGACCTCGGAGATCGCGTATGCCAATCCCCTGCTGCCGCTGCGGCCGACGGAAAAATTTCGCGTCGGTTCGGCGCGCGGCAATCTGGCGCTGCACAACAATCCAGACGACGTGTCGGTCGTGCGTGCCGGCCGCGATATCCGCTACGGCACCTTCTACGTGGGCGGTCCGGGCACGCTGGAAGTGACGGCCGGGCGCGATATTGACATGGCCGACAAGGCCGAGCTGAAGAGTATCGGCGCGGTGGCGAATGGCACGTCCGGCGACCGCAGCAGCGGCGCCAGCATCGCGGTGGCGGCCGGGGTGGGAGCCAACGGCCCCAACTACGACGCCTTTGCCGCGCGCTATCTCGACGCTGCCAACCTGATCGAACCAGGCAAGTCGCTGGCCGACCAGCCCGGCAAGGCGGTGGCCGTGTATGGCGGCCGCCTGGGCCTGGCCGACTGGTTGCGCGCGCAATTTGGCTACAGCGGCGACGCGGCGGGCGCGCCAGCCTTCCTGGCAGCGCGCCAAAGTGAGCTCGACAAGACTCTGCAGGCCAGCGCCAGCGGCGGTGCCAAGCGCGACCTGCAGCGCGAATATGGCCTGTCGAGCCAACTGCACCTGGTCAACTGGCTGGAAACCCGCTACGGGGCCGGACAGCGCAATGGCGCCGGGCTGACCTTCGATGCCGCCAGCATGGATGCGCGCAAGTTTTTCGCGGCCTTGCCGGCCGAGCAGCAGCGTGTCTTCCTGCGCAACGTGTATTTCGCCGAACTCAAGGCTGGCGGGCGCGAGTACACGGCGGCCGGCGGCGTGCGCGAAGGCAGCTACCTGCGCGGCCGCGAGGCCATCGCCACCTTGTTCCCGAGCAAGGACGCGCAGGGCAAACCCGTGAGCTACGCGGGCGACCTGACCATGTTCAGTGGCGCCACCTACTATGCGGACGGCGCCGAGAGCACCAGCACCAGGCGGCCGCGCAAGGGCGTCAACTACCTGACACGCCAGCAATATGTGTTGGCGGGTGATAACAACGCGCCCGTGTTCGACCTGGCCGATGCCGGCATCCACACTGACTTCGGCGGCAACATCGACATCCTGACGCCGGGCGGGCGCACCCTGGTGGGCGTCGACGGCGGCTTCGTGCCGGGCGAAGGCTCGGGCGTGCTGACCCAGGGCGCCGGTGAAATCCAGATATACGCCAGGGACAGCATCCTGCTGGGCCAGAGCCGCATCTTCACCACCTTCGGCGGCAACATCCTGGCCTGGTCGGCGCAGGGCGACATCAATGCCGGCCGCGGCTCCAAGTCCACCGTGGTGTTTACGCCGCAGCGCCGCGTCTACAACGACATCGGCATGGTGAGCCTGGCGCCGACCACGCCGAACACGGGCGCCGGCATCGCCACCCTGAATCCGATCCCGGAGGTGCCGCCTGGCGACATCGACCTGATCGCCCCGCTGGGCACCATCGACGCGGGCGAGGCGGGCATCCGCGTCTCGGGCAACGTCAACCTGGCGGCCTTGCAGGTGGTGAATGCGGCAAACATCCAGGTGCAGGGCAAGTCGACGGGCATGCCGGTCGTCGCCGCCGTGAACGTGGGTGCGCTCAGCAATGCCAGCGCGGCCGCCTCGCAAGCCGTGACGGCGGCGCAGGAGGTGCTGCAGCGCGAACGGGCCGCCACGCGCCAGGCGCAGCCATCGCTGTTCACGGTGAAGGTGCTGGGGTTTGGCAATGAACAGGCGGATGAAGCCGGTGTTGGCAAGCTCAAGGGGGGAGAGCCGCAGGCATCGACCTACCAGCCGGCCGGCGTGGTGCAGGTGCTGGGGGCGGGGCCGTTGACGGCGCCGCAGCTGCAGGCGCTCACGCCGAACGAGCGGCGCGGTTTGCAGCCTTGAGCGGAGTTTTATGAACATTTGATGACATTCGACAGTCGCCGCGCGCGGCGGCTGTCTAGGCATCAGTAGATCAGCATTAGCAGTAAAAAATACGCCGGCCCAGCGCCGCAACACAGGGCAACCGTTTGATTTTAAGGTGAATGGAAGATGCGTGAAATGACAACCAAGGGCAGGGACGTGCCGCCAGCGGCGCCTGCGACCGCCTTGACGATGCTGTGCCTGGCCATGCTGGCGCTGCCCGGCATGGCGCGCGCGCAGGATGCGGTCCCGGTGGCCGCTGCCGTGGCCGCTCCTGTGGCCGGGCCGGAACGGCAGGTGACGATCGAGGAATATCTGGTGCGCGGCAATACCGTGCTCGATGCGCGTGCCATCGAAGAGGCGGTGACGCCCTTCCTGGGACCGGGCCGCACCCTGAAGGACGTGGAAGGGGCGCGCGACGCCCTCGTTGCTGCCTATCAAGCGCGCGGCTACCAGTCCGTCTACGTGGACTTGCCGGAGCAGCAGGTGGAGCAGGGCGTGGTGGTGCTGCAGGTGAGCGAAACGAAGGTGGGGCGCTTGCGCGTCGTCGGTGCGCAATACAACTCGCCGCTCGACGTGCGCCAGCAAGTGCCGGCCTTGACGGAAGGTAAGGTGCCGGACTTTACCCAGGCGCAAGTGGAACTGACGGCCCTGAACCGCGGTCCCAAGCGCCAGGTGATGCCGCTGGTCAAGCAGGGCAGCCTGCCTGGCACCATGGACGTGGACTTGAAAGTGGACGACAGCAGCCCGTGGCGCGCCAGCATCGGCTTGAACAACGACTACAGCGCCGATACCAAGAAGCTGCGCAGCAGCATGTCGGTCGGCCACGACAACCTGTGGCAGCTCGGGCATAGCGCCACCATCAGCTTTTTCGGTACGCCGGGCGACCTGAACCAGACCAAGGTGTGGTCCGCCTCGTACGTGGCGCCGATCGGCACGCAAGGCTGGAGCGTGGAAGCGACCGGCTACCAGTCGAACAGCAATGTGGCCAGCACGGGTGGCACCAGCGTGCTGGGCAAGGGCCACGCGCTGGGCATGAAAGTCAATTACACGGTGCCCAACAGCGGCATCTGGTGGCACAGCTTTTCTGCCGGCATCGATTTCAAGGATAACCAGGAAGCGCTGACACTGAATGGCGCCGGTTCCAGCATTCCCTTGAAATACGTGCCGCTCAGCGTGGCCTACAACGGCTTTGCGCAGACGGACGCGGCGACCTACGGCCTGGGCTTGTCGCTGGTGGCCGGCACGCGCGCCGCGTTCGGCTACGGCAGCAACAGCGCCGCCTACGACAACAAGCGCTACAAGGCCTCGCCCAGCTTCCTCGTGCTGAAGGGCGACGCCAACGCCACCTACACCCTGGGCAGCGGCGCGCAGCTGCACGGGCGCATGTCGGGCCAGCTGGCCGACGCGGCGCTCGTGTCGGGCGAGCAGATGGCCGCCGGCGGCGCCAATTCCGTGCGCGGCTACCTGTCGGCCGAAGCGACGGGCGACTACGGCATTTCCGGCACCGTCGAATGGCGCACGCCCCAGCTGACGTACTTCAGCCGCCTGGAAAACTGGCGCCTGTTTGCCTTTGCCGATGGCGCGCGCCTGCGCTTGCGCGATCCGATGATCGAGCAGAAAGACCTGTTCGGCCTGGCCTCCGTGGGCGTGGGCAGCAGCTTCCAGTTCCTGCGCTACCTGAATGGCCGCATCGATTTCGCTTACCCGCTGCGCGATGGCCCGCGCACGCACAAACACGTGCGCCGCATCAATTTCAACCTGTCGGCCAGCTACTGACGGGCCAGCTCACCAGCACTGCACTTTTTTAGACTTTTCTTCGGAGAATCACTGTCATGCAACGTTTTCTTTTTCTGCTCACGATCCTGGGCACGCTCGTTCCCGGCCTGGCGCATGCCTGGTGGCAGCCCGACTGGGCTTACCGCAAACCCGTCACCGTCGACGCCGGCCCGAAGGCGGGCGCCGTGGGCGGCGATCCCGGCCGCATTCCCGTGCTGCTGCGCTTGCATTCCGGTAACTTCAACTTCGAAGGCGTCAGCGACAACGGCGCCGACCTGCGCTTCGTGGCGGGCGACGACAAGACGGTGCTGAACCACCAGATCGAACAGTTCAACCCGCTGCTGGGCATCGCCCTGATCTGGGTCGACGTGCCGGCCCTGACGGCGGGCACGCCGCAGCAGCTGTGGATGTACTACGGCAATCCGAAGGCGCCCGCTTCCGGCAATGGCCAGCGCACTTTCGACCCCGACTACAGCCTGGTGTACCACTTCACCGAGCCTGGCGTGCCTTCGCGCGACAGCACCGCCTACGGCAACCATGCCCAGACGGCCGTGCCGGCGCTGGACGGTTCCGTCATCGGCGCCGGCGCCCGTCTGGGTACGGCACCGCTGATGCTGCCTGCCTCGCCTTCGCTGGCGCTGGCCGCCGGCGCGCCATTCACCTTTTCCGCCTGGGTGCGTCCCGACAACCTGGGCCCGCAGCAAGTGCTGTATGCCCGCCGCGACGGCGCCAATGAATTGCTGATCGGCGTGGACCAGGGCGTGCCTTTCGTGCAGGTGAATGGCCAGCGCAGCAAGCCGGGCCAACCGATCCAGGCCGCGCAATGGTCGCACCTGGCCGTGAAAGCCGATAAAGCCAACGTGGCCCTGTACGTGGGCGGCCGTCCGGCCGTGTCGCTGGCCACCGCGCTGCCAGCCTTCACGACGGCCGCCTCGGTGGGCGCCGATGCGCCGCCGGTCGCCTCCGGTACCTCCACCCTGAACAACTTCACGGGCGCCATCGACGAGCTGCGCCTGTCGCGCACGGCCCGTCCCGATGCCCTGCTGCTGGCCGACGCCGTCTCGCAAGGTTCCGAATCGCGCCTGGCCGTGTTTGGCGCCGATGAACAGCAGGCGGGCAAAAGCCATTTCGGCTTCATCATCGCCGCCATGCCGCTCGACGCGTGGATCGTCGTCGGCGTGCTGGGCCTGATGATGGTCTTGTCGTGGATCATCATGATCGGCAAGGGCCGCAGCTATGGAGCCATCTCGCGCGCCAATGCGCAATTCATGCAGTCGTTCCACGAAGCGGCCGGCGCGCCGCTCGACCACCTGGCGCGCAACGGCAAGCTGAGCGCTTCCGTGAAGACGGATTCCTCGCTGTGGCGCCTGTATGACGTGGCCATCGACGAAATGCGCCGCCGCCATGACCGCGGCTACGACCTGAACGCCGTGTCGAACGCGACGATTGGCGCCATCCGCGCCGCCATGGATGGCGTGATGGTGCGCGAAAGCGAGCGCATGTCGAAACGCATGATCTGGCTCTCGACCACCATCGAAGGCGCGCCATATGTCGGCCTGTTCGGCACCGTGATCGGCATCATGCTGGTGTTCGTCGTGGCGGCCATGGCCGGCGCCGTGGACATCAACTCGGTGGCGCCGGGCATGGCGGCAGCGCTGCTGTGTACGGCGGCCGGCCTGGGCGTGGCGATTCCCGCCCTGTTCGGCTACAACTGGCTGTCCTCGCGTTCGGACGCCATCGTTGCCGACATGGCCGTTTTCGTCGATGAGTTCGCCACGCGCCTGGCTGAAGAGCAGGGCGACGGACGCCAGATGCGTCCCGTGCTGCAACAGGCGTGAGGGGCGCATAACCATGGCCACCTCCGCCAAGTTTACCCCCCGCAAGCGTAGCGGCGGCATCAACATCACGCCCTTCGTCGACGTGCTGCTGGTGGTGCTGGTGATCTTCATTTTGACCAGCAACGCCAGCATTCCCGGCATCAAGGTCGACCTGCCCAAGGCCAGTTCGGCCATGGCGCTGGAAAAACCGAAGACCAAGGCCATCACCATCGACAACGCGGGCCAGGTCTTCCTCGACGCCTATCCCGTCACCTTGCCCGAGCTGGAAGAGCGCCTGCGTACGGAAAAGGCCCTGACGCCCGACTTCCCCGTGATCGTGCGCGGCGATGCCGCCGTGCAATACGCGAAAGTGGTCGAAGTGCTGGACTTGCTGCGCCGCATCGACCTGAACCAGGTGGGCCTGGTGACCGGCAAGCCGGCATGAGGAGCGCAAGGTGAAGCGTGACGACATGATGAAGATGGCCGCCTCGGAATCGTCGGGCGCGGCGCAGTGGTGGCGCCGCTGGGGCGGCGTGACCGGCGGCGTGCTGCTGGCTGGCGCGCTGGCCGCGCTGGTCTGGTACTTGCTGTCGGACACGGCGGCCACCAAGCGCGAAGTGGCGGCGCCGCCGATGCTGATGCTGCCTCCTCCGCCGCCACCGCCGCCGGAACCGGAAAAACTGCCGGAACCGACGCCGGACAAGGTGGTGCCGGAAGTGTCGGAGCCGGAACCGACGCCGGCCGACAAGCCCATGGATGACGCGCCGGAAAGCCCGTCGCCGGACAAGGGCGACCCTGTCACCATCGACGGCGCGGCGCAGGCCGGCAGCGATGCCTTCGGCATCCAGGCCGGGCGCGGCGGCGGCATGACGGGCGGCGGCGGTGGCGGCGGCCTCGGCGCGGGATCGTATGGCCGCTATGTGGCCAACGCGCTGCAACTGGCCTTTGCCCGCGACCCGCGCACGCGCCAGCTGGCGTTTGCCGACATCCGCGTCGACCTGTGGCTCGATACGGAAGGCAGGACGACGAAGGTGCAGCTGGTGCAAGGCACGGGCAATGCGCAGACGGATGAGCAAGTGCTGGCCATGGTGCGCGACTTCCGCGCCGATGAGCGGCCACCGGCATCCCTGCGTTTCCCGGCCCGCGTATCCATTAAAGGTCGGCGCCCGTAAGCGCATGAACTAATTCCTCATTTACCGAAAGAAGCGATGAATTCCTTATTTTCTCCCTCACAGCGCATGCGCCGCCTTCCGCTGGCGCTGGCTGCCCTGGCCCTGAGCGTGGCGGCAGGCGCAGTACAAGCCCAGTCCGCGGCACCGGCCGACAGCACCATGGTCAAACTGATCCGCGGCCTGATCCAGAGCGGCGCCCTGAACAAGGATGCCGGCGAAGCGCTGCTGGCGCAGGCGCAGAGCGAAGCGCTGGCCGCGGCGCAAGCCCGCCCTGCCGCCGCACCGGCGGCCCTGGCGCAGGTACAGGCGGGCGACGTGCGCGTACCGTATATTTCGCAAACCGTGCGCGAGCAGATCCGCGACGAGATCAAGGGCCAAGTCATGGCCGAAGCGAAGGCGGGCGGCTGGGCGGCGCCGAATGAAACGCCGGCCTGGACCAAGCGCATCCGCCTGGAAGGCGATGTGCGCGCGCGCTACGAATCGCGCTATTACGACATGGCCAACAGCAATATCGAGATCGACTGGCGCTCGCTCAACAGCGGCAGCGGCTACGACGTCAATTCGAATACCAACCTGGCCCTGCCGGCGCTGCTGAACACGCGCGAAGACCGCAAGCACTTGCTGCGCGCTCGCGCCCGCCTGGGCATCCTGGCCGACATTTCCGACAGCACGCAAGCGGGCATCCGCCTGGCCAGCGGCAATGACGACAGCCCCGTGTCCACCACGCAAACCCTCGGTGGCGGCCTGGGCAAGAAAAACATCTGGCTGGACCAGGCCTGGCTGTCTTACCAGCCCGCTTCCTGGCTGAAACTGACGGCGGGCCGTTTCGACAATCCGTTCGTCTCCGGCGACGAACTATTTTCCAGCGAACTCAATTTCGACGGTATCGCCGCCAAGGTGCAGCAACCCCTCGGCGACAGCAAGGACGTCACCGTGTTCGGTACCCTGGGCCTGATTCCGCTCGAGTATTCGTCCGACAATGCGCCTAGCCGCAGCCAGGCAAAAATGTCCAGCGAGAACAAGTGGCTGCTGGGCGCGCAAGTGGGCGCGTCGTGGAAGATCAATAGCGACCATCAGTTGCGCGGTGCGCTGGCTTACTACAACTTCCGCAACATCAGCGGCGAGTATTCGCAGCCGTGCGCCCTGTACGCGGGCGCCGATGGCTGCAGCACGGACTGGTCGCGTCCATCGAGCATGCAAAAAGGCAATAGCTTGATGCTGCTGCGCAATATCGCTTTGAACCCGCTGGACCCGGCAAATACGCCGCAGCCGCAATTCGTGGGCCTGGCCTCGAAATTCCGCCTGGCCAACCTGAATGCGCGCTGGGATAGCAAGGTTGCCGGCGGCACGGACCTGCGCATCGAAGGCGATTATGTGCGCAACATGGCTTACGACAAGAACGCCATGTGGGCGCGTGCCAAGGGCGGCATCATGAACAACTTCGGCGGCACGGGCGGCGTCTCGCAAGCCGATTTCAGGAGCGGCGGCAATGCCTACATGCTGCAGGCGACCTTGGGCAAGGCCAGCCCGGCGGCGCGCGGCGACTGGAACGTGTTGCTGGGCTACAAGCGCATCGAACCGGATGCCTTGCCTGACGCCTACAACGATTCCACCTTCCACCTGGGCGGCACGAATGCGCGCGGCTACTACCTGGGCGGCGCGTATGCGCTCGACAAGAATACCTGGCTGAACGGCCGCTGGACGTCGAGCCGCGAAGTGTTCGGTTCGGCACTGTCGATCGACACCCTGCAAATCGAATTGAACGCGCGTTTTTAAGGAGCCATGATGTTGATATCCAACAAAATGCGCCTGCCTTTACTGCTGCTGAGTTTGCTGGCCGCCAGCACGGCCCAGGCGCAGAAGGGGCAGAGCATGGAAGAGCGCTTGCGGGCCGAGTTGCGCAATGTCACGGCGCAATTGCAGCAGACGCGCGGCGAGCTGGAATTGCTCAAAGCCAAGGGCGTGCCTGCCGCCAAGGCGGCGCCGGCTGCCGCCGCGCCCGCCAGCGATGGCTTGAAAAAGGAGCTGGCACGCAGCCAGTCGCAACTGGCGCAGGAGCGCGCGCAGCGGGAAAAACTGGGCGAGCAGCAACAGCGCAGCGCTGCCGCCGCGCAAGAGGCAAGCGCCAGCCTGGCGCAGTACCGCCAGGCCAGCGAACAGCTGGCCGCCACGGGCAAGCAGATCGAAGCGGAGCGTGCGCGTCTCGACGGCGAAGTGACGGCCCAGCGGGGCGCCCTGACGCGCTGCGAAAGCAAGAATGCCCAGCTGTATGCGGCCGGACAGGAAATCCTGCAAGCGTATGAAGGACTCGACGTGCTGGACGTCATGAAGGCGCGCCAGCCGTTCGCCGCGCAAAGCAGAGTGAAACTCGAGCAAATCGCGCAGCAGTACGGCGACCAGCTATACCAGGGCCGCTTTGATGCGCGTCAAACAGAAACACCGGCCGCGCCCGCGCCGGCCCCCCAATGATTTTATTTTGAAATGAATGGAATGACGATGGAAAACACGAATAGCTTGCTGACCACCCTGAATGCGGAACAAACGGCCGAGGCCATCAAGGCGGCCGGCTGCGCCGTCACCAGCATCGAACACGACGGTGTCGTGCGCCTGCACAGCGCCAGCCATGGCATCGGCTTTCAGGTGCTGTGGGGCAATGAAGCATCGCCTGGCCAGTATGCGGACCTGACCCTGAGCTGCCCGCTGCGCGTGCAGGGCGGCGACTTGCCGGCCGGCTTGCTGGCCGAATGGCACCGCAGCAAGCGTTTTGCCCGCGTGGCCCAGCATGGCGATTTCGTCGTGCTGGAAATGGATGTGCTGGTCGCCGGTGGCGTCAGCCGCGAGTACCTGAATATCAATCTGCAACTGTGGACGCAGATGATGGGCCAGTTCTTCTTGTTTTTGCGCAACTTTACGCCGGCCGATACGAGCACCGCACCGCTCGTCGAAGCCGTCAACGTGGCAGAAGAAGAAACTGTGCCGGCCTGATAAGCGGGCCAACGGCAGCAAAAAAGGCCCATGACGGGCCTTTTTTGCTGCCAGCGGGTCCCAAGTGTCGTATTAAATACTTATTTTTTAGGCATCGCGCATTAAAACTGCTCAAAGAGCGTGTGTGAATCAAGCCAGCAACGGCTGTATGGCGGATAATATTGCCTGTTGCCGATTTGGATACGACCTTTACACAAAAATGCGCCCCATGGATTTTACCCGCGACGAAACCAGTGAAACCCCAGTTGCCCCGGCCAGTGCGCCGGGAGCGCCTTTACCGTATGCCGTCGCCACCTGGCTGCAGCGGGTGGAGGCTGCCGCCCATCCGAAGGCCGTGCTGACCATTGCCGAGCCTGATCCCAAACTCAACCAGCACCGGCTGATCTACGTGCTGGCGCCCACCAGCGGTGGCCGCCACGTGGCCCTGTGCCTGTACAAGGCGCGGCTGCGGCCGAATGGCGACGTGGCGGCGGCTTCTCCCATCAGCGAAATCTTTTCCCTGCTGTCGGCGCCGCCCACGTTCCTGACGCCAGCCGACGAAGACCTCGTGCGTTTCTTCGTGGCCATGCGCAGCGGGCAGAATTCGCAGACGGGCAGCGCCACGGAGCCGAAGGGCAAGGTCGGCGCGGCCCTGCTGAAAATGCTGGCCGAGCAGGATAAATTGTTGTGGGCCAATTCCTGGGCCGATGTCGGCAATGGTCTCGTGTACCCGTTGAAGGAAGGTCCCGTGCGTCCCGCGCGCCTGTTCTGGCGCGACGAAGGCAAGACCATGCGCCTGGGCTGGCAAGTGGATCCGCCGGAAGGCGCGAAGCACCACGGCGCCGACCAGATCGACTACATGCTGCCCACCGATCCGCCGTGGTACATCGACAACCTGTCGTGCGGCGTGCTGGAATTGAACCAGGGCGGCTCCGACATTTCCCTGGCCGACTTGCAGGCGCTGGTGGCGCAGGCGCCGCCATTGAACGCGAACGACAAGGTGCGCGTGTCGCAATTGCTGCTGGCGCAGGGCTTGCAGCATTTGATGCCGCTGCCGCAGCCGTTGCCGCAGCGCTTGCGCAAGGACGTGCCGGCGCAGCCGGTCTTGCTGCTGGACAGCGCCATGCTGGCCGATGGCAGCGCGCAGCGCTGGAGCGACTTCGCCGTGCTGTCCTACGACTACGATGGCGAGCGCGTCGCGTTCGACCCGTCGCAGCGCGTGGTGCGGCAAGTGGGCGACGTGACGGAAATTATCCAGAGAAATACGGTCGATGAAGCGCGCGCGCTGGCGACGTTGGCCGAGCTGCAATTCAAGAAGCCGGGCTCCGCCCCCTTGAGCGGCTTGAAGGGTGCCTTGCAACTGCCTTCCCAGGCGGAATGGCTGCGTTTTGCCGAGTCCGGCATCGACGCCTTGCGCAAACAGGGCTGGATCGTGGAAAAGACGGCCAAGTACCGCTACGACGTGAGCGACGTGGGCGACTGGTATGCGGAGATCGATGACCAGGATCCGGACAGCGGCAACGCCTGGTTCGAGCTGGAACTGGGCATCGTCGTCAACCACGAGCGCGTGCCGCTGCTGCCCGTGCTGGTGCAGCTGATCCGCAACGCGCCCAACGATTTCAACCCGAAAGTCATCGAAGCGCATGCGGACGATGACCAGATGCTGGCGACCTTGCAGGACGGTACGCGCGTGGCCCTGCCGTGGGGCAGGGTGCGCCCGATTCTGAACACGCTGGGCGAACTGTATTTCAGCGACAAGATCAAGCATGCCGTGCGCATGTCGACCCTGGATGCGGCGCGTCTGGAAGAGCTGGCGCGCGGCCTGGACATGCAATGGACGGGCGGCGAGCAGCTGCGCGCCATGGGCCGCAAGCTGAGCCAGTTCGGTTCCGTGCAAAAAGTGGCGGCCCCAGCCGGCTTGCAGGCGACCCTGCGCGACTACCAGGCCGATGGCTTGGCGTGGATGCAATTCCTGCGCGACCATGACCTGGCGGGGATTCTGGCCGATGACATGGGACTCGGCAAGACCGTGCAGACCCTGGCGCATATCCTGGTGGAAAAGGAAGCGGGCCGTTTGACGCATCCGGCCCTGGTGATTGCACCGACGAGTCTGATGGGCAACTGGCAGGACGAGGCGGCAAAATTTGCGCCCAGCCTGAAAGTGCTGCTGCTGCAAGGCAAGGACCGCGCCCAGCAATTCGACCAGATCGACCAATGCGACCTGGTGCTGACCACCTACGCCCTGTTGCCGCGCGACGAGGAAACCCTGCGTGAGCACGATTTCCATCTGGTCATCCTCGACGAATCGCACTACATCAAGAATACGCGCAGCAAGGCGGCGCAAAGCGCGGGCCTGTTGCGCGCGCGCCACCGCCTGTGCCTGTCCGGCACGCCGCTGGAAAATCACCTGGGCGAGCTGTGGTCGCAATTCCACTTCCTGCTGCCGGGCTTGCTGGGCGACGAGAAGACCTTCAATACGCAATTCCGCCATCCGATCGAGCGCCAGGACGACCCGCTGCGCCGCATGCTCCTGAACCGCCGCATCAAGCCTTTCCTGCTGCGCCGCACGAAGGACAATGTGGCCAAAGAGCTCCCGCCGAAGACGGAAATGGTGCGCAAGGTGGAATTGACGGGCCCGCAGCGCGACCTGTATGAAACCGTGCGTCTGGCGATGGATCAAAAAGTGCGCGAAGAAATCGACAAGAAGGGCGTGGCGCGCAGCCAGATCGTCATCCTCGAAGCGCTGCTGAAACTGCGGCAAGTGTGCTGCGATCCCCGCCTGGTGAAATCCTTGCCGGCGAAGAAGCAGTCGGCCGGCTCGGCCAAACTGCTCGACCTGATGCAGATGGTGGAAGACTTGCTCGACGAAGGGCGCAAGATTCTCGTCTTCTCGCAATTTACCAGCATGCTGGAATTGATCGAGGAAGAATTGGAATCGCGCGACATTCCCTACGCCTTGCTGACAGGCGAAACGAAAGACCGGGGCGCGCAAGTGGCGGCTTTCCAGCAGGGCGCCGTGCCGATCTTCCTGATCAGCCTGAAAGCGGGCGGCGTCGGCTTGAACCTGACGGCGGCCGACACGGTCATCCACTACGATCCGTGGTGGAACCCGGCGGCGGAAAACCAGGCCACGGACCGCGCCTGGCGCATCGGCCAGGACAAGCCCGTGTTCGTCTACAAGCTGATCGCGAAGGGTACGCTGGAAGAAAAAATCCAGCTGCTGCAGCAAAAGAAATCGGAGCTGGCGCAGTCGATCCTGGCCGAAGGCGAATCGCAGAAGATGGCCCTCACGCAGGAAGACTTGCAACAGATTTTCGCCCCGCTGGAAGATTAACGCTGCCGCACGCTTATACTTGGCGATTCTTTCTTGCCAGGTATAACGCATGCTGCCCTTTCTCCTTCTGCTGCTTGCCGGCGTCATCCTCATGGCGCTGCGCTTCGTCCAGTTGCGTCGCGCCCTGCTGCGCGCGCGGGCAGGCGAAGCGCAGTTCCGCCTGTTGGCCGAGCACGGGCGCGACGCGGCCTTCCTGCTCGACGCCACGACCCTGGAATTGCTCTACATCAGCCCGGCCGCGCAACGCCTGACGGGCCACGACTTGCCTGCCTTGCGCGCGCACGCGGCGCAGCTGGCGGCGGACGTGCCGGCCCGGCTGCAGCGCTGGCGCGATGGCGATACCAGCCGTTTGACCGTGTTGCGCGAAGTGGAATTGCCGCACGCCGACGGCCACCAGCTGGCCCTGGAAATCCATTCCACCATCGTGCCTGCGGCGGCGGGGCGGGGCGTGACCTTGGCGGGCACGGTGCGCGACGTCAGCGCCGTCCAGGCGCAGGAAGCCGAGCGGGAAAAGGAGCAGAAGCGCTTTGCCTCGATGCTGTCGCATGAATTTCGCACCCCGCTGGCCACGATTGACGGCGCCATCCAGCGCCTCGTCTCGACGTCCACCGAGGCGGACGAGGCCACGCGCAAGCGCTACGTGAAAATCCAGACGGCCGTCGACCGTTTGTTGTCCATGATTGACGATTATTTGTCACCTGAACGCATGGCGGCCATCGGCCGCGAGCGGACTGCCGACGGCATCGCGCCGCTTGCCCTGCTGCAGCAGGCGGCCGCCACCGTGACGGCCAGCCACCGCGTGCAGCTGGAACTGGACGAGGACTTGCCAGCCAGGCTGCGCTGCGACGTGCCCGGTATGGCGCTGTGCCTGAAAATCCTGCTCGACAACGCCGTCAAGTTCAGCCCGCCTGGCAGCGCCATCACCGTGTCGGCCAAGCTGGTGCCCGAGGGCGGCGTGGCCCTGTGCGTGCGCGATGCGGGGCCCGGCTTGCGGGAAGACGAACTGGCGCAGTTGTTCGAAAAAGGAAGCCGTGGAACCTATGCCACGCATCCGGGTGCGGGGCTGGGCCTGTACATGGCGCGCGCCGTGGTGGACGTGCATGGCGGGAGTTTGCAGGGGCATAATCTGCCCGAAGGCGGGGCACTTTTCCGCATTTGGCTGCCGCTTCCTGTCTAGACAAGGAAAAGCCTTGCTTCCGCTGAAGGCAACCGTGATAATTCCTTGACGTAAACCTATTGTGCCGTCCATCATGGTGTAGAAGTGAATGGCATGGTTTGCCCACGGTAGCTCACTAACGGAAGAATGGCGTTGCAATGACGAAAATACTGATCGTCGAAGACAATCTGGACTACGCCGAAGACATGGCGGAGTTTCTCGTTGAGCTCGAACACGAAGTTCATATCACCAGCTCCGCTGGCGGGATGTGGACGGCGTTGAGCCATGGTAATGTTGGCGTGGTCGTACTGGACCTGGGCTTGCCCGATGAGGATGGCTTCAACGTCATTCCCCGCATGCGCCAGCTGTATCCGCAAATTGGTGTGCTGGTGTTGACGGGGCGTGTCGCTTTCGACAGCCGCATCCTGGGCTTGCGCCTGGGCGCCGACCACTATCTGACCAAGCCGATCAAATTCCCCGAACTGGCCGCCCACATCGAAGCGCTCGACCGCCGCGTCGGCCCGCAAGATCCCGTGCCCGAGCCGGGCAAGTGGACCTTGAAGGTAAGCGCGCGCCAACTTGAGCTGATGGGTTCAGTCATCGCCCTGACGGAAAAAGAATTCAACTTCCTGCACTTGTTGACCATCAACACCCGCCCGGTGCCGCGCGACGTCATCGTGGCCGGCATGGGCGGCGAAGATCCCGATGCGGGCCGCCGCGTCGACATGCTCGTGTATCGCCTGCGCAAGAAAGCCAAGACGGGCCTGGGCCAGGACTTGCCGCTGCGCAGCGCGTATGGCGAAGGCTACAGCTTGTCGGCCAGTTTCAATTTGTCCTGACCAGCAGAGGCGGTTCGGATGAAATGGCGTGTTCTGCTTGGGCTGCTGTTGATCGTTGGCTTGTCCTGTGCGGTTCTGTTGCTGCGTCAGGAATGGAAAATCGACAGCTGCCTCGACAAGGGCGGCCGCTGGAATTACCCACAGGCTGTTTGCGAAGGCGCATGAACGCCCTGTCGCGAAATTAAGGGACAGAGTCAATCGCCTTTTCCAGCATTTCAAATAAAACAGGGTCAGAGTCGCGCCTTGCGCGCACAAGTGTGTAAAATCAAGGTCTTAGCCTTCTTTTTACCGATTCTGCCATGGCCCGCTTGCCCCGCCTCATCATTCCAGCACTACCCCATTACGTGATCCAGCGCGGCAGCAACCGCGAGAGCGTGTTCCAGGATGCGGCCGACTACGCGCAATTCCTTTCCTGGCTGAAAACCGGGGCAAAAATGTTCAAGGTGGCCATCCATGCCTACGTTTTATTGCCTGATCAGCTACATTTTCTGGCCACGCCCAGCGATGCGACGGGTCTGGGGCAGCTGATGCAGTGGCTGGGACGCTATTACGTCCCGTATTTCAACCAGAAATACGGCCGCGAGGGGGCACTGTGGCAGGGACGCTACAAAACTTCCGTCATCGATCCCGACAATTTCTTCCTCACTTGCTGCCGCTACCTCGAATGCGTACCCGTGCAAACGGGTTTGGCGGGCCAGGCGCTGGACTATAGCTGGTCCAGCTATGCCCACCATGCGGGCGTGCGTCCCGATCCCGTCATCACCGACCATGCGCTGTACTGGGCGCTCGGCAACACGCCGTTCGACCGCGAGGCGGCCTATCTGCGCCTGTTCGAGCAAGGCCTGGGCCGCAGCCAGGTCAAGGTGGTGGAAGAGGCTGTATTGAAGGGCTGGCCGCTGGGTGCCGACGCTTTCAAGCAGGCGCTGGAGCACAAAATGCAGCGGCAAGTGCTGCCGGCCAAGCGGGGCCGTCCCCGCAAAATCGTGGCCGAATTGGACGCCAATTGAAAAGCATTCGCATTTAAAACAAAAAATGGTTGCTTTCTCACGTTTTATTGAAATTGCCTTGACTATGTCCCTATTAAATTTTTAGAGCGACGGAATCGAATTTAATTCGACTCCGACCCTAATTTTTCTGGTTGAGTTTTTTGTTGCGTTGCACTACTCTAGTTTTTCGATAGTCATATGCAGCGGAGAAGCCCATGAAAGCGCAAGGCCTGTACGACCCAGCCAATGAACACGATGCCTGCGGCGTCGGTTTCGTCGCCCATATCAAGGGCAACAAGACCCATTCGATCGTCGAACAGGGTTTGCTGATTCTGAAAAACCTCGATCACCGGGGCGCCGTGGGCGCCGATGCGCTGATGGGCGATGGCGCCGGCATCCTGATCCAGATTCCTGACCAGTACTGCCGCGAAGAAATGGCCAAGCAGGGCGTGGAATTGCCGCCGCCTGGCGAATACGGCGTGGGCATGGTCTTCTTGCCGAAGGAACATGCGTCGCGCATCGCGTGTGAACAGGAAATCGAACGGGCCGTGCGCATCGAGGGGCAAGTCGTGCTGGGCTGGCGCAACGTGCCCATCGATACGGACATGCCGATGTCGCCCACCGTGCGCGCCAAGGAACCGGTCATCCGCCAGATTTTCATCGGCCGCGGCCCGGACATCATGGTCACCGACGCGCTCGAGCGCAAACTGTATGTGATCCGCAAATCGTCGGGCCACGCCATCCAGGCATTGAAACTGCTGCACGGCAAGGAATTCTTCGTGCCGTCGATGTCGGCGCGCACCATTGTGTATAAGGGCTTGCTGCTGGCTGACCAGGTGGGCGTGTATTACAAGGACTTGCAGGATGCGCGCTGCATCTCGGCCCTGGCCCTCGTGCACCAGCGTTTCTCGACGAATACTTTCCCCGAATGGCCGCTGGCCCACCCGTACCGTCTGATCGCGCATAACGGCGAGATCAACACCGTCAAGGGCAACTTCAACTGGATGCGCGCGCGCGAAGGCGTGATGAAGTCGGCCGTGCTGGGCGACGATCTGCAAAAACTGTTCCCCCTGATCTATGAAGGCCAGTCCGACACGGCGTGCTTCGACAATGCGCTCGAACTGCTGCTGATGGCCGGCTACCCGATCGCTCAGGCGATGATGATGATGATTCCGGAAGCGTGGGAAAACCACACGACGATGGACGACAACCGCCGCGCCTTCTATGAATACCACGCGGCCATGATGGAGCCGTGGGACGGCCCCGCCGCCATGGCGTTCACGGACGGCCGCCACATCGGCGGTACCCTGGACCGCAACGGCTTGCGTCCGGCCCGCTACATCGTCACGGACGACGACCTGGTGGTGATGGCGTCGGAATCGGGCGTGCTGCCGATTCCCGAGTCGAAGATCATCCAGAAATGGCGCTTGCAGCCTGGCAAGATGTTCCTGATCGACCTGGAAGCGGGCCGCATCATCGACGACCAGGAACTGAAAAACACTTACGCCAACGCCAAGCCATATAAAGCGTGGATCAACTCGGTGCGCATCAAGCTCGACGAGATCAAGCTGGCCGAAGGACAAGCCAAGCTGGACCGCGCCCAGGGCGAAAAAGAGCAGCCATCGTTGCTCGACCGCCAGCAGGCGTTCGGCTATACGCAGGAAGACTTGAAGTTCCTCATGGCGCCCATGGCCGTGGCCGGCGAAGAGGCGACGGGCTCGATGGGTAATGACTCGCCGCTGGCCGTCATGTCGAACAAGCTCAAACCGCTGTATAACTACTTCAAGCAACTGTTCGCGCAAGTGACGAATCCGCCGATCGACCCGATCCGCGAAGCGATGGTGATGTCGCTCGTGTCCTTCATCGGCCCGAAACCGAACTTGCTCGATACGAACAACGTCAACCCGCCGATGCGCCTGGAAGTGGCGCAGCCCGTGCTGGGCTTTGACGACATGGCCCGTTTGCGCAACATCAGCGCCCACACGGGCGGCAAGTTCAAGTCGTACGAGCTGGACATCTGCTACCCGCTGGCCTGGGGCAAGGAAGGCGTGGAAGCGTGCCTGGCCTCGCTGTGCGCGGAAGCCGTCGACGCCGTCAAGTCGGGCCACAACATCCTGATCGTCTCGGACCGCGCCATTTGCGCCGACCAGGTGGCGATCCCCGCACTGCTGGCCACCTCCACCGTGCATCAGCACCTGGTGAGCAAGGGCTTGCGCGCCTCCACCGGCCTCGTCGTGGAAACGGGCTCGGCCCGCGAAACGCACCACTTCGCTTTGCTGGCCGGCTACGGCGCGGAAGCCGTCCACCCATATCTGGCCATGGAAACCCTGGTCGAGATGGCGCATGGCTTGCCAGGCGACTTGTCGGGCGACAAAGCCATCTACAACTACACCAAGGCGGTGGGCAAAGGCTTGATGAAGGTCATGTCGAAGATGGGCATTTCGACGTATATGTCGTACTGCGGCGCGCAAATCTTCGAAGCCATCGGCTTGAATAAATCGCTGGTCGACAAATACTTCAAGGGCACGGCCTCGAACGTGGAAGGCATCGGCGTGTTTGAAGTGGCGGAAGAAGCGTTGCGCCTGCACGCGCTGGCCTTCGGCAACGATCCCGTGCTGGCCGACAAGCTCGACGCGGGTGGCGAGTATGCATTCCGCGTGCGCGGCGAAGACCACATGTGGACGCCGGACGCGATTGCAAAGCTGCAGCACTCGACGCGCAGCAACAATTTCTCCAGCTATAAAGAGTACGCGCAAATCATCAACGACCAGAGCCGTCGTCACCTGACCCTGCGCGGCCTGTTCGAGTTCAAGCTCGACCCGACCAAGGCCATCCCGCTCGATGAAGTGGAACCGGCCAAGGAAATCGTCAAGCGCTTTGCCACGGGCGCCATGTCGCTCGGTTCGATCAGCACGGAAGCGCACGCGACGCTGGCCGTGGCCATGAACCGCATCGGCGGCAAGTCGAACACGGGCGAAGGCGGCGAAGATCCGAACCGCTACACGCAGGAATTGAAAGGCATCCCGATCCGCCAGGGCGACACCATGGCGTCCGTCGTGGGCGCCGAGCAGATCGTCGTCGACATTCCGCTGCAGGAAGGCGATTCCATGCGTTCGCGCATCAAGCAGGTGGCGTCGGGACGTTTCGGCGTCACGGCCGCCTACCTGAATTCGGCCGACCAGATCCAGATAAAGATGGCGCAGGGCGCCAAACCGGGCGAAGGCGGCCAGTTGCCGGGCCATAAAGTGTCGGAATACATCGCCAGCCTGCGCTTTTCCGTGCCGGGCGTGGGCCTGATTTCGCCGCCGCCGCACCACGACATCTATTCGATTGAAGATCTGGCGCAGCTGATCCATGACTTGAAGAACGCCAATCCGCGCGCTTCGATCTCCGTGAAGCTGGTGTCGGAAGTGGGCATCGGCACGGTGGCTGCCGGCGTGACCAAGGCGAAAGCCGACCACGTTGTCGTCGCCGGCCACGACGGCGGCACGGGCGCTTCGCCATTGTCGTCCGTGAAACATGCGGGCACGCCGTGGGAGTTGGGTCTGGCCGAAACGCAACAAACGCTGGTACTGAACGGCTTGCGCAGCCGCATCCGCGTGCAAGCCGACGGCCAGATGAAGACGGGCCGCGACGTGGTCATCGCCGCCCTGCTGGGCGCCGACGAGATCGGCTTCGCCACGGCGCCGCTGGTGGTCGAAGGCTGCATCATGATGCGCAAATGCCACTTGAATACCTGCCCGGTAGGCGTTGCCACGCAAGATCCCGTGCTGCGCGCCAAGTTCTCGGGCAAGCCCGAGTATGTCGTCAATTACTTCTTCTTCGTGGCCGAAGAAGCCCGTCAATTGATGGCGCAGCTGGGCATCCGCACGTATGACGAACTGATCGGCCGCGTGGACTTGCTGGACAAGTCGAAGGCGATTTCGCACTGGAAGGCGCAGGGCCTGGACTTCTCGGCCATCTTCCACAAACCGGAAACGCCGGATGGCCAAGCCTGTCGCCACGTGGAATTCCAGGACCATGCGCTGGAAAAAGCGCTCGACCACAAGCTGATCGCGCAAGCGCGCGCGGCGCTGGAGAAGGGCGAGCGCGTCTCCTTCATCTCGCCCGTGCGCAACCTGAACCGCACGGTGGGCACCATGCTGTCCGGTGAAGTGGCGAAGAAATACGGCCATGCCGGCTTGCCGGACGACACCATCCACATCCAGCTGCAAGGCACGGCGGGCCAGTCGGCCTGCGCCTTCCTGGCGCACGGCATCACCATCGACCTGGTGGGCGAGGGCAACGATTACGTGGGCAAGGGCCTGTCGGGCGGGCGCATCATCGTGCGGCCGAATACGGAATTCCGCGGCTGGGCCGTGGATAACATCATCATCGGCAACACGGTGCTGTACGGCGCCATCGCCGGCGAAGCTTTCTTCAATGGCGTGGCGGGCGAACGCTTTGCCGTGCGCAACTCGGGCGCCACCACGGTGGTCGAGGGCCTGGGCGACCATGGCTGCGAATACATGACGGGCGGCACGGTGGTGGTCCTGGGCAACACGGGGCGCAACTTCGCGGCCGGCATGTCGGGCGGCATCGCCTATGTGTATGACCCGGCCGGCGACTTTGCCAGCAAGTGCAACACGGCCATGGTCAGCCTGGACAAGGTCGTGTCCGCAGCGGAACAGCACCTCGATCGCGATGCCTGGCATACGCAGCACCGCGACGGCGTGCCGGAAGCCGACGAGGTCATCCTCAAGCGCCTGATCGAGCGTCACTTCAAGCACACGGGCAGCACCCGCGCCCGTGTCCTGCTGGACGACTGGGCTGCGGCGCGCGGCAAGTTCGTGAAAGTCTTCCCGAACGAATACAAGCGCGCGCTGATTGAAATGGCTGCCGATGCCGCCATGGAAGTCCAAGCCGTCGCCGCCTGAGCCAGCCAAGATCAATCGCATAGAGCAATGACAGGGAGCGGCCAAGCCGCTCCCAGCCAGCAAATACAAAGGAAACATCGTGGGTAAAATTACCGGCTTCATGGAATTCAAGCGCCAGGACGAACACTATCTGGAGCCTGCCGCGCGTCTGAAGAACTACAAGGAATTCGTGCTGCACCTGTCGGACGCGCAAGCGACCGTGCAAGGCGCGCGCTGCATGGATTGCGGCATTCCCTTCTGTACCACGGGTTGCCCCGTGAATAACATCATTCCTGACTGGAATGACCTGGTGTACCGCGGCGCCTACCGCGAAGCGCTCGACATCTTGCATTCGACGAATAACTTCCCGGAATTTACGGGCCGCATCTGCCCGGCGCCGTGCGAATCGGCCTGTACCCTGGGCATCCATGAAGATCCGGTTGGCATCAAGTCGATCGAACATAAAATCATCGACATGGGCTGGGAACACGGCTGGGTCACGCCGCAGCCGGCGGGATTCAGCACCGGCAAGAAAGTGGCCATCGTCGGTTCCGGCCCCGCGGGCCTGGCGGCGGCGCAGCAGCTGGCGCGCGCCGGCCATGCCGTCACCGTGTTTGAAAAGAGCGACCGGGTCGGTGGCTTGCTGCGTTACGGCATCCCCGACTTCAAGATGGAAAAATCGCACATCGACCTGCGCGTGAAACAGATGGAAGCCGAAGGCGTGGTGTTCCGCACCAGTGTATTGGTCGGCAAGGATTTCCCTGCCCACGTGAACAACTGGGCCAAGGAAACCATTTTCCCGGAAGACCTGGAAAAAGAATTCGACGCCGTCATCATGGCCGGCGGCGCCGAGCAGCCGCGCGACTTGCCCGTGCCGGGCCGCGAGCTGAAAGGCGTGCATTTCGCCATGGATTTCTTGCCGCTGCAAAACAAGGTCAACGCGGGCGACAAGCTCAAGGACCAGATCAAGGCGACGGGCAAGCACGTGGTGGTGATCGGCGGCGGCGACACGGGTTCCGACTGCGTCGGCACCTCGAACCGCCATGGCGCCGCCTCGGTGGCCCAGTTCGAACTGATGCCGCAGCCGCCGGAACAGGAAAACAAGCCGCTGGTCTGGCCTTACTGGCCGACCAAGCTGCGCACCTCGTCCTCGCACGAGGAAGGCTGCGAGCGCGACTGGGCCGTGGCCACCAAGCGTTTCGAAGGCAAGGGCGGCAAGGTAGAAAAGCTGATCGCCTGCCGCGTCGAGTGGAAAGACGGCAAGATGAGCGAAGTGCCGAACTCGGAATTCGAGATGAAGGCGGACCTGGTCTTCCTGGCCATGGGATTTGTTTCTCCTGTGCAACAGGTGCTGGAAGCGTTCGGCGTCGATACGGATGCGCGCGGCAATGTCAAGGCGACAACGGATGGCGCCGGCTGCTACCAGACGTCGGTGGCCAAGGTGTTTGCGGCAGGCGACATGCGCCGTGGCCAGTCGCTGGTGGTGTGGGCCATCCGCGAAGGGCGCCAGTGCGCGCGCGCCGTCGATGAGTTCCTGATGGGCGCATCCCTGCTGCCGCGCTAAAAAAACGAGCAATTGTTCGTTTTTTGCCAGGGCCACGGCGCGGATCGCGACGTGGCCTTTGTTCTTTTTACTTGTCAAGTCAACAGCCATGCATGCCATCGGGCAGGGACGCGATGTGGCGGCCGAATTTCCACTACAATATCTGACTTTCGATTCATTAGTGTTGTATTCTTCCCCTTTACGGGGCTGTCCCAAGGGGTGTCTCAGCAGAGGTTGGCGTTTCTGCACTACAATACGCCATTAAAATAGTGAGCTTCGTCGTGCCAAATCTTGTTGAGATCCGTGATTTACACTTTGCCTATGGAGAACGTTCGATTTTATCGGGCCTTCAAATGGATTTCCCACGTGGAAAAGTTGTGGCCGTCATGGGTGGCTCCGGCAGTGGCAAGACGACCGTATTGCGCCTGATCGGCGGGCAGCTGCGTCCCAGTTCCGGTTCCGTGAATATCGACGGGCAGATCGTGCATACGCTGGGGACCGACGAGTTATACCAGTTGCGCCGCAAGATGGGCATGCTGTTCCAGCACGGCGCCCTGTTTACGGACTTGACGGCGTTCGAGAACGTGGCGTTTCCCCTGCGCGAACACACGGACTTGAATGAAGAGCTGATCCGCACCCTGGTGCTGATGAAGCTGCATGCCGTGGGACTGCGCAATGCGGCGCAATTGAAGCCGGCCGAGATCTCGGGCGGCATGGGCCGCCGCGTCGCGCTGGCGCGCGCCATCGCGCTCGACCCCGAACTGATCATGTATGACGAGCCGTTCGCCGGCCTGGACCCGATTTCCATGGGCGTGACGGCGAATTTGATCCGCAATCTGAACGATGCGCTGGGCTCCACGTCTATCCTGGTATCGCACGATGTGAAGGAGTGTTTCGCCATCGCTGATTATGTCTATTTTCTGTCATCGGGCAAGATCGTGGCGCACGGCACGCCGGCCGAGATGGCCGTGTCGACGCATCCGTACGTCAAGCAGTTCGTCAATGCCGAGGCCGATGGTCCCGTGCCTTTCCATTATCCGGGCAAGTCGCTGGCCGACGACCTGGGTCTGCAGACGGGGGGCGGCCGATGATCGCGCGTTTCCTGGCGGCGATCGGTGCATGGTTGCGCAATTCGGTACAAGACCTCGGCTTTGCCGTGCGTTCGTTTTTTATCATCATCGCCTCGTCGGGCGGGCTGTGGCGCCGTCCGCGTCTGGTGATTGAGCAACTGTTTTTTATCGGTAACCGCTCTCTGGTGATTACCGCCGTCTCCGGCCTGTTTGTCGGCATGGTGCTGGGCTTGCAAGGGTATTACACTCTGACCACGTATGGCGCCGAACAGTCGCTGGGCTTGCTGGTGGCGCTGTCGCTGACGCGCGAACTGGGCCCGGTCGTCACGGCGCTGCTGTTCGCGGGCCGCGCCGGCACGTCGCTGACGGCGGAAATCGGCCTGATGAAGGCGGGCGAGCAATTGTCGGCCATGGAAATGATGGCCGTAAACCCGATCCAGCGCGTGCTGGCGCCCCGTTTCTGGGCCGGCGTGATCGCCATGCCGATCCTGGGCGCCATCTTCACGGCCGTCGGCATCATCGGCAGCTATCTGGTCGGCGTGGTGCTGATCGGCGTCGATGAAGGCTCGTTCTGGTCGCAGATGCAAGGCGGCGTGGATGTCTGGAAGGAAGTCGGCAATGGCACTATCAAGAGCCTGGTGTTCGGTATTGCCGTGACCTTCATCGCGCTGTTCCAGGGTTACCAGGCACAGCCGACGCCGGAAGACGTGTCCGGCGCCACCACGCGCACGGTGGTCATTTCATCGTTGATGGTGTGGTGGCTCGATTTCATGATGACGGCGTTGATGTTTAGCAAGTAATTGCCGATCAGCTACAAACAGCGGGCCTGGGCAAGATGTTGCGCAGGCGGCAGCAAGTAAAAATTATTTAGGATTGTTTATGCAACGTAAATCTTTGGATGTCTGGGTCGGCTTGTTCGTCTTGCTGGGTGTGGCGGCATTGATGTTTCTGGCGCTCAAGGCCGGCAATATGAGCTCGCTGTCTTTCAGCAAGACGTATACCATTAGCGCCAAGTTCGACAATATTGGCGGCCTCAAGCCGCAGGCGCCCGTCAAGGGTGCCGGCGTGGTTGTGGGCCGGGTCTCGGAAATCGTCTTTGACGACAAGACCTACCAGGCGCTGGTGAAACTCGACATCGAAGATGGCTACAAATTTCCGAAAGACAGCTCGGCCAAGATTTTGACGGCCGGTTTGCTGGGTGAGCAATATATCGGCTTGGAAGCAGGCGGCGATTTGGCGAACCTGGCAGAGGGCGACAAGATCGCCCGTACTCAATCGGCCACAGTGCTGGAAGACCTGATCAATCAGTTCATCTACAGCAAGGCAGCGGAAGGAAAGGACAGCAAATGAGCGAGTCGACCAAGCAATCCCAAGGCAGCCTGGTACGTATCGGCCTGGCCATGGCCATCGCCGCCAGCGTGAGCGCTTGCGCCACCGGCACCAACCCGCGCGACCCGCTGGAAGGGTATAACCGCGCCATGTTCAAGTTCAACGACACCGTTGACCAGGTGGCTCTGAAACCGGTCGCCACGGCTTACAAGAAAGTCACGCCATCGTTCGTGCAAACGGGCGTGGGCAACTTCTTCGGCAACTTGTCCGACGTGTGGAGCGCCGTAAACAACTTATTGCAAGGCAAGGGTGAAGCGGGCTTGCAAGACGTCGTGCGCGTCAGCATGAACTCGACTTTCGGTATCCTTGGCCTGATCGATATCGCCTCGCAGGCGGGCATTCCGAAACACAGCGAAGACTTTGGCCAGACCCTGGGCTGGTATGGCGTCCAGTCTGGTCCGTACGTGATGCTGCCGCTGCTGGGCCCATCGACCGTGCGCGACACGGCGGCCCTGCCGCTCGATATCGCGGGCGACCCATGGCGCTACAAGGATCCGGTCAATGTGCGCAATATCGGCACGGTGACGCGCGTGGTCGACAAGCGCGCCGCGCTGCTCGACGCGACCAACCTGATGGAAGCGGCCGCGCTGGACCGTTATGAATTCATCCGCGACGGCTTCCTGCAGGCGCGCGAAAGCAAGGTTTTCGATGGCGATACGGACCGCCGCGACCGCAAAGTGCCAAAAAACGACACCAGCGATTACGAGCCGGAGTACGATGCGAAACCCCAGGCAGCCCCGGTAGAAGCGCCGCCCGCCAAGGTTGCCGCCCAGCTGGCACCTGCGGACCTCGTAACATCTGGTAGCAATACCGTTGCATCCGAGGCCAAGTCGCAGGAGTAAACTCCGGTACAGGAACACCACGGCTGCGATCAACGCCAGCCGGTGCATAGCAACACCATGAAAGGTAAACCATGAAATTGATGAAACAACTGCTGGCGATGGCCACCATCGCCTTTGCCACCGCCGCCCAGGCCGCCCCCGCCGTGGAAGCGCCGGACGTATTGGTCAAACGCATCAGCCAGGACGTGATCGACACGGCCAAGTCGGACAAGGCCATCCAGGCTGGCGATATCAAGCGCGTCACGGAATTGGTGGAAAGCAAGATCTTGCCGTACGTGGATTTCCAGCGCATGACGGCCCTGGCCGCCGGCCGCCACTGGCGCGATGCCACGCCCGACCAGCAAAAGCAGCTGGCCGCGGAATTCCGCACCCTGCTGATCTACACATACTCGGGCGCCCTGTCGCAGATCAAGAACGAGACTGTGGAATTCAAGCCGCTGCGCGCCGATCCTAGCGATACGGAAGTGGAAGTGCGCTCGCAGGTGAACGTGGCGCGCGGCGAACCGGTGCCCCTGAACTACCGCGTGGCGAAAACCCCGTCCGGCTGGAAGATCTATGACATCAACGTGCTTGGCGCGTGGCTGGTGGAAACGTACAAAAGCAGCTTTGCCAGCGAGATCAGCAAAGGCGGCGTCGATGGCCTGATCAAGACCCTGGCCGCGAAAAACAAGGCCCTGGCCAGCCGTCCCGCTGCCAAAGCCAAATAATCGGCTATCATATAGCTCCTGACCCAGCTCCAGACCAGCGCAGCCCGACGCCATGCCAGACTCTCTCGACACCTTGCAGTCCCTGACTTCCCTGACCGTGCACAATGCCACTTCGGCATTGGAGCAGGGTCTGGAGGCCATCCGCTCGGGGCAGACGAAGTTTGACTTGCGCAACGTCAAGGCCGTCGATTCGGCAGCCGTCTCCGTCATGCTGACGTGGCAACGCGCCGCGCAGGATGCCGGCGGCGTGCTGGAGCTGAAAAACCTGCCGAACAACCTGAAAAACCTCACCAAGCTGTATGGCGTCTGCTCGCTCGTCTCGAGCACCCTGAGCGCCGACGACTGCGCCAGCGCCGGCGGCCACGCCGAACGCAGCCCGTCCGACCTGCATCATCATTGATCCTGTCCCACTCCCCGCATCAGCAGTAGCTTTCAAGCCGGCAGGCCAGCAGCGCCGCCGGATTGATCTCCAAGTGTTCCACGAATTTTCCAACTATAATTGACTGTTGCGCCGTCCTCGCCTGAAGGCGGCGCCCTGCACCGGCCTGCCGGCCTGGATGTCTCCGGCAACTGGCGCATCACACCAGACGCATTACACTTGAAACAAGCACATGACCGCAATTCAAATAACGAATGTAGAAAAGAGCTATAAATCGCTCAAGGCGCTGGGCGGCGTGTCGCTGGCCATCGAGGAAGGCGAATTTTTCGGCCTGCTCGGCCCGAATGGCGCCGGCAAGACGACCCTCATTTCCATCATCGCCGGCCTGATACGCCCCGACGCGGGCACCGTCAAGATCCACGGCCACGATGTCGTCACGGACTTCCGCAATGCGCGCCGCAACCTGGGCGTGGTGCCGCAGGAACTGGTGTTCGACCCGTTCTTCACCGTGCGCGAAACCCTGCGCCTGCAGTCCGGTTACTTCGGCCTGCCGAACAACGACAAGTGGATCGACGAGGTCATGGAAAACCTCGACCTCACCGGCAAGGCCGACACGAATATGCGCGCCCTGTCCGGCGGCATGAAGCGCCGCGTGCTGGTGGCCCAGGCGCTGGTGCACAAACCGCCCGTGATCGTGCTCGATGAGCCGACTGCCGGCGTCGACGTGGAACTGCGCCAGACCCTGTGGAAGTTCATCTCGCGCCTGAACCGCGAAGGCGGCCACACGGTTGTCCTGACCACCCACTACCTGGAAGAGGCGCAAGCCATGTGCCAGCGCGTGGCCATGCTGAAGACGGGCAAGGTGGTGGCGCTCGACACCATGTCGGCCCTGATCCGCCGCATCGCCGGCTCGCAGCTGCAGGTGCACCTGAAACACGGCGCCTTGCCGGCCGACCTGCAGCACCTGGTGCTGCACCCGGAAGAACAGCAGGCGCCGAACAAGTTCAGCCTGCGCGTCAACGAATACAGCGAAGTCGAAAAAATCCTCGCCCGCCTGCGCGAAGCGGGCACCGAGATCGATGAAATGCAATTGCAACAAGCCGACCTGGAAGATATCTTCTTGCAGATCATGGATAAAGGTACCGTATGATTTCGACAGGATTTCGCACCCTCGTCTACAAAGAGACGCTGCGCTTCTGGAAAGTGGCGACGCAAACCGTGGCCGCGCCCGTGCTCACGTCGATGCTGTACCTGCTGGTATTCGGCCATGTGCTCGATGGCCGCGTGGAGCCGAGTCCCGGCGTCAGCTACACGGCCTTCCTGATCCCCGGCCTGGTGATGATGAGCGTGCTGCAAAACGCGTTTGCCAATTCCTCGTCCTCGCTGATCCAGTCGAAGATCACGGGCAACCTGGTGTTCGTGCTGCTGACGCCCCTGTCGCACTGGGAAATCTTCTCGGCGTATGTACTCGCTTCCGTCGCGCGCGGCCTGGCCGTGGGCTTTGGCGTGTTTGCCATCACTTGCTGGTTCGCCGACCTGTCGTATGTCGCGCCGCTGTGGATCGTCGTCTTCGCGTTTCTTGGCGCCGCCATGCTGGGCACCATGGGTCTGATCGCCGGCATCTGGGCCGAAAAATTCGACCAGCTGGCCGCTTTCCAGAACTTCCTGATCATGCCGGCCACCTTTTTGTCGGGCGTGTTCTATTCGATCCACTCGCTGCCGCCGTTCTGGCAGACGGTGTCGCACCTGAACCCCTTCTTTTACATGATCGACGGCTTCCGCTACGGCTTCTTCGGCGTGTCCGACGTCAGCCCGTGGCTCAGCCTGTCCATCGTCGCCGGCTTCCTCGTGATCCTGGCGCTGGCGTCGATCCGCCTGCTGAAAAGCGGTTACCGATTACGCCACTAATTGCGGCACACCCCATCACTACATTATTCAATATCAAGGACTTATCGTGACCACCACTCCAGAACTGATCCACGGCTATCTGTCGGCCGGCCTCGAATGCACGCACCTCGAAGTGGAGGGCGATGGCCAGCACTTCCAGGCCGTGATCGTCTCGCCCGCGTTTGCCGGCAAGCGTTTGATCCAGCGCCACCAGATCGTCTACGCGGCGCTGGGCGACCGCATGCGCGAAGAAATCCACGCGCTGTCGATGAAAACCCTGACACCTGAAGAATTCCAAGGATAAGCACATGGACAAGCTCCTCATCAACGGCGGCAACCGCCTGAACGGCGACATCGCCATCTCCGGCGCGAAAAACGCCGCCCTGCCCATCCTGTGCGCCGGTCTGCTGACCGCGGGCGACTTGGACCTGACCAACGTGCCGCATTTGCACGACGTCGCCACCATGTTGAAACTGCTGGGCCAGACTGGCCTGAAAGTGCAGCAGGACGGCGACCGCGTGGTCCTCAACGGCAGCGCCATCGACACCCTGGAAGCGCCATATGAACTGGTGAAAACCATGCGCGCCTCGATCCTCGTGCTGGGCCCCATGCTGGCGCGCTTCGGCGAAGCCAAGGTCTCGCTGCCGGGCGGCTGCGCCATCGGTTCGCGCCCCGTCGACCAGCACATCAAGGGCCTGGAAGCGCTGGGTGCCGAGATCCGCATCGAGGCGGGCTACATCTACGCCAAGTGCGCCAAGCTGAAAGGCGCGCGCATCGTCACCGACATGATCACCGTCACCGGCACCGAGAACCTGCTGATGGCCGCGACCCTGGCCGAAGGCGAGACCATCCTGGAAAACGCCGCCTGCGAACCGGAAGTGACCGACCTGGCGCACCTGCTGGTGGCCATGGGCGCGAAGATCGACGGCATCGGCACCAGCCGCCTGGTGATCCAGGGCGTGGACGCCTTGCACGGCGCTTCCCACGCGGTGATCGCCGACCGTATCGAAACGGGTACCTTCCTGTGCGCCGTGGCGGCCACCGGCGGCGACATCACCCTGCGCAATGTACGCACCGATATCCTCGACGCGGCGCTCGACAAGCTGCGCGCCATGGGCCTGACGATGACCTTCGGCGCCGACTGGATCCGCGCCGAGATGTCGGCCCGTCCGAACCCCGTCAGCTTCCGCACGACGGAATACCCGGGCTTCCCGACCGACATGCAGGCGCAGTTCATGGCCGTGAACACGATCGCCAACGGCGCGAGCCGCGTCACCGAGACGATTTTCGAGAACCGCTTCATGCACGTGCAGGAAATGAACCGCCTGGGCGCCGATATCACCATCGAGGGCAACACGGCCATCATCGCCGGCGTCAAGCAGCTGCGCGGCGCGCCCGTGATGGCGACCGACCTGCGCGCCTCGGCGTCGCTGGTGATCGCGGCCCTGGCCGCCGACGGCGAAACGCTGATCGACCGCATCTATCACCTCGACCGCGGCTACGACCGCATGGAAGTGAAGCTCTCCGCCGTCGGCGCGAACATCGTACGCATCAAATAACAAGGAACGAGCATGAACGGATCGAACACGGGCGACAATTCGCAGCTGATACTGGCGCTCTCGAAAGGCCGCATTTTTGAGGACACCATGCCGCTGCTGGAAGCGGCCGGCATCCGGGTGCTGGAAAACCCGGAGACCTCGCGCAAGCTGATTTTGGCCACCAACGATCCGAACGTGCGCGTCATCATCGTGCGCGCCAGCGACGTGCCGACCTACGTGCAGTACGGCGCGGCCGATTTCGGCGTGGCGGGCAAGGATGTCCTGCTCGAACATGGCGGCGAAGGCCTGTACCAGCCGATCGACCTGAATATCGCCGCCTGCCGCATGTCGGTGGCGGTGCAGGCCGGTTTTGATTACGAAAAGGCCGTGCACCAGGGCGCGCGTCTGCGCGTGGCCACCAAGTTCGTGCACACGGCGCGCGAGCACTTCGCCGCCAAGGGCGTGCACGTCGACCTGATCAAGCTGTATGGCTCGATGGAGCTGGCGCCTTTGGTCGGCCTGTCCGATGCCATCGTCGACCTGGTCAGCACGGGCAGCACCTTGCGCGCGAATAACCTCGTCGAGGTCGAGCACATCATGGAAATCTCGTCGCGCCTGGTGGTCAACCAGGCTGCGCTCAAGCTCAAGCGCGAGCGCTTGCAGCCGATTATCGAGGCGTTTGAACGCGCCTCGCAAGCCTAGACACATTCAGTAGCAGAAAGCCGATTATGCCGATACAGATACGCAAGCTCGATTCAAGCCAGGATGGTTTCCAACAATCGCTCGACACGCTGCTGGCGTTCGAGGCGGGCACCGATGCAGCGATTGAAATGTCGGTCGCGAAAATCCTGGCCGATGTGAAAACGCGCGGCGATGCCGCCGTACTGGAATACACCAACCGTTTTGACCGCATCCCGCATGGCGGCGCGGCGGAAATGGCGGCCTTTGATATTTCGCAAGCCGAATTGCAGGCGGCCCTGAACGGCTTGCCGTCGGCCCAGCGCGAGGCGCTGCAGATCGCCGCACAGCGCATCCGCGCGTTCCACGAACGCCAGCGCGAGGAATTGCGCGGTTTTACCTATACCGAGCCCGATGGCACGGTGCTGGGCCAGAAGATCACGCCGCTCGACCGGGTCGGCATCTACGTCCCGGGCGGCAAGGCTGCCTACCCCTCGTCCGTGCTGATGAACGCCATTCCCGCACACGTGGCGGGCGTGGGCGAAATCATCATGGTCGTGCCGACGCCGGATGGCGTGAAAAACCAGATGGTGCTGGCCGCCGCAGCGATTGCCGGCGTGACGCGCGTGATCACCATCGGCGGCGCGCAGGCCGTTGGCGCGCTGGCCTACGGCACGCAGACGATTGCCGCCGTGGATAAAATCGTCGGCCCCGGCAACGCCTATGTGGCCGCCGCCAAGCGCCGCGTGTTCGGCATCGTCGGCATCGACATGATCGCCGGGCCATCGGAAATCCTGGTGCTGTGCGACGGCACGACGGACCCGGACTGGGTCGCGATGGATCTGTTTTCGCAGGCCGAGCACGACGAACTGGCGCAGGCGATTCTGCTGTGCCCTGACGCCGACTACATCGCGAAAGTGGAAGAGAGCATCGCCAAGCTGCTGCCGACGATGCCGCGCCAGGCCACCATCAGCACCTCGCTGCAGGACAGGGGGGCGCTGATCAAGGTGCGCAGCATGGAAGAAGCGTGCGAGATCGCCAACAGCATCGCGGCGGAACACCTGGAAATCTCGGCGGAAAACCCGCAGCAGTGGGCCGAGCAGATTCGCCATGCGGGCGCCATGTTCCTGGGCCGCTTCTCGTCCGAATCGCTGGGCGACTATTGCTGCGGTCCCAATCACGTGCTGCCGACTTCGCGCACGGCGCGCTTTTCCTCGCCGCTGGGCGTGTACGATTTCCAGAAGCGCTCGTCCATCATTCACGTCAGCGAGGCTGGCGCGCAAACCCTGGGCCGCGTCGCCGCCACGCTGGCGTATGGCGAAGGCTTGCAAGCGCACGCACGCAGCGCCGAACTGCGTCTGAAGCCGCAGCCATGACGAATATGGCGGAGCAGCCGGACTGGGTCAACCGGGTCTATTGCGAAGATGCGCTGGCAGGGCTGGCGCGCATTCCCGATGGCTCGGTGGACCTGATCCTGACGGATCCGCCGTATAACCTGGGCAAGGATTACGGCAATGCCTCGGACCAGCAGTCGGTGGCCGACTACCTGCGCTGGACGGAAGAATGGATCGATGCGGCGCTGCCCAAGCTGAAAGCCAACGGCAGCCTGTATATCTTCCTCACCTGGCGCTATTCGCCGGAGATCTTCGTCATGCTGAAACAGCGCATGGCGATGATGAATGAAATCATCTGGGACCGCCGCGTGCCGTCCATGGGCGGCAGCGTGCGCAGCTTTTCATCGGTGCACGACACCATCGGCTTCTTCGTCAAGCGCAAGGATTACTACTTCGACCTTGACGCGGTGCGTATCGCCTACGACGCGGCCACCAAGAAAGCCCGTTCGCGCTCGATCTTCATCGGCGCCAAATGGCTGGAAGTGGGCTACAACCCGAAAGACTTGTGGAGCGTGTCGCGCCTGCACAAGGAACACCCGGAACGGGCCGACCACCCGACGCAAAAGCCGCTCGAGATCATCGAGCGCATGCTCAAGGCGTCGTGCCCGCCCGGCGGCGTGGTGCTCGACCTGTTCATGGGCAGCGGCACCACGGCCCTGGCGGCGAAGCGCTGCGGGCGCGATTTCGTCGGCTTTGAACTGAACCCCGACTACTGCGCCATCATCGAACAGCGGCTGGCGGCATTGGCGCAGGAACTGGCCGCGCCGGCCGCGACCAAGCCCGCCAAGGCGGCAGCGAAGAAACCGGCAGCGGCCAAAAAACCGGCGGCCGTGAAGAAACCGCCCGCCGTGAAAAAAGCGCCGGCCCGCAAGGCGCGCAGCGCCGCCGTGCCGGAAGACGTCGTCATTTAGTCTCCATTTAATTCCATCAGGAGTGTTTGCAGCATGTCTTTCCTCGATCAGTTAATCAGCAACACCGTGCGCTCCGATGTGCGGGCCGTCAAAAGCTACCAGGTAGCCGATGCCAGCGGTTACATCAAACTCGATGCGATGGAAAACCCGTATCCGCTGCCGCAGCATCTGCGCGAGGAGCTGGGCGCGCGCCTGGCCGGCGTGGCGCTGAACCGCTATCCACCGTCGTACGCCAGCCTGCAGGCGGCCATCTGCGCCAAGCTGGGCGTGCCCGCCGGCTTTGACGTCATGCTGGGCAACGGCTCCGATGAACTCATTTCCATCCTGGCCATGGCATGCGCCCGCCAGGAGCCGGGCAAGCGCGCCGTGCTGCTGGCGCCCGTGCCCGCCTTCGTCATGTATGCGCGCTCGGCGCAGTTTGCCGGCATGGATTTCGTCGGCGTGCCCTTGCAGGCCGACTTCAGCCTGGACATGCCGGCCATGCTGGCGGCGATCGAAGAGCACCGCCCGGCGCTGGTCTTCCTCGCCTATCCGAACAACCCGACGGGCAACCTGTTTGCCGCTGCCGATATCGAACGCATCCTGGCGGCCCTGGGCGACACGGGCATCGCCGTCGTCGACGAAGCGTATGAGCCGTTCGCGCAGCGCAGCTTCATGGGCCGTTTGCCCGAGTTCGAAAACCTGGTGGTGATGCGCACCGTGTCGAAACTGGGTCTGGCCGGCATCCGCCTCGGCTACATGTCGGCCGCGCCGGCCCTGCTGGCGCAATTTGAAAAGGTGCGCCCGCCGTATAACGTGAATGTGCTGACGCAGGCGGCGGCCGAATTCGCGCTCGATCATCTCGACGTGCTCAATGCCCAGGCGGCCCTGCTCAACAGCGCGCGCGACGACCTGGCGCTGCGCCTGGCGGAACTGCCCGGCGTGACCGTGTTTCCCTCGAAGGCAAATTTTCTTCTGATTCGTGTGGCTGATTCCGACGATGTTTGCGCAAAACTGCTTGCCCGCAGGGTTTTAATTAAAAATATGAGTAAAATGCATGTTGCGCTGGCCAATTGCCTGCGCATCAGCGTCAGCACCCCGGAAGAAAATTCCCTTTTTTACGATGCCTTCAAGGCATCCCTCGTTTAGCCTATCGCCAGAGCCTCCCATGAACCGCACCGCAGAAATCACGCGCAACACCAATGAGACGCAAGTTCGCGTCGCCCTCAACCTGGACGGCACGGGCCAGCAAAAGCTCAATACGGGCGTGCCCTTCCTCGACCATATGCTGGACCAGATCGCCCGCCACGGCTTGATCGACCTGGATATCGAAGCGACGGGCGACGTGCATATCGATAACCACCATACGGTGGAAGACGTGGGCATCACCCTGGGCATGGCCGTGGCCAAGGCCATCGGCGACAAGAAGGGCATCCGCCGCTACGGCCACGCGTATGTGCCGCTGGACGAGGCGCTGTCGCGCGTGGTGCTCGATTTCTCGGGCCGCCCGGGCATCGAATACCACATCCCGTTTACGCGCGCCATGATCGCCGGCTTCGACGTCGACCTGACCCTGGAATTTTTCCGCGGCTTCGTCAACCATGCGGGCGTGACATTGCATATCGACAACCTGCGCGGCACGAATGCCCACCATCAATGCGAAACCGTGTTCAAGGCCTTTGGCCGCGCGCTGCGCATGGCTGCCGAGCTCGACGAGCGCGCGGCCGGCATCATTCCATCGACCAAGGGCAGCCTGTAAGCGCCGCTCTCGCTATATTGTAGATTCCGGGATCAAACATGAATAAAATTGTGGTGGTGGATTACGGCATGGGCAATTTGCGCTCGGTAGCGCAAGCGCTGCGCGCCGTGGCGCCGGAAGCCGATGTACGCATTTCCGGCACGGTGGAAGACATCGACAGCGCCGACCGCCTCGTCTTGCCGGGCCAGGGCGCCATGCCTGACTGCATGCGCAGCCTGCGCGAATCGGGCGTGCTCGAAGCGCTGCTGCGCGCCGCCGACAGCAAGCCCGTGCTGGGCGTATGCATCGGCGAGCAAATGTTGTTCGACGGCAGCGAAGAAGGCAATGCGGCCGGTCTGGGCTTGTTGCCAGGCAAAGTCGTGCGCTTCCAGCTCGACGGCCAGGTGCAGGAAGATGGCTCGCGCTTCAAGGTGCCGCAAATGGGCTGGAACCAAGTGCGGCAGACGGCGTCCCATGTCATGTGGGATGGCATTGCCGACAACGCGTATTTTTACTTCGTGCACAGCTATTTTGCTCAACCTCAAGAGGCGGCGCACACGGTGGGCGAGACTGTCTATGGTGCGCCGTTCGCTTGTGCCGTCGCTCGTGATAATATTTTCGCGACACAGTTTCACCCTGAAAAAAGTGCTGCCGCTGGCTTGCAGCTGTACAAGAACTTTGTTCACTGGCAACCTTAACGTTGGCTCTCCGGCTTTTTTTCCGCCTCTCACTCACTTTTAAACCACACTGACCATGCTGCTTATTCCCGCCATCGACCTGAAAGACGGTCACTGCGTACGCCTGAAACAAGGCGATATGGAACTCGCCACCGTATTTTCCGAAGACCCGGCCGACATGGCCCGCCATTGGCTGATGCAAGGCGCGCGCCGGCTGCATCTGGTCGACTTGAACGGCGCCTTTGCCGGCAAGCCGAAGAATGAAGGCGCCGTCAAGGCCATCCTGAAAGCCGTGCAGGATTTCGCCGTGGAAAACGACATCGAGGAAATCCCCGTGCAGCTGGGCGGCGGCATCCGCGACCTCGACACCATCGAGCGCTACCTCGACGCCGGCATCACCTACATCATCATCGGCACGGCGGCCGTGAAAAGCCCCGGTTTCCTGCACGATGCCTGCAGCGCCTTCCCGGGCCACATCATCGTCGGTCTCGATGCCAAGGATGGCAAAGTGGCAACGGATGGCTGGAGCAAGATGTCGGGCCATGAAGTGATCGATCTGGCGAAAAAATTCGAAGCCTACGGCGTCGAATCGATCATCTATACGGACATCGGCCGCGACGGCATGATGGGCGGCATCAATATCGAGGCCACCGTCAAGCTGGCGCAAGCCGTCAAGATCCCCGTCATCGCCTCGGGCGGCCTGCACAATATCGGCGACGTGGAAGCGCTGTGCGCGGTCCAGGCCGAAGGCATCGAAGGCGTGATCTGCGGCCGTTCCATCTATGAAGGCACGATCGACTTGGCGCAGGCGCAGGAACGCGCCGACGAACTGACCGACGCCGCCGTTTAAGCCTGCCTGGCCGGGGCGTGCGCGTGCATGCCCTGGCCTGGCGACAATCTGGATACCATCATGCTTGCAAAACGTATCATCCCCTGCCTCGACGTGACGAATGGCCGCGTTGTCAAAGGCGTCAATTTCACGGAATTGCGCGACGCCGGCGACCCGGTGGAAATTGCCCGCCGTTATGACGAGCAGGGCGCCGATGAAATCACTTTCCTCGACATTACCGCGTCCAGCGACAACCGCGGCCTGATCTTCGACATCATCGAAGCCGTGGCGTCGCAAGTGTTCATTCCGCTGACCGTGGGCGGCGGCGTGCGCGTGGTGGAAGACGTGCGCCGGCTGCTCAACGCGGGCGCCGACAAGGTCAGCATCAACACCTCGGCCGTGACGAATCCCCAACTGGTGTACGAAGCCTCGCAAAAGCACGGCTCGCAATGCATCGTCGTCGCCATCGACGCCAAGCAGGTGTCGCCCGGCAAGTGGGAAGTGTTTACCCATGGCGGGCGCACTGCCACGGGCCTGGACGCGTTCGAGTGGGCGCGTAAAATGGAAAGCCTGGGCGCCGGCGAAATCTTGCTCACCAGCATGGACCGCGATGGCACCAAGGTCGGCTTCGACCTGGGCCTGACGCGCGGCGTGTCCGACGCCGTCAGCATCCCCGTGATCGCTTCGGGCGGCGTGGGCGGCTTGCAGGATCTGGTCGATGGCATCAAGGTGGGCCGCGCGGACGCCGTGCTGGCCGCCAGCATCTTCCACTATGGCCAGCACACGGTGCAGGAAGCCAAGCAGTTCATGGCGCAGCAGGGCATTCCCATGCGCCTGGCGTAAATGTCAGCAGTAAATACAGGCAGGATAGAAGAACATGCAAAACGGAACCATCGTAGCAAGCAATGCCAAGTGGCTGAAAAAGGTCAAATGGGACGAGCACGGCCTGGTGCCCGTGATCGCGCAGGAAGCGGGCAGCAATGACGTGCTGATGTTCGCCTGGATGAACCGCGACGCGCTGGCGCGCACGGTGGAACTGGGCGAGGCCGTGTACTGGAGCCGTTCGCGCAAGAAACTGTGGCACAAGGGCGAAGAATCGGGCCACACGCAAAAGGTGCTGGAAATCCGCCTCGATTGCGATGAAGACGTGGTCTTGCTGAAAATCGAGCAAGCGGGTGGCATCGCCTGCCATACGGGCCGCCATTCGTGCTTCTTCCAGAAGTTCGAAGGCGACGAAAAAACGGGTGAATGGCAAGTCACCGACCCCGTCCTGAAAGACCCCGAGACGATTTACGCGGAAAGCAAGAGCAAATGAGTGAAACGTTAAAACGCCTGGCCGCCGTGATCGAATCGCGCAAGCTGGTCAATGGCGGCGACCCCGCCACGTCGTATGTTGCGCGCCTGTTTGCCAAGGGCGATGACGCCATCCTGAAAAAAATCGGCGAGGAGGCGACGGAAACCGTGATGGCCGCCAAGGATGCGCGCCGCGACAACGACTCGTCGAAGGTTCTGTATGAATGCGCCGACCTGTGGTTCCACTCGCTGGTGATGCTGGCGCAGTTCGACCTGACGCCGCAGCAGGTGCTCGACGAGCTGGCGCGCCGCGAAGGCCTGTCCGGCCTGGAAGAAAAGGCGGCACGCAAGGATGAGCTGCGCGACGCCGGCGAAACAGACAAACACTGACCTGATTGGAGCGTGCGTGGATAACTGTATTTTTTGCAAGATTGCTGCAAAACAAATTCCCTCGACCATCGTGTATGAAGACGAGGACTTGCTGGCCTTCAAGGACATCAACCCGGCCGCCCCCGTGCATCTGCTGTTGATCCCGAAGCGCCACGTGGCCAGCCTGTCCGATTGTGACGATAGCCATACGGAAATGCTGGGCAAGCTGCTGCGCCTGGCACCGAAACTCGCTGCCGAGTTCGGCTGCGCCGTCAGCTATGACGCCGATGGCGCGCCTGCCGGCGGCTTCAAGACCATGATCAACAGCGGCCCGAACGGCGGGCAAGAGGTGTATCACCTGCACATGCACGTGTACGGCGGCCCCCGTCCCTGGCGCGGCCAGCACTGATTTCGCCGTGCGCCGGGTTCACGTGTATACTACCGGCATTGGTTGACGCTATTCGGGCACCGTCCCGCAAGGAGAATGTGATGGGTTCATTGAGTATTTGGCACTGGGTGATCGTTCTGGTCATTGTGATGCTGGTCTTCGGCACCAAGAAACTGGGCAATATCGGCGGTGATATCGGCAAGGCCGTCAAAGGCTTCAAGGATGGCGTCAAGGGCGAAGATGACGCTCCGGCAGCCAATACCCCTCCTGCTGCGCCATCGCAAGTGGCCGACAAAAGCACCATCGACGTCGAGACGAAAGAGAAAAGCAAGTTCTGATAGCGTGGCGGGGCGCTTGCCTCGTCCGGTAACAGCCCTTGTCCGCTTATGATCGATCTCGGTCTCTCTAAAATCGCCATCATCGGCGTGGTTGCGTTGATAGTCATCGGCCCTGAAAAGTTGCCGAGAGTGGCGCGCATGGCCGGTACCCTGTATGGCCGCGCGCAACGCTATCTGAACCAGGTGAAATCCGAAGTGTCGCGCGAAATTGAGATGGAAGAGCTGAAAAACCTGCAGAAGGAAGTGCAGGATGCGGCCCATTCCGTCAAGCAAAGCGTGGAGAAATCCATGCATGGCGTGGAAAACTCGATCTCCGGCAACCTGGCCGAGGTGGAAAACGCTTGGCGCGGCGATTCCAGCTCGTATGAGGGGCATCACGATGCCCATGAAGCCATGCTGCGCGCCACCAACGATGACCTGGCCCGCAAGGCGCGCGAATTCCGCCGCAAGAAGCTGGTGCGCAATTCCGCCATCCCTGGCTGGTACAAGCAGCGCCATGGCGGCAAGCTGCACGTGCAGTCGGCGGCCGCCCGCGTGGCGCGCTTCCGTCCGCGCGCCAGTTCCTCCTCCTTTTACTCATGAGTAGCAAATCTCCGGTGGAAGAAACTTTTATCTCGCATCTGGTCGAGCTGCGCAACCGCCTGGTCAAGGCCTCGATCGGCATCGCCGTCGTCTGTGCCGTGCTGTTCTACTGGCCCGGCCCCTCGCAAATCTACGATTTTATTGCGGAGCCGATGATCGCCTCGCTGCCGGCCGGCTCGAAAATGATCGCCACCGGCGTCATTTCGCCGTTCCTCGTGCCGATGAAAGTGACGCTGGTGATCGCCTTCATCGTCGCTTTGCCCTGGGTGCTGTACCAGATGTGGGCCTTCATCGCCCCCGGTCTGTACACGCATGAAAAGCGCCTGATCGCGCCGCTGGTCATCTCGTCGTCGCTGCTGTTCATCGCTGGCGTGGCCTTCTGCTATTTCTTCGTGTTTGGCCGCGTCTTTCACTTCATCAGCGACTTTTCGCCATCGTCGATCGCGGTGACTCCCGATATCGAAAACTATCTCGATTTCGTCATGTCGATGTGCCTGGCCTTTGGCGCCACCTTCGAAGTGCCCGTGGTGGTGGTGATCCTTGTACGCATGGGGCTTGTGTCCATCGCGAAACTCAAGGAAGTGCGTCCCTACATCATCGTTGGCGCCTTCGTGATTGCCGCCATCGTCACGCCACCGGATGTCGTCAGCCAGTTCTCGCTGGCCATCCCGATGTGCCTGCTGTTCGAGCTGGGCTTGCTGGTGGCGCCCATCTTCGTCAAGGCAACCCAGGCGCCGGAAGAAGCGTCCTAGACGGCCCGCAACGCGTGCCGATACGAGCCGCTGGCCTCCCTCGGGAGCCGCGGCTTTTTTATCGCCAAGAAAGTTGGTGGGTGCTTACTGCAGCATCAGTTTGCTGAGGATGCCCAGGTTGAGCAGGATCAGGGTGCTCATCATCCAGTACACGTGTTTCATGTCGGCGCCATGGCGCAAGTCCAGGCGTTCCAGGCGGGCGTCGAATTTTTGCTCCAGTGCATCTATTCTGGTATCGAATTTCAGTTCCAGCGCATCCACTCTGGTATCGACCTTTTGCGCCACCAGCTTGATTTCCCCCAGCAGATTGCGCTCCAGCGCCGCCAGCTCGCCATGCACGACCACGACCGAACCCAGTACTTCACCCAGCGCCGTCGCATGCGCTTCCGCCTGTTGCGTGGGCACGCCGGCCGAGGCGAGGCGTTTGGCGTAATCGAGGGTGTCGAACTGGATGGGCATATGCATGGACGCTCCTGTATCCAGCCTAGCAGGAAAATCGGCAATTGCCAGTGAGGAGTGCGGTGGCGCCTGCCTTCACAGCAGATTAACGCCCATGGGCCGCGACGGTTTGCGCTGGCGCAAATGCTGATGCAACGGCGAAAAAAAGGGCGCCGCGGCGCCCTTTGCAAGCTGATGGCGAGTGCCAGTTAATTCATCAGTTCCTTGATGACTTTCACAGGCGCGCTGCCGTAGCTGAGGAATTGCTCATGGAAATCCTTCAGTACGAATTTGTTGCCCAGCGCTTGCTTGCGCTGTTCGCGCAAGTCCATGATTTCGCTGTAGCCGCTGAAATAGCTGGTCAGTTGTACTGAGCTCAGCTGCACGCGGCGCCATTTCTCTGTCGCTTCACGCTTGGTCTGGAAGGCCTGGCGCGTCAGCAGGTCGAGCGCTTGCGCTTCCGTCATGCCCAGCACGTGCACGCTGTAGTCGAGGATGGTATTGGTGACGCTGCGCAAGTTCCACTTCGAATACATCAGCCACATTTCCGGCGCGTTATTGCCATAGCCCGATTCGAGCATCATGCGTTCGCCATACACGGCCCAGCCTTCGATCATGGCGCCGTTGCCGAAGATGGACTTGACCAGAGACGGCGACTTGTTGGCGTACACGAGCTGCGTGTAGTGGCCGGGGATGGCTTCGTGGATATTCAGGATCTGCAAGATCCAGTGGTTGTATTCGCGCAAGCTGCTTTCCGCCTGCTCCGGTGTTTCGCCATCGAGCGGCGTCACGTTGTAGTAGGTGCGGTCTTGCGGGCGGTACGGGCCGGGCGCCTCGATGCTGGCGCCAGCCACGCCGCGCTGGTAGGCCGGGGTTTCACGTACGACCAGGGGCTTTTTCGGATCCATCGTCAGCAGGTTGTGGCTGGTTACCCATTCCTGCAATTGCGGGATCTGGCGGCGGATTTCCGGCACGAAATCGGCGGCCGCCACGTGGTTGCTGGACAGCTTGTCGATCACCATGCCGATCTTTGCCGTGCGGTCCGCCGGCTTGGCCGTATTGCCCATGGTTTTCACCCACAGCTCGTCGGACAGGCTATCCATGTGCTCGAGCAGCTTTTCGCGCGCGGCCAGGGCTTTCTGGTACATCTGCTCGGCGCTCACGCTGGCCTGGATATCGTAGGCGAATTTCTGTTCATATAGCTCCTTGCCGATGCGGAAGGAGCGCGCGTTGCCGTTCTGCGCCAGCGCGGCATCCTGTTCCGTCAGCCAGGCCGCGTAGCCTTGCACGGCCGTGCGGGCCGCGGCGATGCGCGCGTTGTACAGCTGTTTTTCCGCCGGCGTCAGGATGGAGCCCTGGGCCGTCTTGTTCAGGTCATCGAGCACACTGAGCACGCCGGCGCTCTGGGCGATGGCCAGCTGCGTGTGTTCGCGCGTGGGATTGACGATGCTGGCGCGCGCGGCCGCATAGTATTGCGGCACGCTGGCGATGCGCTTGAGCAAGGTGCGCAGGCGCTGCGGCTGGGCCGCGTATTCCGTGTTCAGGATAAAGTCGATGGAGCCGGCCACGTTGTACTGGGCGGGATTCCATTCGAATTCGCGGAAGGTGGTCAGATACCAGCGGTCCGCTTGCAGTTTATTCGTCAGCAAGGCCAGGTCGGTACGTTGCTTGTCCGACATTTTGCCGGCATTCAGCTTGCCGAACTTGCCCAGCCATTCTTCGATGAAGGCCAGCTGCTTCTGGCGGCTGGCCGCGTCGGGAATGCTCAGGTTGGCGGCACCATCGTACTTGCCGACGGAAATTGCGCTTTCCGGGTCCAGGCGCCACAGGGCCGTGAGGAACTGGCCGCTCAGGTTATTCATGGAACGGTCGCTGCTGTTCTCGCTGGCCACGGCCGCTACCGTGGCTGCCGTGGCGGCGCTGACGACGGCCGCCTTCTTGGCGACGGTTTTTTTCTTGCTGCTGCTGCTCGTTGCCTTGCCTTGCTTCTGCGGCTTCTTGGCGGCGCTGGCCGGTGTCAGGGTAAAGGCCATCATCAATGCGGCGAGCGCAACTTTATTTTTTATCAGCATAGTTTATCTCTTGAATATTTTGCTGTTTGTCCTCATCAGAAAATAATAAACTGATAATATAAGTAACAAACAACTATTGAAAGGTTGGCCTTGCTTGCCTGGGCGGCCCAAAGATTAGCATTAATTGCCGCCGCTGCGCAGTTTTTTGCGCCGGGCGCGCACGGCGCTAGACGACGATGGCGCTGCCTCGCAGCATCTCCTGATGGCGCGCATTCAGGGCCGCCACGGCATCCTTGCCGCGCGCCATGCCGGTGGCGTGGATTTCCGTTTCCTGCGTGTAGCGCTGGCTGACGCGCACCGTATAGGACTGGAACAGCCAGCTCCAGAAGTTCGTTTCATAGACGGCTTCATCCATGTCGCGCCATTTCACGCCAGCGAGTTTCTTTTTCCAAGGCAAGATGCCGGACGCCAGCCAGACGCCCGCTTCATCGTAGTACAGCTGGTAGCTGCGGATGGTCAGCAGGCGGTAGCCGACGATCACGGCCGAACCGATCAGCACCACGAAGGCGGCGCGCGCGTTGTACTTGAAGGCCAGCGGCAGGGCGGCAAAGAATAGCAGCACGGCAATGAGGAAGGTGCTGACGTAGGCGGTCCAGGATTTGCCGCATAAAAAGGTGGCGCGCTGGCCGGCGCTGGTGGCGATATAGTCGGTCATGGCATGGGAGGGCAACAGGGAAAAACGATCATCGCATGGAACGCGGTGGCGCCGCTCATTTTTTCAATCTCATTGCTTCAAGCCCTCCTGCAGCATGCCCAGCATGTCATTGGCCGACATGCGCGCGGCCGCATCGCTGCCTTCCAGCAAGCTGTCGGCCAGGTCGCGCTTGTGCTGGTGCAATTCGACGATGCCTTCCTCGATCGTGTGTTTTGCCACCAGGCGGTAAATGGTGACGGGGCGCAATTGCCCCATGCGGTGGGCGCGGTCCGAGGCCTGGTCTTCCACGGCCGGGTTCCACCACGGGTCCATGTGGATCACGTAATCGGCCGCCGTCAAATTGATGCCCATGCCGCCCGCCTTCAGGCTGATGAGGAAAACGTCGCCCTCGCCCGCCTGGAAGGCGTCCACGCGGCGCTTGCGCTCCTGCATGGGCGTGCTGCCATCGAGATACTGGTAGCGCACGCCATGCTGCTCCAGGTGCTGGCGGATCAGGGTCAAATGGTCGACGAACTGGCTGAAGACGAGCACCTTATGGCGGTTTTCCAGCAAGCCCGACAGCAATTGGGCGAACGCCGCCAGCTTGCTGCTGGCCAGGCCCAGCTCGGGCGCCACCAGTTGCGGATTGCAGCAGGCGCGGCGCAGTTTCATGATTTCCGCCAGGATCTGGATGGCTTTCTTTGATGCCGGCCCTTCCACCATGGCCAGCTTTTCCAGCGCTTCGCGGCGCAAGGATTCGTACAGCGCCGTTTCCTGCGGCGACAATTCCACTTCCAGCACGATTTCCGTGCGCGATGGCAATTCCGACAGCACTTGCGTCTTCGTGCGGCGCAGGATGAATGGCGCGATCAGGCGGCGCAAGCGCAAGCGCGCCCCGGCCGCCGCCCGCTTGTCCTGATCTTTCTCAATGGGACCGGCGAAGCGCAAATTAAACTGGTCGAGGGTCCCCAGCAAGCCGGGGTTGATGAAGCGGAACAGGTTCCATAATTCGCCCAGGTGGTTTTCCAGCGGTGTGCCGCTGGCCACCATGCGGAAGTCGCCCTGCAGGGCCATCACGGCTTGCGAGCGCTTGGTGGCGCCATTCTTGATGGCTTGCGCTTCGTCCAGCACGATCGTATGCCAGCGCACGCCGGCAAACATAGTGGCTTCCTGCTGCAGCAAGCCATAGCTGGCCACCACCACGTCGAAGGGCTGTAAGGTATCGAGCATGTCGGCGCGGTCGCCGTTGCCGAACAGTTTGATGTTCAAGGTGGGCGCGAAGCGCTGCGCTTCGCTGATCCAGTTCATGCACACGGATGTGGGGGCGACGACGAGGGTGGGGCCGTGCGGCGCGCGCGCCAGGATCAGGGCCAGCGCCTGTAAAGTCTTTCCGAGTCCCATATCGTCGGCCAGGCAGGCGCCCACGCCCCAGTGCGCCAAGCGCGCCAGCCAGTTAAAACCGGCCAGCTGGTAGTCGCGCAAGTCCGCCTGCAAGGTGCTGGGCAACTGCGGTTGATAGTCGTCGAGGGCGCGCAGGCGCAGCAAGTGTTCGCGCCACAGTTTGTCGGCTTTGACGCCGCCCGCATCGTTGGCCAGCTCTTCCAGCGCGAAGGCGGCCAGCGGGTGGATGTGCACGCCGTCGGCATGCGCCTCGCCATATGCGGCCAGCTCGGACAGGCGGCGGTGCAATTCGTCGCTCAGAGCCAGGAACTGGTTGTCGCCCAGGGCCACGAAGCGGCTTTTGTTGTTCTGCATCAAGTCGAGCAGGGCGCGTAAATCCATTACCTTGTCTTCGTCGATCTGCACTTCGCCGCTGGCGGCAAACCAGTCTTTTTCGCTCTTGATATTCAGGCGCATCTGGCCGCTGTCGATGCGTTTCGACACGCGCATGGTTTCGCCTTCGGGCCACGCCAGCACCATGCCGTCTGGCTCCAGCGCCTGCAATTCCACCAGCAATTGCAGGCCCAGCGCAGGCTGGCCCAGCAGCCACTCGCCATGCTCTTCCTCCGCCTCTTCCAGCACCAGGCATTTTCCGATCAGCTGGCGCTGCGCTTCGCGTTCCGCGTTCAGGTCGCGCCGCGCCTGCACTGCCCGGCCCGCCACGTCCGCAAACACGCTTTCGGCGCCGCTGCCCGGCGCGTAATAGGCGCCGTTGTCGAGCAGTGGCCGCACGAGGATCTGCATTTTCAGGCCCTGCTGGTAGGGCAGCAGGTGCACGTGCAGGCGGTGGTCGGCCGTGATCGCTTCCGCGTCGCCGGTGCCGCCGCCGATGTCCGATTGCACGGTCACCATGGACGAAATGGCGCCGATCGCCTGCATCACCTGTTTCTCGGCATGCAGGGGCACGGACAGGCCCAGGCCCACGATGGCGCCGATGCGCCGGTGTTCGTCGAGGATGTGCACCACGCGCAGGCGCGTCGGTGTTTCGCGCTGCACCACTACATTGCTGCCGTTGTCGGGCAGCGGCGGTTGCATGCCCAGCCACAGCTGCCCTTCGTGCGACTTGATCAGGAGCTCGGGCGCGCCAGCGATCAGTTCCACGCGCGTGTCGGGATGGTCGAGCCAGAACACGAGCGGGTGGCCCACCAGCAAGACGGCGGCCTTGTCGAGCTCGATTTCATAGCGGGGCGCCGACGAATAATACTGTTTGAACGGCGCGATGCTGCCCGCCGCGCGCGCGTCTTGCGGCGTGAGAAAATCGATGTCGCCCGCCTCTTCGGCCAGGCGTTTCAGACCCATGGCGCGGCCCTTGCTCCAGCCGCCCCGCGCGTCGCGCTTCTGCTCGCGCACTTCCACGGCCGTGAGGCCGAAGCGCGGGTCGAATGCCACCAGCCACACGAGGCGCGACACGCCGCCCAGCGCTTCGGCGGGCGCGTTCTGCTGCAGGTTGATCAGCGCGCTCAGCTGGCGCTGCCACGCTTCCTGGCGCTCGAACCACGGCGCCATGTCCGTCAAGCCGTATTGTGCCCGCTTGGCCGTCGCATAGCGCTCCTGCTGCGGCTCGCCCATCAAGCCCAGCAAGCCGGCCGCCTGCGCCGCGATCAGATCGTAGCCGGCCGCGTCCGCCTGCTGCACCAGCGACCGCAGCTGGTCCTTGCGCTCGCTCAATTGCGGTAGCGCCAGCCAGTAGTACAGCAAGCCCTGGAACAGCTGCGCCTGCAGTCCCGTTTCCCAGCTGCGCGTGGGGATGCTTTCCGCCAGCTGCACGCCGCCGCGCACCAGGCGCAAGGTGTTCAGTTGCTGGTAGACGATGCTGTCGTGGTTCGGCTGCGCATGCAGGGCGATATCGAGGTAGGTTTCCGCGCTTTTCAGCAGCTTGGCGTCGTTACCGCGCAGCAAGGCCAGCACGTACAGGTGGCCGCCGATGCCCGTAAAGCACAGCTTGCGCTTGCCCGCTTCCTTGCGCAGTCCTTTCAAGGCTGTCTCGAAGCCCGCCACGGCGTGCGCGTGTTCGCCGCGCAACAGGGCGATGCTGCTGTCGACAAACAGCGCCTGCGGTCCCTGCTGGCCCGCCAGGTAGCGCGCGGCCGCGTCGAGTTCGCCGCACAGCAGGGCGTCTTCGGCCAGGGCCAATGGCAGGGCGGCGCCGATATGGTCGCCGGCGGCCGCCTGGCGCGCATGATGCGCGCGCGCGTACGCGCGGATGGCGTGCGCCGTGGCCGGCTCGCGCGGGGCGTTGCCCAGCAGCACGGCGAGGATGTCATCCTGCAGTTGCGGCATGACGAAAGACAACATTTCCGGTTCGAACGGCCGGCCGAAAATCTCGATCAGCGGATGCAGCTGCTGCGCTTCATAGCACGCCATGCAGGCGGCCAGGATGGCGGCCACGTGGCGCACCTCGTCATTGCGCAGCAGGGCGATGCGCAGGCGCGCCACGCCTTGCCGGTAGCTGCGCAATTCCACATAGCCATCCCAGTTGCGGCGCACGGGGTTGATCAGCTCGATGGCCTGGCACAGGTCGCGAAACACCAGGTGCTCGATGGCGGCGCGCATGGCGGGCCAGCGCAGCCTGGCTTCGCAGGCAAAGCCCCGCCCGACGATCTCGGACGCCAGCGCCAGGCGCGTCAGCCGCTGCAGCATGTTGGTTACTACCAGCAGGGAAAACGGCGTGCCGTCCGGCTCGACGACATTGGCGCGCTGCAAGTGTTCATACACGGCATGCTTGCCCACCGGTTCGCCCGTGATCGCCAGCAGGGCCAGGATCATCTGCTCATGCTGCTCCAGTGCGGCGAACTCGTCCAGCAGATGCTGGTCTGCATGCTGCTCGGTCATGCAGGCAGATTATCGATATGCACGGGAGGCTCGCCGGCCGCCACGGGCAGGCCGAACACGCGCTGGTAGAAATACAGTTCCGCCTCCAGGGTGCGCACGATGTTTTCCGCCTTGCGGAAGCCGTGTCCCTCGCCTTCCAGCGGCACGTACGCGACGGGCACGCCGCGCGCCTGCAGGGCGTCGACCATCAGCTGCGACTGCTGCGGCGGCACGACCTTGTCATCGAGGCCCTGGAAGAAGATCATCGGGCGCGACAATTTATCCGTGTGGTGGATGGGCGAGCGCTCGCGGTACAGCGCCTCGGCTTGCGGTTGCGAGGCGATCAGGTAGTCGGTGTAGCGCGATTCGAACTTGTGCGAATCGTCGTCCAGGCCCTTCAGGTCGGACACGCCATAGTAGCTGGCGCCCGCCTTGAAGACGTCGTGGAACGTCAAGGCGCACAGGGTGGTCAGGCCGCCCGCGCTGCCGCCGCGGATGATCAGGCGTTCCGGGTCGGCCATGCCGTTGGCCGCCAGGTAGCGCGCGCCGGCGATGCAGTCTTCCACGTCGACGATGCCCCATTGCCCGCGCAGCGCGTCGCGGTATTCGCGGCCGAAGCCGCTGCTGCCGCCATAGTTGACGTCGAGCACGCCGATACCGCGGCTGGTCCAGTACTGCGTTGCCAGTTTCAAGGTATTGCTGGCCATGCTGGTGGGGCCGCCGTGGCTGATGACGATGACGGGCGGTAATGTTCCTGCCGGTGGCTGCACGTCGCCGTTGGTGGGCGCATAAAAGAAGGCGTGCGCCGTGCGGCCATTGCTGCTGGTAAAACTCAAGCTGCGCGGCACGGAGAGATAGTCGAGCGCGGGCAGGGCCGTGATCGACTGCGCCAGCACTTCCAGCTCATGGTTAGACAAATCGATGCGCGCCAGTTCCAGCGAGATGGTGGGGCTGCCGCCCAGCAGTGCGACGAAGCCGGGGCCCACGCGCAGTTCGCGGATTTCCTGGTACGGGTGCGGTATCGGCTCCAGCTTGGCCGCAGCCACGTTCAACTGCGCCAGGTAGCTGATGCCGGCCTGGATATACGTGCAGACGATCTCGTCGTCGGACAGGAAACCGTACATGCTGCCGCCGAAGGTCCAGTGCGGCGTGGCAAATTCCGCTTCCATCGGGCACAGCGCCTCGATGTCGGCGCCGTGCAGGCGGTACAGATTCCACCAGCCGCTGCTGTCGGAAACGAAGTGCAGCAAGCCGTTCGGCGACCATTCCGGCTGGCAGATCGATTCGCGCGCGCCGCCGGCGATCAGGCGCGGCGAACCGAGGCGGCCGTCCGCATGCACGTCGGCCAGCCACAGTTCCGTGCCTTGCCATGGCAGGCGCGGGTGATCCCAGCTGATCCAGGCCAGCTGGCTGCCGTCCGGCGACAAACGCGGCGCCGCATAAAAGTCGTGGCCGCGCGCCAGCACCGTTTCGCGCCCGTCGAAGCCGACGGCCACCAGGCAGTTTTCCGGATGCGCGTGGCCTTCCGCCGGATGCTGCTCGCGCACGGCGATCAGGCGGGAACGGTCCGCATCGACCACAAAATCCGCGTGGCGCGTGCTGCCGCCCGTGGTGAATGCTTCCGGGGTGCCGTCGCCCTCCACGCGGTACAGGCAATTATCGGCGAAATGCGAGAAATACACGCTATCGCCCGCAACGGCATACGCGCCGCCGCCGTATTCATGCACGCGGGTGCGCACATTGAAGGGCGCTGGCGTCAGTTCATCGACACGCGCGCCGCGCTGGCGCAGCAGGGTGTTGCGGCCCGCCTCGCTGGCGCGTCCGGCCAGCCAGAACACGTCGCTGCCATCCGCACCGCCCAGGGCCAGCTGCGTCAGCGGCGAGGCGCCGGCGGCGACGATGGCCGCGCTGATCGGCGATGGCCAGATGCCATAAGGGGTGCTGGATGCGGTCGAGGTCATGCGGGCTCCGTGTAGTGAGGGGATCAAGGGCCGCCAGGCAGGGTCAGGGCGCGCGGCGGCGTGCATCATCATAATGGAAGGGCAGGCACAACGAAAGTCATCGCTGTGCGTGGCAAATGCTGCAAAGCGGCACTGGAATCAATGAAATGGCGGCGATTGGATGCGATAATACCGCTTCTCCAAGCTATTGATTGCCTTCCATGCCACAATTTGCTCCGCTCCAGAATGATACTTTCCTGCGCGCCCTGCTGCGCCAGCCGACCGAGCATACCCCTGTCTGGCTGATGCGCCAGGCGGGCCGCTATTTGCCCGAATACCGCGCCACGCGCGAGCGGGCCGGCTCCTTCCTGGGCCTGGCAAAGAATCCCGATTACGCGACGGAAGTCACCTTGCAGCCCCTGGAGCGTTTCCCGCTCGACGCGGCGATTTTGTTTTCCGACATCCTGACGGTGCCCGACGCGATGGGTCTGGGCCTGTATTTCGCCGATGGCGAAGGCCCGAAGTTCGAGCGCCCGCTGCGCACGGAACAGGATGTGAAGGCCTTGCAAGTGCCGGACCTGGCATCGCTCGACTACGTCTTCAAGGCCGTCACGCAGATCCGCACGGAACTCAACGGCCGCGTGCCGCTGATCGGTTTTTCCGGCAGCCCGTGGACCCTGGCCTGCTACATGGTGGAAGGCGGCGGCTCGAAAGAGTTCCATACCATCAAGAAGATGCTGTACAACCGCCCGGACCTGATGCACCACATCCTGGCGATTAACGCCACTTCCGTGGCGCAGTACCTGAACGCGCAAATTGATGCCGGCGCGCAAGCCGTGATGATTTTCGACTCCTGGGGCGGTGCGCTGGCCGACGGCGCCTACCAGGAATTCTCGCTGGCCTACATGCAGCAAGTGGTGGCGCAGCTGAAACGCGACAAGGATGGCGTCAAGATTCCCGCCATCGTGTTTACCAAGGGCGGTGGCCAATGGATCGAGCAGATCGCCGACATCGGCGCCGATGCCGTGGGCCTGGACTGGACCGTCAACCTGACGCGCGCGCGCCAGCTGGTCGGCCATAAAGTGGGTTTGCAGGGCAATCTCGACCCGGCCATCCTGTTCGCCAGCCCCGAGCAGATCCGCGCCGAAGTGGCTAAAGTGCTCAACGCCTTCGGCGCGCCATCGGCCGGCACGGGCCATGTATTCAACCTGGGCCATGGCATTTCCCAGTTCACGCCACCGGAATCCGTGGAAGCGATGGTGGAAGCCGTGCACAGCATGAGCCGCGCCATGCGCAGCGGCCAGTAATTTCAGCGCCTCCCCTCGCGCAGGGACAGAAAAGGCAGGCTTTCCAGCGGAAGCCTGCCTTTTTCTTTGCTGCGCCCTAGCAAGAAATACCGACTTATGCACAATTTTTTTTGCTGCGGAAATAAGAGGCAGTCGAAAAGCCATGCCCGGGGATGCTCTGCAAGTGCTTGATTATTAAGAAATAAAAAATGCCTTGTTCGGCGGACTTTGTTGCTATTGATAAGGTTATTCTTTCGTTCGCAGGCCTTATTCCTTCATTGTCCACAAAGTTATCAACAGATTCTGTGGATAAAATTGAAAAGTAATTTGTTAACCGATACTTAGCGTCGATGTTCAGGTTTCACGTGAAGTGTATGTTGCAGTGCATGATAATTGAACAATGTTTCGCCGCCCGGCAGGTAAAAACGAACGCTTGCCCGGCAATTGTCAACTTTGCCGCAAGCCGCCCCCGTTTTTCCCAAACGGGTGCCTCAAAGTGGTGCTGATTTCTGTATAAATAAATTACAAATGGTTCAGTTATGCACAGCGGCGGAAATGTCCTGTGGATTTGTAGCCTCCCGGGCATCAATTTTTAAGCCATTGATTTTAAATGGTTAATTTTTCTTGCGTGCCGCTCTTGACGGCGATCGAAATTTTCTGTCCACATTTTTCTGAAAGTTAATTTTGCTTTGTCCACAAAGTTATCCACAGAATTTTCTTCAGGCATGATGACATGCTGTCCTGTCCGCCGTTAGGCGTTTGATAGGTGAAACAAGTATCATGGCCCGCTGGCTTGATGCCGGACATCCCGCGCGCCATTTCCCCTGCGGCGCGCTTTTTTATTGAGATAGGCCCTACTTCCATGTCGCAGTGCATTTTGACGTCGTGCATCCTGAAAATCGCGCTCGACACGCCCTTGAACGCCCTGTTCGACTACCGCTGGAACGCGGCGGTGGATGCCGGCGCGGACGCGCCGCTGCCGCAAGTAGGGCAGCTGGCGCTGGTGCCGTTCGGCCGGCGCGAAGTGATGGGGCTGATTGTCGGCGTATCCGACAGCACCGATGTGCCCGCCGCGAAATTGAAGGATGTGCTGGCCGTGCGCAGCCAGCTGGCGCCCCTGTCGGGACAATGGCTGGCGCTGGCTGCCTTTGCCGCCGATTACTACCAGCGTCCGCTCGGTGAAGTGGCGCTGCCAGGTTTACCGAAGAATTTGCGCGTGCTGACCACCGTGGCGCTCGACCGCGCCATCAAGAAGCTGGGCAAGCTGGCCGACGCGCATGACGGCACGCCGTTGAACATGCCGGCGCTCAACCCGGCGCAGCAGGAAGCGGCGGACGCCATCGGCGGCGCCCAGGGTTTCAAGCCAACCCTGCTGTACGGCGTGACGGGCAGCGGCAAGACGGAAGTGTATCTGCAAGCCTGCGCCCAGGTGCTGGCGCGCGAGGACGATGCGCAAATCCTGATTTTGGTGCCGGAAATTAACCTCACGCCCCAGCTGGAAGGCAATATCCGCGCGCGCTTTCCCGGCGTCATGCTGGCCACCCTGCACAGCAGCCTGTCCGAAGGCGAGCGCATGCTGCACTGGCTGGCCGCGCACCAGGGCCAGGCGCGCATCGTGCTCGGCACGCGATTGGCCATCCTGGCGTCCTTGCCGAAACTCAAACTCATCGTCATCGACGAGGAACACGACCCGTCGTACAAGCAACAGGAAGGCTTGCGCTATTCGGCGCGCGACCTGGCCGTGTGGCGCGCCTGGCAATTGCAGATCCCCATCGTGCTCGGTTCGGCCACGCCGTCGCTGGAAAGCTGGCACCATGCACAGACGGGGCGCTACCGCAAGCTGGAATTGCGCGAACGGGCCGTCAAGAATGCGGTGTTGCCGCGCGTCAAGATTTTGGACATGGAGCGCGACAAGCCGAAAGACGGCCTGACTTCGCATCTGGTAGCCGCCTTGAAACTGCGTATGGAGCGCGGGGAACAGTCGCTGTTGTTTCTGAACCGGCGCGGCTATTCGCCCGTGATCTGCTGCGAATCGTGCGGCTGGATCAGCAATTGCACGCGCTGCACTTCGTTCATGGTGCTGCACAAGCCCGAACACCGCTTGCGCTGCCACCATTGCAGCCTGGAATTGCGCATTCCCCGCCATTGCCCCACCTGCGGCAACGTCGACCTGCAGCCGCTGGGACGCGGCACGCAGCGGGTGGAAGAGGGCTTGCAGCAATTGTTTCCCGAGGCGCGGATCTTGCGCATCGACGCCGATTCCACGCGCAAGAAGGGCAGCGCCCAGGAAGCGTTCGACACCGTGCACCGGGGCGACGTGGATATCTTGATCGGCACGCAGATGGTGGCCAAGGGCCACGATTTCAAAAAGCTGACCCTGGTCGGTATCTTGAATCCGGACACGGCCCTGTTTTCCCAGGATTACCGGGCCAGCGAACGGCTGTTCGCCCAGCTGATGCAGGTGGCGGGCCGGGCCGGGCGCGCCGCGCAGACGGCAGGGGGCAGCGTGTCCGAGGTGCTGATCCAGACGCGCTATGCGCGCCATCCGCTGTACGACGCCGTCGTCAACCACGATTACGACCACTTCGCCACCACCTTGCTGGAAGAGCGGGCCCAGGCGGCGCTGCCGCCGTACCTGTTCCAGGCCCTGCTGCGCGCGGAAGCCCCGGAGCTGGCCACGGCCATCGAGTTCCTGCAGGCGGCCAAGGAATGCATGGAACACCCGCAGGTGACCATCAACGACCCGATTCCCATGAGCATGACGCGCGTCTACAACGTGGACCGCGCCCAGCTGCTGCTGGAATCCGCCTCGCGGCCCGCGCTGCAGGCGTTTTTAAAAGAATGGCTGACGGAATTGCGCGCCATGAAGACGCGCGTGAAATGGTCGCTGGAAGTGGACCCGCTGGATATTTAATGAATTCACTGAATTAGTTCAGATAGTCGCGCGCGGACTTGACGATCTGCTCGGACAGCAGCTTGGTAAACGGCGTGTCCAGGGTCCACGCATGCCAGCTCAGCGGTACGTCCAGGGTGCTGCCCGGCATCAGATCCACGAGACGGTCTGTTGCCAGCGCCTGCGCGGCCAGGCGCTGCGGCATCAAGCCGTAGGCGAGGCCATCCTGGACACAGCCGCGGCGCGTCGCTTCCACGGGTAAGGTGTGGTGCGGAAACGGTTCACGCATGCTCAATTGTTCAGCAAGGAAACGCGCCAGCAAGCCGTGCTGGCCCACCACGGCGGGCGCCAGTTGCACCGCCTCGGCAATAAAACCATCGCCGAACCAGTGGCCGGCAAATACGGGTGTTGCCACGCAGACATAGCGCAAGGTGCCCAGCGGCGTGACGCTGGTGGCGGCCGCCGCATCGATCGCTGTGCCGGACTCGGCTGCCACGCAGCCAAACACGGAGCCGTCGCGCACCATCTGCAAGGCGCTGTCGCTGTCGGCCAGGCGCACGTCGAGCTGGCAGCGCGGTGGCGCCAGCAGGGCGGACAAGGTGTCGGGAAACCACGTGGCCAGGCTGTCGGCATCGATGGCGATGGCGATTTCCGGCATGCTGACGCTGTTGCCCAGGTCGATGTCGAGCGACGCTTCCATCAGCTTGACGTTGCGGTGATGCACGATCAGGCGCTGGCCCAGTCCCGTCGGCACGGCTGGCTGGCCACGGATGATCAGCAGGCGCCCGCTGGCGTCTTCCAGCGCCTTGATGCGCTGCGAGACGGCCGACTGGGTGATGCCCAGCGCCAGGGCGGCCTTGTCGAAACTGCCATGGCTGGCAACGGCGTCCAGCACGGCCAGCGCGCGATAATCGAGTGGTCCCATTAGCTTAGCTTATAAATTTTGAAAATGATTAGTTATACTAATGCATATATTGCTGCAAAGTAAAACCTTATTTTTGGCAAACGGGTAGTATCGAACGCTGTGAGCAACCTCAGTGGATGGATAGCACCATGAAGACGATACGAGTGGATGTGGCCGTGATCGGCAGCGGCACGGCCGGCATGACGGCGCACAAGGCGGCGCGCATGCAGGGCAAGCGCGTACTGATGATCGAAAGCGGACCGTACGGCACGACCTGCGCGAGGGTGGGCTGCATGCCCAGCAAACTCCTGATTGCGGCGGCCGAGGCGGCCCATGCCGTGGCTGCCGCGCCGGCTTTTGGCGTGCACCCGGGCCCCGTGCGCATCGATGGCCGGCAAGTGATGGCCAGGGTGCGCAGCGAGCGCGACCGTTTTGTCGGCTTCGTGCTCGACGGCGTCAACGCCATCCCTGACGAAGAAAAACTGCGTGGCCATGCACGTTTTATTTCCCCCGGCACATTGCAGGTGGATGAGCATACGCTTGTCGAAGCTACCAGCGTGGTGATCGCCACCGGTTCCACGCCCATCGTGCCGCCCGAGTGGCAGGCGGCGGGAGACAGGGTCATCACCAGCGACGCCGTGTTCGAGTGGACGGATTTGCCAGGCTCCGTGGCCGTGGTTGGCAGCGGCGTCATCGGCCTGGAATTGGGCCAGGCGCTGGCGCGGCTGGGCGTGCGCGTGACCTTGTTTGCGCGTGGCAATAAAGTCGCGCAGCTGACGGACCCGCTGGTGCTGCGGGAGGCGGATGCCGTGCTGGCGCGCGAACTCGATATCCGTTTCATGACCAAGGTTGCGCACATGGCAAAAGCGCCTGACGGCAGCGGCATCCTGCTCACCAGCAGCGATGCCGCCGGCGTGGAAAAAACCGAGCAGTTCGAGTATGTGTTGGCCGCCATCGGCCGGGCGCCGAACGTGGACAAGATCGGCCTGGAAACGGCGCAAATCGAACTCGACCGCCACGGCATTCCCCTGCATGACCCGCATACCATGCAGTGTGGCAAGAGCGCCATCTTCATTGCCGGGGATGCCGACAACGCACTGCCGCTGCTGCCCGAAGCGGCCGACGAGGGCCGCATCGCGGGCGACAACGCGGCGCGCTTTCCTGACGTCAAACCAGGCTTGCGCCGCACGCCGTTGACGATTGCCTTCACGGAGCCGCAGATCGCCACCCTGGGCGCGACGTACCAGCAATTGTGCGTGAGCCATGCAGGCCGCTTCGCCGTCGGTGCCGTGTCATTCGGCAACCAGGGCCGCAGCCGCGTGATGCTGCAAAACCAGGGCTTGCTGCGCGTGTATGCGGAATTTGGCAGCAAGCGCTTTCTTGGCGCCGAGCTGATCGGCCCAAGGGCGGAACACCTGGGCCATCTGCTGGCCTGGGCATGCCAGGCGCAGCTGACGGTGCCAGCCATGCTCGACATGCCGTTTTACCACCCCGTCATCGAGGAAGGCGTGCGCACGGCCTTGCGCGAACTGGCGCTGCACCTGGAAAAAGACCCGGAACACGCGCCCGGCTGCGCCGATTGCACACCTGGGCCCTGAATGCAACTTTATGATTTATATAATTTTGTAGACAAGCTCACATGATTGCGCGATCATCGCTGCCACATTGAAATATTGATTAAAAGCAAAAAACATTTCAATTGGCACATGCCGCCCATGCCGCAATGGTAAAAAGGGTAGCGGCTGGCGATGACACGGAGACGATGTGAAAATTCGGCGCATTTACGCGGGAGAACTCGCCCTGGGCGTGGCCCTGCCCTGGGACGTGCACGGCGAGACGGGCAGCCTGCTGGCCAGGCTGGGCCATGTCATCAGCAGCGAGAACCAGATCGCATTGCTGCTGGCGCATGGCGTCATCGCCGATACCAGTGCGGACGTGCCGCGCACGGCCACGGAAGCGCCGTCGGCCCTGCGCATGCTGAACCTTGTCACGGCAGGGCTGGCCCTCGTCCTGCCGGCCATTGCCGCCGGGCAGGCGGGCAGCCACCTATCCCTCGCGCCGCTGGCGCAGCTGGTGGAAGAGGCTGTTGCGCTGGATGCGGACGTGGCGCTGGCTTGCATCCTGCACAACCAGGGCGCGGGCGACTTTGCCGTGCGCCACAGCGTCGACACGGCCGTTATCACGGCCCTGCTGGCGCGCGCCCTGAAACTCGATGATGGCGTGATCCGCAGCGTGGTGCTGGCCGCGCTGAGCATGAATGTGGGCATGCTGGAACGCCATGCGGATTTCCAGCACAAGGCGGGACCGCTGGACGCGCAGGAGCGGGCCTATTTGCGCGCTCATCCGCAAGCCGGTGTCGACCTGCTGCGCGCGGCGGGCGTCACGGACGCCGTCTGGCTGCAGGCCGTGCTGCAGCACCATGAAAATATCGATGGCAGCGGCTATCCGCTGGGCACGCAAGGCGAGGCGATTGGCATCGGCGCGCGCCTGATCATGCTGGCCGACCGCTATTGCGCGCGCGTTTCGAAGCGCAGCTACCGCCAGCCCTTGCTGCCGAACGTGGCCCTGCGCGAAATGCTGATGGCCGACAAGGCCACGCTGGATGCGCCGCTGGCGTCCCTGCTGGTGCGCGAGCTGGGCATCTACCCGGTCGGCACCTTCGTCAAACTGCTCAATGGGGAAATCGGCGTCGTCACGCGCAAGGGCTTGAATGCCGCCACGCCGCACGTGCAGTCGCTGATCGGCCCCCGCGGCGCGCGCCTGGACGTGCCGCTGCGGCGCGATACGCGCGTGGACTTGCACGCCATCCGCGAAGTGCTCAGTGCGGAGCAGGCGGGTTTGCAGTTTCGCCCTGATCAGCTGTGGGGCCGCAGCGCGCGAATGTAGCCCAGGCGCTTAGTTCAGCAAGCCCGCATCCAGCCGCCCTTCGACTGCCAGTTCGCGCATGATGCGCACGGTGTCGATGTCGGACTCCTTGTAGGCGGAACGGCGGAAGTCGTCGTACAGGGCGTTGGCCGCATCGGTGGCCGCGTCGTGGCCATCGTCGTACTGGAAGCGCACCCACATGCTCGCTTCGTCGGGCATTTCGATGGTCATCACCAGCGAGGACGCGCTGATATCCTTTTGCGCCGGCACTTCGTAGCGTACCTGCAATTGCGGCACCAGCACCACCCTGTCGTTGATGACCAGCTCGCCATAGCGCAGGCTGCGCGCGAAGCCGGTATCGCTGCGCTCGCTGATCTGGCATTCATCGAGGTGCGGCACGAACAGCTTCGGCGACTCGGCGCGCAAGACCAGGCCGCGCCAGACTTGCTCCAGGGTCAAGGTGTCGATCAGCGGGTTCAAAGGATCGTTGATTTCAATCAGGTGTTCAAATTTCATGGGACTGCCATTCGGTAAGTGGGCGCACACGGGCGATATAGGCGGAATGGTACTCCAGGCGTGGCCGTGCCGCACGCATTGCATGGGTCAAGATGGCGTCAGATGGCGATATATCAATGCCATTGCCTGTTTTTCAGGCATGGCCCGCCATGCAAATAGCCTGCGCGACGCTGTTACAATGGGCTGCTGTTCCCTGCGGAAATACCCTGATGTCCAAAGCACCACAGTTCGGTCTGAATGCGCCCCAAAGCGAAGCGGTTACCTATCTCGACGGCCCTTGCCTGGTGCTGGCGGGCGCCGGCTCGGGCAAGACGCGCGTGATCACGCAAAAGATCGCCCATCTGATCGAAGACCGGGGCTATGACCCGCGCACCATCGCCGCTTTGACCTTCACCAACAAGGCGGCGCTGGAAATGCAGGAGCGCATCGCCAAGCTGTTGAAACAGCCGCGCCAGGCCAAGCAGTTGACGGTGTCGACCTTCCACTCGCTGGGCGTGAAAATCCTGCGCCAGGAAGCCAATGGCGTGGGGCTGAAGGACCGCTTTTCCATCATGGACAGCGACGACTGTTTTTCGCTGGTGCAAGACCTCGCCATTACCACCGATAAACAGGTCATTCGCGGCATCCAGAACGCCATGTCCTTGTGGAAAAATGGCCTGATTGACCCGGACATGGCGCTGGCACAAGCCAAGGATGAGGACGAGGCGAACGCGGCGCGCATCTACCGCAGCTATGTGGCAACGCTCTCTGCCTACCAGGCCGTCGATTTCGACGACCTGATCCGCTTGCCGGTGGAACTGTTCCGCAACAATGGACCTGTGCGCGACAAGTGGCAGCGCCGTTTGCGCTATCTGCTCGTCGATGAATACCAGGATACGAACACCTGCCAGTACGAACTGGTGAAACTGATGGTGACGGGCATCGGCAAGAAGCCGATGTTTACGGCCGTGGGCGACGACGACCAGGCCATCTACGCGTGGCGCGGCGCCACCGTGGAAAACCTGAAGACCCTGGAGACGGATTTCCCCGATTTGCGCGTGATCAAGCTGGAGCAGAATTACCGCTCCACCATGCGCGTGCTCAATGCAGCCAATGCCGTCATCGGCAACAATCCTAAATTGTTTGAAAAGTCGCTGTGGTCCGAACATGGCCTGGGCGAGCCGATCAAGGTGCTGGGCATGCAGACGGACGAGCAGGAGGCGGAGCAGGTCGCCATCATGATCTCGGCCGACCATTTTGAACGCAAGAATAAATTTTCCGATTACGCCATTTTGTACCGGGGCAACCACCAGGCGCGCATCATCGAGCAGTGTTTGCGCAAGGAACGCATTCCGTACACGATCTCGGGCGGCCAGAGCTTCTTCGACAAGGCCGAGATCAAGGACATCATCAGCTATCTGCGCCTGCTGGCCAATGAGGATGACGACCCGGCTTTCATCCGCGCCGTGACGACGCCGCGCCGTGGCGTGGGGCAGTCGACCCTGGAGGTGCTGGGCGCGTTCTCGGGGCAGTGGCAGTGCTCGCTGTTCCAGGCCGTCTTCAAGGGCGGCATCGAGGCCAAGCTGACGGACCGCCAGCTGGGTCCGCTGCGCGACTTCTGCAACTTCATCAACGACCTCGAATCGCGCGCCAGCCGTCCGGGCGCGGCCGGCAGCGGCGACAACGCGGCCGAAGTGCTGGATGACATGATGAAGGAAATCCACTACGAATCGTATCTGTACGATGCCTTCGAGGAACGCCAAGCGCAAAGCAAGTGGCAGAATGTGCTGGAATTCGTCAACTGGCTGAAGGAACGGGGCCGGGGCGGCAAGGACCGCGATGGCGAAGAAAAGAACGTGCTGGAATTGACGCAGATGGTGGCCTTGATGACCATGCTCGAGGGCAAGGACGAGGAGCAGGACGCCGTGCGCATGTCGACCCTGCACGCGTCGAAAGGTCTCGAGTTTCCGCACGTGTTTCTGGTGGGCGTGGAAGAGGGGATCTTGCCGCACAAGGGCGACCCTGACGCGCCGGCCGAAACCATCGCCGCGCGCATCCAGGAAGAGCGGCGTTTGATGTATGTGGGCATCACGCGGGCCCAGCGTACCTTGCACATTACCTGGTGCAAGAAGCGCAAGCGGGCTGGCGAGCAAGTCCATTGCGACCCGTCGCGCTTCATCAAGGAAATGGAACTCGACGTGGGCGATGCCGTGCCGACGGAAGCGGAAGTGATTTCGCCCAAGGAGCGTTTGGCGCGCATGAAGGCGCTGTTGGCCGCGCCGAAAGGGTAAGCGGCGCTCAGGCTTCCACGGCGCCGTCTGGCGTGGTTTTTGGCACGATGGCCAGCTGCATGCCCAGCGCATCGAGCATCTTTAAAATGGTTTCGAAGCGCGGCTTGCTGCCTTCGCGCAAGGCTTTATACGCGCCTTCGCGCGTGATGTCGGCCCTGGCCGCCACCTTGCCCATGCCGTAGGCGCGCACCACGTCGTTCATGGCGGACTGGAACAGTTCGGCATTGCCGGTGGCGACGATTTCGCTCATGTAGGCGGCCACGGCGGCCTTGCTGGTCAGGTGTTGTGTCGGGTCAAATTTGCTCAGTCCCAATGCTTCCAGGTCGTCGAGGTCGAAGGTGTCGTGGTCGATGTCGTGGTTCATTTCTTTCGTGCTCCTGTGGAGGGGCTTGCCGCCGCTTTTTTGAGGGCCGCCTGCCGGGCTTTCAGCTCCCGGAGGATTGCTTGCGCCTGCTTGATGTCACGCTGCTGGCTGGATTTGTTGCCGCCCAACAGCAGCAAGATCAGGGTGCCCCGGTTCGTTTCATGAAAATACACGCGCCAGCCTGGCCCCGTCTGTAAAAAGCGCAGCTCGCACACGCCTTCACCCACTGGCCGCCAGTCGCCACCGTGCTGCAAGTGCTTGATGCGCGCGTCGATGGCGGCGGCCGCAACATCGTGCGGCGAGTCTTCCCAGCGCCGGTATTCGGCCGTCTTGCGCGTGTCGATCAGCGGTGGTTCGGGTGGCGTGGATGTAGTTATTGTAATCGGTTGTTCTCATTCGTCAAGCGATTTGAGAGGGCCAAACGAAAGAATAGGCAGCAATGGCCGTCTGACCGATGGCGAATGGACGAGGTTTGTCCTGGCTCACGCTACTGCGGCGGTAGAATGCCGCTTTCAGTCAGAAATGAGCAGAAGCACCATGGACAATGCAGAACAGATGGAAGTACGTTTCGTCGATATTGAAATCAAGCTGGCGCAGCAGGAAGACCTGGTCGAGTCGCTGAACCAGATGGTGTACCAGCAGGGCAAGCGCATCGACCAGCTCGAGGCGATGCTGCACAAGCTGGGCGAACATGTGCGCGACGGGGCGCAGCAGGCAAATGGCGGGCTGGTCAACGAACGTCCGCCGCATTACTAAATCGGCATCGTGGAGCGGGGCGCATGAAAACCATACATTACCCGCCGACCCGTTAAGGTCAGTCGTTGCGGGTGACGCAAGTGTGTCAGGCTGTTATTATTTCAAGCTGGCCCGCGACACAATCGCGGCTCTCTTGCGCTCCTAGAAAGTAGACATGACCCGTCCAACAATGCTCGTCATCGCCGCCAGCCTGATGCTGGCGCCAGCCGCTGCCGCTTTTGCCGCCACCGCCCCCACAGCACCTGCCGCTACCGCGGCGGCAACGCTGCCCGCTTCGAACCCGTTTGCGCAGGCCAGCAGCCTGCCATTCAACTATCCGCCGTTCGACAAGGTGCAGGATGCCGACTATGCGCCCGCCTTTACGGCAGGCATGGCCGCCAACCTGGCGGAAATCAACGCGATTGCGAATAACAAGAAGCCAGCTACCTTCGACAACACCATCGTGGCCATGGAACGCTCGGGCCAGTTGCTGAGCCGCGTGCGCACCGTGTTTTCCGTGATGTCCGGTTCGAATACGAATGAGACGATCCAGGGCCTGGAGCGCGAACTGGCGCCGAAAATGGCGGCCCATAGCGACGCGATCATGCTCAACGATAAATTGTTCAAGCGCATCGACACCCTGTACGCCAAGCGCGACAAGCTGGGCCTGGATGCGGAATCGAAACGCCTGCTGGAACGCTATCACACGGACTTCGTGCGCGCCGGCGCCAAGCTGTCGGCGGCCGACAAGGAAAAGCTGCGCGCCTATAACGGCCAGCTGGCTGCCCTGTCGACCAAGTTCGCGCAGAACGTGCTGAAGGAATTGAACGCCTCGGCCGTCGTCGTCGATACGCGCGAAGAACTCGACGGCCTGTCGCCGGCCGCCATCGAGGTGGCTGCCGGCCTGGCCAAGAAGCGCGGCCTGGATGGCAAGTATGTGATCGCTCTCGTCAATACGACGGGCCAGGCGCCGCTGTCGCTGCTGACCAACCGCGCCTTGCGCGAACGCATCATGGCCGCTTCGCAAGCGCGCGGCAGCCGTGGCGGCGAGTTCGACAATACCCAGGAAGTGCTGGAACTGGCAAAACTGCGCGCCGAACGTGCCGCGCTGATGGGCTACCCGAACTACGCGGCGTATTCGCTGGAAGACCAGACGGCGCACGACACGACCGCCGTGAACGCTTTGCTGGGCGAACTGGCGAAGCCGGCCGTCGTCAACGCGCGCCGTGAAGCGGACGATATCCAGAAGGTCATCGATGCAGGCAAAGGCGGCTTCAAGGTGGGCGCTGCCGACTGGGCCTTCTATAGCGACAAGGTGCGCGCCGAACGCTACAACTTCGACGAGACTCAGTTGAAACCATACTTTGAAATGCACAGCGTGCTGACCAAGGGCGTGTTCTTTGCTGCTGGCAAATTGTATGGCTTGACCTTCAAGCAGCGCACCGACTTGCCTGTCTACACGTCCGACATGCTGGTGTACGATGTCTTCAATGAAGACGGCACGCAGCTGGCCATCTTCACGCTCGACCCTTACGCGCGCAGCAACAAGCGCGGCGGCGCCTGGGCGAATGCCTACGTGGGCCAGTCGGCCTTGCTGAACCGCAAGCCGGTGATTGCGAATAACCTCAACATTCCGAAGCCGGAAGCGGGTCAGCCGACCCTGATGACGTTTGACGAAGTCAACACCATGTTCCACGAATTCGGCCATGCGCTGCACGGCATGTTTTCGAACGTGAAATACCCGCGCTTTGCCGGCACCAGCGTGCCGCGCGACTTCGTCGAATACCCGTCGCAAGTCAATGAAATGTGGGCGCTGTGGCCGGAAGTGCTGCAAAACTATGCCAAGCACTATCAGACGGGCGCGGCTATCCCGGCCGAACTGCTGGCGAAAGTGACGGCGGCCGACAATTTCAACCAGGGCTATAAAACCACGGAATACCTGGCATCGGCCCTGCTGGATCAGCGCTGGCACCAGCTGACCCCGGCACAGATCCCGACCGACGTGCTGGCGTTTGAAAAAGCCGCCTTGACGGATGCCGGCGTCGATTTCGCCCCGGCGCCGCCGCGCTACCGCACCACGTATTTCTCGCACGTGTTCGCGGGCGGCTATTCGGCCGGCTACTACGCGTATCTGTGGTCGGAAAAGCTCGATGCCGACACGGTCGAGTGGTTCAAGGAAAACGGCGGCCTGACGCGCAAGAACGGCGACTGGTTCCGCAATAAACTGCTGTCGCGCGGCGGCAGCGCCGATGCGCTCGACATCTACCGCAACTTCCGCGGCCGCGATGCGAAGATCGAGCCGCTGCTGGAACGCCGTGGCTTGAACGCCAAGTAATGCCCGTTCACCGGCCTGGCCGGTACTGAACATCGATGGCCGCCCCGCAACGGGCGGCCATTTTTATTTGGAGTTTTTGATTGTAGACCGTGGTAAACCGCGCATTTGGCGTGATGCACCACAGGATCGCCCATGTTGGATGACGCCTGTGTGACAGGCTGCTATGATCTGCCACTGGCCCGCGACGCGATCGCGGTTCTTCCCCGCGCTTCCTGAAAGATGTCATGATCCGTCCACAACTGCTCGTCATCGCCGCCAGCGTCATGCTGGCCCACGCCGCTCCGTCCGCCATGGCTGCCGCCACCGCAAAATCCGCGCCCGCCGCCGCCGTCAGCGCCCAGAACCCCCTGCTCAAAGCCAGCCCGCTGCCATTCCAGATGCCGCAGTTCGGCCTGATCAAGGACGCGCACTATGCGCCGGCGTTTGCCGAAGGCATGAAACGCCAGCTGGCCGAAGTCAACGCGATTGCCAGCAACCGCCAGGCGCCCACGTTTGAAAACACCATCGTGGCCCTCGAGCGCACGGGGCAGTTGCTGCACCGCGTGCAAAGCATCTTCAGCAACATGACCTCGACCAACACGAACAGCGTGCTGGAAGCGGTGGAAGTGGACGTGTCGCCGAAGCTGGCCGCGCACGCCGATGCGATCACCCTGAATCCGAAACTGTTTACCCGCATCGACACCCTGTACGCCAAGCGCGACAAGCTGGGCCTCGACGCCGAATCCCTGCGCCTGCTGGAGCGCTATCACACGGATTTCGTGCGCGCCGGCGCCAAGCTGTCCGATGCGGACAAGGAAAAATTGAAAGCCTACAACGCCGAGCAGGCGGGCCTGGAAACTGCCTTCGCGCAAAACGTGCTGAAGGAAACGAATGCCAAGAGCATCGTCGTCGACACGCGCGCCGAACTGGCCGGCATGACGGACAGCGATATCGATACGGCCGCCTCGGCAGCCAAGGAGCGCGGCTTGACGGGCAAGTTCGTCATCGCCCTCGTCAACACCAGCGGCCAGCCGCCGCTGGCCGTATTGACGGATCGCAAGACGCGCCAGCGCCTGATGGATGCGTCGCTGAACCGCGGCAGCCAGGGCGGCGAGTTCGACAACCGCGCCATCGTGCTGAAGCTGGCCAAATTGCGCGCCGAACGGGCCACCCTGCTCGGTTACGCCAATTACGCCGCCTACTCGCTGGAAGACCAGACGGCCAAGACGACCACGGCCGTCAACACCTTGCTGTCGGAATTGGCGAAACCGGCTGTTGCCAACGCGCGCCGCGAAGCGGCCGACCTGCAGCAAGTGGTCGATGCCGAGAAGGGCGGCTTCCAGGTGGCGGCCGCCGACTGGGCCATCTACACGGACAAGCTGCGCAAGCAACGTTTCAATTTCGATGAAAACGAGCTGAAACCGTACCTGGAATTGAACAGCGTGCTGAACAATGGCGTCTTCTTTGCCGCCAATAAACTGTACGGCATCAGCTTCAAGGAACGCAAGGACTTGCCGGTATATAACCCGGACGTGCGCGTCTACGACGTGCTCGACGCCAACGGCAAGCCGCTGGCCCTGTTCATCGCCGACTTCTATGCGCGCGGCAACAAGCATGGCGGCGCGTGGATGAATGAATACGTGTCGCAATCGTCGTTGATGGGCACGCATCCGGTGGTGGCCAACCAATTGAACATTCCGAAGCCGCCCGCCGGCCAGCCGACCTTGCTGACGTTCGATGAAGTGACGACCATGTTCCACGAATTCGGCCATGCGCTGCACGGCATGTTTTCGAACGTGAAATACCCGCGCTTTGCCGGCACCAGCGTGCCGAGCGACTTCGTCGAGTATCCATCGCAAGTCAATGAAATGTGGGCCGTCTGGCCGGAAGTGCTGCAAAACTATGCCAAGCACTACCAGAGCGGCGCGGCGATGCCGCAGGAATTGCTCGACAAGGTCACGGCCGCGAAGAAATTCAACCAGGGCTTCATGACGACGGAATACCTGTCGGCGGCCTTGCTGGACCAGCGCTGGCACCAGCTGGCGCCGAGCCAGATCCCGACCGACGTGCTGGCCTTTGAGGCGGCCTCGCTGAAGGATGCAGGCGTCGACTACGCACCCGTGCCACCGCGCTACCGCACCAGCTACTTCTCGCACAGCTTCTCGGGCGGCTACTCGGCAGCGTATTACGCCTACCTGTGGTCGGAAAAGCTGGACGCGGAATCGGTCAACTGGTTCAAGGAAAACGGCGGCCTGACGCGCAAGAATGGCGACTGGTTCCGCAGCAAATTGCTGTCGCGCGGCGGCAGCGTCGATGCGCTGCAACTGTTCCGCGACTTCCGCGGCCGCGATGCCACCGTGGAACCATTGCTGGAACGCCGCGGCTTGAACGCGAAGTAAGGCGTCCCCATCAGAAGCTTGCGTTGCGTTGACATGGCGCACGCAAGCTTTCCGTGCCGGCGGCGTAGAATTGAGTAAGATGTAAATAAGAAGGCAGTCGAAAGAGTATATGAGTCAGCAAGATTTGAATGGCATTACCCTGGAAGGTATCGTGACGCGTCTGCAGGCCCACTACGGTTGGGACGGCTTGGCCAAGCACATCGATATCAATTGCTTCATCAGCGATCCCAGCATCAAGTCGAGCCTGAAGTTTTTGCGCAAGACCCCGTGGGCCAGGAGCAAGGTGGAACAGCTGTACCTGGACACGCAATTTACTGACTGACAGGAAAAAACATGGATAGCAAACTCAAGGAATCGCTGCAACAACTGCATTCGACACTGGAAACCAGCGGCCCCGTCGATGAAGAACTGCATGGTTTGCTGCAAAAACTCGATGTTGACATCAAGTTGCTGATGGAAAAGCGCGCCGCGCAGGAACAGGAAGAAGAATCGACCACCTATGGACTGGCCGAGCGCAGCCAGGAATTGTCGGCTAAGTTTGCCGTCAAGCATCCGAAACTGGAGCCGGCTTTACGCGAATTGGGTGAAATTCTCGCGAATATGGGGATTTGATCGGAGTCGATCGCTGTGCGCTGATCGGGGTCCGTCGCTACGCGATCGCAATGCGCCCCACTGGGGCGCGTTGCCCCGACGGGTCTGACCCCAAGGGCCTCTTTCTCCCAAGTAATTGAAAAATAAACGTTTTTTGTACTGAAATCCAACAGTAAAAAGCAGGCCGTCAGGTTGGAAATGGCCAATTCCGGTACAATCCGTACCCTATGAGCTCCCCTACCAATTTATTTGCGACCGTTCCCAAGCGGTCTGCCCGCGCTGCCGTGGCGCCTTTCCTGCCGATGTCGCGTGCCGAGATGGACGCGCTGGGCTGGGACCAGTGCGACGTCATCCTCGTCACGGGCGACGCCTACATCGACCATCCGAGTTTCGGCATGGCCCTGGTCGGCCGCCTGCTCGAAGCGCAGGGTTACCGAGTCGGCATCATCAGCCAACCGGACTGGCTGTCGGCCGACGCGTTCCGCATCCTCGGCAAGCCGCGCCTGTACTACGGCATTACCGCCGGCAACATGGATTCCATGGTCAACCAGTACACGGCCGACCGCAAGATCCGCTCCGACGACGCCTACACGGCGAATGCGGAACCGAACAAGCGCCCGGACCGCGCCGTCACCGTGTACGCCCAGCGCGCGCGCGAAGCGTATCCCGACGTGCCCATCGTCATCGGCAGCATCGAAGCGTCGCTGCGCCGCATCGCCCATTACGATTACTGGTCGGACAAGGTCCGCCGTTCCGTCTTGCCCGATTCCAAGGCTGATTTGTTGATCTTCGGTAATGCCGAGCGGGCGCTGGTCGACCTGACCCATCGCCTGGCCGCTGGCGAATCGATCAAGGATATCCGCGACTTGCGCGGCACGGCCTTCATGGTGCCGTCCGGCTGGCTGCCCGGCGACGACTGGGGCGTGCACAATTCCACCCGCGTCGACGTGCCCGGCAAGATCGATCCGCACTACAGCCCGTACGAGATGGTGCAGGAAGACAAGACTGCCTGCGCCACGGAAAATGCGTCGAAATCGGCCGAAGTCATCAAGCCGATCCGCATCATGAGCCGCGAAGAGCGCCTGGCCATGGCCAAGGAAAAGCATGACAAGACGGTGGTGCGCCTGCCTGCCTACGACGTCGTCAAGGATGATCCCGTCATGTATGCGCACGCGTCGCGCGTGTTCCACCTGGAATCGAATCCCGGCAATGCGCGCGCCATGGTGCAGGCGCACGGCGAACGCGACGTGTGGCTCAACCCGCCGCCGCTGCCGCTGGCCATGGACGAGATGGATGGCGTGTACGACATGAATTACGCGCGCGCCCCGCACCCGAGCTATGGCAAGGCGCATATCCCCGCCTGGGAAATGATCCGCTTTTCCGTCAACATCATGCGCGGCTGCTTCGGCGGCTGTACTTTCTGCTCGATCACGGAACATGAAGGCCGCATCATCCAGAGCCGTTCGGAACCGTCGATCCTGCGCGAAATCGAGCATATCCGCGATAAAACCAAAGGCTTTACGGGCACCATTTCCGATATGGGTGGTCCGACGGCGAATATGTACCGCCTGGCGTGCAAAGAGAAAGAGATCGAAGTCTCGTGCCGCCGCCTGTCCTGCGTGTACCCGTCCATCTGCGTCAACCTGGGCACGGATCACAGCAAGCTCATTTCCCTGTACCGCAAGGCGCGCGCCATTCCGGGCATCAAGAAAGTGTTGATCAGCTCGGGCTTGCGCTACGACCTGGCCGTGCGTTCCCCCGAGTACGTCAAGGAACTGGTCACGCACCACGTCGGCGGTTTGCTGAAGATTGCTCCTGAGCACACGGAAGAGGGCACCTTGTCGAAGATGATGAAGCCCGGCATCGGCGCTTACGACGAGTTCAAGGAAATGTTCGACCGTTTCTCGCTGGAAGCGGGCAAGAAGCAGTATTTGATCCCCTACTTTATCGCCGCCCATCCGGGCACGACGGATGTGGACATGCTGAACCTGGCCTTGTGGCTGAAGAAAAACAATTTCAAGCTGGACCAGGTACAAACCTTCATGCCCACGCCGATGGCCATGGCGACGACCATGTATCACACGCGCAAGAATCCTTTGCGCAAGGTGACGGCAGACTCGGAAGTGGTGGAAACGGCCCGCAGCGGCAAGATCCGCCGCACGCATAAAGCCTTCCTGCGCTACCAGGACCCGGCCAACTGGCCGATCCTGCGCGAAGCGCTGGTCAACATGGGCCGTGGCGACTTGATCGGCAATGGCGACAAGCATTTGATCCCGGCCTGGACATCGTCGGAATCGGGCGGCCTGGCCGCAGGCGAACGCAGCCGCCAGACGCATGGCGCCGGTACGCCGGACAAGTTCAAGGTTACGCCAGGCAAGAACCGTATCGCCCTGGGCGGCACGGCCGCCGCACCGAAGGCGAGCGCCGTCGAATCGAAGGTGCGTCCATCGATCTTGTCGACCATCAAGACCAAGGCCAAGCCGGCCGCCGTGCCGATGGGCCGTGGCAGCAAGCCGCCAGCCAAGGGCGGCCATGCTGCGCCGGCACGGGGCGGACGCAAGTAAGCCAGCGTCACTGTTCCCGGCACCTGGGGCATCCTCTCGAAACCCGGCAACGCGTACTGCGTTGCCGGGTTTTTTGCTATCTGCGCCCCGGGATGGCGTGGCGGCAAGCCTTGGCAGCAGGATTTTTACCAATATTTAAAAAATGAATAGAGCAAAAGGCAATTTTCCCTTGTGGCAACTCAGTGTTTGAAAATATACTCGTTGGATATTTAGCCGTACGGCAACAAAGCTGCCATTCTGGCAAGCGCCAGCGTACGCGCCACCCAGTGTTTAGATGAAAAGAGATGCCAATTGAAATGCCTTTCCTGCCAGGCCGAGAATAAGCCGGGCGCAAAATTCTGTTCTTCCTGCGGCACGACGTTTGCCGCCGCTCCTGCCGCCGCCCCGCTGCCGGGCAAAGCCTGTAGGCAATGCGGCCATGACTGCAAGCCCGATGCCAAGTTCTGCCCCAAGTGCGCATTCAGCTTTGCCGTGGCGCCAGTGGCGTCGCCGGCACCGGCTCTTGAGCCGATTATTGAGCCCATTCCTGAGGTTATTCCTGAGCCGATTCCTGAACCAGTGCGTGTGTTCGTTCCTGAGCCCGTGCCTGTGGCAGAAGTGGTCGCGGAAGCTGTCCCGGAACCGATTCCCGTTTCCATCCCGGCGCCAGTCGCGCCGCCGCCACCGCCCGTGCTGGAAAAGCGCCGTGCCGATCCCGTGCCTGCACCGGAACCAGAAGCCACTCCCGCACCCGTGGCAGACAACGTTCCCGACATGCCGGTTGACAGCCAAACGGGCGGCAACCGCATGAAACTGGTCGCCGCAGCCGTCGCCGCGGTGGTGCTGCTGGGCGGTGCGGGCGCTTACTATTTCTTGTCCGGCAAGCCAGCTGCACCGGCATCCGAACCCGCTCCAGCCTTGCCCGCGCTGGAAGACCCTGCGCCTGCCGCCGAGCAGCCGCTGGCCATCAGCGACCCTGCGCTCGATGGCCCCGCGACGGCCGATTTTGCCGCGACACCTGCCGCGGCTGCGGACGAACCCGCGCCAGTACCGGCGGCAGCGCCTGCACCGGTGCCTGCTCCGGCACCCGATCCGGCACCTGCACCGGCACCCGAGCCGGCACCTGCACCGGCACCCGTCGTGGAAAAACCAGCCAAGCCCGTCAAGGTGACGCCGCCGGCCGCGCCTGCCAGCAAGCCTTCCGGTCTCGAAAGCGTGATCACGGACAGCCTGTCGGAAGCGAGCCATTGCATGAGCCAGCGCAAATACGATTGTGCCATTGCCAACGCGAATGCCGTGTTGCGCATGGACACGGGCAACCGCTACGCGCTCGACATCAAGCGCAAGGCGAAAGAAGCGCAGGACAAGGCGCTGTCGCAAATCCAGATCGAGTAAGCCGCGCTGCTTGCCTTCCATTCCTATTTTGATCTTTCCGGAGAATAACGTGAAAAACTTGAACCAAATGGCCAAGCCCCTGGTGGCGATGCTGGTCGTGTCCTCGATGCTGGCCGGCTGCGCCGCACCGGGCGGCCCTGGCGCCACCGGCAATAGCACCGCCGCCGGCACGGAAGCGGCCAGCGGCGAATGCAATACGGCCATGCTGGCCGGCATCGGCGCCGTCGTGGGCGGCTTGCTGGGCGGTGGCAACAATACCGTGCGCGGCGCGGCGCTGGGCGCCAGCCTGGGCGCGCTCGCCTGCGTGGCCTTGAATTATCAAAGCCAGCAAGTCAAGACGGCGCAGCAGGTGCAGACCGACTACAAGGTGGCCAACAAGGGCAAGTTGCCCGAGCAGTCGACCCTGGTGAAATACGAGACGGGCTTTACGCCGGCGTCCGTGCGTCCGGGCCAGAAGGCGCAGACCAATTCGTATATCGAAGTGGCGGCCGGCACGCGCGATCCGAACCCGTTGGTGGAAGAGGAATTGAGCCTGTACAAGCCAAATGGCGACTTGATCAAGACCGTGCGCAAGGTGGTCAGCAGCAATAACGGCAGCGGCGCCTACAAGGGCGGCTTCTCGATTCCCATGCCGGAAGGCGTACCGCAGGGCATTTACCCGGTGCGCACGGCCCTGTACCTGAATAGCAAGCGCGTCGGCGGCCAGGACGTCAAGCTGCAGATCGTCCAGCGCCAGGCGCCCGCGAGCGAACTGCAACTGGCGCTCGCCTACTAACACCTTGGTACCACGGGGCGGCCCGGCATGCCGCTCCATTCCCGATTCATTTCCACTAGGCTTTACATGACCACTTCCACCGAAGCACATAACCCTCTTCCCTTTTCTTCCGCCGTGGGGTCGCTGATCGAAGCGACCGATGCCATCAAGAACTTCCGCGCGATTGCCTTGCTGGCCCTGACCTTCATCGGCGCCGTGCTCGTCGGTGGCGTGCTGGCGACGCTTGCCGGCGGCATGAGCAGTCCGCTGCTGGCCTTTTTCGGCGGCTTGATGGCCTTCCTCGTGATGTTCTACGGTTCCAACGCCGTAGGCATCCTGCTGATGCGCGATGCGCAAGGCCAGCCGGGCATGAGCCTGGTCGATGCCGTGCTCGTTTCGCTGTACACGAGCCACCGCCTGATCGCGGTCGTCTTCCTTGAATTCTTGATCGTGCTGGCGGCCATGATCGCCATCGCCATCATCTTGTTCGTGTGCAAGATTCCCGTGCTCGGCCCCGTGCTGTACACGGTCGTTTTCCCGCTGTCGGCCATCGTGCTGGGCGTGCTGGTGTTTGCGCTGTTCTACGTGATGCTGCCGCTGGCCGGCCCTGCCGCCTGGTCGGGCGCCACCGTGTTCCAGATCATTGCCCGCCTGAACCTGATCGTGCGCACCAAGCTGGTGTCCGTGATCCTGCTGGAAGTGCTGCTGTTCCTGATCACCTCGTTTGTGGCCCTGCTGATCTTTGGTGTGCTCGGTACCGGCGTGTCGCTGACCAGCGGCATGTCCGCAGGCATCCTGGGCCTGGGCGGCCAGATGAACATGTATTCCCTGGCTTCGGGTCTGAGTGGCGGTTCCGGCTACATCATCGCAGCCGGCCTGGGCGGCGGCTTGCTGCTGGCGGCTGCGGCCGTAGTGCCTGGCCTGATCTTTACCAAGGGCGTGTGCATCATTTACCTGAACGCTACGCGCAATGTCGATTTCAGCGCCTCGGAAGCAAGCCTGAACGACGGCCTGGCGACGGTCAAGAAAAAAGCCGAGGAAGCGCGTGAACGCGCGCGCGCCCTGGCCGAGCAGGCGACTGCCCCAGCCGCACCTGCCACGCCGGCGGCCGTACCTGTTGACAGCCTGCAATGCCCAAGCTGCAAGGCACCGGTCGCGTCCGATGACGTGTTCTGCGGCGAATGCGCGCATAAACTCAAGTAAGGCATATCATGGCTCACTTCTGCACCAAATGCGGCACCGCCTATGTCCCCGGCGCGCGCTTCTGCGATGAATGCGGCAAGGCCGTGAACGCCGCAGCAGCCGCGCCGGCGCCCGCCGCGCCGGCCAGGCCGGCTGGTGTGCAGCGGCGCAACCTCATCCTTGCCGGCGGTGCGCTGGCGGTGGTCATCGTGGCCGGTGGCGCCCTGGCGTGGCTGCTGGCGCCAGAGGCTGCCTCGGCCAGCAGTTTCAGCCGCGCCATCGATACTCACCTGGCGGCCGACGAGGCGGTGCGCGACAAGCTGCTGTGCCTCACCAACTTGCCGTACCAGAAGGAAGAGATCCGCGTGGCGTCGTACGACACTTCTACCCGGCAATGGCTGGATATTCTCGTGCGTAGCGGACTGTACAGCGCTCCCGTGGAACAAAGCAGCGGTGGCTGGGTTGCGCAATCGCAATTTGTCTACGCGCTGGCCGCGCCGGGCAAGGCGGCCTTGCGCGGCGACAAGCTGTGCGTGGCCAAGGGCGTGAAAGTGGCCAAGGTCAGCGGCTACGATCAGGTGCGCGACCTGGGCGCACAGCACGTGGCGATGGCCAAGGCCACCTTGGCATTGACCGATGAGGCGGCATGGTTCGCCAAGTCGGCGGACCGCGCGCTGATCCTGCAACGCTTGCCGGATGGCGACCTGGAAGTGCGGTTGCCGCTGGCGCTGGTCGACAAGCAATGGCAAGTCATCGACGAAGCGCAGATGAGCCAGGCGGCCATGACCGGTGTGATAGGCACAGCGCCGGCCGGGCAGGGCGCGGGCATGCTGGACAAGCTGAAGAGCGCGTTCCGCTTTGGCGGCCACCCAGCGGTGGGGAAATGGCAGGCGGCGATGGGCAATGTCCTGGAATTTACAAGTGACAGCGTGATCAATAACGGGACGTCGACCAAGGCCACCTTCACCACCAAGGGCAATACCGTGACGATCGCGCCGGAAGGCGCGGGCGAAGCGGCCATGGACATTATCGTCAGCGACGATGGCAGCACGGCGCAGATCAGCATGGGCGGCATGCGGGTGACGACCCTGCGGCGCATGCGCGATTAAGCGGCGATCCAGGCGGTGCAGCTTGCCGCCGTGTATCCTTCGCGGAGCCCGGCCATGCCGGGCTTTTTTACGCTTGTCAGCCGATGGTGCAGCGAATGATTTATCTTGACATCAAGATAGTTCGCGCCCACACTCGCTTTATCTTAATATCGAGATAGTTGTATGGCCTCTTCCTTCGTCCGTCCCGCCTGGGGCGACATTCTGCTCACGGCGCTGGCGCCCCTGATCTGGGGTTCCACATACATCGTCACGTCCGAACTGCTGCCGCCGGACCGGCCCTTCACGGCGGCCCTGATCCGCGTGCTGCCGGCCGGCTTGCTGTTGCTGCTGCTCATGCGGCGCCTACCCGCGCGGCGCGACTGGATCCGCGTACTGCTCCTGTCCGCGCTGAATATCGGCGTGTTCCAGGCCTTGCTGTTCGTGGCCGCCTACCGCTTGCCGGGCGGCCTGGCGGCCGTGGTGGGGGCCATCCAGCCGCTGCTGGTGATGGGCCTGGCCTGGGGCGTGGAAGGGCGCCGTCCGGCCCGTCTGGCCTTGCTTGCCAGCGTGCTGGGCGTGGCCGGCATGGGCGTTTTATTGTTGTCGCCGCGCACGGTATGGGAACCCGTCGGCATCGCCGCCGCGCTGGGCGGCACGGCGTGCATGGCGGCCGGCACCTACCTGACGCGGCGCTGGAAGCCGGACTTGCCCGTGCTGGCGCTGACGGGCTGGCAATTGCTGCTCGGCGGCCTGATGCTGGCGCCCGTCGCCTGGCTGGCCGATGCACCGCTGCCGGCCTTGTCGCTGCAGCAAGTATTGGCCTATGCCTACCTGTGCCTGGCCGGCGCCCTGCTGGCGTATGCGCTGTGGTTCCGCGGCATCGCCCGCCTGTCGCCCGTGGCCGTGTCCTCGCTGGGACTGCTCAGTCCCCTGATGGCCGTCGTGCTGGGCTGGGCCTTGCTGGGCCAGGCCATGACGGGCTGGTCGATGCTGGGCTTGCTGCTGGTACTGGCCAGCGTGCTGGCCGTGCAGTGGGCCAGCGCCCGTCCAGTAGCAGATCAGGCCGCTGTCAGGCGCCAGATGCCATAGGGATTGCTGAACAGGTCGTCGTCCGGGTAGGGCTGGCCATCGGCCGCGTGCACGCGGTAGCGCGGCGCATCCGCCGCTGCGCGGAAAGTCTGACCGTCCTGGATGCTGGGCGTTTCGCTAAATAGGTAGTGTGTAAAGGTGTGCAAGACTTGCGCGGGCGACTCGCAGTCGTGGCGCGTGATGATGGCGTCGTGCAATCCGAGATTGTGCATGCCGCAGGTATAGCAGTTATCTGCGTCACCGACATAGGCTACCAGGGCGGTATGTGCACTGAACATTTGTAGATGTTGCGTAAAGTGCAACCAAGCATCCGGCGCATGCGCGATGCCGCTGCTCTCCACCTTGACGCCAAAGCCGCCCGCCTGCAGCAAGCAGCTGGCCGCCAGCATCATCGCCTCGGCGTTGGGGCGCGAGCCGCCCTGGCCTTCTAAATACACCACCGTCCGGTGTGTGCCGATCAATTGCATGGAGGGCGTGTCGCGCCAGTGGTAGCCTACGGCGGCAAAGGCATGTGGCATGCGCGGGTCAGCGTGTTCTTGCACCACCGTGCAGCTAAAACCTGATTCCATGTGCATCAATACACTACCTGCAAACAGATATGAGTCGTCGCTGTGCATGATCGCCTGACGCAGTGCGTCGTGATCCGCCCAAGGACCAGGGATGCACAGGACGAGTTGTGGTGCGGGCAGCGTGTGGTGCATGGGGGAAAGTCTCGGTTGGAGAAGGCCGTATTCTAGATGATCTAGCAAGGTGGCGAGTAGTGTAAGTAGCCTTGCCCGCTCTGTGAATGGTGACGTTCCCGCGCTTTTTTGCTGCACCGCACATACAGTTTTGCTTGCACTGGTATGGGGCATTGAGGCACTATTCGCTTCGCGCAAACGTTTGCGCGCAACGAATTTCCTAAAAAGCATGCAGTACACGTGCTTGACCAACAACTCTGGAGACGCTCATGACATCCCGTATTCGCCTGAAAATGATTGCCGCCGCTGTCCTCGTGTGTGCCTTGCCCGCCGTGCCGGCGATGGCGCAAACGCCAGCCAAACCAAAGGTGGCATTGGTGATGAAGTCGCTCGCCAATGAATTTTTCCTGACCATGGAAAATGGCGCCAAGGCGCATCAGAAGGCCAATGCCGCCAAGTACGACTTGCTGTCGAACGGCATCAAGGATGAAACGGATACGTCTAGCCAGATCAAGCTGGTCGAGCAAATGATCGTTTCGCGCGTCAACGCGCTGGTGATCGCCCCGGCCGATTCGAAAGCGCTGGTGCCGGTGCTGAAGAAAGCCATCGACGCAGGCATCATCGTCGTCAATATCGACAACAAGCTCGACGCGGGCGCCCTGAAAGAGAAGGGCATTTCCGTGCCATTCGTCGGCCCGGACAACCGCAAGGGCGCCAAGGTGGTCGGCGATTACCTGGCCCAGCAGATCAAGAAGGGCGACCCCGTCGGCATCATCGAAGGCGTGTCGACCACCTACAATGCGCAGCAGCGCACCCTGGGCTTCCAGGACGCCATGAACGCGGCCGGCGCCAAGGTCGTCAGCGTGCAGTCGGGCCAGTGGGAAATCGCCCCCGCCAATACGGTGGCGGCCGCCATGCTGAACGCCAATCCGAATATCAAGGCTTTGCTGTGCGGTAACGACAACATGGCCATCGGCGCCATTTCCGCCATCAAGGCGGCCGGCAAGACGGGCAAAGTGCTCGTCGTCGGCTACGACAACATCAACGCCATCAAGCCGATGCTGGCCGATGGCCGCGTGCTGGCTACCGCCGACCAGTTCGGTTCGCAGCAAGCCGTGTTCGGCATCGAGACCGTGCTGAAAGCCCTGGCGCAGAAGAAGAAACAGGCCGAGCTTGGTGGCGTCATCGAAACCAAGGTCGAACTGGTCGCCAAGGGCGCCAAGTCCTGATCGTTTGATCCCGCCGGGGCCGGCGCCTGCGTACTCACCGAGTAGGCGGCGCCGGCCCCGCCGCCACTACCGCGGAGTTTTATCATGCCCACCGACATTTCACCGGCGCCAGCCGCCATCCCCTTGTTAACGCTCGACAACATCGGCAAGTCCTATGTCGGCCCCGTCCTCGGTGGCGTGGGTCTGCGCTTTGCCCCTGGCCAGGTGCTGGCGCTGACGGGAGAGAACGGCGCGGGCAAGAGCACGCTGTCGAAGATCATCTGCGGCCTGGAACAAGCCACCACGGGCACGATGCTGCTCGACGGCAAGCCTTACCAGCCCGCCTCGCGCGGCGCCGCCGAAGCGCTGGGCATCCGCATGGTGATGCAGGAACTCAATCTGATTCCCACCCTGTCGATCGCGGAAAACCTGTACCTGAAAAACCTGCCGCAGCGTTTCGGTTTCATCGACCGTACGCGCCTGGAGCGCGACGCGCGCGAACAGATGGAGAAAGTGGGCCTGGGCGGCCTCGACCCGTGGACTTTGGTCGGCGAACTGGGCATCGGCCACCAGCAGATGATCGAGATCGCGCGCAATCTGATCGGCGCCTGCCGCCTGCTGGTGCTCGACGAGCCGACGGCCATGCTGACGCACCGCGAAGTGGAATTGCTGTTCCTGCAAATCGAACGCCTGAAAGCCGACGGCGTGTGCATCATCTATATTTCCCACCGCCTGGAAGAACTCAAGCGCGTGGCCGACCGTATCGCCGTGCTGCGCGATGGCCAGCTCGTGTGCGACGACGATATCGCGGGCCACTCCGCCGCCGACCTGGTCAGCCTGATGGTGGGCCGCTCGGCCGACGATGCCGTCGACTTGAGCGGCCGCACCATCGGCGCGCCGCTGCTGCGCGTGCGGGGCTTGGCGCGCGGCAAGGTCGTCAACCCGACCTCGTTCGACTTGCGCGCCGGCGAGATCCTCGGTATCGCCGGCCTGATCGGCTCGGGCCGCACGGAATTGCTGCGCCTGATCTTTGGCGCCGACCGCGCAGACGCCGGCGAGGTGTTCCTCGGCGACAGCGCGACGCCCGCCGCCTTGCACTCGCCGCAGGCCGCAGTGAAAGCGGGCATCGCCATGATCACGGAAGACCGCAAGGGCCAGGGCTTGTTGCTGCGCCAGTCGATTGCCGTCAACACGACCCTCGCCTCGCTCGACACCGTCAGCGGCGCCGGCTGGCTCAGCGATACGGCCGAAGCATCGGTGGCCGACGACTATATCCAACGCCTGGGCATCCGCTCGCGCAACAGCGCGCAAACGGTGGCCGAGCTGTCCGGCGGCAACCAGCAAAAGGTGGTGATCGCCCGCTGGCTGTACCGCGACTGCCCCGTGATGCTGTTCGACGAGCCCACGCGCGGCATCGATATCGGCGCCAAGTTTGATATTTATCAGGTGCTGGCCGAACAGGCGCGCCAGGGCAAGGGCCTCGTCATCGTCTCGAGCGACTTGCGCGAACTGATGCTGATCTGCGACCGCATCGCCGTCATGAGCGCGGGCAGCATCGTCGACACCTTCGAGCGCGGCGCCTGGAGCCAGGACGCCCTGCTGTCGGCCGCCTTCTCCGGCTATTTGACCCCCACTTCCACTCCAGCTGCGGCCTGATCCGCCGGAAAGATTCCCATGACCACCAATTCCTCTCCTTCGTATCTGCAGCGCAGCCTGGCCGACCTGAAAAACTATGCGGGCCTGATCGGCGCCCTGGTCGCCATGTGCGTGCTGTTCTCGTTTGCCAGCGAAAACTTCTTTACCCTGGCGACCTTGAGCACCCTGTCGAACAACATCCCGACCCTGGTGGTGATGGCGGTCGGCATGACGTTCGTGCTGATCATCGGCGGCATCGATTTATCGGTCGGTTCCGTGATGGCGCTGGCCGCTTCCGTGCTGTCGCTGGCCGTCGTGCACTGGGGCTGGCCCGTGTGGAGCGCCGCCCTGCTGGGCATGTTCGTCGCCGCCCTGTGCGGCGCCACCACGGGCCTGATTTCCGTCGGCTGGCGCATTCCCTCGTTCATCGTGTCCCTGGGCGTGCTGGAAATGGCACGGGGCCTGGCGTATCAAGTGACGAACTCGCGCACGGAATACATCGGCAGCGCCGTTGACGGCATCAGTTCGCCGATCGCGTTTGGCCTGTCGCCCGCTTTCATCGCCTCGATCGCCATCGTTGTCATCGGCCACCTGGTGCTCACGCGCACGGTGCTGGGACGCCACTGGATCGGCATCGGCACGAATGAAGAAGCCGTGCGTTTGTCCGGCATCAATACAAAACCGTCGAAAGTACTGGTGTTTGCCTTGATGGGCTTTCTCGCCGGCGTGGGCGCGCTGTTCCAGGTGTCGCGCCTGGAAGCGGCCGACCCGAACGGCGGCGTGGGCATGGAATTGCAAGTGATCGCCGCCGTCGTGATCGGCGGCACGAGCCTGATGGGTGGGCGCGGTTCCGTCATCAGCACCTTTATCGGCGTATTGATCATTTCCGTGCTGGAAGCGGGCCTGGCGCAAGTGGGCGTGTCCGAACCCGTGAAACGCATCGTCACGGGCCTGGTGATCGTCGCGGCCGTGGTGCTCGACACCTACCGCCGCCGCGGCGAACGCGCCTAAGCGCCACATCGCCCATGGCAACCATCAAGCAAGTGGCGCAGGCGGCGGGGGTGTCGTTTACCACCGTCTCGCACGTCCTCAACAATACCCGCCCCGTCAGCGAAGAGGCGCGCCGCGCTGTGCTGGCGGCGGCGGAGCAATTGCATTACGTGCCCAGCGCGCTGGCGCGTTCCCTGCGCAGTCGCAGCACGGGCACTATCGGCCTGATCATTCCGAATAATACGAACCCGTATTTTTCGGAAGTGGCGCGCGGCATCGAGGACAGTTGCTACGCGGCCGGCTACAGCGTGATCCTGTGCAATTCCGATGACGACCCCGTCAAGCAGCGCGACTATCTGAACGTGCTGCTGACCAAGCGCTGCGACGGCCTGATTCTGTCCGCGCTGGCCGACAGCGATGGCGAATTGCTGCGCAAGATGAAGGTGCCGGCCGTGCTGCTCGACCGCGCGCCCAGCGACCTGTCCATCGATGCCGTGGCCGTCGACAACCGCGCCGGCGGTGCCCTTGCCGCGCGCCATCTGCTGGAGCTGGGACGCCGGCGCCTCGCCTGCATCGCCGGTCCCCGTGAAGTGAGCATCTCGAATGAACGCATAGCCGGCATGCGCGGCGCCATGGCGGACGCGGGCGTGGCTCTGGCCGATACGCTGTGCCGCCATGGCGATTTTACGAGTGCGGGCGGCTATGCGGCCGCGCTGGACTTGCTGGCGCTGCCGCCAGGCCAGCGCCCGGACGCCTTGTTCTGCTGCAATGACTTGATGGCCTTCGGCGCCTTGCGCGCCGCCGCCGAGCGCGGGATTGCCGTGCCGGGCGAACTGGCCGTCGTCGGCTTCGACGATATCGACCTGGCCAGCTTCGTGCATCCGGCCTTGACCAGCGTGGCGCAAAATACGCGCGAACTGGGCCGCATCACGGCCGCCTGCCTGCTGGCGCGCATCGCCGATCCCGCCTTGCCGCGCCAGCAGCGCAGCATTGCGCCCGCACTGCACGTGCGCGGCTCCAGCGTGGCTGCCGCTGTAACTTCTTCCGCACCTACTTCTTCACCTGCAACTGAACTGATGGGAATGACATCATGATCGTGGTTATCGGCAGCATCAATATGGACCTGGTCTTGCGCGTGCCGCGCATGCCCCTCCCCGGCGAAACCCTGACGGGCGGCGCTTTTCGAACCATTCCTGGCGGCAAGGGCGCCAACCAGGCCGTCGCCTGCGCCCGCCTGAGCGGCAAGGTGGCGGGCGCCCAGCAAGTGGCCATGGTCGCTTGCGTGGGCGACGACGCGTTTGGTACGACCTTGCGCGCGGCGCTGGTGGGCGACGGCATCATCGATAGCCACATCACCACCTTGCCGGGCGTGGCGTCCGGCATCGCTTCCATCCTGGTGGACGACAACGGCCAGAACAGCATCGTCATCGCCGGCGGCGCCAACGATCTGCTCAGCCCTGCGCACATCGACGCTGCGCAAGGCTTGATCGAACAGGCGGATATTGTCGTGCTGCAGCTGGAAACGCCGATGGCTACCGTCGTGCACGCGATCAAGCTGGCCCGTTCGCTGGGCAAGACCGTGGTGCTGAACCCGGCCCCGGCCGCCAGCCTGCCGGAAGGCGTGCTGGAACTGGTCGACTACCTGATCCCGAATGAAATCGAAGCGGCCATGCTGGCCGGCGTCAGCCCGGAAGGCGCGGATGCCAAGGCGCTGGCCGCCGCGCTGCAAAAGCTGGGCAGCGACAACGTCATCATCACCCTCGGTTCCAAGGGCGTGCACGCGGCCCTGTACGGCGGCGACTTCACCTTCCCCGCCGAAGTGGTGAAAGCCGTCGATACGACGGCCGCCGGCGACACCTTCATCGGCGGTTTTGTGGCAGGCCTGGCATCCGGCATGGACGAGGCGGAAGCGATCCAGCAAGGCCAGCGCGCGGCCGCCTGGAGCGTCACCAAGCCCGGCGCGCAAACGTCGATCCCCCACTTGCACGAGCTGTTCTAACGACACCACGCCCATGAAAAAATCACCGCTGCTCAATATCGCACTGTCGCAACTGATCGCGTCGCTGGGCCATGGCGACATGCTCGTCATCGGCGACGCGGGCTTGCCGTCGCAACCGGGCGTGCCCCTGATCGACCTGGCCCTGACGCGCGGCATCCCCGGCTTCATCGATACCGTCAACACGGTATTAAGCGAAATGCAGGTGGAATACCATTTGCTCGCCAGCGAGTTGCCGCAGCATAATCCGGCCATGGCGGCGCAGGTGGCGGCCCTGGCTTTGCCCGATGCGCGCCAGGTGACGCACGACGAGTTCAAGCAATTGAGCAAGGGCGCGCGCGCCATCGTGCGCACGGGCGAGTGCAGTCCGTACGCCAACGTGATTTTGGTGGCCGGCGTCGTGTTCTAGCGCAAACAAACGCGAAATTGTTTGCCAAAAACATCAACGCTATTGTCCTCACTGAAATAATTATCCATCGGCAAAAGGGGCGGCTACAATAGCCTTACCCCTGCCAGCTCGGCAGCTTCCTGTGGTGTTCCGCCATGCCGATGAAAGCCCCCGACGCTTTCCGCTTTGTCTTGCCGCTCGCCGGCAGGCTGGCGCACGGCTGGCGCGGCTTTTTCCTCCTGCTGCTGTGCCTGGCCACACCAGCCCGGGCGCTGGAACCCGTTACCCTGCAACTCAATTTCACGCACCAGTTCCAGTTCGCCGGCTATTATGCGGCCATCGAGCAAGGCTATTACCGCGAGGCGGGGCTGGAGGTCAAGCTGGTCGAAGGCGGTGGCGGACGGCTGGCCGAGGCGGCCGTGCTGACGGGCCAGGCCGAGTATGGCGTGGGCAACAGCAGCTTGTTGCTCAGCCGGCTGGCGGGCAAGCCCGTGGTGGTGCTGGCCGTGGTGTTCCAGCATTCGCCCAGCGTGCTGCTGATGCGCCAGCATGGCGGCGCGCCCGACGTGCGCAAGCTGGTGGGGGCGCCCGTCATGATCGGTGCGGCCACCGACGTGGCGCTTGCAGCCGATGAAGTGTCGCTGTTCCTGGCGAAAATGGGCGTCGCGCCGCAACAGATGCGCCACTTGCTGCCCAGCTACCGTATCGAGGATTTGATCGATGGCAAGGTCGATGCGATTGCCGCATATTCCACCAACGAACCGGATTACCTGGACCGGGCGGGCTTTTCCTACTACCAGTTTACGCCGCGCACGGCCGGCATCGATTTCTACGGCGACAACTTGTTTACCAGCGAGCACGAAATGCGCCGCCATCCCGAACGGGTCAAAGCGTTCCGCGCGGCCAGCTTGCGCGGCTGGCAATATGCGATGGCGCACCGCGAGGAAATGGCGCGCGTGATCCTTGCCAAGTACAGCCAGCGCCACGACCGCGCGCACCTGCTGTACGAGGCGCAGCAGATGGAATTGCTGCTGCAGCCCGTGCTGGTGGAGCTTGGCTACATGAATCCCCAGCGCTGGCAGCACATCGCCGACACGTATGCCAGCATGGGCGTGCTGCCGCGCAATGCCACGGACAGCCGCGTCTACAAGGGGTTTTTGTACCGTGCCGTGCCAGGCGCCGATCTGGGCTGGCTGTACCTGTCGCTGGGCCTGGCGGGCAGCTTGCTGGCCGTGTCGGCCGCCTTTCACTTCAATAACCTGGCCCGCGAGCGCCGCCGCACGGAGGACACCATCCGCCAGGGAGAATTGCGCTTTCGCACCATGTTCGAGGAAGCGCCCATGGGCATCGCCCTGATCGATACCGTGAGCGGACAGTTTCTCGACATCAATCCGCGCTACCTGGCCATCAGCGGGCGCAGCCTGGAACACATGAAGCAAACGAGCTGGATGGAAATCAGCCATCCCGACGATGTGGCCGGCGAGCAAGAGCAGGTGGCGCAGTTGCTGGCGCGCAGTCTGCAAGGCTTTCGCCATGCCAAGCGGATCGTGCGGCCCGATGGCGGCGTGGTGTGGGTCGACGCTTCCGTGACGGCCATCGCCACGGCGCGTCACGGCGGCCCGCACCACCTGTGCATGCTGGAAGACGTGACGGACAAGCGGCAAACGGAAGCGCTGATCTGGCAGCAAGCCAATTTCGATACCCTGACGCAATTGCCGAACCGGCGCATGTTCCACGAGCGCTTGCGCCAGGCGCTGGCCCAGGGGCGGCGCGATGCGAGCCGCGTGGCCATCCTGTTCATCGACCTCGACCACTTCAAGGAAGTCAACGACACCCTGGGCCACCACCAGGGCGATATCTTGCTGATCGAGGCGGCGCGGCGCATCCGCGTGGGCGTGCGGGAGACGGACACGGTAGCGCGCCTGGGTGGCGATGAATTCACGGTAATCCTGTCCGACCTTGATGATCTGCAGCAAGTTGACCGCATCGCGCGGCAGATACTCGACGGCTTGCTGGCGCCGTTTCTGCTGGGACAGGAGCAGGCGTTCGTCTCGGCCTCGATCGGCATCACCCTGTATCCGGACGACGCGGGCACGATCGAGGACTTGCTCAAGCAGGCGGACCAGGCCATGTATGTGTCGAAAGGGGCGGGGCGCAACCGCTACAGTTACTTTACGCCTGCCATGCAGGTGGCGGCCGTCAACCGCATGCGCATGGGGGCGGATTTGCGCACGGCCCTGCGGGAACAGCAGATGCAGCTGTATTACCAGCCCATCGTCGAGCTGCATAGCGGCAAGCTTGCCAAGGCGGAAGCCTTGCTGCGCTGGCACCATCCGCAGCGGGGTGTGGTCTGCCCGCCGGATTTCCTGGCGCTGGCCGAAAGCAGCGGCCTGATCGTGGAGATCGGCGACTGGGTGCTGCACACGGCGGCCGCGCAACTGCTGCACTGGCGCGCGCAAGGCCATGCCATCGGTTTGCCGGGCCTGCAACTGTGCCTGAACCAGTCGCCGCTGGAGCTGCAGCGCGAAGTGGAGGCGCCCGGCACCTGGCTGCGCCAGCTGATGGCGCTCGATGTGCCGGCCTCGGCCATCGTGCTCGACATGCGCGAAGATGTACTTTTACCTAGCGGCAATAGCATGGCGCCCCGCTTGCAGCACTTGCGCGAAGCGGGCCTGCAGATCGCCCTCGACGACTTCGGCAGCGGCCATGCCTCGCTGACGCAGCTGCAGCAGTGCGGCATCGATTACCTGAAGCTCGATGGCGTGCTGGTGCGCAAGCTGGCGCCCGGTGCCAGCGAACTGGTGCTGTGCGAAGCCATCGTCACCATGGCCCACAAGCTGGGTTTGCAGGTCATTGCCGAAGGGGTGGAGACCGAAGAGCAGCGCGCGCGGCTGCTGGAGATCGGCTGCGATTTTGCGCAAGGCGAGCTGTTTGCGCCGCCGCTGACCATCGAAGCGTTCGATGCCCTGCTGCATGCGCAGCGGCCCTTGCACCCTTGAAACAGGCGTCGCCGGCCACCAGATCTGACGCAAGCCTGCGGGACAGGGCTCCCGGCTTGAACGGGCTTATACTCGACGGGCTGGCGCCTGCGCCCGGCTTTGCTGTCACCGGTACCTACACCGGGTGCGCAGGCAATATTTCTTCCATTCACTCAACTCGAGGTGACCTCATGGGCATTTTCAGCAATATCTACAACAAGATCTTCCACCATTCGTCCGACGCTGCCCCGGCAGCCACGCCGGCCGCCGCCACGACAGCACCTGCCGCAGCACCGGCGGCCGCACCTGCACCTGCTGCGCCAGCGGCTGCCGTGCCCGTGGTGGACGTGGAAGTGGTGCTGGTCGACCTGGCCAGCAAGAACGCGGAAAAACTCAATTGGCGCACGTCCATCGTCGACCTGATGAAACTGCTTCAACTCGACAGCAGCCTGGCTTCGCGCAAGGAACTGGCGCAAGAGCTGCATTTCACGGGCGACACCAATGATTCGGCCAGCATGAATATCTGGCTGCACCGCCAGGTGATGATCAAGCTGGCGGAAAACGGCGGCAAGGTACCGGACGAACTGAAGAACTAAACACCTGGCGGCGGCAGGGGTATCCACTGTCACCGCTATCCAATCCTGTGGGAACTGCCTATCATGGAGCTCCCATGGCGTCGTGATAGCTAAAACTAATTGAAACTATTGTGACAATCAATTTTGCATATGGAATAAAACCCCTTACACTAGGGTCTTACTGATTCACCACACGAGAGGAAATGACTATGTCGCTCATCAATACCCAAGTTAAACCATTCAAGGCAACCGCATTCCACAATGGCAAATTCGTCGACCTGACGGAAGCGTCGCTGAAAGGCAAGTGGTCGGTATTCGTGTTCTACCCAGCCGACTTCACCTTCGTTTGCCCAACCGAACTGGAAGATCTGGCCGATCACCACGCTGAATTCCAGAAGCTGGGCGTCGATGTCTACGGCATCTCGACCGATTCGCATTTCGCGCACAAAGCATGGCACGACACCTCGGACGCGATCAAGAAAGTGCAATACGCACTGATCGGCGACCCAACGGGTACCCTGTCGCGCAACTTCGAAGTCATGATCGAAGAAGAAGGCATGGCACTGCGCGGTACCTTCGTCATCAACCCGGACGGTTTCATCAAAGTACTGGAAGTGCATGACAACGGCATCGGCCGTGACGCATCGGAACTGTTGCGCAAAGTTAAGGCAGCTCAATACGTTGCCGCTCACCCAGGCGAAGTTTGCCCAGCCAAATGGACGGAAGGCGCAGCAACCCTGACCCCATCGCTGGACCTGGTTGGCAAGATCTAAGTCTCGATGCAGCACGTAGCAAACAAGTAGTTACCGCGATGCCGGACCGGGCGTCCGGCCCGGCATTCGCCTAAATATTTGTAAAGGAAGAAAAAATCATGTTAGATGCAACCCTCAAAACCCAACTGAAATCCTACCTGGAAAAAGTGGTGTATCCGCTTGAGCTGGTCGCCTCTCTCGATGACAGCGCAAAAGCCCGCGAGATGAAGGAATTGCTCCAGGAAATAGTCCTGTTGAGCGACAAGATCACGCTGGTCGAGCGCCTTGACGCTGGCGTACGGGCCCCGTCGTTCAGCATCAACCGGACCGGCTCCGACATCGGCGTGCGTTTCGCCGGTGTGCCGCTGGGCCACGAATTTACCTCGCTGGTGCTGGCGCTGCTGCAAGTGGGCGGCCACACCATCAAGTTCGACGACGCCGTGATCGAGCAGATCCGCAACCTCGACGGCGATTACGAGTTTGAAACGTTTATTTCGCTCTCCTGCCATAACTGCCCGGAAGTGGTGCAGGCATTGAATGCCATGGCTGTGATCAACCCGCGCATCAAGGTCACCACCATCGATGGCGGCGTGTTCCCGAAAGAAGTGGAAGCGCGCCAGATCATGGCCGTGCCGATGATGTTCCTGAATGGCGAACACTTTGGCCAGGGACGCACGAATGTCGAGGAAATCCTCGCCAAGCTCGACACCAACGCCGGTGCACGCCAGGCGGAAGCGCTGAACAAGAAAGACGTCTTTGATGTACTGATCGTCGGCGGCGGCCCTGCCGGCGCGGCAGCGGCCATCTATGCGGCCCGCAAAGGCATCAAGACGGGCGTGCTGGCCGAGCGTTTCGGCGGCCAGGTGCTCGACACCCTTGCCATCGAGAATTTTATTTCGGTCAAGGAAACGGATGGTCCGAAGTTCGCCATGGCGCTGGAACAGCACGTCAAGGAATACGAAGTCGACATCATGAATACCCAGCGCGCCGCGAAATTGACGCCAGGCAAGTTGGTGCAGATTGAAACGGCCAATGGCGCCATCTTGAAAGCCAAGACCGTCATTCTGGCCACGGGTGCCCGCTGGCGCGAAATCAACGTGCCGGGCGAGAAGAAATACCGCAACCACGGTGTCGCCTACTGCCCGCACTGCGATGGTCCGCTGTTCAAGGGCAAGCGCGTGGCCGTGATCGGCGGCGGCAACTCGGGCGTGGAAGCGGCGATCGACCTGGCCGGCCTGGTGAAGCACGTGACCCTGATCGAGTTCGGCGCGGAACTGCGCGCCGATGCGGTGCTGCAACGCAAGTTGCACAGCTTGCCTAACGTGACCGTGATCACGTCGGCGCAAACCACCGAAATCCACGGCGACGGCAAGATCGTCAATGGCCTGAGCTACACGGACCGGGTCAGCGGCGAGTCGAAAAAGGTCGAGCTGGAAGGCGTCTTCGTGCAAATCGGCCTGGTGCCGAACACGGAGTGGCTGAAAGGCACGGTAGCGTTGTCGCGCCACGGCGAAATCGAAGTCGATGCACGTGGCCAAACTTCGATCCCCGGCGTGTTTGCGGCCGGCGACGTCACCACGGTGCCGTACAAGCAGATCATCATCGCCACCGGCGAAGGCGCCAAGGCAGCTTTGTCCGCCTTTGACCACCTGATCCGCTCGGATGACGAGGAAGTGGTCGAAGAGTCTGCCGCCAAGGAAGCGCTGACGGCGTAACTATTAGCCGTATCAAGAAAAACCGGAACGCCGCAAGGTGTTTCCGGTTTTTTTATGGGCGCAGGAAATCAGCTACCCGCGTACAGGGGATTGCCGGCCACATACACTTGAATCCCATCGACGGGCATGTCCTTCGGTGCGATCTCGGCCAGGGCGAAGACGGTCTTGTTGTTGAAGGTTTGCACGTGCCACGTAAAGCGCTGGCCGGCGCGCGCGATGGTGACGGTTTCGCCGTGCGTGACGTTGATGTGGCGCGTGTCGGGCTGCAGGTCGATGCTGCGCTGGGCGGCGGCGTGCGGGGCGCTGCTGCCATAGTCGGCGGGCGTGCCTGTCGGACCGGCCGCGATGGCCGAGGCGGCGAAGGCGGCGCACAAAATCGCCAGGGCGCTGCGGTGGGTGTTCAACATAGTAATCTCCAAGAATAAGCCTGGCGCGGTGAATAAGCGCGCCGTGTTATGGGTAATGGCTGCACCGGGATCGCCGGATTTTGCAACACGGCATCGTAAGCTGTCCTTGGTCGATCTGCAAAGCTGTATTTCCTGTCTATATTTCCACCGTGGCTGCCAGCGGCACATCCGGCGCCAGGTGGCTGGTCAGCACGATGCACTGGCGCGCCAGGCGGGCCGGATCGGCCAGGCGCGCGCGCAGGTGCAGCATGGCCGCCGCATCGAGGCCGTTGAACGGTTCATCGATCAGCAGCAGGCGCACGGGCAGGGCCAGGGCCAGCGCCAGTTGCAGTTTTTTATGCTGGCCCAGGGACAGGGCGTTGATGCTTTGCTGCAAGGTCGACGTCATGGCAAACGCGCTCAGCTCGTCGTTCAGCAGGGACTGGTCGCTGCCCGGATACAGGGCCAGATGCAGGTCGAGAAATTCGTGCACTTGCAGCCAGGGCAGGGCGGGGGCGTCGCCGCCACAATAGAACGCTTGCGCGCGGTAGGCCAGCGGCATGAAGCCGCTGTCGATACCGTCCAGGCGGATGGCGCCGCGCGCGGGCAGCAGGGCGCCGCCTGCCAGCTTCAGCAAGGTCGTCTTGCCGGCCCCGTTCGCGCCGCGCAGCCAGGTGATGCCGGGGCCGAATTGCAGATTGCAGCCCTGGAAGACGCTGTGCGTGGGGAAGTGGAAATCGAGGTGTTCGATCTGCAGGGTGGGGGACGACAGGTTCAATTCCATAATTCGCTTCCGATGGCGCTCAAGGCAAGGATGGACAGGACGACGAGGGCGACTCGGCCACGCGCCGTGAGGCGGGGCAGGCCGACGATGGCCAGCAGGGCCAGGCTGGCGGTGATGGCGTACACGCTGGTGACGCGCTGCCGCAAGGCGGCGGGATCGGTGGCGTACAGCAAGACGGCGCCTGCCAGCAGCACGGCAAACGGCGGCAGCAGGCTGGCCGTGCAAGCCAGGCGCGTCAAGGCCGTGCTGGCCATGGGCCAGGCGTTCAGCGTGGGGCGCAGCACGGCGATCTGCTCGCGCACGGCCTTGTCGCCCCGGTCCGTCAGAATGACCAGGCTGGCGCTGGCCAGTAAACCCAGCAGTGGCGCGGGCACGAGCGGCGCGCGCAGCAGCCAGGCCAGCATGCTGGCGCCAGCCGTGGCCAGCAGCACGCTTTGCTGCAGGCCGATTACATTGTCATTGCGCCAGAACGGCAGCCAGAACAGCTGGCGCCACAGGAAAACGGTGCGCCAGCGGGGCCGTTGCGGCACATACGCAGTCATCGTTGGCGGGCGCGCCCCTGCTGCGGGCCGCGGCGCGCGCAGGCGCTGCGCCACGATGAGCGTTGTCAACAGCCAGGCCAGCAGCCAGACGGCGATGGTGGCAGCGATGCCGGGTGCGGCAATCGGGCGCAGCCAGGGAGGCGACTGCGCCAGCCAGATGCTGGCCGAGATGGCATAGGCGAGGCCCAGCGGCAGCATCAGCAGGCCGGCCACGGCGACGTCCGCTTGCCAGCGCAGGCGCGGCGGCAAGGGCAGCTGGCGCAGCCAGGCGGCGAGGGGGGCTGGCAACAATCGCTTGCGCAGCAGCCAGGCGGGCAGGCATGTGAACAACGCTTGCCCGCCCAGCAGGCCCAGGGCGGCGGGCCAGGGCAGGCCCACGGCGAGAAAGCCGGGCAAGGCGATGACGCTGAGCAAGCCCAGCAAGACGGGGCCGGCCAGGAAAAAGAAGATTTCCATGGAACTGGTCAGGCTGGCGGCAAATTGCAGCAAAGCATGATGGGCCAGGCGCAGGCGCAGAGCGATATAGGGATGAGTACTACGGGGCAAGCGCATCGAGGCAGGAGCGGCAGAGTCAGCAGGAGCGCTGATTCTAGAGCATTTGTGGTCCCGGAATGGGAAAAGCCCTTCGGTTCTAGGAACCAAAGGGCTTTTCTTTTATTGGCGGAGCGGACGGGACTCGAACCCGCGACCCCCGACGTGACAGGCCGGTATTCTAACCAACTGAACTACCACTCCAAGCTCGTATGATCTGTGTTGCTGATCCATGAAGCACTGGATAATTTTCTGTATTGGTGGTGGGTGCTGAGAGGCTCGAACTCCCGACCTACGCCTTGTAAGGGCGCCGCTCTACCAACTGAGCTAAGCACCCGCATACCCAGAAAACTATCCCGACGTTTGTCACCACGTCTGGAAGAGGCACTATTATAGGGGGCGCTTTCCCCCTTGTGCAACTATTCTTATGGGATAAAAGCTTTTTTTTGCTGAAAAACGCAAAAATATTCGGGGCGAGGGAGGGCTGGCGCTTTTTCTGCTTCTGAAATGGGAAAAGCCCTTCGGTTCAGAGAACCAAAGGGCTTTTCTTTTATTGGCGGAGCGGACGGGACTCGAACCCGCGACCCCCGACGTGACAGGCCGGTATTCTAACCAACTGAACTACCACTCCAAGCTCGTATGATCTGTATTGCTGATCCATGAAGCACTGGACAGTTTTCTGATTTGGTGGGTGCTGAGAGGCTCGAACTCCCGACCTACGCCTTGTAAGGGCGCCGCTCTACCAACTGAGCTAAGCACCCGTTGCTTGTCTCAGAAAACCATCCCGACGTTTGTCACCACGTCTGGAAGAGGCGCTATTATAGGACGGGCGAAATCCTTCTGCAAGCGCTTTTTTTCACTTTACTCTGTAATACCCCATTGCGACAGCATCCACGCCATATTGAACGCATTCTCGGCGATGGCGTTATAGCGGCCCGAGGCGCCGCCGTGGCCGGCGCCCATATTCGTTTTCAGCAGCAGGGGATTGCCATCCGTTTTGTACGCGCGCAGCTTGGCCACATACTTGGCCGGTTCCCAGTACATGACCTGGCTGTCGTTGAGGCCCGTCGTCACCAGCATGGCTGGGTAATTCTTGCGCGCAATGTTGTCGTACGGCGAGTAGCTGAGCATGTAGTCGTAGGCCGCCTTCTGGTTCGGGTCGCCCCATTCCAGGTACTCGCCCGTCGTCAGCGGCAGGCTGGCGTCCATCATGGTGTTCATCACGTCGACAAACGGCACGGCCGCATGCACGGCGTGGAACAGGTCCGGGCGCATGTTGACGACGGCGCCCATCAGCAAGCCGCCCGCGCTGCCGCCCTGGATGATCAGGCGGTTCGGGCTGGTCCATTTTTCGCGCACCAGGTAGTCGGCGCTGTCGATGAAGTCATTGAAGGTGTTTTTCTTCTTCATCAGCATGCCGTCTTCATGCCAGGCTTCGCCCATGTCGGTGCCGCCGCGGATATGCGCCTGCGCATAGATGACGCCACGGTCCAGCAGGCTGATGCGGCTGATGGCAAAACTGGCTTCCGTGGAAATGCCATACGAACCATACGAGTACAGCAGCAGCGGCGCGGAACCGTCGAGCTTGACGCCTTTCTTGTAGACGATCCACAGCGGTACTTGCACGCCATCGCGCGCCTTCACCCACAGGCGCTGCGTGGTGTAGCGGCTGCCGTCAAAGCCGCCGACGATTTCCTGCTGCTTCAGCACCGTGCGCTTGCCGTCTTGCATGCTGACGTCGATGACGGTGGGCGGCGTGACGGGCGACTGGTAGGACATGCGAAATTGCGTGGAGGAAAATTCCGGCGTACCGACGGATGTTGCCAGATAGACGGGGTCGTCGAACTGCACCGTTTTCCAGTTTTTATGCGCGAAATCAAGGATGCGCGCGCGGTTCAGGGCACGGGCCTTTTCCATCACCACCAGGTAGCCCTGGAAGACGTCGATGGACTGGATCACGGCATCCTTGTTGTGCGGCACGACGGGCTTCCAGTTCTTCGGCTGCGGCGCGGACAGCGGCGCGCTGACGACACGGAAATTCTTCGCCTCCTTGTTGGTCAGAATATACAGCTGGCCGTCGCGGTGCTCGATGCTGTAGCGGTGGCCCTTTTCACGCTTCAGCACGGACTGGAAGCTGCCTTGCGGCGTGCTCGTTGGCAACAGCAGCACTTCGCTCGTATCCGTACTGCGCGCAGTGAGCACAAAGTAGCGATGGTCGCGCGTGCGGCTCACGCCGATGGCGAACTGTTCCACTGGCTCGTGGTAGACCTGCTGCAAGGTGCCGCCCAGCGGCAGGCGGAACAATCGGTCCGCGCGCTTGGTGGTGGCGTCTTCCTGCGTCAGCATCAGGGTGGCATTGTCCGCCGCCCAGGCCAGGGACGTGACTCGAGGCATGGTATCGCCCAGCAACTTGCCCGTCTTCAAATCCTTGACATGCAGCTCGTACTGGCGGAAACCCGTCGTGTCGGTGGTGTAGGCCAGCAACTGTTCATTCGGGCTGATGCTGAATGCGCGCACGGCAAAGAACTTCTGGCCTTCGGCCAATTGATTCTGGTCCAGCAAGATTTCCTCAGCCGCCTGCGCATCGTAGGCGCCGTTCGTGCCGACGGGGCGGCGGCAGTGAATCGGGTATTGTTTGCCCGCTTCCGTGCGCGTGTAATAGTAGAAATTGCCCTGGCGCGCAGGCACGGACAGGTCCACTTCCTGCATGCGGCCCTTGACCTCCGCAGTCACCTTGTCGGCCAGCGGCTGGATCGGGGCCGTGACGGCGGCCGTGTAGGCGTTTTCCGCATTCAGGTAATCGATCACGGCAGGATCGGTTTTCTTTTGCAGCCAGCGGTAGTCGTCCGTGACGACCGTGCCGTGGCGCGTTTCCTGCCACGCCGTCTTGGCGGCGACAGGCGCGGTGGCCGTGGCGACATCGGCGGTAACGGTGGTAGTGGCGTCGGCCAGCGCGGATGGCGCCAGTGTGGACAGCAGCAGGGCCGGCAGGATGGATAACCAGGCGGACCGGCGGCGCGAAGCGTGATGGGCGATGGACAAGGCGATTCCCTTTCATAGTTGTGTCAGGATTGTAATCTTGCTATTGAGAAAAGCAACCGCCGTGCTTGTGCGTTTCAACTTGCATCCACGGACATTTGCAGTGATACTGTATATAATTACAGTATCCGACAGCATCCCGCCGCGAGGTGCCCTTGACCACATCTGCCCTTACATTGCCTGAAACCCGCCGCTGGATTGCCCACCTGGACATGGATGCCTTCTTTGCCTCCGTGGAACTATTAAAATATCCGGAACTGCGCGGCGAAGCCGTCGTCATCGGCGGCGGGCGCTTGCAGCAGCCCGTGCTGCAGGAAGACGGCACGCGGCAGTTTGCGCGCATGCGCGATTATGTGGGGCGCGGCGTCGTCACCACGTCGACCTATGCGGCGCGCGCGTTTGGCGTGTTTTCCGCCATGGGCATCATGAAGGCGGCCAAGCTGGCGCCCGACAGCATCCTGTTGCCGGCCGATTTCGAAGCTTACCGCGAGTATTCGGCGCGCTTCAAGCAGGCCGTGGCCCAGCTGTGCCCCATCATCCAGAACGTGGGCATCGATGAAATCTATGTCGATCTGACGGAGTATGGCGAGCAGGCGCCGGCCATGGCGGCGCGCCTGAAGGCGGCCGTGTCCGAGGCGACGGGCCTGTCGTGTTCGATTGGCCTGGCGCCGAACAAATTGCTGGCGAAAATCTGTTCCGACCTGGAAAAACCGGACGGTCTCACCATTTTGCAGCCCGAGGATATCGAAGCGCGCGTGTGGCCCTTGCCGGCGAAAAAGATCAATGGCATCGGCCCGAAGGCGACGGCCAAGCTGGAGGCCCTGGGCATCGTCACCATCGGCGAGCTGGCCCGGGCCGACATGGCCATGCTGCGCACGCAGTTTGGCGACTTGTACACGGGCTGGCTGCGCCAGGCGGCGCTGGGCATCGATGACCGGCCTGTGCAGACGAGCCGGGAAACCAAGTCCGTCAGCCGCGAAACGACGTTCGAGCGCGACTTGCAGGTGGTGCGCGACCGCGCCACCCTGTCGGAAAAGCTGGAAAGCCTGTGCACGCGCGTGGCGGGCGACCTCGACAAGCAGTCGCTGGCGGGGCGCACGGTGGGCATCAAGCTGCGTTTCGAAGATTTCAGCACCGTCACGCGCGACATCACCTTGCCCAGCGCCACGGCGGACGCCGCCGCCATCCTGCGCGCCAGCCGCGATTGCTTGCGGCGCGTGCCATTTGAAAAGAAAATCCGCCTGCTGGGCGTGCGCATCTCGACCTTGTCCGACCCGGCCATCGTGACGCGGCAGGCGCCGGCCCAGGCGGAGCTGTTTCCCGCCCTGTAGCGGCATTCCCCACGCATCAACAACACCGCGCCAGTCCGCGCTTTTGACGGCATTCCCGTGTCGAAAGTGTAGAATGGCGTTCCCCTGGCACTACTGAAACAAACGGAAGACAAAAACTATGTGGTTCAAGAATCTTCAGATTTACCGCCTGCCCGCACCATGGGCCTATACGCCAGAACAACTGGAAGAGGCCTTGTCCTCGAACAAATTTACGCCGGCGACCAGCATGGATCTGATGCGCCAGGGCTGGGATACGCCACGCCCGAACGGCGGCCTGGTCCACGTGGTCAACAAGCAGATGCTGATCTTGCTGGGCACGGAAAAGAAACTGCTGCCAGCGACCGTCATCAATCAGGTGGCCAAGGCCCGCGCTGCCGAGATGGAAGAAGCACAAGGCTTTGCGCCTGGCAAGAAAGCCATGAAGGAATTGAAGGAGCGCGTGGCCGACGAGTTGCTGCCGCGCGCCTTCAGCATCCGCAGCAACGTCTGGACGTGGATCGACCCCGTCAATGGCTGGCTGGTGGTCGATGCCGCCAGCCCGGCAAAAGCCGATGAAGTCATCAAGCTGCTGTTGAAAGCCGTCGACAAACTGCCGCTGGAAAGCCTGCGCGTGCAGCGCTCGCCCGTGGCGGTGATGACGGAATGGCTGCAGGCCGACGATGCGCCTGCCGGCTTCACGGTCGACATGGATACGGAATTGCGCGCCACGGGCGAAAGCAAGGCCACCGTGCGCTACGTGCGCCACACGCTGGAAGCGGACGACGTGCGCCGCCACATCGCTGCCGGCAAGCAGTGCACGCGCCTGGCCATGACGTGGAACGACAAGATTTCGTTCGTGCTGACGGAATCGCTGGCCATCAAGAGCGTCAAGCCGCTGGACGTGATCAAGGAAACGGAATCGAGCACGAAGAACGACGAAGAACGTTTCGACGGCGACGTGATGCTGATGACGGGCGAACTGAGCAAGCTGATGGCCGACGTGGTCGAGGCATTGGGCGGCGAAGCGACGGCGTAACAGCAGCCATGCTGCTACAAAAAAAGGAGCTGCGGCTCCTTTTTTTTCGCCTGTGCAATATGTTGCAACATAAAAAAAGCGCCTTGCACGGTGAGGTGCAAGGCGCTTTCAGGACAATCTAATTTAAGACATCAAATTAGAACTTGTAGCTACCGGTGAAGTAGAACGAACGCATCATTGGATCGGCGTAGCGTGGATCGAAGCCAACCTGGTGGCCCGACGAAGCGCGCAGCGACAGAGGCGGTTCACGGTCAAACAGGTTCTTGATACCAGCGCGCAGCGTCACAGCCGAGTTGAAGGCATAGCGGCCTTGCAGATCGACGGTGGTGTACGAAGGAACTTCCAGACGGATCGTTTCCAGTTTCCTGGTATCGACGTTCAGTACCGAAGCGGCTGCATCGGTGTAGCCGTTACGATAGCTGACAACCATGGTGCTGGTCAGTTTGCCGGTTTCCAGGCTCATGTTCAGCTTGACCAGGTTACGGAACGTGACTGCATCGGTGATGCCGAAGTAGTTCATGTTGGTCGTCCACTGATTCTTGGTGCCTGGCACGGTGTAGTCAGCCTTGAGCATGTGGGTGCCGCTCAGGTTGGCCGTCAGGTTACCGAAATCAAAGCGATGACGCGCCGTCATGTCCCAGTCGATACCGCGGTTATGCGTCTGGCCGATGTTCATCGACAGCGATTTGAAGGCGAAGTAAGGCAGGCCGGTCGATGGCTCGATGTAGGTACCGAACAGGTCTTTGTACAGCGTTGGATTGCCGAAGGCCTGGGTTTCGCTGACGGCCGAGACCGCGTCGGTGATCTTCACGTCCCACAGGTCGGCGCCGAACGAGAATGCCGAGCTAGGTTCGATACGGAAACCGACGGTGTATTGCTTCGATTTTTCCGGTTTCAGGTTTTCGTTACCACCAGCCAATTGGTTGTACTGGGTTGCTGCTGGACGGCACATGGCGTCGCCTGGGAACGGGCAGTTCCATGGTTTTGCCGTGAAGCCGTTGTTGACCAGCGGCTGGCCGATGTCCAGCATGCTCGGTGCCTTGAAGCCCGTGCCGTACGAACCGCGCAGCAGTACTTGCTGCACTGGCTGCCAGCGTGCCGTCACTTTGTAGGTGCTGGCGCTTTGGTCTTTACCGATGGACTTGTTCACCACACCGTTGTCGATCTTGGTGATGGTGTCGTAACGGCCAGCCAGGCTCACTTCCACCGTTTTGGTGACAGGTGCCAGCAACTCGGCGAACACGCCGTAGGTTTCGCGGCTCAGGTCGTAACGTGGCGAGGTGTTGAAGTTGTAGATCGTGCTGGTGCTGGCACCGGCGCTTGGCGATTGCTCGTACTTGTATTCGCGGTAGTCGCCGCCGATACCGATATTGGCCTTGCCGCCTGGCAGGGTGAACAGTTCGCGCGAACCGTGCGCATCGATACCGCGCATGGTGGTCGATGCCGTACGGATCGAACCGTTGAATTGCGAATCGTTGATCAGCTTTTGCAGTTCTGGCGATGCGTTACCGGCTGGCAAGAATGGGTTGAACTGCGGATTGCTCTGCATCTTGACGAAGTCGGCGTTCTTGGCATAGCCGCCCACGTAGCGCTCGTCGATCGCGTTTTGCGACCAGGTCAGGGCCGATTCCACGTTCCATTCGCCGACTTCGCCTTCAACGCCGACGACGAAATGCTTGGTGTCGGTGATGGTGTTGCTGGCGCGGGTGCCCCAGTCGACCATGCGGTAGTTGGCGGTAACGGATTTCACGTCGTCATGCTGTGCTTGTGTCAGGCCTGGGCGCACGTACTGGTTGTACAGTGCGCTGTTCTTGGCGATGCTGATCGGTACCGGGTTGGCGGCGATACGTGCCGTCAGGTCAAAGCGCGACAGGGCCACTTCGGCAAACGCATTCAGGTTGTCCGTCAGTTTGTAGGTACCGCGAGCGAACAGGCTGTCGCGTTTCGATTCTGGAACGATTTCAACCGTCGAGCCGCCATCGAAACCGCAAGCCTTGCTATTGGTTGCCGTGACGTAGTTGGTCGGACCGCAATCGTTGCGGGGGCCACTGGCTGCCAGGTACGGATTGAACATGATCGGTTGCGTCGCGCTATTGTTGAACGCAACGGTGGCATTCGCTGGCGCGGTCGAGGTGCTGGTACGGTCGTAGATGTAGTTCTTGCCGCCATAGCTGACAGGAATGAACGACGAACGGGCGAACGAACGGTCCGTTGCGCGCAGTTTCGACTGCTCATCGTGGCGGTACGATACCAGCACGTTGAAACGGTCTTCGTCCAGGTCGCCGAAGCCGTAGGTGACGTTGGTGTTCCAGGCGTTGCCGCCTTTATTTTCCGGGCCGCCATAGGTGGCTTCCAGAGTGCCGCCTTGGACATTTTTCTTCAGAATGAAGTTGATCACGCCGGCAATAGCGTCCGAGCCGTACAGTGCCGAAGCGCCGTCGGTCAGGATTTCGACGCGCTCAACCGCGCTCATTGGAATGGCGTTCAGGTTGACGGAGGTGCCCGAGCCTTGTGGCGCGATGCGGCGGCCGTTCAACAGGACCAGGGTGTAGCTTTCGCCGATGTCATGGATCGACGCGCTGGTGCGGCCACCCGAGTTGGAACCGGCAGCCACGGCGCCGATGGTGAAACCTTGCATGGCTGGCAGGCTTTGTACCAGGTCAGCCACGGTGTTAGCGCCGGTACGGGCGATCGCTTCTTGCGTCAGGCGTTGCACAGGCAATGCGCCTTCGACGGCGATACGTTTAATACTCGAACCGGTAATTTCAACTTTTTGAATTGCTTCGTCCGCCATGGATTGGCCAGAGAACAAGACACTACCTGCCAGGACGGTCAGGGCCAGGCGTACGCTGCGCACGCCAATTTTTTCTTTAAATGCCATTATAACAATTACTCCGTAGTAGTTTTAATAACGACAAGCAGTACACGAGCACCGCTCAAGCCATCGGATGGATGGCCAGCGGAGGCGTGTACGGTAGGCGGAACCACGTCTGGGGGAGGTGGAAGACTACTTAGCGCAATATTGTTATAAATGCACTTCTTACTTGTCGAGGCAAACATTATGTCGTCTCAGCAAGAAAAAATGCACCTCAACCGTGTCGGATTTGGCAATAAATTGTGGATACAGAAGAATATTTAATTTAACTGTTAAATTGCAGTTTTATATTTATATATATCGTCGTTTTTAAAAATGATCAATGGTGTTTTTTTACAACATAAAATTATTATATTGGCAATTCAATGTTTTACCTACAATAATTCGAGAAAAACTATTGCTTTGCAGAATTTATGAAAGGTAAAAAAACGTAAAAAAAGCCCGTTAAAACGGGCTGGTCGAATTGTGACAGAGTGTCAGTCAGACCGTGTGCCGGTCTGCTTGCCGCGCCCCGTCTGCCAAAGGCTTACAAGGGTTGGAATACGCCAGCGGCGCGGTTCTTTTGCACATTGTCCCAGGCGAAGATCTGGCCATTCATGGCCACGTACACGCCGGCTGGCAAGGTTTGCGCCACACCGCAGGCAAAGCCCAGGTTGAACAAGGCATCGGAGTTGTCGATTTCGTAGGGAATCATGGCGCCCGTCAAGATCACCGTTTGCTGCAGGTTCGCCGCGCCCAGCACTTGCGCCGTTTCGCGCATGGTGTCGGTGCCGTGGATGATGACGATGGCTTTTTCCTGTGCCGCGCGGCACGAGGCCAGCACGCGCTGGCGGTCCGCATCCTGCATGTCGAGCGAATCGAGCAGGGGCAGTTGCTCCAGCGCCACGGGCGCCGTCATGCGCGCACGGGCAATCGCTGCCGGCAAATGACTGTCGGAAAAGCCCAGGGTACCGTTCAATTCGTTGTAGTGTTTGTCGAAAGTGCCGCCAGTGGCGAGTATGCGCAAAGTCATGATGTGGTCACGATGTCAGTGGAGAATGACGCGCATGATAGCGTGGATTGGCACCGTTGCGTGAATGCCGCCGCAGATGGGGCAGCGTGCTTGCCGCCCTGCTGCCGCGCCGCATCTGGAAAATTTGGCCATCTGTGAGTACACTGGTTTCTTTGTTTGCCTGCCACCCCGACTCCGTATGAAAGCGCTCGCTCCCGGCACCGTCATTTTTCACCGCCACCGCGGCTACGGGGTGATTACGTCCGTCAATTTGCTGACGGGCTGGATTGCCGCCCGTTTCGGCAGCGAAGCGCGGACCCTGGACCTGAACTTGTCGACCGATGACGTGCAATTCGCCGATGGCGAAGCGATCCTGTTTCGCCGCGCGCCGCCGGACCGCATGCCGCATGCACGCCTGATGGCCATGGTGCGCGAGCTGCACCAGGCTGGCTATCAAAAACTGTATCTGTATTCCTGGCCCAAGCCGTCCGGCCTGCATTGGCGCTGGCATTTGTTTGCGGGGCCGCGCGACTGGATGCAGCGGCCCTGGCGCGAAGGCTGGTACGGCTCGGGCGCCGATTACAACGTCAACCCCGTGATGGGCTGGGGCGATACGCCCGGCGCCACCACTGGCGAGCTGATCGATGCCCTGGCCCGTTTCGATCCGCAAGGCCTGGCGCAGGCGCTGGGGCGCGACGACGACCATAGCGACTGGTTTGGCCGCGTCTGCGATGCTTTATTGCCCAATTACATGTACAGCCTGGACATGCAGCGCACGCCAGGCGAGCCCTTGCAAGACATGCCGCCCGTGCCGGTCGTCGCCGTGCGGGCCGGCGTGGCGCCGTACGGTGGGCCGGACATCGCCTGGCCGCCCGGCTGGGCCGGCCTGTGGCGCGGCCGGCACGTGTTGCCCGCGCCCGCCATCCGCCTCACGGGCGAGCCCGATTTGTTGAAGGGCTTTCAGCGCTCCTGAGGGGCTTGCCGCGCGTGTTGCAATGCCTCGGGATTGAGCAGGCGCGTGCATTGACCCTGCGTAAAATCGACGATGTTTTGCAAGGCGTAGCGGAAATACAGCTCATAGCTGTCACGCTCGACGTAGCCCAGGTGTGGCGTAGCCAGCACGTTCGGCAGCAGCAGCAATGGCGAGCCTGGCGGTAGCGGCTCGTCCGTAAACACGTCCAGCGCCGCGGCGCCCGGGCGTCCCTGCGGCAGTGCCGCTTCCAGTGCCCCATCGGCGACCAGTTCGGCGCGGCTGGTGTTGACGAACAGGGAAGTCGGTTTCATGCGCGCCAGGTCCTCTTTTGTGACCAGGCCGCGCGTCTTGTCGGACAGGCGCAGGTGCAAGCTCAGCACGTCTGCCTGCTCGAAGAAGGCTACACGCGATTCTGCCGCCGTATCGCCTGCCGCCACGGCTGCCGCGCGGCTCGCTTCGCTGCCCCACACGAGGATGGTCATGCCGAAGGCGCGGCCATAGCCGGCGATCAATTGACCGATCTTGCCATAGCCCCAGATGGCCAGGGTGCGCCCTTTCAATACCGTGCCGAGCGTGTTGCGCGCCGGCTCGATAGATGACGTTTGCCACAGCCCTTCCTGTAAATGTTGCGCGTACGGCACGATCTTGCGCTGCGCCGCCATGATCAGCGCCCACGTCAGTTCGGCCGGCGCCGTGGGCGAGCCGATGCCTTCCGCGATGGCAATGCCCAGCTCGGTGGCGGCCGGCACATCGATGTGTCCGCTGACCTTGCCCGTTTGCGAAATCAGTTTCAGATTCGGCAGTTTCGACAGCAAGGCCCGGTTGAAACTGCTGCGCTCACGGATCAGCACCAGCGCATCGAACGGCGCCAGACGGATCGCCAGCTGGCCCAGGCCCCGCGCCGTATTGCTGAACACTTTGACCTCATGGCCATCGAGTAACTGGAAACAATCGAGGCTGCGCACGGCATCCTGGTAATCATCAAGTATGGCAATTTTCATGGTGGATGGCCGATTTTAGTGAGGATTTGGTAGGGAAATAACAGGATACGGGAAATGCTGAATAGCCTACTACATTAGTCAAGCTATTCTCCTACATTTTTGCGAGAATAGCTGTTTGGCGGGTGTACAATCGCCGGCACTTTTGAAGCTTCCTGATTATAGTTATAGCGCAAACTGTTCTTGCAGCCTGGGAGCATGATCCAGGTAAATGCCGCTGGCGCGAACGCCGCGGCTGATACGACACCAGAGCCCTGCCCGCGTGAACACGCCGCCCGCAGTGAGCCGCAGCCACCTCTCAACGATGCTGCCTGTCTTGCAGAACGACCAGAATTTCTTTTATTGGTATTGGAGGTAATATGAATCAGCCCGTCATGGGTGGCGTCGCCGCACTCAACGTCCCAGCTTATATTAAACAACAGAAACTGATCAACTGGGTGGCCGACATTGCTGCGCTGACCAAGCCAGAGCGCATCTACTGGTGCGATGGTTCGCAAGAAGAGTACGAGCGCCTGTGCGCCGAAATGGTTGCCAGTGGCACCATGAAAAAACTGAATGCGCAAAAGCGCCCGAATTCCTACCTGGCCTGCTCCGACCCGAGCGACGTAGCCCGCGTCGAAGACCGCACGTATATCTGCTCGGCAACGAAAGAAGCGGCCGGCCCGACGAATAACTGGACCGAGCCCGGCGAAATGCGCCACACCTTGAACGGCCTGTTCGATGGCTGCATGCGCGGCCGCACCATGTACGTCGTGCCCTTCTCGATGGGCCCGCTGGGTTCGCCGATCGCGCACATTGGCGTGGAATTGTCCGATTCGCCATATGTCGCCGTCAACATGAAGATCATGACCCGCATGGGCCGTGCCGTGTACGACGTGCTGGGCACCGATGGCGAGTTCGTGCCGTGCGTGCACAGCGTGGGTGCACCGCTGGCAGCCGGCCAGGCCGACGTGAAATGGCCGTGCAACAGCACCAAGTACATCGTGCATTTCCCGGAAACGCGTGAAATCTGGTCTTTCGGTTCGGGCTACGGCGGCAACGCCTTGCTGGGCAAGAAATGTTTCGCCCTGCGCATCGCCTCGAACATGGGCTACCAGGAAGCGCAATCGGCCGATAACAACCCGGGCTGGCTGGCCGAACACATGCTGATCCTCGGCGTGGAATCGCCGGAAGGCAAGAAACACTACGTGGCGGCAGCGTTCCCGTCCGCTTGCGGCAAGACCAACTTCGCCATGCTGATCCCGCCGGCAAGTTTTAACGGCTGGAAAGTGACCACCATCGGCGACGATATCGCCTGGATCAAGCCGGGCGCCGACGGCCGTTTGTACGCCATCAATCCGGAAGCCGGTTATTTTGGCGTGGCGCCGGGCACGAACGAAAAAACCAATTACAACTGCATGGCGTCCATGCGCGACAACACGATCTTCACCAACGTGGCGCTGACGGACGATGGCGACGTGTGGTGGGAAGGCTTGACGAAAGAAGCACCAAGCCACCTGATCGACTGGCAGGGCAAGGACTGGACGCCAGCGTCCGGCACCAAGGCGGCGCACCCGAACGCGCGCTTCACTGTTGCTGCTACGCAAAACCCGGTGATCGACGCTGCCTGGGACGATCCGGCCGGCGTGCCGATCTCGGCCTTCATCTTCGGCGGCCGCCGCTCGACCACCGTGCCGCTGGTCACGGAAGCGCGCAACTGGGTTGAAGGCGTCTACATGGCCGCCACCATGGGCTCGGAAACGACGGCCGCGGCCGTGGGCCAGATGGGCGTCGTGCGCCGCGATCCATTTGCCATGTTGCCGTTTATCGGCTATAACATGAGCGATTACTTCCAGCACTGGCTGGACATGGGCGTCAAGGTGGGCAAGGTCAACCCGGCTGCCCTGCCGAAGATCTATTGCGTCAACTGGTTCCGTACGGACGAGGCTGGCAAATTCGTCTGGCCTGGCTTTGGCGACAATATGCGCGTGCTGAAATGGATGCTCGAGCGTATCGAAGGCAAGGCGGGCGGCGTGGAAAACCTATTCGGCACGACACCGCAGTATGGCGACCTGAACTGGGATGGCTTGCCATTCACGCAGGAACAGTTCGACACCATCACCTCGATCGACAAGGCCGCGTGGGTGGAAGAATTGAAATTGCATACGGAGTTGTTTGAAAAACTCGCGTATCATCTGCCGCAAGAATTGGCAGATAACAAGGCTGCGCTGGAAAAGCGGCTGAGTGCATAAGTAAGTTAACGTAAAGCGGCACCTGAAAAGCGTAGCGAGCGGCAGTGATTTGTGGCTAAGAAGCGCAACCGTACTTTAGTACGGTGAGCATCGCAGGCCGCAAAGCGCGCCGCGCAGTAGCTTGTCAGGTGTTGAGAGTTGTAGTGGGGGAGAAACACGCCGGCAAAGACTGGCGTGCGATAAATGACACGCCGGCAATGACTGGGGTGCTAGCAAAAAGAGAAACGGCGCGGATTGCATGAGCAATCCGCGCCGTTTTTTATTGCCGGTATAATAATTGTCCTGTGGAAATTATTTGCCGTCATACCTGTTCAAAAATGAAAAAAAAGCTCATCATCATTAGTACCGTGGTCGCCTGCCTGTTCGGCAGCGGTGCCCATGCCGACCACCGCCAGGATTGTGACAGTGCGGACTATGCCAAGCGATATGACGACACGTTTGCCGCAGGCATGAAGAATCATGTCGAGCGCCTCAGGCAGCAGCAGGCTGGACATCAAAAAAACCTGGACGGCATGGTGGCGGCCTTGAAACAAAGCGGTGCGTGGTCGGACGACGACTCCGTGGCATTCTTTACGAATATGTGGGCGGATGAGCGTGGGAAGGCTGTGGAGGCTGACCGGAAGAAGGCGAGCGAGCGATGGAAGATTCAAGTACTGGCGGTACAGTCCTGGGACGCGACCATGAACGACCACCCAGCGCAGAAGGCGCGCGGCATGTGTTTGCTTGCTCCCCGGGTACTTGATGAGGCCGTGGTCTTTTACGATGCGCTGGAAAAGGTCTGGAGCTATATGGAAATGAAAGTTGCGGCAGTAGCCAAGGACAAGAACGTGAGCCTGCCGACATTGCCGTAGACCGGCATAAAAAAACGGCGCGGATGCCGAGGCAATCCGCGCCGTTTTCTTAAGTGCCGCTGCTTATTGCTTCAGCAGCGGTCCCAGGTACTTGCCCGTCACGCTGGCCGGGTTCAGTGACACGTCTTCCGGCGTGCCCGTGGCGATGATCTGCCCGCCGCCGGCGCCGCCTTCGGGACCCAGGTCGACGATCCAGTCGGCCGTCTTGATGACGTCGAGGTTGTGCTCGATGATGACGAGGGTGTTGCCCTGGTCGCGCAGGCGGTGGATGACTTTCAGCAGCAAGTCGATATCGTGGAAGTGCAAGCCCGTCGTCGGTTCATCGAGGATGTACAGGGTGCGGCCCGTGTCGCGCTTGGACAGTTCCAGCGACAATTTCACGCGCTGCGCCTCGCCGCCGGACAAGGTGGTGGCGCTCTGGCCCAGCTTGATGTAGCCGAGGCCCACGTCGAGCAGGGTTTGCAGCTTGCGCGCGATCAGTGGCACCGGCTTGAAGAACTCATGCGCCTCTTCCACCGTCATGCCCAGCACTTCCGTGATGTTCTTGCCCTTGTATTGCACTTCCAGCGTTTCGCGGTTGTAGCGCTTGCCGTGGCAGACGTCGCATGGCACGTAGACGTCGGGCAAGAAATGCATCTCGACCTTGATTACGCCATCGCCCTGGCACGCTTCGCAGCGTCCGCCCTTGACGTTGAACGAGAAGCGGCCCGCGCTGTAGCCGCGTTCCTTGGCCGTCGGCACGGTGGAGAACAGGTCGCGGATCGGCGTAAACAAGCCCGTGTAGGTGGCCGGATTCGAACGTGGCGTGCGGCCGATCGGTGCCTGGTCGACGGAAATGACCTTGTCGAAATGCTCCAGGCCGCTGATCGAATCGTGCGGCGCCGGTTCCGTCTGCGAACCGTACAAATGGCGCGACAGGGCAGGATACAAGGTATCGTTGACCAGCGACGATTTGCCTGAACCGGACACGCCCGTCACGCACGTCATCAAGCCCACCGGCAAGCTCAGCGACACCTTTTTCAGGTTGTTGCCCGTCGCGCCCGTGATCACCAGCTGCTTCTCCGGATTGCTGGCGTGGCGCTTGGCGGGCACGGCGATCTTCAGCTTGCCGTTCAGGTATTGCGCCGTCAGCGATTTCTTGTTCTTCAAGATCTCGGGCAGGGTGCCTTCGGCGATGATTTCGCCGCCGTGCACGCCCGCGCCGATGCCCATGTCGACGATATAGTCGGCCGTGCGGATGGCGTCTTCGTCATGCTCGACCACCAGCACGCTGTTGCCGATGTCGCGCAAGTGTTTCAAGGTTTCGATCAGGCGGTCATTATCGCGCTGGTGCAAGCCGATCGACGGTTCATCGAGCACATACATGACGCCCGTCAAACCGGAGCCGATCTGCGACGCCAGGCGGATGCGTTGTGCTTCGCCGCCGGAAAGCGTGTCGGCGCTGCGGTCCAGCGACAGGTAGTCGAGGCCCACGTTGTTGAGGAATTTCAGGCGCGAAATGATTTCCTTGACCACGCGGTCGGCGATCTCTTTCTTGGCGCCCGTCAGTTTCAGTTTTTCAAAGAATTCCAGCGTCTCGCGCAGTGGCTTTTCCGCCACTTCATAGATGGCCCGTTGCTGCTTGCCCGTGCCGACCTTGACGAAGCGCGCTTCCACGCGCAGGCGCGCGCCATCGCATGAGGGGCAGCATTTTTCATTGATGAACTTGGCCAGCTCTTCCTTGACGGCCATCGAATCCGTCTCGCGGTAGCGGCGCTGCAGATTGTTGACCACCCCTTCGAACGTGTGTTCCTTGATGACGGTGCGGCCTCGTTCGTTGACATAGCTAAACGGAATCACTTGCTTGCCGGAACCGTACAACACGGCTTGCTGTGAGTTCAAGTCCAGCTGTTCGAACGGCATGTCCAGGTCGAACTCGTAATACGCGGCCAGGTTCGACAGCATCTGGAAGTAAAACTGGTTGCGGCGGTCCCAGCCCTTGACGGCGCCGGAAGCGAGCGACAGGTTCGGGAACGCGACGATGCGTTTCGGGTCAAAGAATTCAATGTGTCCCAGGCCGTCGCATTCGGGGCAGGCGCCCATGGGGTTGTTGAACGAGAACAGACGCGGTTCCAGTTCTTGCAGGGAATAGCCACACACATTGCAGGCGAACTTGTTCGAGTACACGTGTTCCTGGGCGGTATCCATTTCGTAGGCAATGGCGCGGCCATCGGCCAGACGCAGGGCCGTCTCGAAACTTTCCGCCAGGCGCTGCTTGATCTCCTGGTTCACCTTGACCCGGTCGATGACGACGTCGATCGTGTGCTTTTCCGTTTTCTTCAGTTTCGGGAGGTCATCGACTTCATAGATCTTGGCCGCATGCGTGCCGCTCTGCACGCGAAAGCGCACGAAACCCTGCGCCTGCATCTGCTCGAACAGGTCCACGTGTTCGCCCTTGCGGTTGGCGACGACGGGCGCCAGTATCATCAGCTTGGTGTCTTCCGGCATGGCCAGCACGGCGTCGACCATTTGCGATACGGACTGGGCCGCCAGCGCGTTTTCCGGGTGGTCGGGGCAGTAGGGCGTGCCCACGCGCGCATACAGCAGGCGCAGATAATCGTGGATTTCCGTCACGGTGCCCACCGTCGAGCGCGGGTTGTGCGAAGTTGCCTTCTGTTCGATGGAGATGGCGGGAGATAGGCCTTCGATCAGGTCGACGTCGGGCTTTTCCATCAATTGCAGGAACTGGCGCGCATAGGCCGACAGCGATTCGACATAGCGGCGCTGCCCTTCCGCGTACAAGGTGTCGAAGGCCAGCGAAGACTTGCCGGAGCCGGACAAGCCGGTAATCACGATCAGCTTATTGCGCGGCAAATCGAGATTGATATTCTTGAGGTTATGCGTGCGAGCGCCGCGAATGCGGATCTGTTCCATGTGATTGCCTTGCTTTCAGTGAGTGGTGCGGCCGGCGCATTGTGCTTGGGTGCGGATGAGGAGCCACAACGGGTCAACCTGTAACTATAGCCGGGTTTTGCTCTGCATGCCTGGGGCAGCCACGGGCGGATTGCGCCGCCAGGCGAACGTGCCATGACAAAGTTTGATACAGATGCGTGCAGACGTTTAAACACTGTATATAATACCAGTATTCAAGTTTCTTGTTTTCACCTGCCGTGAAAAAAACGTGCTGCCGCACGGGAGAGGGCGTCCGCCAGAAAGCGGGTGCTTTGCGCCGCGTGGTCGCTTATAATCCTCGTTTAGTACACTAAACTAACGCGCGGGACATCGGCTCCCGCCGCAGTTCATCAGGAGTTATTCATGGCATCAGTCAACAAAGTCATCATCGTCGGCAATCTGGGCCGTGACCCGGAAATCCGCTACATGCCTAGCGGCGACGCGATCGCCAACATCGCCGTGGCCACTTCGTACAAATCGAAGGACCGCAACACGGGCGAACAAAAAGAATTGACAGAGTGGCACCGTATCTCGTTCTTCGGCCGCCTGGCGGAAATCGTCGGCCAGTACCTGAAAAAAGGTTCGTCCGTCTACGTCGAAGGCCGTCTGCAAACCCGTAAATACACGGACAAGGACGGCGTCGAGAAGTATGCAACCGACATCATCGCGGAACAGATGCAAATGCTGGGCGGCCGTTCCGGCATGGGCGGCGACGCCGGCGGTGGCGATGACAGCTACGGCGGTGGTGGCGGTTACGAAGCCCCGGCCCCGCGCCAGGCACCGGCTCCGCGCCCAGCCCCGGCACCGGCGCCACGCCCGGCACCGAAGCCAGCACCGAACTTCTCGGACATGGACGACGACATCCCGTTCTGATCGGAACACATCATGTCATAAGCAATGCCCTGCACATCCTTGATGTGCAGGGCATTTTTCTTTGGCGCGGCACAAGCGCGCATGTCCAGCGCCCAGGCCGAAGCGCACTATTGTTTGAGGGAGCCAAAACCGCTGTCGATACAGTTTACTGCCCGGTGGTGACAAAACGAGAGAATGTCGTAGATGAAAGCTTATAAAATAATCTACGCCGCCATTTGCCGGTGGCCGGAAGCGTGCATTTTTTGCGGTTCCGAGCGCAGGTCCATCACTCAAGGAGAAACTTATGATTAGTAACACTCAAGTGGTTCATGGTACCGGGTCTTTCAATACCTCTGGCTATTCGCTGAAACGCGCCAGCCGCGACATCGCTCCTGCCAGCAATGTCGCCGTTGCCGCACTGGATATTGCCGCGCTGGAAAACAGCCGCATGCACGGCGCCGCTCCGAAATGCTCGCGCAACAACCTCGAGTGCATCGTTGGCCCGAGCACCGTACTGTCGTCGATGTAATCACTGACTGTGCCCAAGGTGGTGCTAGGCCTAGCCCACCTTGGGCTTTATCCGAGGGAAGCTCAATGAATCGAGAATTAATTGTAGTAACGACCCATGGAACATCCAGTTTTGACATCGGCGAAGACGAGCGCGTGCTCGATGCCCTGGCGCGCAATCATGTGCCCTGGACGGCGGTGGCGACCTATCTGCGCGACCCATCCGGCGCCTATACCCTTTTTCCTTGCCTGAGTGAAACTGGCAGTTCGATTCCGCCGGACCGGCAAGTCTTTGCATTTTTTCAAAGAAATATTGATCCTTTCCTGCACACCAACAACACCTTGCAGGTTTCCCCGCCGGCCAACAATGAAGAAGCCGTTGCCGAATATATCTACGCCAACGGCGCGGCAAAGGGCGGCCCGAATATCCTGAAACGCCTCTCGTCGAACGAGTGCAAGCTGGCCGTGCGCGATGCCGTGGCGCAAACGCTGCGCGACACCCTGTCGCCTGGCGACAAGCTGGTGGTCGGCGTGAGTGGCGGAGGCGACAGCAATGCCCTGCTGTATGCCCTGTCGCAATTTGACGAGTTCCCGATTGACATCCATCCGGTCATTATCGAAGGACCGGGCGAGTGGAATTCCGGCGTTCCGCGCGCGCGCGAGCTGGCGCAGGCCTACAATCTGCCGCTGACCGTGGTATCGGAAGAAGAATCGAAAGCGATACTCGGCGCCAGCGCTGGCGGCCTGGGCATCACCGACCGTTTTGCCCGGGAATTTCCCGACGATGATTTCGAATTCCTCGGCACCCTGATCATCCGGCGCGTACTGACGAGCGTGGCCAAATCGCTCGATGCGAAATTCATCGCCACCGGCCTGAATTTCGAAGACTTGCTGGGCGAGATGTTCGCGATCATGGCGACGGAACGCCGTTTATTGCCTCTGCCGGCCCGCCCGATCGGCGATGTCACCCTCGTCTATCCTCTATGGATGACGCCCAAGAAAATCATCGATGGCTGCTTCCCCAAGTATTCGTTCTCGAATTACGCAGACCGTTATCCCGGCTATGCGGAGGGACGCAACGCATACTATTCGATGGCGTACTGGATGGCGTCGGCGTTTCCTGGCTTGCCCGAGAAAATGTTGCGCTGGGCGGCAAAGGAAGGTTCTGCCGGGGAGACGGTGTTCCCTGTGGATGAGGTGCTGGGCTATGAGACGCTCGAGCCCGTGAACTGGGCACTGAGGGAGCGCTTCCTCAGGATGTTGCGCACCACCGCCTAGCCTGCCGGACAACCGCTGGCGCGCCTTGCCCTGGGCATCCTTCGCATTGCCGCGCGCCACGGTTGTTCAGATGCTGTTGATACTCCATTAGCTACCGTTGGGAATGATATGTCCGTCATCAAAGAACACACGGCACACCTGGCTGCCGCCGCCCACGCCCTCGCGGCCATCCGGAACGCCTCGGCGCACGCGTTGATTACGGAACGCGAGGTGGCTGGCAAGATCGCGTGGTCCATGACCTTGCATGCGGCGCAGCAGGCACTGTCGACGGTACAGGATTGCTGCCAGAGTTTTGCCCTGGGCGAAGCGTCCGGCGCCCCGCATGGCGGGGATGAGGGCGTGCACATCGACGCGCATTTCGCCGCCCTCCGGCACAGCATGCAGGCGCTCGCCTCGCTCGGCTTGTGGGCCAAGAGCGAGCTGGCGGCACAGAAGGTCCTGTGGTTACTGCCTGCCATGCAGAGCGGCTGCCAGCGCCTCGAAGGCCAGGTGCTGCCGGCGCAGTGGGATTGTCCCGAGCTGCCCGGGCGCCCCGAGCAGCTGGAGATCGTCGACTACGTGCGCTATGAGCTGGACCGTGATTATCCGCGCAGGAAATTGCACCAGCAGATTTTCAATGTGGAAGTATGCGCCGGCGAAGTGTGCGCCATGCTGGTGCTGCGATTCCCGGAGTTGCCGGGCGCCGTGGCTGAATCGCTGACCTTGCAGTGCGCTGAAGAATTCCGCCACGCGCAGCTGCTGCTGGGCGCATTGGCGAATGAGGGGGGCCGCATCGGCGAAACGCCGGTATCCCTGGGCATCTGGAAAAGTTGCCGGGCGGCGCAGAATGCGGCAGACTGCATCGGCCTCGAGCAAGTGATCGGCGAAGGCTTTTCGCTGGGCGCCGACCTGTACTATGCGGAGCTGTACCGTGCCATCGGGCGCGCTGATATTTCCCTGCTGCATGAATGCATTTATATCGACGAGGTCAACCACGTGAAGAATGGCCTGGCCAGTTTTCATACCCTGCTCGGTGCGCAGGCCGTGCAGCGTTTGCGCACGCTGGAAGAGTCGTCCAAGGTGAGCGTGATCGGCGGGCGGTTTTTCAATGCCGCCGCGCGCCAGTATGTCGGTTTCAGCGCGACGGAAATCGAGCGCCAGCGGGGCCGTTCGCAAGCGGTGGAGTTACCTGATTTGCAGGGGATGATGGAATGAATTTCGACGCAGCCCGCCAGTTGGTGGAACAACACATCCTGCCCGGCTATCCGCATGCCCAGGCGGCGATCATCGGCGGTTCCATCGCGCGCGGCCAGGGAACGGCAACCTCGGATATCGATCTTCTGATCCTGTTCGAGAACGTGCCGCATGCCTGGCGCGAGACGCTCAAGCTGGGCCAGCAGACGGTGGAATTGTATGGCCATGACTTGCGCTCCTTCGATTACTTTTGCCGCAAGATGGACCGTCCCGGTGGCCGGATCCCGATGGCGATGATGGTCATCGAGGGCAGAAATCTCTTGCCGCAGACGAGCGCGTCCGCCGCCTTGTACCAGCTGGCGCAAGCCATTTACGATGAAGGCCCGCCAGCGCTGACGCCCGATGCCCTGGCCAGCCGGCGCTATGAAATCACGACCTTGCTGGAAGACCTCGTTGACAGCACGGTAGCCGAGGAAACACTGGCGATCGCCACCAAGCTGTATGACGTGCTGGCCAATTTCGTGCTGCGTGCCGGGGGCGCGTGGAGCGGCGTCGGCAAGCATCTGGCGCGCCGGCTCAGGGCCCATAGCCCGTCGATTGCGGATGACCTGCATGCCGCCATGCGCGCGATCCTGCTCGACCCACCCGCCGGCAAGCAGGCGTTTGGCGGCCTGGTCGCGCATGCGCTGCAGCCGTATGGCGGACCCTTGCTCGACGGGTATGCCTTGCATGCGCCCGCGGAATGGAAGAGTGACACGCCAGCGCTTGCCGCCTGAGACGGCTGGCACTGTGTTGATGCGCACGGTGCAAGGCCGGCCGGTACAGCTGTTCGGTTTTCCGCTGGTCTTCATGACCGTCCTGATCGACGTGCTGTGCGCGGGACTGGTGGCCCCCGTCTTGCCGCGCCTGCTGCTGCAATTGAGGGACAGTCCCGCCCAGCCCGTGTTATGGCTCGGTTATCTGGGGATGCTGTTTTCGCTGTCGCAAATGTTTGCCTTGCCACTGCTGGGAGCATTGTCGGACCGCTTTGGCCGGCGCCCGCTGCTGTTATTGTCGAACCTGGGCGTGGCCGTGTATTTCTTCTGCCTGGCGGATACTGAAACGCTGGGCCAATTGGTGCTGGGGCGTATCTTGTGCGGCATCACCGCCTCCAGCTTTGGCATCGCCTATGCATTTATTGCGGACTGTTCCGAAGGCGCCGCGCGCACCCGCGCGTTTGCCTCGATGGGCGCGGCGTACAGCATGGGACTGGTGGCGGGGCCGGCCCTGGGCGGCTGGCTGGGCAATATCGATGTGCGTTTGCCCTTCTACCTTGCCGGCTGGCTGTCGCTCGGCAATCTCCTGTATGGCGTGCTGGTCTTGCCCGAGTCTTTGCCGCCGGACAAGCGCGTTCCCGTCAGCTGGCGCATGAGCAATCCATTCGGTGCCGTGTTCGAGCTGGCCAGACGTCCCGAACTGCGTTTCCTGACCCTCGCGTATCTGCTGGTGGCCAGCGCGCACTGGTCGATTTCCGTGGCGTTCGTGTTTTACACGCAACAGCGGTATGGCTGGGACTCCACCCAGGTAGGCTTGATGCTTGCCGTGCTGGCAGGCTGGGGCGGCGTGGCGCAGATGAAATGTGCACCGTTTCTGATGACACGATACGGCCCGCGGCGCACGGCCATGCTGGCGTATGCCGGCTGCTGTGCCGGCTTCCTGTGCCTTGCCCTGTCGCGCCAGTCGGCGGGGGCGTACCTGGCCATTTTCCTGCTCGGCGTGGGAGAGATGGCCAACCCGGCACTGCAGGGTCTGCTGACCAGTGCCGTATCGGCGCGGCAGCAGGGCTGGCTGCAGGGCGCCGTCAAGAGTGCCGGCAGCCTGGCGGGGCTGGCGACGCCGGCCCTGTTCGCCATGCTGGTCGCCGTTGATCCTGCCAGCCACGACAGCGGTGCGGCATTTGTCCTGGCCGCCATCCTGTTGCTGGCCGCCTGCCTGGCGATTGCCGCCAGCAAATACTCGGCTGGCAGCAAGCCGGCATGATGCGCATCAATGGGCTGCGGCTTCTTTGATGCTCATTTCCAGGCTGTAATTCGCCACCGCATTCCTGCGCGCCGCATTGCGCATCAAATACACCTGCACCGTGTACTCGCCATCGGCCGGCAGTGCCGCCTGGTAAGTGTTGCCGCTGGTCGAGCCGATGAACAGGGCTTCATCCTGGCCTTGCTGGCGGAGGTTGAAGTAGTTCGATGGCTGATTGGTTTTCAGCTTGACGCTGAAGGTCTGTCCCGCCTTGCCTGACACCGTGTATTCGGCCGTGGCATAGCCCTTGATCTTGCCCTTGACCGTATGCGTGGCCTGGTTCGCCGTCAACGTCACGCTTTCCTTGTGGATGGGATCGGCGCTCCAGGCGGGCGTGGCAAAGACGAGTGCCGCCAGCAACAGGCTGGCGCGGATGGGCAGTGGACGATGCGGCATGCGGTTTTCCCCTTGAAGTGGACACCAGCGCGGTTGCTGGCGATGCTTGCCATCTTACGCCAGGCACAAAAACCGGCCGCGCACTGGTCGAAGGCGCGGCCGGTTTGCGTTGCGTCAAGCACGTTGACGCAAGCCTAATTGAAACTGACTTCCTTGCGGTTATCGCGCGAGACCCGGTCGATCATCTTGTTGTACGGATCGACACCCACCTCAAACGGTTTTTCCTTCACCGTGATGGTGATCACCGGGTCGCTGCCGGACAACATGCGCTTGTCGGTGAACACGACTTTTTCATCTTTCTCCTTGGCGCCCGGCGCGCGCGCGAAGATGGCGATTTCCACCGGCTCGTCATAGGCGCGCGCGCTTTCCTTGCCCTTGCCGTCGGACTCCAGTTTGGCCAGGTGCAACTGCATGGTGACATCCCACTGGCCATCCGGGCGCTTGACGGCCGTCGCTTGCGTGACGCGGTTGTCGTAGAAGACGATCTTTTCGAACAGGTCCGTGATCAGGGCTTGCTTGTCCTGCGGCGCTTCGGCGCGGATGTACGCCAGCAATTCCGACGAGGTGGTGAACGGCGCCTGCTGGTAGCCCTTGTCCTGCAGATAGCGTTTCAGGGCACGGTTCAGCGCCTCTTCGCCGAGCTCGTCGCGCAGGCGGTAGAACACCAGGCTGCCCTTGTTGTAGTGGATGTATTGCTGTCCTTCCACGCGCGCCAGCGGCAATTCCTCGATGGCTTCGCCGCCGCGTCCGCTCAGGTAGCGGTCCAGTTCATAGCGCAGGAAGCGGCGCATCTTGTCGCGGCCGTATTCCTTTTCCATCACCATCAGGGCCGAGTATTGCGACAGCGATTCCATCAGCATGCTGGCGCCTTGCACGTTTGCGCCGATCACCTGGTGGCCCCACCACTGGTGCGCCATTTCATGCGCCGTGACGTAGAACACATAGTCGATGTCATCCTTGTCGCGCAGGTCGGCGATGAAGCCGATGCCTTCCGAATACGGAATCGTATTGGCAAACGACTGTGCAAAGCTCTGGTAGCCGGGGAATTCCAGGATGCGTACCTGCTTGTGCTGGTAGGGCGTGAATTGGGTCGTGTAATAGTCGAGCGACTTTTGCACGGAAGTGATCATGCGATCCGTGTTGTAGCCGTGTTTCTTGTCGACATAGATTTCGATCGGCAAGCCGTGCCACTCGCCTTTTTTGACTTCCCAGCGCGCCGACAGGTAGGCAAAGAAGGGCAGCATCGGCTGGTCCATCTTGTAGCGGTAGTAGCGGCGGCCATCCTTTTCCCAACTGCCTTGCAGATAGCCGGGCGCCAGGGCTATCTGCTCGCCGCTGGTGGACACCGTCGTGTCGAAATGGATCCAGTCGGCATCGCCGCCCAGCACCGTGTTGTCATACGCGGAAGAGTCTTCCAGCTTGGCCATGCGCTGCGGCTCGCCCAGGCCACGCTTGCGGCGTTCATTGCGGTCCAGCAATTCCATTTCCTTGGCATAGCCGAAGTGGGGGAAAAAGGCCTGGTTGTTGAAGAAGCTGCCGTTCAGGTTGAGCTGGTCCGGCGCGCCGCTGTTGGTGAAACCCTGGTGCGTGACGGCCACCGTGAAGTCCAGCGGCAGCGTGGCGCCCGGTGCCAGGGGCTGGGCCAGCTTGAGGATGCTGAAGCCGAGTTCCTTGTCGTCCAGTTCGACCTTGTGCGCGGGCAAGTTCAGCCATGCCGTTTTCAGCTCGGGGTCGAGCTGGATGCGCAGGGTGTCGAGCGCTTGCGCCGTCTTGTTTTGCAGCACGTAGTGGCCCTTGATCAGCACCTGGCGTTGCTCAGGATAAATATCCACGTTGGCCTGGACTTCCGTGATCTTCGGCTGCGGCAAGTGCTGGTACCGCTTGTACAATTTTTCGTAGCGCGCCTGCTTGTCCATGCCGATGTTCGATGTCTCGTACCGGTTCAGCACATTCGTGTTGTAGAAGATCCAGCTGCCCGTGCCTATCCAGCACAGCAGCACCGCTGCCAGCGCGGCACCCGTACGGCCCTGCAATCGCTGGCCTGCCAGGCGCACGCGTGCCCGCCAGCCGTTGGACAGGCCGCGCACCCAGAACGCTTGCGCCAGCATGACGAGGGCCACGGTAAACAGGCTCCAGTACAGCGCAAACCAGGCCCAGCCCGTCAGGAAGTGGCCATAGCCGTTCATGTCTGAATATTTGATGGACGGCGTGGCGGCGAAGTTGTACAGCTTGTGTTCGAAGTGCAGCATGCCCTGCACGGCTTGCGCCACCATCAGCAGGATCACCAGCAGGTAGCCGATGAACTTGTTGTTCGACAGCACTTGGAGGGTCAGGGCGCACAAGCCCATCAGCACGAAGAAGAGCGCGCCCAGCAAGGTGCCTTGCAGGTACAGTCCCAGTTCCACGGGCGCGCCGCCCTTGACGAGCTGGAAGCCGATGGCCGTGAGGACGCCCGCCAGCAGGTAGCCGGCGATGACGCCGATTAAAGCCGTGCATTTGGCCAGCAGGGGCACCCAGTCGGGCACGGGCAAGGCGTCGCCGACGTCGGCGATCCTGGCTTGCCGTTCCTTGAAGATCAGCTCGCCTGCATAGAAGGTGACGATGATGATCAGGAGGAAGCTGAAGCTGTTGCTGATTTGCTGCAACAGCAAATGCGTCATCGGATACACGGCCGTGCCATACATGTTCTTGTCGACATTGGCGGCCGCGATCAGGTTGATCATGCCGAACAGCAGCATGACGAGGAAGGGCAGGCTCCTGAAGACGCCGGCGGCGTCGAAGCGCAGGATGTGCCACCACTGGCGCCAGGCTGTCGCGGCAGTAAATGCGGGAGTGCTGCGCGGCAGGTGCAGCGGCGCCGTGACGGCCGGTGCGGCGGCCACGGCCTTGGCCTTGCCGAACAGGCGTTTTCCCGTCCCCGTGCGCTGCGGCTTGAACAGCACGACGGTGGCGAGGAATAGCAGCGCCGTGATGCCCAGCCACAGCAAGCGGTTGGCCAGCAGGAAACCGGAAAACGGCGGCAGGCCCGCGTTCGATTCGGCGGACGTGAAATAGCGCGTCATGCGGCCAAAGGCGCGCACGCCGAACGGGTCGAGCAGGACGGCAAGCCATTCGTTGTTGATGTCGCGGGTAAAGGCGCCGGCCACGGCCCACAGCACGAAGAATCCCAGCACGCCCACGTAGACGAGCATCATCGAACGCGTGGTGGCGGCCAGCAGCATCAGCAGGGCGCCGATGAAGAGCAGGTTGGGGATGACCAGGACGGCGAAGCTCCACGCATAAGTGTGCAGCGAGAACGCGCCCACGCGCTGGGGATCGACCCATGGCATGAGGGGCCCCAGCATGGTGGCCAGGGCGATGGCGACAAAGATCACCAGGCAGGCGCCGAAGCCGGCGCCGAAGCGGCCGAACAGGTAATCCCACTTGCGCATGGGCGTGGCGAACAGCATGTCGGCCATGCCGACTTCGCTGTCGCGCAACACGGCGCCGGCGATGAAGACGGTGACGAGAAACATCGCCAGCAGGCTGAAGATCCCCAGCATCTGCGCCACCACGGTGGGCGCATTGCGGTTGATATTGCCGATGGCGCCGCCGATCTGGATCGAATCGCTGCTGCTGGCGCCAAAGGCCATCAAGGCCATGACGGCGGCAAATACCCACAGCAGCGGCTGTTTCAGCTGATAGCTGAGGTCAAACTTGAAAAATTCCTTCCACATGGTGTGCTCCTTACGCCGCGACGGCGGATGGTGCCTCAGCGGGAACGGCAGCGCCGTCGCGGGCCGCGTTGCGCACATGCAGGAAGTACACGTCTTCCAGGTCCGGAGCGATCTGCACGAAGCCGCTGTCGGGCTGGCTGTCGGCATACACATTGATTTGCGGTTTGCCGCCCACCAGGCGCGTCGACAGCACATTGTGCGACTGCTGGTACTGCGCCAGTTCTTCCATGCTGACGCTGCGGCGCCACACCTTGTTGTGCAAGGTGTCGATGGCCGCCTGCGGCTCGCCCTGCACCAGCACTTGACCCTTGACGATCATGGCCATGCGCGGGCACAGGTCCGTCACGTCGTCGACGATGTGCGTCGACAGGATCACCACCACCTGCTCGCCGATCTTTGCCAGCAGGTTCAGGAAGCGGTTGCGCTCGTCCGGGTCCAGGCCGGCAGTGGGCTCATCGACGATCACCAGGCGCGGCGCGCCCAGCAGTGCCTGGGCGATGCCGAAGCGCTGGCGCATGCCGCCCGAATACGTGCCCAGGTTGCGCTTGCGCGCTTCCCACAGATTGGTTTGCTGCAACAAGGCTTCCACGGCTTCCTTGCGCGGCCCCTTCTCCGTCAAGCCTTTCAAGACGGCAAAGTGGTTGAGCAGGGTTTCCGCACTGACCTTCGGATACACGCCGAAATCCTGTGGCAAATAGCCGAGCTGGCGGCGCAAGCCGGCCTTGTCCTGCAACACATCGACACCGTCGAAATGGATGCTGCCGCTATCGGGATCTTGCAATGTCGCAATGGTACGCATCAGCGAAGACTTGCCTGCGCCATTCGGCCCCAGCAAGCCGAACATTCCATTGGGAATTTCCAGGCTGACATTGTTGATGGCCTTGACGCCATTCGCATATGTTTTGTTCAGCTGTTTGATCTTTAGCATGCAGCACTCTCCAGGACATGGGTCTAAAAGCCGGCAGATGCGTGCCTGCCGGCCTGTGGAAGGGGATCACCCTTGTTTTTATCAGCCGCGATGGCGGATGTTACTTAAAAACAATAATGTATATGCAACTGAAAGGAAAAAAATGGTTTTGCGACCAAGGGAGGAAATGCAGGCATGAAATGCCGGAGAGCGGGGATGAGTGACGGTGATAAGATCGCGGACTGGATCAACGCCATCGTGCGGGAAAGTTCTTCATGCATGCAATAAACAAGGTCATCGCATTGCGCGCCATTGCCCCGGGCGAAGAGGGCGCATTGGCGCGGCTGTTCCAGCTCTACTGTTATGACAATTCCGCCTGGAGCGGCGAGGCGCTGCTGGCCGACGGCCGCTATGAGGTGTGCGATGCGGGGCTGGCATCGTATGTGCATGGCGCCGGCCACACGGCCAGCTGGATCGAGGTCGATGGCGAACTGGCCGGTTTTTTCATCACGGAGCCCGGCATGGCGGGCGAGCTGGCCGTGCAGGAGTTCAGCGACTTTTTCATCCTGAAGAAATACCGGCGCCGGGGCGTGGCGCTGGAAGTGGTGCGGCGCGTGCTGCTGGACAGCGCGCAGACGTGGCTGGTGGCGACGTTTCGCGACGATGCCGCTGCCTGTGCGTTCTGGCGGCAGGCGTTTGCGCGCCTGCCGTTTGCCAGCGTCGAGGCGTGGGACGATCCGGACTTGCCGCAGTTCCAGCTGACTTTGCTGAAACCGGCGGCTTGAACTCGTTTAGAAGCGTACTTTCACATACGCCGACGGCCCCGTCAGGCGCACGTTCAAGTCGGCATCGCGTTCGCTGTCGCGGTGCAGCTTGATTTTCGAGATGCCGTAATCGGCCACGAAGCCAATGTTCTTGAACGGAAACCATTCCACGCCGATATTGCCGCCGTAGATGTGGCCATTGATGCGCCCGCCATTTTTCTTGATGCCCGACGCTTCCGCATACATGCGCAAGTCCGGCGTGAAGGCGTGGCGCCAGCCTACTTCCAGCAGCGGCGCGAACGCGTGCTCGCCGATGGAATCGCGCGCCGTGGCCGTCTCACCATTGACGACGCCGGTGGCCGTGCCGTTCAGGTTGGCATTGTAGTAGGCGGCGCCCAGGCCGATGCCGAAGGTGTCGTTGCCGCTGCCCAGCCACCAGCGGTAGGACATCTTGGCCAGGTCCAGCTTCAGGTCGGCGTCCGCCGTGGCGGTGCCGGAAACCGGCTGGCCATTGATGGTGGTCTGGCCGGTCAGCGTTGGCGTGTAGGATTTGTCGTAGCGGTAGTAGTCGAATGCCAGGGCATGATGATCGCCGATCAGCAATTCGGCCTTGATGCGGGGAATGGTGGTGCGGCTGGGATTCGATTCGGGCGCGTCGATGCGGCCAAACTGCGTGTCGGCGCCGACATTAATGCGCGGATCGGCGGAGAACGCTCCCACCGAAATACTGACACGGTCCAGGGTGGGCGACGGTTCGGCCCGCGCCGTGGCGGCGGCCGTGGCAATGCCCAGCATGCCCAGCATCATGGCGCCGCGCAAGGCGAGGTGGTGCGGGCGTGGTGGGGACAGGCGGGTGGACACGGACATGGCAGACATGGGGCTACTCCTCAAGATAAAGTGAAAACTGTTGCGACGCTTTGGGCAACAGTGCAATGAGGAAATGGTAGCAATTGTTACTTTTAAATTACGTAGCCGCACGTCGCAAGTGGCCGTCGGACTTGTCCTACCGCCGGTAAATCCACTGTAACGACTGGTAAGGAAGGGATGGAAACGATGCAGGAGATTATTGAACTGATGACGCCGCGACTGGTGTTGCGGCAATGGCGCGACAGCGACTTGGCGCCGTTCGCGGCCCTGAATGCGGATCCCCGCGTGATGGCATATTTCCCGACGGCCCTGTCGCGCGACGCCAGCGACGCCATGGCACGGCGCTGTAGCGGCTTGATCGACGAGCGGGGCTGGGGCTTATGGGCCGTTGCCTTGCGAGAAAACGATGCCTTCATCGGCATGACGGGCTTGCATATTCCCGCTGCGCAACTGCCATGTTCGCCGTGCGTGGAAATCGGCTGGCGCCTGGCGTTCGATTACTGGGGACAAGGTTACGCGCAGGAAGCGGCGCAGGCCGCCCTGCAGGCAGGTTACGAGCGCTTGCAGCTGCCGGAAATCGTCGCGTTTACGGCGCTGCCCAACGTGCGCTCGAGCGCGCTGATGGCACGTCTGGGCATGCGCCGCGAGGCCGCCACTTTCGAGCATCCGGCCTTACCGGCAGGACATGCATTGCGCACGCATTGCCTGTATCGTCTGACACGTGCAGAATGGTTGCAGAGGGAGGTAACATGAGAATCGCCGCTATTTCCGATATCCACGGCAACCTGGATGCGCTTGAAGCCGTGCTGGACGACATCGCCCGGCGTGGCGTGGACGTGACTGTCAACCTTGGCGATATCGTTTCGGGCCATTTGCAGCCGCGCGCCACGGCGGCGCGTCTGATGGCGCTCGACTTGCCCACCATCCGCGGCAACCACGAGCGCCAGTTGCTGGGCGATCCGGCCCGCATGGGCGTCTCGGACGCCTATGCGCGCGCGCAACTGCTGCCGCAGCAGCTGGACTGGATCGCGGCGCTGCCCGCCACCGTGCGCCTGCGGCAGGACGTGCTGCTCGTGCATGGCACGCCCAGCAGCGACCTCGTGTATTTTCTCGACAGCGTCACGCCGCAAGGCAGCCGCGCGGCCACGCCGGAGGAGGTGGCCGAACGGGCCGGTATGACGGACGCGGCCTTGATCCTGTGCGGCCATACACACATGCCGCGCCTGGTGCGCCTGTCCGATGGGCGGCTGATCGTCAATCCGGGCAGCGTGGGCTTGCAAGCCTACGACGACGACCATGGTTATCCGCACGTGATGGAAAACGGCACGCCGCATGCCCGCTATGCCATCGCCGAACAGGGAAGCGATGGTGCCTGGACGGCGCAGTTGCATGCCGTGGCATATGACTGGGAAAAGGCGGCCCGGCTGGCGCTGGCGAACGGGCGGCCCGACTGGGTCACGCCCTTGCGCACGGGCCGGGTCGGCTGATTAGCGGAACTCTTCCGCCACCAGGTTGTACTTCTGCATCTTGTGATACAAAGTCTGTTTCGGCAAGCCGAGCACTGTGCTCACTTCGCTGACGTTGCCGGAATATGCGCGCAGTTCCTGTTCGATCAGCGCGCGTTCGAAGCCGTTGACCTGTTCCGCCAGCGACAGGGGACTGGCCAGTCCGGCCGCCAGCAGGCTCGAGGCGCCACCGGCGATGCCCAGCACGAAGCGGTCGGCGATATTGCGCAACTCGCGCACATTGCCGGGCCAGGAATGCGCCATCAGGTTGCGCATCTGCGCGCTGGAGACGACGGGCGCGGCGCGGTTGTAGCGGGCGGCGGCGGCCAGCACGAAGTGCTCGAACAGGATGGGAATATCCTCGCGCCGCTCGCGCAGCGGCGGCAGATGCAGCACGATCAGATTCAGGCGGTAGTACAGGTCGCTGCGGAATTTCTGTTGCTGCGACAAGTCTTCCAGGTCCAGTTTGGCTGCCGCGATGACGCGCACGTCGACGGGAGTGGGCACGTTCGAGCCCAGGCGCTCGATATAGCGTTCCTGCAGTACGCGCAGCAATTTGACTTGCAGGGACAGGGGCAGGCTTTCGATTTCGTCGAGGAAAAAAGTGCCTTGATCCGCGTGCTCGATCTTGCCCACCTGCCGCTTGGCCGCGCCCGTAAACGCGCCCGGTTCGTGGCCGAAGACTTCGCTTTCAAATATGCTTTCCGGAATCGCGCCGCAGTTCACGGCGACGAAGTTGTGCTTGCGGCGGTGGCTGAAGTCGTGCAGGCAGCGGGCTACCATTTCCTTGCCTGTGCCCGTGTCGCCATAGATCAGTACGTCGGCCGGTTCGTCTGCAACGTCGAGGATCAGGCGCCGTATGTCGCGCATCGCCACGGAATTACCCAGTAACCGCGATTCGATGCCGCCGCCGTCTTCCAGTTGCCGGCGCAAGCTGTGCACTTCCAGGGTCAGGCGCCGCGTTTCCAGCGCGCGCAGGATGACGTCGACCAGTTGCTCGGACGAATACGGCTTTTCGATGAAATCGTAGGCGCCCGTGCGCATGGCGTGCACGGCCATCGTGATGTCGCCGTGGCCCGTGACGAGGATCACGGGCAGGTTGGCATCGAGTGTCTTGACCGCTTGCAGCAATTCCAGGCCGCTCATGCCGGGCAGGCGCACGTCGCTGACCACGATGCCGGGAAAATCCGGCGTCAGCAGTTTATAGGCCAGCTCGGCCGAGTGAAACGCCAGCACGTCCAGGCCGGCCAGCTGCAGTGCCTGCTCGCTGCCCTCGCGTACGGTGGGGTCGTCCTCGACCAGCAAGACCTTCAAGCCGTCAAACATGTTTTTCCTCCTGCGTTGCAATCTGTAGTTCGATGGTGAAGATGGCGCCGCCGCCGGGGGCGTTCTCGGCGCGCAGCACGCCGCCGAACTGGCGCGTGATCTGTTCGGAAATGGCCAGTCCCAGGCCCAGTCCCAAGCCTTGCGGCTTGGTCGTGAAGAACGGTTCGAACAGGTGTTCGCACACTTCCGTGGACAAGCCGGGCCCCGTGTCGGCCACGTGGATCAGCACGTGCTCGGGCGTGCATTCCACGGCCACGCGCAGGCTGCGCACGTCGCTGCCATTCATGGCGTCGAGCGCATTGGCATACAGGTTCACCAGCACCTGCTCCAGGCGGTTGCTTTCGCACATGGCGAAAATGTCTTCGGGCGGCAGTTGCAGGGTGAAACGCACATTTTCCACCTGCAGCCGGCGTTCTACGAGGAACAGGGCGTTGCTGATCGCCGTGGGGATCGAGACGGAGGTCAGGCTGGTGGTCGACTTGCGCGCAAAAATCTTCAATTGGCCCGTAATGGTCCCCATCCTGGCCGCAATTTGCGAAATCTTCGCCAGATTGCGCCGCGCGTCGTCGAGCCGTCCCCGTTCCAGCAGGATGACGGCATTGTCGGACATGGTGCGCAGCGCCGTCAGTGGCTGGTTGAGTTCATGCGTGATGCTGGCCGACATTTGTCCCAGTACCGCCATCTTACCTGCTTGAAACAGTTCGTTTTGCGTGATGTGCAGCTTTTGCTCGGCCTTGCTGCGCACCTCGATTTCCTGGCTCAGACTTTGCGTCATGGCATTGAGTTCCGAGGTGCGTTCCTCGACCATGGCTTCCAGGTTGTCATAGGCATGCTGCAGATCTTCGCGGGCGCGCAGTTTTTGTGCCACGGCCGCGCGGCGCTGGCGCAGGTAAAAGAACAGCAGCATGAAAAAGCCCAGCAGCACGCAAGAGAAGGCGGCCGCCGCGCGCGCGCTGGCCTTCGCTTGCGCCAGGTCGGACAAATAAATAAAAGTCCAGCCTTGCGGGGATTTGAGCTTGATCTGCGTCATGACGCTGGAACTGATCTTCGGTGGCGTGTCGGCATGTTCCTGTTCGCGCACGCTGATCACGCGCGCCCCATTGCCCAGCTGGCGGTCGGAAACGAAGGGGATCGCTGCGAGCTGCTTCGAATAATACTGGCGCGTGCGGTTGAGTTCCTCGACGATCGCGGGCGACAGCGGCGCCAAGGTCTTGTACTTCCAGTCCGCCATGGAGCTGAGGAAGATCACGCCATGCTCGTCGGCCAGCATGACCTTGTCGGCGCCTTGCACCCAGCGTTTTTCCAGGTTTTCCAGGTTCACCTTCACCGTTGCCAGGCCCAGCATGTGGCCATTCTGGTAGATGCCGTGGGCAAAGAAGTAACCGGGTTCCAGCCGCGTCGTGCCCACGCCATAGAAGCGGCCCGGCGTGCCGCGCAACGCGTCCTGGGCGTAGGGGCGGAACGAGATATTGTCGCCAATAAAGCTGTCGGGCTGCTGCCAGTTGCTGGCGGCCCGCGTGTTGCCGTCGAGGTTGCTGATGAAAATGGTCGAGGATTTCGCCTGGTCATTCATCTGCTCGAGGTAGTGGTTGACCGTATCGACCAGCACCGGGTCTTCCGGGTGCTGCAGCAGGCGAATCACGTCGCGGTTCAGCTCCAGGGTCTTGGGCAGGAAGTCGTATTTCTCCAGCGCATTTTCCAGGCTGCTGACATAGACTTCCAGGCGTTGCGCACCGCTGGCCTGCAGCTTGCCGATGGCGATGCGTTCGGTCCAGAAATACACGAGCCAGACGGTGGCGAGACAGGCGGCCAGCACCACGCCCCAGGCCAGCGTTTCGCGGCCCGACCGTTGCGACAGGCGCTGGCGCCAGGAAAGGGAGGGTTTCGTAGTACTGCTATTCATAAAATCAGCTGCCAACTTGCAAGAACCCACAGTATCGCATTTAAATATTGCGTAAAAAGAAAAAGCCGCCGGATATGCATCCGGCGGCTCACACTTCTATGTCACGGACAGCTCGACGTCCTTAGAAGGTATGGCGCATGCCCAGGTTGAAGCCGCTGTTGCCGGTGCCATTGTCGGTGGCATTGCCGACGACGAAGGTGGCGCCGTTCTTGTTGCTGATGTGGCCGTAACCGGTGTACAGGTCGCTGCGCTTGGACAGGGCGTAGAACGCGCCGATGGCCCATTGCTGGGCGTCACGGTTCAGGTTGCTCTTGTCGTTGTGGCGGATGTATGACGCGACCAGCTTGGTGGCACCGAACGGTGCGCTGAAGCCGACCAGGATGTCGTTGCTCTTGCTGTTGTCGAGGGCGCGGTTGTCGGCGTAGCCGAAGTTACCTTGCAATACGCCAAAGTCGTAGCGCGTGGCCAGCAGGGTGTTGCGCGTTTGCTGGGTCGCCAGCGCATTTTCCTTGCGGTGGTGCGTCAGGGTCACGTTCAGCGGACCGTCGATGTAATGCACGGCGCCGCCCATGCTGCGGTTTTTCGCATTGTCGCCAGCCACTTCGCCAAAGCCATACGCCAGGTCGGCCGACAGGTGGCTATAGGTTGGCGTGGTGTATTGCACCATGTTGTCAACGCGGATATTCGTCGCCATCAGGTTCGATGCCGTGCCGGCCAGGCCGATGACAAACGGATCGGCCACGTCGCGCAGGGCCAGGTAGTACGGCGAATATTGGCGGCCCAGGGTGACGGCGCCGGCGCTGCCGGTCAGGCCGACATATGCCTGGCGGCCGAACAGCAAGCCGCCCTGGCCCGAGGTGCCGGTGTCGATATTGAAACCGCTTTCCAGCACGAAGGTTGCGGCCAGGCCGCCGCCCAGGTCTTCCTTGCCTTTGAAGCCGATGCGCGAGCCGGAAGCGACGCCGGAAGCGACGCGGTTCAGGCGGTCTCCAGCCGCATCCTTGTCGAACACCAGGCCGGCGTCAGCCACGCCATAGATGGTCACGCTCGATTGGGCCAGCGCGCCGCCGGAAGCTGCGCCAAGGGCCAGCAGGGTAAACAGGACTTTTTTCATGAAAATCTCTCTAATAAGTTGGGATGACTACTGATCGCACTACCTGACTGCTTGTTACTCAACATGGACAACAAATAAATGGCCCGCTTGTGGCGGGCCATGGCGCTATCAGGCTTTGCTAGCGTGATCCGCTTCGCCCCAATGGCTTTCCGTGTTCTGGCTGGCCGCGTTGGCCGCGGCTGCTTCTTCCTCGGTGGCCAGGCCACCTTCCCACTTGGCGACGACTGCCGTGGCGACGGCATTGCCGACCGCGTTGGTTGCCGAACGGCCCATGTCGAGGAATTGGTCGACGCCCATCAGCAACAGCAGGCCCGCTTCCGGAATATTGAACTGGTTCAGGGTAGCGGCAATCACCACCAGCGAGGCGCGCGGTACGCCGGCCATGCCTTTCGAGGTCAGCATCAGCAGCAGCAGCATGGTGATCTGGGTGCCGATCGACAGGTCGATACCATAGGCTTGCGCAATGAACAGCACGGCAAAGGTGCAGTACATCATCGAACCGTCCAGATTGAAGGAGTAGCCCATCGGCAGCACGAAGCTGGAAATCTTGCGGTCCACGCCGAACTGGTCGAGCGCCGTCAGCAGTTTCGGATACGCCGCTTCCGAGCTGGCCGTCGAGAATGCCAGCAAGAACGGTTCGCGGATCAGGCCGACCAGCTTGAAGATGCGCGGGCCGATGACGACGAAGCCGGCGCCGATCAGCAGGGCCCACAGGCACAGCAGGCCTACGTAGAAGCCGCCCATGAACTTGGCAAACGTGACCAGCACGCCCAGGCCGTGGGTGGTGATGACGGAGGCCATGGCAGCGAACACGGCCAGCGGGGCCAGGTTCATGATGGTGCCGGTGATGCGCAGCATGACTTGTGCCAGCTGGTCGACGACGGCCGTCAGGGTCTTGCCCGATTCGCCCAGGCCGGCCAGTGCGCCGCCGAAGAAGATCGAGAACACCAGCACTTGCAGGATTTCATTGTTGGCCATGGCCTCGATCGGCGACTTCGGCACCAGGTGCGTGAAGAAATCTTTCAAGGTGAAGGCGGCCGTTTTCAGATTCGTCGACGCGTGGATGTCCGGCAATGGCAAACCCAGGTTGGTTCCCAGCTGCATCAGGTTCGACAGCACCATGCCCAGCGCCAGCGACACCAGCGAGGCAACGACGAACCAGCACATGGCTTTCAGGCCGATGCGGCCCGCCGTCTTGCCGTCGCCCATGTGGGCGATACCGACCGTCAGGGTGGAGAACACCAGCAGCGCAATGATCATCTTGATCAGGCGCAGGAAGACGTCGGTGACGATGGAAATATTGCCAGCGATCTGAGCGCTGAGCTTGGCATCAGGGAAGGCGGTGTTGCATCCATAGCCCACGGCAATGCCGAGGATCATGGCAATCAGGATGTACAGGGTTAATGGCCGTTTCTTTTTCATTTTGACTCCTCCGGTGAAACGCCGCTGTGAGCGGATTATTGATAGCGAGCAACTCAAGCTTGGAGTCAATATTTCTCAAAAACAAGCCCTTGCGTGCCAGCGATTATTTGCAGCAAAACCTGTACATAGCAAAGGATATGCCTGAAATGGGAATTTGGAACCTAACTTCTTAAGTTGTTGATTTAAGGAAGCTTTTTTGTTGTTTAGATGTCGCAACTTCGCATGCTTGCGCGAAATATTGGACGCGGCGGGATATCGCTGTATGACTTTTCATACGCTAGTCGCGGCAGGGCGGCGGTGCGCCAAAAAGACAAGATTGGCAGGACAATAAAAAAGCCCCTCCGAAGAGGGGCTTGATGTGACGCAATGCGTGTTCTCTTGACGTTAGAACTTGATATTCGCCGTCAGGCTGAACGAACGTGGCTGGCCCGGGGTGTAGCGGAAGCCGGATTTGTTGATGGCCGCCACATAGGTCTTGTCGGCCAGGTTGTAGGCGTTCAGCTGCAAGTCGAGGTTCTTGTTGACGGTATAGGTTGCCATGGCATCGAAGACCCAGTAGGCATCCACGCGGGCCGGCGTGCCGACGGCGCCATCGGTGCCGCGCAGCATTTCACCCACGTAACGCGCGCCGCCGCCGATTTTCAGGCCGAACGGCAGGGTGTACGAGGTCCAGCTGGTGAACGCCTGTTTTGGCGTGTAGGTGAGGTTTTTGTCGCCGCTGGCCGTGAAGACCTTGTTCGACTCGACCTTGGTATTCATGCGGGTATAGCCGGCGCTGACCAGCCAGTTCGGCATGATCTCGCCCACCACGCCCAGTTCCAGGCCTTGCACGCGCTTCTTGCCGGTCTGGTAATAAATGGTCGAGATCACCGGATCCTGCTCCACTTCATTCTTGACGGTGGTCTGGTAGACGGCGGCCGACAGCGACAGTTTTTGCTTCAGGAAGTCCCACTTGGTGCCGATTTCCTTGGTGATGGTTTCCTGTGGGTCATAGTTCGGGTTTTGCGCGCTGCTGGCGGCGGCGCTCAGGGCGAAGTTGACGCCAGGTGGCGCTTTCGACGTGGCCAGCAAGGCGTACACGCTGCTGTCCGGCGTCGGCTTGTACATGGCCGAGATCTTGCCGTTGGCCAGGGTGTCGCTCAGGGTCAGGTGGGTAGGAATCGGCGTGCCCACTGGCAATGGCTGTACCGCAGGCGCAGTCACGGCCGTTTGCAGGGTGATGGCGTCATACGTGGTATTGAAATGGTCGAAGCGCACGCCGCCGTTGAACAGCCACTTGTCGCCGAACTTGATGGTGTCGAAGACATACAGGCTTTGCGTATTGACTTCGCCTTCCGTGAAGGCGCCGCTGCGTACGGGGTTATGGCCGGTGACGGTGTCACGCGGATTCGGGTTGTACAGGTTCGCTGCCGGCAAGGTACCCAGGCTGGCGGGCACATAGCTGTAGTTGGTCTGTTTTTCACTGGTGAACTCGGCGCCGGCTACGAGGGAATGCTTCAGCACGCCCGTGTCGAATTGCGCGCTGACCACGGTCTGGTTGGTCAGGATCGTGTTTTCCTGGTCCTTGACGGTGCGCAGCGAGCGCGCCAGGGTCCAGGTCGACGGATTGTCTTTCACTGCGCCAGCTTTGTCCGTATTCAGGTTGGCGGTGTTGGCCATGAAGGCCGTCAGCAGGTAGTCCTGCTGGGTCTTGCCGTAGCGCGTGGTGTTCTGGATTTGCACGTTCGGCGAGAAATCATGGTCGATGCGCAAGGTGCCCATGTCGGCCTTGATCTTGTCGTAGTCCGAGGTGGAACCGTAGAAATTCTTCGGATCGACCTTGGCCGCGCTGTTCAGGTAGGTGCGGATGATCGGTTTGTCCTTCGTGGGGACGTCCGGCGTCGAGTAGCCAGGCAAGCCGATGGTCGGCACGCCGCCGTCGGGCACGTTGTTTTGATCCACGTGCAGGTAGCTGGCCGTGATGCGCGTCGGCTTGCCGATACCGAAGGTGACGGTGGGCGCGAAGGCCCAGCGCTTGTTCTTGACTTCATCGCGCGCCGCGTTGCCGCTGTCCTGCGTCATCAGGTTCAGGCGCAATGCCGTGCCGGTATCGCTGTCGAGGATGCGGTTCCAGTCGGCCGTGGCGCGTTTCTGCTTGCCGCTGCCCGCCGTCAGCAGGGAATTGAATTTGTTTTCCATGGTGGCCGTCTTGCTGACCAGATTGATCGAGCCGGTCGGCGAACCGCGGCCGCTGTCCGTGCCCGCCGGGCCCTTCAATACATCGATCTGTTCGATGTTGAAGACGTCGCGCGAGATGGAACCCACGTCGCGCACGCCATCGACATAGATGCTGCCGGATGAATCAAAACCACGCATGTAGACGGCGTCGCCCGTGTTGGTGTTGCCGTTTTCACCGAGGAAGAAAGTGCCGACGCCCGGCGTGTTGCGCAGCGCGTCCGTCAGGGTCAGCGCGCCTTGCTGTTCGATCAATTCCTTCTTGATCACGACGATGGTTTGCGGCGTATTGACCAGTTCTTCCGTGTATTTTGGCGACGAGGCTTTTTCGGCCTTGAAGTCGTTTTCCTTGGAACCAATGACCTTGACTTCGTTCAGGGTTTGCTGCGATGCGGGGGCGCTTTGGCCGGCCGGGTCTGCCGCCTGGGCGGCGACGGGCAGCAGCATCACGGCCAGGGCGGCGCCGATGTGCTGGTTGAAACGGGTTGGGGCGTGTTTGCGGCTCTTGATTGCCATCTTGCTCTCTCGATAAGGTCAGGTAGTGGTTCCTGGCTGGCTCTGCGCCGCTGTGCTGTGGCAAGCGGGCAAGTGGCTGGCGATGGACGGGTTGGCAGACATTGTAATTATTGGGCACTCATTCGTAAATGAGAATCGTTATCAGTCTCGTTTACGCAACGGATTGGGTGTGCCGTAAAAAAAACACTGTCATGGCCCATGAATGCTTGCTTTGCGGCCTGGCCGCTGCTATGCGCGCAGGCGTCCGCCGGCGGGAGTATGATGAGCAACCTTTACAAATTTCTGCCAAGCATGCTGCAAACTCCCGATGCCTTTGTCCCCCTGATCGATGCGCCCGAACCGGCCCCGGCCGCCGAGCAGACGCTCACATTCGTCTTTCACCGCGGACGTTTATTGTTGCGCACGTTCGAGCTGTCCCTGCCCACTGCCGCCGAGGCGGCCGCGCTCGATATCGACCTGAGCCGCGCTCAGCCCGTGGGCCTGTGGCAGGGCCGTTATTGCCAGACCGTCTGGACGGATGAGGAGCTGTTGCCCGCCGATAGCACTCTGGCCTGGCACGGCATGCGTTCACTGTTTAATTCCGTCGACGATGCTTTCCTGGGCCTGGCCAGCCGCGCCGCGCAACTGGCCGAGTGGGCGCGCACGCACCGCCATTGCGGCGTGTGCGCCACGCCCATGCAGCGCACGCCTGGCGAGCGCTGCTTCACATGCGCCGCCTGCGGCATGCTCGCGTATCCGCGTATTTCGCCAGCCATGATGGTACTCATCCGCAAGGGCGACCAGGTGCTGCTGGCCATGCACAAGCATTCGCCATCGCAGCGTTTCAGTCCGCTGGCCGGCTTCCTGGAAGCGGGCGAATCGATCGAGGAAGCCGTGCACCGCGAAGTGATGGAAGAGGTGGGCTTGCGCGTGCATAACTTGCAGTACTTCATGAGCCAATCCTGGCCGTTTCCCCATTCGCTGATGATCGCGTTTACGGCCGATTACCTCGATGGCGAGATTCGCCTCGACGAGAATGAAATCGCCGAGGCGCGCTGGTTCGGCCCCGGCGATGCGTGGCCGGAAGCGAGTTCAAGCGTGTCGATTTCCGCGCTGCTGGTCGGCGCCCACCGTCCGCCGGCAGTGTCGTAAAGCGGGGACTGCTCGGGCAGCTTGCCGCATTTTCTATATACTGGCGGCAATTGAAAATTTTAGGGTGGTTTAGCATGTCTCAAGAAGAATTCTCCGAAAACGACTGGCGCCGGTTGATCAGCAGCCTTGGCGAAGATCCGCAGCGTCCTGGCTTGCTGGAAACGCCGGCGCGCGTGGCAAAAGCCTGGAAACACTGGACGTCCGGCTATGGCCAGGATCCGGTGGATTTGCTGAAAGCCTTCGAAGATGGCGCGGAACAGTACAACGAGCTGATCGTCGTGCGCGGCATTCCCGTCTACAGCCATTGCGAGCACCATCTGGCGCCGTTCTTTGGCAAGGCCACCATCGGCTACGTGCCCAACGGCAAGATCGTCGGCCTGTCGAAACTGACGCGCCTCGTCGATTGCTTCTCCAAGCGCCTGCAAGTGCAGGAACGCATGACGATGCAGATCGCCAATGCCCTGATGGAAGTGCTGGAACCGAAATCGGTGGGCGTGGTCGTACGCTGCCGCCACCTGTGCATGGAAAGCCGCGGCATCCGCACGCCGGGCGAAGAAACCATCACCTCGGCCATGCTGGGCGAGATGCAGCCGAATCTGGCGCTGCGCACGGAATTTCTGGCGCTGGCGCGCGAAGTCTGATTTTCAGCGACGATGCAAGATGAAGGCGGCATATGCCGCCTTTTTTTATGCGTTTTATAGCCTCTTCGATTCCCGTTCCGCCAGGTAGCGCGCCGGTGGCTTGCCCACGGCCTTGCGGAACATGGTGACGAAACCGCTGGTATTTTCATAACCGAGTTCCAGCGCCACCGCTTTCACGCTGCGCCCTTGCGCCAACCGTTGCAAGGCAAGGATGACGTGCAATTGCCGGCGCCAGCGGCCCACGCTCATGCCCATTTCCTCCAGTGACTGCCGGGTCATGCTGCGCTCGCTCATGCCGATGCGGCTGGCCCATGCGGCCAGGGTACTTTTATCGGCAGGCTGCGCCAGCAGCAGGGAAGCCAGGCAGCGCAAGCGCGCATCGCGCGGCATCGGCAGATGCAAGTCTTCCACGGGCGCGGCCGCCAGCTCGTCGAGCAAAGTGAGCACGAGGCGTTCCTGCGCGCCCTGCAGCACGGTCAGGGTGGGAAAACCGGCCGCCTTGGCGATCAGTTCGCGCAGCAAGGGCGAAACGGCCACGGTACAGCAGACGGCCGGCAAGGCTGGCGCCATGGCCGGCTCGATAAACAGGCAATAACATTCCGCCTCGCCCACGCCCTGCGCAGCATGCATCAGACCGCCTGGTATCCACACGGCGCACTGCGGTGGCACGATCCACACGCCGCTTTCCACCTCGCAATGAATCACGCCCCGCGTGGCATACAGCAACTGCCCCTTGCGGTGCTGATGCGGCGCCTGCTCCGCATCCTCGGGCACGCTGGCCAGGCCCACGGCCAGCAAGGGGCGCAGCACGCCATCGACGTCGAAATCGAGGATGGAAGCGTCGTCGTCCAGACCCAGGTGGGCCGTCAGCATGCTGGGCAAGAGGGGATGGGGCATGGGAGTACTTTGGCTGGATTGAATAATATTGTGGCTATTTTATGCAATGACGCGCAGCGCTGCCAACGCTATCGTATGGGCATCCGCAGCCCCGCTTCAACGGCAACCGCCGCCGCCCGTGTTCTGATGAAGGTGAGGAGGAACGGCAACCCCCTTGAAGGAGTCATTACCATGCAGCTTGATCTATCCACTTTCCCCCTCGTCTGGATGCGCCGCGAGGCAGCACCTGTCCAGCCCGATATTCTGTTTGCCCAGTTTGACGCGCTGCTGGCGCGCCGCCAGGCGTTTGTCATCCTCAGCGAAGAAGGCTTTGACGAGGACGGGCATGAACACCCGCAGGAAGAGCGCAAGCGGGCTTCACTATGGATGAAGCAGAACAAGGCGGCCATCCGCGCGTATATCCAGGGCATGGTGCTGGTCGAACCGAGCGCCGCCAAGCGCCTGGCCGGCAAGGCCTTTGCCGTGATGTTCGGCAAGTTCTGGGGCTATCCCCTGCATTTCGGCACCAGCCGCGACGACGCGCTCGACATCGCGCAGCATTTGCTCAGGGCGTGGCTGCCGCCCCACAATGATCCGACAAGGCGTCACGACGCCTGACCAAACCGTCGCGAGCGGAAGGGAGAGGTAGCCGAGAAGCGCAACCGTACTCTAGTACGGTGAGCATCGCAGGCTGCCTATACCGACGCGCAGCAGGTTGGGTCAGGTGGGACTAGTAGCGATAGTCGTTGACGAAATGCTTGGTGAAGTTGTACTTGCTGCCGCCGTCGAGCAAGTCGACCAGGCGTTTCGGCGCCGAGGCCGACATGAAGGCGTCGGCCGCGCCGCCCGTGCTGCGGAACTTCATGCCGGGGCTGAGGATCTGGTTGGCGCCGATTTTCAGGTGCTGGAAGCTTTTCGTTTTTTCATTGTTGAGGATGAAGTGCAATTCCTGCTTGAACGTCAGGAAGGGGATCTTCAGCCACCAGCCTTCGTCCGTGCCATAGCTGGCGACGCTGGCAAAATGCGTGTTCTTGTCCGTTAGGGTGGGTTTGCCCAGGCGGTCGTTGATGCGTTTCATGGCTTCATTCTTGGTCATGCTGTTCTTTCGTGATTCGATCTATGCGGCGTGCATTCTGACACAGGCGCGCCGCCGCGTGCCGGGGAATGCATTACAACAGCAAAATCAGCGAGCCGAGCACGATCAAGCCGCCGCCGATGGCCGCTTTCACGGTGAACGGTTCGCCCAGCACGAGCCAGCCGGCCAGCATCACCAGCGCCACGCTGAGTTTGTCGACGGGCGCCACCAGCGAGACGGGCCCCAGCTGCAGCGCACGGAAATAGCAGAGCCACGACAGCCCCGTGGCCGCGCCCGAAGCGATCAGGCAAGTCCAGCCCACCCAATTGCCGCCGGACGGGCGCTGCCATTCCGCGCGCAGCGAGATGATGGCTGCCGTCACCAGCAGGATGACGCCAGTGCGTATCAAGGTGGCCATATTGCTGTTCAGGTGGGCTACGCCCAGCTTGCCCAGGATGGCCGTCAGGGCCGCGAACACGGCCGACAGGATGGCAAAGCCTTGCCAGCTCATGGTGGTCGACATGGGACTCCTCGCGCGGTGGGGAATGGCAGTGACTGTAGCGCAAAAGAACGGCGGCCGCTGGCCGCATTTTTATTGCAATGCAGCATCAATTCTCATCAATTGTCGCAACGCATTAACAACACTGGGCAAAATTCATTGCTTCCCGGCATTGTAAATATCGGTCGTTCGAGCGTATGCTGAAGCAGTCTGAACGGTGCCGCCAGAGCACCGTCGCCGCCGCATTCCTGACCTCTCGGGCAGGAAGCGGGCCACGCCCCATCGCCGCAAATAGATAGTTGGAGACACAGCATGAAGAAATTGACGTTCCAGCAGAAGTTATGGATTCCCCTGATTTGCAGCTTGTTGTGCATCACCGTTATTTTTGTCTATAACGCGCTGGAAGTGCGCAAGATCCGCATCGAAGAGCGCAGCGCCGACCTGAGCAATGCCGCCGACCTGGGCCTGGGCGCCGTCAAGATGTTCGGCGACCTGGCCGCCAGCGGCGCCTTGACGAAGCAAGAAGCGCAGAAGCAGGCCACGGCCGTCATCAAGAGCATGCGTTTCGGCGAAACCGGCTATTTGTCCATCATCAACCTCGATGCCGTCGTCGTGATGAATCCTGCCGCACCGCAAACCGATGGCAAGAACATGTCGGATTTTAAAGATGCCAACGGTACTTATCTGTACCGCGACATCGTTGCCGTCGGCAAGACCGATGCGGGCAAGGGCTTCGTCCACTATTATTTCCCCCGTCCCGGCCAGAAGACCCCGGAACCGAAGATGAGCCGCGTGGTGGCCTACAAGCCATGGGCCTGGACCCTGGTGGTGGGCGTGTACATGGATGATATCGATGCGGCCTTCCGCCAGTCGCTGCTGACTTCGCTGGGCGTGCTGGTCCTCGTGTGCGCGCTGCTGGCCGCCGTCGTCGTCGTGATCAACCGCAGCTTGCGCCATGCGCTGGGCGGCGATCCCGAGTATGCGGCCGACGTGGCCGAAAAGATCGCGAATAACGATTTGAGCGGCGTCGTGCGCACGCATGCCAACGACCGCCACAGCGTGCTGTACGCAATGAAAACCATGCAAGCCAACCTGGTCGATGCGATCAGTGAAATCCGCCACAGCGCCGAGACGATCGCCACGGCATCGAGCGAGATTGCCAGCGGCAATATGGACTTGTCGGCACGCACGGAAATGCAAGCCAGTTCGCTGGAAGAAACGGCGGCCTCGATGGAGGAATTGACCTCGACCGTGACACAAAACGCGGGCAACGCCGTGCAGGCGAATGAACTGGCGCAGTCCGCTTCCGCCGTGGCCCGCCAGGGCGGCGCCGTGGTGGCGCAAGTGATCGGCACCATGGATACCATCAATGCTTCGTCGCGCAAGATCGTCGATATCATCGGCGTCATCGATGGCATCGCTTTCCAGACGAATATCCTGGCGCTTAACGCGGCCGTGGAAGCGGCGCGCGCCGGCGAGCAGGGACGCGGCTTTGCCGTCGTGGCGTCGGAAGTGCGCAACCTGGCCCAACGGTCCGCTGGCGCGGCGAAGGAAATCAAGGAACTCATCGGCGCTTCCGTCGACAGCATCGCGGCCGGTAGCACGCTCGTCGCACAGGCGGGCACGACCATGGATCAGGTAGTGGCTTCCGTTTCGCGCGTGACCGACATCATGGCCGACATCACGGCCGCTTCGCACGAGCAAAGCACGGGCATCGGCCACGTCAACCAGGCGATCACGGAGATGGATAGCGTGACGCAGCAAAATGCGGCACTGGTGGAAGAGGCGGCGGCCGCGGCGTCGAGCATGCAGGACCAGGCGGCCGTGCTGGCGCAACTGGTGGCGCGCTTCAAGCTGTCGGCGCAGGAGCCTGGGACAGGGACGTCGCCGCGCCTGGCGGCAAGTTCGGCTGGCGCGCCACGCGCCGTGGCGAAAAAGCCGCTGCGCAGCCTGGCGGCGCGCTAGGACTTTATTGGGCTGGCGCCGCCGCCTGCGGCGCCGGTTCGAATTCCAGCTTGTCATCGACGACCACGAATTGCCCGACCGGCTGGCCCAGGTCGGCTTTCGGGTCGTTTTCCATTTCCGTCAGCGCATTGCAGGTATTCGTTTCCGCCTGCCACAGCTGCTTGCCCATGCGGATATTCCAGATGCCATCGCCGGCGGCAAACAGCTCGACGGTGATGTCGGCTGGCGCATCCGTCGACAGGGTATGCAGGCGCTGGCATTGCGGCAGATTGGTCGCCATCAGCTGCACTTCCACGGTATCTTGCCAAAAATAACGTTGCTGGCGGCGCACGGTCAGAGAATGGTCCTGTCCATCGAACATGTAGATGGCGAAGTCCTGGACACAGCCTGACAGCAGGACGGACAGCATGACGATCAGGAGTTTGCGCATGGTCGGCTTTCTTGGTTGGTGCTCGGGAATGTCGGGATGCCTGCGTGACGGCGCTAGTGAATGCTTGCGCCGTCTTGTTTTTCGCTTACGTGGCATTATATCCATGCATATCAGTTGCGGCGCGACAATAGTGATGCGGAGGCCGCCTGCCCTACTTATCTATCTGGAAAGACCACGATGATCGACCTGTATTACTGGACCACGCCCAACGGGCACAAAGTGACGATGTTCCTGGAAGAAGCGGGCATCCCCTACAACATTATTCCCGTGCATATCGGCAAGGGCGAGCAGTTCAAGCCCGAATTCCTCGCCATCGCGCCGAACAACCGCATCCCCGCCATCGTCGACCAGGCGCCGGAAGATGGCGGCGCGCCCTTGTCCCTGTTCGAGTCGGGCGCGATTTTGCAATACCTGGCCGAGAAAAGCGGGCAATTCCTGCCGGACGATGTGCGGGGACGCGCCGAAGTGATGCAGTGGCTGTTCTGGCAAATGGGCGGCCTTGGCCCCATGGCCGGGCAAAACCACCATTTCGTGCAATATGCGCCCGAACCCATCGACTACGCCATCACGCGCTACGTCAACGAAACGAACCGGCTATACGGGGTGCTGAACAAGCGCCTGGCGGACCGCGCATTCGTGGCCGGCGACAGCTATTCCATCGCCGACATGGCGATCTACCCGTGGATCGTGCCGCACGAGCGCCAGCGCCAGAAGCTGGAAGATTTCCCGCACCTGGCGCGCTGGTTCGCTGCCATTGCCGCCCGTCCCGCCACCGTGCGCGCGTATGCGCGGGCGGCTGAAATCAATGTGCAGCCCACCGTCAGCGGCGACGCGAAAAGCGTGCTGTTCGGGCAGACGGCGAAGACGGTGGCGTGATCAACGGTCAGTTTCCTCGGTAAGTGGAAAAACCGAAAGGGCTGAGCAGCAAGGGAATGTGATAGTGCTGGTCGGTCTTTTCCACGTGGAATTGCACGGGGATTTCCGGGAAGAAGGTTTCCTGTTTCAGACGCGCATAGTGCTCGCCTGTCTTGAACACGATGCGGTAGTCGCCCGCCTGCATGGGAGCATCCTCGGGATACATGGCCGCGATGCGCCCCTGCGCATTCGTCACGGCGCTGGCCAACTGTTGCCAGCCTTCGCCTTTCTTTTGCTCCAGGGTGACCGTCACGCCCGCTGTCGGCTGGCCGCTCTGCAAGTCGAGGATGTGCACGCTCAAGGGATTGGCGGCGGCCAGGGCCATGCTGGACAGGCTGGCGAAGGCCAGGGCGGTGGTGATCTTTTTCAGGTACGTCATCGTCGTGTCTTTCAAAGGGTGGGGGAATCGAGTTCGGGGATGGTGGCCAGGGCAGCCTGGGCGCAGGCACGGTCTTGCTGCGCGCCACCGCCACCGGCCACGCCGATGGCGCCGACCACTTCGCCCTGGGCTCGCAAGGGCAGGCCACCGCCCAGCAGCAACAGTTCCGGCACGGTGGTCAAATTACTCATGTCCGGATTGTTGCGGGCCGCCACGGCCAGCGCATAGGTATCGCTCTTGGTGGATAGCGCCGTATACGCCTTGCGCCGGCTGGCTTCCGTGTTGTGCGGTCCGACGCCGTCGGCGCGCTGCACCGTCACGACATTGCCGCCACGGTCCAGCACGGTAACAACGATATGCCGGCCCTGCGCCAGGCAAGCGGCCATGGCCGCATCGGCCAGCTTGTTGGCTGCCGCCAGCGGCAGATCATTGATACTGCGCAATTGCGCGTGGACGGGGCTGGCCAGCAGGCATAGCAGGGTACTGCCGAAAAGAAGGGTTTTCATGTGGCGTCCAGGGAATCAAGTGACGCCAGTATGGCCAGTGTTACCCTACGCGAAGATGATCGCCGCATGACATTTTTATCATCCGCGGCGCTCTGCGCGCGGCGTAGAATGGTCTTATATTCTCTTTAGAAAGTGGCCATGCGTATCCTGGTAATCGAAGACGAACCGAAGACGGGCGACTACCTGCTGCGTGGCCTGGCCGAGTCCGGCTTTACGGTGAGCCTGGCGCGCAACGGTCGCGACGGCCTGCACATGGCCAGTAGCGACACGCCCGATTTGATCGTGCTCGACGTCATGCTGCCCATCATGGATGGCTGGCAAGTCTTGCGTGCGCTGCGGCTGCAGGAGGGCGGTGCGGACGTGCCCGTGATTTTCCTCACGGCGCGCGACGAAGTGCAGGACCGGGTCAAAGGGCTGGAATTGGGGGCCGACGATTACCTGGTGAAACCGTTTGCCTTTGCCGAACTGGTGGCGCGCATCCGCACTTTGCTGCGGCGCGGGCCGCCGCGCGAGGACGACGTGATCCGTATCGGCGACATGGAAATCGACGTGATGAAACGCAAGGTCAGCCGGCAAGGCCAGCGCATCACCCTGACGGCCAAGGAATTCGGCTTGCTGCATTTATTGGCGCGGCGTCAGGGCGAGGTCTTGTCGCGCTCCATCATCGCCTCGCAAGTGTGGGACATCAATTTCGAGAGCGACACCAACGTCATCGACGCGGCCATCCGCCGCCTGCGTAGCAAGCTCGACGACCCGTTCGAACCCAAACTGATCCACACCTTGCGTGGCATGGGCTATGTCTGCGAATTGCGCGCGCTCACCGTGCCGGACAGCGGCGCCACGCAATGAAGCTGGCGCAACTCCGCCGCTCGCTGACCCTGCGCGTCACGCTCGTGTTCGTGCTGATCGTGGCGCTCGTGTCGGCCGGGCTGGGCATGCATTTGTACCGTTCATTCGTCGCGGAAATCGAGCGCCGCGATGACATTTTGTTGCTGGGAAAACTGCGGCAGATCCAGCAACTGCTGGGCAATGCGGGCACCCTCGACATCATCCGCGAGCGGCCCCAGTATTTCCGCGACACCATGAGCGGGCAAGAAAATTCCCTGGTCCGCATCGTGCGCGCCGATGGCACGCGTTTGATCGATGTCAATCCAAACGGCGAGACGGTGGCGCATCCTGTTCCCGTGGCCGTCGATGCGCCCGTCACGGACAGCGCCATCGTCAGCTGGACCAGCCGCGACGGTTATCCGGCCAGGGTGGTGGCGGCCAGCGCGCGCATTGGCGACCCGGCGCAGATGGCCGACATATCCGTCGCCCGGGTCTACGGCGACCGCACGGCCATGTTTGCCGCCTACCGCTGGCAGATCGTCGTGTCCGTCGCCGTTAGCGCGCTGGTGGCGGCTTTGTTGTCGAGCGTGATGCTGCTGCGGGGATTGCGGCCGCTGCGCAATATCGCCGCCCACGCGGCCCTCGTGCGGCCGGGCAAGCTGGAGCAGCAACTCGATGCACGCGGTGCGCCGACGGAGCTCTTGCCGCTGATCCATGCCTTGAATGCCATGCTGGCGCGGTTGCAGGAAGGCTATGCGCGGCTGTCGCAGTTTTCCGCCGACCTGGCGCATGAATTCCGCACGCCCGTCACCAATCTGCTGGGGCAAAGCCAGGTCATGCTGGCCCGACCGCGCAGCGCGCAAGACTATGAGCAGCTGGTCTCGTCGAATGTGGAAGAGCTGGAGCGGCTGTCGCGCATGATCGACAGCATGCTGTTCCTGGCACGGGCGCAGCAGGATGAAATGGTGCTCGTCAAGCAAGTCTTGCCCGTGCAGGACGAGTTCGCAAGGCTGGCGGATTTCTTTGAAGGCTTGGCCGAAGAACGCGAGCTGGCGCTGGCTTGCCACGGCAGCGGCAATGTGACGGCCGAGCCGCAACTGCTGCGCCGCGCGCTGGGCAATTTGCTGTCGAATGCGATCCGCCATGCGGCGCCAGGCAGCACGATTCTGCTGCGCTCGCATGCGACGAACGAGGGTGTGGAATTGAGCGTGAGCAACCTCGGCCCCGCCATTCCCGCGCGCCACTTGCCGCACCTGTTCGAGCGTTTCTACCGCGCCGACCCGGCCCGCAGCGATTCGGCCGCTTCCACGGGCCTGGGCCTGGCCATCGTCACGGCCATCATGCAGCTGCACGGCGGCAGCGCGACCGTGGCGTCCGACGCGGCCGCCACGACGTTTACCCTGGTTTTTCCGGCGCAATTGACTGGGGTGGTGTCGGATTACGCTACGCTAATCCGACCTACGCCGCATTCCGGCACAGGGTAGGTCGGATTAGCGAGGCGAAGCCAAGCGTAATCCGACAAGAGCCGTCAATAATATTGTCGGATTACGTGGTCCCGTATGGTCTCGGGGCCGTCAGCCCATTTCCACCAAAAACTCATGCATGCCCGTATGCGCCAGTTGCGCACACGCTGGCGCAAAGTGTGGCAACTGCCCCCACAGCAACGGGTTGCCGACGATGTACACGTAATGCTGCGCGCGCGTCAGGGCCACGTTGAGCAGGTTCGGCGTGGCCGCCGCCCACTGCGCGGCACCTACCGTGCTGTCATCGGCGCCGAGGACCAGCATCACCACGCTTTGTTCCTTGCCCTGGAAGGTGTGCACGGTGCCCACCATCTGGCTGCTCCACTGGCGCAATTCGCGCGCCGTCGGCGCTTTGCCGTAGCCGAGGCGGCGGTCCCAGTCCATGTCGACGATGCGCGAACGCAATTCGTTGCGTACGGCCTTGAACGGCGTAATCACATACATGTCGGGCAGCTTGCCGTCGCGGCGGTACAGTTTCAGCAGCACTTCCAGCACGAAGTCGAGCTGCACGGGCACAACCTGCTTGTAGCTGACGGCGCCGACGGCGTCGATCCAGCGGCTGGGGCCCCGCGTAAGTCCCCGCGCGCCATCCGGCGGCGTGCGTTCGCTCAAGCCGTAGACCATCTTGTCCTCGTAGGCGATGCTGTTGGCCAGTGAAAACATCGGCTCCACGCAGCGGCGGTGCACGCGCAGGGGGCTGCCGATCCACAAGGGTTTTTCGCCGTTGGCGCCGACCACGGCGCCGTAGCGGTTGGCCTTGTCGGCCAGGGTCTGCACGGAAACGGAGGTTGGCGCATAGCTGCCATCGCGCGTGTGCGGCGACAGGGCGGACAAGGTTTGCACCAGGCGGCCCGGCACCGTGAAGACGGGTTCGATCTGCAGCGGGTCGCCCACGACGACGGCGCGCTTGGCGCGCCACAGGCTGCCCAGCGCCGTTTGCGGTGGTGCTTGGCCCGCTTCATCGATGAACAGCCAGCCCAGCGATTCGGGGCCCATGCCCTGGAACTGGCGCGCGAACGAGGCAAACGTGGTCGACACGACGGGTACGACCATGAACAGGCTGTGCCAGACCATGGCGATGTGCGACTGGTCGTAGGCGCGCTTGTTTTTCAGCAATTTCGACACGGCCAGCAAGTTGCCGCCAAAGCCGGGGCCACCCTTTTTTGCCACCTCGGCCAGCCACGCTTCATGCAGGGCCAGGGCCTTGGCGAACAGGCGCGAGCGCAGGCGCGCCAGGGCCGGTTCATGCCACAGGCCGCCAATTTGCAGGGCGTCACCGTCCAGCTCGTCCAGGGTCGCCGGCGCGATGATGGTGGGGAAACGCATGCGCGCGCGGCGCAGCAGTTCCGTGCTGTCATCCCATTCGCGCTGGCGTGATTGCGCCGTGCGCAGCGCGATGTGCAGGCTGTTGCGGGCGCGCTCGCAGCGCGGCTCCAGTTCGCCTTTCAGCAGCAGCTTGATGGCGGACACGTCGCGCGCGGCCTGGCGCTGCGCTTCCGCGTTGGCGACGACGGCATCCTTGAAGGCGCGCGCCGGCGCCGTGCGGAACAGCCGGGCAAAGAAGCCCGGCTGCGTCAGCGCCACCAGGCGTTCTTCTTCCAGCAATTCCTTCTTGCTGGCGAGCAATGTGTCCTGCTGTGCCAGCGCGGCGGCCAGGGCGCCATTCGCCGCGTCCATCTCTTGCTCGGCAGCAATCAGCGCTTGCTGGCTGGCCTGCATGAAGTCTGCTTCCGTGCAAGTGCCCACGGCTTGCCACAGGGCCGCGTATTGGGCGTGTTCGGCCAGGGCCTTTTCCACCACGTGTTCCGTCTCGCGGAACTCGCGCGCCGCCTGGGCGAAGCTGACGCCCTGGTAGCTGGCCAGCCACTGGCGGATATTTTGCACATTCGGCGTCTTGCGCGCCGTGCTCTTGTCCCAGTCGTCGTCATAGAAATTGCTGACGAAGCGGCGGCGGTTCGCGCTGTTTCCCAGCGCACAGGACATCAAGCCCCATGGCGCTTCCGCCTCGCCCAAGGCGCGGTTGGCGCCATTGCCATCGGCCACGACCCGGCGCGCCACGCTTTCAAAATAGCGCGTGCGCGCCCATTCCTTGCCCAGCTGCTTCGGTTTAGGGAGGTCGCCGGAAATGTTTTCCACCGCCGCGTTATTCGACGAAGCGACGACCATTTCAAAGCCCGTCAGTTCCGGACGCAAGCGGGCGATGGTAATCGGGTCGCGCACGCCTTCGAAGGCCACTGCCACCTTGCCGATGAAGGCGTCGCCGGCGCGGTCCAGACAGGACAGCACGCTGGCGCGGCGCACGATGTTGTCGGCGAACAATTCGCGCAGCAAGGTTGTCTTGCCCGTGCCCGGCGGGCCGTTGACGGAAAAGATGCCCCGCTCGTTCAAGCCCGTGCGCGCGCCGTGGATGGCGAACTGCTGCATCAGGCTCATGGCGTAGCTGGCGTCTTCCAGCCAGTGTCCCCGGTTCATATTGGCCGGATTGAGCATGGCGGCCAGCGCCTGGCGTCCGGCCGGGCTGTACAGGTCGATGCGTTCATCCTGCGCCAGTGGCGTCAGGTAGGCGGCCACGGTGGCCGGCAGCTTGCCGCCACGCAAGGCGCGGATGATTTGCTCCAGGTCGTCGAGGTAAAAACTGTTGAGGATATCGATCGATGGTTCCACCGCGTCGCCAAAGTCCAGGCTGCGGTTCTGGCTGGACTCCAGCGCATCGGCTTCCGTCACGGCGGCGCGTTTTTTGCGCGTGCGCAATTCCAGCACGGCCAGCGGCTGGCCTGCCGACGGGTGGAAGCCGGCCCAGTCGCGCAGCAGGTCGGCCAGGGCCGCGATTTCCATGCCGGACAGGGGCGACGAGACATTGCCTGCCTCGTCCGTCACTTGCTGCGGCGCGCGGCTTGCCGCGAAGTTGCGCAAGCTGTCCTGCAGCGCCAGCTGGCTGTCGCTGAAGGCATCCAGGTTCAGGCCGGACCAGTCCGGCGTGCGGGCGCGGCCCAGGGCCCACGGCAAGGTCGAGACGGACACGGGGTCGAATTGCGGCTCGCCCAGCGCATTGAGGTTCAGGCGGGCAAAGCACGAGCGTCCCAGCAGTTCTGTTTTTTCTGTTTCGGCAATGTTTTCCGGGCCATTGGCCGGCGGACAGGCCTTGTTGATTTCGGCCTTGTCGAACACGCCGAGGAACAGCGAGAAGCCGTCGATCTCGCGGTCGGACGGCACTTGCCATTGCGTGGCGAACTGCAGCGGCAATTGCGCCAGCTGTTCGCGGTGCAGGAGGCGCACGGTGGACTGGTCTTCAACGTCCGTGATTTGATTCAGGTCAAACGGGATAAAGAATTCGATCTTGTGCCAATACTCCAGGATAGCCAGGAGGCGCTGCTGTTCTGCCTGATTCATGATGACCAATATTTTGTAAAGCGAGCGAGGATTGTAAAGCGTATGCGCGGTGCACGTTTTGCACTTTTGCCTATTGCGCGGGCTTTGCCGCAAAAAAAGTGGTGATTGCGGACGAAAAAAAGCCAGGCAGCAACTTCCTGCCTGGCTTTCCCGTGGGGAGGACGTTGCTATTGGTTAAAACTCTTCCCATTCGCTCTCGGCGGCAGCATTGCTGCGGCGTGCCGGCGCGGCCGCGACAGCCTTGCGCGCGGGTGCGGGCTTGGCGGCGGGGCGTGCGATGGCGGGCGCTGCCGGTGCGGCGCGCACAGGCGCCAGCTTGGGTGCGCTGGCGACATGGTTGCCGGTTTTAAAGAAACCCACCACGTGCGCCAGTTCGCCCGCCTGCTCTTGCATGCTTTGCGAAGCGGCCGCTGCTTCTTCCACCAGGGCCGCGTTTTGCTGCGTCACTTCATCCATCTGGGCAATGGCCATGTTGATTTGCTCGATGCCGATGGTCTGCTCGTGCGTGGCGGAAGTAATCTCTCCCATGATGTCGGTCACGCGCACGATGCTGTCGACGATGTCGCCCATGGTCTGGCCCGCTTCATTGACGAGGCGCGAACCCGTGTCCACGTTGGCGACGGACGCGGCGATCAATTCCTTGATTTCTTTCGCTGCGCCAGCGGATCTTTGGGCAAGATTACGCACTTCCGTTGCCACAACGGCGAAGCCACGGCCCTGCTCACCCGCGCGCGCCGCTTCCACGGCCGCATTCAAGGCCAGGATATTCGTCTGGAAGGCGATGCCGTCGATGACGCCGATGATGTCGACGATCTTCTTCGACGACTCGTTGATGGTGCCCATGGTGTCGACCACTTGCGAGACGATGCTGCCGCCGCGCACGGCCACTTCCGACGCGCTTTTCGCCAGCTGGTTGGCCTGGCGCGCATTGTCCGCGTTCTGCTTCACGGTCGAGGTCAGCTCTTCCATGGCCGACGCCGTTTCTTCCAGCGAACTGGCTTGCTCTTCTGTGCGGGACGACAGGTCGAGGTTGCCGGCGGCAATTTCGCTCGATGCCGTGGAGATCGCATCCGTGCCGTTGCGCACTTGCGCCACCACGCCCAACAGGCTGTCGTTCATGGCTTTCAGGGCGCCCAGCAGGCGGCCCGTTTCATCGCTGGAATTGACGACGATGTGCGACGACAAGTCGCCCGAGGCCACGGTTTCGGCCACGCCCACGGCTGCATTGATGGGGCGGGTGATCGAGCGCGTGATGATCCAGGCAACAAAAGCGCCCAGCAGCACGGCCACGCTGCCCAGGGCAATCATGGAGGCGCGCGCGCTGGCGCTCAGCGTCTCGGCATCCGTCGCCGCCTGCGCCGCCTGCTCGCCTTCATACGCGACCAGGCTGTCGAGCGCGCCCAGCACGCGCTTCAGGCTCGGTGCCGCCTGCTGCGTCAAGAAGGCGATCGCTTCTTCCGTCTGGCCCGCATTGCGCAGCTCGATGACCTTGTTGTTCAGCGGCGCGCCCGATTTCAGTGCAGCGTCCAGCTCGGCCATCAGTGCCGTTTCCTTGTCCGTCGAGATTTTCTTTTGCAAGGTTTCCTTGGCGGCACCATATTTCTTGCGCGCTTCGCCAATCTTTGCCAGTTCCGCCTGCACCAGCGCTTCCGTCGGCGCCACCACGATGCTCGTGATCGCCAGCGTAATGTTGCGCACGTTGTCGCTCATGGTATTGGCGGCCGCCATCTTGACGTTCTTGTCGGCCACGATGTCGTGCGTGCGCGCGCTCAGTTGCCCCATGGAATACAGGCCGACGAGCAAGACGGCTACTAGCAGGCCGAGAACGACAGCAAACCCGATCCCGAGCCTTGTGCCGATTTTGAATTGTGTGAGTGACATGATTGCTTTCGTATTGCGGAAGTGAGGGAAAACGTCGGACAAGCCAGGGCTACGGGTTTATACGTAAGGGCGGCCAGCCTGTAATTGTTCCTCAAAATTCCGCACTGCAATACAAAAACTTGTATCAAGTCCGCGAAAAGTTTAAAAATTGGTAGCAAATTAAATAAGTTGTCGTGTGGAAACAACGAGCGCGGCGCCGGACGCGGACTCAGCTTTCCGGAAACACGCGGGTGGCCAGGAAGTCGATGAAGGCGCGCAATTTCGGCGTCAGGTGGCGGCTGCTGGGCCACAGGATGCGAAAGGCGCCGTCGTGCTGGCGGTGCGCGTCCAGTACGGAGTGAGCCAGCTGCCCACCTGCGGCAGCCTGACGCGCAGGCATCCTCGGGGTGCGCTCTTGCTGCTGGATAATTCCTGCTCGGCCGCTTTGATCTCTCCCAGGAGGCGCCGGCAGCGTGCGAGAGACACGGTTCCCTCGTTCGTCATTGTGACGGAACTGTGGCAAGCCGTGTATGCGGCAAAGGAAATGCCATGACTCTGCCGCATCCCATTGTCTTTCTTGCGCTGGCCTTGATCTTGTTCAAGGCATGGCGCTACCGCCCGTCGTCAGTCGGCAATATGGTTGGGGATGCGAAATAGGAGATCCGTGTCGCCGATGTCCACGCCCGCTTGCGACAGCAGGGTGCTGGCCTGGCCCCGGTGGTGCGTCTGGTGGTTGAAGAAATGCATGAGCAGGCTGAAAAACTCGCGCCGGTTCGGGCCCTTGCTGTTGCGGTAGTCGAGCAAATAGTCGAGGTCGGCTTCCGTGATCGAGGCGGTCCAGTCGATGATGAGCTGGTCCAGCCATTGCCGGTGCGCGTGCATGGCGGCAAAATCGTCGGCCGCGAACAGCGGGTGCGTGAGCGAGGCGGGCGGGGTGATGGCGCGGATGGGGTCGAGCAGGGGAAAGCCGGCCGGGTGCTTCGCATAGCGCTGTAGCCACAGCGTGTCGCCCACCATCACGTGGTTCAGGGTGGCCAGCAGGGAGCCGAAAAAGGCGCCCCGCTCGCGCTGCAGCTCGCCGGGTGGCAGGCTGGCCGCCGCCGCGTACACCTTGGCATTCATCCACTGGTTGTAATCGGCCATCAGGAAAATGTGGGCGCAACGGCTCATGGTGATGAATGTTCTATATCAGACGGATTTCAAAAACGCGCGTATGCCGGCCAGCAGCATTTCAATGGCCATCGCCGTCAGGATCAAGCCCATCAGGCGTTCAAACGCCGTCATGACTCTTGGACCCAGGGCCCGTTGCAAGCGTTCGGCGCACAGGAAGACGGCCAGCCAGACGGCGGCCACGGCCGTCAGCCCCGCCACATGGGCAATGACTTCGTTCATTTCATGCGAGGAAAACAGCAGCACGGTGGCCAGCGCCGACGGGCCGGCCAGCGCGGGGATGGCCAGCGGCACGATGAACGGTTCACCGCCCATCTCGTGGTCGCTATTGCCGGCGTTGGGCTGCGGAAAGACCATGCGCATGGCGATCAGGAACAGGATCACGCCGCCGCCGATGCGCAGCGCCACTTCCGACAATTGCAAGGCGTTCAGGAAATGGCGGCCGAAGAACATAAACAGCAGCAAGATGCCGAAGGCGATCAGGCATTCGCGCACCACGACTTTCCAGCGCCGCTCGATGGGCACCCGTTTCAGGGCATTGACGAACAGGGAAACGTTGCCGAACGGATCGGTCACGAGCAAGAGCAGGATAAATGTCTGGAAAAAATTCTGTGTCATGGTGATGTGATTGAGGTCAACACCGCTGCCAGGATGGGCGCGGTGCGATAAGGCTTGCGATGATAACAAGAGCGGCGGCTATCGCCCATGATTATTGATGCATAGCAGCATTTTTTTTACGCAGCGATGACTTTTGCCTGGTAAAACGCGCTGGGCGTGGTGCCGAAATGCTTCTTGAACATGGCCGTGAAGGCACTCTGGCTCGTATAGCCATTGTCCATGGCCACGTCGATGACCTTGCTGCCGTGCGCCAATTGTTCCAGCGCCCGCAGCAGGCGCGCCTGCTGGCGCCACTGGCCAAAGCGCATGCCTGTCTGTTTCTGGAACAGCCGGTGCAGGCTGCGCTCGGTGATCGCCAGTTCCTGCGCCCAGTGCGCCACCGTCTGCTGTTCGCCCGGCTGCGCCATCAGCCGCGCGCAGATGCCGCGCAGGCGCGCATCGGCAGGCAGCGGCAGATACAGGGGCAGCACGGGCAGGCTGTCGAGCTCGTGCAACAGCAATTGCAACAGATGCCAGTCGCGGCTGCCTTCCGTGAAATCGGGTGCGATGTCGACGGCCGCCACGATCAATTGCCGCAGCAGGGGGCTGATGTCGAGCACGCAGCTGTGGCGCGGCAGCAGCGGTGAGCTGGCGCAGTCGATGAAGACGGTGCGCATTTTCACCGCGCCGCTCATGCGTACCTGGTGCGCGATGCCGGGCTGCAGCCACACGCCGCGCGTGGGCGGCACCACCCAGCGCCCGCCTTGGGCCTCGATGGTCATCACGCCCTCGATGGCATACAGCAATTGTGCATGTGTGTGGCGGTGCACGGAAATCACGTGGCCATGCGCATAGTCGACGGCCAGCGCCATGGCGCGCGCCGTGACGGGCAGCAATTCCTGAAAGGCGGGCGAGGTGCAATCCATGAAAATGATGTCAGTTTTGCGATAGGTCCAGACATTTTAGCGCGAGAAGGCGCGGCGCACCTGCGGCATGATGGTTTCCCGCAACTATTCCTGGAGCTTCGCATGCCTGTGCGCGCCTATCTGTATCCGTTTCTGGCCATGCTGCTGTGGGCCGGCAATGTCGTCGTTTCGAAGCTGGCCGCGTCCAGCATCGCCCCCACCGCCATCACTTTTTACCGCCTGGTGCTGGTCTTGCTGGTGATGACGCCGTTTATCGCCCGCCCCCTGTGGCGCAACCGCGCCGCCATCCGCCGCCAGTGGTGGCAGCTGGCCCTGTGTGGCGTGATGTCGATGGCGCTGTTCCAGAGCCTGTCCTACCGCGCCGCCGAATCGACGACGGCGACGAATATGGCCATCGTCACGGCGCTGGCGCCGCTGATGACGGCCTTGCTCAGCGTGCTGATGCTGGGCGAGCGGTTGACGGTCGGCATGGCGGCCGGCGGCGTGCTGTCGTTTGGCGGCTTGCTGTACCTGGTGGGGCGCGGCGACGTGCTGGCCTTGCTGCATCAAGGCGTGCATGCGGGCGATGCGCTGATGCTGCTGGCTTGCCTGAGTTTTGCCCTGTATGGCGTGCTGCTGCGCCGCTGGCGTTTGTCCATTCCCGCCTGGCAAGCCATTTATTGCCAGGCCTTGGCAGCCCTGGCGTGCATGCTGCCGCTGTTCCTGCTGCTGCCGGCCGGCAGCGCCAGGCTGGACGCTACGACCTTGCCGCTGATCGGCTATGCCGGCATCGGTTCGTCCATCGTGCTGTCCTACCTGTGGATTGAAGGGGTAAAACTGCTGGGACCGAACCGCTGCAGCATTTACGTCAACCTGCTGCCCCTGCTGACGGCCTTGCTGGCCATCGTCTGGCTGCACGAAAGCATGCATGTGTACCACCTGGTCGGCGGCGGCATCTCGCTGCTGGGCGTGCTGCTGGCGCAGACGGTGCAGCGGCCCCTGTGGCGCCAGCGTCCTGGCGTGTCCGGTCTTGCCTGAACAGCCATGCATAATGGCGGTTTTCAGGCAGTGGAGTTGGCATGCGGCAAACATTTTGGATCAGCACGATGGCGGCGCTGCTGGCGCTGGGCACCTTGGCGCCGGTGCAGGCGGCAGTCCGGTTCTACGAGGGTAAACCGATGGCCACCGCCAGCGTTGTCGAGCGCCGCGATGGCGGCGTGGTGCTGGCCTTCCTGCGGGAAAATGGCGAAGTCAACGGCTACTATTGCCAGTGCAACGGGGATAGCGAGAAGCGCATGAACCTGGACAAGTATGGCAAGGCCAGCATCGCGGCCGTGTTCCAGCTTGACCTCGACAGCGAAGGTGAAACCACGTTCGTGCTCAGCCGCAGCAGCGATAAGCTCTTTGGCTTGCATGCCTACCGCTACGAGCGCAGCGGCGGCAGGATGTTCAAGGTGGCCACCCTGCAGCCGACCCTGGACGCCATCGTGCGCGGCGCGAAAACCATGGACGAGGCGCGGGTGCGCGCCGCGCTGGCCCGCTTGCAGCTGATCGACTACAGCATCGCGTACGCACCCACGGGCGTGGCCGAGTTCGACGCCATCGAGCATGGCCACGGCACCCTGGTCGGCTATTTCAATATCGATGGCGAGTTATTGCCCGGCAAGCCGACGGACGCCCCGGCATTTGCCTATAAAAAAACCTTCCAGGAAAAGGATGGCCATTTCCTCACGGTCACCTATCTGCTGGGCAAGGGCTGGGAAGGCGGGCGCGCGCCCAGCTATCACGTCAAATGGATCACCTGGGAAACGCAGCCGCAGCGCTTTGCCGCCAGCCAGGATGGGCTGCTCATCGAATACGACGTGAATTGCTGCACGGGCAACGTGTATGCCCGTGGCCGGTATGCGCAAGGCAAGCGCACTGGGCAGTGGCACTATGAAGAGCCGCTCACCATCCGCTCGGTTGGCGCGTTTGTCGACGACAAGGCCGAAGGGCCGTGGACGTATGAAAGCGGCGAGGAAACGACAACGGGCATGATGCAGCGGGGCCAGCGCACGGGCCGCTGGGAAGTGAACCCGGGCGTGGACGAATGGCGCGACGAGGGCAAGGGCAATTACGAGGGTTTCGATACCTACGTCAAAGACAGGTTGGACGGCCCCAGCGAGCGCCGTATTGGTACGCTGGTGCACTGGCAGGGCAACTATGTGAATGGCAAGAAGCAGGGCCAGTGGATCGAGCCGGGCGGTGGCGGTCTGTATGTTGATGACATCAAGCAGGGGCCGTGGAAGAAGGCGACGCCGGATGGCGGCTGGCAAGTGCTGACCATGCGCGATGGCGAACCGGAAGGCAAGCTGGAACAATATGCGGCCGGTGGCCAGCTGGAACTGGTCGAACATTACCGCTTTGGCGAGCTCGAGGGCCCGATGGAGAGTTTTTATCCGGATGGCAAGCGGCGTTACCAGGGCGCGTTTGCCAACGGCAAGCGCGATGGGGCGGAAACCCTGTTTTATCCCGATGGCGAAGTGCCGCAATTTCACCGTAGTTGGCACAAGGGCGTGCTGCATGGCGTCAATATCGAGAATTTCCAGAACGGCAAACCAAAGCGGATAGGCGCCTACAACATGGGCATGAAAACGGGCCGGTTCCAGTATTTCCGCGACGATGGCCAGCTCATCGAAGAAACCATGTATTAACTTGTTAGCTAGCATAAATGGCATTCCCACGCGACCTTGCACGGCAGCGGAATGCCAGTTCTGCGCAAAAAACATCATCCGCTTGTTACAAAGCGTGAAAATCAATACTGGATGTTGCTACTAGTAAACTTTCCCTGTATCTTGCAGTCAGGAAATTAAAAGTACAGGAAACCTCGACCTCGTTGCCCTGTATTGCACTCCTGACGATATGCGCGGGCCGCCTTCCCCCCTGCCGCCTTACACGCCATATCGATCTGTCCTGAACAATTCACGTGACCCGCCCATCTGGCGCTTGTTGCTATCCCGTTTGGTGAGCGCAGGCATGGTTACGCCCCTACCAAGGAAACTGCATGCTGTCGAATATAACAATAAAAATGCGCCTGATTGCCACCATGAGTGTGCTGGGCTTGCTGATCGCCGTATTGGGCGTCATGAGTATCATCAGCCTGAAATCGGCCAACCACAACCTCAACGAGGTCTACAGCAATCAGCTGGTATCGACGCAAGCCATCGGCGAGTCGCAGATTCTGCTGGGCCGCGCCCGTTTCACGATGGACCGCGTGATGGTGCATCCCGATGCGGCCGACGCCAAGGATATCCTGGCCCGTGCGGAACAATTCATGGAAGCCTCCAACAAGTCCTGGAAGGTGTACCTGGCCTTGCCGCAAAGCACGGACGAAAAGCGCCTGTCCGACGACATGGACAAGAAACGCAGCGATTACATGAGCAACGGCTTGCTGGTCATGAGCAAGGCTTTGCGTGAAGGCAACGTCGCTCAAGCGGACGGTTTGATGATGACGGGGCTGACGCCGCTGTACCGCACCCTGGACCAGGCAGCCGAAACATTGACGCAATACCAGGCCACGTCGGCTGCCGCGATGTATGCGACCAGCCAGTCCAGTTACCGCACCCAGGTGGCCATGGCCATCGGCGGTATGATCGTCGGCGCCTTGCTGACGATTATTTCCAGCATCTTGCTGCTGCGCGCCATCTTCGGCCCGCTGGACCAGGCCCTGCGCCATTTCGGCGCCATTTCCGACGGCAACCTGGCCAATGACATCGTCATCACGCGCAACGACGAGATGGGCGCCTTGCTGACGGGCTTGCAGAAAATGCAGGAACGCCTGTCGAACACCGTGCGCGGCGTGCGCGACGGCAGCGGCGCCATCGCCACGGCCAGCAATGAAATCGCTTCGGGCAACCTGGATCTGTCGAGCCGCACGGAGCAGCAAGCGTCGAGCCTGGAAGAAACAGCTTCCTCGCTGGAAGAGCTGACCTCGACCGTCAAGCAGAATTCCGACAATGCGCGCCAGGCAAACCAGCTGGCCGTGTCCGCATCGGACGTGGCCGTCAAGGGTGGTGCACTGGTGGCGCAAGTGGTCGATACCATGGGCACCATCAGCGAATCGTCGAAAAAGATTGCCGACATCATCGGCGTGATCGATGGCATCGCCTTTCAGACGAACATCCTGGCCTTGAATGCGGCCGTGGAAGCGGCGCGTGCCGGCGAACAGGGCCGTGGCTTTGCCGTCGTCGCCACGGAAGTGCGTAACCTGGCGCACCGCTCGGCCAGCGCCGCCAAGGACATCAAGATGCTGATCGAAGCGTCGGTACAGAACGTGGGCGCCGGTAGCGAACTGGTCAGCCAGACGGGCACGACGATGGACGAGATCGTGGCCAGCATCCGCCGCGTGACGGACATCATGGGCGAAATCAGCGCCGCCGGCCGCGAGCAGGAACTGGGCATCGGCCAGATCAATCAAGCCGTGGCGGAAATGGATACCGTGACGCAACAGAATGCGGCGCTGGTGGAAGAAGCGGCAGCCGCTTCGGAATCCATGCAGGAGCAGGCGGCCGCGCTGGCCGAGATGGTCAGCATTTTTAAACTCGACGCCAACCATAGCGGTCCGGCAGCGGCCAAGCCTGCCTTGCGCAAGCCTGTCGTGGCCGCCGCCAGCACGGCCTTGAAACGCCCGGCGCTGCGCCTGGCGCCGGCCCGCGCCGCTGCTGCACCTGTCGCTGCCGCAAAACCGCGTCCCGCCAAGCCTGCTGCCGACAACAGCGGCGAGTGGGAAGAGTTCTAAGTTACTGCGCTGGCAGGGTGGCCTTGCTGCCCTGTTCCTGCAAGCGCGCCGCCTCGGCCAGGGCCTGGGCGCGCGCTTCTTCCGCCGCCTGTTCCGCTTTCTCATGCGCATCATGGCGCGCCTGCAAGGCCGCCCTGGCACGCACGAAGACGATCTTGATGGCCGCCATCACGGGCACGGACAGGAAGATGCCGACCACGCCACCCAGCTGGTCGCCTGCCAGCAAGCCGACGATCACCATCAGCGGGCTTACTTCAACGCCTTCGCTCATCAAGTATGGGTTGACCACGTAATCCTGGAACAAACGGTAGGCGGCAATAAAGCCGATCAACCAGAACACGTGCTCGAAGCCGCTGAAACCGGCCACGACCACGGCGATGACGGCCGCCGCCAGCGGGCCGGCAAACGGGATGAATTCCAGCAAGGCGGCCGCGCCGGCCAGCAGCAGGCTGTACGGCACGCCCATCAGGGAAAAGGCGATGCTGTAGGACACAAAAGTGGCGATCGACAACAGCAGCAGGGCGCGCACATAGCGCGACAGCAAGATGTCGAGGTCATCGATGATGGCGCCCCAGAGTTTCTTGTTCGGGCGGTTCAGCAAGGAGAGCAAGCCGTCGCGCATGTCCGGCCCTTCCTTGATCAGCAAAAAGCTCAGCACGGGCACCAGCACCAGATAGATCAGGTTGCTGGCCGCATGCATGACGGTCAAGCCCAGTTCTTTCGCCAGCGGCATGGCTTGTCCCGTCCCGCTGCTCAGCTGTGTCTGCATGAACGACAGCAGGCGCGCGCGCAACGGTTCCATGAATTCCGGCAAAGGAATGCGCTCGGCAAAATTATTCCCCTTGAGCAAGGTCGGCAATTGATCGCTGAGCTTGATCGCCTCTTCCTCGATCCGCGCCCCGAAGATCGACCCCAGCACCGCCACCAGCAAGATCACCACCAGGAAGACGATGCCGATACTGGCCGTGCGCGGCAGGCGCTTCGGCCCATAACGCTCCAGCAGCCCGATCAGCGGATACACGAGGTAGCTGAAGAACACCGCGAACACCACCACGATCAGGGTCGACGACACCTTGTACGTGATGAATAACAAAAAAGCGACGAGAAAAGCCGTCCACACCATCTTGGCGACGCGCAAGTTAAAACCGAACATATGAATTCCTTAGGGCAGGATGCTACGCAAGCGTGGCTGGCTTGAAGGACAGGGTGGGCAAGGCAGGGATCGGGCCGCGCCGCACGGCCGGAAATCATACCGCAAAATGCCAAAATGCCATGCCCTTGTGCGGAATGGCAATGTTTTCCCTGTCTGTTTCCGCTTATTTTGTCCGCCAGCTGGCTACGGTAATGAAGACGCCGTTTTCCTTGTCCGGCTCGCGCAAGGTCACCGTGTAGCGGCCGCTCGTATCGCTGCCCGTGAACACGACCTTCTCCTCATGCCCCTTCACTTGCGCGCCCTTGGCCAGTTTGGCATAGGTGTTGAGCACCCAATGGAAATCGGCATAGCTGCGCAGGGTGATGCTGGCATCGGGCATGGGCTCGTCGCCGGCCTCGGCCGCTTCCGTGGGTGTGCGCATGGGCAAACCCGCCAGGCCCCCCGGCGCGATGAGTTTGCCGCCGCTGGAACTGCTGTTGAGTTCCGCATTCGGCAGCAGCAGGTGCAGCAAGCTGGCGGGAAAGCCGGGCGGCACGTCGCGCTGTTCCCAGCCGGGCTGGCCGGGGCGGGTCGTGATGTATTCCACCACAGCAATGCTTTGCCGCTGTTCCGGCGCAGCCTGTGCCAGCATAGTCGGCAACTGCCGCGCCCAGACCAGCAGCGGCGCGGCCATCTCGTCCTCCGCGCCGGGCGGCAGGAACAGCGTCAGCACGGCATGCGTGGATGGCAGGCAGGCGGGCGCGGCGTCGCCGATGGCGGCCTGGCAATGGCCGTTGACAAGGCCCAGCGCCAACAGCTTGCGTTGCGGATCGAACAGCATGGCGGCGCGCCATGCACCGTCGGTGCTGGCATCGATGGAGGCCAGCACCGAGCGCCCGTCGGGCAGCATGGTGCGCGTGATGTCATCGAGTGAATGCATGCTGTCGAGCACCTGGCGCGCGATCAGGGTATCGCCCTGCGTATAGCTGCCGCGCGCATAGCCGAGCAGTTTCAAGACGTCGGCGCGGATCTCGGGATGCGCGCTCAGGCGCAGCAGCGGCGATGGGACAGGCACGGTGGCGGCCACGAAGGCGGCATCCTCGGCAGGAATGGCTTGCGCCATGCTGGACAGCGGCAGGCACAGGGTGGCGCACAGCGACAGCATGCGAAAAGTGATGTTTCCTCGGGTGTTCAATGGCTATCCTTGTCGAGACGCCATGCCGGACGGCTTGCGGGCATGCGCGGGCAGCGATCTTAGCATTTCAGGAATAAATCGCTTTCTGCTAAGCTTGGCTATTGAATCACTGTTCTCGCTGCCATGGCCCAGATTACTATTTCCTGCAGTATCCCTGTCGACGATGCGGCAGTGACCGAGTTCCTGCACAAATATCTGGGCCGCTCGCGCGTCGGCTCGGCCAAACTGTTGCGTATGGGAGAGACGGGCTGTTTTTATACCTGTCCCTTGTTTCTGGATGACCACGCCAAGGTGAGCCGTTTGATCCGCCGCATGCTGGCGTTCTTTGAGAGCAAGGACATCCCCTTGACGATCCTCAAGATCGGGGCCCAGGACAGCTGGTACGAGGTAGATCCCGAGCAGCGCGATCCCTGGAAGATTTCCCCGCAAGCCTTGCTGGCGCTGCTCGATGCCAAGCAGGACGCCAATGCCTAGGCGGCGTTGAGCACGTAGCGGTTCTTGCCGTTTTTCTTGGCCTGGTACAAGGATTCATCGGCGCGCCGGTAGCTGTGCGACAAGTCCGTTTCCTTGATCAGTTCCGCGATGCCGATGCTGACGGACACCTTGCGTTCCGGCACAAAGGCCGCTTCGACGGCATCGACCAGTTGCGCGGCAAAGGCGCAGGCCGCGTTCTTTTCGCCCAGGTAAATGACGGCGAACTCCTCGCCGCCCAGGCGGCCGCACAGGTGCTCGCCCGCTAGCCCACCGATGACCTCGGCGATCTTTTTCAGCACCTCGTCGCCCACGTCATGGCCATACACATCGTTGATTTGCTTGAAGTCGTCGATGTCGATCATCAGGAAATACGCAGGCGTGCGCGCCGTGCGCTGCAAGGTGCGGGCGCTTTGCGTGAACATGCGTCGGTTGTTGAGCCCGGTCAAGCCATCCTTGTAGGCCATCGTCGCCAGTTCGCGCTGGGCGCGGTAGTTGTGGATGCGCAAGACGAGAAAATAGATATTTAGCGCCAGGCCGATGATCACGCTGATGGTGACGGCCAGCACGGGCCAATGCTGATCGGCCTGGTCCGCATGCACGGGAAACTGCCCCAGCCCCAGGATGGCCCACACGCACAGCGACACGCCCAGGTAGTACGCGATGCCGCTGAAGATGGGCGCCGTCGTCAGGGTGATCATCACGCCCAGCGGCAATACCCAGAAAGCGGGATCGTCCGTACCCAGCATCAGCACGCGAAAGCTGAAAGCGATGAACAGCACGCTGATGGTGCCGCTGACGATGATCGCTTGCAGCGACTTCGCATACCTGGTCAGCACCAGCCCGACCACCATGCCCGTCACGCCCAGCGCCGCCTGCGCATGGTCGAACGTGGCGCGCGGCAAGGTCAGGCTGAACGTGACCAGCCAGCAAGCCAGGCCAAACGTCAGGATCGCTATCGAAATGAAATGCAGTTCCTTGAAAAAGCGCTGCTGCTGCTCCCGTTCTCCTGAAAAGAACAGGTAATAGAAGGCAGGAGACAGGCTGCGCGAAGTGAACATGACATTTGTCCAGGCAGACAACACGCCTTGCGGCAGGAGCGCCTCCCGGAAACGGCAGGCGGCATGGCGCGCGCACAAAATTAGTTGCGCTCAGGAACTAGTGTACTGGTTTCTTGGGGGCAGTGGGGATAGTGGCGAGGAAAACGGCTGACACTGTCCTGCCGCCGCTACAGTGGCATATGGCGGTGGCAGCGCGGGTCGTCACAGGTCGCGCGCCAGCACCTGGCCGATCAAGTCCTTGCCAAAGCTGTGATGCACCTCTTCCTCGACCAGTTGGAAGCCGGCCTTGTCGTAGATGCGGCGCGCATCGGTGAGGATGCTGTTGGTCCACAACACCATTTTCGTATAGCCGACCTGGCGGCTGAAGCGCAGGCACTCGTCGACCAGGCGGCTGCCGATGCCCAGGCCGCGTGCGCTTGGATCGACATACAGCAAGCGCAGCTTGGCCGTCGTGTCGTCCTGGCGCACGATGAAGACCGAACCGATCACCTTGCCGTCCTTCTCGGCGATCCAGCAGCGCTCACGGGCCGGGTCGAATTCCTGCACGAACTTGGCGAGGATCTCGGCGACGAGTGCCTCGTATTCATTGTTCCAGCCATATTCCTGCGTATACAGCACGGCTTGCCGGTGGATGATCCAGCCCATGTCACCCGGCTGCGGATTGCGCAGGATATAAGCGGGCGATGGTTCCCCCAGCAAACCCTGGATGTGCTCCATGGCAGCGACCAGCTCCTGCTGCGCCGTCGGCGGCAAACGTTCCAGCATGGCGGCCACTTCGCGCCGCGAGGCGTCGACCAGGGGGGCGAGGGTGCGCTGTCCCTGCTCGGTCAGCTGCAATTGCGCCGCGCGCGCATCCGTGGGCGAGCGCGTCTTGGCGATCAGCCCCTGCTTTTCGAACCCGGCAATGACCCGGCTCAGATAGCCCGCATTCAAGCCCAGCTCGCGGCACAAGTCTGCGCTGGTCAGTTGCTCACGATGCGCCAGTTCATACAGGATGCGCACCTCCGTCAGCGAAAACGCGCTGTCCAGCAAGTGTTCATGCAGCACGCCAATCTGGTGCGTATAGAAACGGTTGAAACGACGCACGATCTCCGTGCGCTCGCCGAGTTGATCCGCGTGCATATGCTATCTCCCATTTACTTGCTTATGGCAGATTATTGCTTGCTTTTAGCAAGTATGTCAATCTGGCGTCAGGTTTCTGGCGTGCATAAAAAATGCGGCCCTGAAGAGGGCCGCCTTAGCTGAACGGAAACCAGAGACTGTAGGATCTCAAAATAAATGAAAATTTAATCCTTATAAATCAATTGGTTAGTCAAATATTTTGAGAATTTCGCCGACGAGCGTCTCAAAATACATGAAATTTTCCTACGCCGACGCCAAAGCTAAGTGAGTACGCGTCAGCAATCAACCAAATATGGTCAGTATTGGGTAGTAGAAGTTCGCAAATTTTGGATTGAACCGAACCGCAAAATGTCCCGGCTGCTGTCGGGCGTCAGCATATGACAAGATGGGCCCTTTGAATCTGAATTCCTCGACAGCAAGTTCACTGTTGGAAAGACGCCAGAGTGCTCTTGCTATCGCCTTGTAGTGCACGGGGATTAGCGTTCCAACGAGCCGTGCAAAGCGTAATGTGTTGTTGGCAAAGAAGTTTGAGAAAATCAGTTAGATATGTTCACTCTATTTGAGTGGCGCGGAGCGCTGTGCGAAGCAGCAAGGCAAGGCCAGCAATACGCTGGATGCACTAAATTCTCGTCAACGCACCTAGCAAAATATACCTGTTTATTGATGCACGTTCCCTAGTAGCGAACGCCGCTCAAAAATTTCCGGAGCGGCGTTCGTTGCGCTCCATTATTGCTGGTCGGCAAGATGTGGCTTTTCTGATTTCCAGTTCGACACCGGGCAAGGTATTGCGATGAGCGTGAACAAAACAGATGTAAGAGAATACTAGTAATGAAGTGACGACCTGCCAGACTTATTGGTGTAATGTCCCCATACCTTCGTAAGAATTTGATGCGAGAATTCTCAATGTCCGGAAATTTCACTGAATGGATCGGGTTAGGCGAACCCACACCGCGTGACGTCGCTCGTCAGTACGTACCTTTTCAGTGGCCAGCATCTGGTCTGATGCAACTGGAGGACGCCGGCCAGCAGGTGACTGCTGATGCCGCTACAATATTGATGCGGCGAAGGTCGCATAGGCGACTCAGCCAAGCCAGCATGAAAGATCTGTCAGCGCTATTGAGTCTCTCTTGCAGAACCCTATCGTGGGGTAGCAACTCACTCGGTTTTTACACGACACTCAGGCCAGCTCCATCAGCAGGGGCGATACATCCCATACATTTGTTGGTCAGCTCGCCAGACGACGAACACTGGTTGCGCTATTTACCGGACCATCATTCTATGCAATGCCTTGATCGGTCAATACTCTCCCCCGATGAAGTGAGAATGCAGTTGAGAGATGTTTGTGAACCGTCTGATGCAACGATGCTTTTATTTGTAGGCGAGCCTGGGAAGACCGCAGCCAAATATGCAAATCCGTGTAGTCTTATCTGGAGAGATGCCGGCAATCTTCAGGGCTTCATAGCACTAGCTGCAGAGGTGCTATCACTTGGCTATTGCCAGCTGGGCATCACCGGCGAACAGTGGGCGCGCAAGTTAGACGAGCATGGGCATTTGGTCGGCGTCGGTGTTGGTTTGCTTGGAGTGCGATTGTAGTGGTTGTCGACGAGGCTCTTTGCGTTCGTGACCCGATTGTTCCATAGTTCGGCGCACCACGCTTGGGGAAGACATCATTTCCAGCCACATTACGGCATCAAGCTCTGATGCGCGCACACCAAGCCCTTTACTGAACGCGAGGAACTGCTGCTCTAGGGCGAGGTAATGACGTTCAACAGTAAGTGTACTGTCGAGGAATCCCGCTAGCGCCCCTGCGCGAAGGATATGGATGTCTAGGATGGCGACGTCATCAGCAGACAGCCAATTTCGAGCGATCCATGACGCCGTTTTAAACCCGATGCCAGGCAGTTCTACAAGCCAGTCTCTAAGACGCTTACCGGTTTCCACTGGAGCGGTAGATTCATCGATTCGAGCCAAGCTGCAGGCTAGGTACTTTGCCTTCTGCTGTGCAAATCGGTATCTAACGGGTTTGTTGTTGACCTCCAGCGGTTTCAAGAGGAGTTCACGGATCGTGATTTCATCTGTGAAACCCGATGAAAAAACCCCATACTCTTTCAGCCGTCGAAATGCGGCGAGCCCGACTTCGGCTGGAATACCGTGTCCGCCTAAGATGCATGCTCCAACTTCTTCTTGGAGTGTATTTCCAAGCTTGTAGTTAAGCTGGCGACCTGCAATTCGTCTCGCGATTACCTGATAAGCCCAGTATGCAGGGCTGGGAAATTCATCGATTGATCCCCAGGGAACACCTGCGACAACTTCGTTGTGAGGTTGAGGTAGCTCTATGCTGATCGTAGCGGAATCAAGAAATATGGTCCCTGTTTGCATCATTGCACCTCCCTTGGGTTCGCATAAGTGCTATTTATCCAGCGGAGCAATTCAGTTCTTTCGACAGCAGGCATCTGGGCAATTTTTTCTCGAAGACGCTCATTGCGACGCTTAATCGTTTGTCGTTCGCGGAAGCTTTTGCCCAAGTGAGTGGTGTCATGGAGGGTAGTCGCGGCAGGGAAATTCATCCAAACACTCTCGGTAGCCATGCCTGTGTGCGTCATTACGGCGAAACTCTCCTTTCGCCATGTGGCGAGTCGTGCTGCATAAAGTGGGTTGTCATATCCCGAAATCATCACCATACATGGAAGTGATGTAAGGAGATCGAGCAGGGCCACGTGATCCTCTTCTACGTAATCGCAGGTATAGACGCGAGCCCTGCGCCGGCTTGAAGGAATGTAGGGGGGATCAGCATAGATCAACTCCCTTCCGGAAAATGGAAAGGTACGCAAGTACGTTAACGCGTCAGCATGTACTAGCTCGTAGGTCTCTGGAAGTTGTGTCTGCCAGGCCGCGACGACTTTTTTATCAAGTTCGATACCAATGTTGCGCGCCGCAAGTTTCTTGTTTCGCAGCACTGCTCCGCCACCCAGATGCGATTCGATATAAATTTCGTGAGGTGGCATCAGATTGATGATCTGTTGATAGCACTTGCCTTTTCCGCCCGGATATTTCATCGTCAGATCATCGTCGAATCTGACGATGATGTCAAGCGAAATACTATGAAGCGATGTGATGTAGCAGAGTCACCGTGAACTACTTCGGAGTTCAGTACTGAGCTCTGCTAACTTGTATGAGCTAAGGGTTTCGGGGTTAGCGAACTCCGAATCGCTAACATGTCCGAGATGAGTAGGAGGTATGGCTGAGCTACTGGCCAGAAAAAGCCAGATGCACTTTTCACTACGTTGAGCTCGCTTGCTTCGATATGGACGACACCGGCTGAATCCAGGTTTGCTGTATCCAAGGTCATGTCCCACTTGTTCGATGGCACTGCAATAGACACGAAACTTTTTACGTTCACACCAGGGCCTTTAGTGTAAAACTCCCTCATTACTTCATTATGGTTTGAGTCTGCAATATGTTCGGACAACTGGGATAGCTGAGGATCCAAGGAGTGGCACTCGAACATTCCATTGCGGTGAAATGCGCGGGGAGGACCGGGGAGGAGGTTCTTGTCGTCACCCTCCCGGCGGGGCTGATGCACTGGGTAGGCAAACTCGGTGGTTGTAGTCAGGGGGGCGAGTGTTGAATTCACAGGATACGTTATTGATAAAGAGGAGAGTGATTCTAAGACTCCTTGTTGTTCTGACTCCAAAATAAATCGGATGTCGACAAGCCTCTTGAGCTTCTCCTTGTTCCAGTCTGCTCGGACGAATAAAAGCAACGAGATCCGGTAGGAGCGGTTTCGGTGGCCGTCGTACGATTCCACTGTTCGGGCTAGCGAAGTCAATACGTTCCTGATCGCCTTATCGACGTCATCAAGTACGATTGTGGTCATCGTTTGACGTGTTAAAGCCCGAAGCTGAGCAACTTCCGCATGGGAGATGACATATTCCTTAGCGAGTGCCAATAAAAATGCGCTGGGCGGCATGCTCTCCAGTCCCTGCAAGGCTTTGCCCACATATACTTTATGTTCATTATCGACTGCACTGTCGGAGTATTTGCTCCAGGCGAACAAGACTGCGGCCAAAATTACGAGGGACCAGAATACAAAGGCCTCTCCGGAGATATGCCAGTTGCTTATGGAAAAATTGGTTCCCTGATCTGCTGATGCTGGCAGGGCAAGAGACGCACGTATTGAGCCAGTAAAAAAAGAAGCAAGGGCGCCGGCGAGAACGGAGAAGACAGCGGCGATTCCATTCAAAACAGGAGCGGCGCCCCAAGCAACGAATCGGCGCCGCCAGCCATGTTGAACCTGCTTGATGAAATCATGAGTTGGCATGCTTTGCGCCCAAGGGGGTGGCTGAGATAATGCATAGAATACCAATTTACTGGCGGAAATGCTAACATGAAAAAAGCTGGCGAATATGCGATATGCCGGAGGTTAGCTATCATTTAAATAGCGTCGATCGTTTTTTTACAAAGGAAACCGCGATGTCCGGAACCGGCGGAACCGTATATGATCCGCAACCACCACGTAGCGACTGTGACCGACTGACGTTTCGAACTGTACTTAACTCGCCCGTCCCGCAGGTTGTCGTCCTTTTGCAGCCGAGTATGAGGCTCGACGTCATTGCTGAGACCCGGTCTGGGGGATTCCAAGTCGCGGTCGCAATGCATGACGGTCAACGGGCTGGCGCGATCACATCCGACGCACTTGCGCGATTGTTGGAATGTATGGCTCAAGGCAATGAGTATGTAGCTGAAGTGCTGAATAGGGCAGGTGCCCGGGTCGAGGTGCAGGTGAGGCGCAAATGAAAACTCTCAAAATTGCCGGCGGTATCTACCGAGAAATCTGTCAATTCCCCGAGCGAAGAGAAATTTTAGGCTCAGGCGGTCGCGCTGCTGCTGCCTTGGATGATTTCGATGTGGATGTCCAGCTCCATGCATTCGTACCAGATAGTCACGCCAACGAAGTCAGGCTGAACTTGGCCAACTATAACTTCGAATTGTGTCTCTCGCCAGGTAAGCACCTGATCTCTTTTCGTTGGCTACACGGTTTAGCAAGTCCTCAGCAGGAGCCTTTGTTAGGGATAGATGATTTGGCGGGTAAGCTAGATGTTAAGGGTGACTTGGTACTGCGGTACGGGATGGTGGAAGGTAGTGCCGTGGTGGATGCGGAGGTTGCTGTATATGATCCTCAAGCCCCGCTACATGCAAAATACTTCACTGAAAACGGGTCGAAGGCAAGGCGGCTTGCCTACGTTATTAACTCGGTCGAGGCAAAGCTGCTCACAGGCTCAGATGATCCATCTCAGCAGCTATCCACTATTCATAGACGTGAAAACGCTGCAGTGGTTGTTTTGAAACAAGGTCCTCATGGGGCACTTGTGTCAGATGGAATAAACGTTCGTCGCGTACCTTGCTATAAAACAGAGAATGTCTGGTCTATTGGATCGGGCGATGTATTTTCTGCGACGTTTACTTATTTCTGGGGCGCCATGGGCCTGCCTGCAGATGAAGCCGCGTATAGAGCTTCTTTGGCGACCGCCTTCTACTGCAATAGCGCTTATCTTCCGGTTCCTGTGGATTTTGATAAAGCCCCACTGCCACCTCCTTGTGTGCCGACAACTAGTTCTGGCGAGAAGCGCACAATTTATCTAGCAGGTCCTTTCTTTACGGTGTCGCAGCGGTGGCTGGTAGATAGCTTGCGCGAGACATTCCTAAAATTGAATATTGATGTATTTTCCCCAATCCACGATGCTGGCGAAGGCGATCCCGATGTGGTTGCGCGAGAGGACCTGCTTGGTATCGATAAATGTGATGTTCTGTTTGCCATCTGCGATGGGTTGGATTCCGGCACAATATTTGAGGTAGGGTATGCGATCGCCACTCGGAAGCCGGTGGTTGCCTTTACACAGGTAGAAAACAAAAGTGATTTGACGATGCTTACAGGAACTGGATGTTTGATCGAATCCGATTTGGACACTGCTATTTATAGAGCAATCTGGATAGCGCTAGAACGATGAAATCAGCGCTTTTACTCTCAGGTGGGCAAGACTCTACAGCGATCGCGTATTGGCTTCGACCTAGTATTGGGATCACAGTCGACTATGGACAGCGTCCAGCAGAGGCTGAAATTCGAGCTTCAGCCCAGGTTTGCAAAGAGCTTGGTATGCAGCATGTCATTGTTTCTATCAACTGTTCACAAATTGGTTCGGGCGATTTGAGTGGAAAGCCTGCGCTGGCAGTGGCACCTTCATCAGAATGGTGGCCATATCGCAATCAACTAGTTATAACTCTCGCGGCCACGCCGGCACTGGCGCATGGCGCAGAAGAACTCTTGATCGGAACGGTGTCGACGGATGCCAGCCATACGGACGGGACTCAAGGGTTTGTGGACTCAATCGATCAGTTGCTTTTCATGCAAGAGGGGGCGTTGCATGTGCGCGCTCCGGGCATTCGAATGTCCTCTGCTGAGCTAATACGTCACTCTGGAATTCCTTTGGATCTTTTGTGCTGGTCCCACTCATGTCATCGTTCAAACTTTGCCTGCGGACAGTGCCGCGGTTGCTTGAAGCATAAAAATGTCATGCATGAGCTCGGAGAAATACCGTATTGAAATTATTAGCGATGTTCGCGACGTGTTTGCGCTGCTGGTGGGCTGTTGGCGCCCGGCAGAGCGCCTTCGTTCTGCTTGTCATTCGACGCTAATGTTGCTTTGATCGGTAATACGTCGGCACTGGCTGATTAAATATTTTTGCATGCATCTCGCACAGCACCTTTTAATTGATGCCGAAGTCCATCCTGAATAATGTGAGTAGACACACCAATAATCCCGGTCGCGACGAATGCGATGGCAAATGGATTTGCAAGTGCATCAAGGTCGGATGGAGACATCTTCTGTAGATGAGTGGAAAGTGTCCAAACTGACATGTAAGCCATGAAAATTACAAACATGAATATTGATGCAGATTTGGCTAAGAAATCAGCTAATCGAAAAATATAATACTTAGTGGGTTGGGATTTTCGTACCGTGGCATGAATAATTTTTTCGACTTCGCTTGTGAGGGATAAACGTTGAAAGGGAAACATATTTAGCCCCATGGTTGTATTTTGAAAATTTTACATCATTTTCTAAAATCCGATCTACAATGAAATGTGTTAGTTTCATTGTGCTCGTCAGACTCAGCCTTCATTGCCTGCGGATTTGAGAAGCTGTTCGCTTAGATTTTTCATAGATGCCATTTCTGGGGCGCTGGCGTCGCATATTGGATAGAGCGCAAACCGGTTCAATACGGTGGCGGCCCCGTCAGTGTTACGGCGAAAAGGCATTTTGTAATGCAAGAGAATACCGGATGTATGCTTGTTGAAGCGCTCAAACCGTTTAGTAATTTCGGGTCCCCATTTGTCCAAATTGGCAATCATCGCGAGCCTAATCGTATCAACGTCTGCGTGAACACCTTTTGCCGCCCCCTCAAAGGCTTTCCAGACCAGTTTACTGATTGATATGGCTGCGATGCCGCGATCGGAGGGGGAATCGTTGCAGCGTTTAGCAATTTGTTTGCAAGCGGAAATTACCAAACCTTCCATGTTATCTTCGCTAACGACCCTTTTGCATTCCATGTGAATTTGTCTTTCGCCTACCAAGAAATTAGCGTCAGCGATTGTATTGAAATTTACCGAAAATCCTGCCCGTGCAATACGAGCTGCAGCATAAAGTTCAAAAGTAAAGTTGCGTCCTTGAATACTGCCACCATCGTTTTTTTCGTCGTCCAGAAGAATTGGACCAGTCGTTATTTTGCGTAAACTATCAACCATCCGCATGTCTTGTTGAGCTTTCAAATCTCTATGAATACTTAAAAGATCGTCGAGTTCAGAAAGTGCCCACAGCATATTCCAGTCCTGCTTGTAATCGTAATTTTCAGAATATTCTTTACCTGATTGTTCAATAATTCTTTTGTAATTGCGGAAGCGAGTGGGGTTGACGTTGATGCCTAGAGATTCAAGCCAAGCTTTCGCATCTTCGTAGTGAGTGAGTATTTCATTAAGTGTGCGGTGGTGTTGTTTTGCGCTGTCTTTAATCATAAGGTGAAGCCTTCTCTGTTATTTATCTGGTCATATGCACAACTGATGGAGTGGAGTCTTTCTTACAGGCTATCCGAAACTGCCCAATCTCAAGTTCGATTTTGGAGCAGTTGCCCTCGGATCGCGGCGAGCTTTAGCTGACTAAGCCTTTGACCCATTCCACAAAATTGCCCCATCGGCCTTTACGCTTGCGTCGTAAACCCGCGAAATAGGCCTCGCGGCGGCGTTGCTCATGGGTGCGCCCAGACTGAACCTGTGATTCGCCCCAGCGTGGTGCCCAAACGATCTCACCTTGAGCGATAACGTAGTGAGACTTACATGGCTGCTGCCAATTTCCTACAGATGGCCACAAGCTTGGTCCTGCTGCGTGTTCCTCGATGGACCATTCCGCTGGCCCAAGTGGGGTACGTATTTTTGCGCCACAGCCGCATGCGCAGAGGTGGGCCGCTGTACCGAATTCACGGGACACATACAGGATGCCAGGCGCAAGCTGCTTAGGCATGTAGTGGACTTTTTCAAGTTTGAACTTCATTGAACGAAGCCTCCCCGATGATGTTCATGTCTGATACGCGAAATAGCATTTGCAGAAGGCCTTCATCGGCGTGGTAGAAGCCGCGCAGCTGCTTATAACGTATCACTGCCAAGGCTGCGTTCAGGGCGTTGAGTTCTCCGATCTGAATATTGGCGCGATAAAGATCGTCGGGGCCGTCATGCAGCTCGGCCAGCTGCAAGTCGCGTAATTGCGTAGCTTGTGCCGGCGGAAAATAGGTTACGCGTGTTTGGCCCGCAAGGCCACCAGCTTTGCGCTTAAGCCCCATTCCCACATCAATGAATGGAATGCTATTTGCGATAAGCAGATCGAAGATGCCGGCTCGAGAACTTCCTTTGTCAACGCAAACGAAAGCGAACGTCACACCATCAAAGTCTTCGGCAGAACAAGTGTCGATATGTTTGGCTTCGAAGCGCAGTCCATGACGGAAATTTCCATAGCGATTGTCATAGACGTCCGCCTTCGGTTTGCCCAGTTCTTCGGTTTGCAGGCGCCCAGGCGAGCGGTACGCGTTGTGCACATAGAATGAGTCCGGGTCGAACGCACGGATTTCTAGGACCGGCGTTTTAACCATGTAGTCAAGAATGTAGGCTCCTGTTCCTCCTAGGCCGATGATTGCGACGATCTCGTTCGCGAACAGCGCGGACAGGTCGACAATCTCGGCACGGCTGCTAAGGGAGTCTGGGAGCTTAAAAATAGCGTCTGCAGTTTCCCCCGTGTCGACACGGAATGTATAAGGCGTTTGGCCATGACGCTCAATAGCTGGGCCGGCAATGATCGCTGTGTAGCTCTCGATTTTTGCGAAGAAGTCAGTAAAGCGGTCAGCCGGTTTAGGTTTGTTCGAAAATGAGCGCTGAACGACTACGTCCTTGCAGCGCTCGCTGAGCGACAGGGTAGTTAGGCCGCCGCCCAGATTGGCAATGGGGCTACCGTCAAGTTGGTGGGGAACGCCGCCGGCGAAAAAGACCTGGTGGTCCTGCTGTTGCACGCAATGCTGGTCTACAAACTCTAGCTTGGTCACAAAAGCCCCAATCTGCAGTTGGCCACCTTGGCCCAGGTACGGGATATCGCGAACTATCAGGTAGCCACTGTCGAAGGCGACGGCATAGCCTTTTTCGACCAGCCGGCGCAGATCATCGTTAAGACTGACCAGTTTCGGAAACATAGAAGACCATCCCTTCTTTAACCTTAACCGACGCGCCTGGTGCCAGAATGCCTTCAGGCTTATTACCGTTGCCTTTCTTGTAGCTGACGGCGTAGGTGATTTCCGGGTGCTGAGGGTAGTCTGGCACCTCCAGGGTGACTACTTGAGCATAGGTGATGTCGTCCTTCGGCCATTCGTGTGGCATGCCTTCGACCACAATTGTTACCAGTTTCTGCGGGTGTGCCATGGTTAAACTCCTTCAGCGTGAGCTGCGAAACAACCTGATAAAAAGTTCGGAATTCCGAACATGGCTACATCCTAATCCAATCTGACGCGAAGTCAAGATAAAAAGTTCGGCAAAGCGAACTTTTTTTGGCTATACTAAGGTAGGGTGTTTGTCTGCCCTGAACATTGGTGAACTAATCACAGGAGATAATTAACAATGTCTAATCGTCTTGGCCAAAAACTAAATGAGCTAAGAAAAACGCATAATCTGACCTTGGATGCCCTGGCCACAAAGGCCGGCCTAAGCAAAAGTTATCTGTGGGAGTTGGAAAATCGGGAGTCGCAGCGGCCGTCTGCAGAGAAGTTGACAGCGTTGGCCGATGCGTTAGGTGTGTCTGCGTCCTATTTCATCGAAGAGGACGTGCGGGCACCAGAAGAGCGACATATCGATGAGGCTTTCTTCCGCGGTTACCAGCAGCTCGATGCACCAGCTAAAGAGCAGCTTCGAAAGATTCTTTCAACCTTCAAAAAGCAATGACACAACCGCAAATCTGGACCCCGCCCAAAGCCGCCAGCAAGATCGTCAAGCTGGTTGACGCTACGAGTGCTAGCCTTGGCCTCGACCGTTTTCCGCTTGACGTTCCTATGGTGGCGCAGGATGCGGCACAGATATTCGGTTACGCCGATCCAATCACAAAAGTTCAGCCCGCCAATATTAAGGGATTTCAAGGCGCCTTACTTCCTAATGACGATCGTAGTGAATGGATGCTGCTATACAACGATGCTATGCCATCGCTTGGGAGGGTGAGATTTACCCAAGCTCATGAGTTGGGGCATTACGTACTTCATCGCATGCAAAGAGATCGCTTCGAGTGTGGTTCAGGCGAAGTGTTGGCTGGAAGAGGCGATGAGCAAAACATCGAAACGCAAGCCGACCAATTTGCGTCATACCTGCTGATGCCAATTAATGACTTTGCGAAGCAGATAAACGGCGCGGTCAATTTGGATTTTCTGGGGCATTGTGCCGACCGATACGGCGTATCTCTAACCGCTGCAGTACTCAAATGGCTTGAGTTCACTGATGAGAAAGCAGTCATGCTTATTTCCAGTGACGGCTTCGTACATTGGGCTCGGTCAAGCACCCCTGCATATGAGGCTGGGGCATTTTTTGCGCCTAAACGCGAACTTGTCGAAATACCTGCGAGAACACTGGCTGCCGACGACACCGTCAGGGCGGAGCGAGTTGGACGTGAAATCCCTGCGTCTGCCTGGTTTAAGCATGCAGATCCGGGCCTCGCTCTACGCGAAATGAAACTTGCAATGGATCAATACGAACGAACCTTAACTTTGCTTGTGTTGCCAAAGCTCTCTGACTACTGGCCTCCATTTCGACAATAATTGCAGACAAGCGCCGGGGCAAGCGAATCCATGGACAAGTAAATATTGCTAGCAACCTAAATTTCATCGAAAGTATCCATGCCATATTCATTACAGGACAAGTTGGTTGTTGGAGTTGCGTCAAGTGCACTCTTTGATCTCAGTGAGTCGGACAAAGTTTTTCGTAGTCACGGAGAGGCCGCATATCGAAAATATCAAGAGGAGCATCTGAACGATCCACTGCCTGTTGGGATGTCCTATTCTTTCATCAAGCGCCTACTGTCATTGAACGATCTTTCGGTTGACGGAGAACCTCTAATTGAGGTTATGCTGCTTTCCCGCAATGACCCGGATACTGGCTTGCGTGTGATGAACACCATCAAGCATTATGGTCTAGGGATTACCAGGGCGATTTTTCAAGCTGGGAAGTCGCCGTATGAATACATCCGTCCGTTGAATATTTCACTATTCCTTTCTGGAAACAAAAGCGATGTATTGGAGGCGATTGCGTCAGGGCTGCCGGCTGGCTTCGTAATGGACTCCATGAAGATTGATGATGAAAAAGATCAAACTTTACGAATTGCATTTGACTTTGATGGTGTCTTGGCGGATGACACTTCAGAGCGTGTAATGCAGAGTTCAGACCTTGAGCATTTTCACGCACATGAAACTGCCAATGTAATGGAACCGCATGGTGGTGGACCGTTAAAGGAGTTTTTACTCCGTGTCTCTAAAATTCAGATGGCTGAGGAAGAAAAAAAACAAACGGACTCGACGTATAAGAATAGGCTACGGGTGTCCATTGTTACCGCGCGCAATGCACCGTCCCATGAGCGTGCCTTGAATACGCTGAAAAATTGGGGAGTTATGGTCAATGACGCGTTTTTCCTCGGAGGTATTGCCAAGGGGACAATCCTGGAAGTTTTGCGGCCCCATATTTTCTTCGACGATCAGGCTGGTCATCTTGCCTCAGCGAGCTCCGTTGCGCCATCGGTTCATATTCCGTTCGGTATCACTAACGCGGGTCCGTGAGTTAACATGCCATTACTGCTGCCGCAACGAAAAAATCTATTGGCGGAATAGGATGGGGGCAAGGAGTTGTAAATGCTCTTATGTTTGATGAGGGGGGGGCGGTAAGCTATTAAAGAGAATTTGGGAACAAAAAAATACAAGATATTGCTCCCTCGGAGCACATCTTTTGATCCCCAAACTAGAGTCTAAGGTCTACTATTTATGTCAGAAACAAACCGCGACCTTCGAGAGGCTGCCTCAGCTATCGAGGAGATGGCATCCACAACGAATCTTGAAGATCTAAAATCTGCTTGGGAAATATATTTATTTCGAATTGAGCGCGCCTGGGAGCGGGCAGAACGAGCAATTCGGGTTGTTCCCGGAAAGGAAGCACAGTCTTGGCTATCTGCGAACTCGAAATTGCGTCGCGCTGATCCTTTACTGCAATATTTAAAGCAAGCACGTAACGCAGAAACACATGCGGTAGCATCTAGTGTGGAGTCGGATAAGTTCATCTCTATTTCTGATCGATTTGGTCGACCGTTCAATCTAAATAATGTCAAGATATCCGTGGAGGAGCAAACTTTAGTTATTGATCTAGATAGCTATGATATTGGACTTGATTGGACAGCAAAGTCCGGATGCGCGGATCCAAAACTTCAGCGAATTTGCTGCCGTGGCACTTGGTACGAACCGCCGCGCCGGCACTTAGGTAATATAATCGAGGATGAACATCCTGTTGCTATCGCTGCGCTCGGATTGAACTTCTATAGAGGGGCGTTCGAAGCAGTTTATCTGACGACACTTAGATCGTCGCAAAATATCAATTTACCTTAGATCGCGAGCTTAAGATCTCTGTCTTTACTGACAGTATATCGATATTCATGGCAGACCTCCACGCATAAATTGGACGAAACGTTAGTTTGATCCGATTCGATCGGTGTCGAGTCCATCTCAGTAAATCAACATCGTGGTTGTTAGACGTCCGCTTGATAAAATTGTTAGGGAAGTGTTGATTTATTCGTTTTCTGAAAATCCACTCTCTGAAAAATCAAGGACTTGCAACCCGCATTTGGGCCGAAAACCGATTAAATCAGCGCTTCCTTAGCCTTTCCTCGCGCTATTCACCAGACATACAAACTCAGGTTACCAGTTCCTGAAGAAAATCGGTCAACGCTTTCTTGGGATCATCTTCTTCGGAGACGATCATCTGGATTCCCCAATGGCTCAGGACTTCCTGGGCCACGGGATTGGGGCGATTCGTAAAGATGTAGGATTTGGGTCTCGCGGACGAAAGGGTAGTGCGCCCCCACATTTCGGTCAGCCGATAGAACAGTAAGCGGATGTTTAGGTCGGTGAGGCTATAGCCGATGAAGAGAACCGAGCTACCCAATACATCGTTACGCAACTTGATGTCCAACGGCGTTTCGAAGTCCAAGCGCTGGAAGTAGCTGGTCTCGTCAAGGACGAGGGAATCGTCGGCGTCGAAGTCACCATGGAATTTGATGATCTGTCGGCGATTATTGGTGGTGGTTGCAAGATCTGCCACCCGGGCAATCTTGTCGTACTCTACGCCAAACTTATCGTGTGCGTATTCCAGCCAACGATCGTAATTGGTGGTGTAGATGCGGGAGAAATTACCCTCGGTGATCAAGCGGTGGATCTCGGACTTGGAGATATCCGTTGTTGGTTTATGCCATTCACGGTCCATCCAACTGCGCAACGAACCGAGCCCCCCCTTTTTCTTTTTGTAGAATTCTGCCAAGGCGAGAGGAGAGCCGTAAGTGGAAAAAATCCTCGAGTCATAGCCAAGCTCCTCCGCGACGTGTGATATCAAGGCCCCCCAATTGGGTAGGCCAAGATTGGCAGACACTCCAGCACCCACAAATAGCATCAGCTTTCCCGTCCGGTGTGCATCAAACAGTTCGTCATTCATCTTGTGCTCCTAGTAGTTTTGAGATGTGCCGCGAAGAGATCAAGAGCTTTACGGCGCATGGAGATGTCATCTTTCTTCGCCCCCATCTCAGCGAACGTCTGCATGCTCCCGTCCGGGACGAAGACACAATCCCATTGGAAATCAGTGGGCCCCGCAGGCTTACGCGGCACAGTTCCATCGATCGAACCTTCGAAGATATGGATTTGGCGCCCATCGCAATAACCGAGGATCGTCTTAGCCGTCATCTTGGCATCGCCGAGGCCTGCAACCAGGTCAGCAAATCGATCTGCCTGTAGCCTGTCCCAGAAGATTTGCGTCAAACCTGCAGGAAGCCCGTTCAGGCCACTTAAGTACAGGCCAGTGTGCTCGACGAACAGCGGGCGTCCAATGGCCTCAAACGCCTTGATCAGCTTGTCACGCACTAAGCTCTCGACGTCTTCGGTCTGGAGCTCTTCAATTTTCATCGACACCGGTACGATGTCCACCCCTACGGGCGTGAAAATACGCTGCACTTCGGTGATCTTGTGCTTGTTACCAGACAGGAATCGCAGTTTCAAAGTAAGCCCTTTATAAAGGAATAGCGCTTAGCGGTGTCGTATTGCTGCCGAATATCGTTCATTGACAGGCCTTCGGCCATCGCTGCACGCTGGTCGTCGGCAAGATTACGCATATGGATGGCGGGATTATCCGAACAAATGACAAATGGAACTCCAAATTGCCGGAACTGTTGCAGCGGATGCGCTTCGTTCGGAGGAACTGCGCCGGTGAGGCGGTTGCTGATCGGACAAACCTCAACGCATATCCCTCTAGCAGAAAGGAGCTCCAGCAGTTCGGGGTCTTGGGGAGCGGCGGTCCCGTGGCCAATGCGATCAGCTCCAAATAGCTCCACGGCGTCCCGCACATTGCCAACGCGGCCGGTTTCACCTGCATGGATCGTCACTCCAAGCCCGAAACGGTCTTTGGCATCTCTAAAGCGCGATGGCAGTTCCGCCGGATACGCCATTTCCTCATCCCCGGCTAAGTCAAGTCCAACCACGTCGGTCGGCCGTCCCAAGTCTTGGTAGGCCAGCAAAAGGGTAGACAGGTTGACCACGCTGTAGTCGCCGCGTGTCACGGTGAGAATTAAACCGCTACGGATACCGTGCCGGTCCGAGGCTTCCCGGGTTGATATAATCAAGCGTTCTAGCGCCTGTGCTGGGGAGCACTTGTGAAGCGTTGATAGATACAGCACACTGCTGCGTAATTCAACAAATCGTACGTTGTTTTCCGCTAAGCTGGCAGCGACCGAGAGCGTGATGCGATCAAGGTTTTCGGGTTTCTTGGGAAATAGGCGAAGGACCTGCCACGGAGTCAGGTATTCCGCGAGGGACTGGCACGGTGTTGTGCGAACCAAGTCACGCTCAAAATCAAAGCCAGCTGGCAGTAGTGTCCCTTCGTCGACAAAGATTTCTCGAATCGTCGCTGCCGGGATCGCGCCGTTTATGTGTACATGCAGTTCGCCACGATCCAGAACTTCCGCCTCGAGCCCACTTCCGGCTTCGACCTCGCCGGTGCTGGCATTGTTCAGCATCCCTGGCAGATCAAGTTGCTGCTGATCCAATCGTGGTTCCTTTCTAGTCCGGCCTAACACTTCGCCTATTCTTGAGTATTTTTGAAGGTGTCAAGATTATAACATTCCCCTATGGAATTGTGGGCAACAGCAGCTCACGGTATGGCTAGCACGGCTTTCGTTGAAGTTCCCTTGGCTGCTGAGAGCAACTGAGGGCGTACCAGAGCCCTGACGGTCATCGGCCTAGTTACGAACAGTTCTACTACTGCAATCGGTAAATTTTTTTGGATGTAAATTCTGCCGCATCATGCAGATTGCTTGAGACCCAAGCCCCAACTACGTTAATCAAGACACGTGCATCAGGTGATTGTTATCTCCCAAGTGCTGTTCTAGTACACATCAACCCAACCTGAGATGGGCCAACGCGGGGGCCTTTGCATTGCGACGTTGTGGCGCAGCGCTAGATTTTTCCGTTTATTTGCCCGGATAGGCAATTTGAGGAGCCGACTTTTCTTTTGGGGGCGTGGCCAAAGCCAACTTCTCAAATTGAATTTTGCTTATGGCGTCAAATAAAAAGCGGCCCTTTGTCAGGGCCGCCATCATTTCAAATATTGAGATTTATTTCAATTATTTTGAGATCCTACAGAGACGTTGGCTTACACGTCAATATTCCCCGCACGCAACGCATTATTTTCGATGAAGGCGCGGCGTGGTTCCACGTCGTCGCCCATCAAGGTCGTGAAGATCTGATCCGCGGCAATGGCGTCTTCGATCTGTACCTTCAACAAGCGGCGCACGGTCGGGTCCATCGTCGTTTCCCACAGCTGGTCCGGGTTCATTTCGCCCAGACCTTTGTAGCGCTGTTTCGAGACGGTGCGTTCGGCTTCGTCGCGCAGCCATTGCATGGCCTGGTGGAAGTCGACCACGGCGATTTCCTTGATGCGCTCGCCTTCGCCGCGGCGCACGAATGCGCCTTCGCCGATCAAGCCTTCGAAGGTGGCGGCGCCGCTGCTCAGTACGGCGTAGTCGGGGCCTTGCACGAAGTCGGCGTCGATGGCGCTGACTTTCACGTTGCCGTGGTGCATGCGCTCGATGCGCAGCATGTGTTTTTCCGACAAGTCGTCGGAACGCACGTGCACGCGCACGGCGCTGTCGTTGATGGCCGTCTGCAGGGCCAGGGCGGAGGTTTCCGCCAGGTCCAGGGTCGACAGGTCCAGCTGCACGCCCGTCATGATGGCTGTCAGGGCGGCGCGGTCGATGACGCGCGTCAGACGGGTCATGATGGTGTTCGACAGGTTGAACTTGCGCACCAGTTCCGTCAGGGTTTCGCCGGAAATGCCTTCCGCGCCTGTGCGCGGCACCAGCACGGCCGTGTTCAGCGCTACCGTCATCATGTAGCTCGCTTCTTCGGCGTCATCTTTCAGGTAGCGCTCGTCGCGGCCCGATTTCACCTTGTACAGCGGTGGTTGCGCGATGTAGATGTGGCCGCGCTCGACCAGTTGCGGCATCTGGCGGTAGAACAGGGTCAGCAGCAGGGTGCGGATGTGGGCGCCGTCGACGTCCGCATCGGTCATGATGATGATGCGGTGGTAGCGCAGTTTCTCGACGTTGAATTCGTCCGGTCCGATCGATGTGCCGAGCGTGGCGATCAGGGTGGTGATCTGCTCCGACGACAGCATTTTCTCGAAACGGGCTTTTTCCACGTTCAAGACTTTACCGCGCAGCGGCAGGATCGCCTGGAACTTGCGGTCGCGCCCTTGTTTTGCCGAGCCACCTGCCGAGTCACCCTCGACGATGTACAGTTCGCACAGGGCGGGGTCTTTTTCCTGGCAGTCGGCCAGCTTGGCCGACAGGCCCAGGCCATCCATGATGCCTTTGCGGCGCGTCAAGTCGCGGGCCTTGCGGGCCGCTTCGCGCGCGCGCGCCGCTTCGACGATCTTGCCGCAAATGATCTTGGCGTCGTTCGGTTTTTCCTGCAGGTAGTCGGCCAGGGTCTTGGCGACGATCTCTTCGACGGGACCGCGCACTTCGCTCGACACCAGCTTGTCTTTCGTCTGCGACGAGAATTTCGGTTCCGGCACTTTCACCGACAAGACGCAGGTCAGGCCTTCGCGCATGTCGTCGCCGCTGATTTCCACTTTCGCCTTCTTGGCGAACTCGTGTTCATCGATGTATTTGTTGATCACGCGCGTCATGGCCGCGCGCAAGCCCGTCAGGTGGGTACCGCCGTCGCGCTGCGGGATGTTGTTCGTGAAGCACAGCACCTGTTCGTTGTAGGCATCGTTCCACTGCATCGACACGTCGACCGAGATGTTCGTGCCCTGGTCCGACAGGCGTTCGCCCGTGGCTTGGAAAATGGTCGGGTGCAAGACCGATTTGGCCTTGTTGATGTATTCGACGAAGCCGCGCGTGCCGCCTTCGAAGGCGAAGATTTCTTCCTTGCCCGTGCGCTGGTCGGACAACTTGATGTTGACGCCATTGTTCAGGAAGGACAGTTCGCGGATGCGCTTGGCCAGGATTTCGTAGTGGAATTCCACGTGCGTGAAAATCTCTTCATCGGCCCAGAAATGCACGTCCGTGCCGCGCTTGTCCGTGTCGCCGATGACCTTGATCGGCGAGGTGGCGATGTCGCCGACCATGACGATCTGGCGGTCTTGCGGCACGCCGCGCACGAATTCCATGTGATGCACTTTGCCGTCGCGGCGGATGGTCAGTTTCAGCAGTTTCGACAGGCCATTCACGCAAGACACGCCCACGCCATGCAAACCGCCCGAGACTTTGTACGAGTTCTGGTCGAACTTGCCGCCCGCGTGCAGCTCGGTCATGACGATTTCCGCCGCCGAACGCTTCGGATCGTGCTTGTCGTCCATTTTCAGGCCGGTCGGCACGCCGCGGCCATTATCGGTGATCGAGATCGAGTTGTCGCTGTGGATGGTGACGTGGATTTCCGTGCAGTGGCCGGCCAGCGATTCGTCGATCGAGTTGTCCAGTACTTCGAATACCAGATGGTGCAAGCCGGTGCCGTCCGAGGTGTCGCCAATGTACATGCCCGGGCGTTTGCGTACGGCTTCCAGGCCTTCCAGGATCTGGATGGAGGCGGCGCCGTATTCTTCCGTTTTGGCCTGGATCGGGGTGTCTTGTGGATTCTCGGACATGGACTGCTTTCTCAAATAACGATTGCTGATTGATTCGGGGCTGCTGGCTGATGACCGTCTGTCGGGTTGGCCGGAACGGCGTAACCCGACAGACGGCGATTCAGCATGTCGGATTACGCTGCGCTAATCCGACCTACGTCACTGCTGTGGTCTTTAGATGCGCATCGGCATGACGACATACTTGAAGTCGGCATTGTCCGGGATGGAGATCAGGGCGGACGAGTTCGAGTCGCCCAGCGCGATGTTGACGTATTCGCATTTCAGGTTGTTCAGCACGTCCAGCAGATACGTCACGTTGAAGCCGATGTCGACGGAGTCGCCGCCGTAGTCGATTTCCAGCTCTTCGACGGCTTCTTCCTGGTCCGCATTGGTCGAGCTGATCTTCATGCTGCCCGGGGTGATGATGCAGCGCACGCCCTTGAACTTGTCGCTGGTCATGATGGCGGCACGTTGCAGCGAGCGCAGCAATTCATCGCGGCCGATGGTGAAGTCGTTTTTGTAGCCTTTTGGAATCACGCGCGTGTAGTCGGGGAACTTGCCTTCCACCAGCTTCGAGATTAGCTCGATGTCGGCAAAGGTCAGTTTCACCTGGTTGGCGGCGATGTCCAGCTGCACCGGCTCATCGTTCTCTTCCAGCAGGCGCTGCAGCTCGATGATGGTCTTGCGCGGAATAATCACTTCCTGGCGCGCGAACGTCTGCTCGGTGGCGACCTGGCAAAACGCCAGGCGGTGGCCGTCGGTGGCCACGGCGATGACATTATTGCCATCCAGAACCAGCAGCAAGCCGTTCAGGTAGTAGCGGATGTCTTGCTGCGCCATCGAGAAATGCACCATGTTGAACAGGTGCTTCAGCGTTTTCTGGGGCAGGGTGACGGACGCGTTGTAGCTTTCCGCCTGTTGCACGGTCGGAAACTCTTCCGCCGCCAGGGTTTGCAGGGCGAAGCGCGACTTGCCCGTTTGCACGGTCAGGCGCTTGTTCAGCAGGGTCATCGTGACGTCGCCCGATTCGGGCAGGGCGCGCAGGATGTCCAGCAGCTTGCGCGCGGCCACGGTGGTGCCGGTGACATCCGCGCCGGAACCGATTTCCGCGTGCGTGGTGATCTGCACTTCGGTGTCGGTCGACAGGAAGGAGACATTTTCACCGTCTTTGCGGATGAGGATATTGGCCAGAATCGGCATAGTGTGCCGACGCTCGACAATACCGCTCACGATCTGCAGTGGCCGGAGAAGGGTATCTCGGGTGGTTTTGACCAATTGCATATTTATCCTCAATGTATAGGTTGAACAGTACGACGTTTAACGTATTAATTTAACAATTGTTGCCATGGGAAGCCCCGACAGACCGGCTGCGGTGCCCTCCCAGATAATAAGGGTAAAGCACGTTTTGAGCCAGTCTTGCCAAAGCCGTGCTTAGCCCTTCAACGTTTGCTCCAGCACATGCAACTCGTGGTTGCATTCCGGGTTCTTGGTACGGTCCAGCGCGATCTTGCGCACGGCATGCAGCACCGTGGTGTGGTCGCGGCCGCCGAACAGCTCGCCGATTTCCGGCAGGCTCTTCTGTGTCAATTCCTTGGCCAGGTACATGGCGATCTGGCGCGGCCGGGCGATATTCGCGGGCCGGCGCTTCGAATACATGTCGGCAACCTTGATATTGAAGAAGTCTGCCACCGTTTTCTGGATGTTTTCCACGGAAATCTGGCGGTTCTGCACCGACAGCAAGTCCTTCAAGGCTTCCTTGACGATATCGATGGTGATGTCTTTGCCATGGAAACGCGAATACGCCAAAATTTTGCGCAGCGCGCCTTCCAGCTCGCGCACGTTCGAGCGCAAGTGCTTGGCGACAAAGAAGGCCACGTCGTCAGAGAAAGTCACGCCTTCCTGCTTGGCTTTTTTCAGCAGAATCGCCACGCGCATTTCCAGTTCCGGCGGTTCGATGGCCACTGTCAGGCCCGAGTCGAAGCGCGAGATCAGGCGGTCGTCCATGCCCGTGATTTCCTTCGGATAGGTATCCGAGGTGATGATGATCTGTTTCTTTGCGGCAATTAATGCCTCGAACGCATAGAAAAACTCTTCCTGCGTGCGGCTCTTGCCGCCAAAGAACTGGATATCATCGATCAGCAGCATGTCGAGCGAGTGATAGTAATGCTTGAAGTCGTCGAAACCCTTGCGCTGGTAAGCGGTCACTACGTCGCGAACGTACTGTTCCGCGTGGATGTAGCGGATCTTCGCGCCCGGATTGTCGGCCATCACCTGGTTGCCGATGGCGTGGATCAAGTGGGTCTTACCCAGGCCGACGCCGCCGTAGAAGAACAGCGGGTTGTACGACACGCCCGGATTGTTCGCCACCTGGATGGCGGCGGCGCGCGCCAGCTGGTTGGCTTTACCCGTCACGAAGCTGTCGAAGGTCAGGTCGGTGTTGATGCGGCTCTGCTCGCGGCGCGGCGCCGCGCCAATGCTCAGTTCCGGCACGCTGGGCTGCGGCTCCGCGGCGCGCGCGCTGGGCGCGCCGCCATTCGGATCGCTGGCCGGGGTGCTGGCGGTGACGGGTTTCTTCGGCAGGGCCAGGCGCGGGTCGAGCACGAACTGCACTTCCGTCGGCGCTTCGAAGTACTGAATGGCCAGGGCAGTGATGCGGCTGGCGAACTGGGTCTTGACCCAATCGAGCTTGAAGCGATTGGGCGCAGCAATGCGCAGCTTGCCCTCTTCGTAATCGAGAGGGATAAGCGGTTTGATCCACGCACTGAATTGTTGCGGTGTCAGCTCCAGTTCCAACTGCGCGGAACAGGCCTGCCAGAAATTATCCATGTATGTCTATGTGAAAAGGTGTGGGAGGGCGTATCGATTCTGCCCTGCGTTCACCGTGTTGCAAGGCCGGCGTCGCGCGAGGGCTCGCCACACGTAACGCGCTATTCTACTCCCGACTGCGAAAGTTATCCACAGGCACGGCTGTTATTTTTGTGTGGCGGGGTGGGGCGCCGTGTGCATAAGAGGCGACTTATCCCCCGGTTATCCCGTTACAGGCAGTGCTGGCGCGGCCTGTGGCGGGGCCTTGCCGGCAGATCGGGGGCGGCGCGCAAATTTCCAGGCGATCACGGCAATCCTTGACAAGAGGGGGGCATATGCTGAATAATTCAGGGTTCCCCGCCCGTATTCCGTGTTTATTCATTTGGAACGACAATATGGACTAAGCGTGGATTAAGCGGGCGATGAGATTGGCCAGCTTGTGCCTTGGCATAAGTGCGCGATTGTCATTGGCACCAAAAACTGACGGGACGTCAGACCCGATTTTGCATTTTTTTTGTTTTTAGCGAGACCAACATGAAACGTACTTACCAACCTTCCGTCGTTCGCCGCAAGCGTACGCACGGCTTCCGCGCTCGTATGGCTACCCGTGGTGGCCGTGATGTGCTCAACGCACGTCGCGCAAAGGGCCGCAAACGTCTGGCCGTCTAGGCTTGTCGTTGACAGCTGATCGCGTGGCTAGCTGTACTCCAGTCGGCAATCAACGCGAAGGTTCACACGACTTCGCGCGCGTTCGGCGTATCGTTAAAACGGATGAATTTTCATCCGTTTTTCGTTTGCGCCCTTCGCAAAAAACAGCGCATTTTGTGCTGTACACCCGACACAATCAATTGCCGCATGCGCGGCTGGGCGTCGTTGTGGCCAAGCGTTTCGCGCCGCGCGCGGCGACCCGCAACACGATCAAGCGCGTCACGCGCGAGCTGTTTCGCAACAGCGCGATGCCGCCGGTCGATTGCGTGGTGCGTTTGTCGCGCGCCGTCAACAGCAAGGATGGCCCGGCCACCACGACCCGGCTCAAAGCCGAGCTGCGTGAGGAATTGAGCCGCCTGTTCGCGGCGCAAATCGCCGCCCAGGCCCGTTCTGTTGCTGCGCCACCACCATCCGCGCCATGAAAACCCTGCTGCTGTTCCTGCTGCGCGCTTATCAGTTGCTGATCAGCCCCATGCTGGGACAGAATTGCCGTTTCTATCCGAGCTGTTCGCATTACGCGATGGAAGCGCTGCGCGTGCACGGCACGGCCAAGGGCAGCCTGCTGGCTGCCAAGCGCCTGTGCCGTTGCCACCCCTGGAATGAAGGGGGCGTCGACCCGGTGCCGCCGGCCGATGGCAAACAATCTTCAACGACCGCTTGCGGTTGCAACCACTCCTGACAAATACCCTAATGGATATCAATAAACGTACCATCCTGTGGATCGTGTTTTCCGTCTCGCTGGTAATTCTCTGGAACGAATGGATGATCTCGAACGGCAAGCCGTCGATGTTCTCCGCGAACACGGAACAAACCGCCAAGGCGCCTGCGACCCCTGCCAAGACGGCTGCCCTGCCAGCTGCGGCAGGCGTGCCTGCCCTGCCGGGCGAGGCTGTCGATCCCGCCGCGTTCAAGCGCGAAGTGATTACCATCACCACCGACGTCATCAAGGTCGATATCGACACCCTGGGCGGCCAGGTCAAGCGTCTGGAATTGCTGAAATTCAAGGGCGCGGGCAATCCGGGCTGGTTTGGCGGTTGCTTCGGCCTGTTCAAATGGTGCCAGCCTGACGACGGCAAGCAAAACGAAGTGCTGTTCGACGAAGGCGCGAACCACACTTACCTGGCGCAATCGGGCCTGGTCGGCGGTCCGTTCCCTACCCACGCGAGCGGCTTCACCGTGCAGCCTGGCGTACGTACCCTGGCCGACGGCAAGCAGATCCAACTGGTGATGGAAGCGGTCGAAGGCGGCGTCAAGCTGACCAAGACGTTTACCTTCAAGCGCGGCGACTACGTCATCGACGTGCGCCACGACGTGTCCAACGTGGGCGCGGCGCCTGTCACGCCGCAGCTGTATCTGCAACTGACGCATGACGGCAACAAGCCGGTCGGCGACTCGTTCTTCAACAGCAGCTTCACCGGTCCTACCCTGTACACGCCACAGGACAAGTACCAGAAGCTGACGTTCGAGAAAATCGAAAAAGCGGCCGCAGAAGACGAGAAGAAGGGCAACGACAATGCCATGAAGGGCTTGCACCCGGCGACGGCGAATGGCGGCTGGTTTGCGATTTCGCAACACTTCTTCGTGTCCGCTTTCGTTCCGCCTGAGAACGCCAAGCGCGACATCTTCACGAAGAAGGTCGGCCCCAACCTGTACGCCATCGGCAACGTGCTGCCCCTGCCTACCCTGGCGCCAGGCGCCTCGGCCAGCATGGACAGCAAGCTGTACTCGGGTCCGCAAATCGCGCACCTGCTGGAAAACGTCTCGCCTGGCCTGGAACTGGTCAAGGACTATGGCTGGCTGACCATCATCGCCAAGCCGATGTTCTGGGTCATGGAACAGATCCACAGCGTGCTGGGCAACTGGGGATGGACCATCATCGCCTTCACGATCCTGATCAAGCTGCTGTTCTTCCCGCTGTCGGCCGCCGGCTACCGCAGCATGGCCAAGATGAAACTGGTCACGCCGAAGATGCAAGCCATCCGCGAACGCTTCAAGGGCGATCCACAAAAGATGAACCAGGCCACGATGGAGCTGTACAAGACGGAAAAGATCAATCCGCTGGGCGGCTGCCTGCCGATTTTGATCCAGATGCCCGTCTTTATCGCCCTGTACTGGGTCTTGAACGCGTCCGTGGAAATCCGCGGCGCGCCATGGATCGGCTGGATCACCGACCTGGCCCAGCATGACCCATGGTGCATCCTGCCCGTGCTGTACGCGATCTCGATGTTCATCACGACCAAGCTGAACCCGGCTCCGGCCGATCCGATGCAAGCGAAGATGATGCTGTTCATGCCACTGGCATTCTCGGTGATGTTCTTCTTCTTCCCGTCGGGTTTGGTACTCTACTGGGTCGTCAACAACGTCCTGTCGATCGGCCAGCAATGGGTGATCACCAAGAAATACGCGCCTGCCGTCAAGTAAGTCCGGCCAGCGAACAGAAAGCCCGCCTAGTGCGGGCTTTTTAATTCTTGTAGGTCGGATTAGCGTGGCAAGGCCACGCGTAATCCGACACTATCGCCAGCGTGTGCTGCGTCGGCTTACGCGCTGCGCGCTAAGCCGACCTACGTTGCTGCACCTTCCCTTGCCGTACCTATTACAATATCCCCATGAAACTCGACTCTTCCCCTATCGCCGCCATCGCCACCGCTCCCGGACGCGGCGGCATCGGCGTGGTACGCGCCTCCGGCAAAAATCTCGCCCCTTTGATGGCCGCCCTATTCGGCGCGCAGCAACTGAAACCGCGCCACGCCACCTATCTGCCATTCACGGAAAGCGACGGCGCCATCATCGACCAGGGCATCGCCATCCACTTCAAGGGTCCGCATTCGTACACGGGCGAAGACGTGCTGGAATTGCAGGGCCATGGCGGCCCCGTGGTGCTGCAGCTGCTGCTGGCGCGCGTGCTGGAAGCGGGCCGTGACAGCGGCTTGCGCCTGGCCGAACCGGGCGAATTCACGCGCCGCGCGTTTTTGAATGACAAGCTTGATCTGGCGCAAGCCGAAGCCGTGGCCGACCTGATCGATGCCTCCACGGAGGCGGCCGCCAAGTCCGCCTCGCAATCGCTGTCGGGCGCGTTTTCCAACACCATCCACGCGCTGGTGGAGCAGGTGACGGGATTGCGCATGCTGGTCGAGGCGACCCTGGACTTCCCGGAAGAAGAAATCGATTTCCTGGAAAAATCGAATGCGCGCGGTCAATTGAAGGCCGTCATCGAAGCGCTGAATAAAGTGTTTGCGCAGGCGGCGCAGGGCGCGCTGCTGCGCGAAGGCCTCAATGTCGTGCTGGCGGGCCAGCCCAACGTGGGCAAGTCGTCGCTGCTGAACGCGCTGGCTGGCGCCGACGTGGCGATCGTTACGCCGATCGCCGGCACCACGCGCGACAAGGTCAGCGAAACCATCCAGATCGAGGGCATTCCGCTCAACATCATCGATACGGCCGGCATCCGCAGCGCGGGCGACACCATCGACGCCGTCGAGCGCATCGGCATCGAACGCACGTGGGGAGAGATCGGCAAGGCCGACGTGATCCTGCACCTGTTGGATGCCGACCATGGCCCCACCCTGGCCGATGAAACCATCGTTGCCGCCTTCCCCGAAGGGGTGCCCGTGGTGCGCGTGTGGAACAAGATCGACCTGTCGGGCCACAAGCCCAGCGTCGACAACCTGCCTGACGCCACGCACGTGTATCTGTCGGCGCACGAGCACATCGGCATTGACCTCTTGCGCGCCGAGCTCTTGCGCATCGCCGGCTGGCAGCAGACGGGCGAATCGCTGTACCTGGCGCGCGAACGCCATTTGATCGCCTTGAAATCGGCCGGCAAGCATCTGGACATCGCCGCCGAGCACGCGGCGCAGGACGACCAGTCGCTGGACCTGTTCGCCGAAGAACTGCGCCTGGCGCAGGTGCAGTTGTCGAGCATCACGGGCGAGTTTTCGCCTGACGATCTGCTGGGCGTGATCTTCAGCCGTTTCTGTATCGGCAAGTAAGGGGAAGCGATGAAAATGTTGATCGCTGCCGCACTGTGCTGTCTGCTCTTGCTGGCTCAAGCAGAGGAAAAGCTGCCGCGCGACGTGGCGCAGTTCATTGAGCATGCGCAAATGTGCGAGCATTTTGCCGGCGAATGGGATGACAACGACAAGGCGCGTCAGCGCGAGATCACGCAAGCCGTGGCCGACTCGTGCGGGAAGGCGCAGCGGCAGTGGAAACGGCTGTCCGCCAAGTATGCAGGGCAGCCGACGCTGCAAAAAATCATTGCCGATAATGCCAATGACGCGGTGCGCAGTTTCCGGAAATAGCGGCTGCCCTGACTTGTGGCAGCTCAGCTCTTCTTGTGCTTGGCCTGCTCCTCCTTGAATTCCTGGAACGTTTCGATATGCTCTGCGCGGCGCAGCACGCGCGAGTGCGGGTCGAGCGTGTACGTGGCGCCAGCCGGCAGGGGCAGTTCGCCAAAGCCCAGCGACATGGAAACGGTATGGATTTCCTTGCCGATACGCACTTCCACCGGCATCGGGAATGCGATGTCGGCAGGTGTCTTCCATAGCAGGCGCAGGGTGTCGCCGTCACGCACGGCGGACAGTTCCGGCAGCGCGGCCTGGTACAGATAGGCCTGGAAGAACCAGTCGTAATTGCTGCCCGTGACTTTGTTGACGATGGCCATGAACTCCGTCGTGCTGCCATAGCGCGGCTGGAACTGGCCCGGCTGCGGCTGTTCCGTGCCGTAGACGAGCAGGCGCACGGCGCGGAAGAACGCGTCGTCGCCGATCAGGCCGCGCAAGGTGTGCAGCACCAGCGCCCCTTTCACATAGATGTCGCCGCCCGGCCCGCCCTTCTTCAGGTCGTAGACTTCTTCCTCGCTTTTCGGCTTGCCCGAGACCATGGGAGCCTTGTTGACGATGCCGGCGCGCATTTGCTGCAACGAAGCAAAATACTCCTGTTCTCCCCGCAGATACTGCATGTACAGCGGCTGCATATACGTGCCGAAACCTTCGTGCAGCCACATGTCGTCCCAGTTGCTGTTGGTGAGCTGGTTGCCGAACCATTCATGGGCGAATTCATGTTGCAGCAGCTCATCGTAGCCATAGCTGGTCTTGGCGAATTTGTTGCCATAGGCATTGATGGTCTGGTGTTCCATGCCCTTGTGCGGCGTTTCGGCGATACCGACTTTCTCATCGCCAAACGGGTAGGGGCCGATGACGCTTTCAAAAAAATCTAGCATGGGCGGCAATTCTGCGAACAGGGCGCCTGCCTTGGCTTCGCTTTCCGGCAAGTACCAGAACTGCAGGGGGATGCGGTTGCCGTAGCGGCTCGCATACTCGCCCTGCAGGCTGCGGTAGGGCGCCACGTTGAGGGCGATGCCATACGTGCTCGGGTGTTTGGCGCGCCAGTGCCAGGTGCGCCAGCCGTCGGCCTCATCCATGCCAAGCGCGATGCCGTTGCCGGCCGCCACCAGCGGCGCCGGTACCTGGATATGCTGGTCGATCAGCTGGGCCTTGCCCATTGGATGGTCGATGCAGGGCCAGAACAGGTCGCAGCCCTCGCCCTGCACGGCGCTGGCGATCCACGGCGCGCCATCGGCCGTGCTCGACCACACCATGCCGCCATCCCACGGCGCTTTCACGGCGACGTGCGGCACGCCATGGTAGACGATGCGGATGGTGGTGCGCGCGCCTGCCGCGAGGGTGGCCGGCAAGGTCATGCTCAGGCGCCCGTCCGGGTTGGCATAGTCTTGCGGCCGCAGCGGCTTGCCGTCGATTTCGATGGCATCGACCGGCAGGTTGCGGTCCAGGTCCAGCGAGAAAAGCGAGATCGGCTGCGTGGCCAGGAAGGTCAGGCGCGCGTCGCCGGCGATGCTGCGGCTGGCCGGGTCGATGCGCAAGGTCAGGTCGGCGTGTTCGAACACCACCGCCAATTGCTCCGGCGTGCGTTCGGCGCCCGAATTGAGGGTGTAGACAGTGGGCGCGCGCGTGGCGCAGGCGCTGAGCAGCAGGCAGGAGAGCAGCAGAGGGATGTGTTTCATGGCGAGCGCGCAAGTGAACGGAACACTGATTGTAGTGTGAAGTGGCAACGTTGTCGTTTGGAAATTTCAAAGTGCCGATGGGGCAAGCGTGGCCGCCGTTGAGAAATGTCATGGGCTTCAAACTGTGCTGACGTAATCTTGCTGAGCGGCCTTGAAGTGCCGCGAGGAAAGGAAGCGCCATGGACAGCAAACAGCCGGACGTCGTGGAACGCGAGGGAGAGGTGCTGGCGGCATTGCCCGCCATGCCGGAATTGATCGCTACCTTGCCGCCAAAAGGCGCGTGCTGGTACTGCGACAAGCCGCTCGACGCCGTGCGCCGCTTTTGCGGCAAGAGTTGCGGCATGGCTTACGCGGAAGAGGCGCAATACCACCGTTGAGCGTGGAAACTAGCGGCGCCGCAGCAGTGCCGCCAGCGCGCCGTCGAAATCGAACTCGTGCGCGGCGGCTGCCACTTCTTGGTAGACGTTGACGCCCAGGCTGGCCGCCAGCAGGCTGGCCGAGTTTTCCAGGATGTCGATGGCCGCCCCGTCGCCTTCGCGCAGATGGCTGGCCAGGCGCGCCAGCAGCAGCTGGATGGCGGGCGCGGCCGGATCGGGCGCCACGTCCTGCGCCGCCGTGTGGGTTGCCTCCGGCGTGCCCAGCATGCTGCTGACCGCGCCCAGCAATTGATCTTGCGCCAGTTCCAGCTGCAGCATTTGCCGGGCCAGGTCGGGCGCTTGCGCACGCAGTGCCGACTCCAGCGTTTCGGCCAGGCCATGCACGTGGCGCGCACCGATCATGCCGGCGGCGCCCTTCAAGGTATGCGCCTTCAGGCGCGCGGAGGCATAGTTGCCCGTGTCGAATTCGGCGCGGATCTGGCACGGCGTGGTGCCGTGGTCATGCAGGAAGCGGCGCAGGATTTTCAGGTACAGGATGCGGTCGCCCATGATGCGGCCCAGTCCGTTCTCGACATCGAGAATGCGGACCATGTCGGATGCCGCAACGGCGGCATCATCATCGCAAGTGGCGTGTGGTTTCAGCATGCTGTGCAGAGCGCCCGAAAACTTGTCAATTGCCGTAAAGCAGGAACAGCTATTCTACATCCAGTCGTACCCGACGCTGCGCCCGCTTGGCAGTCGGCAAAATCGCTAGCGTGTCGTGAATGACCAGCTCTGCGTGACGTCCGTACCATTGACTTTGCCGATGAAACTCACGTCATAGGCCGTGTTCGCCAGCAGCGGCGCCAGCGGGATGATGGACGCGGCCGAGACTGGCGTATGTGCATCATTGCCGCTGGTGAGCAGGCGCACCGTCAAGTCCGCGGCGGCACCGCGCTGGCGCACGCTGAACGTGGTCACGCTGACGGTCGTGCCGTAGTTGGCATGCACGCTGATCGGGTAGCCGACCACGTCCTGGTTCGGCACGGGATCGGGTGCTTCGTTATCGCTGGAAAAACTGACGGCTACCTTTTGCTGGCCGCCGAATGGGTAGGTGACGATTTTCCCTGCTGCCAGCCCGGAGCCATAGCTGCGGTTACCGGCCAGGTCGGTGGTGAAATACGCATAGCCGGCGCCACTGACGGCCGCGCCCGCGCCCCCTTCCTTGAAGAGGGGCTCGAAAATGACGAAGCGGTGATAAATGGCCGTGACCAGTTCCTCTGCCAGGTAAAAGCCGGACGTGTTGCTGGCGCCGGCGATGACTTCGCCCTGCAGCGACGTGACGACGTAGCCGGCCTTGGCCAGGCGGTCGCCCAGTTTGACGCCGGTAAAGCCGGGCTTGCCCTGCACTTGCTCGTGCGCCACTGTATTGTTGAGATTCAAGTAGTTGGAATGGCCCAGGGCCGCGCTGTCGATCAAGCCATTGCGCACCATTGGCGACAGGCCGATCTGGCTGCGCCGGTAGTTGAACCAGTTGAAGCCATCGGTGGCAATATTGTTGCTGAGGACGGGAGCACCGGGCTCCTGTGTCAGCTGCCCGGCCGGGGTCGAGGTGCTCAGCGACGTCTTGTCGCCGCTATCGCCGCCGCCACAGGCGCTCAGCAGGGCTGCGCTCAGCAGGGCGGGTATCCAGTATTTCCAACGCAGTGACGAGACAATCAAGTTGACTCCTGTATAGGTAGGCGGACAGCGGTAAGCCAACATGCTGCCCTGTAAAACGATTCTAAGGCATTTTTATATGCCGTAGAGCATCCATGACAAGATATGTCGCGCGCTCGTGCGCGGACGGTGCCGCAGCTGCGCAGGGTAGAATGAGCATAGTGCAGCGTTTGCCGCTGCGTAGCCTCATTACCGATTTCTTTGATTGCCCACAAATTTGAACACATTGCCCAAGTCGCGCCTGCAGCGCGCCAAGTACGCCTTGCCCAGCATGGTGACTTTGCTTTCGATAGCCTGCGGTTTTGCCAGCATCGTCATTTCCGTCGATAACGCGACTGTCGGCGACGCGGATGCCTACCGCCTGGCCGCCGCCTTGCTGGTGCTGGCCGGCGTGTTCGATGCGCTCGACGGCTATGTCGCGCGCCTGACGAACACCAGTTCGCAGTTTGGCGTGCAGCTCGATTCCATCGCCGACGTGATGAATTTCGGCTGCGCCCCGGCCGTCCTGTTGTACTGCTATGGTTTTGTGCAGATGGGCGTGCACGATCCGCTGCTGCTGCGCTTTGGCGGCATGGCCAGCTTCTTCTTTGTCGCGTGCGGCGCCATGCGCCTGGCGCGTTTCAATGTGAACGTGGGGCGTACCGATCCCCTGTATTTCGTCGGCATGCCGATCACGGCTGGGGCCGCTTGCGTGGCGGCCGTGGTGGTGGCGTGGCCGGCGCCCATCGATTCCATGCTGCACAGCTATCTGCTGATGCTGCTGCTGGTGGGCGTGGGTAGCCTGATGGTGTCGACCTTGCGCTTCCCCAGCTCCAAGCAAAAGAAAAGCCTGGCCGCGCTGCTGGTGCTGATCGTCGCCATCGCCCTGCTGGTGTGGCTGAAGACCAGCTTCTTTGCGCTGTTCTTCGCCGTCTACATCGCCGCCACCCTGCTGCTCAACCTGGCGTGGTACCTGGGCTGGCGCGGTATTGCGCTGCCGCAAGTATTCAACGACCCCGACGAGATCGATTAAATTCTAAGCCACCTCGTGCCCGCGCGCGGCACGCAGGATGGCGAACCAGTCGCTGCGGCTGAGTGTGAACTGCGTGCCTTCCACGGCCACGCCCACGGCTTCGATGCGGCCCGTGCCCGTCAGCGGCAGGGGACGGCATGGCAGTTGCATGATCCAGGCAAACACCACGCTGGCAAATGGACGCTGCAGCTGGTCGGCGATCTGCTTGATGACATTGCGCAAATTCTCCACATTCGCGTCGCCGCCCTGGAACAGGCGGCCACCGGCCAGCGGCGACCAGATCATCGGCGCCACCCCCACATCCTGCAAGCCGTCGAAGGTTTCATCGAACAGCGGTGTCACGTGCAGCGGCGAAAATTCCACCTGGTTCGTCACCAGCGGGAAGCGCCGGTGCAGGCACTCGAACTGGTGGCGGCTGAAATTCGACACGCCAAAGTGCAAGACCTTGCCCGCCTGCTGCAGCTGGGTGAAGGCGCCTGCGATCTCGTCAAAATCCATCAGGGGGTCGGGACGATGGATCAGCAGCAAGTCCAGGCGGTCCGTGTGCAACTGGCGCAAGGTGTGTTCCACGGAACTGGTGATGTGCGCCGCGCTCGTGTCGTAATGCTGGATGGCGTGGCCGGGCCGGTGCGGCGACAGCAGCTTGATGCCGCATTTGCTGACCAGTTCCATCTTGTCGCGCAAGCCCGGCTGCAGGGCCAGCGCTTCGCCGAACAGGCCTTCGGCGCTGTAATCGCCATAGATATCGGCATGGTCGAAACTGGTCACGCCCAGCGCCAGGCATTGCTCGATGAAGGCCAGGCGCTGCTGCGCCGACATATTCCACTCGCCGATGCGCCACATGCCGGCGACGATGCGCGACAGTTCGGGACCGTTGCTGCTTAAACGGCTGCGCGGCGCTTGCAGGCTGGCGGGAAATACATGGCTCATGGGCTGGCTTTCTGATGGTGGCGAAGAAGGTGATGCCCCGATTATATCCAGTGCTACAGCATGCTGCGGATAAAGCGGCAGCAACGTTCCTGCAGGGAAGAGTCGAGCTGGCCGCCCAGTTGCATCTGGTACACCAGCGCTGATTGCAGCATGAAGGCAAACAGGCGCAGGTCGAGGTCGGCGCGCACGCCGATGTTGACCAGGCGCTGCACCACCAGGGTGATCCACGGCGCGACGATCTGCTCGCGAAAGCGCAGCTGCGCCGCCGCATCATTGTGGATCAGCACCAGGAGATCGCAGGTGAAGCGGCCATCGGCGTTCAGGTTGTCGAAGATACGCGCGCAGATCGCCTCGATTTCCTGGCCGTCCGGCATGTCGAGCGCGCGCTGCAGCTTTTCCGCCGTGCGCTTGACGAGCGCGTCAAGCAGCATGTCTTCGCGGCGCGGCCAGCGCCGGTAGATCGTCTGACGCCCCACGCCAGCCACGTCGGCCACCATCTGTATCGTCACGGCGTCGAGCCCATGCTGGCGCACCAGCATGACGATGGCTTCCAGTACCGCATCTTCCACGCCCGCCTTGCGCGGGCGGCCACGCACCGCTGCCTCTTTTTTAATCACGTCGAACCTGTCTCTGAATGTTTCTTTTAATTATGGTACGATGCGCACCGTAAATGCAAAGCAACTGCTTGTCAATCATGTTGGTCAATTAACCGGCAGGTTGAAGCAGCGCGCCGCGATACTCCAGTCATCTCTACGTGAAATCTGCAATCTCAGCGGCGCTTGCCCGCATTTTCTTTCTGACTCCCACATCCATCACTGTGGCGGCTCGTGCCGCCTGAGGAAAACCTATGAAAATCATCGGGATTTCGCCCCACCGGCGTAACTTCCTGCGCAAGGCCGTCGGCGCCGCGCCTGCCGTGGCCTTGCTGGCCGGCGCCGGTGGCGGCCTGGCCATGGCCGTCTCCAAGGACCAGCCTGCCTACAAACCGCGCTTTTTCGACGCCACCGAATGGGCCACATTGTGCGCACTGGTCGACCGGCTGATCCCGGCCGATGGCGAAGGGCCGGGCGCGCTGGAGTCGGGCGCGCATGAATTCATCGACTTGCAGATGAACACGCCGTACGCGTATGGCGCGCTGTGGTACATGCAGGGGCCGTTCGTGCCCTCGATCGAACAGTTCGGCTACCAGTTCCACATGGCGCCGCGCGAGCTGTACAAGAGCGCCCTGGCCGGCGTCAATGCAGCCGTCAATAAACAGTCCGGCAAGCCTTTCGTGCAGCTGAACGCGGCCGAGCGCGATGCCGTCATCACGCAATTGCAAAAGGGAAGCCTGGACATCGGCGCAGTGCCGGCCAAGGTCTTCTTCAACCAGTTGCTGCAAAACACGCGCGAAGGCTACTTTTGCGACCCCGTCCACGGCGGCAACAAGGACATGCTGGCCTGGAAGATGGTGGGTTTCCCCGGCGCGCGCGCCGATTACATGGATTGGGTGGAGCAGTATGGCAAGAAATACCCGCTACCCCCTGTTTCTATCGCATAAGACTTTTTGTAGCAGATCAAAGAAAAAGAAAAACCATCATGAGTGATATCAAACCAGATGTAAAAATGAAGCCTGTCGATGCCGTGATTGTCGGCTTTGGCTGGACCGGCGCCATCATGGCCAAGGAAATGACGGAAGCGGGCCTGAACGTGGTCGCGCTGGAACGCGGCGAGTACCGCGACACCTATCCCGACGGCGCCTATCCGAAGACCCTCGACGAGCTGACCTATATCCAGCGCAGCAAGCTGTTCCAGGATATGTCGAAGAGCACGTTCACCTTCCGCCACAGTATCACGGGCGTGGCCGTGCCGTACCGCCAGATCGGCGCCTTCAAGCCCGGCACGGGCGTGGGCGGTGCAGGTCTGCACTGGTCGGGCATGCACTGGCGCGTCTTGCCGGAAGAGCTGCAGATCCGCAGCCACTACGAACGCCGCTACGGCAAGAAATTCATCCCCGAAGGCATGACGATCCAGGACTTTGGCGTGACCTACGCCGAGCTGGAGCCGCACTTCGATTTCGTGGAAAAAGTCTTCGGCACCTCGGGCCAGGCGTATAAGGTCAACGGCATCGTCGTCGGCGACGGCAATGTGTTCGAGGGCGACCGCTCCGACAATTACGCGCTGGCGCCGCAAAAAGTGCCGTACACGGCTGAACTGTTCCGCCGCGCGGCCAAGGCCGTCGGTTATCACCCGTTCGTCAACGCTTCGTCGAACGCGTCCGGTCCGTACACGAACCCGTATGGCTGCCAGATGGGACCGTGCAATTTCTGCGGTTTCTGCTCCGGTTACGCTTGCTACAACTATTCCAAGGCGTCGCCCAACGTCAACATCATGCCGGCCCTGCGCATGGTCTCCAATTTTGAATTACGCGCCAATTGCAATGTCGTGCGCATCAATCTCGACGGCAGCAAGAAACGCGCTACCGGCGTGACCTACATCAATGCGGACGGCAAGGCCGTCGAGCAGCCGGCCGACCTGGTCATCGCCAGCGCCTTTGCCTACAACAATGCGCACCTGTTTTTGCTCTCCGGCATCGGCAAGCCGTACGATCCCGTCAGCAATGAAGGCGTGGTGGGGCGCAACATCGCCTACCAGATGATGTCGACCATCCAGACCTTCTTCAAGGAAGACACGAACACCAACCCCTTCATCGGCGCCGGCGGCACCGGCGTCGCGCTCGATGACTGGAATGGCGACAACTTCGACCATGGCCCGCTGGGCTTTGTCGGCGGCTCGCCCGCCTGGTGCAACCCGGCCGGCTCGAAGCCCATCTCGGGCATCGCCACGCCGGATGGCACGCCCGCCTGGGGTTCGGCCTGGAAAAAGGCCGTCAAGAAGAGCTACCTGAATACGGTCTCGTTCGACTGTCACGGTGCCAACATGACGTATCGCGACTGCTACGTCGACCTCGACCCCACCTACACGGACAAATATGGCCAGCAATTGCTGCGCTTTACCTTCGACTGGAAGGAAAACGACATCAAGATGAGCCGTTTCGTCACGGACAAGATGATGAAGGTGGCCGAGGCCATGAATCCGGAAGCGATCAAGGTGTCCGTCAAGAGCGTGGGCGACCACCTCGACTTGCGCAACTACCAGACCACCCACTGGGCGGGCGGCACGGCCATGGGCGCGGATCGCAAGACCAGCGTCGTCAATCGCTATCTGCAGAGCTGGGATGTGCACAACGTGTTTGCCGTCGGTTCCAGCGTGTTCCCGGTCGGCATCGGCTACAACCCGACGGGCCTCGCTTGCGCGCTGACCTACTGGTCGGCCAAGGCCATCCGCGAGCAATACCTGAAAGATCCCCGTCCCCTGGTCGCTTGATAAAGAACAAGAAGATGAACAACACATTCACCCAAACAGTGGGCGCACTGTTGCTGGCACTCGCCTCCAATACCCCCGGCATCGCCTGGTCCGCCAGCGCAGCCAGCGCCACCGTCCCGAACGCCCAGCTGATACGCCAGGGCGAATACCTGGCCCGCGCCGGCGACTGCATCGCCTGCCATACGGCCGGCACGAAAGGCCAGCCGTTCGCCGGCGGCCTGGGCATGGAAACGCCGATCGGCAAGGTGTATTCCACGAATATCACGCCGGATAAAAAGGCCGGCATAGGCGACTGGAGCTTTGCCGATTTCGACAAGCTGATGCGCACTGGCGTGACCAAGCGCGGCTACACCGTGTATCCGGCCATGCCCTACCCGTCGTACTCGCGTTTGAGCGAGGCGGATATGCAGGCCCTGTACGCCTACTTCATGCATGGCGTGAAGGCGGACCCGACGCCGAACAAGGCGGCCGATATTCCATGGCCGCTGTCGATGCGTTTCCCCTTGACCATCTGGCGCTGGGCCTTCGCGCCGACGCCGCAGCCCTACAAGGCGCCAGCCACGGGCGACGCGCAATTGCTGCGCGGCGCCTACCTGGTGCAGGGCCTGGGCCACTGCGGCGCTTGCCACACGGCGCGCGGCGTGGGCATGCAGGAAAAATCGCTGACGGACGAAGGCAACACGACGTTCCTGGCCGGCGGCGGCGTCATCGACGGCTGGTCCGTGCCCTCGCTGCGCAATGAGCATGGCGGCGGCCTGGCGCGCTGGAGCGCGGCGGAGATCGCCGAATTCCTCAAAACGGGCCGCAACAGCCATACGGCATCGTTCGGCGCCATGAACGATGTGGTGGCCCATTCCATGCAGCACATGACGGATGGCGACCTGGCGGCGATGGCGAAATACCTGAAGTCGCTGCCGCCGTCGAATCCGGCCACGCCGGCCTTCGTGGCCGATGACAAGCTGGGCAAGCAATTGTTCAGCGGTATCGTCAATTCCAAGGGCGCGCAGCTGTACCTGGACCGCTGCGCCGGCTGCCACCGCTCCGACGGCAAGGGCTACGACAAGGCCTTCCCTGCGCTGGCCGGCAATGCCGTGCTGCAGACGAACGATCCCACGTCGGCCATCAATATCGTGCTGTCGGGTGGCGCCGTGCCGGCCACGCGCACGGCGCCGTCGGCGCTGACGATGGCGCCGTATGCCGACATTTTTAATGACGAGCAGACTGCCCAGGTGGTGACCTTCATCCAGACCAGCTGGGGCAACCGCGGCACACCGGTGACGGCGGCGCAGGTGGCCAAGGTGCGCAAGGTGTCCGTGCCGGTGGCAGCGTCGCAGACGGAAGCGACGTTTGCGGCAGGCCGCCACGGCACCTTCCCCCCCGTGGCGCGCAAGCCGCACCTGAAGGATGCGCCGGCGAAGTAAAGTCTACGGACGAAAAAAATGCCCGCAGCATCTGCGGGCATTTTTTATGGGGGGGCTAACTGCTTATTTCATCCACAGGCGCATCGAATCCCAGGCGCGGCCGAAGATCGTGGCCTGGTTGATGGTTTCCAGCGCCACGACAGGCAGTTCCAGCAGGACCTTGTCGTCGACCATCATTTTCAGTTTGCCGACAGGGGCGTTTTCAGCCAATGGCGCGACCAGCGGGTCCTTGCGTTCCAGCACCGGTTTCATCTTGGCAGCCGTGCCTTTGGGTACGGTGACGAGCACATCGCGGGCGAAACCGATTTTCACGGTGCCTTTCGAGCCCTTCCACACTTCCGGCGTGGCCACGGCCTGGCCCTTCGAGTACAGCTTGACCGTATCGAAGTTCTGGAAGCCCCAGTTCAGCAGCTTCTGGCTTTCCTGCGTGCGGGCCTGGTCCGACGAGGTGCCCAGCACCACGGAGATCAGGCGGCGCTCACCCGTGCCGCCTGGACGGCGGGCCGACGCGATCATGCAATAGCCGGCCGCTTCCGTGTGGCCCGTCTTCATGCCATCGACGGTTGGGTCCAGCCACAGCAGGCGGTTGCGGTTAGGCTGGGTGATCTTGTTGTACGTAAAACTCTTGATGGAATCGATTTTGTAGAATTCCGGGTAGTCGGCGATCACGCGCTTGGCCAGCACGGACAGGTCTTGCGCCGTGGAATAGTTATCGGGGCTAGGCAAGCCATGCGGATTGGCAAAACGCGTGTTTTTCAAGCCCATGCGTTGTGCTTCGCGGTTCATCAGCACGACGAACGTGCCTTCATCGCCGGCAACGGCTTCAGCCAGCGCCACGGCGGCGTCGTTACCCGATTGAATCATCAAGCCGTGCAGCAAATCGTCGATCGAGACGGGGGTAGCCGGGTCGATGAACATCTTCGAGCTGCTCGAATCGACTTTCCAGGCACGCACGGACACGTTCACTTTTTGGTCCAGCGCCAGTTTCTTTTCGCGGATGGCGGCAAACGTCAGGTAAGCCGTCATGATCTTGGTCAACGATGCCGGCTCGATGCGCGCGTCCGGATCTTGCGACGCAATGATCTGGCCACTGGTGGCGTCAAGCAACAGCCAGGACTTGGCGGCGATGGTCGGGGCTGGAACGCTCTGGGCGTAGGCGGCGGAAAAGAAAAATACACTGGAGGCCAGTGCCGCTAAAAGTTTTTTCATGGGGCTGGTCTGCGAGAAAAAGATGAAGGCTGAGGGCCATGCTGTTGCTACCTGCATGGCCGCGTGGAAAAAACGGATCAATTATAGCCGTGCAGGCGCTAGTAAGCCCACACTTCAATGATCATCTGCTGCGATTGCGGGTTTGTCACCATGCCACAGGGCAATCACGAGGTTCTTAATGTGGTTGAGCTTGCGGTGGAAAAAGTGGTCGGCGCCGGGGATCACGATCACGGGAATGTCTTGTGGACGGGCCCAGTCGAAGACGGCGGACAGGGGAATCGTGTCGTCCAGTTCGCCGTGGATCAAGATGGTGTCGGCGGGAATATCGGCCATGGCCCACTTGCCGGCCGCGCTGCCGATCAGCGCCAGGCGCTCGGCGGGTGTGCCGGCGGCAGCCAGGCGCTCCTGCAGTTTCGATTGCACGAAGGTGCCGAACGAGAAACCGGACAAGGCCACGGGCAAGCCGGGGTACAGGCCGCGCATGTGTTCATACAGCAATTGCATGTCGTCCGTCTCTCCCGCGCCATGGTCGTGCACGCCTTCGGAAGCACCCACGCCGCGGAAGTTGATGCGTGCCACCACGTAACCGAGGGCGACAAACGCGCGCGCCAAGGTTTGCGTGACCTTGTTATCCATCGTGCCGCCGTACAGCGGGTGCGGATGGGCAACGAGGGCGATGCCGCGCGGAGTGTCTGCCGGGAAATCGAGCAAGCCTTCCATGCTGCCTGCATGGCCGGCGAGGGTGAATTTTTCCGAGTTTCTGTTCATGATGCTCATACTGGTGGGTATCTCTTAAATTGGCATTAAATCTTGAGGCGTTCGACAATTTTGCCGCCCACCAGGTGCGTATCGATGATTTCATCGATATCGCTGGTGTCGACATAGGTGTACCAGGTCGCTTCCGGGTAGATCACCAGCAGCGGGCCTTCTTCGCAGCGGTCCATGCAGCCGGCCTGGTTGATGCGGATCTTGCCCGCGCCATTCATGTCGAGTTCCTTGATGCGGCGCTTGCAATGCTTTTGCGCCGCTTCCGCGCCATGGTCGCCACAGCTGTTGCGGCCGTCATCACGTTTATTCATGCAGAAAAAAACGTGGCGTTCAAAATACGGTGCGTCGCTCATACTATTCTCCTGCTGATTCATCAATGCGCCATGATAACGCTTATGGGTGGTCTTCGCGACGCTGGCGCTGCGCGTCCTCCTGCCGGTTCAGGCGGTGCGAGGGCAGGCACAGGAACCACAGGGCCATGAACGGCCACAGCAAGGCGAGGAATTGCGCCGCGCCATTGAAGTTCAGGAACTTGCCTTGCACCCAGCCTTGCAAGGTTGACATGAAGTACGGGTTGATCGGCGTCGTATTCACCATCACCAGGCTCAGCAGCAAGGTGGCGGCCGCGATGCGGCGCTGCGCCACGTGCGGCGCGAACGCCAGGCCGCCCAGCATGATCAGGCCGATCAGGAAACCGCCCTGGGCGCCCGGCGTGATCCAGACGAAGGCGTTTTCGGGCGAAAACAGCAGCGCGCTGGCCATCGAGCGCACGGTCAGGGCGGCGGCAATGAGGATCAGCATCAACACGGTGCGGGGCGCCGCGCGGCGCAGCAGGCACAGCAAGGTAAGCACGGCGCCCGTCATGCCGCACGCCGTGATGATGGTTTCCGAAAGCCAATATTGCTCGACGGTTAATATCACGTCGGGACGCAGATATGTGGCCAGGTCGATCTCCATGCCCGCCAGGCGCGACAGCCAGTCCGACAGGATGGGCAGCAGCTGGCCCAAGCCGAACAGATAGCCTTGCGGATAGATCTGCGCCAGCGGCCACAGGGCCACCAGCACCAGACCCTGGCTGGCATGCTGGGCAAACCAGCGCTGGCGCAAGCGGTACAAATGGCTATGGTCGAGCAGCTTGCGCGCCGTCAGGGCGCCGATGATGGAACCGATGCAGCAGCCGGCCGAATTCGTATAAAAGTCCAGATTCGACGATACGCGGCTGGGCAAATAGGTTTGTACGGCTTCCATGCTGCCGGAAATCAACATGCCGCACAGGCTGGCGACGATGACGGCAAAGAAACCCGTGATGCGTGGAAACAGTGAATACACGATCAAGGCGCCCAGCGGGATGTAGCCGACGACATTGATGCCCACGTCAAAGCCCGTCCAGTAGCGGGGCATGCGCGTGTTTTCCAGGAACGTCAGCGGCGACAGGCCATTGCTGTGCCAACCCGTGAATGGAAACCAGCTGGCGTACACGATCAGGAAGACGTAGGCGAGCAGGGTCGCGCGCGACACGGGCGAGGAGCGGACGGGCGGCAGTGGCGCCGCCGGACTGGCGGGGGAGGCTGGCGCCGTCATTCTTTCGGGATGGTCAGCGTGCCCAGCCAGGTCAGCAGGTCGGCGGCGATGGCGTCCGAGGCCGCCGCCAGCGCCTGCGCGCCCCCTTGCGCGTCGGCGCTGCTGGCCGGGCCGCTGCGGCTGAAGGTTTTCTGGTCGATCAGTCGGTGGCCGCGGAACAGCGAGGCGCGCAGCGATACATGGCCGCTGCTGCGCGTCTGCGTATCGAAAGCTTGCGAAAAATCATCGACGTCGATGCGCAGCAGGGGCATGCCGGCGGCCGCGTCCGTGGTCGACAGCACTTTCACGCCGCTTTGCGCCACGCGGGTTTTCAGGCGCTGGCTCAGCAGTTGCAGCGGCGGCGTGTTCCAGCGGTTGTAGGCGTACGGGCGCGATTGCTGCGCATCGGCGTACAGCAAGCGGTAATACATGCGCTGGCTGTCCAGCCAGGATGGACCGTTGGCGTCGGCGATCACCAGCACGGGCACGGCTGGCGTAGCCGGCTGCGCGGCGGCCAGCGGCGCGGCCGGTCCGAAATCATAAAACGTGGGGACGGGGCCGCGGCTGGCGCAACCGCCCAGCAGGAATGCGGCGGCCAGGACGAGTGCGCTGATATTGCGTGGGATAGGCATGCGGTGTTCTCCTTATTTGCCCGGTGCCGAAAAACCGGGCTCGCCCGGGCCGGGCGGGATGTCTGGGGCGCCGAACAAGATGCTCTGCGGCTGTTCATTGAGCGTGCTCATGGTGGTTTTCAGGGCGCGCATCGAGGAGCGCGCCTCGCCGCTCAGCTCGATTACCTGCGGCAAGACTTCCAGCGATACGCCATTGGCCACCGTTTCCACCGAGTTGCCGACCCGGTCGACCGTGCCATTGACCTTGTCGAGCACGCCGCCGGGCGCCTGGATATCGTTGCCCAGCTTTTTCCACGTGGCCGTCAAGTCCGACACGTTCTTGCCGGCCGTGCTGACGGCCGTCAGGGTTTGCCGCGTCTGTTCCGTCAGTTGCGGCAATTGCGTCAGGGTCGGCTCGAGCTGCTGCGGAATGGCGCCAAAGGCCTTGGCCGCCTTGCCCACTTCATTGAAGGCGCCCAGCATGGCCGCCTGGTTCTCGGGGCTGAGCAGGTTGTTGACCTTGTTGGTGATCTGTTCGGCCTGGTCGAGGATGCGTTTGCCGCGCTTTTCCAGCTGGTCGAGCAAGCCCGCGCGCAGGGGAATCAGCGACGGCTTGTCCTTGCTGGTGCCCAGCAGTTTCGAGCCCACCTGTTCATCGTCGAGCTGGATGTAGGCGATACCCGTCACGCCCTGGTAGCCGAGGGTGGCAAAGGTGGTGTTGGTGACGGGGGTATCGGGCGCGACGCTGATGTGCACGAGGATTTGCCCCGCCTTTTGCGTGTCGAAGTCGATGGCGTCGACCTTGCCCACTTCCAGGCCCCGGTAGCGCACGGTCGCCTGCGGGTTCAGGCCCGGCACGGACAGGGTGGTGGCGAGCAGGTAAGGCACCCGTTCCACGCGGTCGCGGTTGAACCAGACGCCGAACAGGATGGCGGCCACCAGCAGGGTGAGTGTAAAAAATCCCGTCATCAGGGCATGTGATCTGTTTTCCATTACTTCTCCGCTTTCTTGTCTGTGCCGGCATCGTCGCCTGGCTGCGCCGCATTGCCCGCCGCCGCCTGTTTCTCATCGAGGACGGCCAGCGCGCGCTTGCCGCGGTCGCCGAGGAAAAATTGCTTGATGAACGGGTGGTCGACTTCGATCACCTCGCGCGTGGGGCCGATGGCGATCACGTGTTTTTCCGCCAGCACGGCGATGCGCGTGGACAGGGCGAACAAAGTGTCGAGGTCATGCGTGACCATCACCACTGTCAAGCCCAGTTCGCGGTGCAGCGACTGGATCAGGGCGACAAAACTTTCCGACAGGTCCGGGTCCAGGCCCGCCGTGGGTTCGTCGAGGAATAATAATTTCGGTTCCAGCGCCAGGGCGCGCGCCAGCGCCACGCGCTTGATCATGCCGCCCGACAAGTCCGAGGGCATTTTCAGCGCATGTTCCGGGCCCAGGCCCACCATGTTCATCTTTAATAGTACCGCGTCGTGCACCAGGGCTTCGGGCAGCACGCGCAATTCACGCATGGGCTGGGCCACATTGTCGAACACGGTCAGGGCCGAATACAGGGCGCCTTGCTGGAACAGCATGCCCCAGTGGTTGCGCAACTGTTGCAGCTGGTCGGAACTTGCCTGGTTGATATCTTCGCCAAAGACCTTGACGCATCCCCGCGCCGGATGTTCCAGGCCCAGCATCTGGCGCAGCAGCACCGTCTTGCCCGTGCCGGAGCCGCCCACGATGGACAGGATCTCGCCCCGTTCGATTTCCAGGTTCAAATCCTGGTGCACGACGGTGCGGCCGAACTTGGTCCACAGATTGGTGATGTCCACCACGGGCGCGTCGCCGTGCAGGTTGAACTGGCCTTCCTTGCCGGTGCCGCAAGCGATATTGGTGTCGTCCGCCATCAGTAGCCCACTCCATTGAAGACGATGGCGAACACGGCGTCGGCCAGGATCACGACCGTGATGGCCGTGACGACGGCGGTGGTGGTGCCGCGCCCCAGGCTTTCCGTGTTGGCCTTGATGCGCAGGCCGAAGTGGCACGAGACCAGCGCGATCAGCATGCCGAAGATGACGCCCTTGCCCAGGCCGATCATGTAGTTGGCCAGCGGCACGGCGTCGGGCAGCTTCTGGATGAAGTAGCGCGCCGACAGGTTCAGTTCCACCTTGGCCGCCACCATGCCGCCGATCAGCGCGGCCGTATCCGTCCAGATGACGAGCAGGGGCATGGAAATGGCCAGGGCCAGCACTTTCGGCATGATCAGGCGGAATCCGTGCGAAATGCCCATCACCAGCATGGCGTCGAGCTCTTCCGTGACGCGCATGACGCCCAGCTGGGCCGTGATGGACGAGCCCGAGCGGCCCGCGACGAGGATGGCGGCGAGCAGCGGCCCGAGTTCGCGGATGACGCTCATGCCCAGCAGGTTGACCAGGTAGATGTCGCCGCCAAAGGCGCGCAGCTGCTGCGCGGACAGATAGGACAGCACCACGCCGATCAGAAAGCCGACGAGGGCCGTGATGCCCAGCGCCTGGAAGCCCGCATGGAAGATATTGGCGGAAATTTCACGCCATGGCCCGCGCATCGGATGGCGCGCGAAGCGGCCGATATCCTGCGTCACCTGGCCCACGAGGGCAATAAAACCCTTCAAATGTTCGAAAAACAGCAGGATGGCCATGCCCAGTTTCATCACGGGCGTGAGGCGGTTGGCGCGCGAGGGCGGCGTTTCTAACGGCCCCGTTTCTTCGATGCGCCTGAAAAACTCTTCCTGCGACGGCGCCAGGGTCAGCTGCGCCGGACGCTGCTTGCCCCAGGCATTCCAGAACAGCTGGGCGCCGATATGGTCCATGCTGTCGATGGCCGACAGGTCCCATTGCGCCTTGGTATCGCCCTGCAAGGGCTTGAGCTGGGCATCGATGGCCTTGATGGCATTGTCATGCGCCAGCGCGTGCACCTGCCAGGTGCCGCTGGCAGTGACAAGGGCTCCCTGTTGGGAGCTGGTCTGGGAGAGGGTCAGTTTCGGCGATTGTACAGTCGGCATCGTGCCAGTTTAAGGGAGAATGGCGCAGACCGCCACCGCTGTTCAATCGCCAGCCTGTCAGGAAGCCAGATGGCGTGCCTGCCGCTGCGGCAGGGCCACGTCCGGGCGCACCTTGGCGCCGCTAGTACTCACTTCGCTTGGCTTGCCATGCGCGGCCGCCTGCGCGCCGCCCGCATAGTCGCTGGCCAGCAGGGCATTGGCCTCGACCGCGCTCATGCCGCGCGTCTGCAGCCATTGCGCCACCAGCTTGGCCAGGCGCTCCATGGCGATGCGGTGGGTGGCATCCGTGTGGGCGTACAGCCAGTTCGAAAAATCCATGAAGTTTTCAAAAGGCGCATCACCGAGCATCCATTGCACCGTATTGGCGAAGCGGCCCGAGTTGGCCACCAGGTCCCAGTAGCGGGCGAAGCGCACGAGGCGCTGCATGCTCATGAAATCGAGCTGTTTATTCGCCAGGATGGTGTAGGGCGGGTGCGGATCGAACACCATGCCATAGTTTTCCGTATGGCGGATGATGGGCGTGCCGCGCAGCCGCTTTAATATGCCGAACTGGATTTCATGCGGTTTCAAGGCCACCAGCTTGTTGAAGCCGGCCGCGAAACTCGCTTCATCCTCACCCGGCAAGCCGGCGATCAAGTCCACGTGCAGGTGGGCGTTCGATTCCTCGCACAGCCAGCGGATGTTGTCGGCCGCCTTTTCATTGTCCTGCTTGCGGCTGACCAGCGATTGCACGTCCGGATTGAAGCTCTGGATGCCGATCTCGAACTGCAGCGCGCCGGGCGGGAACTTGCTGATGCCTTCTTTCAAGGCATCGGGCAAGTGGTCGGGCACCAGTTCGAAGTGGGCATAGATGGGATCGTCCGGGTTCGCCTCGATCTTGTCCAGAAAGAACTGCATGATCTTCAAGCTGGTCTTGATGTTCAGGTTGAAGGTGCGGTCGACGAACTTGAACAGGCGGGCGCCGCGCGCATGCAGGGATTCCATCTCGGCCAGGAAATTTTCCAGGGCGAAGGGCCAGGCCGTCTTGTCCAGCGCCGACAGGCAGAATTCGCACTTGAACGGACAGCCGCGCGATGCTTCCACGTAAATCGTGCGGTGGCGGATATCGTCATCTGTATACAAGGAGTAGGGCAGTTGCAGTTCCGCCAGCGGGGCTTGCACGCCGGCATGGATCTTCATCAGCGGCTTCGGCCCGTTGAGGATCTCGCCGCACAGCTTGGGGAAGGTGACGTCGCCCCAGCCCGTGATCAGGTAGTCGGCCAGTTTGACGATCTCTTGCTCGCCCGCCTCATGCGACACTTCCGGCCCGCCCAGCACGATGATGACCTCGGGCGCCACGCGCTTGAGCATGGCCACCAGCTTCGTTGTTTCCTCGACGTTCCATATGTACACGCCAAAACCGATGATGCGCGGCTTGTTGACGAGGATGCGCTCGACCAGTTCCGTGGTTTTCGTGCCGATGACGAATTCCTGCAGCCGCGTCTGCGCCTGCAACGGCCCCATATTGGCCAGCAAATAGCGCAATCCCAGCGAGGCGTGGGTGTAGCGGGCGTTCAGGGTGGAGAGCAGGATGGTCATGGGAGGCGATGGAAACGGCGAAACCGCTATTTTACGCTGTCGCGTCACCGGTGCGCTGCGGCCAGAAATGCCATGTTACCATTTGTCAATAATTACTAACTTGTCAATGCTACGGCAGGGTAAAGGAATACACGGTGCTGGCGAAAAAAGTACAAGATAAAAAAGTGCTTAATAAAAAAGTCCTGGTCGGGGCACTTGCCGGGGTGGCGCTGGTGGCGGCCGCGCTGGTCGGCTACCGCGTCTTCGGCTGGGGTGCGATGGGACCGGTCAACGGCCTGAAGCTGGATTTATCCCGGCCCGACGCGCTGGTCCGGACGAAAAGCCTGTCGACCTTGCCGCGCGACCTGCTGACGGTGCCGCTGGCGCGCGACGTGCTGCGCGAGGATTTCCTCTTCTATTACGAGCAGAGCGAAGACCGGCTGGGCCTGAAGGGCAGCTTGCGCCGCATCGCCTACGAACATGAGCTGGGATGGGGCGACCAGCTGCTGCGCATGGTGCTGGACCAGCCTGCGGAAGTGGCCTTGTGGCGCGACGCCGACGGCTCGCTCAAGCACTTTGCCATCGCCGTGTCGCGTGGCCAGTTGACGCGCCTGCTCGAGGAAGCGGGCAAGATCGCCTTGAAGGATACGCAAATGCGCGTGGCAGGCAGCTTGCGCGTCGATGGCGGCCAGGTGCCGGTGTATGCGCTCAATTACGCCTACCAGCGCACCTTGCTGTTTGCCGCGCACGGCCAGCGCCTCGTCATCCTGTCCCATCCCGGCATGCTGTATGGCGGCAGCGATGGCAAGAATGGCGATGGCACGGCCGAGAAAACCGTGGCCAGCCTGCTGGCGCCGGAGCCGGCCAAACAGAATGTCTTTCATCCGCAGTTCCATCTCGACAGCGCCGCGCCCGAGGGCCACAGCATCGCCGTCAAGGCGGACTTCCTGTCATTCGGTTACCAGCCCTTCTTTGGCGCGCTTGAAGCGCTGCGCTTCGATTTCAGCAAGGGCGCCTGGCAGTCCAAGGTGCTGCTCAATGCCGACAAATTGAACAAGAGTGGCAAGGGCGGCTACGACAGCAGCGCCTTGTGGCCCGTGCTGCCGCACAACCCGAGCGCCTGTTTCAGCGTGCCGGTGGACTGGACCGCGCTGCAGCCCGTGCTCAAGCGCCTGGGCGACAAGACATCGGCGCCGGTGGTGCCGCTGGCCGAACACTTGCAAGGGCCGGCCGCCGCATGCTGGTACGGTACTTCGCGCCTGCATACGCCCGTCTTTGTCGCCACCCGCAGTGCGCAGGCCGGTGATGACGCTGTATATGGCAGTCTGTTCGAGGCGGCCATCGGCGGCAAGGACCCCGTGCGCAAGACCACTGGCAAGGATGGCGCCGTTCGTTGGGAGCGCAGCGTCGCCACGGCCCTGGGCCAGTCCGCGCCGGCGCTGGCCGTGGCCGGTAATACGGTGGTCTTTTCCGCTGACGGCAAGCTGGTGGACCAGGTGCTGGCCGTGCGCCGCAAGCAGGCGCCGGCCGCCAGCGACCTGCTGCCCGATGGCGCGCGCACCATTGGCCTGATCGCGCCGGCGTCGCTGGCCCGCCTGATCCAGCTGGAAGCCTTCGACACCCTGCCGGCGAATAACGAACCGGTACTGCGCGCGGCCGCCAATGAACACCTGGTGCCGCGCCTGAACGCCTTGAAAAAATACCCGCCGCTGCGCATGGTGCTCAAGCGGCAGCCAGCCAGCGGCACGTCATGGGAAACGCTGGAATGGCAGGAGACTGCGCGATGACGGTGCGGCATGCGCGCCGTGCCGCCTTGCGATTGCTGGCGGCCTGCGCCGCCACCGTGGCAATGCCCGCGTGGGCCTTGCGCGCGGCCGCTGAACCGCAAGTGCAGCTGTCGCAGGCCCAGAGCCGCGCCTTCCAGGCCTGGATGCTGCGCATCGTCAATGCGCAGATCGAACGCGGGCCGTCGCCGCGCTGGACGCACCGCGATTGCGCCGGCCTGGTGCGCTTTGCCGTCAACGAAGCCTTGACCGTGCATGACGCGAAGTGGCTGCATGCGAACGGCATCGCCAGCGACCGGCGCCTGCCGCCCGAGCTGGAACTGAACGGGGCCCAGGCGGCCCTGCGCAACCGCTGGGTGCAGACGGGCGGCAGCGTCGGCCACTTCGTCACGGCGCTGGCGCTGGTGCAGCACAACAGCCGTTTCATCGCCCGCGAAATCAGCCAGGCGCTGCCCGGCGACCTGCTGTTTTTCGACCAGGGCGACGAACAGCACCTGATGGTCTGGATGGGGGCGCGCATCGCCTACCACACCGGCACCGTCACCCCCGACGACAATGGTCTGCGGACCGTCGATATCAAAGAACTTACGAGCTGGAAGGACACGCGGTGGCAACCTGTGGTCAACAATCCGAATTTCGCCGGTGTGTTCCGGCTGGCGTTTTTATCATGAAGCTGTTATTTGCCGGCCTGCTGGCGCTGGTGCTCATAGGCGGTGCCTCCGCGCAGCAGCGCGAACCGAGCAACTACAGCACCTTCAAGGGCGAGCCCTTCTTCCTGCTGTCGGACGCCAGCTACGGCAGTCTTGATGAAGCGCGCGTGCGGCTGGAAGTGCCGGGTCGCGACATGGGACGCATGAACCTGGAAGCGTATTCGGGCGCCGACATCGTCGTCTACCGCGTGCCCGAGCCGATGGAATTCCTGAAGAAACAGCGCAATCTGCACCGCATCCAGGTTGAAGGCAATTACCAGGGCGAGGGCCTGGCCAACACCTTGAGCTTTTTGTGGGATAGCTGGTGGAAGCAGTCGCGCCTGGCCTGGCGCAAGCTGTTTTCCGGCGACGCGCGCCGCGCGGTCACGAAAGAGCAGCCGCAACTGGCGACGAATGACGCGATCCGCAAACCGACCGTGTTCGCCAACCATCCGCAATACAAGCCGATCAAGGGCATGGAGCTGGTCGACAGCTTCCGCTATCCGATCTGGCAAGCCAAGGCCATCGCGCCGCCGAAAGGCGTCAAGCTCGATGGATCGAGCAGCGACTTCATCGTCGCCGGCGCCGGCAACGTGATGATACCGCTGGGCAAACGCAAGCCGGGCTTGTACCTGATCGAAGCGATCATCGGCGAACACCGCGCCACCACCCTGGTGTTCGTGTCGGACACGGTGGCCGTCACCAAGGTATCGTCTGGCCAGATGCTGGTGTGGACGGCGCGGCGCGACAACAGCGCCGCCGTGGCTGGCGCCAGCGTGGCGTGGACGGACGGCACTGGCGTGCTGCAGTCGGCCACTACGGGTGCAGATGGCGTCGCCTCGCTCGAGCGCGGCAGCCCGGAACATACGTATGTGCTGGGCCAGGACCGCGACGGCGGCGTGTTCGTGTCCGAGAATTTTTACTATGACAGCGAAATCTATAACACCAAGATTTATGCGGTAACCGACCGGCCCCTGTACCGGCCCGGCGACGAAGTCAATGTCAAGTTCCTGGGACGAGAATTCACTTCGGCGCGCGCATCGCAGGCGGCGGCCAGCGCGCCGCTGAGCCTGACCGTGCTCAATCCGAACGGCACGCCGCTGCTGACGCAAACGCTCCAGCTGTCCGGCGACACGGGCGCCGACACGCGCTTCCGCCTGCCGACGGAAGCCACCGCCGGCGGCTATGAGCTGCGTTTCAATTACAAGGATGGCGCATATGGCGCGGCCTTCCGCGTGGCCGAATATGTCAAGCCGCATTTTGAAATCAACGTCCAGCCATCGAAACCGGAATTCAAGACGGGCGAGGCGGTCAAGGGCAGCATCGCGCTGCGCTACCCCGATGGCAAACCGGTGAAAAACGCGAAGATGACCTTGTCGCTGCGCAGCCAGCAAAACACCATGGTCGAAGGCGAACTGCGTTACAGCGGCCTGTTCCCCGTGGCCTTGAAAACCGAGGAAGTGACGAGCGATGGCAGCGGCAATGTGGACTTCACCTTGCCGCCCGCCGCCGATCCGTCGCGCTACATCCTGACCGTGCTGGCGACCGATGGCGCAGCCTACCGCGTCAAGACGACGCGCGAGCTGATGATAGAACGTTCGAGCAGCAGCTACCAGCTGAAGGCCGTGCGCCAGTTTTCCGATCCGGGACAAAACGTGCATTTCGACCTGGTGGCCGATGGCCAAAGCGCGGCCAAGCCCGTGCGCTGGGAGATGGTGCAGCTGGAAAAACAGAGCAAGACCGAGGGTGCATTTGATCCTGCCGCCAAGGGCTGGGATGTGACATTCCCCGCATCGGGCTCGTATCAGCTGGCGCTGCGCGACGAGCGCGGCAATTTGCTGGCCGCCGCCAGCCACTGGGTGTCGGGTGACGGCGTGCAGGCGACGCCGGGCAGCATCGAGATCGTGCTGGACCGCGCCCGCTATCGTCCGGGCGACACCGCCGAAGCCTTGATCACTTTCTCCGACAAGGTCGACCAGGCGCTGTTCACGCTCGAGCGCGACAAGGTGGAGCACCATGGCTTGATGGCCGGCGCCGCTGATTGGTACCAGGCGAAGCGCGTGGCGCCGCGGCAGTGGCGCGTGCGCATTCCCGTCAAGGAGGAGCATGGGCCGAACATGACGTTCTCGGTAGCCTATACCCGCAATGGCGATTTCGTCTTCGAGAACGCCGGCCTGCAAGTGATCGAGCCGCGCATCGCGCTGCAGTTCAAGAGCGACAAGGAGGTCTACCAGCCTGGCGAGAAGGTCACCCTGGACGTCAAGGCGACCCTGGACGGCAAGCCCCTGAGCACCCTGGTGGCGCTGGGCGTGGTCGATGAAATGATCTATGTGCTGCAGCCGGAAATCGCGCCGGACATCGGCGACTTCTTCTATCATCCGCGCCGCAACAACGTGCGCACCACGGCCAGCCTGTCTTTCATCAGCTACGACATGGCCCAGGGGCGCACAGCGGGCGCACCGGCGCGCCACAATTACAACGAGCGGGGCGTCAAGGTACTCGAACGTCCGCGCCGCGACAATATCGATACCGCGTACTGGTCGCCATCGCTGAAGACCGATGCCAATGGCAATGCGCGCGTGAGCTTCATCATGCCCGACGCGCTGACACGCTGGAGGATCACGGGCCGCGCGATGGATGAGCAGGGACGGGTCGGCCAGCGCACCGCCTATCTGCGTTCGGACAAGAATTACTATGCCAAGTGGACCGCACCGGACTGGATGCGCGCCGGCGATGCGCCGCGCGCTTCGGTGGCCGTGTTCAACCAGACGGGCAAGGAGCAGGCGCTTGACGTGGTGCTTTCCGGCGGTGCAGGCGGCATGCAAGCGAAGACGGAAAAACTGACCGCCAAGCCGGGCGTCAATTACGTCGAATTTCCGCTCGCTGCCGGCGCTGCCGGGCCGCTGCGCCTGGAAGTAAAACAGAACGGTAAACTGGTCGATGCGCTGGATACCGCTATGCAGACGCTGCCCGCCGCCTGGAGCAGCCCGCGCACGCTGGTGCTGCCGCTCGATGGTGCCGCTGGTGAGATTCCCCTCAAGCTGCCGGCGGATGCGCGCAATATCCGCCTCTCGTTCGCGCAAGGAGCCGCCAGCCACTTCGCGCGCATTGCCGACGATCTGATCGACTATCCATATGGCTGCGTGGAGCAAACGGCGAGCCGCCTGATTCCGCTGGCGCTGGCCACGCAAAGCCTGGGAGCGGATGCCGGTGCGGCAAGCGAACGCCTGCAAACGCTGCTGACTGCGCAGCGCCTGCGCCTTGTGTCCATGGCCGGTCCGAATGCCGTCTTCGGCTGGTGGGGCAATGCCACGGCCGGCAATGCCTTGATGACGGCCTATGCCTATTACGCCGACTGGTACGCGGCGCGCGCGCTGCGCATCGAGCTGCCGCCCGAACACTGGAACAAGCTGCTGGCCGTCTACAGCGAACATGGCTTGAAGGACTCGATGGGCGACCGTGCGCTGGTGCTGTGGATGGCGCGCGAGATGGGCCTGCCCACGCAGACGCTGGCGGCGGGCCTGGTGGACGACAGCGCTATCGCCGTCCTGGGCGGCAAGCCGCGCCAGGCGGGCGACAGTAGCAGCCTGCTGCTGGGCGGAACCCTTGACCGCGAAGCGCAAGCGATGTCGTTGGGTCTGGTGGCGCTGGTTGCCGCCCAGAACGGCATCGCCCTGCCGCATTCTCTGCAGCTGCAAGTGCCCAGCGCGTGGCAGGTGCTGCGCGAATCGAAAGCGCCGGTGGCGCAGGCCCTGCTGATGCTGGCTGGCGAAGTGCCGGCTACCCAGGCCGAGGCGGTGCTGGCCAGCGTGCGCGCCGAGATGCCGACCCTGGACCGCGCAATGACCTTGTTGTGGGTGCAAAAAAAGCTGGGCGGGGCATCGTTTGGCAAGGGGCCGGCCGTCGCGCCGGACGGCGCATGGCAAAAACGCGACAGCCGCGGCGGCCAGCCGCTCTGGCGTTGGAGCGATGCCAAGGGCCTGCCTGACAAACTGCGTCTCGCTGCATCGACCCCGGCGCCGGCCGGCACGGTGGCTGTGCTGCAGTACGACAGCCACGCTGCCGAAACGCAGACCTTGCCGGTCACCGTCGAACGGCGCATCCTGCGCATGAAGACGGGCAAGGGCGGCTACACGACGGAGCTGGTCAAGCCGGGCGAGGCGCTCAGCACGGACGCGCTGTACCTCGATGAAATCACCTTGAAAGCGGCGGCCGGCGCGAAGCACCGCTTTGGCTTGCTGGAAGTGGCGCTGCCGCCGGGCGCCATGGTCGAATCGACCACCTGGGGCATGGTCATGGCGGGCGACAAGCCGGCCGCGCTGGAACGCGCGCGTCATGCCGAGCGCCGCGACGGTTATGCGGTGCCGATCGAGCCTTTGGCCGGCGACGTGACCGTACGCCATTTGATCCGCTTTGCACAGAAGGGCAGTTATGTGCTGCCGCCAGCGCGCTTTTACCGCATGTACCAGCCGGAGCAGAAAGCCTTCGAGGGCGGCGGCAAGACCACGCGCGTGTTGAAGGTCGAGTGATGCGTGTGGTAATTCCTGCATTGATGGCGACCCTGCTGCTGGCCGCTCCTGCCTGGGCGCAGCCATCGGCAAAATCGCTGGATGTGGCCTGGTGGCGCGATGGCAAGATCGAAGTGCGGCAGCTGCGCCAGGGCGGTGCCACGCTGCCGCCTTCGCCGCCCTTCGACGGCGCGCGGCAAGTGCCGCTGGCCAGCCTGTGGAAGCTGTTTGTCTATGTATACGCGGCCGATAACAAGGTGGCGATGCCGGACTACCGCTGCGGCGGCCGCGATCCGGAAGAAGTGTATTGCTGCGATGCGGGCCAGAGCATCGGCCACGACGCGGCGCTGGCGCAGTCCTGCGGCCTGTTTTTCTCGCCAAGGCGTCTGATGATCGCGCCGGCTTCATGGCGCCAGTACTGGACGGGCCGCCTGGGTAGCGCACCCACAGGCGATTTTGCCTGGCTGTCCGACCCCGCGCAGCTGGCGCCGGCGCGCATGGTGCGCCTGGACAGCCTGCTGCGCGCGCTGGGCAGCATCCCGGCTGCCAGCCGCGCGGATGCCGAAGCGGCGCTGCTGCGCGTGGTGCTCGATGGGCGCGGCTTTGGTGCGGCGCGCTGGTTCGGCAGCCAGCTGCGCGTGAAGACGTATTCCTGGCACGAGCAGCGCCGGGCAGAAGAGCGTATCGGCGGCGCGGCCGGCTGGCTGGCCGACGGCACGCCGATCTGGTTTGGCGGCGCGGGCGGCAGCAGCAATGTCTTTGCACAGTGGGCGCCCAGACTGGCCGCCAGCTTGCCGCCAGTGGGCGCGGCCGACGATGGCGGCTGCGTGGTGGTCGATTACTTCAAGCGCTATCCGATCCGTGCCGTGCGCGGCGAGCGTGGCGTGGCTGCACCTGGCCCGCTCAATGGCCGCTACCATGTGCAATTCGAAAATGGCCAGAACCTGGCCCTGCGCAGCACCGGCGAGTTGATGCTGCTGCAGGAGAAGGGCGGCCGCCTGCAATTGCGCGGCCGCTTCGGCGTAAATGAATATGTGGCGCGCGTGCTCGACCGCGAAGCGAATGCCGGCGAGCCGGAAGCGGCCAAGGCGCTGGCGATTGCCGCGCGCACGTATCTGCAGCAGAACGCCGTGACCGTGGCAGGCTGCCAGCAGATCGCCGACAGCAGTGCGACCCAGCGCGTCAGCCCCAGCCCCGCCACGCCGGCGGCGCTGGCGATTGCGCGCTGGACCGACCAGTTGATCGTCGATGGCGTCACCGTGCGCTATCACACGAACTTGCCGTCCGAGGGCACCATGGCATGGAGCGAGGCGGTGCGCCAGGCCAAACAGGGCAAGCACTATGATGAATTGCTGGCGGCAGCCTATCCCGGCGGCGCGTTGAGTACCTTTGGCAATACCGGCGCGCGTTGCCAGCGCCTGGCGCAGAACGAGGATTGGCTGGCGCGGTCCGTGCCGCGCTGGCAGCGCGTGCTGCTGCGCGAGGCCGGCTACGAGGCGCCACCACAAGCGCCGCTAGTCTGCGCCTTGCAGAGTGGCGCGCCGTATTCGGAGCAGTCGCGCAACCGTATCTTCATGCGGCCGCTGGCCACGCGCGAAGACCGCATCACCCTGGCCCATGAATACCTGCATCTTGGCCTGCGCCGTCATCCGCGCGGCCAGGACGAAGAATATGTCGAGCGGCTGGCCCGCCGGCTCGTCGACCTTAACCTGGAGGCCCTGTGAGTTTTTATATCCGTTGCTCGATTCCCCTGATGCTATTGCCACTCTGGGCGCAGGCCCAGGTCACCATCGATGCACCGAAGGGCGGCTGGCGCAATTCGGCCGGCGCGCGCGAGGACTATACGCAAGCGGTGAATTACCCCGCCGCGTCCGTCAACCTGCAGCCGGGCCAGGCCGAGACGGCGCAGATAAGGGGACGCATCGCGGGCGCCGTCAAGGGCAAGCCCGCTACTTTGGTGGTCAATGGCGTGGCGATGCCGATGGAAGTGGGCGAGGATGGCAGCTATGGCCGTCCGTATGGATTCGGCAGCGGCTCGAACAGCGTGGAAGTGCGTTCGCCGGATGGCAGGAGCCGCGCGCGCACCCAGTTTGTCGACAGTTACCAGGGCAAGACGCAGGCGCGCCTGCGTATCGTGCTGTCCTGGGACAGCGCCGGCACGGACCTCGATATGCATGTGGTCACGCCGGACGGTGGCCACGCCTGGTACGGCAATCGCGTCTTGAAAGATGGCGGCGCGCTGGATGTGGACGTGACCACCGGCTATGGTCCGGAGATCTTTTCCAGCGCGGCACCCCTGAAGGGCAATTATCACGTCTATGTCAATTACTACGGCAGCGGCGAAAACACCGCCATGCTGACCGTCGCCCGCATATCGGTCATCACCAACGAAGGCACGCCGCGTGAAAAGCTGCAGAGCTTCCAGGTACCGATGCGGGCTGCTGGCGAGCTGACCCTGGTGAAATCGTTCGTCTTGCCATAACTGGTCGAAAATGGCTCTTGCGGAGCCGCAGCACTATGGCTATAATTCGCCCCCTCGCTGAACGACGCATGCAAATGCAGCGTAAAGTGAGAAAAAAGAAGGAGTTGACGGATTTAGCGAAATGCTTCATACTCTTCCTTCTTCGCAGCTGACAAACACAACGCTTTGTCGATAGCGCGAAAGCAGTAACCGAATACAGTTCTTTAACAATTAACAGTCGATAAGTGTGGGCATTTGATGTAAGTGCAGCGTCAATCTTCGGATTGGCGTCTAACTTAAAATATCAAATGTTCACAAGAAATAATGAAATAGGATACTTCTTCGGAAGTAGCCTGTCAGTTTTTTGAGTGAGCGACCCATCAGAAATGATGGTGCCTGTAAAAGGGCAAAGTAACAGAGATTAAACTGAAGAGTTTGATCCTGGCTCAGATTGAACGCTGGCGGCATGCCTTACACATGCAAGTCGAACGGCAGCACGGAGCTTGCTCTGGTGGCGAGTGGCGAACG
>NZ_LRHX01000008.1:0-9277 GCF_001758645.1 Janthinobacterium sp. MP5059B | reverse complement strand
CATGGGCATCCTGCCGAACAATGCAGGCGGCTTCGGTGCCGTTGAGCCGGCCGCGCGAGTCTTCGCGCGCAATGAGCTGGTGCCGCTGCAGTCGCAGTTCATGGCGATTAACGAATGGGCCGGCGTGGAAGTGGTGAAGTTCGCCCCGTATGACCTGGCCACAGGCGGGGAGGGCGCGGCATGAGCGACCACGTCGACAACACGGACAAGATCATCTTCGCCGAGGTGGCGCGCGGCTTGGCCGCCGTGCGGCGCCGGCCGGGCCTGGTGGCGCACGGCGCCTGCCACTACTGCGACGAGGTGCTGGCGCCCGGCCTGCCGTTCTGCAACGTCGATTGCCGCGATGATTACCAGAAGGAGCAGGCGGCGATGATCCGCGCCGGCCGCCCAGGATGACCGCCACGCCGCGATGACCGGCAGGGCAGGGCGGCGATAGCCCAGCCGCGCCAGAGCGCCCCAGCCACCGCACAAGCCGCCCACGAGGCGGCTTTTTCACGTCCTGATGATGGATGTTGCACCAGAAGCAAGAAAAAAGCCCATTTCGGCCCGGCGCGCGCAGTTGTCCCCCCTCCACACCTGCCCGCTATATAGGGCTCTTTTGACTCAAATTTGCGTTATGGCCGAAGGCGCATGAGGACTGGTGCGGCGGGGCGAAGAGGGGACATGCGATTTGACGCATTTTGACGCACTTTGAACGTATCTTGACGCTACTGGTGTATTGGTGTGGGAAGGGGCGTTTTAGTGTACTAGCGGGGCTGTATTGCGGTCATATTGTCCGAGCACGAAAGATATCAGTCAGCGGAGCAATTAGAACAACATGGTGCTTCGATAACCATGCAACGCCTCTGAATTCGGGGCAGTCACTATTTCGATAGGCTCACCAAAAAGGTTAAAATCTGGTATGGGTAAAGGGGGCACAACCCTTAATATTTGCTTTTCGTCAATTCGTGCGTCTTCTCTAAGTTCCATAAGCAAGCGGCCGAGAACATTCTCTCCTACAAGAGTATTTTGATCGATAACTCGCGCGCCCCAGAATGTATCTTTACTTGATTGCTCAACGATATGACCATCACCTGTAGAAAGTAACAAAGCTCTGAACTCAGTGTAGTTTTGGGCAAGTTTTACTCGCAAGCACCATCGCATAATTTTGTGCCGAATGGAGTCCCAGTCTTTTCTTGTCTGATCGCGGAAGGGCATTGTTTTTCGCTTGGCGACAATGGGACTGGCCTCTGAGATGACCAACCTTTGAACTTCAGGTAATTGTGGAAATCGGCATGCTTGATACAATGCTTCAGTTGTGCGAAAACGTACACCATTGACAGTTACCACGTATCCGCCAGCCATATTCGAAAGCCCGCCAAACGGATCCTTCGTACGATGAAAGACTACGCACTCACTTCTAGTGTATGTGCGTAGCAATTCAAACTTAGTCGAAGAATTTACTGAAGACATTTTCCGCAGACGAGTACGTTTTTCGGGGGAGTAGAGGATACCATTGTAACGCCGTATTGCTTGCACCACCATCACCCCACCAAACCGCAAGGGGGGCTGTGTTGGGGCAGTTCCGATAGGTCACTAAGGTTGAGCCAAAGCCGATCCCGAAGGGGCCGAATCCGAGCGGTCGAAGCGAGTCCTTTGGCGTCGAATGGTGTGATCGAATCTTCATCCCTGCGAGTAGGAACTCAGATTCAAGTATCTTACGCCCTTCTTCGGATTTGAAAATCTTCGACTCTCCACCAAGTTCACGAGGCTTGAACGGAAATTTTCCGTTCGCTGCGTAGGATTTTACAGTTTCAATATTGGGTAGCTCACTTGGCCAATAAACATCAGCATTTCTATTCCAATGCACCGTATTTTCCAGTTCCAGAGCGCGCCAAACAGTGATCTTTATTCCTTGCTTGCCAGCTTCCTTCTTCGCGTTTTCAAGCCGTGTATTACGCAAATAATATTCGCCTGTAGTGTGCGTCACTGCAAGAACAATGTGGAGACGGCACTCTTTTGGTGCGTCGTTTTTGATCCAATCGACGATGTCATTGCCGACCCGACTACCAGTGAACATGATGTCATCCAAATACATGAAGTCACCATCGTCCGTTCCGCATTTTGCCAGCTCAAGTCCAAATGTATCTTTCAACTGAACAGCCATCAACTTAAGCATTGCTCGTTGACTAACACCATCTTTTTGTACTCTTAAAAAATTTACTTTTGACCAAAAGTCTTTAGGAATTTTGCCTGTCAGTGCTGCATTGTTCATTAGACCACCTAAGAATCTAACAAAACGGTCATGAGTGATGAAAGAACTTTCGATGATATCGCTAAATTCTTGCAGCATTGGCAACTGATTTTCTGGTGTAAATTGGCTGATCCAGCGATCAACATGGTCAACCGTAGGAACAGGAATTTCCCCTTTCCTATACGACTGAATGGTGTTTGCAATTGCTGCCATCAAATTAGTTCTCTTCGCCATACCACCTCCAAGTGACATTAACCAAAAGCAAGTATAGATGATATTTTAAAATTCAAGTCAGGCAACAAAGATTTTTATCTATGGCTAGTTTTTATGCAGCATTTGGGCTGCTGAGGTTGAAAGTTCTTTACTTGCGGCCGATAGTATTTTGAACTTTGGTACGTTTCAAGGGGCAGATAGCAGATAAAACAGCAAAAGCCATCATTAAGCCGAAAAATTTGCTCCACAACCATAAAATCAACAGCATGGTTCATGGCTTCCAGCGCTGCTATAGTGTTACCTTTGCGAAGCAAAAACGGGCCGCAAGCCCGCATGGCTGTTGAGTTCCTTGTCGAGCTTCCCAAGCTTGCGCGCGCGGTGCTCGAAGCTGGCAGGCCATGGGATACCCTTCGAAGGCCAATGACTGAAAAATTCTGCAGTTTTTATCAATCGACGGTACAAAAGTAGGTACGTTATTAGAGAGTGGTCTTGTAAGGCTTATGAGCATTAGTTGTTTGCATTGCACCGCTTCAGCGGATTTTTTCCGGAAGTGAGTACGGCGCGGATGATGTGGGAAGGCGCGAAAAACGGCCGAGAAAACGTATAATTTTCGACGAAAAAACGCCGAAACATGCGGGCTTGAGTACCTGTCGAAAAGTACTGTATATTATACGACTCACACCCTATATGTAGCATCCATGCGGGTTCTGGCTAAGTATCATCGAGCATGGGGTGCATGGGGTCGGAAGTTCGAATCTTCTCGCCCCGACCATTAGATTCAAGGACTTAGGCCACTCTTCGGAGTGGCCTTTTTCTTGGGTGAGAGTTTTTATCCCTGCATTTACCCCTACGAAAACATGGGCTTGTTTGCAATCATTTGGCATGGGTTGAAACAGGTTTTTCCTGCTGACGATTCTTTCCCAGGCCCGAGCATGTTTGTTTGCTGGCCGAATTGACCAGGCCTACTTGACGCCACTCCATGTCCTCGCGAACGCCGCGACCCTGTCGTAAGCCCCCCATCGAACCCCAACTCTTTTAAGTCCTCGTGGAGCCCAGCCTTTCGGCGCATCCTGGTTCATGTCACCGGTGAGTGAGATTTCGTGTATTTTCCAGCTAGACACTGAGCCCTCCTATGCGGAGCGGCGATCAATTAGCGGATTAGACAAATACTCGGTGCAGCTATCCGGCTGGCTCAAGGCCGAGACGACTAAGCCGCGTAAGCAGCGGCGCAATTTGAAGCAGATCCATGAAGACCTGAAAGAGCTGGGCTACGTAGGGTCATACGACCGCGTGGCAGCGTTTGCCAAGCAGTGGAAGGCGGGTCAAACAGAGTGGGTCAATTCTGCGAGCAAACGAACACTGCGCTCGTCAGTCTTCGTTGGGAATCAACATCAGCAGGTCGGTGGCGCCGATGTCGATGCTGCTTTGCGACAGCAGGGTGGTGGCCTGGCCCCGGTGATGCGTCTGGTGATTGAAAAAATGCATGATCAGGCTCGAATAGCGCTTGCGCGACACCATGCCTTTCATGTTGGCGTAGCCGAGCGGCTGTTCCAGGTCGCCTGGCGTCAGGTCGGCGGCCCAGCGCTGTATGGTCTGGTCCAGCGTATGGCGCAGCCTGAGCAGGCCCGTCAGGTCTTCGGCCTGCGGCTGGTTCAGCGCGGCCGGGACGGCTACCGCGCGGATGGCGTCGAGCGCCGGCTGGCGTGCCGGATGTCCGCAGAAACGCTTGAGCCAGATCGTATCGGCGACGACAAGGTGGTTCATCGTGTCGAAGAGGGAGCCAAAAAATGCCTTGCGGTCGGCAAAGAGCTCCTCCTGAGATAGTTGCCCAGCTGCACTATACAGTTTCTCATTCATTACTTCATTGTAGGCGGCCATTCGGACGATATGGTCACATGTGCTCATGAGTGCTCTCTCCATGTCAGGGCTGAATTACTGCACGCAGATAGTGTATGGTTTTGCAAGAATTGGCAAGCGTGCTACGTCCGCTCGGGTCACGCCATCGGGCCATCGCGCCAGCGTCTTGCGCTTGCTCAATTCTTGCCTTCCGCATTTCATTCCCCGCTACAGGCATTCTGTTCCCCCGTTTCCTGATTTGGTCATTGTGATCAGCCTGGCAACAGCCGTTTGGCCTATGATGGCCTGGCACATGCACGTGTGAAGTTTCCCTTCATTCATCAACCATGAGGTGTCCATGATCCGCTATGCCCTGCCTGCCCTGTTGTTTGCCGCCGCCCTGCCGGCGCACGCCCAAGCCCCTGCCAATGACACGCCGCTGATCGAGCGGGCGAAGATTTTTGGCAATCCCAGCAAGTCCGGCGGGCGCATCAGCCCGGATGGCAAGTGGCTGTCGTGGATCGCGCCGCGCGACGGCGTGCTCAATGTGTGGGTGGCGCCGGCCAGCGACCTGGCGCAGGCACGCCCGTTGACGGAAGAAAAGGTGCGGCCCATCCGCAGCAGCTTCTGGTCGCCCGATTCGAAAACCCTGCTGTTCATCCAGGACAAGGGCGGCGATGAAAACTTCCTGCTGTACGGCGTGAACGTGGCGAGCGGCAAGCAGATCAACTACACGCCGTTCGAGAAGACCCGCGTGCGGATAGTCCAGATCAGCAGCAAGGTGAAGGACCGCATCCTCGTCGGCATCAATAACCGCGATGCGCGCTGGCACGACGTGTACAGCCTGGACCTGGCCAGCGGCAAGCTGACCCTGGTGCAGCAGAATGATGGCTATGGCGGCTATGTCGCCGATGAACTGCTCAACTTGCGCATTGCCAGCAAGGCGCGCGCCGATGGCGGCATGACGTATTTCCGCCTGGCCGATGGCAAGGTCGAGAGCACGCCGCTGGCCGAAGTGGGCCTGGAAGATGCGCAGACCACGTCGCCGCTGGCGTTCACGGTCGATGGCAAGACCCTGTACTGGAACGATTCGCGCGGCCGCAATACCTCGGCGCTGCTGGCGCAGGACGTGGCCAGCGGCAAGAGCACGGTGGTGGCGCAAGACCCGCGCACGGATATTGCCGATGCGTTGTACGACACGCGCACGGGCCGCGTGCAGGCCTACACGGTCAATTTTCTGCAGCAGGAATATCTGCCGCTGACGAACGACCTGAAAGCCGACCTGGCCTTCCTGAAAAAAAATACCCAGGGCCAGTTCACGGTAACGTCGCGCACGGATGCGGACGATAAATGGCTGGTGGCCGTCGATGCCGTCACGGCGCCGCCATCGAGCTGGCTGTACGAACGCAAGACCAGGAAGCTCACGCGGCTGTACGTGACGCGTCCGGAACTGGAAGGCGCACCGCTGGTGCCCATGTATCCGCAGCAAATCAAGGCGCGCGACGGCCTGAACCTGGTGTCGTATCTGACTCTGCCGCAAGCATCGAAGGCGAGCGCCGGCGGCACGCCATCGCAGGCGGTGCCGATGGTGCTGCTGGTGCACGGCGGCCCGTGGGCGCGCGATACGTATGGCTACAATGGCTATCACCAGTGGCTGGCCAACCGCGGCTACGCCGTGCTGTCGGTGAACTTCCGCGGCTCGACGGGCTTCGGCAAGCAATTCATCTCGGCCGGCGACCTGCAGTGGGGCCGCAAGATGCATGACGACTTGCTCGACGCGGTGCAATGGGCGGTGAAAAGCGGCGTGACCACGGCCGACAAGGTGGCCATCATGGGCGGCTCGTATGGGGGTTATGCCACCCTGGCCGGCATGGCGTTCACGCCGACGACGTTTGCCTGCGGCGTCGACATCGTCGGCCCGTCTAACCTGTTTACCTTGCTGCAAACCATACCGCCGTATTGGGAAGCGGGCAAGCAGCAGTTCTACAAGCGCATGGGCGACCCGACCACGGAAGAGGGCAAGGCGCTGCTGAAGGAGCGTTCGCCGCTGAACTTTGCGCAGAATATCCAGCGCCCGCTGCTGATCGGCCAGGGCGCGAACGACCCGCGCGTCAACGTGGCTGAATCGGACCAGATCGTGGCGGCCATGGCGGCCAAGAACATCCCCGTCACGTATGTGCTGTTCCCCGACGAGGGCCATGGCTTTGCCCGGCCCGTGAACAACATCGCCTTCAATGCGGTGACGGAAAACTTCCTGGGGCAATGCCTGGCTGGCCGCGCCGAGCCCATCGGCGCCACCCTGAAGGCGTCCACCGCGCAGGTCAAGCATGGCGCGGAGTTTGCGCAGGGTTTAAAGCAAGCACTGCAGTAAAGCTGACAGCAGGTGCCATGGCCTGCCGGGCAACATGCCGGGCAGGCCATGCTGCCCGCTGGCAAGATTTCTGCGCGGGTGGCTTGCAAGGTGACAGCCTCCGGCGTGGCGTGCGTGCAACTGAGGGCAGGGTACGCGAGGCCGTATTCGATGCGGTCGCTGCTGCTGCAGCGGCAAGCATGCGCCGCCAGAATTTCCCCATGCAAAGCCGTCTTCCCGTTGGCGCACCGAGCGTACTCGACAGGGAAAATGGGCGGCAAGCCCTTGCTGTTGGCCATGCAGACTAGCCTGATGCCACGTCCGCATGGCTTACGGCGAGCAGGTCAATATAGCCTCCCACGCGGGTTTCTTTTCCATAATTGTTGTTGAATAAATACACTATTTTAATAGCAATTGATTTTTATTAAAAAACTTCCCTATTTGATAATATTTTATAGTTGCTTTCTTTGTAAGCCGTAGTAGCATAGATTGACTTAAAGCAAGGTTTAATCATGCTGGGAAGCCACCTTGAGTCCTGTTGACGGTAGTTGTCATCGGCGTGCAGGTTTGCCTTGACCGTTATCTGCAATAGCTCCAGCGCCAAGATAAATGTATTGAGGGAAGACAAATGTTTCTAAATTTCACGAAATTTGGATGGCTATCCACGCCTGTCCGGAGTGTTGATGGCTTCATTGCCAGGGCCCATGGCGCGCCGCCTGTCCAAGGCTTGCTGCCATCGTGGCTGATGCGCCTGGCGGGAACCCTGCTGTTTGTCTTGCTATCCCTCTTTTCCAGCCAGGCTTCCGCCGCCAGTGCCTGCCCGAGTCCGCGCAACATCAGCGTGGTGGCGGGGCAAGAGTATTACGAGGATTATTCCAATTCGGCTTGTTCCCCCTTCGGCCTGACGGGCACCCTGGTGCCGCCGCAACACGGCACGCTGGAGGATTCGAACCAGACGAATGCCGTGCGCTACAGGAATACGAATCTCAGCGCGACCTCCGATACCTTCACCGTCAAGGACGATGTGGCGCAGCCCATCGTGTACAACGTCACGATCACTTCCGCCATCGTGCTGTCGCCTGCCACCGTGCCGACTGCGACGGTGGCCCAGGCTTATCCTGTGACGGCCTTGAGCGCGACGGGCGGCGCGGCGCCCTACACCTACGCGGTGACGGCTGGCAGCCTGCCTGCAGGCATGAGCCTGTCCGGCGCCGGTAGTCTGTCTGGCACGCCGACGGCGGGAGGCACGTTCAATTTCACCGTGCGGGCCACGGACTCGCTGGCTGCCAATGGCACGCGCGCTTATGCGCTGACGGTCAATGCGCCAACCATCACCGTCGCGCCGACGGTCATGCCGGCAATGACCGTCGGTCTTGCCTATAGCCAGGGCATCACTGCGGCGAACGGCACGGCCACCTATACCTATGCCATCACCGGCGGCAGCCTGCCCACGGGCTTGAGCCTGGCCGCGAACGGCACCCTGTCCGGCACGCCCACGGCAGCGGGACCGTATAACTTTACCGTCAGCGCGACCGACAGCAGCGGCGGCAGCGGCCCCTACACGGGGTCGCGCGCGTATTCCGTCACCGTCGCGGCCGGTGCTCCCGTGGCCGGCGCCGCCAGCGCCACCGTGGCCTACGGCAGCAGCGCCAACCCGATCACCCTGAACCTGAGCGGCGGCGCGGCGACGTCGGTGGCCGTGGCCTCCGCTGCCTCGCACGGCACGGCGACGGCCAGCGGCACCAGCATCACCTACACGCCGACGGCCGGCTACGGCGGGCCGGACAGCTTCACTTACACGGCTACGAACGGCATCGGCACCTCGGCGCCCGCCACCGTGACGATCACGGTTGGCGGCCCCACCATCACGATTGCGCCAAGCACCGTGCCCGCGGCAACCGTGGGTAGCGCATACAGCCAGAGCGTGACGGCCGCGAACGGTACCGGGCCGTACACCTACGCCATCAGCGCCGGCACCTTGCCGGCCGGCCTGACCTTGAATGCCTCCACCGGCGTGCTGTCGGGTACGCCGACGGCGGGCGGCGTCTTCAACTTTACCGTGCGCGCCACCGACAGTTCGACGGGCAGCGGCCCATACTCTGGCGCGCGCGCCTACTCGATGACGGTGGCAGCACCAACGATCAGCATCACGCCGACGGTCATGCCGGCGATGACAGCCGGCGTCGCCTACAGCCAGGGCATTGCCGCCGGCGGCGGCACGGCCCCGTATAGCTATGCCATCACCGGCGGCAGCTTGCCGACGGGCCTGAGCCTGGCGGCGGACGGCACCTTGTCCGGCACGCCGACGGCAGCGGGGCCATATAACTTCACCGTCACCGCGACCGACAGCAGCAGCGGCAGCGGACCTTACACGGGGTCGCGTGCTTACTCCGTCACGGTGGTGGTGGCGCCCCCAGTGGCCGGCGCCGTCAGTGCGACGGTGGCGTATGGCAGCAGCGCCAATCCGATCACCCTGAACCTGAGCGGCGGCGCGGCGACGTCGGTGGCGGTGGCCTCCGCTGCCGGCCACGGCACGGCGACGGTCAGCGGCACCAGCATTACTTACACGCCTGCGGCAGGTTATTCCGGGCCGGACAGCTTCTCCTACACGGCCAGCAATGGTGGCGGCACGTCGGCGGAAGCCA